>NC_014804.1:0-1200000 GCF_000151105.2 Thermococcus barophilus MP | reverse complement strand
CCTCGCGGTGGTCTCGTAGTGCGCCAGGGGGTTGTAGCTGTTGAAGTACTGGTTGGGGATGTAGGCGTAGGGCGTTTCCTCCACTTCATCCTCAAGGATGGCTTTAAGCTCGTCGAGCTTCTCTTCATTAACGAGCCGCTGAACGTACTCGACTATCTCCTTAAGCTCCTCTCGGGTTACCGCCCTCCCCTTCTTCCAGATGAGGTTTCTTACAGCCTCTGCCACCTTGTAGTAGGAGTTCGGGTCGCCCGGGGCCACAGCGGTGGGCGTTCTAATGACGAAAGCACCCATGGCCTTTAGGAGGAGCTCCTTCTCGGTGCTCATCTTGTCCGGCATTGTGAAGACCGTCATGTATCCCTCAACGGCTGCAACTAAAGCTAACCCCACACCTGTGTTTCCTGACGTGGGCTCAATTATTACTGCCCCTTGGACTATTTTTCCTTCTTTCTTTGCCCCCTCTATCATGTACTTACCTATCCTGTCCTTTACACTTCCTCCGGGGTTGAAGAACTCCACTTTGGCGTAGAGCTCGTTTTTAAGGTTGAAGTATCTCTCTATCTTCCTCAGCCTCACTAATGGTGTTTTTCCGATAGTCTGCAATATGTTATCATAAATACCCAATTTTGTGTAATTTTCTACCATCTTAACCCCTCCATACTCATTAATGAATAAAAATGCATATATATCTTTCGGTTGTGGCAATGCAGATTTTATCAAAAACAGAAGTACTTCAGCCTCATTTAACCTATGGTTTTGAATGAAGGGTTTTGGATAAAATTGGGAAACAGGGGATTTGTTTTTGCTATATTAATGTATCAAGATTTTGTGGCAATAATTAACCTTACAATATCAAAAAACAGGTTTTCAACGCGCTCTATCTTAAAACCTGCCTTTTTGATGTTCTTCTGCGTCTCCCGCACCATGGATGTTCCCGTGAGCGCCCTCATCACGGGATCCATAAGGTAGAGGGGAACGTTCAAAAGCCTTGACTCGCTTTTCATGTGCTCCAAAAATATGGCCCTCCCCCCTGGCTTTAATACGCGGTATGCTTCCCTCAACCCCTTTATCGGGTCAGGCACGGTGCAGAAGACGAAAGTGCTAACGACGGTGTCAAAGCTGTTGTCTTCAAACTCCAGATTTTGAGCATCCATCAGGAGAAGCCTGACGTTTTTAAGGCCAAGCTCTTTTCTTCTCTTTTCGGCTTTCTCAAGCATTCCTTTACTGAAGTCTATTCCGATAACTTCAACATCCTTTGGATAGTAGGGTAGATTTTTACCTGTTCCAACACCCACTTCAAGAACTTTGCCTTTAGCCAAGCTTAAAGCTTTCCTTCTATATTTTGAGAAAGCCCTACTCTCTATTAACGCTTCAAATAAGTCGTAGAATTTTGAAAACCTATCATATTTTTTGGCGGTTTCAGCCATTTCCATCACAATTTATAATATGTAAACTTCCAATTAACTTTGTCCTTTCATCTTGTGAAACCTTATCAGTCGTGGTTTACATGTTGAAAATAATAAGCCTATTAGCATTTTGCTCATAAGTACAATCTGAAGCAACAAAAGAGGTGATTTGAGATGGAGTGGAAGTCAATATTAATCGGATTTATAATTGGAGCGCTCATAGCAATTCCAATAGGCATGGCTCATACAGGGACGTTTGACAATGCAGAGGAAAAAGGTCTTTGGAGAGGATTCAGTCCCATGATGGGAATGGGACATGGCATGGGCATGATGGGCTACGGCATGCACGGCATGATGGACGACGAGATGTACGCTCAGATGGAGGAGTACATGGCAAGCGGCAACTTCACCGAGATGCATGAGGAAATGGAGCCGATAATGGAGAAGTATATGGGCAGCAACTGGAAGGAGATGCACGAGTACTGCGAGAAGGCAATGGGCATTGAGGAAGATGAGTGAACCCACTGCTTTAGGCGGCTGATAATGAGGTGGGGAGATGAAAAGACTTCTTTTTCTTTTTGTTGTAGTATTCGTCCTATTTTTGTTTTTCTCTGTAAATCAAAAGAGTGGGCAAGATGCTTTTGTTGGTGTTTTGATTGAAGGAAGACCAGTTAATGCTGAAAATGCGGAGGTTTTAGCTGATACAGACTGCATACCCAACGAGGCATATACCACGCTCACATGTACAGCGATAATACAAGCAAATGATCAGATAATAAAAGTGCGCTACACTCATCCAATAAAAACTCCATGCCTTTCCAAGGGGGATAAGGTTAATATAAGCATGAAGCGTGATTCAACTGTAGAAATTATACGTTTGGGAAAGCCATCGATGGAACATTAGGTGATCAAAATGACGATTTCAGACGCAATCCTGATGACCGCCGCGGATATACCGCTGGACTCCCTGAGCCAGGTGACGGAGTTCACTGGAGTAACGTTCTCAATAATCGCCCTTGGGATTCTCAACGCCCTCCGGCCGTCAATATTTCTCATGATAGTATTCCTCCTCTCAATGATAGCGCTGACAGATGAGAGGAAGGTTCTCAGGGTGGGCTTTGCCTTTACACTCGGTGCGTTCCTGGGCTATTCTGTCATCGCCGTCGCCCTAATGAACCTCCATACGAAGGTGCCCTTTTTGAGGTACTTTGTGGTCGCCTTTGGAATAACCGTGGGGACTTACAAGATACTTTCCGCACTGGGCTACGTGAGACTCCCGGTTTCCAGCCCGTTTAGGGAAAAGAGCAACCTAATACTTGAAAAGGCAACGTCCCCGCCGGCGGCTTTTGCTGTTGGGGGAGTGATGGCGTTTCTATCGCTGTCCTGCGTGCTCCCTTCGTACCTACTGGTGAGCTCCCTGCTTTCAGGCAGGTTCTCACCAAGTACTACAGCGGCGCTGCTTTTGGTGTTTATTGGAATATCCGTGCTCCCCTTTGCCATCGTTACCTTGGGCTTCCACTACGGGAGCAGGTACGCGAGACTTGGAAGGGCCGTGGATAGACTCTCCTCGGTAAGCGGAAGGGGAGATTTAGTTATGGGCGTGGTGCTCGTGTTCGTGAGCGTGCTCTACCTTGTCTTTTTCCTTTAATTTGAATTTTTCCAGATTTTCCCTTGCTTTTTTAAACTCTCTGAAGCAGGTTTCACAGCAGAAGAAGTAAACTTTGTTGCGGTACTTATAGACTATTGGTTCCCCGGTTATCTCCTTACCGCAGTAGTCGCATTTGAAAGAGACCTTGACTTTTGGTGGGTACTCTTTTTCAATGCTTTCAAGGATGGGCATTATCTCAAGCACTTCAAAACCTGCCCCTTCTATGACGTTCCTCAGTCCTTCCATATCCTCGACAGCCACTTTTATAAGATATTTTTTACTTGTAAATCGGTTAATCTCAATAATTTCTTCGAATTCTTGAAGCTTTTCTGGTTCGTCTGTTTTGATTATCAGGGCAACAACATTGCTGGCCCTCTGAAGTTCGGGATTGAGTTTTATTGTGTAGCGTTGGATTACTCCCTCCTTTTCCAGTCTGTCCAGTCTCGACTTTACCGTCGGTCTGCTGACTCCCAGGCGTTCGGCAAGCTCTGAAATGCTTAACCTGGAGTTGTCCATTAGGAGGTAGATAAGCTTTAGATCGATTTCATCGAGCTTCATCATTTTCCCACCATTAACATTGTGCTTTCAAACTATAAAAATTTTCCTATGGAAATTTACATTTTGTCAAAAAATAACTTCAATAATCTTTTCAACAAAGCATGTAATGGAGGTGAACTCCGGTGGAAGTGAACATTAAGATTACCGGAATGAGCTGTGCATCATGCGCCAAAACGATAGAAATGGCACTTAAAGAGCTGGAGGGGGTAAAGGAAGCCAAGGTGAACTTAGCGACTGAAAGCGCTTACATTAAGTTTGATGAATCAAAGGTCAGCATAACGGATATAATTAGGGCAATAGAAAGCGTTGGCTACGGTGTTGTCAGGGAGAAGAGGGACGCGGTTATTAAAATCGGCGGTATGACCTGCGCCTCTTGCGTTAGGACAATAGAAACTGCGTTAAAGGAGCTTCCGGGCGTTCTGGACGTCAGAGTTAACCTGGCAACCGAAACTGCCAATGTTACCTATGATCCGACCATGGTAGATATGGACGATATAAAGAAAACCATCGAGGAATTTGGTTATCAGTTTCTTGGCGTTGAGGGTGAAGAGAGCGTTGATATAGAAAAGGAAGTGAGAGAAAGGCATCTGAAAGATATGAAAAGAAAGCTTATAGTGGCTTGGACATTTGGAGGGATAATAACCTTCATGACATACCGCTGGATCTTTGGGCTGGACTTTGAGATACCTTACATGCTCTGGATACAATTCCTCTTAGCAACGCCTGTCATAGCGTACTCTGGCAGGGATGTGTTCCTAAAGGCTATTAGGTCTCTGAGGCATAAGACACTCAACATGGACGTAATGTACTCAATGGGCGTTGGTTCAGCATACATAGCGAGTGTGCTTGCGACAATTGGCGTACTCCCTAAAGAGTACAACTTTTACGAAGCAAGCGTGCTCTTACTGGCCTTCCTGCTTCTTGGGAGGTACTTAGAGCATGTAGCAAAGGGAAGGACGAGTGAAGCAATTAAAAAGCTCATGAGCCTTCAAGCTAAAAAGGCAACTGTAATTAGAGATGGAAAAGAAATTGAGGTTCCCATAACTCAGGTCAAGGTCGGCGACATCGTGATAGTGAAGCCCGGTGAAAAGATACCGGTTGACGGGGTGGTAATCGAAGGGGAGAGCTATGTTGACGAGTCAATGATAACTGGAGAGCCAATTCCAAACCTGAAGAAGAAGGGGGATGAAGTAATTGGCGGAACCATAAACAGGAACTCCGTGCTCAAGATTAAAGCCGAGAGAGTCGGCGGCGACACGGTTCTGGCGCAGATCATCAAGCTCGTTGAAGATGCCCAGAACACCAGGCCCCCGATCCAGAGGATAGCGGACAAAATAGTGACCTACTTCATACCCGTGGTTCTTACAGTGGCTCTCATCTCCTTCGTCTACTGGTACTTCATAGCAAAGGAGCCCCTGCTCTTCGCCTTCACGACACTGATCAGCGTCCTCGTCATAGCGTGCCCCTGTGCCTTCGGCCTGGCGACACCTACTGCCCTGACCGTGGGCATGGGCAAGGGCGCCGAGATGGGCATACTAATCAAGAACGGAGAGGTGCTTGAGATAGCGAGGAAGGCAACGGTGGTGCTCTTTGACAAGACTGGAACGCTCACAAAGGGCAAGCCTGAAGTGACTGACGTAATAACCTTTGGCATGGACGAGAAGGAGCTTATAAAGCTCGTCGCCTCGGCTGAAAAGCGCTCCGAGCACCCGCTTGGAGAGGCCATAGTGAGGAAGGCCCAGGAGCTCGGCCTTGAGCTTGAAGAACCGGAGGAGTTCGAGGCCATAACCGGCAAGGGTGTCAAAGCTAAGGTCAGAGGAAGGGAAATCCTCGCGGGCAACAGGAAGCTCCTCAGGGAGGCAGGATACCCGGTTGAGGATATTGAGGGGACTCTCCACAAACTTGAAGACGAGGCAAAGACCGCCATAATCATAGCCATAGACGGTGAGATAGCCGGTGTGATGGGCATAGCAGACACAATAAAGGAGAACGCAAAGGAAGCAATAGAGGAGCTCCACAGGATGGGTAAGAAGGTCGGCATGATAACGGGCGACAACAGGAGAACCGCGAATGCGATAGCGAGGCAGCTGAACATAGACTACGTTCTTGCTGAGGTGCTCCCGCAGGACAAGGCCAACGAGGTCAAGAAGCTGCAGGAGACGGGAGAGGTGGTAATCTTCGTGGGCGACGGCATAAACGACGCCCCGGCACTGGCCCAAGCGGACATAGGCATAGCGGTAAGCTCAGGAACTGATATAGCCATGGAGAGCGGCGAGATAGTCCTCATGAGGAACGATATAAGGGACGTCGTTAAGGCAATAAAGCTCAGCCAGAAAACTCTATCAAAGATAAAGCAGAACTTCTTCTGGGCGATGATATACAACATAATCCTCATCCCGATAGCGGCGGGGGCGCTCTTCCCGCTCTTCGGAATAATCTTCAGGCCGGAGTGGGCCGCTGGGGCAATGGCGATAAGCAGTGTCAGCGTCGTGAGCAACTCGCTCCTGCTGAAGAGGGCCAGAATCTGAGCCCTTTCCTTTTTATTTCCCGGAGGTGAGGAGATTGATAGTTGAGTATGATGGAAAGATTAACTTCATGGACGGAAAAGCCGTGCTGTGGTTCTCCATCCCGGGCTGTCCACCGTGCAGAATAGTCGAGAGCTTCATGGAAGAGCTCAGTGCGGAGTTCCCGGAGATTACCGTGGTTCACATCAACGCCGAGGAATGGAACGACCTTGTGAACCGCTTTGACGTCCTCAACGTCCCGACGCTGATTTACCTTAAGGATGGGGAAGAGGTTGCCAGGCAGAACCTCATAAGGGGGAAGGAGGAGGTTCTAATAAGGTTTGAAGAACTCAAAAGGCTCTGACTACTCCCCCGGAATCCCAAGCGGGAAGATGTAGAGCGGTTCGCCTGGCACTTCCAGCACCTTTTTTACCTCCTCGTCCCTGAAGGCCCCGACCGCAACGGTGCCCAGGTTCAGGGCAGTGGCCTGGAGGTAAATGTTCTGACCCATGTGACCTGCGTCAATGTGGACGTATCTCACCCCACGCTCGCCGTACCGTCCCGTGGTCCTCTCGTAGTGGGCAACGATGACGATGTTGACGGGAGCTGTGGCAACGCACCTTTGACCAAGGCATGCCTCTGCAAGGGATTTTCTGAAATGCCCCTCTCTGATAAGTTCCAGCCTGTGAGCTTCCCCATCGTAGCGGTAGATCCCCGGGGAGAGGCCCTCAACGTTTTCAACAACAACGTAAACCTCGAAGGGATAGCACGCCCCGGCGCTCGGCGATGTCCTCTTTCCCCACCTGTTGATTCCGTAAGCCGCCCAGAGCACCTGGGAGACCTCTTCAATGGTCAGGGACTCGTCCTTATACCTCCTTATGCTCTTCCTCCTGTCTATTGCCTCCTCCAGGCTCATTCTACCCTCGCGTTTGGGGGCAGGCAGTTTGATCTTCATATTCACCACCGCAACCTATGATGCTTTTTTCATACATTAGACTTTTGGTGCCATTTCAAAATCAGGGAAACATCCTGGCTGGCAAAATGGACAAATTTCAAACAAAAACCAATATAAATTCCAAAGTAGAAGTGTCTTAAATACAGGGCGGTGAGAACATGTCCGCTGTTAAGAAATCCCTTCTTGGGGTTGCACTCCTCCTGCTCCTGACTGTCCCTCAAGCCTTATCTTCGAAAGTTTTGGTGTGGAATACCGGAGGCTGGATACTTCACCCAAGGTTTTCTCCGGACGGCCTTTATTTCAGCGATTACAGCGGAAGATTAGGTCTGAAGACCAGCGAAACTCACTTCATCTTCTGGCGTCTGCCGATTATGCCAAACGGGATGTCCGTGAGCGATAGGATATACATCTCAGCCGACTGGGGGCCTCCAGCCGTTTTTGACCCCATTAATGACACAGTTTACATATGGAGTTATCCGGGGGTATCGTTTGTCCACGTCTTTGCCGTTCCGGGAAGGGCGTACTACGCCGGAAAAATCAACGAGAGCGGTGGAATAGGAGTTCTCACTGGAAACGACCTCGTCTTCTACGACTTTTCATCCGCAGGAATTGTGAAGGTTTACGACACCTACGCTACTCCAGAGGGGATATACTTCACCGCCGAGCTGAACGAGAGCCCCCACGGCGGCATAGGCCTTCTTCAGCCTGAAAACAAAACCTTTATCCTCTGGCGTTTTCCCTCCAACTATTCAAGGCTCATACCGGACGGCATCGTCCTTGGCCACGACGGCTTTCTGTATGCGGCCATAATGGAGGGCGATGCGACCGGACTGGTAAGGTTCTCCCCGGAAAACGGCAGCTTTTTCTTTAAAGAGCTGAGTGGGAGACCCCTGCACGTGAAGGCCTTTGGAAACAGGATTCTCCTGATGGCTTCTGAGGGGTTCCTCGCGCTCATAGATCCACTGAACGTTACCTGGACCCTCGAAAGCGTCCTTGAGGGCAAAGAGTACAGGTTTGAAACGGCCTTTCTTGGAGGACCCACCAAGACTGAGAACGTAACAAGGGAAGAGCGGGAGATAAAACCGGAATACAGAGACGTTGTGAAAGAGGAACTCAATGGAATAATCCTCTACAACATATTGGGAACCCACGACTTCGGTGGTGGGTACGTGGGGGAGGGCGGCGCACTCGTCCTTGTTGATGAACTCCGCCCGAAGGTTCATCTCCTCTATGAAAACGGAACCGTCAGGGCGTGGGTAACGCCTGAAGACATATTCACAGCCCCCGTTTTCCTCTACGTCAACGAAAAGCTCGTGAGATGGGGCAAGGAAATAGTCTGGAACGCAACGTTCCTTGCTGGGGAGTACAACCTTACGGCCGTTTACTTCGACGGCGAAGACGTTTACATGAACACGACCACCGTGGTGAGCGACCTGAGGCCGGGGCTTCTCTGGAGCCGGTCTGTGAAAGTTGAGGGCGGAACTGTAATCTACGGGATGGCCAGCCATCCAGGGGTGCCCGTAAACGTGTCCGGTAGAGTGGTATGGACGGACGAGAGGGGCTACTTCTCTTTCTTCGTTGCAAACGCCACGGAGACCGAAACGACCCCTGTAGAAGAAGAAAGAGGGCCCAACCACTGGAGCGTTGCCCTTCTCATATTCGCCGTTCCAATAGGGGTTGCCGGCGCGGTGCTGATTGGAAGAAAGGAGCGGAAGGGCTATGCACTCGTGGTAATCGCGCTGATCCTTACCGCGCTGTACTTCACCGTTCCAAAGGCTCCCGGAG
Source organism: Thermococcus barophilus MP (assembly GCF_000151105.2). Taxonomy (NCBI): domain Archaea; kingdom Methanobacteriati; phylum Methanobacteriota; class Thermococci; order Thermococcales; family Thermococcaceae; genus Thermococcus; species Thermococcus barophilus. Next base: position 1,191,147 of record NC_014804.1, on the reverse strand, counting down.
AAGCTGGAGAAGAAAAGCCCCTAACGCTCTCCCTCATCGTGGTCATGCCACCTGGCTTCTACGCCTCAAACGTTACGGTAATCGTTGATGGCGAGAATACCGGAAGGACGAACTCGACAGGCATGCTTGAGGTCCCCATCGATTACGGGCTTCACGAGATTAGACTTCTGTCTGGAGGTGCGGAGACGAGGTTTGAGGTGGCTATGGCTGAAAACAGGACTTTGACGGTTCCCTTCTTTCCGGGAGTAAACGCGACGCTGACCAACGGTCCCGGCTACGCGGGCTTCTCGGCCTCTGTTGGGAGCGTCACCCTCAGCTCGATGCATCCGGGTGCGTACCCGTCGGGGCCTATGAAAGGCGGCGAAGCTGGTGGAGAACTCAGCTCCAACCGGTGCGACCTCTGCAAGCTTAAGGCGGCCATGGTCGGTGCGGTCGAAGGTGAGGCGTGCAAGCTCTGTTGCCTCCAGAGCAAGAACTTTGGGCCTGCGGTTGTTTTCAACTACTACTTCCACCTCGTATGGGCGGCAATAGAGCGCTTTGGCTGCATAACCCCCTGGCCGCCGATGCCCGAAACGAATTCCATCGTTGGAGGGGCGGCGATAAACAGCTATGCCGATGACCTGGAGAACAGCCTTCCAAAGCCTGGCTGGGGAAGCATACATCCGTGTCTGTCGCCCCTTGATGGTCTTGACCCCGCGAACCCCGGTACAATCTGCAGTGCCCTCGAATGCGCCGACATTAAGTTCGACTGCAACTGCTACGTTACCTGCTTCCTCGGGCCATTCAAGATGTGGGATGCATATATTACATGTGTTAAATAGTTGGGTATTTTCTTTTTATTTCTTAATTATGATGGTGGAAATGTTTATTAGACTCAACTCGTATTAATTGTACAGAACTATAGAACTCTCGATGATGAGTGTCATCCCAGCCGAGCCTTATAAGGCCGTGACGACGTTTTATCCCCACCTGAGGTGATTTTATGCTCGGATTTCTGAAAAGAAAGAAAAAAGAAAAATTCGGACCTTTGATTTATCTAAGCGAGCCTACCATAATTTATCATACCCAGACAGAAAAAGTCATTCTCAAGATTCTTGAAGAAAAGCTTGGTTCAAATAACGTTGTTCTGCCTTCAGACTATGGGCTTAAAGGAACGAGCCACATGATAAAAGACGCAGAATTTTTTGTTGCAGTTGCAATAATTGGCAAATTTACATCTTTAGTTGTGAATGAAATCAAAATTGCTCAAGAGTTGGGAAAGAAAATCTACACGCTTAATATTGCGAGAAAAGGCGAGGAGGTTGAGTATATCTTCACAGAGGGTATACCTGATGATATTGAGTGGCTGACTCCCAAAGAGACAAACCAACTTTATGAAGACTTCAGGGGAGAAGAGTTCTCTGGTTTTATGAAATTTTTCTTTGGGGACAGAAGGAGGGAATGGTAACAAAATCCTATTAAATCTTGAACTCAACTATTTTTGGTGATGTTCATGAAGCGAATTATTGTGCTGTTTGTTGCATTGGTGTTGTTGCCACTTTCACTGGCTCAAGAAATTAATTACTTAACTTGGGGCGGATCCGCTTATGACATCGGGGTAGCGTTTATTCCTTACAATGATAGCGTTTTCATGATAGGTTCAAGCGACAGTTTTGGTTCAAATAGAGTAGGTTTTGTCGTGAAAATGACGGGGGATAAGTTTGAGTTCCAGAAAATAATAGAAAGTTCAGAAAGGCTCTGGGTCAAGAAAGCGGTGCTCTGGGGAGAAAACCTTTATTTAGTTGGACAAGTGGGATCGACGGCATTTGAAAATTCAGATGCTTTTATTGCAAAATTGGACACAGATGGTGATTTAGAGTACTTCAAAACATTTGGCAGGAGCTTCAATGATGAGGCAAATGATATTACATTTGACAATAAATATCTGTATGTAGTAGGCTATACAAAGCCAACAGGAAAGACCAAAGAGGGTTTTGTTGCAAAGCTAACTCCTGGAGGGGATATTGTTTGGTTTGTTCAGTTTGGAACAGGAAATACCGAAGCAAAAGCCGTAACTGTATCTTTAGATGCCGTATACGTTGCTGGAACTGACAATGATGATGTCTTTGTTATAAAACTCAGCAAAGAAGGAGAGTTGGAATGGGCAAAGATATGGACAACTGATGAAAGAGAGGATGTGGGGGATATAATTTTTGATGGTCTCTTGTATGTAAGTGGTTCAACAGGTGAAAGCTTAGCATTTGGGGATGGATTTCTACTCAAAGTTTCTCCTGATGGATCTCTAATAAATGCAATGAATTTTGGGCTTGGTTATCAAGATAAGATAATCTCAGTGATTCCAAACAACACGGAGCTTATATTAGTTGGAAATACAGGGAATTTTGAGACAAGAAATAAAGACACATTTATTGCAAAATTCACAAGAGATGGTAAATTATTGTGGTTTGGAAAGTTCATTGGAGCTGGTTCTGATCTTATAACAAGTGCACTCATGCAAGACTCCGTTATCTATGTCGCTGGGTACACTGAGAGTTCCTCTTGGGAATTTGTGGTCCCAAACGTATCAGAGGTTACTAAAAAGACACTCTACGGGACACTTAAGATTTCCTGGAGTAATTATGCGCCGAAAGTTACTAAAGTTGCACTTGCTTCACAGCCTCACTCTGTTAAAGTGATGCAGGTTGAAGGAATACTCAACTCACCTCATGCCGGTGATGCATGGTTTTTCACTTTTGGAACAAAACCGAAGAAGGAAATACAGAGTCTAAATACTACCACAACAGCTACAACAATCATGACGACAACTACAACTACACCAGTTCCAACAAAAACAACCACAACTTCCTCATCCGCAACAACTACCGTTACTGTCACAAAGACAGAAACTACGACGGCTACCACGACAACCATCACTCCTTCTTCAACCCCTATTACGTCATCTTCCCCAATAACAACGACATCCGAAAAAGGTGGAATATGTGGGCCCGCTTCGTTCCTGATGCTTTTTGTAGGAACATTACTAATGAAAAGGAGGTGGGAAAATGGCTGAATTCAAAGTACCTAAATCTCATCCCCGATATTGGAGCCTGTACTATAGGCATAAACTTGAAGAAGCGTTAGAGAATGGAATTCTGGCAACAGCTGGACTAATAGCACATGGCAGGGGAGAGGCTTTTGACTATTTAATTGGCGAAAAAACAATTGAGCCAGCAGAAAGAGCTATGAGGGCAGCTGTTGCTAAGCTTTTGCTCGCTGAACATCCTGTCCTTTCTGTGAACGGTAATGTTGCAGCATTAGTCCCTAAAGAGACCATTGAATTGGCAAAACTCCTTAACGCAAAGATTGAAATAAACCTCTTCTACCGCACAGAAGAAAGGGTTAAAGCAATAGCAGAAGTGTTAAGAGAAATTGATCCAGATGTTGAACTTTTGGGAATAAATCCAACCAAGAGGATCCCAAATCTTGAAAGCGAGAGAGGGAAAGTTGATGAGAAGGGCATATGGAGAGCTGACGTAGTTGTTGTGCCATTGGAAGATGGTGACAGAACTGAGGCATTGGTTGCAATGGGCAAGTTTGTCATCACAATTGACCTCAATCCCCTCTCAAGGAGTGCCAGAATGGCAGATATCACAGTTGTAGACAATATAATAAGAGCATATCCGAGAATGATTGAAATTGCAAAAGAGCTGAAGAAAAAACCAAAAGAGGAGCTTAAGGCGATTGTGAACAATTATGACAATGGAAAAATCCTCAGCGAAGTTCTGCTTCATATGAAGGACAGATTAGAAAAACTGGCTAACCATAGCATATGGAGAATGAAGGAGTTGCCTTTTTGATTCAGAGCTCTTTTTCTCTCTTTTCCACAAGCTTTCTGAGGTTCATTATCAGCTCACTTTCGGTTTCAACTTTTGAGACCACTAACGGAACCCTCTCCTTTTCGGCTATTTTAACTGCCAGCTCATCGAGTTTCTTAACTCCATGCAGCACTACAACGGCTGGCTTCAGTCCTTGGACTCTGATAGCAATCATAGGGCTCCTTCCGGTTGTCACTTTTGTGAAAACTAAGGCTCTCTCTGTTGTCCATCCATAGAGCTTAAGGAATTCCTCACTGCTCATTTCAAGGATTGCCTGAATGCTGTCCACGACGGTATATCCATAAATTGGTCTATCAAGCAGATCAATGTTGGCAGCGACTTCGCCTTTTACGGCATTGACTATGTCTCTTACAGTTACGGGAAGGGCAAATTCCCTAATGTCAAGGATTGCACTGGTCGGGAACTCGCTCCCAAGGGTTTTGCTGAAAGCTTTAATTACGTTCCCTCCCCTTCTCTCATCAATTTCAAGCAGCGCTTCAACAAACTTTCTTATTGTCGAAGCACCGGGGCTTTTTCTTCTGCCACCTTCATAATCGCTAATTACCGAAGAAGAAACTCCCAAATACTCAGCCAATTCCGTTTGACTAATCCCAAAAATCTCTCTCCACTTGCGCATGGTTTTTCCAGGGTCTGAAGAAAGTGTAATCTCCCCTGCAATTCTCTTAGCCAGAGCTTCCTTTTCCTTCTCGAGCATGGTATATTTTTCTCTTTCTGTAATTATAAATGTTTCGGCAATTGCCTAAGGAAGTTTTAATAATTTTTGCTGTCGGCTGGCTAAGAGCAATTGTGGTGGGTTTAAAGAGGATGCTTATTTTTGTTCAGTCTTTTACTCAGTTTTATTTTGACTAATAGGGTTCTTGAAGATGCAGTTGGAAAGTAAGAACTCACGAAAAAAAAAGCAGAAAGGATTACAACTCATAAAAGAAAAAATTTATACGTACTAAAGTCAAAAGTATTGTTGCAATGTTTGAAGGAGGTGCAGGCATGAGAAGACTGCTTGCACTACTTGTTGGATTGTTGATCTTAGTGGCTTTGGGATATACTCAAGCGGCTCCAATTGGTGGTGCCAGATTAACCCTCTTTGATGAGAAAGGAAAACCTCTGACAGACTATGGAAAAGTCTATTACTCGATTTGGACTTTTGACAAGAATGGGAGCATCGAAGTTCTTCAGAAGGGAACACTAACTAAAAACCTACTTAAAAGCCTGATTTTCCCAGACAACATGATAAAACTCAACCTCGATACTCCAAGGAGCATTGCAAAAACCAAGGGCTCTCATACGGCTTTTATTGGAATTGACGTGTGGGTTGTTAAGGATGGAAAGCTTTACACCTTTCCACCAGAAAGCTTTGAAGTTAAAGTAAGCAAAAACACATTTGCAAAAAACATCATGCTGAAATTCAACTTTAAAGAAGCAAGAGTTAAAGATTTAAAAGCTTTAAGCTCAAAAGCCTCAAAAATTCAGCCAATGGCCCATGACGTTTATTATGTATGGGAAACTGTGGAAGACAAATCTTACCAACACCAGAAAATACCCGTTTTAATAGTGAAAAACAAAGCACCGAGCAGTATCTCTGCCACGATTCAAATGGCTTATAGGGGAAGTTATTATTTGGGGCCAATGGTTACTGTAGCGTTTGGTGATCTTATCTCAGAGAAAATCAGCTTTGACCCAAGCTCAATAACTGTAAAAGCCCTCGGAAGATCAGTAACGAAAAAATACAAGGCATCGTGGATAATGGATGTAAGTCCTTACTCTTCAAAGTACATTTGGATTAAGGGGACTGTACACTACATATACCAGAAGGAGTACCTCTGCACGGCTTGGTGTTATCCCACGGGAAATGAGAGGTATTTTGTAAAGATAGACAGCTTCGACACTGATTATTACAACGGGATATACCATATTATAACCGGAGAAGCCAGTGGAGAACCGCCTTACGATGTTCCAAGCAGATGGATTGAGCAAACAGGATCAGTTCACAACAGCAAGGCAGATATTGAGGATTTCTACAGCGAAATTTATGTGGGAACAAGCGGAGAAAGCTTCAACATCGGCGTTCCCCTTGGAGCGTTAATCGCTTTCCTCAACCCCGAGACAGCACCCGCCTGGCTTGATGTAATTGTAGCGGGCTTCAGCCTGGAGGATTATGTCGATTATGCAGTCCTAGGAAGTGTACAGAGCAAGAATGGAAACTATCTTTATTTCAAAGGTGTGAAAAGTGCCTATGAAATGAAGCTTCCAGTAAAAACATGGTACGGAACAACTTATAGAGACACACCAGTACCCATCGGATTTTACATTGAAGTCTCCTGATTTTAATTTTTTATTAAACTGGTGTTGATAAGAAATAAACAAGAAAGAAACAAATAGGAGCTAATGATCATGTAGTTGAAGCTTCCTCGTCATTGTAAATGTCTTCATCCTTTATTTCCTCTTCATAACCCTTTGAGCCTTCAAGAGTCTGAATTCTGAACATGTAGCTCTTGTACCAGTTGTACCTTGGCTTGACCTTCATTGGCAACAGCTTCCAAGCCCTTGTCTCCTCTTCGTAACCCCAGTTTACATATTCATTGAAGTTTCTGATTATGTCCGTTATAACGACATTGAACTCATTTAAGAGGAGCTTTTGAATATCTCTCCACTTGTTCAGTGAGCTTTCCCTTCTCGTTATTCCAAAGTAGCCAGCACAGCCTGGGCCTTTAAGCGTTGCAATTCCTCTTCCGACAAAGGCTCTTATGGCATCAACGGTCTCTGGTGGATCTGTTATGAAGGTATCAAACTTTCTAAGTGCATAATCTGGTAGAGGCTTTCTTAAGTCGAATGTGAAAATCTCAATGTTGGTGTAGCCGAGTTCATCCGCAGTTTTTTCAATGAACTTGATAAGCCTCTCATCAATGTCCAAAACAGCTATTCTCTTTGGCAAGCCCGAAAGCATTAAGGCAATGCTTGTCAAGTCATCATCGCCAAGAACGAAGACTTCTTTGTTCTCTAAATCGCCTCTTGTGTGCATGAGGATTATTCTTGCCACCGTAGTTTCTGGGGTTACGTAGGCTTGATCAAATTCATGCTTTGGCTGTGGTCTGTCTTTGACTATCTCTTTGAACTGCTCAAGAAGGTCACTAAAGGCATTAATATCAACAGTTTTTCCTTCGCAGTGAGGACATGTGTAGTCTTCTCTTTTACCAATTCCATACTCCTCAGCAAATTTTCTGCCCTTTTCTGTCAAAAATACACCATCTCTGAACTCTACATAGCCAAGCTCGTTCAGCGTTTCAAGAACTGCCACAACTAAGGGTAGAGGTTCCTCGCTTAAATCTACAATCCTCCATATGTCACTGCTCGCCAAAACAGCGCTCATAACGTTCTCTATCGTTCTCTCATAAACGGGGATATTTGTTTTCTCCTTTACTTTGGCTATAATTTCTCTCACTTTAAGCACCTCCCAAGTTTTTAAGCTCTTAAAAAGCCCGTAAAGTGTGTTGAGCATGCGTATTTTAAAGTTTTTTGGATAAAATTTTGGAGAAAAGAAGTCAGAACTCCAGCTCTTGAGCTAAGATTTCAATTAATTTTTCTGCACTTTGCTTTACCTCTTCACTCATCTCTACAAAAAGACCCAGCTGTTTTGGCTGACATCCAATTAAGATGAACTTTGCGTTTATATTCTGCTTTAAATAACCAACTAAGAGCTTAAGCGGAAGCTTGTGAGTCGAAAAACTTTCTCCCAGCGTTCCCTCAGGGTCTGCAATTACAACTTCTCCAGGTTTGCCCCCGAAGTCAACTGCATCTATGAATATAACGTGTGTAGGTTTTTCATTGATTATTTTACCAACATAGCTCTCTGGGACTTCTCCACAGTTGAGAATAACGATTTTTTCACTTTTCAACCTATTTTTAAGCTCTTCTGCCACTATGATTCCAAAAGCGTCATCTCCCCTAACCTCATTTCCAATGCCGCAGATTACAACCTTTTTAGCTCCTTGGAGAAAATCCTCAAGCATTTCTATCACCAAAAAATAAAATGAAATTAGAGCTTCTCAGCAGCTTCCCTTATCTTCTCTGCGAATTCACTCTTTAAAAGCTCTTCAACGTTGCCAATTTTTGTGTCTAAGTCTCTGTAAAGCGGAATGCTAACTAAGTATGGAACTTCAAACTCTTCAGCGAGCTTTTGAATGTCTTTTTCATCGTTTAATTTCATGTTTTCAATGATGCCGATTATTTTGAGATTCTGCTCCTTAAGGAGTTCAAGCAGTTTTTTAACAACATTTACAGCAAGCTTTGAGGGTGTAGCAACAACCAGAAATTCTCCCCTCTTTAGAAATCTCAGAACATCCAAGAACTGATCTCCCATTCCGGGGGGCATGTCTATAATCAGGAAATCTAAATCCTCCCATCTTGTGATTGCTAAAAGTTCTATTAAAGCATCGCTAATTTCATGTCCTCTCAAGGGTGTTGGTTTATCTTCTGAGTAAAAAACGATGCTCATGAACTTTATCCCCTGAATCTCTGGAGGAACTATCCCCCTATCTTCTTCTGGGAACTCTTTTGGCTCAAATCCTAAAATCACATGGTCGCTTGCTCCATGGAAATCCAAGTCCAACAGGCCAACTTTGTGTCCTTTTTCAGCCAAGACTAACGCCAAAGTTGTCGAAATCAGCGACTTTCCAACTCCTCCCTTTCCGCTCACGACTGGAATAATTCTCTTAACCTTTTCAAGTCTTGCTTCAATTGCTTTTATTCTTGGGTCGATCATTGTTCTTCACCCTCAACTTTTATTGCGGCAACATAAACTCCCCTGCCCTTCACAACTTCAAAGTCTCTGCTTCCGCATTTTGGGCATGAGAGAAAGACGTGGACAACCTCGGGAATGAAGTGAATGTCCTCTTTTATGCGCTCATCGAACTTATCTTTAACTTCCCTGAGCTTCCATACATTGCCACAGTCTCTGCACTTAAACTCTGCTTCCTCAATCACGAACTCAATCTCTGCATCCTCAGCTATTGTTCCCTTCTTAAGCTCATCTATGGCAAACTTGAGGATCTCCTCGTTAACGTCCTGTAATTCACCAAGAACAATCCTAATGCCAAGAATCTTGTCTTTTCCATGCTGTTTAGCGAATTCGATAGCAGTTCTCATAATTCCATCCGCTAAAGCCCATTCGTGCATCTTCACACCTCCCAGAGAATTAGTGTGACTGAGGTTTATAAACTATGCAGTCTGCAATTAAAAAGAGAAAAAGAAACTCACCTAAAAGGCAGTATTTTTTAGAGTTTTAATTCCTGTTATTAACCATAGAGCAAAGAGCAGCCAATAAAGTGCAAATCCAAAGCTGTCTATGATGTTTATTTTAAAAGCTAAGGCAACATTATGCGTTGCGCTCACATAAGCTCCAAGGGGGAATATGAACGCCCACCAAGCCAAGCTGTATGGTAAATCGAGCTTTCTAATGTAATGGAGTGTCAAGATAATGGCCATTACAAACCACCATACATCGAAGCCCCAGAATATCAGCCCAAAAGCTAAAAAAGGTTCTTTCATTGTTATGAATTCTGAATTCTTCACGAGCATATAGAGTGTTGAAGTTCCAGCACCAATGGGACCAAGATTAATCCAAATTGCTGGAGCAATTCCGCAGGGTAAAGGCTCGTGGGCAATGAAGCGGTGCATGACTATTGCAGAGAGAGCTAAGTAGAGGAAAAATCCAGCTCCCCATGCGAAATAGTTTATGAACATCGTAACTTCTCTCCAAATTCCGGAGAATGTATTTATCAACGCACCTCCGCTTAGAGGAATTACAATCAGACCAACGGGGGGAATGAACCAAGCCGGAGTAACGTTCTTGATATCTATCCTCTCCTGTATGAACATTAGGTATGGGATCAAAAATGCGAAGAATATCGTTAAGGACATTCCTATCAGCCAGAAAGCCTTTGCAAGTGTGAGATTCTTTAATATAAGTAGATAATCAGCTGAAAGAACAAGCAAAGCTATTGCTATTGTTTCCATAAAAATGGCAGATTACAGGGTGATATAAATCCCTTAGAGCATCCTCTCTGTATTTGAGCCATCTCAAAATCCAGGGAATTAAAAGAATGAAGAACAACGCTGTATTTAAATGTGTCAATCCAACTGCAACGCTTTTTAGTACTGACACTTTGCTTGAATATGCCAAACTAACCAGAGCGAGTGCTCCAGTCCCCATGACACTTGCAAACCAAGAAGGCGCAAACCCTTTCACATTCATTTTCATTTTTATTCACCTGAAAAAAATTACATTTGAAAAAATTTAAAATTTTCTTGAACCTTAGGTTGAAAATTAAAATGAAAGAAAATTAGGCGTGAATTTCTTTTACTGTCTTTTCCCAATTACTTCTAAGAGATCTTTCTCCAACAATCCCAAGAGTTGCATAATAGCTTGGGAGATGGAGCACAGGGGTACGGATAGCAACATTCTCATCAACCCAATTTATCCCAGTAATTCCTCTTATCTTTTTGTGTTTAAGGATATCATCCCATATTCGTCTGTTTATTATGCAACCTGGATCATCTCCCATGAGATTAAGGGTATAGTAGTAGGCTCTGGCACGACAACCACCGCAGATGTTCCTATAGGAACAACTCCTACATGTGCCTGTGAAGTTATTCCTATCTCGAAGAATGTTAAATATTTTGCTTGTATCCCATATCTCTTTGAAGGGCTTAGTCCTAATGTTGCCTACAGGTAATGGAAGAAACACACAGGGAACAATTGTTCCATCGGGCTCTATACCTGCATATATTCTTCCGGCACCACAGCCACCTATGAATTCTGCTAAGGTCTTCACAGAGTTTGTTTCTCCAATATAGAAGTGAGCTGGTGTTATACTCTTGCCTTCACTTATTAAAAAAGTGACACGGGCATATTGAGGAGCAGTTGTCAATATCTCAATCTTCCTTCTTTTCATCTGTTTGTAAATTTCTTTCATGAATTCCTCGCGTTCTTCAGGCGAAAGATCCTTTGTCACTATCCTTTCAGCCCTCCCAGTTGGCACGAAGTTGAAAAAGATAACCCGTTTCACACCTATGCTCTCCGCTAAGTCAAGAATTTCATCTATTTCATTGAATGTTTCCTTACTCATTATCGTTGCCATTCCATGGCTTACTCCGAGCTCTACAGCATTCTCAAGAGCTTTTATAGCATGTTCCCATGAGCCAGGAATTCCTCTGAATTTGTCATGCCTCTCTGGGTTTGCTGAATCTACACTAACCTCTACGTACTTTATGCCTGCATTAATGGCTCTCTTAAATTCCTCTTTATTAGCAAAAGTCCAGCCATTGGTAGCGACTGAGGTGTGTATCCCTCTATTTGAGAGTTCCCTTACAATTCTCAGGAAGTGTGGATGAATTGTTGGCTCACCCCCACTAAGGGCGACAGCTGCAACTCCAGCTTTATCAAGCTGTTCAACAAGGTTCAGTTTTTCCTTTAGTGAAAGTTCGCTTGAAAGCGGTTTGTCAGCTCTTTGATAACAGTGTTGACAGCGGAGGTTGCACATATTGGTGAAGTTCCACACTATAAGAAACGGTCCTGCTAAACGTTGAGGTACTGTAATTCCATATCTCGCAATACCCTCAAGGACGACCCAAATACCACGTCTTATATGCGGATCTCGGAGAAGGGCTTCCTTAACAGCTTCTTCATCACCCTTTGCAATTTTTATGCCGAGTTTAAGGAGAGTTTTTATGATCTCTGCCTGGAAGCGTATCATGAGTGGGCAGTTTATGCTTTCACCTGCATAAATGCTGAGAGCCCAGTAGAGTGCTGGGAGTTTCCTACCTTCTATCTCATATTTTTTCAAGGCAGGCCTGATGAGGAGTCTCGCAAGGGGGTTCCCTAAAATGATTTTAAATGCCATAAGAGCTGCCGTGAGTTGGTTCCCTTTACTCTTACTACCACCTTTCATCTTCCTCCCCCGATTATGTGATTGGATATCTTTCTGTATAAAATTTTCGATATAACTGGTATAACTGTTATATCAAATCTAACTGAAAAAAACTTAAATATGCCTTCGACTTTATTTTATTAGGTGTTTGTAAGATGAAGGGAGAGGATAGAGAAAGTAAAAAATTCATTGAAATCGTTGAAAGGATGATGATAAGATGGGGCTATACTCACACTGACGGTAAAGTATATGCCCTCCTTCTATTGAATGAAAAACCACTTACAATAAACGAGCTTGTGCAATTGACAGGTTTGAGTCGTTCTTCAGTCTCTACGTCCTTAAACAAACTTGCCCGGGATTATCTTGTAATCGTTAGAAAGAATGGTAAAACGAAGTTGTTTTATCCTATCCCCGCATTTCTCGAGAAGTTCCTAAAGCAACCCAAGGAAATTCTTGAAAAAGAGGTAAAACCCCTTAAGAATATAGTCTCTATTTTGATGAAAAAGGAGCAATCCTTTGAGCAGAAAGTAAGATTCGAAGAAATTCTATCTGATCTTAATGCACTTGAATGCGTGCTTTCAAAAATTATCAAAATGGAAGAAGAGGAAGTGGAGTGTTTTAAAAAATAAGTCAAGTCTTTGCTTTTCTATCCTCCTCTTTGCATAAAATCCTTAACAACATCTTCTATTTTCCCATGTGCCCCTGTAACTACCTGTATTCCCAAGCTCTGGAAGTATGTCATTGCTCTCCTTCCTATACCATAAGCCAGGACAAGTTCGCCTCCATGCTCTTTTATGAAGTTTGGCAAATCTCCTGGGCTATGATCTTCAAATGGAACCTCTACAGTCTCCACGTTTTCAATTTTGTCGTCTTGAACATCTACAAAAACAAAATACTTCGCCCTTCCAAAATGCTCACAGACCTCACTTTTCAGCCCCTTGTCATCTTTTGCTGGAATTGTAATTCTCATTATTAACCACCAGTACATTGTTGAATTCTTCTTCATATAAATCTTGTGCATATGCACATAAATCTTTTGTAATACTAATAAGAAAAAGTGTTATAAATCAGTTGCCGGTTTCGATTTTGGTGATACTGAATGAAGATTTTAATATGCGGAAAAGGTGGTTGTGGGAAAAGCACAATTACAGCAATGCTTGGAAAATACTTGGCGAATAAGGGTCATAGAGTCCTAATAGTGGATGCGGATGAGTCCAATCCTGGCCTATACAGAATGTTAGGCTTGTCCAAAACAAAAACTTTGGCGGAATATTTGGGTGGAAAACAGCGGGTAAAAGCGATTCTGGATAGTCCAGAACTGCCCAAGACTTTTGAAGAAATTCCAGAGGAAATTCTCTCAAAAAGAGAAAACTTAAGTGTGATAAGCATTGGTAAGATTGAAGACCCTGGCGAAGGATGCGCCTGTCCATATGGGGTCTTAGCAAAGAAATTTCTAAAAAATTTACAACCAAAGAAAGGAGAAATTGTCTTGGTTGATACCGAAGCTGGAATAGAGCACTTTGGAAGGGGAATAGACTTGGAAGTTGATGTTATAGTAAACGTTGCAGAGCTTAATTTGGAGTCAATTGAGCTTTCAAGAAAGATTGAAAAACTGGCTGAAAAAGCTGGCTTAAAGCATATTTTTGTTCTAAATAAGGCTTTACCGGAAGTTTTGGACAAAGTTAATGTTAAGCCCGATGTGGTCATTCCATTCAATCAGAAGTTCATTTACGAGAGTTTGGAGGGTAAAGAAATAGAGATAGTCCCTCAAATAGAGGAGCTATGGGAGTGCATCAGCAAACTCTCGGCACAGGATCCCCAATCGGAGGCTCCATGAACCTTTTGCCGCCAATTCCCGTCTCCAAGATAACTTTGCCTTTATATTCGCCGATAACTTCTCCAATTATTGCGGCGTCTTTTCCTCTTTTTGTCTTTCTCATGGCTTCAAGTGCTTCTTCAGCATACTCCCTTGCAACAACCATAACAACCTTGCCCTCATTTGCCACTTCATAGGGGCTTATTCCAAGCATGTCACTTGCCGCTCTAACCTCTGGCTTTACCGGAATGTCACTTTCTCTCACGAGAATCCCAACGTTGCTTTTTCTCGCTATCTCATTTAAGGCGTTGCTTAATCCACCTCTCGTAGGATCCTTCATTGCGTGGATATTTTCCCATCCGATTGCATCGGCAACTGCTTTGACAACTTCCCAAATTGGTGCAACGTCGCTCTTGAGCTCAGTTTCGAATGCTATTCCCTCACGGTGGCTCATTATGGCTATCCCATGATCTCCAACCGTTCCGCTGACTAAAACAACATCTCCAGTATTTGCTCCAGAATCCGTGATGACCCTCTCAGCTACCCCAAGTCCAGCAGTAATTACAAAGATCCCAATCTTATCCTCAACGACTTTAGTGTCTCCTGTGACTATGGGAACCGGAACCTCTTTAGCGGTTTCATCCATTGACTGTAGGATTCTTTCAAAATCTCCACTGTCAAATCCTTCTTGAATGATCATGGAATTTGCTAAAGCTAAGGGCTTTGCTCCCATAACTGCCAGATCATTAACTGTCCCGCTGACAGCCAATCTTCCAATATCCCCACCCGGGAAAAAGAGGGGCTTAACTGTGTGCCCGTCAATTGTGAACACTATATGCTTGTCTCCAAAAGGAATTGTTGCACCATCATCTAAGGCTTCCAGTCCAACTCCTCCTGCTGATTTTAGACTTAGGTTCTTTAGGATGAACTCTTTAATGAACTCCTCCATCAGCTCTCCACCAGCTCCATATTCAAGCTTAATTTTCATTTTGGCCACCTCTGAAACTTTAATGGAGTCGGATATTTTAAGCTGTTTTGGGTCATTTTTGGGTAATAAAAATCTGAGAGAAAGGGCTAAAGCATTAAATCCTCCTTGCTTAGATAACCTTCCAGGTAAAGTCCACCTAAAAATGCCTGTCCAACGTTTATACCGTTGTCTCCTCTGGGAACTTCCTGAGTAACGTAGAATTTCAACCCGTTGCGCTCGACAATTTTTCTTATGGTTTTTACTATCAGCTCGTTATATGCAACACCACCGCTTACTCCAACATTCTTTACTCCAAATTCCCTTGCTTTTTCAACTGCTATCTCCCCAAAAGCCCTTCCAAGGGCTAAGTGGACGGAGTAAGCAATGTCTGCGGGATTTGCTTTCACTTCAAGAGCCTGCCTGAACATCTCTTCAACTTTAATCTTCTCACCATCAATCGGAATACTGAACCCTAAATCATTTTTACCCCTGAATGCAAAGCTTTCAAGCTTCATTGCTGGTTCTCCTTCGTATGTTCTCCTGTATGCGACATTCAGCATAACAGCAAAAGCATCAAGGACTCTTCCTGTTGAAGATGCATAGCTGACGTTTATCTCTCTCGCAAGCTGATTTAGGATCACATTGAACTCGACTTTGCCATATTTCAGGCTATCAATGGCCTTTGGACAGCATCTTTGAATAACTCCTTTGACTTCTTCTATGTCATATATTTTGCTTAGAATGCCTACCAGTGCTCTGAGGGGATAGTAGCTTGCCAAGTCCCCACCAGGGAGCGGGTAGTAATCAATATGTGCTAACCTTTCCACGTCTTCATAACTCATGTAGATGACTTCTCCTCCCCAAGTGTTGCCGTCAACCCCATACCCGACACCATCAACGGCTATTCCGATTATTTCATCCAATTTGTTCTCTGCCATCACTGAGGCTATGTGAGCATAATGATGCTGCACTTGCAGAAACTCGACTCCTTCATTTTCAGCTATTTCCATGGCGAGTTTTGTTGTGTTGTAGAGGGGATGTAGATCTGATATTACCAAATCGAGGTTCTTAATCCTCAAAATTTTGCGAAAATGTGCTATGGCTTCACGCATGAACTCAAGGACTTCAACCTTTGAAGTGTTGCCTATATACTGACTTGGGTAGACCCTTCTGTTTTTGGCAAAGCCAAAGGCATTTAAAAGCTCTGCACCAACGGCTAAACCAATGAACTCAAATGGAATATCTATTGGCAGAGGCACGAAACCTCTGCTCCTTCTAATGACTGCTCTTTTTCCATCTACAAACCTTATAACGCTGTCATCTGCTCTGTTCAGGATTTTTCTGTTATGCAGAAGGAAGTAGTCGGCTAAATCTTTGAGCTCTTTGAAAGCTTTATCATTATCTTTGACCATCGGCAGGCCGGGGTAGTTTGCGGAGGTCATTACATAAACGGGGCTCTTTGAGTAGTGGAAGAGCAGATAATGAATGCCAGAATATGGGAGCATAACACCTATCGTATGTAAGCCAGGAGCTAAAGCTTCTGGAAGTGGAAATGGTTCTTTCTTTCTCAGCGCAACTATTGGTTTCCTGTAGCTTAAAAGCTCCTCTTTTTCAGCGTCACTAACTATAGCAAAGCTCTCAATAGTTTCTAAGTCTTTTGCCATTAAAGCAAAAGGCTGCTGAGGTCTTAAGATTCTCTTTCTCAGTTCTTCAACAACATCTTCGTTTGTTGCGTCGCAAGCAATGTGTATTCCGCCAATCCCCTTGATAGCTACGATGTACCCCTTATCAATTAGCTCTGCCGTCTTTTTTATTGGGTCTCCGATGATTTCTTCTCCATCTCTTGTGTAGAGCCTGTAAGATGGTCCACAAACAGGACAGCAGACGGGTTCAGCATGATATCTTCTGTTTAACGGATCCTTATATTCGCTTTCACAGAATTCACACATCTCAAACTCTCTCATTGTCGTATTGATGCGGTCGTAGGGTAAATCTTCAATTATAGTAAATCTCGGCCCGCAGTTTGTACATACGATGAAAGGATACATGTATCTCTTGTTGGTTGGATCAAAAAGCTCCCTGATGCAGTCCTCACAGATTGAAACGTCGGGAGGAATTATTGAATCACCACCAGAACCACCTTGAGAGCTCTTCTCTATGTAAAAGTTGTCAAATCCTTGAGGGGGTATCTCCCTTTTCTTAACCTTTTCGATTTTAGCAAGAGGAGGCGCCCTGTATTTTAGGTCATGAAGAAAAGCTTTAATATCATGTTCTTCTCCTTCGACTACAATTTCAACCCCTGCATCTCCAAGATTTTTGACATAGCCTCTTAAGTTGTGCTCATGGGCTATTCTGTAAACGAAAGGCCGAAACCCCACCCCTTGAACTATGCCTTCGACGTGAATGTGATATGCTTTCATCTTCTCACCTATCTCAAATTTGGAAGAGGATAATTTATATCTTTCCAAAACCTAAAGTTGAAAACTAAAGAGGAGTTTTTAACCAAAAGATTAAAATTAAAAGAGTAAATTTTGGAAAGACATATTTTTGGACACTTCTCTATCCGGAAAGTCTCTGTTAAAATCTGCAAAAAGGGTTATAACTTTCAAAAACGAATATTGAACCATGAGCAGGATTCCCTTCTATCTCAAAGAACGATTAGAAGAAGTTCAGAGGAGGATAGTCTATGAAAGTTATGAGGCTCAGAAACTCCCCGTGTGGGAGCGAATAGTTTTAACATGGATACTTCTGTTTTCTTTCTGGATTGTAATCACTGCAAATACTTCTTTAGACAATCTAATCATAGGTGCGATTGCAACGCTCATTATTGCATCATTTATGAGAGATATGCTTATGGAGGATGTTAGGCATAGAGGACACCTAATTGAGAAAATTGTGTATTTTCTGCTGCTGTACGCTCCCCAATACCTCATAATAATGGCGTTTCGTCTGATTGAAAGCAATATAAAAGTTGCTAAGAATGTCATCCTCATGGACATAAACCCGGGGATAATAAAGATAAAAACAGACCTGCATTCAGATACAGGCATCACAATACTTGCAAACTCAATAACTTTAACTCCAGGTACATTAACACTTGATGTCTCAGAGAGGCTTGGAGAAACTTATCTGTATGTGCACTGGATTGATGTTGAAACCCTCAACAGGGAAAAGGCAGGGGAAAAAATTAAGGGGGACATAGAGGAATGGTTGAAGAAAATATTCTGGTGAATCCTTTTGGGTGGGGGGTTATAGTGCTGATATCCACAAGCGTTATGCTCATGTACCGGGTGTTATTTGGACCAACGTTGCCTGACAGGGTAGTTGGGCTCAACACAATAACTACAAAAGTCGTTGTTATAATAGCAATTCTCTCTGTTATAAACAAGCAGTACTTTCTGGTAGACTTGGCGGTTGTTCTTTTAATGGTTAATGCAGTTGGTGGATTAATTTTGGCAAAGTACCTCGAAAGGAGGGGCAGACGTGATTGAGTATATGCTTTTGGCATTTGGAGAGGTTGTGATGGTGTTTGGGGCTTTAGGAATACTCCGCTTTCCTGATGTTTACACAAGATTGCATGCAGCTACAAAATGTGATACTGGAGGTGCAATGACAATTCTCTTAGCTTTGGCACTCTATACTGATGCGTCTGTTTTCATCAAACTTAAGCTCCTTCTCTTGGCATTTCTGATAGCATTAATAAATCCCATGGTCTCGCACGCAATAGCAAAAGGAGCATACAAATATGGAATAAAACCAAAAGTGGTGGTGGATATGTATGCTTGGGATAATCCATGAGCTCTTACTTGTCCTTATGGTTATCACAGCACTTGCGGTTATTGAAGAAAGAGATTTGGTGGTTGCAGTGGTTAAATATGCTTTGCTAAGCCTCATATTTGTGCTGGTGCTCTTCCAGCTTAAAGCACCGGACGTTGCCTTATCCGCTATAGTTGTGGGGGCTGTGATTATTGGGATTTTTCTGTTCACGATAGAAGAGGTAGAAAAGTCAGGGGGAACAAAAAGGTGAGGAGAATCGTTGCTGCTCTAATCGTTCTTTCATTGGCATTTACCTTGTTGCAGCTGGATTACTCTAAGGTTGAAGGAGGAAGCTATGAATACTACATTTCACACTGGCAAGAGGTGAACATTCCAAATCTTGTAACTGCCATTTTAGCCGACTGGCGTGCATACGACACTCTTGGTGAGGCAACCCTCCTTTTTACGGCAGTTATCGGTTTCTATCTTCTCTTAGGGGGGAAGAAAAAGTGAAAATGAGCACTGTTGTGAGGACAACCACAAAGCTCATCAGTCCCTTTCTTGTGACATATGCCGTGTATCTGATGATATATGGACATTTAAGCCCGGGGGGAGGATTCCAAGCTGGAGTAGTCCTTGCAGTTAGCGTAATTCTCCTTATAACATCGCATGGATATAAAAAAGTTAGAAAACGCTTTAAATTTAAAGAAGTTGGCATGATTGAGAACATCTCAGCAGTGTTTCTGGTGTCTCTTGGGTTGATTGGGTTTATGTTCGGGAGCTTTTTCTATAATTTCTTAATTAAAGGAGAATTTAGATCCGTGATGAGCGGCGGCATAATACCGCTGTTCAACATAGCTGTAGGTCTGAAGGTTGGTGCAGCGTTTACATTTGTGTTTTATATCCTACTGAGGTGGGTCGAAAGTGATTAACGCTGAAATTGCAGGCATACTGATCATGCTGATTGGACTCTACGGGCTGATGACAAAGAAAGATTTAATCAAACAAGTTCTATCGGTTAATGTTGCATCAACTGGTCTGGTGTTGTTTTTTGTAGGAACGGGATACGTTGAAGGAGGAGAAGTTCCAATAATGCCTCAGCAGACAGTTGTTGATCCCTTGCCTGCTACTCTGATGCTCACAACTCTTGTTGTTGACGTTGCAATAACATCCCTCGCGCTGGCTATTATCTTAAGGATGAGGGGGGATGAGATGTGATTCCACTCTTAGTAGCATGCCCTCTGCTTTTTGCATTTTTGGTTTCTCTTTTTGATGTTCTTGGTGTTAGGGATAAGATTACTCGCTTCTTATTCTTAACAGGTGCTGTATCACCGTGGATTGTTTTCTTTGGGGTGAGGGCAAAAATACCTCTGGACGAAATTGTGGGGAGATATGCAAAAACAGCTGGGATTCAGGTTTCCCTTGATTACATTAACGTCTATTTTGTACTTGCTGAGCTGATATTGTTTTTTGCAGTCTCTATTTACTCTATTGAATACTTTTCGAAACACAGAAAAAACGGCAAAATATACTCCCTCTTACTTCTGATGCACGCGGGACTTTTAGGGGCTTTTATCTCAAGGGATCTCTTCAATTATTACATTTACATGGAAATTGCATCTGTTTCAGCGTTTGCCTTAATTGCTATTTCAGAAGAGAAAGGTGCCAAAAGAGCAGCATATAAGTATCTGATTCTATCCCTCACTGCCTCTTATCTTTTTGTTTTTGCGGTTGGAATGATGTATCTAAAGACAGGTTACTTGAACACTGAGCTTATCCGTGGCAGTATACTGCCCTCTCGAGAGATAGATGTTGCAGCAGGTATAGCGTTTTCCGCACTGCTGTTAAAGGCTGGTGTTTTTCCCCTACATTCTTGGCTTCCGGATGCTCATTCAAAAGCTCCGGATCCTGTTTCCGCTTTGCTTTCTGGAATTGTGGTTAAAGTCCCGGTTTACGGCATGCTGCTGCTGTATCTTTCCCTCCCTTTAACTAAAAGGTTTCTAACTGTTCTTATGGTTGTGGCATTTGCATCTATATTCTTCGGTATTGTGCTGATGATTGTTGAGAGTAATATCAAGAAGTTTCTGGCATACTCCACGGTTTCCCAGGTGGGGTATGTAGTATTAGGAGTATCGACTTCAAATATCCTTGGAAGTGTGTACTATGCCTTTGCTCACGCTCTCATTAAAGGGGCACTGTTTCTCAGTGCCGGGGCGCTGATAAGAGCACAGAAATCAAAAGAAATAAGAAATCTGTCTTATAGAGGAGACGCAATCTTAATGCTTAGCATTCTTATGCTCAGCTTAGCGATAGGTGGTGTTTCGCCTTTTGTGGGGGCTTATGGAAAAAGCCTCTTACTTGAGGGAATGAAAAAGCCCTTAGGGTACATTCTTTATATCGCAGGCATTGGGACACTTGCTGCGTTCACAAAACTCAACTACTATCTCCTGAAGTCTCGTGAGCACTCCAACATCTGTTTACTCCAGAGGATGCCTCCATTTTTGCTCTCTTTGTTGGTATTAGCTTCTGGAGTGTATTACGGTCAGAGGATTGACTATATGGACTTTGTTTTGATCGTTTCCGC
Organism: Thermococcus barophilus MP; assembly: GCF_000151105.2. Taxonomy (NCBI): domain Archaea; kingdom Methanobacteriati; phylum Methanobacteriota; class Thermococci; order Thermococcales; family Thermococcaceae; genus Thermococcus; species Thermococcus barophilus. Next base: position 1,170,227 of record NC_014804.1, on the reverse strand, counting down.
AGTTATGGGTTTTGCGCTCCTTAGGAGAAGCGGAATCATCGAAAAAGACATCAGATACAGATTTTCAAAAACCGTTGGTGAGGAGATAAACATCTTTATGGCTGTTTTCTTGTTATTTACTCTATTCCTGCTACTCCAGAATTTTTAGTGTTATCTCTTTCACTTCCTCAATGTTTTCCAGTTCATCTTTGAGTTCCTCAATGCTGATTTTTGCTTCACTAACATCTACAACGGTTACAATTGCAGCAAGCCCGATTCCCTCAAGTTCCTCTGCTTCACTGAAGAGAATGTTCACCCGATTTCGCCCGAGAACTCCGCTTATCTTCGCAAGAACTCCCGGCTTGTCCTCAACTACAAGCTCAATTTCAACAAGCTTCTTGCCAGGAAGGGCAACCATCTCCAGATGCAGTTCTTTTAAATCAGTATCAATTTCAACTAAGAAATAAGCATCCTTCAATAGCCCAATCTCATATGCGAATTCTAATGGTATCTCGACCTTCCCATTTTCTTTTATTCTAACAATTTCATAGTGTCTCATGGTTCATCAGAGCATGTTAGGATACAACAATAATAAACTTTGCGAATTAATGTTCGAAAGTTTAACATTGAATCTAAAATTAATTCTACCCCTTTGAAATTTTCCGAAAATTTTTAAATAATGTCCTTTATAACTAAATGGGGATTCGCGTGGATGTTATAGGATATGTTTTTATAATCATCGCAGTGGCAAGGATTCTGGCTGAGATTTTTGAGAGATTAGGATATCCAGGATTTCTTGGTGAAATAAGTGCAGGATTGTTACTTGGAGTGCTTTTAAAGAATCTTCCAAGGGAAGAAATGGCGCTCCTTGCAGAGCTTGGCATATTTTTTCTTATGATCTATGCGGGTCTTGAGCTAACTCCTGAGGAGATTCACCTTGGAGGGAGAAAGAGCCTGCCAATGTATGTTGCGACGTATGTAGTGATGCTATTTCTAACCCTGCCATTCACAAACTACCGATTTTCTACGGACAATCTCATAGTGGCATCGATACTTGCCGTCGCATCTGCCCCAATTGTAATAAGATTTACGAGATTCTTTGGCCACGATTTTCTCCATGTTGCACTTTCATATGCCGTTATAAGTGAAGTTGGAAGTCTTGTTATTCTTTACCTCTTGATAAATTTTGAGCTTCACCATTTAAGCTATATGGAACTGTTTTTTGAGTTTGTTAAGGACATAGTGTTCTTGGGAACCGTGCTTGGACTAAACTATTTTATCGGGATTCAGCATAAAGTCTGGATAATACGAGCGTTGAGAAGATTGAAAAGCGATGAGGCTGTTTTTGGAATAGTCATGATTCTTGCAACATCTCTTGCATTAATCAGCGAACAGATAGGTCTTCATTTCAGTATTGGGGCATTTCTGGTGGGTCTTATCCTGCACAGCGACTTAGTTGGTACAAAACAGTATGAAAGGCTTTACACCATAATATCCGGGGTCACATACGGAATATTTGCACCAATTTTCTTCGCTTGGAGGGGAATAAACTTTGAAACAGAGTTCTCTCTTGAGGTTGTATACTTCTTTGTGGTGATTTACTTGGTTAGGGTTCTTCTTACGACAGTTCTCGTTTGGGAGCATGACCTCAAGACATCCTTAGCAAGAGGAGCAGGAATTGCCAGCTTTGGTGTTTTGGGACTTTTAGTTGGAGAAATTGGATATACCTATGGAGTTTTAAGCCAGCACATGTATGCACTTGCATCCCTTGCCAGCATAATGGGTATTTTTGTCTCAGCGACAATTGGTAGGATTATCTCCCATATAAACAATAATGAAATGTGAGCATGAAAACTGATTTTTGAAGGTTTGTTTTTGTTTTTAACTGCTTATTTTAGACCATTTTTGGAGTGATCGGTTATTAATGGGTTATTTCAAATTCTGCCTGAAAGCGAAATGCTTATAAGCAAACCATCAAGTATGGTTTAATTGAACTTAAAATTTTCCAGTAATTTTTATTAAAATTGGAATTGAGTTGTTAATAATAGTCAAAATTGGGGGTAAAGAGAGATGAGCTGGACAACTCCAAAAAAAGCGATTATGCTTGCTGCGAGTGCTGAAGGTGGGACCAAACTGAATGCCTTTGATAATGCCCTGCTTAAGATGGGAATTGGAAATGTTAATCTTGTAAAGCTCAGCAGTGTTATTCCATCGCATATAGAGTGGATTGAGAAAGTCCCAGAGATCCCAATTGGAATGCTCCTTCCTACAGTCTATGCTCACATCGAGAGTGACGAACCAGGAACAACAATAAGTGCAGCGTTGGGTGTTGGAATAAGTGAGGGGAACCAAGGAGGGCTCATATATGAGTACAGCGGATACTGCACAAAAGAGGAAGCAACAGAGATGGTCAAGAGAATGGTGGAAGAAGGCTTTAGAATCAGAGGGTGGAAACTCAAGGAATTCAAAGTAGCAGCAGCAGAAATAACGGTGAAGAATAAGCCTGCCGCCGCTGTTGCCGCTGTGGTTATGTTCCCTTACTGATCCAAGTGTGAGGAGGTGAAGCGGGAATGGAGGGGGGTGAGTGTGATGACCCAAGTCACTGTGGACAACCCAATTGGAATGCATGTTGTCTTGGATTTATACGAATGCGATCCACAAATCTTGGACGATATAGAGAGGATAGAAGAAATCTTGACTAAGGCGGCTGAGATAGCTAATGCCACAATTATAGATAAGCGCTTTCATAAGTTTTCTCCCCAGGGCGTTTCTGGTGTCGTTGTGGTTTCTGAAAGCCACATTGCAATTCATACATGGCCAGAGCACGGTTACGCAGCAGTTGATGTTTATACTTGTGGAGATCACACGATGCCATTAAAGGCAAGTGAATATATAATTAGGGCACTTAAATGCAAAAGACCAACAATTGTTAAACTTGATAGAGGTTTGCTTTTTGAGGATTAAATCTTTTTTACCTCTATTATTTTGGCTTCCTCTCCTACAACCTTCATGGTTATCGTGTACTTGTTTCCCCTTTTAGAGGCCCATACTGTGATATAGGCTCCTTCAGATGTGTTCTGAGAATGCATCCACAGAATTTCGAACCCCATTCTTTTTAAAGCTCTCCGTGGGTTTCCCTTTATTACACTTCCAGGCTTGATTTCTTGTTGTAGCCTCTTGTTAGATATAAGGGATATAACATCCATGTACACCTTATATGGCCGAGTATCCCTTACCGGGCAAATAAACATAAGAGTTTCATTTTCTTCTATTGAGAATTCTTCTATTTCCTCTTCAATTACAGAGACTGCCAAATGAACTTCCCATTTACCGTTATCCTTTTTTATCTCTCCTATTAAATATGGTGTTCCATATCTCCCAAGCTCTTCAAGCTCATTTTTAAGTTCCTTTATTGCCTTGAATAACTGCTTTCGAAAGCTCATCTCTGTCATTGTTGCTCACTTATATCTTTACAAGAAGGGGAGATTTATAATCTTAACCTTGATTGTTGTCATTAACTTTAAAACTAAACCCCAAGGATATGTTATCAGGTGAGTCCAGATGCATTTCATAGAATGGTACCCAAGAGGTTACGGAGTTGCATTCAAAATCAAGGAGAAACTGTTTGAGACCCAGAGCTCATATCAGAGAATTGAGATTTATGAAACTGAAGGATTTGGGAAGCTTTTGGTTTTGGAAGGAACAGTCCAGCTTGTGGAGCAGGGAGAGGAGAGCTATCATGAGCCGCTTGTTCATCCCGTAATGCTCGCTCATCCCAACCCAAGGAAAGTTCTTATCATTGGAGGTGGCGATGGGGGAACCTTGAGAGAGGTCTTAAAGCACAAAACTGTTGAAAAAGCCATTATGGTTGAAATCGACGAAATGGTTGTTGAGATTTCAAAGATTTATCTCGGCATTGATAGAGGAGCATTTGATGACCCAAGGGCAGAGGTTGTCATTGGTGATGGAGTTGAGTACATCAAAAGAGCAGAAGAAAAGTTTGATGTGATAATAATTGATTCAACTGATCCAGTTGGGCCAGCAAAACAGCTCTTCAGCGAAGAATTCTACAGACATGCGTACGAAGTGCTGAATTCTGAAGGAATACTAATAACTCAATCAGGTAGCGTTTATCTCTTTACAAATGAGCTTTTGGATGCCTACAGTGCCATGAAGAGTGTGTTTGATAGGGTTTATTATTTCAGCTTTCCAGTTATAGGTTATGCCTCCCCGTGGAGCTTCTTAGTTGGAATTAAAGGCAGCATTGACTTTGAAAAAATAGATATGAATAGGGCGAAAGAGCTTGAGCTTGTTTACTATGACCCAGAAAGGCATGAAACCTTGTTCCAAATGCCAAAATATGTTAAAGAACTTCTTGAAGGAAAGCTCAAGCTTTAGATCATCCTATTAGCTTCTTTTTTAAGACTTTTTATCAGCTCTTCCATTTTAGAAAGGAGAGAATCAAGAGCCTCATTTGGTGCCTTTGCTTTGTATAGGTATCCAATCCATCCCCTGCTTATAAGCTCTCTTTCCACCAGTCCAAGCTCAAGGAGATGCTGAAGCTTTTCCCTGACGATTCTTTCGGACAAACCAAGCTTTTTCGCTATCTGCCTTGGTGTCAACTGCTCTTTTAGGAGGAGGGAGTATATTCTAATTTCCGAACGGGTGAGCTTGAATTTTTCAAGTGTGTTTGTGAAGGCTTTCAACATTTCTTCCATCTCAATCACTATGAAACTTTTTCTTCATACCTATTCACAATTTGGTGGAAATACTTATAAGCATTTTTGAGGCATGTCTGATGGTGAGTGTATGTTACGAGCCATGATAAAAAACACCAGGATAATCGACGGTAAATCTTTCATAGGGATGGGGTTGCTTGGATTGGTGATAAGCTTCAAGTATAACCCTGATTTCAAAGATGCTGTATTGGTTTTAATATCCCTGATACTGTATGTTGCATATGCCTTTGCCATCAATAACTGCTTCGATGTAGACACCGATTTAGTGAATCCTCAGAAGAGAGATAAAAACCCAATTGCTAATGGAGAGCTTACCTTTAAAAATGGGATCATATCTTCAGCTGTAATTGGGTTTTTGGGGATACTATTTGCGGCTTTCCTTGGGCGCGAAGAACTTTTGATTTATGTCTCAATGGTGCTATTAGCTACTCTCTACTCAGCACCACCAAGACTTAAAGCACTGCCTGTGTTAGATGTAGTGTCTCACGGAATATTCTTCGGAGCGATGCCATTCTTCTATGGCGCATTTTTTGACGGGGTTCTAACAAAATATGAAATCGTGATCGGTTTGGCTCTTCTACTTTATTCGTTTGCGATGGAGCTGAGAAATCATCTTGAAGACTATGAAAGTGACTTAGCGGCAAATTTAAAAACGACCCCAATTGTCATCGGCAAAGCTTTATCAGAAAAGCTTGTTGTGGTATTTTCAGGTATCTCAATAGCCCTGCTCTTAGCTGCCCTAAATATTCCCTTTGGGGCATTTGGCATCATGATTGTGGGTGTTAGGGCAAATTATAGAACCCTTGATGCAGTTGTAATTTTTCTTTTAGCTCTGCATGCTTTAAGGGTATTACTGGGTGCGTAATATGAATAAGAGCCGGGTGTTTACTCTAATTGCTCTCTTAATTTCACTCGCATACCTATACAAAAACATCAATGTCAGTGAGCTTGGGTTAGCTCTAAAAGCTGCTTCCTGTAAGTATATTCTCATGGCGCTTGTGCTTTCGGTTTTTACCCTGCTTTTATCGTCTCTCAGATGGTACTTGTTTTTAAGGGAGGTTCAAGGAACGAATTTTAAGAAAACACTTAAAGCTTTCTTGAGTGGTTATTACTTAATAACTATCCTCCCCCCAAGTGTGGGTCATATGGCAAAAGTTAAACTCGTTGGGGGAGATTATTTCAAAGCTCTCTCTTCTCTTGTAATTGGGCTGAGCACAGAATTTTTGGTGGTCCTTTCATTTGCACTTATTTTTGTTGGCTTTACAAAGGTTGGAATTTTCGGATTGATTCTTATTTTGGTTGCTCTCATTTATGAAAAGGGTATATACCAAGTTCTTGATTCCCTGCTGAAGTTTTGGGAAAGTGTCGGAATTAAAGGATTAATCCTGACTCTGAGAAGTTATTTAGAGCGGATACATATGGGATGGAGTGAAGCAAAAGAGAACAGAGTGGTTCTTCTGATATCTTTTCTGCTCTCTGCAGTGATAATTTTCCTCCAGGTTTTTGGTATTATCACAGTTGGAAAAGCGTTCAATTTAGAAATTTCAGTGAAGCAGGCTTTATATGGGTTCCTGATGAGCATCCTCTTTGCTTCCGTCAGCGGCATTCCCGCAGGCTTTGGAGCAAATGAGTTTGGGCTTGTTCTTGGAATCGGGGCTTCCACTAAGGCAACAATAACCGCATTTATTTATAAATTTCTTTTTCAGTACATGTACTCGATAATAGGTGCAGTGGTGTTTTACGGGGCTTTGGGTGAGGGTGATAAGAAATGAGGATAGCTCTTGTTAGCGATTGGTATTATCCAAAAATCGGCGGCGTTGCAAGCCATATGCACCATCTGGCATTAAAGCTTAGAGAAATGGGACATGAGGTTGCGATTATTACAAACAACAGAGAGACAGGAAAAGAAACTGAGCTGGAAGAAAAGGGAATTAGACTCATAAAAATCCCCGGCGTAGTGAGCCCAATTCTTGAGGTGAATATCACATACAGTCTGAAATCAACAAGGGAGCTCAATGAATTTCTAAAAGAGTTTGACGTTGTTCACTCCCATCATGCATTTACACCACTGGCATTAAAAGCGGCAAAAGCTGGGAGAGAGATGGGAAAGGCAACCCTCCTAACAACCCACAGTATTTCCTTTGCCCATGAATCAAAGCTCTGGGAGGCTTTGGGCTTAACGTTCCCCATGTTCAGCAATTATCTGAAGTATCCCCATAAGATAATTGCAGTTAGCAAGGCTGCCAAAGCATTTATAGAGCATTTCACGGATACTCCAATAGAGATCATTCCAAACGGCGTTGATGATAAGCTTTTTACACCAAAATGGGATAAAGAGAGGATTAAAGCTGAATTTGGGATTGATAACAAGGTTGTGCTGTATGTAAGCAGGATGAGCTATCGAAAAGGTCCCCACGTTCTTCTCAATGCCTTCTCGGAAATTGAAGATGCAACTTTGGTCATGGTGGGCTCTGGAGAAATGCTTCCATTCTTAAGAGCACAAGCAAAGTTCTTGAGGATTGAGGATAGGGTTAGGTTTTTGGGATACGTAGATAGCAAGATGTTACCAAAGATTTTTGGGATGGCAGATGTTTTTGTTCTTCCCTCAATAACAGCCGAGGCATTTGGAATTGTGATCTTGGAGGCAATGGCATCGGGTTTGCCGGTTATCGCAACAGATGTAGGGGGAATTCCTGAAATTGTGAGAGAGAGTGAAAGTGGGCTTTTGGTCCCTCCGGGTAATGAACTTGAGCTGAGAAAGGCCATTCAAAAGCTTCTCCTTGATGATAATCTTAGAGAATGGTTTGGGAATAACGGAAGGAGAGCTGTGGAGGAAAGGTATTCCTGGGACAAGGTTGCGAAGCAGATTGAAAAAACTTATGAGGATATTCTGTCAAAAATCTGAGGGGGATTAAAATGTACATGGAAAATTTGACATGGGATGAATTTAATGAGATCAAGAAGAAAATCGACACTGTAATTCTGCCGATTGGGAGTGTTGAGGCTCATGGAAAGCATTTGCCTCTTGGCACTGATGTCTTTGCTCCAGTTGAAATAGCAAAGAGGGTTGAAGCTAAGCTGAGGGAGAAAGGAAAAGAAATCCTAATTGCACCTCCAATCTGGTATGGGCATAGTTTTGTTCTCGATGTCTTTCCAGGAACTATAAACGTTAAAGCAGACACCCTGAGGAGATACGTTAGAGACGTTATGGCAGAATTTGCAGAAGAAGGTTTCAGAAAAATCATCTTGCTAAATGGGCATGGTGGAAACTATTATCCGCTTGTTGAAGCTGCTGAAGAGGTTGCCAGGAGATACAATGTTGAAGTGTGGCTGATAAACTGGTGGATTGACTTTAGGGAAGACATTCTGAGCATATGCTCTTCTCAAGGTCATGCTGGAGAAGACGAGACATCCGTTATTCTGGCAATAAAGCCGGAATTAGTTAAAATGGAAAAAGCTGAAGGCGAAAAGAGAACTTCAAAAGTCAGAAAAATTAGAAAGGATATAGCTCTTGAACTGTTTCCAAATGGCGTAAATGATGATCCAAGAGGTGCAACAAAAGAGAAGGGTGAGGCAATTTTAGAGGTTATCAGCAAAAAAATTGCCCGCTTCATCTTGGAAGATTGAGATGAGGGACATGGAGGAAGTATTTAAAGAAATAGAGAAAAGGATAAAGAGACTGGAAGCTGAGATTGAACTGGCAGAACAGAGGTTAAAATTACTTGAAGAAACAGGAGCAGCCCATAAATATAGGATCTGGGAGAAAAGAAAGGACTATTCTGAGTACTACCTAATTTTAATTGCATTATGGTTAGTTGTTGGTATGATGTTTTTATACTACATTAAAAGCCGGTATGCTCAGAGGATACCTTTTTCTCTCACACCATACGTGGTTCTCGTTGTTATATTGATATCATTCCCTTTAGGCTACCTCGTTTGGAAATTCATGCACAGGGAGGCTATTGAAAGCCCACTGGATTACCTTCATAAAAGGGAAAAAAGTGCACGCATTGTTCTGAATGAATTTTATCTTCCTTTAAAGGAAGCTCTGAAAAAGCAAGACAAGGAGAGGCTTCGTCTCCTTGCAGATACCCTGCTCACGAATCTGAGCTTGGCGGAAGCAATAGAGAATATAAATGAAGGAAATCCAAAAATAATGGCGTATGCTCTTTATCTGTATATTAGCAGGGATAAATATCCCAATCTTAAAGATGACATAGAGGAAGCAGTGGCTCTTTTAAGAAACAAGCCGTTAAAAGCCCTGATGATGTCTCTCCTTGAGAAAAGTTGAGAAACTTTATAACCAGATATTCTGGAGTACCTTTGGGGATACAAATGAGATTTGAAGTCTTGAGTAAGAACGATATGATCGAACTTTCAAAGGAGCTTAGCAAAGCTGGGATTATGAACAAAACAAAAGAAGAACTTGGGTGGGAAATCCAGCATTTTATCATGATCAAAGGAAGGTACTCCGAGCTGGTTGTAAAAAGCGAAGGTTTTGATGTGATCGATGAAAAGCTTGGTGAGATTCAGCAGTCTTTTGAAATGCTTATGCAAAAGTGGCAGGTTGGGGAAGAAAAGGAAATTGGTGAATTATTCGATGAAGTTGATATAAACAGACTCGTAGTTTTATCAGCGCTGATTGAAGGCGGATATATCGTCGGGGAAGAAAAGCTGAAGCTCATGAAAAAACCCAAGCTTGATGATTTAGTTATTGAGCTGAGGTTCCCGATAGATGAAGTTGAGGAATTTTTAGATGAGCTTGAGGAGAAGATGAATGCAAAGCTCATAACAGAGTTCACGTTTGTAAAGAGATACTATGTTGAGGTTCTTGAAGTTGAGAAGGAGCTGATCCAAGAGGCGCTTGAGATAGCAGAGAAATATGCAACTGAAGAGTCTTTAGTGGATGCAATGTTTGTAGGAGTTGCAAAATCAGCACTGGCAGAGATAATTCTTGAGATGGTTAAGAGGAAGAACAGAAAAAACGAGCTTATTGAGGCTCTGCTTGAAAGGGAACCCATTCCAATAGAAGGAAGGAGAGAGAAGATAAACATTTACTTTGACGAAGAAGCTCTGGAGGATCTCCTTAAAGAGTTGCAAAGTTTGGGGTACATCAAGGTCAAGGGCAACAGAATCTGGTGGTGACCTTGCTTAAAGTTGTTGGAGATGACTTTGTAAGACGATATAGGCTACAGCAGTCTCTTGAAGCCCTCGAGAGAGTTAGGGACATAATTGGTGAACAAAGCTATGAACGATTAAAGGCATTAGTCGAGTACAGGCTTTTTGGCAAGGACTTTGATAGAGCCCCTATCAATGAAAAAATAGCTGTAGCATTTTCTGCTGGTAGTGACAGTACAGCAACAGTGAAGATTCTTAGATGGACGGGCTTTGATGTTGTTCCAGTTATGGTGAAGTTGCCTCAAATAAGAGAGCCTGTTCTTTGGAATGCTCAGTCGTATGGTGCTGTTTTTGTTGAAATCCCAGATTATATGGAAAAAATAAGCAAGCAGATCGAGAAAGGTGCTCCAATTTGTGGTAAATGTCACTCAATGATAATGGAGGCTGTTGAGGAGTATGCAATCAGAGAGGGAATTAAGATAGTTGCTTCTGGAGATTTGCTGAGCGTGGGGAGCATCTCAATATATCCAAAGGGAAAAGTTGTCAGGCTGAATCTTCCTGCCTTTCTTGCTATGGATAAAAAAGAAGCCATAGCTATCCTTGGGAGGAAGTATGCCCTCGGATTCGGATGTTCGCTATGGAAATCCGCCGCTCGTAAATCGCCAGTTTTGAAAAGATTTGCCATTCAAAGAGTCCTGAGGGAGCTAAGAGCAGGAGCCATTGACGATGAGATTGCGACAAAGCTTATATTGGATGTACTTCAGAAATAAACAAACATTGCTCAAAAATGACCCAAAAGGTTTAAATTTGTTATCTAAAAGGAAAGTTTAGGTGAAGGAAATGGACAAAGCGGAAGAGGTAAAGCTCAGCAAAGAAGCTATATTGGAGAAGCTTAAGGAAGTTGTAGATCCTGAAATAGGGATTGACGTCGTTAATTTAGGATTGATATATGAGCTGGAGATAAGGCCTGACAATACCGTGTATGTTAAAATGACCATGACAACACCAGGCTGTCCTCTGACCATGTGGCTTTTAAAAGCCGTTGAGGAGAAAATACTTGAAATCCCGGGAGTTAAGGATGCTGAAATTGAGCTCACCTTTGATCCTCCATGGTCACCGGAGAGGATAAGCGAGGAATATAAGAAGAAGCTCGGACTTATTTGACTTTTATCCAATTTTTTGCTTTTTATTTGGTATTATTAATATTTAAACCATGACAAAAATAAAAGATTTATTTGTCATTTATTCCACTTTCCTTATGATTTTGTCAAAATATCTCTACTTTTGGAAAAGTTAACGAAAGGTTTATAACAAAAGGTTTATGTAAAAATCTTGGTGATTACAATGTCCAGATGGAAGGTCTGGATTGATAGAGAACTTTGTGTTGGGGACGCAGTTTGTGTCAGCTTTTGCCCCGAGGTTTTTCAGCTTGATGAAGATGGAAAAGCTATTGTTTTAAAGGAAATAATAGATGAAAACCTCTATGATTGCGTAAAGGAAGCTGTTGACGCCTGCACTGCTGCCTGCATATATATGGAGCAGATAGATTGAACGCTTTTCTTTTTACATGTTTAAGCAATGTTAGCGTCTTAGATTCTACATTACAAACAAAAGGTTTATATCTAAAGGTTTGTAATATTCCTTGGTGATGCCAATGGCCAAGTGGAAGGTTTGGGTTGATAGAGATGTATGTATTGGGGACGCCATCTGTGCAAGCCTCTGTCCAGATGTCTTCGAAATGGATGACGAAGGAAAGAGCTTTGCAAAGGTTGAAATCGTAGGGGAGGATCTCATAGACTGCGTCAACGAGGCAGCTGAAGCCTGTCCAGTCAGCTGTATCCATGTTGAACAAATTGAGTGAACTCTGGATTGTATTTTAAGTTTTTAATTCAATACTTTTTTTAAGTTTTTAATACAATGCTATCTTGGATCCTTCATAAAGATCCTTCATAAAAATGTGAGAACTTTCTCTATAGTCACAATGTCGATGTCATGTCCCTTGGAACTTTTCTCAAGCCACTAAATCACTAAACATGGATAAAGTGTTTTTTCCTTCTCCTAAATTTAAGTAAATCCTTTGACAGTTTGTTTCGTGGCAATGTTAGTATTACAAATAAAGTCTTAACTACCAGAGAGACCTGCTAATAAGTAGTTATACACCTTTGGTTGGAAAAACTCTTTTAAGCCCATATTTCCCTCTTTCTCTTGGAAACTGCTTTGGAGGTGCCAAAAATGAAGGTTAAGCTCGATAAGGACACATGCATTGGGTGTGGAGTTTGTGCAAGCATCTGTCCAGACGTTTTTGAAATGGACGACGATGGAAAGGCAAAGGTCATTATGGAAGAGACAGACCTTGAGTGTGCAAAAGAAGCAGCTGAGAGCTGCCCAACAGGATCAATTACCATCGAGGAGTGATTTCTTTTTATTTTCTTCATATTTAAAAACAGAGAAGAAAGGGGTTTTATTCTAAGCTGAGATTGAATTTTCTTGCCTGTTCAAGCACGTATTCCCTTATCTCCCTGGCTTTTGGAAGTTCAGCAACAATTTCACCGTTTTCAATGAGAGGCTTTAAGAGCGGTTCTACTTTTGCTCCGCATACTGGACAGCGTTCGAGCTTCTTTTCGACTGGGACTCTATGGTAGTGCCCTTTCTCGCAGCGGTAAACCTGCTTCCTTCCGCTGAGCTTTCCGCGCTTCGTTATTGGCTTTCCTTCTATCTCCACTATGTCAAGTGAGAAATCAACGGGCTTTGCTGAAGCTATTGAACCGCCTACTCCAAAGGCATCAGCAACATCAACAAGCTCTTTTATGCTTTCTTCATCAAGCCCACCGCTGAGGAAAATCTTGACATGGGTATACCCCCTCAAGTCAAGCTCCCAGCGAACCTCCTCTATTATGCGCTTAAAGTTTCCTCTTCTTGAGCTTGGAGTATCTAAGCGGACGGCAAATAGCTTCTCACCCAGCGTCTCAGCCGCCATCAGCGCCTCGAACTTCTCGTCGCAGAAGGTGTCAATCAATGCAGTCCTTGGAACTTCCGGTTCAACAACTTCATCGAAATATTTCCATGCCTTTACTTGATCCCCAACTGTCAGAATTAGGGCATGAGGCATTGTCCCAACGGGCTTTTCGCCCATCATCTCTGCACCGAGAACGCCGGAAACACCGTCGCAGCCACCTATGAATGCAGAGCGATCTATCATTGGAGCTATAGCAGGATGCATGTGCCTTATTCCGAAGGAATAGACTGGCTTGAATTTTGCGGCTATTTTTACTCTTAAGGCTGCAGTGGCTATTCCGCTTGCCTGACTGAGCATCCCCAACAAAGCGGTTTCATAAATCCCAAATTCCTCATAGTAACCTTCAATTTGCATGACAGGTTCGTATGGGTGGAATATAGTTCCCTCAGGCATGGAATAAACGTTCACCGGCAACCCTTCTAAGAGCTTGGCAACCTCTTCAACTCCAGCCAGAACTCCCCACTTCCAGCTCTTTGGAAGAGAAGTTGTTGAGACATCTGCAAGAACTTTCTTATGGATGCCCTTTGCCTCGAGTATCTTCTTTGTTCGAATGAAGTAAACATCGGTAGTTTTTCCAGCTTTTATGTCATCTTCATGGGCGATGTAAAAGCTCTTCATTTTCTCACCTCCGATGCTTTAACTTTTACATTAGGCAAATTTAGGGTTTTTGGTTATGGAAATGATAAGACATATTATACTTTTGATCCCATTCTCTATTGGGAGGAAGGAAATGAAGGTCTGTATTGTCTACGACACAAAAAGGGGCTCAACTGGGATTATAGCCAGCTGGATGGGGGAAGCGATAAAGGATGTGTGCGACGTTAGAGTCATGCACATTGGTGAGGTAAATACGTTAAAGGACTGTGACTTAATTGTAATTGGGAGCCCCATATACTATGAACGTCCATTGAAGAGCGTTCTTGAGTTTTTGGAGCAGCATCAAGATGAACTTAGGAACAAGAAGGTTGCTGTTTTTGTGGTCTGCATAGCAGAGATTTTTGGACATGCCGGTAAGGCTTATGCCGAAAAGCGCTATGTTGGGGCTTTGATTAAAAGGGTTCCAGGAAAGGTCATTGAGACAGCTGTTATCAAAGGATGGATTAGAAAGCCTAATTTCTCCCAAAAGGTGGTGGTTCAAAATTGGATTAAGGAGCTTCTCAAAAATTTAGAAATCAAATCTTGAAGGGCAAATCTACATCTTCTCCCTTCTTGATTTTGTGAAGCTCTTTTCTGTATGCTTCCAGTGGTTTATCCTCTCTTTTAAGGAAGCGTGCAAAAGTTAAAGGCTCTTTCTCAAGGTGGGCGAAGAACTCTGGGTAGCGTTTGTCTCTGATCAAGTGATGATCAAGGATTATCTGGGCGTTGGTTTCCTTTATAATTTCATTTAGGTTCTTTAGGCCTGTATTCCAAGCGTCTTTGACTCTATAACCTTCCAAATACGTTGGAGGGCCTCCAGTAATTAAAATATCCGGCATCTGCTTTATTATCCACTCCACGGCTTTCCTATTTAAAAGCTGAATATCGCTTGCGTGAACCAATCTTTTTGTTCCATCATCAATCATGACCATGATTACAAAGCCGAGCTTAGTTCCCTCACTCCCATGGGGAACCGCTGGAGAGAACTCCATTATAAAATCTCCAAAGTCAAAGAACCTCCCATCTGCATATTCAACCTTTTCAGCAATCTTTTCAACCCCTTTAAGAAAATTCCAAGCCCTTTTTCGCTGGCTGAAGTTTATGTTTTCCTTTGGATGCTTAATGAGCAGAATCTTCCCCTCATAAATTTCTCTCGCTTTTTCTGGGGATGAGCTCTCATAAATCCCCTCAAAGAAAGGGGTGTGATGATCATAATGGTAATGGGAAATTGTAACTATATCTGCTTTTTTGGCATAGGATTGGATTTTTTCTCTTGCTTTCATTAATGCTTCAAGCTCAGCTTTTGCTGGAGGTAAAGAGTAGCGCTTAGGTCCCAAGGCTACACCCGGATCGATCAAAATTCCAGTTTTATCAATTTTAACATAAGTTGCTAAACTCCTCACTCCCAAGCTCTCAGAGGCTAAGGGGACGATTTTCATAAGACCACCAAGAGAAGAACTGCAGAGGAAAATAAAACTTTATTCCTCATTTGAGTTTTATCACAGCAGACAATTTTCAAAGAGATACCATCTAAATGTGTTTGCTCAAAAATGCGCACATTCACCTCAATGAATGCATACATTGGAACATGATGAGAACTGAGGTGAAAATAAAAATGTAACAGCAACTGTAGGTTGCTCCTTGAAGTTTTGTCTTTGTAAATATACGTTCGAGAGAATTCCAAGAGTCTTTAGAAATCTCAAGAAGCTAATGGAGAACATTTGAGATTAAGACTGTAAGGTTCCTGATTTCAGGAACGCTCTTTTGTCCTTAATTCACCTTTTATCTTGAGATATGCCTCCTTTGTGAGAGGATAATTCTTTGCAGCCTTTAAAAAGGAATTTACAAGTCTGACTTGCTGTCGAAAGACCTCATCAGGATTTTCTTTAAGCTTTTCAACATAAATCTTAATGAATGCTAATCTTTCCTCTATATCCCTTTTAGAATGGTACTTCAATGTCCAGCCTTTTTGCATAGTCATGAAGAAGCCTCCTGTTCAAATTTTCCTTAAACAACTCATAGAGGTAGTATGCATCCTCAACATCCTTATCGCTTCCAAGATAGAGCTTGTATGCTATCTGAAGCTCTATTGGAGAGATGTAAATTTGTTTATCATTCAGGATTACAGAAATTCTTTTTTTCAATGCCTCTTGATGAAAGAAATCCTTTGGAAACTTTATCTCGGCATTTGGAATTATTTCCCCTCTGCGTGCCATTCTTATACTCATTCTCCCATCAAGCATCTCATACAGTCCAAAGCAATCTTCAGGATTTATGAATTCAAACCCGGATCCTTGAGCGTCTCTGCAGAATTTTATAAATTCCTCCTTGGGGATTCTCTCAACCACAAAGTCAACATCTTCTGTACCTCTTGAGCGACCGAAAAGTATTGTAACATAGCCGCTAACTATTACATATGGGGAATACTTTTCAATGAGCTTAACAACATCAAGAACGAAGTTGTCGAGTTCGCTGAGTTCTCTTGTTATCTTGATCCCATGGGGGGTTATTGAAATTCCCATGCTCAACACCGTGAAGAAATTTAAGATAGAGATATTTATGATTTTCTAAATTTTTCTTTATAAATCAGAAATTAAGAGAATACATTCTTCGACGAATTTATTTAGCAGAACTTTATTAATAAAAAAGATAAGATTTAAAAGTCAGAGATATCAAGCAACTTCCTCAAGTCCAAGCTCCTTGATCTTCTCTTCTGGAACCTTACCTTCCTCTGTCCATCCTCTGAGTGCGTAGTATCTCGGAAGCATCTCCTTGAGCCTGACGACATGTCCCTTGTTTGGTCCTGCTTTGACGGGCTCTTCAAGAAGTCTCTTTGGCAGTGTGTCCTCTTTGAGTGGATCAAGTCCAGCTTTGAGGTTGAAGAGTCTCTCTGCATTCCAGATTCTCTCACCGATCTTGAGGTACTCTTCTGTTGTGAAGTCCCAGCCAAGGGCTGCATTGAGCATGTCTCTGTAGTCGTCTGCACCAAGTCCAAAGGTCGTGAATACACAGAGCCCAGCAGCATCAATTAATGCCGTCAGGTCTTGGAAGAGAATGACCATCTTTATCTTTTCGTCGCTTATGTCGTGTGGATCCATCTTGTATGGATATCCAAGGATTTCTGGGCTGATCATGTAGTTCTTAATGTGACACCCTCCTCTGTTGTTTGTGGCGTATGCCAATCCATGACCTTCGGCACCTCTTGGATCATATGCAGGCAGTTCTTGCTTTTTAACGCCCATGAAGTACTCAACGCCGTTGTACATCTCAGCAAGCCTGTATCCACCTTCTGCAAGCTTGTCACCGAATCCTTTTCTGAATGTCAGTTTTTCAATGTAGTAGTGCAAAACTTCTGTGTTTCCAAACCTGAGTGGTGGAGCATCGCCTAAGTCTTCAGGCTTTATGAGGCCCTTTTCGTAAAGCTCCATTGCCGTCGCCAAGGTACCGCCTGTTGAGATTGTGTCAAGACCGTACTCGTCACAGAGATGGTTCGCTATTACTATGCTTGCAAGATCGTTTATTCCAAGGTTGGCTCCAAGTGCCCAGATGCTCTCGTACTCTGGGCCCTCGGTTTCTCCAAGAGCTGGATGGTATGTTACCCTTCCACATCCAATGGGACATGCAAAGCACGGCTTGTTCCTCTTGAGGTACTTGGCAGCCAATGCCTCACCGCTCTGCTCTTCTGCGTACTCGAACTGGCTGTCTTGGAAGTTTCTTGTTGGATACAATCCATTTGAGTTGATTATATTGACCAGAACAGCTGTTCCGTACTTCGGCAGTCCTCCACCTGCAACTGGATCCTTCTTGAGCTTCTCAATCTTCTCCTTGACAACACTTGTGAACTTCTGCCTGTCAGCAACTTCAACTCTCTTGTGGCCTCTCACAACCACCGCCTTAAGGTTCTTTGATCCCATTACAGCTCCTACTCCACCCCTACCTGCCGCTCTATGTCCATTGTTCATAACGGCAGCGAATCTAACTAAGTTTTCACCAGCCGGTCCGATTGATGCTATCTGCACCCTCTTGTCACCAACCTCCTCCATGAGGATCTTCTCTGTCTCACTGACGACTTTACCCCATATATGTGAAGCATCTCTGAGCTCAACTTGGTCGTCGTTTATATAGAGATACACAGGGTGGTCTGCTTTTCCTTCGAATATTATGGCATCCCATCCAGCAAATTTAAGCTCTGCACCGAAGAATCCACCAGAGTTTGCCATTGCAATGTATCCTGTTAGCGGGCTCTTCGTAATAACCATGTATCTGCCGCCTGTCGGAGCTGTAGTTCCTGTTAATGGGCCCGTCGCAAAGATCAATTTGTTTTCCGGGCTGAATGGCTTAGCCTTGGGGTCCATCTCTTTAAGGAGGAAGTAGATACCAAATCCTCTTGTTCCGAGCCACTTCTTTGCAAAGTTTTCATCGATCTTCTCTTCGCTGATCTTTCCTGTGGTCAGGTTTACCCTCAAAATCTTTCCTTGGTATCCGAACATCTTTGGAACCTCCCGAATGCTCTCAGAATAATTTTAGATATTTTACGGCTAATAAACTTGACGAAAGCAAAATTATTATCAACATTAGCAAACGTTAAATATACATATTTGCACATATGAACATTGATGTATAAAAATTTAAAAAATTGCAAAAATGACGGCTTTTATTTTCATGTACACTGAATGCTTAGCATGAGGTAGCTTCCTTGGCAATACTAAAAATCGAATCACCAGAATCCTTTTATCCCCTTCTCGGGTATTGGGCATACCACTATCCTTCTTGCCCATAAACAGTCACCGCAGCTTGGTGTGTTTCCCCAACAGTCTGCATTCGTGTCTTCGACAAAACTGCATGAATCTGCAAGCTGGCAATCTGTACATGAGGGATAAATGGAATTTTTGACAATAAATCTAAACCAAGTATAATCTCTGCTCGTCCATATCTCTTTGAGAGATTTTTGCTTAACATTCCCAAAAGAATATGCATAAACCTTCTTTTCCCTGCCAAAAATTATCTCTGGATACGTGTGAAGGAAACGATAGCATGGGGCAACTTCTCCATCCCATCTTACCACTGCAACTTTCTTTTCAATGAAGTCACAGTGTCTTTCAGTCCTAAGTTCAAACTCTGGAAGCTTGAGGAGGAAATGCTTGTATGCTTTTGCATGGAGCTCGTCAATGTGGCTTTGCATATCAACGCTCCCATCGTAAACTATTTGGTCTGCTTGATGTTTCTCAATCGGAATTATGTTGGAAAACAGCAGAACATCAATACCCAATTCCCCAAGGTAGTCCGCTATCTCAGCCATTTGCCAGTAGTTTTCCTTCGTCACAACGACTTCAACCCCAATATGGGGGAAGTCCTTCTTTTGACGCTTTTTTTCTTCAACTATCTTCTTTATTCTATCCACAGCTACACTCGGCATTATATGTCCAATTCGGGTTTCCTGAGTGGGTATTGTGTCAAGTGAAATGTATATCAAATCAGTTTCCAGCTCCACAAGCTCTTTGATGACTTTATCTGTAAGCAGGAAGCCGTTAGTGGACATTCCCAATGCATAACCTCTTTTTTTAACCTCCCTTACCATATCCATGAAACGTGGGTGTACCGTTGGTTCTCCAATGCCACCGAAATATATCATTTCAAGCTCCGGAAAATCTTCTGCATCATTAAGGATCTTTAAAAAGAGGCTGTAGTCCATGTCGCCCTCTTCATCCTCCCAGTACTGCTTAAAGCACATTTTACATCTTAGATTACATCGATTTGTTATTTCAATATAAAGGTATTTTAAATCGGGTTCTTTTGGAATTAAAATCAGACTGTTATCAAAGGTAAACCTGTGCATATTGTCTTCCATATCGCATCACTGAATAGAAAAAAGATTCATTTGAATATATAAACTTTGGGCAGCAAATTTGACCCTTAGATTTTTAAGCTGAAACTAATAACTTGTGCTGAGGGCCCGTAGCTTAGTCTGGATAGAGCGCCGGCCCCCGGAGCCGGAGGTCGCGGGTTCAAATCCCGCCGGGCCCGCCAGCATTTTTTGTGGTGATTGTAATGGCGATCTACTTCATAGGGCTTGGGTTGTACGATGAAAAGGATATCACGCTCAAGGGTCTTGAGATAGCGAGAAAATGCGATTTGATCTTTGCAGAATTTTACACATCTCTGCTTGCAGGAGCAAAAATTGAGAAAATCGAGAAGCTGATTGGAAAGCCCATCAGAGTTTTAAACAGGGAGGAAGTAGAGCTGCATTTTGAGAGGATTGTCTTAAGCGAGGCTAAAAACAGAGATGTGGCATTTTTAACAGCGGGTGATCCAATGGTAGCAACAACGCATGCCGATTTAAGAATCAGGGCAAAGCAGATGGGAATTGAAAGCTATGTAATCCATGCCCCTTCCATTTATTCGGCTGTTTCCATTACGGGCTTGCAGATTTACAAGTTTGGTAAAAGCGCAACAGTTGCTTATCCAGAAAAGAACTGGTTTCCAACGAGCCACTATGAGGTAATAAAGGAGAACAAGGAAAGGGGACTACACACATTGCTTTTCCTCGATATAAAAGCAGATCAAGGGAGATACATGACAGCGAACGAAGCAATGGACATTCTTCTCCAAGTCGAGGAGATGAAGAGACAAAACGTGTTTACGCCTGAAACTTTTGTGGTAGTCTTAGCGAGGGCCGGCTCGCTCAATCCTACGCTCAAAGCCGGCTACGTGGAGGATATGATAAAGGAGGACTTTGGAAAGCAGCCTCACATAATGGTTGTCCCAGGAAGGTTGCATATAGTCGAGAAGGAGTATCTCGTGGCATTCGCCGATGCTCCGGAAGAGATACTTAGGCGGAGAGATTTGTAGCGAAAGCTTTATATTTTTCGCTCTGTTCATTATTGCCGGGAAGGGCCCGTGGTCTAGACTGGTTATGACGCCGCCCTCACAAGGCGGAGGTCCGGGGTTCAAGTCCCCGCGGGCCCACCATTACAGCCCTTGCTTGCGCAAGCGCTGGCGGAAAGTTTCTGACTGTTCTGATGCTCAAGATTCAACTTGTATGTTGCAATTAATCTGCCACTCTCAAATGGTTTCACCATTAAATGAGCTGTGTTTCAAGGTTTCACTCCAACATGGTGCCCAAAGGGCGTCAAAAGAAAAATGGAACAACGTAATCATCCTAAAAACTAAAACAGTGAAACCAATTGATGCCTACTGAAATCTTGGATGGCATACAAACTCTTTCTGGCAATTTTTGATAGTTTAACCTTTTGATCAAACTTTGCTATGCAAAGTTTGCTGTACTCTCAAACCCCCATAGTGGAGCTCCGCTCCACACCTCGCTTTCTTCTTATCTATCGGGGGGCTACTCCCCCACGACCCCGGATAGATTTCTATAGAAATCACACTTCCTACTCACCTTTCTGTGTCCCTAACTGAGCTTCGCACAACACAAAGTAAAGCTTAAAAATCAAGCCTAAAAATCAAAGCACGGGGGTGGAGAGATGGCGGTGTTGAAGGCAATAAAGGTCAGGGACAGGGACGGTGAGATATTCTTCAGATGCCCAAGATGTGGGATGGTATTTAAGAGAAGCAAGGATTATATCAAGCACATAAACAGGGCACACGGCCATCTCTTCAAGAAGTGAACCTTTTCTTAATTTTTATTAAGGGAAAAGCAAAAACCCAAAGGGGATGAGGAAACAGCCAGGACCCTGAGCTGTGATGAGCGGAGGGCTTATCCGACCTATTCTTTGAGGTTTATTTCCTTTATCAGCTTTACTATGAATGTTTTTCCGATTTTTTCCCTCGTTACAAGCTGCTTCTTCTCAAGCTCTTGGACTATTCTGCTCACTGTAGGTCTCGAATATCCAGTTAACTCTGGCAAATCCTCTTGTTTAACCTTCCCACCTTTTTCAAGTATTGCCTTAACAACTATCCTCTCCTTTTCAGTTAAAACTTCAATTGGAACTCTGTTTGCTGCCCACTTCTTCTTTGCCCAATAGAGAATTATCGGAACTGCAATTGCGAGAGACAGCACAGCACCAATGACAACCCATGGGATTGGGGACTCTTTTTCGGGTTTTGAAACTGGAGGCGGTCCAATCTGGTGCCCAAGCCAGTAGGTTTCGTAACCCATCTCCTGCAGCCTTTTTTCAATTGTTTCGTTTAATCCGGTACCGATCATGATGACCAATCTTGGATGGAGCTTCTTCAGCCCCATAATGGTAAACTCTGATAGGTCATTCTCCAAAGTTAAAAGCAGAGGAAGCTGATACTCCATTGCGAACTTTGCCGCAGCCAATGCTGACCCATAATCCATTGCACTTGCCAAGACAACGGTGTTGCTTCCCTCTGGATAAAAGGCAACTGCTAACTTTTCTGCCGTTTCCGTTCTTACAGCCCCTCCAATCCTTGTAACACTAAAACCAAGGGAGAGAAGTTCATCCTCAACTTCTTTGCTTATAGCATTCGAGTTGCCCACTATAAGTATCTTCCTCCACCCAAGCTGTGCATAGGAGTAAAGCTGGGCTTTTGTTTTATCATCAAGCATTTGAGGATCTACAGGTAAGATGGGGGCATTTATAAGCTTAGAATAGGGAAGAGCGACAATGTAGTCAATTAAATCATCATTCCTAACAATTATTAAATCGTACTGCTGCTTGTTTTCCTGTGCATTCACAGGAAGAAGAGTGAAGCTTACCAAGGACACTGCCAGCAATATGAGCAGTGAAAGTGAAATCCAGACTTTATTCTTCAATCTTACCACCAGAATAAAGCTAAAAGAAAAGAGTTTAAAAGGTTTTTCAAAGCTCGAAGGTTTCTCCAGGCTTGAGGATTATGACCTCCGCTTTGTCTCCAACAAGCTTCTTAAATTCTTCTGGATCCTGAGCAATCGGCGGCCAGGTGTTGTAGTGCATTGGGATTACATATTTGGGCTTTAACAGTTCAACTGCCTTTGCCGCCTCTTTTGGCCCCATTGTAAAGTGTCCTCCGATTGGGAGTAAGGCAACATCAATTCCATAAAGCTCGCCGAAGAGCTCCATGTCCTTGAATACATACGTGTCGCCGGCGTGGTAAATTGTTACACCGTCAATGCCAATTATGAACCCGCATGCGTTGCCCACCATGAAGCCTTCATCTGCTCCGCTTGAATGCCAGGCTGGGACTTGAACGATCTTTACTCCATCAATCTCAGTTGGGCCGTAGTTCATCCCAATAGTTGTTATACCCTTGTTCCTTTCAACAAGGTAATTTGCTATGTCATACATTGCCACAATCTTTGCTCCGGTCTTCTGTGCGATTTTTACGGCATCACCAACGTGGTCACCATGCATATGAGTAACTAAAATCAGATCAACCTTATCAAAGTCCTCTGGCTTTGTAGCTGCAACAGGATTTCCTGTTAAGAATGGATCAATGAGAATTCTCTTGCTTCCTTCGATCTCAAATGCCGCATGCCCTAAAAACCTTATCTTCACCATCTTTACCACCTCCAGAAGCTACATTTGGAATAATAACAAAAGATTACTTAAATGTTTCGAAGAGGTTGCTACCCATCCACTCTGAACTCAAGTTGAAATGTTAAATTTGAGGATTTTGTTGTAATAAAAGGTTCGTAGTTGGGACTTTACATATATTTGGACATTGGTGCTGCTTTTATCCCATTGACGACTATTTTCCTTTATTTATGCTCAAAAACGTCTAACTGTACCTTTTCGGAAAGCTTATATAGACTTTTACCGATGTAAAATTCGGTGATTGTAAAAATGACGTTCGATTATTTCTTCAAACCTAAGGCAATAGCTGTAATTGGTGCTTCTAATGATCCTTTAAAGCTCGGCTATGAAGTTTTTAAAAATCTCAAGAAATACAAAGAGGGCAGAGTTTACCCAGTAAACGTAAAAGATGAAGTTGTCCAAGGGGTTAAAGCTTACAAGAATGTCAGAAACATCCCGGATGAAGTGGACTTAGCGGTAATCGTTGTTCCAAAGCGCTTTGTCAAGCAGACAGTAATTGACTGCGGTGAAAAGGGCGTGAAGGGAATTGTTCTAATCACGGCCGGATTTGGGGAAACTGGAGAAGAAGGGAAGAGGGAGGAAAAAGAACTCGTTGAAATTGCCCACAAATATGGAATGAGGATCATCGGCCCCAACTGTGTCGGGATAATGAACACTCACAATGATATGAACGCAACATTCATCATGGATGCAAAGAGGGGCGACATAGCATTTGTTTCTCAGAGCGGTGCGTTGGGAGCTGGAATTGTTTATAAAACTGTTAAGGAAGGAATTGGCTTTTCTAAGTTCATAAGCATTGGGAACATGGCTGATGTTGACTTTTCAGAGCTCATGGAGTACTTAGCAGATGATGAAGAGAGCAAGGCAATCGCGCTGTACATTGAAGGTGTTAAGGATGGAAGGAAGTTCATGGAAGCCGCTAAAAAAGTCACCAAAAAGAAGCCTGTCATTGTTCTCAAGGCTGGAAAGAGTGAGAGCGGAGCGAGGGCTGCTTCAAGTCATACAGGTTCATTAGCTGGAAGCTACAAGATCTATGAGGCAGCATTTAAGCAGACCGGCATTTTGGTTGCAAATACGATTGATGAGATGCTCAGCATGGCAAGAGCATTTACCCAGCCTCTTCCGAAGGGCAACAGAGTTGCAATTATGACAAATGCTGGCGGTCCTGGAGTGTTAACGGCCGATGAAATTGACAAACACGGACTCAAATTGGCAAATCTTGAAGAGGAAACAATGCAGAAACTTAGGGAGTTTTTACCTCCAATGGCTGCCGTTAAGAATCCCGTGGACATGATAGCAAGCGCAAGGGGAGAAGAGTACTACAAGACTGCCAAGCTACTTTTGGAGGATAAGAACGTTGATATGCTCATTGCAATTTGTGTAGTTCCTACATTTGCTGGAATGACTCCAACGGAGCATGCTGAAGGCGTCATAAGAGCTGTGAAGGAAGTTAATAACGGAAAGCCTGTTTTGGCATTATTCATGGCTGGCTATGTCAGTGAGCCAGCTAAAGAGCTCCTTGAGAAAGAAGGCATTCCGGTTTATGAAAGGCCTGAAGATGTGGGAATAGCGGCATATGCCCTTTGGGAAATCGCAAGAAGGAAAAATGGATGAGGTGTTGTAGATGGCAAAGGTTACTGACATAGTTTTATGGGATAAGCCTGGAGAGAAGGTTCTCCTTTTGGGAAATCACGCAATAGCAAGAGGTGCCCTTGAGGCAAACATAGCTGTTTTCGCAGCTTATCCTGGAACACCAAGTTCTGAGCTTACGGACACGATGGCTGCTGTTGCAGAAAAAGCGGGCGTTTATATGGAGTATTCAACAAACGAGAAGGTTGCATTTGAGACAGCTTTAAGTGCAGCATGGTCTGGATTGAGGGCTATGACAGCAATGAAGCACGTCGGATTGAATGTTGCAGCAGACACTTTCCTCAGTGCCGTTGGTATGGGTGTTGAAGGTGGATTTGTCATAATGGTTGCTGATGATCCGAGCATGTGGTCCTCACAGAACGAGCAGGATACAAGGGTTTATGCAAAGTTTGCTAATGTTCCAGTTCTTGAGCCCTCAAGTCCGCATGAAGCAAAGGAAATGACAAAATATGCCTTTGAACTAAGCGAGAAGTTCAAGCACATGGTTATCTTGAGAACCACAACGAGAATTTCACACGCAAGGGGAGATGTCATTTTAGGCGAGCTCCCAGAGGAGATTAAGCAGGCAAAGAGGAAATTTGGTGACTTTAAGAAAGACCCATCAAGGTTTGTTGATGTTCCCTCTAACGCAAGGAAGTTCCACCCACAGATTCTGGAGAAGATTGAAAAGATCAGGGAAGAGCTTGCCAAATGCCCATTCAACTGGATTGAGGGCAAAGAAGACGCTAAAGTAGGTATCATAGCCCCAGGATTGGCTTATTCATATGTAAAAGAAGCTTTAGCATGGCTTGGCGTTGATGAGGTGAAAATCCTAAAGCTTGGCACGCCTTTCCCTGTTCCATACAAACTGCTTGAGAAGTTCTTTAATGGATTGGAAAGAGTTCTCATAGTTGAAGAGCTCGAGCCGGTTGTTGAAGAGCAGGTTAAGGTATGGGCTTTTGACAATGGGATAAGAATTCCGATTCATGGAAAAGACTACGTTCCAAGAGTTTATGAAATGACAACAAGGAGAGCTGTAACTGCGATAGCAAAATTCCTTGGTCTTGAGACTCCGATTGACTTTGAGAGTGTTGACGGGAAGTATAAGAAAGTTTCAGCCATCGTTCCACCAAGACCTCCAAGCCTGTGTCCGGCGTGTCCTCACAGGAACACCTTCTATGCTATAAGAAAAGCCGCCGGTTCAAAAGCGATATTCCCAAGCGACATTGGATGTTACACGCTTGGTGTTCTTCCTCCGCTTAAGACCGTTGACACGACGGTTGCAATGGGTGCATCAATTGGTGTTGCTCATGGATTGGATGTTGCATTGAATGGAGTTCCTGGTGAAAAAGATACAAAAGAAAAGAAGAAAGTCATCGTTGCCACGATTGGTGACTCAACGTTCTTCCACACAGGACTGCCAGCTTTGGCAAACGCAATTTACAACCGCTCAAATGTGGTCATAGTGGTTGTCGACAACCTTGTTACGGCAATGACTGGAGATCAGCCCAACCCGGGAACGGGCGATACTCCACACGGCCCGGGCAAGAGAATCCTCATTGAAGAGGTTGCAAGAGCTATGGGTGCTGACTTCGTTGAAGTAGTGGATCCGTATGACATAAAGGCGACATATGAAGTCATGAAGAAAGCCATTGAGACAGAAGGAGTTAGCGTTGTTGTTGCAAGAAGGGTATGTGCCTTGCACCACATAGGACAGCTGAGGAGAAGAGGTGAGAAGTGGCTAATATACACAGTAAATGAGGATAAGTGTACAGGCTGTAAGATCTGTATTAACGCCTATGGATGTCCGGCAATCTACTGGGATGCAGAGAAGAAGAAAGCCCAAGTGAATCCGCTTATGTGTTGGGGATGTGGTGGATGTGCACAGGTCTGTCCATTCGGAGCGTTTGAGGTCATGAAGGAGGGTGAGTGAGATGGTTAAGGAGTACAACATTGTCATCACTGGTGTTGGCGGTCAGGGAATTCTCACAGCTGCCAACCTCTTAGGCTGGGCTGCCCTTCATGCTGGCTACAAGGTGAGGGTTGGCGAGGTTCACGGAATGAGCCAGCGTTTCGGTTCAGTTATTGCTTACGTCAGATTTGGTGAAGATGTCTATGGAGCAATGGTTCCAGAGGGAAAAGCGGATGTCATAATGGCTTTTGAGCCAGTTGAAGCTTTGAGATACATCAACTACCTCAAAGAAGGTGGGTTGGTTATAGCAAACTCAAATCCTATTCCACCGGTTCAAGTTTCAATGGGATTAGCGACATATCCAAGCATGGAGGAAATCAGGAAGATCATCGAGGAGGACTTTAAGGGCAAGCTCATAACCTTAGATGCTGAAAAATTGGCTTTGGAGGCTGGAAATGTCATCACAACAAATGTTGTCCTCATTGGAGCACTCACACAGACGCCAGGGTTCCCGTTGAGTGCTGAACACGTTAAGGAAGTCATCAGGCTCAGCGTTCCAAAGAAGGCAGTTGATGTCAATATGAAGGCCTTCGAGCTTGGCGTTAAAGCTGCCAAGGAATTGCTTGGGCTTTAAGGTCTTTTCATTTTTAAATCTCCCACCATTCTCTCAAAATCTCTTTAACTTTTCCAACAACTTTAAGTGTCTCATAACTTGGCATTATAATCTCTTTTCCAGTTTCGCCTTTGATGTAGCCTTCAACAAAAGCGGGCAGCCCTTTTTCGAGCCCTATACCATAACCTCCCTCAAGAACCACACTGAGGCTGTAACCAGAAAGGCTTGCCCCGGCAAATCTATAAAACTCCTCTGTTAGCTGGATCGTTGCTAAGCCATCACCTTTGAACGCATCAAACCCTGCCGAAATCAAAATAACCTTTGGTTTAATTACATCTACAATTGGCATGACTATTTCCTTCCAAGCGTACATGTAATCATCGTCGCCCGAATAAGAGGTCATTGGAATGTTTATCTTTGTCCCTTCAGCATCTTTTCCACCAACTTCCCATTCATAGCCGCTCCACGGGTAAATATCCCTTTCATGCAAATCTATATGGACAACATTTGCATCATTCCAGAAGATTTCCTGAGTTCCGTTTCCGTGATGGACGTCAAAGTCTATAATCAATGCATTTCCTTCAAGACTTTCAAGGAGCTTAGCTGCTCCAGCAATGTTGTTGAAGATGCAGAAACCTAAAGTAGAAGCATAGAACGCTCTGCCGCTTTTTCCGGCATGATGTCCGGGTGGTCTCACCAAAGCTAAATAAATTCCTTTTTCCTCCAAAGCCATTAGGGCAGCTTCTCTTGCCGCTCCAAATGCGTAAATTGCTGCATTCCATGTTTTCTCGCATACGTAAGTATCTGGATCTATGTAGTGAAACCCCATTTGTGAAGCTTTTCTTATCCTTTCAACGTAATTCTCAAAATGGACCTCTAAAATTTCTTCAATGTTTGCTGGATTTGGTTTAACAACATTTTGCCACAGATTTTTGGCTTTTAACCCTTCAATTGCAAAGTCCAAGCGGTTGGGATTTTCTGGATGATAATCAAGGGGTTTGTGCTCTTTAAAAATGGAGGAGTAGAGAATCCTAAGCATGAGCACCACAAAAAGGAAATTATGAAAACTCAGAATTCCTCCTCTTCTTCAATCAGACCGTACTTCTCGAGCTCTCTGAGGAGCTTTCTAACGGCCTCCCATGCATCATGTTCGCTTTTTGCGCCTGAGCAGACAATCTTTCCTGAGCTGAAGAGCAGAATAACAGCCCTTGGTTCTTTAACACGGTAGATAACACCGGGGAACTGCTCCGGTTCATACTCACAGTTTGGCAGTACTAAGGCGACTGCATCCAAGTTGAACTCCATTCCAATGTCTCCGCTGAAGACCATGTTTTGAATATCAATTTGGGGAGCCCTTTGGAACTTAGTTCCAATCTTTGAGAGCATCTGGACAAGCTTTGAGACAGCTCTTTCAATATCTTCAACGCTTTTAGCACCGGTAACGACGAGCTTACCTGAGCTGAAAACCAAGAGGGCAACTTTAGGCTCATCGAAGCGACAGATGATACCGGGGAATTCCTCAGGGTTGTATTTGGAATTTGGACATATTTCAATTACCTTTTCCAAATCGAGCTGTGTGAAAAGATCCACAGAAGCAACGATGTTTTCTATCCTAAGCTTTACCTTGCTCATATCTACCATAAATTACACCCCCAGTTAGTGGGCTTAAAAACCCTTTATAAATACCTCACTTTAGGTTTTTAAAGGTTTAGGAAATTTTGAAGAATAGTGGATTTCCTAACGTAAGCTTCCACTAAAACTATGCTACTCATTTTGTCTACATGGTTGTTTGTTCCTTTTCTGGGAAGTTTTTGTTTGGCAGAATATTTTTAGAACTTATAGTTACTAAAAATGCCAAACCTTTAAAAACTCAAAAGATGAGCAGACCTTAGGTGGAAGCAATGCTAAACACGATTGTATTAATAAGGACAGACAACTTTGACAAAGCAATGGTGGCTTTGGCAGATCTTGTGAGATATGGCGGAATGCGGATCAGGGGGGATCCGAGGATAGTACCTCCCGCACTTTCAGATTGGGCCTTTGAAAAGATCGTTGGAGAAAAGCCAAGAAAGAGATACAGGGCTCATGTCGTCGCTCAGATTGATTTGCCTCCAGCTAAGGCAATCGGTCGTCTGAGAGATATCCATCCTCCTGCTCATATAATCGTGATTCCTCCGGAAAGTCCGGTTCATAAGGAGCTTTTGCGCTTGTGGGGTACTTTTGAGAAGCTTAAGGGCTTTCATCCGCCGAAGGTTAAGAGAATTGAGCAGAAAGTTGAGAAAGAGGAAGGAGAGGAGTTTTACTGAAATGTTCTCTCATTTCTTCTTTTTCTTCTTGATCTTTATCCTCGCAATGTCACCGAGTGTTGGCTCGTAATCCTTGGGTATGCTGATCTTTTCCTCATGCACTTCTTCCACTCTCTCAATGAGCTTTATCTTGAAGTATCTCTCCAGCTTTTTGGCTTCCTCAATGGTTGGCATGTATTCGCCGTGGGCAATTCTCCTAAGTACATTAACAGAAAGTCCCACTTTATGGGAAAGCTCCTCATAACTCATCTTACTCCTCTGTATTGCTTGGTAAACCCTCTCAGCGTAATCCTCAACAATATCCTCTGTATAGAGCGGTCTTTCTCGGTAGGGTCTTTTCTGAGGTCTTGGTTTTGGTTTGTATGTCCTTCTCGGCTCCCTTCCAGTTGGCATTATGCTGAACGTTCCAGGCTTCTTTCTTCCATATTTTCTGTAACAGTTAGAGCAAACTAAGAGCTCTGCACCTTCAATTTTTACAGTGTGCCCCTGTCCTCTGATTTCAGCACCGCAAATTTCGCAAATTTTTGGCTTTGCCTTTCCCATTAAAACCACCTTCTCCTGCTCTATTCTCTCCCTCAAACCATAAAAACCCTATGCTTTTTAAGCCCATCTCTTAACTTAATAGTGATGGGTATGGAAGAGGAAGTAAAGATAGAGAAGCTGAAAGAATTCAACCAAGAACTCTTGGAAAAGCTTGTTGATGTCTATATGAGAGGATATGAGGACATGCCGGAGTATGGGGGAGAAGGTAGAAGATATGCGCGGAGATATTTACGGTGGTGCTGGGATAAAGCCAAAGATGGCTTTTTTATTGCTAAAATCGGCGATGAAATCGTTGGGTTTATAGTCTGCGATAGAGACTGGTTCAGCAAATATGAGGGAAAAGTCGTCGGAGCTATTCATGAGTTTGTGGTTGATAAGCGGTACCAAGGTAAGAGCATTGGGAAAAAGCTCATGGAGAAGTGTCTCTGCTATCTGAGCAAATACAACGATAAAATAGAGCTCTGGGTTGGCGAGAAGAATAAGAAGGCAATTAAATTCTATGAAAAATATGGCTTCAGAGTTGTTGGGCAGAGCGGAATTTGGGTGAGGATGGTTAAAGATGTCCAAAATGAGCCGCAAAGCTCCCAGTAAATCAGCAGGTTTTTTCACTTGTTTGAAAATACGCTTCTCTACAGAGGGAGTTGCTGATGTTGCTTATGGAATCAAAATCAAAAAAGGAAAAAGCTCACTTAATAGGAGGTCTGAACTTGTATCCGTAGAGTATTATTCCGTCTTCGTTGAACTCTCTTATCTTCCTTGTGACCATCTCAACTTCCATGCCGAAGGTAATTTCCTCTGGGTCAACATCTGTAAGCTGGGCTAAGATGATGGGCCCTTCTTCAAGCTCAATCAATGCCAGAGGATAGGGTTTGTAATATTCAAAGCCGCTTGGTGGGTTTCTCACAATAGTCCAGCTGATAACCTTTCCTCTTCCGCTGAGCTGTATCTCTTCCATCTCTCTGCTTCCACATTCATCACAAACCTGCCTTGGAGGAAAGTGGATCTTTCCGCACTTTTTGCACTTGCTCCCAACTAAGCGGTATTTCTCTTTAAAGTGCCTCCAAAATCTTGAAACCTGCATTGGCTTCCCCATTTTCAAACCCTCCTAAGGATTGTTACGGTTATGTTTGAACCTGTTCCTCCAATGTTCTGCGTTAGTGCAATCTCTGCATCAGGTACTTGATTTGGTGCTTCTCCCCTGAGCTGTAAAGCTGCTTCAACGGTTTGATAAACTCCCGTTGCACCAACTGGATGTCCCCTTGACTTGAGCCCACCCATCGTCTGGATTGGGTAGTCGCCATCAATTGCGATCTGCCCTTCCTTAGCCAGCTCCGCACCTTTGCCACGTTCAGCAGCACCCACGGCTTCCAAGCTCAAAGCGGCCATGATAGTAAATGCATCGTGAACCTCAAAGAGATCCACATCTTTAGCTTCAATTCCTGCCATCTTGTAAGCTCTCTCAGCTGCAACTTCTGCTGCTTTAAGTCTGAGCAAGTCCTTCCTGTTTGCTAAGTTAATTGTATCAATTGCCCTCCCCATTCCGGCTATCTCAACCCACTTTTCTTTTGGAATTCCAAGCTCCTTTGCTTTTTCAGGAGTTGTGATTATCACAGCGGCGGCACCATCACAGACTGGAGAGGCATCAAACAGCTTAAGCGGATCAGCTATGTATGGGCTCCTAAGCACAGTTTCAACTTTTATTGGCTTTTTAAACATTGCATATGGGTTCTTTGCACCGTTTATGTGAGCGTTAACAGCGAATAAAGCCAAATCCTCCTCCGTATAGCCGTATGTGTGCATGTAGTAGCGCATGACAAGTGCATTCAAAGCTACAAAGCTCGCTCCGTGGAAGAGCTCCCATTCAGCATCAGAGGCATAAGCTAAGTATCTCGTGGCGTCACTTGGCCATGCATCCGTCATCTTTTCCACTCCAACGACGGCAACAACGTCTTCAAGACCGCTCATGACTGCTTTAGCACCTTCTTGAACTGCTGCTCCTCCAGAAGCACAAGCGGCTTCAATTTTTACAGCGGGGATGTGTCCCAAACCAGCCCAGTCAGCTATAAGTGCTCCGAGATTCTCCTGTTCAACGAATGGTCCCGAAATCATGTTTCCCACATAGAGAGAATCAACTTTGTCAAGGTTAGCATCATCCATTGCATTCAGCAAAGCTTCGACAGCTAAGTCTCTAAGTGAAGTTTTCCAGTGCTCCCCAACAGGGGTCATGCCAACTCCAATTATTACAGCCTTTTTCATCTCAACCACCTCACATTATCAACTTTCCTCTGTGCTTTACGTACAGTGCATAGTCAATGTACTTCTTCCTGTTTATGTAGTCCCAGGTTTTGGGAGCAAGGTCTCTCTTTTCCTCAATTGCATCTTGCACGACTAAGCTGAAAGCGTCGCTTCCCGCTCCCGAGCCAAAGCTGACCCAGAGGATTCTCTCGCCCGGCTTCGCTATGTCCAGAACAGCGGAAACTCCAACTAAAGTCGCACCGCTGTACGTGTTACCGATTATTCCGCTGAGAAGACCGGGTTTGACCTTCTCAATTGGAATGCCCAAAATCTTTGCAGCTGTGAGTGGAAACTTTACATTTGGCTGGTGGAAAACGGCATAGTCGAAATCATTGACTGTCAAACCCAGCTCTTCCATTAATCCTTTGGCGGCACTGATAACATGGTGGAAGTAAGCTGGCTCACCGGTAAATCTGTTTCCATGTCTTGGATAGTGCTCATGCTGTCTCCTCCAGAAGTCCGGGGTATCTGTAACGTAGGAGTAGCTCCCTTCAAAATATGCCAAAGTTTCTGAGCTCTTTTCTCCGACAATGTAAGCCGCTCCTCCAGCAGCAGCCGTGAATTCAAGATGGTCACCGGGTCTCCCCTGAGCAG
This sequence comes from Thermococcus barophilus MP, assembly GCF_000151105.2. Lineage (NCBI taxonomy): Archaea > Methanobacteriati > Methanobacteriota > Thermococci > Thermococcales > Thermococcaceae > Thermococcus > Thermococcus barophilus. The sequence continues at coordinate 1,137,347 of NC_014804.1, read as the reverse complement.
TGTCTGCTCCAATGGCCATTGCATACTCTGCCATTCCAGAGCCGACAAAGCCTATTGCTGCTTGCAATGCTTCTGTTCCAGCTTTACAAGCAAATTCAAAATCTGCAGCGTCTAAATCTGGAGTTGCCCCAATTGCTTCAGCTATAACAGTTGCAGAAGGTTTAACTGCGTAGGGTTTTGATTCAGAACCAAACCATATTGCTCTAATAAGCTTGGGATCAATTTTAGCTCTCTTCAGAGCATTTCTTGCTGCCTCAATCCCTATTGTTAATGCGTCCTCATCGAGGTTGTTAACAGCTTTTTCCTCAATTGGGAATCCATTAACTCCCCATACTCTGCCTATTTCGGCATTTTTAATTCTGAACATAGGTACATAGGCACCGTATCCAACAATACCAACTTCTTTGGCTGGTTTCAGCAGTCTCTTCATTGTCATCACCTGTAAAAGCGTTGAACCTAAATGTTCTCTGGGAAGTAGAAGGGGGAGTTATAAAAGTCTTTCGGTAAAAGGTCAATTGTTTTTCGTCAATTGGCGATAGGAAGTGATATATACCACCACTCATAGTTAAATTTTAGGTGACCCTTGTGAGGTATGAGATAAAGCATAGACCAAGTTTTAGCTTAGTTGAGGTTGAGCTGGAAAGGGGAGAAGCAGTACAAGCGGAAGCGGGGGCTATGGTGTTTATGAGCCCCAGCATAAAAATAGAAACAAAGGCAAAGGGCGGCATTTTTGGAGCACTTAAGAGATCTCTCTTGGCTGGAGAAAGCTTTTTCATAAATATATTTAAAGCTGAAAGAGATGGGGGAAAAGTAGGGTTTGCACCGCCTTATCCTGGAGACATCGAAGCTTTTGAGATTGACGGAACATTATATGCTCAGAGCGGGGCATTTTTGGCAAGTTCAGCAGATATAAAGATTGATACAAAATGGGGAGGAGCAAAGACATTTTTTGCCAGAGAGGGGTTGTTCCTCCTGAAGATGAGCGGAAGGGGTGTGGTGTTCCTTTCAAGCTATGGAGCAATTCAAAAAGTTGAGCTGAACAATGAGCATTTTATAATTGACACCGGTCACTTGGTTGCATTCAGCGAAGGATTAGACTTCAGGGTTAAAAGGGTAGGGGGATTGAAAAGCACCTTCCTAAGTGGGGAAGGTTTGGTTGCGGAGTTCTATGGAACAGGGACTCTTTATATTCAAACAAGGAGTTTAGACAGCTTTTTAAGCTGGATTATTCCACACCTGCCAACAAAGGATTAAAGTGTTCCCTCTTTAAACTTTTTAAAGGAAAAAGAAAAGAGCTAAGCTTTTTCAACTTCAACACAGACGGGGGTTTCGTGCATTATGTTATCTCCTATCGGACATCTCTCTTCTACTTTGGCAATCCATTCTTTAAGCTTCCCCTCTTCGACGTTCCCCTGAACCTTGACTTTGACCTTAATCTCCTTATATCCCGCTCTATCTTCAACGTTTTTGCCCATGAGTTTGTCTGTATTGAGCTTTCCACTAATTTCAACGATGATTTTTTCTATATCAAGGTTCATATCCTTTGCAACCATAAACCCAACAATGTTTATGCAACCTGCAAATGCTGCCAAAATGTATTCAAGGGGGCTTGACTCATCTTTATCAACAACGTATTCAGTTTTCTTTCCTTTGACTATCATCCTCGTTGGAGAAACGCTTTCGCCTATTACGGAAACCTTAATCGTGGGCATAGATACCACCATTTACAAATAGAAAACTACAGTATAAAAGGCTTTGTTCAACCTTTGGTTTTTAACAGTATTCTAAAGTGGTGAAAGTTTTCCCAAGCTCAGAAGCTTAGGTTTAAAAGCTCAATCCTTTTATATTTCTTTAGCAAAATGATAAAAGGTGATGCTGATGAAAGCTTACATAAGCGAAAACGTTCAGGGAATTTATGCCTTTGATGAGAGCGGCAACCTAATCGCCAAGAGAGAGTACAGAGAAAAGCCTGAGATAGCCTTGGATAGACTCTTGTCTGGTGAGATTACTGATGATCTGATAGCATTTCTTGAAGAGCTTAAAGAGAAAGGTTATGAAGAGTTCATTTTTGAGCATCCAGATTTAAGCAGGAAAGCAAAAGAGCTTGGCTTTAATGCAGATGCGGAATTCCCAAATTTAGCCGGAGAGATACTCAGGAAAAGACCAGAAGAGTTTCTCGGTAAAGAATGGTTTGAACGCTATTATTCTGTTGGTGTAGCCTTGACTCGTTTGAGGATTCAGGAGCAGAGCGGAGCAAGGGACAAGATGGTGATTCAGGCAATTGAAGCTTTGGATGATATTGACAAGGTCATAAACCTGCTCGTCTCAAGGCTTAGGGAGTGGTATTCACTTCACTTCCCGGAGCTTGATGAGATCTTACCAAAGCACCCGCAGTATGTTGCTTTTGTTAAGAACATAGGGCATAGGGAGAATGTAACTAAAGAGAACCTCGAAAAGCTCGGCTTTAGCGAGGGCAAAATTGAGAGAATTCTCAAGGCTAAGGAAAAGACTATGGGCGCATGGATGGATGAAAAGGACATCAAGATAATTCAAGATTTTGCTAAAGAAATCGATGACCTCTACAAGCTTAGAGAAGAGATTGAAGACTACATTGACAGGGCGATGGATGACGTTGCACCAAACCTCAAAGGTCTCGTTGGTGCAAAGCTTGCCGCTCGTTTGATAAGCTTGGCTGGCGGGTTGAAGGAGCTGGCAATGATGCCGTCATCGACAATTCAGGTTCTTGGTGCTGAAAAAGCTCTCTTCAGACACTTAAGGACTGGTGCAAAGCCGCCAAAGCATGGTGTTATCTACCAGTATCCAGCAATCAACAAGTCTCCATGGTGGCAAAGGGGTAAAATTGCAAGAGCATTGGCTGGTAAGTTAGCAATAGCTGCTCGTGTGGACTACTTCTCAGGTGAGTACATAGCTGAGGAGCTGAAGAAAGAGCTTGAGGCAAGAATCAAAGAAATTAAAGAGAAGTATCCGAATCCGCCGAAGAGGAAGGAGAAGCCGAAGAAGAAAAAGAAGGAGAAGTTCAAGAAGGGGAAAAAGTTCAAGGGGAAGGAAAAAGGAAAGAAGTTCAAAGGCAAAAAGGAGAAAGGTAAAAGAAGGAGGTGAAGTAGATGAAGATTAAAAAGCACAAATTCCCTGGCGTTTACGTGTTCATTGATGAAGATGGAAGCGAGAAAATTGCAACCAAGAATTTAGTTCCGGGGCAGAAGGTTTACGGCGAGCGTATAGTGAAGTGGGAAGGTGAAGAGTACAGAATCTGGAACCCAAGGAGGTCAAAGCTTGCCGCTGCAATTATGAATGGTCTCAAAAACTTCCCAATCAAACCTGGGGTGAGCGTTCTCTATTTGGGGATTGCAAGCGGTACAACTGCTTCTCACGTGAGCGACATCGTTGGATGGGAGGGCAAAATATTTGGAATTGAGTTCTCACCAAGGGTTCTGAGGGAATTGGTTCCAATTGTTGAGGAGAGAAGGAACATAATCCCAATCCTTGGAGATGCCACGAAGCCTGAAGAATACAGAGCGTTGGTTACGAAGGTTGATGTTATCTTTGAGGATGTTGCCCAGCCAACTCAGGCAAAAATCTTGATTGATAATGCAAAGGCTTACCTCAAGAGCAGAGGGTATGGAATGATCGCCGTTAAGAGCAGAAGCATTGACGTTACAAAGGAGCCAGAAGAAGTCTTCAAGATGGTTGAGGAAGAGCTGGGCGAGTACTTTGAGATTGTTGAGCGCATTTCTCTGGAGCCATATGAAAAAGATCATGCACTCTTTGTGGTCAGAAAACCCTGAGTTTTTTCTTTTTGTCTCTTTATTTGTCCCGAGAACTGATGTAAATAAAGAAAATAATGGAGTCAGTCTTCCCAAGGTTCTGTATACTTGAAAGCCCAGCCAAACTCTTCCTTTAATATGTCAATTGCTGCATACGGCGGAATTACTCCTTTCTCAGTTATGATGACATCTACATATTCGGGAGGTGTAACGTCAAATGCAGGGTTCCAGACTTCAATGTTCTTTGGCCATGTCTCAAGCTCTTCCTTTGGAATAACTTCATGAGGATCTCTCATCTCAATTTCAACCAGCTGACCGAGCATTGTCTCTGGATGGAATTTGTAGGTTTCAGCTGCAATCATAACCCAGACCCTGTGCTCTTTAGCTGTTAAAGCTATCAAAGCAGTTCCAATTTTGTTTATCACAGCCCCATTGGCTGTTATGCTGTCAGCCCCCATGATGACTTTATCGGTCATCTTCATGTAGTGTCTCGCTGCTGAGTCAACGACATAAATTACTGGGATTCCATACTCTGCCAATTCCTTTGCCGTCAGCTTGCCCTGCCACTTAGGTCTTGTTTCTGTTACAATAACCTTGATGTCCTTTCCATCATCCCACGCTTTTTTCATAACGCCTATAGCGGCTTTTGAGTGGCAGTGGGTCATTATTATATCCCCATCTTCGATTCTTTTTGCCCCGAATTCTGCTATCCTCTCTATGGCTTTCTCTGAATTGTGGATGAACTCCTTTGCAGCATTTATTACGATAAATCTCAGCTGTTCTAAGTCCGCTCTTCCTTGATACGCAATTTTACCTCTATACATGACGTATCTCAGGGCATTTGGAAGAGAAACAGCGGTCGGTCTTGTTGAGTGTAAAAGTTTTGCTGCCTCTTTCAGTTCTTTCCAGAGCTCTTCTGCAGTTTTAGCCTTACTTTTTTCAGCCTGTATTTGCAGGGCAAGAGCTGCGGATCTGGCTATCTTTCCTGCTCCTCTAATTTCCATATTCTTGATTTTTTCGGCAATCTCATAGACTTCTTTAACCAGTGTCATTGTTGCTCCCTCCAGTTTTTGTTAAGGCTTATTTTTCTCGTGGGGCTTTATATATTTCACCCTTTGACCAGCACTTTTTATATTTGCACTTTCTTCACTTTTTCTGTACATTGATGTTCGTAATGAGACTTTGATGTACTTAAAAAAAAGACCACTTTTTTCTTTACAAACATAAAGGGCATTCACGACCAATGCCGAAAGCTTTATATTTAATCGCCACAAAGTTTTCCATGTATAAAACTGGGGATATGTTCAAATTTGTACATCATAACAAAGTGGGGGTTATACTATGGAAGAGATGCTTCAAAAAAAGTTGGAATCCAAAGTACTGGATTATGAGAGTTATTTCTCAGAAAAAGCCTTACAGATGAAAGCATCTGAAATTAGAGAGCTCTTAAAGCTCGTTGAGACTTCTGATGTAATCTCTATGGCGGGAGGATTACCTAACCCCGCAACGTTTCCAAAGGAGGAGATTAAGCAGATTGCTCAAGAAGTCATTGAGGAGCATGCTGATAAAGCCCTTCAGTATGGAACAACAAAAGGGTTCACTCCATTAAGGCTTAAAATCGCAGAGTGGTTACGAGATAGATACGGAATCCCGATCTCAAAAGTGGACATAATGGTTGTCTCTGGCTCACAGCAAGCTTTGGATCTAATCGGGAGGACCTTCATTAATCCTGGAGACTTGATAGTTGTTGAAGCACCAACATATTTAGCAGCTTTAAATGCCTTCAAGTACTATGAGCCGAATTTCATTCAGATCCCCCTTGACGATGAGGGAATGAGGGTTGATCTTCTTGAAGAAAAGCTGAGAAAACTCAAAGCAGAGAATAAGAAGGTTAAGTTTGTTTATACTGTTCCAACATTCCAGAATCCTGCAGGTGTGACAATGAGCGAGGAGAGAAGAAAGTACCTTGTAGAGCTTGCAAGTGAATATGACTTCTTGGTCATTGAGGATGATCCATACGGTGAGCTCCGTTACTCAGGTAAACCAGTTCCACCGATAAAGAAGTTTGACACTGAGGGAAGGGTATTCTACTTTGGAACATTCTCAAAGATTCTTGCTCCAGGATTTAGACTCGGCTGGATAGCAGGGGAGCCGCACTTCATAAGGAAGATTGAGATTGCCAAGCAGGCAGTCGATCTCTGTACAAATCCATTTGGTCAGGTTATCGCATGGAAGTTCCTTGAAAAGGGGCTCTTGGAGAAGCACATACCGAGGATAATAAAGTTCTACAAGCCAAAGAGGGACGCAATGCTTGACGCCCTTGAGGACTACATGCCAGAGGGGGTTAAGTGGACAAAGCCTGAGGGTGGTATGTTTGTCTGGGCAACGGTTCCAGAAAGCATTGACACGAAGAAGATGCTTGAAAAGGCAGTTGCAAAGGGTGTTGCCTATGTCCCAGGAGAGGCGTTCTTTGCGTACAGAGATGTCAAGAACACAATGCGTTTGAACTTCACATACGTTGACGAAGAGAAGATTAAGATTGGAATCCAAAAGCTTGCTGAGACAATTAAAGAAGAGCTTGGTATGTGAGCCCTTTTCTCTTCTTCTCGTTTTTAATTTCAGCTTTTTACATGCACTTATTAGCACTTTGGGGTTTATCCAGCTTTAGACTAATTTCCGAGAAGTGATGGGGGCAATAACCCGCCCAAGTTCATAGACTCCGCCTTCGGCGGTGCTCCCCGGGCATTAGAGAATTGGCTTTTGGAGTTTAATAATGTTTTGATACCTAAGTGCATTAAAAATTAAAAGTTGGGATTAAAATTAAAGCCTTTCCAGTAGAGATGCAATCATAAAGGGAAGTAAAACCGTCGCATCACCTTCAACGGTAACGTACCTTGCATCTTCCTTAACTTTGCCCCATGAAACTGCTTCTCTCATCCTTGCACCGCTCAATGAACCATCCCATTCAACTGCTGTCGTTATATAGACAGCATAGTCAAGACCTTCTTTCCAAAACTGATTCCACCATATTGTGTGGTGCTTTGAAATCCCTCCACCAATCATCAAAGCGCCGCTCTTCTTGTTGTTTGAAGCCAACGATGCCATTATCTCATCGAGCTTTGTTTCATCTTTGAAAACATCGACGATGAAATCCTCTTTATCTTGCATGAAAAGCCAGAGCTGGTAGCCAACTGCTCCATCAGTAATGCCAGGGATGAACACTGGAATTTTATTTTTATACGCCCAGTAAGTGAAGCTGTTCTCTTTGCCTTCTTCATTCTCCAAACGTTTTCCAATTTCCCACACAAGCTCATATGTTGCTAATCTTCTTTTGCCCGAATCATAGATATCTTGGAAGATTCCTTGCAATTTTTCCTCAACAATCCAGTAGCTGTCGTTGGGGACTAAGACGTTTCCCAATCTGTTTATCCCCTGTTTATGGAGTTCCCTATCATTCATCAGAAAGCTTCCATGATAGTAGGGCTTCCATAGTCTCGCTAAATCGTGATCTAACGTTCCGCAGGTTGTAACTACAGCATCGAAGAGCTTGTTTTTAATCAGATCTACAATTATTCCTCTTGTTCCTGTTGCCATTATGCATGCTGGAAAGCTCAGAAACTTGAATGTATCTTTATCTTTTATCATCCTCTCAAGTATGTCAACTGCTATTGCGAACTTCTTTGCAACAAAGCCGCCACTCTCGAAGAGCTGTTTTGTTATTTCGTTCACACTCATTCCATGTCTTAGCGTTATATCCTTCACAACCCTCTGCTCATCTAAGTTGATCTCCATTATTATCACCTTTTCTTTTGGATTTAAAACTAAAGAAAAGATAGGGCTTAAAAAATTAGCCCCTCAGAGTTCACACGCTTAAACACAAGCTTTTTTCCAAGGAGTGTGTAGTACCACTTCTTGAGGTTGTACTCTAAAAATACCGTGCGAATAAGGGTTATATACCTCCTGATCTCCTTGTCCTGAAGTTCAATCCCAACATGGGCTACGTTGAATGCAAAGCTGTTCACAATCTCTACAAGGCTTTGGGGAAAGACCTTAACATTGAGCGTCATTATCACATTGTTGTTCTTCTTTCGTCCTATGGTCGATACTAATGCGGGAAATAAGTCTATGAGTTCATCCTTTCCTATTCTTATTCCAAAAAAGTCCAGTCCCAATATTATGAATAAAGACTCGCCATTTATCTTTGAAGTAGCCTCAAGGATTCGTCCAACAATGATGTCGTGATGTGTGCTTTTGATTATATCCTGTGGCCGATTTTCTTCAGTCTCAAGAATGGGATTCACCGAAATCAAGTGGGCACCATCGAATGCTGTGTTCACCTCCGTCTCTGAGAACACATTTTCAAGATATCTCCTTAAGACAAGGTATGCATCATGGAACGATATTATTATGAAGTTCTGGTATTCTTGTCTGAGCTTTTTTATTAGAGTATAGAGAATTATCTCGATTTCGCTTCCGATCTCATATTCAATGAGAGTTGGGCTTATCCTTTTGGAAGATTCCTTTAAAATTTCAAGAGGGTCGACTTCCATTTTTATTCCCCATAAATCTTCTTAACATATTCTACAAGATCTTCGAGATCTTCTATGTTCTCTTTGAGTCCAACCTTTTCCTTGAAATAGCTTATTATCAGCATTTCAAGTAATCTTCCGCTGTATTCTCCGAAAAGCTTTGAGACGGCTTCTTTAAACATTTTTGGATCCTCATACGCAAGCTCATAACCTTTTCCTGTCGTTGTCTTTAGATGGAATTCTAAAAGATTCTTGAGAGTTGGGTTTGCCTTTTCCACAGCGTAGGTCACAGCTCTGACCACTATATCCTCAGCACTACTCATAGATCATCACCCCCTTGTCGGTTATATCATATTTGTGAATTTTCCTGGAATGATTTGACCCTCTGGCCTTAATAACTGCCAACCGTCTTTCTATGAGCTCGTTTTTTATGACATATTTCAGCCCGATGATGTTGTCTGAGAGAGTGCTTGCTTTGGTGAATGGAACCGTTTCAAAATCTGTCTCTGCATTAAGGGTTATGTATGTTGCTACTCCATATTGCTTTATTATAAGACTTAGGTATCTGAGCATCTTTTCAAGCTCTGTTTCGTTCATATGCTCCCTGAGTGAGGTCAGGCTGTCAATCACAAGAACTTCTGGTTTATGCTCATCAATAATTTCTCTAATCTTAAGGAATGTGTGAACTGGTGTTTTTGCTTCGGGAACCCAGCTGAACATCTTCAATGTCTTATCCAAAACTTCATCAACTGGCATTCCATACCTTCTTGCTGCCCTCTTTAGCTGCCCTACAGATTCTTCAAAAGAAATGTATATAGCTTTTCTCCCCTGGAGGGCATTTGCTATTGCAAAGTGTAAGCCGAAAGTAGTTTTTCCAGTTCCAGTCATCCCGACAATCAATGTTATCGATCCCCTGTAAACGCCACCATCTAAAATTGCGTCGAGTTCCTTAATGCCGGTGCTTATCTTTTCTTCTGAAGCATCCCCTTGTCCTCTGATGAGTTCTGGAATAGCTAAGAACTCTATCCCTCTGTCTGTTATTACATACTCATACTGGGATTTCTCAATGCTTCTTTTTCTCATCTTTGGAATTTCCATTACTCTCCTCCTGACTTCTCCGAGGCTTATGTACTTGAGCACTATAACGCCATCCACCACGAATTCTTCAACACCATGCCCGATTGTTTCTTTTCCTAAAGGCTTTTCTGCAATCAGGAACGCAACTGCTCCAAAGGACTTAATGAATCTTCCTAATGTTGTATGCAAGAAGATTCTTGTTTTTTCTGTGCCTAAAAGCTGTGTGAGTGCAGTTATTGAATCTATGACAATACGTTTTGGACGAAAGCTTAAGATTTCCTTCATGATCAGCTCAATTTCCTTTTCAATGACATCAGGTGTAACAGTAACTAAATCCATAAACCTAAAGAGTCCACTTTTCTCGTACTTTTCAAAATCCATGCCGAGCCTTTTCATCTCGTCATAAAAATCTTCTTTTGTTTCTGAAAGCGAGATATACATACCTTTCTCTCCGAATTTTTCGAGCCCATTGTGTATTATAGTTGATGTGAAAATCGTTTTTCCAGTTCCTGGTTCTCCAGCCACTATGATTAAAGAACCCTCTGGAAACCCTTCTCTGATGATAGTTTCATCAAAGAACTCTATTCCCGTTTTCATATTTCTCACCCTACCAGAATTTTGTTGTTGAGATATTTAAACATAATCATCTAATGCCCAGCTCTCTGTAGAATTCATCCAAAGAAAGCTTAAATCTTGAATACAGGAGCTTAAAAAATGGATTTTTTCGTCTGGAAATTTCATTTGCAAGTGCATCAATTCTGCTTTCCCATGCCTTCAGGGTATAGTAATTAATGCTGTTTAGTGTAGATCGAGTGAGGAAAGTCAGCAGAAACTTCCTGAACATCTCCAGATCATGCAGAAAAGCATGTTTTAAATTTCTTTCAATCTCTGCAGCTTCCACCCATCCACTTAAGGCATCCATTATGTCCTGGAGCTTTTGTATCTTCATCTCGTAGACAAGCTCTTTCTTCCGAATAATCCTCTTTTTGTGCGTAAGGAGGAGGTAGTTCAGGAAGATGTGTCTGCGGGGAGTATACCGTTTATGTTTGCTATAGTTCATGATAGAGGTTTACACATTAGCCCTTAAATATTTTTGTAACATGATAAACAGCAATCTCTGTCTATGGCAGTAGCGTCATATCCCAAGCCTCTTAAAATTTTTGCAAAATTTTCCGCATATCCATAAACAGTGTAGATCTTCTCTGGCTTGACTTTCTCTATAATTTTGATGAGTTCCCAAAAATCAGCATGGTTGCTGAGCTTTAAATTGCCAAATCCAGAAACATAAAGCTCGGAGGGGGAGAGAGAATTTTCTGGTTTTGGAGTTCTAAATCCTCTTAAAACGACTTCCCCATTCCTATCGATGTTCCCAAATTTAATCCCAAATTTCTCGTAAACTTTTGCAACCTTGATTATGCTCCTTGAGGCTTTCACGGTATAGCCATGAACCTCAAGAATCTTTAAAAGCTCTTGGGCTTTGCCCATCTGGTTTGCATAAAGGGTGGGTGTTTTTCGCTTGTCAAGAGCACTCTCAACAAAAGCAATAAGCTTTTTTTCTGCTTCTTTTGGTGAAGGAAAATTATACATAGGAACACCGAAAGTTGCTTCGATTATTAGAACATCTGCCTTTCTAAACCTGCTCTTTTCAGCAGTTCTCAGCTTAAACCACTTGACATCTCCAGTATAAAGCAGAGAAAACTCATCAAATTCAATATAAATTTGAGCGGAGCCCAACATGTGACCAGCGGGATAAAGCTTGGCCTTATAATCACCTAAGTAGAACGTTTTTCCAAACTTTACCACTTTATAAAGCCCACTTTTCTTTAGATGGCTCAGAAATTTGGTAGCTTTCGTGGAGAATATAATGTTTCCACTAACAAAATGATCACTGTGAGCATGACTTTGAAAAGTAACCCTTGCTGAGCTGTCAAGACCTATTCCGTAAATTATCATCATAATGAGATTCACTTGCACTAAGTTAAGCTTTTCTTAGTATGGATAAAATATCCAATATCAAGTCCAACCTTTAGTTATGTAAAAGGTTTTTATATGTTGAGAGCTAAAAGCTCATCTGGTGATCCCGATGACCTTTGATAGAAAAAAGCTTGATGAGATCAGAAAAGCTGAACAAGAGTGGGAAGAAAATGTGGTTAAGCCACTTATTGCAAAAAGACCAGAGAGGAAAGAGAAGTTCATGACTGACGATGGTTTTGAAATTAAAAGAGTCTACACCCCCGCTGACCTTGGAGAAGATTGGGACTACATGGAGAAGCTGGGCTTTCCGGGACAGTACCCCTTCACTCGTGGCGTTTATGCGACAATGTATAGAGGAAGATTCTGGACGATGAGGCAATATGCTGGCTATGCCACCGCTGAGGAATCAAACAAACGTTACAAGTACCTTTTGGAACAAGGACAAACAGGTTTAAGTGTAGCCTTTGACTTGCCAACTCAGCTCGGCTATGACAGCGACCATCCAATGGCAGAAGGAGAGGTTGGTAAAGTCGGTGTTGCTATTGATTCCCTCTGGGATATGGAGATTCTCTTTGATGGGATTCCTTTGGATAAGGTTTCAACCTCAATGACAATAAACTCTACAGCCGCAAACCTTCTGGCAATGTACATCCTCGTTGCTGAAAAGCAGGGCGTTCCACAGCATGTTTTAAGGGGAACCGTGCAGAATGACATTCTTAAGGAGTACATTGCGAGGGGAACTTATATCTTCCCACCACAGCCCTCAATGCGCTTAACTACGGATATTATCATGTACTGTGCTGAGAACGTTCCAAAGTGGAACCCAATTTCAATAAGCGGCTATCACATCAGAGAAGCAGGTGCAAATGCAGTCCAAGAGGTTGCTTTCACATTGGCGGATGGTATCGAGTATGTTAAAGCTGTTATTGAGAGGGGAATGGACGTTGATAAGTTTGCCCCAAGATTGAGCTTCTTCTTCAATGCTCACAACAACTTCCTTGAGGAGATTGCTAAATTCAGGGCAGCGAGAAGGTTGTGGGCTAAGATAATGAAGGAGAAATTCGGTGCAAAGAATCCAAAGTCAATGCTCCTTAGATTCCACACGCAAACTGCCGGTTCAACGCTTACAGCCCAGCAGCCAGAGAACAACATCATTAGAGTCACGATCCAGGCTTTAGCCGCTGTGTTGGGCGGGACTCAAAGCTTGCATACGAACAGCTATGATGAGGCTTTGTCCCTTCCAACTGAAAAGAGTGTCAGGATCGCATTAAGAACGCAGCAAATTATCGCTTATGAGAGCGGCGTCGTTGACACGATTGATCCATTAGGTGGAGCGTATTACATTGAGTGGCTTACCGATCATATCGAGGAGGAAGCCATGAAGTACATTGAGAAGATTGAGCGCATGGGTGGAATGATGAGGGCTATTGAACGTGGCTACATCCAGAAGGAGATCGCAGATTCCGCTTACAAGTATCAGAAAGAAGTCGAGGAGGGCAAAAGGATAATCGTTGGTGTCAACAAGTTTGTTGTGGATGAGCCAATTGAGGTCGAGATTCTCAAGGTTGATCCAAGCATTAGAGACAAGCAGATTGAACGTTTGAGGAAGCTGAGGAGCGAAAGAGACAACAAGAAAGTTGAAGAGGCTTTAGACAAGCTGAGGAATGCTGCTGAGAAGGAAGATGTGAACTTAATGCCATACATAATTGAAGCACACAGACATTTAGCAACACTTGGTGAGGTTACTGATGTTTTAAGAGAAGTCTGGGGCGAATACAGAGCACCGTTGATCTTCTGAAGGCGTTTTGTCTTTTATTTTAACTTTGTTCTCGAATGATTTGATGATAAAAACATTTATTTATCAGCTGAGCGAGACAATTCTGAGAGGTGAGGAAATGAGCTGGAAAAGAGGAGCTTATCCCGAGTTTACCCTTGAAGATGCAGTCGCAACACTTTTTCTCTTAAAAACTCCGAGAGGAAGAAAACAGATTTCTGAGGATCTTGATCTCGGCGAGGGAAGCGTTAGAACTCTTTTGAAGAAGCTTGCAAAGCTGGAATTAATTGAGTCAAAACAAAAGGGGCATTATTTGAATGAAAAAGGTCTTAATGTTCTGTTCCAAATACTAACTTTGTTCTCTGAGCCCGCTGAAGTTGAAAAAGTTGAAAACATGCCCACCTATGCCTTGATTGTTAAGAACCCACCCCAATTTAAAAGCATAGACCTTAGAGACGAAGCTATTCGCTATTTTGCCAAAGGTGCCATGATTTTGGTTTACAAAGCAGGTGAAATTGTATTCCCCGAAGATGAAAGACCATTAAAGGAAACTCTCCCCAGGCTTGCCGAAGACCTAAAAAAACTTAGCCCAAAAGAGGGGGATCTGATCGTTGTTACATGGGCTGAAAATAGAGCAGATGCAATTAAAAGCGCAATTCATGTTGCATTAACACTTAAAAAGAATGAACTCCCCAAGGAAATCCTTGAGGTGGGCGAATGATTATCTTGGCACTGGATGTTTATGAGAGAAAGAGGGCATTGAAAATAGCAGAGGAAACTAAGGACTACCTTTGGGCGATAAAGATCAACTGGCCTCTCATTCTTGGAAGCGGGATTGGAATAATTGGAGAGCTAAAAGAGAAAACAGGCTTACCGGTTATAGCTGACTTAAAAGTTGCTGATATCCCAAATACAAACAAACTCATTGCAAAGAAAGTTTTTGATAATGGGGCGGATTATATAATTGTTCACGGCTTTGTTGGAAGGGACAGTGTCAGGGCGGTTATGGAGGAGGGCAGTACGATTATCGTTGTGGAGATGAGCCATCCTGGAGCTGAGGAATTCATGCAGCCAATTACTGACAGACTTATAGAAATGGCGAATGAGCTTAAGCCTTTTGGAGTTGTAGCTCCTGGAACGAGGCCTGAAAGGATAAGATACATCAGAGAAAAGCTTGATGGGGATATAAAAATCTTCACTCCGGGAATAGGTGCTCAGGGTGGGAAAGCTAAAGAAGCTTTAAAAGCTGGTGCTGACTACATAATTGTTGGGAGAGCAATTTATAATGCTGATAATCCGAGAGAAGCTGTTAAAAGCCTTTGGGGTGAGCTGAATGCTGAAGATTAAGCATCCTTTAAGCAAGAAAGAGATTAAAGAGATAATACGGGAGATGAGTTCAATTTTTGGGGAGGAAGTTGCTAAGAAGCTAATAAGCAAAAAGGATAACGTTCAGCTTGCTGAATTTGATAAAACTACCCAAATACTTTTTGTAAATGGGAAGCCAATGTTTATAAAACGTCAGAACTTGGTATTTCCGCTTGTAATTGCTCTATATGAGCTGTCCAATGAGGAAGACTTGAGGAAATGGAAGCGAAGGGTTGTAGTTGATGAAGGTGCTGTTCCGTTCATCCTAAAAGGTGCCGATGTAATGGCTCCTGGAATAGTCGATGCAGATGAGGATATAAAAGAAGGAGATTTTGTATTTGTCGTTGAAGAAAATTATGGGAGACCTCTTGCAATTGGAATTGCGTTGATGAGCGGCAGGGATATGAAAGAAAAAAACAGAGGAAAAGCCGTAAAGGTAATCCACCACGCAAAGGACAAAATCTGGGAGCTGACGGTGGGACCATGAGTAAGGAGAGAGAAAAGAAGATAAGAGTCCTCGTCGGGGGAGTTTTTGACATTCTTCATGTTGGGCATATCCATTTTTTGAGTCAAGCAAAACAGCTTGGAGATGAGCTCGTTGTGATAGTGGCACATGATGAAACTGTTGTTAGGAGGAAGGGAAGACCTCCAATAAACTCAATGCATGAAAGGGCTGAAGTTTTAAAAGCCTTAAAGATGGTGGATGAGGTTTACATTGGGGAGCCTGATGGGATAAGTTTTGAGCTCGTGAAGAGGATAAACCCAGACGTTGTAGCTTTAGGACCTGATCAGGATTTTAAATGTGAAGAGCTTAAAAGACAACTGAGGCAGCACGGCATAAATGCGGAGGTTATAAGAATTCCCTATCTCTACAAAAGTGACGTCGCAAAAACAAGCAGAATAATAAAGAGGATAGTGGAAATATTCTGTGAGTGATTTTATCTCCTGATTTGAGCTGCTGGGTTAGTGGTGATTAAATGAGCTTGGCTTTCTCCAGATAGCTTCTTAAAAACTCTGGATCCTCTCTGAGCACAGCGCTCATCAGCTCATCAAAGTTCTTTTCGCCCATCGCCTTTTTGAGATAGTAGTACAGATTTACAGCATCTTCCACAATATTGCTCTGTCTTCTGCTTTCTTCAGCGTAAAGCTCAATTAGTTTTAAATTTGTGTCTTGGCTGATGTATAATGTTTTCTGCTTCTTGATTTTCTTAAGCTCCTCTCTTCTTTTATCAGCTTTCTTTGTCTTAGGTCTTGTGAGCTCGTCAATTGAGCCAGAAAATAGCTGTGGAATTTTACCTTTCTCCTTCGACAAGAGCAATCACCTCTTTTGCAAGCTTTAAAAATGCTTTGGCTGCTCTCCCATCACCCTCGAATTCAAATATGCTGATTCCCTGAGATTGAGCTTTTTCAAGAGCAACTGACTTAGGTATGGTTGTCAGCAATGGAGCATTTGGATACGTCTCTTTTAACTCCTTCAGCCGTGTAGCTGGAACTTTTGTCTGTCTTGTAAATTTATTGGGAATCAATCCAAGAAGTGTAAGGTTCTCGTTGGTCTCTTCCTTAATCATCTTCATAAGATTGAACATAAGCTGCATCCCGATAACTCCAAAATAGCTAAGCTCAAGGGGGATCAAAACATAATCTGAAGTTGTGAGTGAGTTCACAAGGAATATCCCCATACTTGGTGGATTGTCAATTAAAACATAATCGTACTCTGGGAGAACTGATTTCAATGCTTTTTCTAAGCGCCTTTCACGATTGTATGCATTAATTATCTCAATTTCTTTGGCAGAGAGATTCAGGTGAGAAGGAATTAGATGCAGATTTTCTCTGATTTCAATTATGGAATCCTCAACCCTGCTTTCCCTTGTCATTAATGTCCCAACATTGTTATCCTCATAGTTAAGAACCTCCATCCCTATTAATCCAAAAGTCAAGTTAAATTGTGGGTCTATATCGACTAAGAGAACCCTCCTCCCCATATTCGCGAGAGCAAAGCCGAGATTCATTGTTATTGTTGTTTTTCCGACTCCACCTTTTTGATTGGCTATACTAATGACTTTTGCCATGCTATCACCTTGTAATCTAATTTAGATAGAGAGAAAGAGGAAGAAACATCAAAACTGGTAAATATCTCTAAAGATTCTTTCTACATCTTCATTTACAGGTGGTTTAGATTTTTCACTTTTCATTGTGCTCTCGAAGATCCTTTCAAGTTTGGTGTCCTTTGTGATCATCTTTAGAGTATCTGTAGGCATGAGAATTCTGTTGTTGTCTTGAAGCGCGTTAACTTCACCGCTTAAAATGTGAGGAGAATTGACTCCAGTCATTATAACCATTGCCCTAACGGTTTTACCCAGATCCTCATCAATCATTGCACCCCACTTTATCTCCGACTTTGTGCCTAACTTCTCATAAACTATTTTCATTGCCTCGTGGACTTCACCAAGCTTTACATCTGGGCCAACCGTAAAGTGAATTAATGCCGCTTCGCCGCTTCCGAACTCAACCTCAAGCATCTTGTTGTTGAGAGCGTTAACTACAGCATCAACAGCCCTGTTCTTTGAGTCGCTCTCGCCTATACCTATCAAAGCAGCGCCACCATTTTTCATGACGCTGTAAACGTCAGCAAAGTCTATGTTAACTATAGAAGGGAGCTTTATTGTTTCCGTTATGCCCTTGACCATTCTTGCTATAATCTCGTCCGCAAACCTAAATGCAGCTGAGAGTGGCAGATTTGGAACGAGCTCTAAGAGCTTGTCATTTTCAATTATTACAACAGTATCTGAATACTGGAGCAAAGCCTGTATGCCCGCTTTCGCCTTCTCGATTCTTCTTGTTCCTTCAGTTGAGAATGGAAATGTTACAACACTCACAACAAGCGGTTCTTGATACCGACCATTGTTTCTTGCTACCTCTTTGATTATCCTTGCAACAACTGGTGCGGCTCCAGTTCCAGTACCATTGCCCATTCCAGCTGTTATGAAGACTAAATCAACGTCTCTAACTACTTCTGCAATTTCTTGGGCACTTGCTTCAGCTGCCAAGTATCCGATTCTTGGATCACCACCAGAACCCTTGCCGTGAGTTATGTTCTTCCCGAGAAGGATTTTTTTGTGAGCTTTAGTTCTCGCCAAATGCTGAGCATCGGTATTCATCGCAATTAATTCTGCACCTTGGACACCAAGCTCATAGAGTCGTGTTATAGTATTGTTCCCAGAACCTCCAACCCCGATGATTGCAATCTTAATCAGACCCTCTAAGTTTTCCTCATATTCCCCAAATTTTTCTTTTGTGTTTTCATCAAAGTCCAAGTTAATACCCGCCTGTTCCAAGAGTTTCCACACCATTGCCTTTAACCCCCGGGCTTAATTGTTAACTAATTGATCACAAACCCTTATTCGAGTATGTATTCAGGAGTTGTTCTTTCTTCTGTCTCAAGTTTGTAGAGCTCTTTCTTTATCAGCTCCCTGATAGCTTCTCTTATAACCTCACTTCTATTAGGATAAACCCCCCTCTTTACGAGGGTATCAATAGCATTCAGAAGACCTTGCGGTATCTGCACGCTAATTATTTTCATCTTTGTCATCGCTGAACCTCCAAGTACATGAAGCTGCTAATTTTTTCATTTGCTTTAAGTAGTTAAATATTTTTTGCTTTGGTCTTAATATTATGATAATATAAATTTCAAAAAATTTTAAAAAATTGGCAAAATAATTAAGGATTTTTTATCATTGGATATTATTGAGTGCAAGGGAAAGAGTTTAATATCTTGCATTTATAGTGAAATTGGAGGTGTAAGGTTGAAGGTAGTAAAATTGGGCAAGCATGAAATTGCAATTAGTAGAATTGTGCTCGGAGATGTTTCGTGGATCTTTGAAGAGCTTGGTGATAATATGCAAATAGCAAGTGTTGAATGCTGGGAACAACTTGTGTTCGCTACTATCTTGGCGTTAAAGTCATTTGAGCGAGGAACAAATAAAGCAAAAACAGTGAAGGGGGAAATTCTTCTCAGGCTTGCAGGGACTCTGCAAATTGGAGAAGCAATAAAAAAAGTTGGTGCCAAAAAGGGTGAAAACTTCATTGTAGCTTTTGGTCAAAATGCCCGGAAGACCCTTGAAGACTTTCTTAAAAAGAACTCACTAAAGGAGATTCCCCTTGTTGACTGTGACGTGGAAAAGGTGAAGAGGCTTTTTGAACAGGCAGCCATAGTTGAAGCTCTTTGACTTTTCTGAAAATTTGCCATAATGTCTGTATTTTATTGAATTTTGTTTCACTAATATATCAAAAAGCAGAAAATCCTTCTCGATAAGTTTATAAGAATATTAATTCACCCTCTAAATGCCACGGGGGGATGATTATGCGTTATAAGAGACACAGATATTTTATAGCGGAGCGTGTCAACTTAATTCAACGCTCAAAGATCAGAGAGCTTTTTGAAAAAGCAAGAAAAATAGAAAATGTAATTTCTCTTGGAATTGGAGAACCTGACTTTGACACACCAGATAATATAAAGGAAGCCGCAAAAAGGGCATTGGATGAAGGATGGACTCATTACACCCCAAACGCTGGAATCCCAGAGCTTAGACAAGCCATAAGTGAATATTACAGGGAGATGTACAACTTAGATGTTCCAACTGACAACATTATAGTAACTGCTGGTGCTTATGAAGCAACATACTTAGCCTTTGAGACCCTCCTCGAAAGAGGCGACGAGGTCATAATCCCAGATCCTGCGTTTGTCTGTTATGCTGAAGATGCTAAGCTTGCCGAGGCGGGAATAGTGAGGCTTCCATTAAGAGAGGAAAATGGTTTTCAGCCAGATCCAGACGAGCTTTTGGAGCTCATAACAAAGAGGACAAGGATGATAGTGATTAACTATCCCAACAATCCAACTGGTGCTACAATGGATGAAGAAACTGCAAAAGCTGTTGCGGATATTGCTGAAGACTATAATCTCTACATTCTCAGCGATGAACCTTATGAGCACTTTCTTTATGATGGTGCAAAGCACTACCCAATGCTTAAATATGCCCCGGACAATACGATTTTGGCAAATAGCTTCTCCAAAACATTTGCGATGACCGGCTGGCGTTTGGGCTTTGCAATCGCACCAAAGGACATTATCAGGGACATGATAAAGCTCCATGCATATGTTATCGGAAACGTTGCGTCCTTTGTTCAGGTTGCGGGAATTGAAGCCTTAAGGAGTCCAAAGAGCTGGGAAGCTGTTGAGAAGATGAGAGAGGAATATGCTGAGAGAAGAAAGATAGTTCTCGATGCAATTAAAGAAATGCCTTATATTTCTGCATTCGAACCTAAAGGTGCATTTTACATCTTTGCAAACATAAAAGAGACTGGGATGACAAGTGAGGAGTTCAGTGAATGGCTTTTGGAGAAAGCTAAGGTAGTTGTAATTCCAGGAACAGCATTTGGAAAGAATGGAGAAGGATATGTAAGGATAAGCTATGCAACAAAGAAAGAAAAACTCATTGAAGCTATGAAAAGGATGAAGAAAGCTTTGGAAGAGCTTTGAAGTTTCATTTTCCTTTTCACATCTTTGGGAGGAGGTCAAATGAAAGAAGTGCTCTATGTCTTTGTTGCAATATTCCTTGCCGAGCTTGGTGATAAAACACAGTTGGCTACAATAGCGTTTGCATCAAAATATGGATGGGCTAAAGCGTTTACCGGCGCTATTTTGGGACTCGCTCTGGTGAATTTGATAGGTGCTTTTGTTGGTGAAAAAATTGGGGAAGCCCTACCCGTGGAGATAATCCACAAAGGAGCAGGAGTGCTGTTCATTATATTCGGCTTGCTGATGTTCTTTGGAAAAATTTAGTGGGGTGAGAAAATGAATCGCTGGAGGTCTGTGATCCTGAATACAATTGTCATGACCGCTGGATTTGGAACGCTCACCATGATGAGCGTCGCTAAGCCAGATGTGATTGCCCATTTTGGAATCAGCAGCGATGCCTTTGATCTGCAGCACATAGCCTATGTTTTTGGTCTTTTTGTCGCATTTCTTTTGGGGCATACAAGAATTTATGAAGGGAGCTTTAAGAGGAGCGTTGCAATAGCCCTAAGCTGGGCTGCAGTTCCGCAACTGCTCATTCCTTACGCTCCAAACTGGTATGTTGCAGTTTTCTTAAGATTCATCCAAGGTTTCGTGGTTACTCTCGTTCCACTCTTCAGCACTCAGATAGCAAGGTACTTTGTTGCTGAAAGGCCATTTGCAAAGGGTATAATCCTTTCTGGAATCTTCTGGGGCGGGGTTTTTGGCTCAATGAGTGCTAAATATTTAATCCATGCATTTGGATGGAAGGGGGGCTTTTTAGTTACAGTCCTCATAATGTACGCAGTTCTACTGATATGGTGGCTCTTTACAGAGGACTTTGAAATAATCCACGAAAGGGGAGAAGCAAAGATAAACGTCTGGAAGCTCAAGTTTACATGGGTTTTGGGATTCACGTTCTTTCCGGCTTTATGGGTAATCTTCACGATTGTTGGCTTCTCAGCCTCAATCGCCTATGACATGGGCTGGACAAAGGCTCATGTAGCAACACTAAGCACGAACCTCAATATCTCCAAGGCAATCTGGTCAATTGTATTTGGATACATAGGATATCTGCTTTCAAGGAAGAATCCAACCTCAAGAGGTCTATTTAGGGCTATTGTCCAGGTTATGGTAATATCATATATGTTATCTTTTGTGGGACTGATTGTCTACGCCAAAGCAATGCTCAGCGGAAACTATACCATTGCTTTAGCAGCAGTCTGGCTTGTTGGAACAATTCAAGGAACAGGTCCAGCATTCTGGACATCAGCACCGGCAACATATCCAAAGAGTGTTTATCCAAGAGCTTCATTCGCATTGGGGCTTATTTCAAACACGGCAAACATAGTAGCACCTTCAATTACGGATCTACTGGCGAGGCATAGCGTTGGATTGGCATTTGGTGAACTGGCACTCATGCCCCTGGTGGGTATACTAACATTGATTGCAGTTTCAAGAATGAAGATGCCCGTGGAGGAGTTCGGAGAATGAAACCAAGGCCCATCTTAATTCTTTTCTTTCTTTTAATGAGCATATACTTCTATGGATTGGGCTTGCTGAGCATTAGTGACAAGCTCATGTTTCTGGGATTCTGGGGTATTGGTTCAATTCATCTCCTGATTAGCTTTGGAATTTTTCTTGGAAAAGACATCGCAATAACAACCGCCACTTATGTAGCTCTTTTGGATTTCCTGTTTGGTCTGTTGTGGGGCATAGTGGGACTTACACTGTCATCCTTCACACTTGCCATACTGTCGGCATTGGCTCTTTTTCTCCTACTGGATGAAGACGTTCGTATGAATTTAAAAGTTTGACATTTGTTCAAACCTATAGCCAAAAATCCTATTTAGATGTTAATCTTACTTATGCTGTGGCGATAATTATGAAAAGAGACGAGATTATTTCTCGATATTCAAAAGTGTTTCCAAAGGCAGCCCGTGTTACCTATGCTCCCATTGTTGGTGTTAAGGCAAAAAACGCCAAAGTTTGGGACATTGAGGGAAGGGAATACATAGACTTCCTCTCTGATGCTGCCGTCCAAAACGTCGGGCATAACAATGATAGGGTTGTAAAAGCTATAAAAGAGCAGACGGACAGATTAGTTCACTTCACATTCATCTATGGTTTTCCCATAGAGCCCCTTTTGTTGGCGGAGAAACTTGTTGAGATCTCACCAATAAAAAGCGCCAAAGTCGTCTTGGGATTGAGTGGCAGTGATGCAAATGATGGTGCAATAAAGTTTGCAAGGGCATACACTGGAAGGAGGACACTCCTGGGATATTTAGGAAGCTATTACGGGGCAACGTATGGTGCTATGAGCATAACTGGGCTTGATTTTGAAATTAGGGCACTGGTTGGTGAGCTAAGTGATATCCACTACATTCCATTTCCTGACTGTTACAGATGTCCCTTCGGACAGGAAAGAGGAAAATGTCACTTTGAGTGCATATCCTACCTTGAATATAAATTTGAACGTGAAGTGTATGCAGAAGGGGTCGCTGCTCTGTTTGCTGAGCCTATCCAGGGAGATGCTGGGATGATAGTCCCGCCTGATGACTATTTTAGAAAGCTGAAGAAAATTCTTGACGAATATGGAATTCTCTTAGTTGTTGACGAAGTTCAAAGCGGGTTAGGAAGGACAGGAAAATGGTTTGCAATTGAGCACTTTGGAGTTACACCAGACATAATAACTATTGCAAAACCTTTGGGAGGGGGATTACCGATAAGCGCTATCATCGGACGGGGGGAGATCATGGAGTCGTTACCGGCTTTGGGACATACGTTTACACTCAGTGGGAACCCAGTAACAAGCAGAGCAGCTTTAGCGGTTATTGAAGAAATTGAAGAAAAGAATTTGCTCAAAAGAGCTGAAGAGCTTGGAGAGTACACTATGAGAAGACTCAAAAAAATGCAGAAAGAGCATGAACTTATTGGTGATGTCAGGGGAAAAGGTCTGATGATCGGTATAGATTTAGTGAAAAACAGAGAAACAAAGGAGAGAGCTTTCGACGAGGCTAAGAAAGTTGTTTGGAGAGCTTATGAGCTCGGTCTAATATTGGCATTCCTCCATGGGAATGTCCTCAGAATCCAGCCACCTTTGACGATAGAGAAGGAGCTTCTGGATGAGGGCTTGGATAAACTGGAGCAAGCAATTGAAGACGTTGAAAATGGGAAAGTTGATGACAAAGTTTTGAAAATAGTGAAGGGCTGGTGAGATCCCGGATCATCTGACTTTGACGTAGCCGAGTCTTATAAGTTCATCAAGCAGAGGTATCTCATTGATTTTCTCTTTCTTCAAACTTTCCGGAATTATTCCAAATGGCTTATCGCATCGGTTACATCTTATAACTCTCTTTGGAGTCACAATTATGTTAAGTGGAAGATCGTGAGGCTTCTTTGGAATATTATCGACTATCTGAAGCTCAGACACAGTTGTTGCAATTGGGGTGTTCTTATCTACTTTTCCCAGTAGAGAAAGAATCCCCCACTCTATGTCCCCATACCCCTCTCCCTTTCCCAGCCTGTTGCAGTTCCTATCAACGGCAACACTGCCCTCAACCACGAGGTCAATTTTTGGAATTTCTTTTTCAATGTCCCTTAGAGTGGGTAGCAGTTTTCCAAATTTAAAAGCGCCTCTAATTGTGGAAGCAAAAGAGTAGTAGCTCTTGGGAATTAAACTTGGATTTATGAGGAGGAACCCTCTCTTTATCCTTGGAGTTGGCATGATGAGCAGTTTTCCCTCCTTCAGTGCTTGCACTCTTACTGGTCTCTGTGGACTGTCAGGATTTATCTTAATGACCTCAGCTTTTTTCCATTCCTCAAGTGAGGATAATCTTTTTGCGGCAATTTCGGCACCTCTAAAGTTGGGTATCCTTCCTCGAATTGGTTTTGGTGGCATTGCTTCTCCAGTTTCCTCCAGCAGTCTCCAGATTTTCTCCCTAATTTCGGCTCTAATACCATCTATATCCATTTGGACCACCAAAACCTCAGAACAGATTGTGGTGCGGTGGCCGGGATTTGAACCCGGGTCGCCGGCTTGGAAGGCCGGCGTCCTGGACCAGGCTAGACTACCACCGCACAAAAGTGGTGGGGCGAGGGGGATTTGAACCCCCGACACCCGGATCTTCAGTCCGGCGCTCTCCCAGGCTGAGCTACCGCCCCACCGTCCAAAGAATAAAGGAAAGATTCTGGCTTATAAACCTTGCGGTTTAGGAAGATGAACACTTAAGTTCACCGATGGTTACCACTTGGCACGAAAACTTTATAAAGATTGAATATTTTAGTAACTATTGGTAACCAAAAATGGGGGGGTGAGAGGTATGGTGAGAAGGGTGAGAAGGTGGGATATCTGGGATCCGTTCGACATAATGAGAGAGATTCAGGAGGAAATTGATAGCATCTTCAACGAGTTCTTCAGAGGCCCAAGGCTCTGGAGCTACAGAAGATGGAGCGAACCAGAGTATTTTGAGGAGAGAATTGAGGGGGTCTGGAGAGAGCCGTTCGTTGACATCTTTGACAACGGCAACGAGTTCATAATTACCGCTGAGCTCCCAGGTGTAAGGAAAGAAGACATTAAGGTTAGGGTAACTGATGACACTGTCTATATTGAAGCTCAAGTGAGGAGAGAGAAGGAACTTGAGAGAGAAGGAGCAATAAGGGTTGAAAGGTACTACAGCGGTTACAGAAGAGTCATCAGGCTTCCAGAGGAGGTTATTCCGGAGAAAGCGAAAGCAAAGTACAACAACGGTGTCCTTGAGATCAGGATTCCAAAGAAGCACCCAACAAAGAAGGAAGGGGAAGGATTTGAGGTTAAGGTGGAGTGAAGGAGTTTCATTTTTTTCAAAATTTTTGTTTTAGCTACTCACGATCATCTGCTCATCAAAAAGAAGTGAGGTGGTGTTAATGGCAGATAAAAGGGAAATTAAGCTTAAGGTTGCTTCCGCTTACCAGAGAGATGTTGGTAGGGGGATAGTTAGGATTGATAGAAAGGCTATGCGTACAATTGGCGTTCAACCAGGGGACATAGTAGAGATAATTGGGACAAAGAACACAGCGGCAGTTGTCTGGCCGGCATATCCAGAGGATGAAGGATTGGACATCATCAGGATGGACGGTACAATCAGAAAGAATGCAGGGGTTGGACTTGGAGACGAGGTGACTGTAAGAAAGGCTGAGGTCAAAGAGGCAAAGAAAGTTGTCTTGGCTCCAACGGAGCCAATCAGATTTGGAGCAGACTTCGTTGACTGGCTACACTCAAGGCTCATTGGAAGACCAGTGGTTAGAGGGGACTACATCAAGATCGGCGTCCTTGGACAGGAGCTTACCTTCGTTGTAACAGCAACGACACCAGCCGGAATCGTCCAGATCACAGAGTTTACAGACTTCACAGTTAGTGAAAAACCTGTTAAAGAGGTTGCAAAGACTGCAGCATTAGGAGTTACCTACGAGGACATCGGTGGTCTCAAGGATGTAATCCAGAAGATCAGGGAGATGATTGAACTCCCACTTAAACACCCCGAGATCTTTGAAAAGCTTGGAATTGAGCCGCCTAAGGGAGTTTTGCTTTATGGTCCACCGGGAACCGGTAAAACTTTGCTCGCAAAGGCTGTTGCAAATGAAGCAAACGCTCACTTTATAGCCATCAACGGTCCGGAAATCATGAGCAAATACTATGGAGAGAGCGAAGAAAGACTGAGAGAAGTCTTTAAAGAGGCTGAGGAAAACGCTCCGAGCATAATCTTCATTGACGAGATTGATGCAATTGCACCTAAGAGAGGTGAGGTTACTGGAGAGGTCGAGAAGAGGGTAGTTGCTCAGCTCTTGGCATTAATGGATGGTCTCAAGAGCAGAGGAAAGGTCATTGTCATAGGTGCAACTAACAGACCAGATGCCCTAGACCCAGCTTTAAGAAGGCCTGGAAGATTCGACAGAGAAATTGAGGTTGGTGTTCCAGACAGACAGGGAAGAAAAGAAATCCTCCAGATTCACACAAGGGGGATGCCAATTGAGCCAGAATTCAGAAAGAGCGAGGTTAAGAGAATCTTGGAAGGACTTAGAGGAGATGAGAGGTTCAGGGATATCATCAATAGGGCGATTGAGAAAGTCGAGAGAGCCAAGGATGAAAAGGAAATTCAAGACATACTCAAAAACCTTGATGAGAGACTTTACGATGAGGTCAAGCACCGCTTAATTGATGCACTATTAGAGGAGCTTGCAGATAAGACGCATGGATTCGTAGGTGCAGATTTGGCAGCTTTAGCAAGAGAAGCTGCAATGGCTGCACTGAGGAGATTAATCAAAGAAGGTAAGATTGACTTTGAGGCGGAGCACATTCCAAAGGAAGTGCTGGAGGAGCTCAAAGTTACTAAGAGAGACTTCTACGAAGCATTGAAAATGATAGAACCCTCAGCACTCAGAGAAGTACTCCTTGAGATTCCAAATGTAAGATGGGACGACATAGGTGGGCTTGAGGAGGTTAAGGAGGCTTTGAGAGAGGCAGTTGAGTGGCCGCTCAAGTATCCAGAGGCGTTTCAGGCATTGGGAATTAACCCACCAAAGGGAATCCTCCTTTACGGACCGCCAGGAACAGGTAAAACGTTGTTAGCTAAGGCAGTGGCAACGGAGAGCGAGGCTAACTTCATTGGAATCAGGGGTCCGGAAGTGTTGAGCAAATGGGTTGGTGAGAGCGAAAAGAACATCAGGGAAATCTTCAGGAAGGCAAGGCAGGCTGCACCAACGGTGATATTCATTGACGAAATTGATGCTATAGCACCAAGAAGAGGAACCGACGTGAACAGGGTGACAGACAGACTAATCAACCAGCTCCTCACAGAGATGGACGGTATTGAAGAGAACAGTGGTGTTGTTGTCATTGCAGCAACTAACAGACCTGATATCTTGGATCCAGCTTTGCTCAGGCCTGGAAGATTTGACAGGTTAATCTTAGTCCCAGCACCAGACGAAAAAGCAAGATATGAGATATTCAAGGTGCACACGAGAAAGATGCCTCTATCTGAGGATGTTGACCTCAAAGAGTTGGCCAAGAGAACTGAAGGATACACAGGTGCAGACATCGCGGCGGTCTGCAGAGAGGCGGCAATGAACGCAATGAGAAGAGCACTCAAGGAAGGGATTATCAAGCCAGGCGTTAAGATGGATGAGGTTAAGCAGAAAGTCAAAGTTACAATGAAGGACTTCGAAGAAGCTCTTGAGAAAGTTGGGCCAAGTGTTAGCAAGGAAACGATGGAGTACTACAAGAAGATAGAGGAGCAGTTCAAGAAGATGAGGGGTTGATTGCCCCTACATTTTTAATCTTTTTTGCCTCATACATTTGGGTGATCATATGAAGAAGATGTTTCTGGTTTTTCTTGCAATAGTTTTGATGATGTACTTCTATCCCCTTTCGATACTCCCGCTTCTAATCCTCGCCCGGGAATGGGGAGAATTTAGGGAGGAGTGGATGAAGTCTGCCCTGTTCATAGGAGCATCAATACCATTATACGGGGCCAAAATATTCCTTGGAATTTCGGGTTGGGCGAAAATCCTCGGAATATCTACCCTCAGTGTTTCACCTTTCATCAGGTGGGCGGTTTATCTGTTATTCACGACTCTTCAAACGCTGGCTATTTACTACATCTACTGCGTTTCAAAGAGCATCGGAAAATACGGAAGAACTGGAGGTCTTGCAATGCTAATAGCGGTTCCCCTTCATCTGCTAAGCCTCAAATTGTATTTCATCCTGACGTGGATTGGGTTAATCCTCTTTCTGCTCAGTCTTAAAAAGAAAAATGAGGTTATGGAGTGATTTACGGAGTTCTGCTCAGCATACCAAGAAGCAAGTTAGGAAATATGAGGACATGAATAGTCAGGGTAATGTTTTGAGCTTCACTGAGGCAAGGTACAAAGGCGGTGTTGCTTTTGTGATGCTTGCATGCTGAAGGAAATGGAGAACAATGTTTTTAACTCCTTTTTATTTGTTTTTCTTAGGTGGATTTAATGGCATTATTGGTTTTAGTCAGACATGGCGAAAGCCTGTGGAACAGGCTGAACATTTTTACAGGCTGGGTGGATATTCCTTTAAGCGAAAATGGTATTCGAGAGGCATTAAAGGCTGGCGATCTTCTGAAGGATTACAAGTTTGACGTGATTTTTACTTCTGAGCTTGTGAGAGCCATTCAGACGGCAATGCTGATAATGAGCAGAAATAAGCACGGAGTTGCAAAGATTGAGCATGAAAATGGAAAGATGAAAGAATGGGGCACTGTTTACGGAGAACACGGAAGAAATTACATTCCTGTTTATAAGGCTTGGCAGCTTAATGAGCGCTATTATGGAAAGCTCCAAGGCTGGAACAAGGATTATGCAAGAAAGGTTTATGGTGATGAACAAGTTCTGCTTTGGAGACGAAGCTATGACATAGCACCACCGGGAGGGGAGAGTTTAAAAGATACTGCCAAAAGAACGATACCTTATCTAAAAGAGAGAATAATTCCAGAGCTTGAGAAAGGTAAGAATGTCTTGGTTTCAGCCCATGGAAACAGTTTAAGGTCGGTCGTAATGCATATTGAAAATCTCACAAAGGAAGAGGTGCTTAGACTCAACATACCTACGGGAATACCCCTAATCTATGAGTATAAAAATAGAAAGCTCATTAGGAAAGGGTATCTTACAGAAAGGGGATTTATAAATAAGCTGATTGAGTAAAAAAAGTGGGGAGAAGAAGGCAAAAGCGGAGCGTTATATGATCTCAACTTCGACTTTAACTGCTCCCATCATTCTTATCTTCCTTCTCGCAATTTCAACAGCTTTTTCAAAGCTGTTCACAACCACAATTTCCTCCTCTGGAAGCGAGTTTAGTTTGTAGTAGACTATTCTTGCCAACATGCTCTTACCCTCCTGTATATCACCATTAGTGTTATGACATTGCAGTCCTCATTTGATGAGTGTGTCAAGTATTTAAACGTTTTTGTATTAAAACGATCATTAATGAACAGAAAAATTTAACTGTCATTGACGAAAAATGAACATCTATGAGGCTGATCATCAAACATGAACATCTATTCATGATTTTAGAGAGGGCTAAGGAAAGCAAAATTGAGATATGCGGCTTCCTCTTGGGAAAACAACAAGATGATGTCATCGTCGTTAAAGAGGTTATTTTCACAAAGAACAAGCTGAATTCTCCAACCGCTTTTGAAATAGATCCTCTTGAGATTGTTGAGGTTCTTGACTATGCAGATGAGAAGAACCTTGAGCCTGTAGGAATCTTTCACTCCCATTTATGCAAACCTATTCCTTCAGGGAGGGACATTAGGGGAATGAAGCTCTGGAGAAATGTATGGCTTATCGTGGACAACAAAGGGAGTTATGGGGCGTTCATCTTAAAAGACGGGAAAATTAAGGAGGTGGAAGTTGAGGTTATTCGATCTTGATCTCGATCTTTCCGTCTCTGTATCCCTTCATCGAGGAAAGCAGACCTCTTATTGTTTTCTCCACCATTTCCTGCACCCAGTCCTTCATTGGAAGAGTCTTTCCATCAATCTTGACAACAACTTTTGGCTTCGAGCTTATGACCTTACAGTCGTTGAGAGTTTTTTCGCCTTTAACGATGAACTTTGCCATCTCATAGCACGTGAACCCGCACATATGGCAGTCAATGTTAGGGAGCATGAATGCTTTTTTCTCAATCAAGTCAGCGAGCTTCTCTGGTTCTTCAAAAGCGTTTATTATTGGCAAGCCGTCAATATTTCCCATCTTTTCATTGGCTATAATCCCACTCACGGCTATGGCAAGCCCGTCGTTCAGCTCTTTGACATCACTTTCATCCCTGGCACAGATGATCTTAGGTACGTGCTTTATGCTCTTAAATCCTTCAAGTAAAAGGAAATCCACTTCCGGCATAACTGAGAAGAATGCGTTTATATCATCTGCTTTGAACAGAAGAGCATCGGTATCTTGGGCTTTAACGAGGACATAGTCTGCGATCTGCCTGAACTTCCATGTATCACTTCCCTCCTTGTCAAGATCTGCATGCATGCTTTTTGCTATGCCTATTTTGTAACCCCTCTCTTTTAGCACTTTAGCAACTCTTTGTAAACTTGCAGTCTTTCCACTTTTTTTATATCCCACAAATGCAACAGCTTTCATATTTATCACTCCATGAGCATTATCCAGCTCACATCGTCAATTCTGACTAAAAGCTGTTTTCCCTTGTTTCCAACAACATCTGTAACATCTTCGAGGAGGAGAGACTCTCCGTCAAATTCCCTGAGAATACCGATGAATGAATGCTCTCCATTAACTGCCAGTGCGATTTTCCTATCTTTCCACTTTTTTAGGGTCTCGTCGAGTAGGGGTTCACTCATAATTGCTCACCTATCATGCAAAAGTCTATAAGCCTTTTTATCCTTTCCGTTTCTGGTGATCACATGAGGTTTGCAACTAAAAATGAGGCTGTGAAGGATGCCTTCATTAACGAACTGAAAAATAGTGGGATAAGATTTAAAGTTAAAGAAAGGCTCAGCTATGAGACTTTTATTGGCTACATGATTGAGGGGACTCTCGAAGAGATTAGAGCACAGATCGATGCTCTAAGCGGTGAGGAGAAAGAGGTCATCCTGAGAGGGTTTCAGTCGTTTAAGGAACAAATCTTTCATGCACTTGAGCACTTAAAAGAAGGAGAGACCTTTGAGAATCTGCTGAGCGAAGGCTATTGGATGGGAGATATAATAGACCAGCTCATGAAGAATTCTGCTCTTGATATTAAGGAGAACAAGGTGAAGCTGAAGGAGAGGATTGATGCCACAAAGCTAAAATTTCAATTCCGCTTCCCTTATGAATTGGCAAAGCAGGTTGATGTCATCGAAAAAGTTGCAAAGCAGTTTGCTTTTATCGATTTAGTTCCTGAGTGGGAGATTGAGATAAAGGAACTCAGAATTGAAAGGGTAAATCAAGCCCTGCAAATTGCGGCAAAGTATTTCCCAGAAAAAGATGTAATGAATGTATACTTCGCTTTGATTGGGAAATCAATACTTGCCAACGAAATTCTAAAGTCTCTCGGAAATGAAAAGATTCCTGTAGATGTTATCATTAAGGAGTTCTTGAGGATATTTCCATTTGAAATTCCAACGGAAAGAGGGGTGATGGTAATCAATGCAACTGAGAGATCCCTTTATGCCATTTTAAAGGAACTTGAGAAATTTGGCTACATAGATATAAAAGGAAACAAAGTCAGAAAAATCAGGGAACTGTGATCTTAAAAGCGGTCTTAGTGATGATGACACTTTGACCATCTGATACATGATGAGTACGGGAGTGACTGAGCTACCTTTCAATGTAGCATTTGGATATTGCATAATCAATTGGATGACACACTATACGCCTTATCTTAGCCTTTCCATTCTTTTTCAGCCACTGTAAGAGCTTCTGGGCAAATTCAAACTTTTTCCTTTTGGACTCCCAGATTGGTGCGTGTTCCTTTAGATGTGGCTTGCTCCACTTTCCGACCACATCCCCAAAATCAAACCCTACTAATATTATTTCCTCCGCTCCAAATTCTTCTGCCAGGAAGACAGCTCTATCTCCATCAGTAAAGCCGCCAAAGTTGTGGACTATATCCAAAGGTTCTGTCTGGCATGTACCGAGAACCTTTTCGAGCTGTGGGACGTATTCTTTTAGCTTCTCAATGTTGTCCCCATGAGCATGAACCACGATGTATGCTCCAAGTAAGTCAGCCCTCCTTATGTCTTCAAAACGTCCGTCAAGATCTGTAACGACGATGTCTGGGACTAATCCAAACTCCAAAAGCGCGGAGGTTGCTCCATCCGCGGAGATCTTAATCCCATCTTTAAATGACAGATACTTCAAAGCAAGCTCCAAACTCGGTCCTGCTCCAAAAATGTACACCTTTTTGCCTTCGATTATCTCTCTCAGATAATGAGGCTTTATGTAGTTTTTGTTCTTAAGGAGCAACTCCTGGAGGATTTCAGCTGCCTCCCTATCTTTCATCACATCATATCCCATTGTAGTAACTATCTCATTGTAAAACGGCTTCCACTCTTCGAATTTCATATGCTCTCCCTCAGTTTTTTGTCTATCTTTACCATCTCTTGCCACTGCCTCCCAGGCCAGTAAATTTGACCGCATTCAGTGCAGATATAGAATTCGTTGTATTTCTCATAAACTCCTGGGGGAACTTTATCTTTTATTTTTTCTTTAGGTATCTCTTTTATCAGCCCATTGCACTTTGGGCATCTTGCATTCTCTGGGAACAGTTCATTGAATGTGAATCCAAGCTCCATAAGCTGTTTTATCTGCTCCTCGAATTTATTTGAGCTTATCAGAATGGCATTTTTTGCTCTCTTTGCCAGCTCCTCGTCTCTTGTAAGAATTATTCTCCCCTCTTTTTTAGCAATCTCAATGATTTCGTCATCATCTTTAACCCCATACACTGTATCATAGCCGTAAAGCCTTAACCACCTTGCTAAGCGGCCAAGCATCATATCAGCTATAAGCTTCGGCTTCATTTTTACCAAAAGTTATTAAGATTCAGGATTAAAAGTCCTTTTGGTGATACTATGCATTACGAGGAAGTTGAACTTTTAAAAAGAAGGGCGAAGGTGCTTTGGGAGGCAGGGGAATATTTTCTTTGAAAAAGGTGCTTATGATCTCGCATCATTTAATTTTGGGCAATCAGTCCAGCTTGAACTAAAAGCTATTTTACTTGAATACTTCGGAAAAGAAAGTGAAGTTAGGGAATTTATAAGAAGACACAGAAATGACATTAAAGCATTAGAAGATGCTTACACAGACACAAGATATGAGCCCGTTGTGTACAGGGATTATGATGCCGAGGCTATAAAAGCTGCTGCTGAGTTAAGTCTCCAATTTGTGAGGAGTCTGGTGGGATAAATATGGCTAATATAAGAGCCTGGTTGCTCAAGAAAGGGAAGCGGAGATACAATATGATAAAAAATTATGAATACTACCTCCCTCTGATCAAAAAAGCTTGCGAGGAAGTTTTGGGGAAATGTGAGGTGTACGTATTTGGTAGCGTAGTTGAAGGGAAGTTCACGGCTGGAAGTGATGTTGATATTCTGATAAAAGTTGAGAAAATTCCCAAAAATGTAAAAGAAAGAGCTTCCATTATTGTTGAAATAGAAGAAAAAGCCGGTTTGCCCTATGATCATCCTTTTGAGTTGCACTTAGTTGATGAAGAGGGTTTTAAGTGGTATGTAGAAACTTTGAGGGTCAAATTCAGAAAGGTTTAAATAGGTATTTTATGGCTGTAAAATAGGTGATTTAATGATAGTCTATTTCATAGGGACAGGAGGATCCGAAGGGATTCCAGCCCACCTCTGCACATGTAGAACCTGTGAAGAAGCTCGTAGATTAGGTTTTGCTCAAAGAAAGCCCTCAACACTGGCGGTAATAACCAAAAACAACGAAGCGATTTTGATTGATGTAGGGACCGACATAAGAGACCTCCTCCATGTTCCTCTAAAGGCAATCCTTCTCACACACTGGCACCATGATCACATCTATGGACTGTATAAGCTCAGATGGATAGCACAGGAAACAGAGCTGTACGCTCCCGAGGGTCATGCGGATGCATTAATTCTAAATGATCCCAAAAACTTAAAGCCGAAGACAATTAAGGCTGGTGATGTCCTGAAAATTGACTCGCTGAAAATCACTGCTCTCAAGCTGAATCATGAAATTGAGACTTTGGGTTTTTTAATCGAAGAGG
Source organism: Thermococcus barophilus MP (assembly GCF_000151105.2). Lineage (NCBI taxonomy): Archaea > Methanobacteriati > Methanobacteriota > Thermococci > Thermococcales > Thermococcaceae > Thermococcus > Thermococcus barophilus. Next base: position 1,103,542 of record NC_014804.1, on the reverse strand, counting down.
ATGGAAAGAGGTTTGCCCTGCTTTATGACACAAAAGGCATTCCCCCAGAAACCATGGCTATTTTAAGGGAGAAATCCCCGGATGTTGCCGTTGTTGATGCCACCTATGCTCCGGGTGTCAATGATCCCTATCACAACAATGTTGATGAAGGAGCTGAAGTTGGAAGTGAGATTGCAGAGGAGGTGTATCTCTCACACATTTCACATAAAAACATGCCTTTTCTCCAGCTCTTGGCGTATGTTAAAAAGAGATATGGAAGCAAAGTTAGAGTTGCTTATGATGGGTTAATAGTTAACATTTGAATTTCCTTATGTATGTTTATTTTTGAATTTGAAATTCAGAATGAATTTTTGTTATCTGGTTCAATTTTCGCATATCTTTTAAGTAATTGAGGTTATTTTTACAAAAAGTTTTTTTACTCCTAAGAACTGCAGTTCTACTAAGAGAGATGTAGGTGAGGCAGATGATGGTTAAAACTCTGTATAACGAGTTGGATGAAGTTATGGGCGGAGGACTGTCACAAGGTTCTGCAATGGCAATATTATATGACACATATTCATTTGCACAGTACTTTGCATTGCACATTCTTGCAAAAAGGATCAAAAAAGGCGATTTGGGAATAATCTCAAACTACAGCTATCCCATCGGCAGGCTCATAAGAGGAGCTCAATTCGCGGGTTTGGACTTGGTTTCTGAGGGAAAAGAGGGGAATCTCTTCGTTATAGATTACTTCTCATCAAGATACGGTATTATGCCACGATACCCATTCGTGTATACTTTTTCAGGCCATGTCGGGGAGGAAACACTTAATCCAAAGACATTCCTGATATACCAAGAAAAGATCCTTCCAAACTTAGGTGATAGGCTGCTGGTCAGGGTTATATACACCCTTGATGGACTGGCGTTTTTCTTTGGAGAGAACACTGCACTAAAGCTGCTATACTTTGATTTGGCAAAGTTTATGGACATGTTTCCTAATTCTGTAACGATTCTCTTGGTGAATAAAGATGCTGTTTCCAAGCATTTTGTTGCAAGGGTCGTTGATATAAGTGACTATGTAATTGATTTTAGAAGCCAAGTAACTAAAAAGGGTATAGTTGAGGATGTAATTATATCAAAAGCCCTAACGCCAGAATTCAGCCCAGAAATTTTTGAATTTCTCATTGGAGAGACAGAGAAAGAAAAAGGTGGCAAATTCTCATTTAAAAAGGTTACCCAGTAACTCCCTTTAGGTATCTTTCGAACTTCCTGAGGATGTCCATCTGGCTCCAGGTTTCAACGGCTGAGGGCTTAAGTGAACGAACCCTTGTAAGGGCATCTCTCAGGCTCAAACCTTGGGAATACATTAGATATGCAACCGCTATTGTTCCGCTTCTTCCGCTTCCCCCAAAGCAGTGAATCAGGACTTTCTTTCCATCTCTGACTTTTTCATCTATCCATCTGACGATATTAATCAGCTGCTCCAGTGTAGGAGCTGAGAAATCCTCAATGGGACTGTAAAGGACTTCCACCCCATGCTTCTCCCACTCCTTCAAATCATAGTAGAGCTCGTATTCATACGTAAGCACCACAACGGCTTGGAACTCCTTTGCAAGTTCTGCAATCTCTTCTGGATGTGGCATAGGGGAAAAGGCAACTTTGTCAGTTATGAACTTTGGAATTATCATTTGAATCACCCCAGTGTTCTTCTCTTGTGGACAGAATTTTAACTTTTTGTTGGAAGTAAAGAAATCCTTTTAAGTTCCAAGGATAATTTACATACAGGGGATTAAAAATGAGAAAGCTACTGGCATTGTTTGTTATCGTGATCTTGCTTGGAGTAGTGAGCTCTTCTGGCTGTGTAGGGGAAACAAAGACCGAAACTGCAACGGTAACTGATACAATTCCTTTAACCGCTGACACAAATGGTAATGTAAATACCCAAGAGTTGCAATCTTACATTGAGTCCTTGCCGGCTGGAGAGCTAACTGAAGCTGAAAAGGATGGTCTTCTGTACATGGTTGAGGAGGAAAAGCTCGCTCATGATGTTTACACTAAACTCTACGAAAAGTGGGGATTGCAGATATTCAGCAATATTGCCAAAAGTGAAACAACCCATGTTGAGTCCGTTAGGATGTTGCTTAAGAAGTACAATCTGCCCGATCCAACAGCAGATTCAAAGATAGGAGAGTTCAAAAATAAAAAGCTCCAAGACTTATACAACAAACTGATAGAGCAGGGCATGAAGAGCGAAATTGATGCCCTAAAAGTAGGTGCCCTGATAGAGGAAGTCGATATCATCGATCTCCAAGAAAGAATAGCAGAAACAAATAAACTTGACATAATAACGGTATACGAAAACCTTATGATGGGTTCAAGAAATCACCTCAGGGCATTTGTAAGTCAACTGAAGAACAGAGGAGTAACATACGAGCCACAGGTTTTGCCGAAGGATGAATATGAACAAATAATCAGCAGTCCGATGGAAAAGGGTCAAGGAATGGGTGAAAAACCCTAATTTTGGCTTTCAATTTAATCTTTTTGGATTTCTTAGAATATGGACAAATATTGAAAAGAAATTAAATTACTTCTTGAACATCCTCCTGAAGTAGGTTTTCATAGCTCCCCAGTTAAGTGCCAGGTGCACAAAAGAGAGGCCGAAGAACATGAAGCCGACATAAGAATGTATTGTATCTGCCGTATCAACGGGCAGGTTTATGCCATATTGCACTGCCAGCGGAGCAACAAGGAGTATTACTCCCGTTATCCCTGTGATAAGCCATGTGACGAAAAGTGCAAGAGAGACCCACATCCTCATATCCTCACCCCTTGGTGTATTTATGTCCATTTACGATAATTTCGCTGGCAACGAGTTTGCCATTCTCTTCAGTTGCGACTATTTTGACACTTTCTCCGACCTTTAAAACTTCTCCGAGCATAACCCTCCATTGATATTCCACCCCGTACTCATCGTGCCATCTGCCTTTTATGTAGACGGTTGTATTGCCAACAACCACGTATTTACCATTAAGGTTAATTTCCTTTACAATTCCCGTTATATTAAAGACGTTTGTTGCAGGCAGTTCTTTAGGATTTGAGGTACTTACATTAACATTTTCTGGAGGTGTGCCAATGTAGAACTTCACTGTTGCTCTCTCTTCCGTTCCATATGGACATCCGGTTCCGTATTTGAAAACAATGTCAATGCTCCCGTTACCAAGGACTTTTACAACGTACTGTTTGAAAGCGGTGTAAGGATCTTTGAGTTCTGTCTTGGTTTCTTTGACGATTTCAACGTTCTTCAGGTTTTCAGCCACTATCTTCCAGTCTGAATATGGACACGGCTGGGCATGCTTGAACTTTACGGTGACATTTAAGGTGACCATTTTACCGGCACTTGGAACATAGGCTTCACCTGGAACAACGCAGAGCATATCCGAGCCAGTGTGCGATGTAACATAGCCCACATAAATGACACCCTCTACTGTGATGTTTTCTGAAGGTGCTTTCGGAACGGGAGAAACTTCACTACCTTTTTTCAGTGACCAGTTCACGATGAACGGCATTGAAGCAAACACTATGAACAGTATCCATGCTACAACTATTCCCCGTTTCATGGTACAGAAGTGTGAAATTGAAAATTTAAACTTTTAGGTTATGTCTCCAAGCAATATTGATTGAAAATGGAACCCCAAATGAAATCAAATTTTTACCCCCAGAATTTCTTTCCCCTTGGATGATGTCAGAAGCTTTCCCTCCTCATCGAAGACCCACGCACCGCCTGGCGGATAGCTGTTCACAATGAAAGTTTTGGTCGAGAGAAGTTTAACCCTCTTTCCCATCGCCTCAACGTCTTCTTCGTTGAGTTTGCCATAGTCCGGTGAGTACTCCATCGGCACGAAGATGTAGTCGGGTTTTTTCAGCTTCACCCACTTCAGTATACGTTTGTTGTAAAGATCGCCACAGATAATTATCGCAAATTTTCCAAATTCTGTTTTGGCAGTTTTTACAGTGTTACCAGTGCAGAACTTCATCGGCTCCTGAAACTTGCGGTGCTTTAAGATAACCTCACCTCCCCTGTTGAAGAGTAGCGCAGAGTTGTAAACGCAACGCTTGTATGGCTCAAGAAGACCGAGTATTACATAGACAGAGTTCTCCTTCGCAAGTGTGCTCACCCTGTTCACAATCTCATCGTAGAGCTTTGCCCCGCTGAAGTCCCACTCATCAAAGCCCGTGAGGCAGTACTCAGGGAAAACCATGATGTCAGGGCTGTGTTCCAGCGCCTCCTCGAACCTCCTTTTAAACTCCTGCCAGTTCGCCTCAAAGTTCCCAGCTTCAACATTCATTGGAATTAGAGCTACCCTCATTTCATCCGCCTCCATAAATACAGCGGGAGAATCACAGCTAAAGACATCAAAAACGCAATCTCTGTAGGAGTTCTTACGCTCTGGGGAGCATAAATCATGAATGTTAGCATTTCCAGAAGGTAAATCGGAGGGCCGAGCTTTAAAAGCGCATCCTCAACTTCAACCCTTGAAAAACGTTCATACAGGTAGAAGAATATCAATGATACCACAAACCAGCCCAGATAATTTGTCCATGGGATTCCGAACCAGTTTATGGCTGTTGTTCTCTTCCAGATCCAGGCTTTCCAAGAGGTCATTATTGGGTCAACAGAGAGATCAATAATGACCATCAGAAGAGCAGCAAAAAGGAGTCTTTTACCCCAGTTCCTGAAGAAATAGCTTGCTGTCAGATATGCAACTGCTCCAAAAATTCCCCATGCAAGGGGAACAAACAATCCAACACCAAAAATTTGGGGTCTCAAATTTACGTATTCATAGCATCCGAAAGGTAAGCACACATGTGTGCCGATAATTTCGGCCGAAAATCCAACTACTAACGCCCAGAGGAGAAGTTTGGGTAAAGATTTCCAGGCTCTTTGAGACAATATTGCAAAACCGAAAAGATAGAGAAGAAGATACACAGGCGACTTTTTCATTATATTTGCAAGAACAATGAATACCAAGGCGATTTTGATATCAGCTTTCATAGCTAAACCTTCTATGTTTGAGGATATAAGGATATTGCCCAATTTTGTGAACCAAAAGATTTATAAAGTCGAACTACATATGTAATATCAAAGTTACATATGGATGGAGGTTGTGAATCATGAAAAAGAAATTGTTTGGTCTGATGCTGGTTGGAGTTATGCTGCTTACAATAGCGGCTGGCTGTTTAACCACCACAGAAACGATCACTCAGACAATAACGCTCACCAAAACTGCAACTCAGCAGCCGACAAATCTTGAAAATGCTGGTGGAGCGGTCACAGCACCTACAGGCTACCAGGCAGTTGCTGATCTGGTTAGTTCATATCCGGTTGAAGAGCTTACCCAGGATGAAATTGATGGGATCCTCTGGATGCGTGAGGAGGAGAAGCTTGCAAGGGACGTTTATCTGACGCTTTATGAAAAGTGGGGGTTGCAGATATTTTACAACATTGCCACAAGGAGCGAGCAGACGCATATGGACATGGTGCTGGCTTTGATTGAGAAGTACAATTTAACTGACCCTGTGGGAGACAACGGCATCGGCGAGTTTACAAATCCGGAGATTCAAGCCCTTTATGACAAGCTCGTTGCTGAAGGGAGCAAAAGTGTTGAGGATGCCCTCAAAGTTGGTGCACTCATTGAAGAGGTTGACATCAAAGATTTGGAGGAATGGCTTGCAAAGAGCGACAACGAAGATATAAAGTTCGTTTATGAGAACCTCATGATGGGCTCAAGAAATCACCTGAGAGCATTTGTCAGGAACCTTGAGAACTATGGCATAACATATCAGCCGCAGGTGTTGCCTCAGGATCAGTATGAGCAGATAATAAATACACCAATGGAAATGGGACACGTTGGATGATCGTTGTTTCTCTTTCTTACTTAATTATTTTTCAACAGCTACTTGAAGCATGACATTACCGTTATCGTTTTATCTTTGATTTATTGAGAGACTTTATGGTGATTGGATGAAAGTTTTGGAGCTTGCAAGAAGAAGAAAGACTGTAAGAAAGTTCCTCCCAGAGAAGCCTCCTTTTGAAGATATCTTGAAAGCAATAGATGCTGCAAAAGAGGCTCCATCTGGTATGAATGCTCAGCCGTGGCATTTTGTAATTGTAGATGATCCTTGGATTAAGGAGAGGATTAGGGAGGTATGCGAAATCGGGGAAAGAAAGTTCTATGAAAAAGTAAGTGGAAAGCTTGGAGAGTGGCTTAAGGAGAAAGGATTTTCACCAGAAAAGCCTTTTTTAAGTGAAGCACCTTACCTCATCCTCGTCTTCGGTTACACCAAAGCCCCGTATTGGCTGCACTCAACGTGGATTGCTGTGGGTTACCTCCTTCTTGCACTGGAAGAACTTGGTTTGGGAACTGTGACATACACACCGCCAAATCCAAGAGCTGTGGAAAAGCTACTCAATGCTCCTAAAGAATACAAGCTTCAAGTAATCCTTCCAGTTGGTTATCCTGCAGATCCAAAGCCGAAATATGAAAGAAAGAAGCTGGAAGAAGTTGTCAGTTTTAATGGGTTTTAATTGATTTTAGGTTTTTCTGACTTCCCTGCCATAAAGGGTAAGGCTTTCAAAAGAAAAAATAACATAGCAGAGTGTTTAAAAACTTCCTAAAAGGGGAGCAAAATGAATAGAAATCTCTCCTTAATCACGCTCTCAAACGTAATATTAGTCTCCTCGAATGCGCTCTGGATTATGTACATCCAATATTTTCTCCTTGATTTAGGATTAGCAAAAGCTAAAATAGGATTAGTATTTAGCCTCGCACTTCTGATGAGAGCCTTTGGAAACATTATTGGAGGTAAAATAGCTGACTTGCTCGGGTATAAAAGAACCTTGCTCGTAGGATACACCATCTATGCTTTTCCACCATTACTATTTCTACTTCACAACGCTCTTTTTGCCTCTCTGGTCTATCCCATTATGAGCCTTGGCTCTGGAATTGGAACCCCAGCAAAGTCTCTCTTTATAGTGGAGCAGACTCAAAGGAGAAAGGGCCTAACTTATATGCTCGTTCAAAGAGTGCTGCCTTCGATTCCTCCAGCGCTGACGGCTCCAGTAGGTGCTAAGCTCTATGAGATGGGGAAATACTATGTTGCTGTCTTCATGGGCTTTTTTGGGTTGTTAATCTCTCTCCTTCTGCTGGTATTTTTGAAGGACACCAAGAGAGAAAGAGCTCAAAATCCATTTGACTTTAATCTTTTAAGGTCAAAATCTTTTACGGATTTACTCTTCTTATACTCCCTTGATGCATTTTCCACTGAGGCAGTGCAATGGATTGTGCCGCTTTACCTGAGGGAGCTTGGGTATTCTGTCTTGGATTATGGGTTCTTAATCTCAGCCCAAACGCTGATAATAGCTTTTGGAGGAACTTTTGCTGGTATCTTTGTGGACAGATTTGAGCCGGTCAATGCTTTGGGTTTGAGTTATCTGGTTGTTGCTATGTCCCTTTTGGCATTCTCGCTTGGAAAAGGCTGGATTCTTGCTTTGGCTTATTTACTATGGAAAACATTTGGAATGATTGGCTTTGCCGCTTTGCCCCTGCTAATTGAAAGGTACTTCAGTGACATAAAAGCGTCAGCATTTGGAACAATTAATGCCATGACTACACTAATTTCAATCCCCGCTCCCTCTTTTGGCGGCGTTCTGCTACGCTTTGGGGTTGGAGTGCCTTTCATATTTAAAGCAGCTACAAACTTTGTCTGTTTCATTTGGGTTAAAATCTCGCTAAATGAAAGTTAAAAAGGTTAGATCTTAATCTTAAACCCTTCAAGCTCAGCATTAATGGCCTTTGCAACGGTAACATAGACATAAGGTTCTATATCCTCCTCTTTTCTTGCTCTTTCCACCCTTATCACGGTGGTTGCAAGCTCCTCCAAGAGCGGAATTAAATACCGGGAGCTGTTCTCCAGCACATCAACATTTACAAAATAAAACGCTATCCTTCCAGAAGTTCCGGTGTATTTAATAAGCAGATCAATTACCATGAGTCCCTCAAACTTGGATTCTGCAAGAAGCAGAAGTTTTGAAAGCCCCAATACTATAACTATACCGGAGTGATTTTGAACTTTCCGGAGATATTCACTGTAAAATCCTTCAAAATCTTTGAGGAGTTTGGGGATGTCATTTGCTGGAAGCCTTTTCAACACGTTTCCAACTTTGAGCCTCCCTCCAATTTTAACCACTGATGCTTTATCAATGATGCCGGTGTCAACTCCAGCAAGCTTGAGCTGAGTTTTGTAAAGGTACAATGTATCAAGGACATCAATAATCATTATTGAGTGTCCTCTTTTCTCAGCCCAGCTAATTAGATAGTGAAATCCTTTGTAAGGAAGCACCAGAGAATCATATTCAGCCAAAATGCTCTCTCCTGGGGCAAGGGACTCCCAAAGCCTGATAAGGTTTTCCACGCCATTATCCACGAATACCACCCTTATATTCTGTCTTATCTTTTGATTTATTAGTTTTTTGAAGATGGAAATTGAAATGAACGAAAATTCGAAGAAATTTAACCCAATATTTCAAAGTGATATCAATGTCTCCAAAGCAGCTTTGACTAAGAGTCTTTCAGTTCTTTTTAACTTCTTACTCCCGAATCCGGGATTCCATTTCCCTTTATAAAGTTCGTCCGATACTGCCAATGCAACTGCCAAATCAACTCCTCTAAAGCTGGCAACACTCATCAAAGCTGAAGCTTCCATTTCAACGCCGAGAATTCCCCGGCTTGAGTAATCTCTGACTTTATTCCCGTCCCCTTGAATGATGAGTGGGCAGTATAACATCACCAATTGTACCTCTTCCCTTATTGCGCCTGTCTCCTCAACCAACAAGAACTCTTTTTCACTCGAGCTTTTGCCGTTCCGGGAATTGCATCTTAACGGGGCAATCCCTTTTAACTGTCCCAAAAGAGTTTTAAAACTTTCTGATGTAGTAATCTCGGGTGAAGCTATGTTCAGGGATCTTGGAGAGACTTTTGAACCAACCTATAAGGAAAAGCTCTGGATGTACGACCCGAGGAGTGAAGCCGGGAAGAGAAGAATGGAGAAGCAGAAAGCCCTACTTGGGAAGTTTCTCCCCATAAAAAGCGGTAAGGCTTTGGACATCGGCTGTGGCATGGGAATCTCAACCTTTGCTCTTGAAGAACTTGGCTTTGAAGTTACTGGAATTGACGTTCAGGAAGAGCTTGTGGAAAAGGCGAAGGAAATCGCAGGAGATATTGGATATAAAGCAAAATTCATGGTCATGGACGCCAGGAAGCTCGATTTTCCAAATGAGAGCTTTGATTTAGTTGCGCTTTTAGGGAACCCTCTCCCCCACCTGAGCGTTTATGATTTTGACAGGATTGTCCAGGAGGCCTTCAGGGTGCTGAAGCCCGGGGGAGCCCTGTTCATTGAGTATGCGGACTGGGTTAAGCTTTTACATGACGGCTATAAGCACGTGCTCGTTGAAGATCCATTCATTTCTTTCCATGTTTCCCTCGATACGACAAAGGGCCAAGTAGAGCGGCTTTTCATTAACCTCGAGAAGGGCTATTTCTTTAGAGTGAAGATTAATGTCTGGGCACCATGGATTGTGGAGTTCATCCTTAGAAAAGCTGGATTTGACGTGAAAAGCCACTATACAAGCGAGAGAATAGTGGTGACTATAGGGGTCAAACCATGAGAATCTACACATTTGGAAGAAGAAACCGTTCCAGCACCTGGAATGTCTACAAAAGACTGCATTTTAATCATTGGTAGTGTGAAGAATGAGAACTACAAGATTATGCTCATCAAATTGAACTATGAAGAGGAGCTTGAGTGGTTCAAGTTCTTTGGCGGCAAAGATGACTGGGAGGGGCATTCGATAGCTAAGGTGGACGATGGCTACCTCATCGGTGGAGCCGTCGAGGGAGTAGCGACTCCAGACGGCGGGAAGAGCTGGAAGGCTTACCTTGCAAAGGTAGATGGGAATGGAAACAAAATCTGGGAGAGGAAGTACCGCATTCTGGGCAATGAGTGTGTGTACTCCATAGTCCCCCTTGATGACGGCATTCTTCTGGGCGGTGAGGTCTCGGGCGGCAGCAGAAGAGGTTTCTTCGTTATGAAGACAGACCTTAAGGGTGACCAGCTCTGGAAGAGAACGCTCGGTGCATGGGAGGATGCAATTTTTGGAGGCATTGTTGAAGGTAGAGACGGCTTCACTCTGATAGGGAGCGTGAAAGATACCGGCTGGAGTGTAGTGGCTTTTGAGCTTGATGAGAAAGGAAACACAATCAAAGACAGGATTCTTGGCGATGGAATAGCCCTCGATGTCACGGATTTAAACGGCAAAATTCTCATTACGGGCGACAAGAATGGGGAGTTTTGGGTTTCCCTAATCGGGAAGTGGGAAACAGCGCTCGGAGAGGGTGTTGGAACGGCCATTCAAATCCTTAGTGATGGAATACTCGTTGGTGGAGAACTCGACGGAAGTGCCATTGTTACCAAGCTGGGCTTTGATGGAAAGTTAATCTGGAAAAAGGAATTCTGGGAGAACGGATGGGTGGAGGTTGTCAAGCGGGCTGAAGATAGGATTTTTGTGGCTGGTGTTGCTGTTGTGCCTGGATATCAAGAAAAAGAGAAAACTGTAAAAGAATCAAAGATACAAATATTGGTTGATTATTTAGCAAGGAGGACTGTGGAAGTTGTGAATATTTTAAGGGGGGATATGGGATGACCTTTAACATTGAAGAGGTCTTCAACGTTGATGACTACATGTACTTCTAATCTGAAAAGCTGACCGAGGAGAGAGCACAAAAGGAAGTTGAGTTTCTGGTAAAAGCTCTTGAATTGGAGGAGCCAAAGAGGATTTTAGATTTGGCCTGCGGCTTTGGAAGGATGCAATAAAGCTGGCGGAATTGGGGCATGAGGTTGTTGGTGTTGACATTATGGACGGCTTCCTCGAGATTGCGCTTGATTTTAAGAATAAGTTTGACATTGTACTCTTGCTTTTCACCAGCTTCGGCTACTTTAGTGACGAGGAAAACTTTAGAGTGCTGAAAAATGTGTACGCTGCTCTAAAACCCAGCGGGCACTTTGTTCTTGATGTTCCAAATACGGAGTTTTTGTAAAGAACATTCAACGGTATTATGTGCTTGAGAAAGGAAGGATATGATGATCGACATAACGGACTTTGATGTTTTTCGGGCAGGGCAAACACGAGAAGAATAATCATTAGAGACAACAAGAGGAGGGGGTTTTCTTTTTCAATGAGAATCTACACATTCACGGAACTAAAAGAGCTCCTAAAAAGAGCGGGTTTTGAAATAGAAAAGGTTTATGGAGGCTTTGATGGAAGGGAACTCTCACTAAAAGCGCCACGCATAATAGTGGTTGCAAGGAAGGTTTAGATCCTAATGACTTGCTCTTATCTTTTTTCTAAAAAACTTCTTCAGCATCCTCGCTTTTTCAATCCTGCCAAGCTTGAGATAGGCTTGGTACTCATATTCTAAATCCAAAACGGGGATTTTCATGCCTTCGATTTGCACAAAGCGTTTGTACCTATTTATATCCACAGGAGGTTCCCACTCATCATAGACCTTCTTTTGAATATCTCCCATTATCTCAACTTTAATCCAATCAATCATCCGCGCTCCAAAGTGTGAGCAAATCTTCTCCCTTGATGAGAACGTCACTTTCTTGATAACGAACTCAGAAAAGAGACACTCAATCTCATAAGCTCCTTTTTTGTCTGTCTGGATATCAATATCATTGGGCTCAATGGAAAGGCCCTGAAATGCAAAGCCGAGACTCCCGGTAACGACCCAGTTCACATTGCTATCCTTCAGCCGTTCATATAGTTTGCGGAGAACTTTAAGGTGGGATTTAGAGATCATATCAGCGTCTCAAAGATTTATATCTTGAAACTCATAAAAAATGTTTGGGGATAAGAATGAAGCCCCTTATCAGGGAAGCTAAACCTGAAGATAAGCCCTTCATCGAGGAAATTGCAAAGCTAACATGGGAAGGCGAGGACTACCTCGCTCGGGTTTTTGAGAATTGGCTTAAGGACGGAAACTTCTATGTTCTCGAGCTGGAAGGAAAAGTTATCGGAACGGCAAAGCTCACTATCTTACCTGACAAAGTCGGCTGGCTTGAAGGGCTTAGAGTTCATCCTAACTACCAAAAACGCGGCTTTGGGAGGGTTCTCCATAATTTTATGCTCCAGAGAGGAGAAGAATTGGCAGAGAAAGGCATTATAACTACATTGGAGTTCTCAACCTACTTCCTCAACAAAGAGAGTATTACAATGGCAAAAAAGGATGGTTTTAAGATTGTGGAGCGGTTTTACTACATTAAGAGAGCGCTTGGAGATGGAGAACACCCAAGACCTTCAAAAATTCACTCTTTAGATGAGCTCGACTATAAAGATTACATCCCCTACGGCTGGAAGTTTCTGCATAAATGCAAAGAAAGTCTTAAGTGGCTGAACAAAAAGGCAGAAATTAGAGAATACAGTGGATTTAAGTTCTCTTATGCCCCAATGTATGAAAATGAGCCCACATTTACACCTTTTAGGCTTTCTGCTGAGAGCATAGAGACCCTTTTGCCTGCGATGAGTTTTGAGGCTGAAAAAATCGGCTATGATAGCATTGATATAATGCTCCCCGAAGATAAGCAAGATTTGATTGAGCCCTTAAAGGAGCTTGGTTTTAAAAACTGGACGAACTTTAAGGAGCCAGACGTTTTAGTGTTTAGGATGGAACTTTAAGTTTATCAGCAGATACAATGACATCCCTAAAAGGAAAGCCACTATGCAAAATCCATAAACTTCGAAAGCAGAAAATACACCATAAAATGGATTCCAGCTCAGAGGAAAGAAGGGCTTTATGTCTGTGTAGAGGAATGAATCAAGAACTATGTGAAGCCAGACCCCACTCAGGGCTGTAATTTTAAGCTTTTTGACACTTATCTCCTTTCCCAGATGTTTGTAGAATTTTGCTATAACCTCAGCCAAAGCTAAGGCAACCAGAGAGCCTCCAATAAAAGTGTGAAAGAAGCCGTGAAGTGGATAGCCATAGCGCAGGTCTAAGCCAAGGATCAAAACCAAGAATGGCTCAAAGTCTACTATTACATTAGCAATCATGAAAGTCAGGAAATCCAAATATCCAAAAAGTGCCGCAAATAATAACGCTGGCCCAAAGTGGAAAGGTGTGAATGGCATGTTTAAAGTTCTCCAGAAAGTTTATAACTTTTATCTGAGGTAATTCCAAAAGTAAAAGAGAACTCATTGGTGGCTTCGATGAAATCTAAACTCTACCCCCTTTTGCTTCTCACAACTGTGCTCAGAGTCACTGGAGATGCAATTGAAAGTATTGCCTTACCTTGGCATCTCCTTAACCAAACGAGTTCCCTCTTAAGTGTTGCTGGCTACTCATTGGCTTCCATGCTTCCCTGGGTTATATTCCCTCCGTTGATGGGTCGCTTTCTTGATAAGACTGAGAAAAAAGTTAGACTTGCTTTTCTCGCATTGTTCATTCAGTCTTTCTTTGCTCTGACAATAATAAAGTTCGCTTCAAATATCTGGGCTTTTACGTTTTAATTTCGCTTATCTCCGCCCTTGACATTCTTCACAGATACTTCGGCTTTACGCTTATAGCCTCCATGACTCTTGAAGAGTCTGAGCTTCAGAAGCTCAACGCAAAGGTACAAACCGTCGGAGAGGTAACTTCTCTTCTTGCGTTTCCCGTTGTGGGTTATCTTGCTTACCTTTTTGGGGTTAAGCTTATGCTTTTGGATGCAGTTTTTCTCTTAATTGGGGCACTGCTTCTTGCTCCATACATCAACGTTGTAGTGAGGCGGAGGGAGATAGCTGAGAATGAAAACAAATCAACCCAGCCTACAATCTCTCCCAAAGTTGTTTTTGCAGGAATTGTGCTAATTTTGCTATTCAACTTTGCAATAGCTCCAGCGAGGATTTTTGTCTTCAACGCTCTTAAAAGTCTAACCAGGAAGGAGGTCATTTACGGTTTGCTGAGATCCACTGGAACCTTGGGGAGCTTGGCTGGAGTGGTTGGAATAACCCTCTTTGCCCACAAGCGTAAAATTGGGATCTCAAAACCCCTTATCGTTGGAATGCTCTTTGAAAGCTTTGCGGTTCTGCTTTTGGGATTACCTTCGTTAGTTTCACTTTTCTCTGGAATCTTGCTTTTGAACTTTGGAGGTGGGATTCTAAACGTCTCATTTGACAGCCTGTTTCAGAGGATAATCCCGCTTAAAAAGCTCGGCACTTACAGGGGAATTTTTGATGCATTGGCTACACTTATAATTCCCTTATCACAGTTGACTTTTGCATTGCTGATTGAGCATGGCGTTGATATTTCAATGCTGGCTGCTGGAATGTTTGGATTGGGTGTTTTGAGCACAGCGGGCTTTTTCATTTTGATGTGTGGCATCAAAAAGAGAGGTTTCACAAAAGAAGAGGTGTGAACAGGGAATTAAAATAGTGGTTCAAGTGAAAATCTTCTCCATCCACTCAACTTTACCGATTTTTTAAAGCCTTCTTCCTCTAAAATCTTCCAGTCTTTCATCCAAACTTGAAGGAATAACTTCTTTCCAATTTTTCCGGCAAGACACTCAGCAACTTTCACAATTCTTCTGTTGAGTCTCTCCCCATAGATAACAGCATTTACACAGCTTCCTTCATCAATAAGAAGTATTGTAAAGTCTCTAAATCTAACTCGGGGAGCTTTTTTGTGGAGGTTCCAAAGGAAAAGACCGGAGGTATAAACGGCTGAAACGTTCGGAAACTTCGGAGGATTGTCATAATGGGACTCCACTTTTACATCGCATCCTTCAACATCCTTTATAACTTTCACCTGCCATTCTTTAAATCCAAATCCGTTTTTCATATAAAACCGCATGGCATTTCCATCTTCTGGAATGACGCTTAGTCCTTTCAGACCTCGTTTCTTTGCCCATTTCTCGGCGAATGCTAAAAGCTTTGAACCGATACCTTTGCCTCTATATCCTTCTTGAACCCAAAGAACATGGATGTGAGCTTTCCCATTAAACGGCAAAAGCTCAATCTCTCCCTTATCCCCGTAAAGAAATATGTCCCCACCTGAGTCCCTAATAGCTTTTAGGTAAACTTCAAAGTTTTCCCATGGAGGTTCTCCACCGTGTATTTCTTCTAAAATACTCTTGTCCTCAATTTTTGCTCTCCTTATCATCAAAAAATCTTAAATCAAATGCCTTAAAAATACTTTGTTAACAAGAGGAGATGAATTATAATCCCCTATTCTGAGAAATAAGACTTCGAGTAATTGGAAACCAGACTAATAAATTGAAAATAAGTAAAAACCTGCCCAGAATTACTCTTCCAAAAACTTCTCCACTTTTTCAACTTTCCCCTCTATGCTGCTAATTTTCTTTTCAATTTTCTCAAGCTTTGAATTCAGCGATGAGAGTTCTTTGGACAGTTTTAGCTCTTCAGTATCGTATAATGAGTAACCCACGGCAAAAGATATGCCACTCGCCATGAAGAACAGAAGCAGTGCTATGCCTATGTTTGCGTATGTTGCCCCGCCTTTTATAATTATGACAGCTGAAATAACTATTGCAGCTAACCAACTTGCTAAAATAACAACATCTCTTGTTCTCATTCAACCACCTCCTTCAGGATTTCAGGTGAGATATGGATTTCAAAAGGCACAAGCTCATAAAATCTCAGAGCTTTCCCCTTCTCCTCATCAAGTATGATCTTGCTCTTAACTATCCCAGCTTTTTCAAGCTTTTTGAGGTGAACTTTAGCTAATGCCCTGCTTATCCCAAGACTGTTTGCTATCTCATTTAGGTACATCACCCTATTTTCTCTTGCAAGCAGTGCAACTATCTTAAGTCTGAGTGGATGTCCAAGTCCATCAAGCATTTTGGCGAGCTTTTCGGCATTCATGTTATCACTTAATAACATGTAATCAGATAATTACTTAAAAATTTTTTGGATGAATTAACATTGTTTGTACCCTACAACCCTGCCACAAACACCTGCCATGGATAAAAGGCAACTTTCTCATCAATCTGATACCTCTTTCCGATTACAATGCCCTTCTCTGCTCCAACTCTTTCCATTGTCCTCTCAACTTGGTATTTCTTTTCTTTTCCAAGTCCAACTTCAATAACAATTTTTTCACTACCAAGCTCAAGCACAAAATCAGCACTTCCTTTACTCGGCTCGTAGCTTAGTCTCCCCTTTTTTGCCTTTGCAATCAAATAAAGGTAGAATGCCACGACATCTTCAAGAAGAGAGGCGAAGACTTCTTCTTTGTTGATGTTTATGCCAGCTTTGTAAAGAAGGGCGGATTTTATCGGAACTGCAAGAAACTTTATCTTCGGATTTCTCCTGATGTTCTTAGAAAGTGAGCCATGAATTGGAATTTTTTGAACAATTCCAGCTTTCTCAAGAGCATTTACAAGCTTTATAACAGTCCCTTTAGCCAAGCTAAGTGTTCTGGAAAGTCTCTCGTAGCTGAATCTTTCTGCCTTTGGATTTGCTATTAAGTAGAGCAGGTTGAAGACTTTGTCAAGCGTTTCAGCGTCGAATTCATGGACTTCTCTAAGGTCACGGTAAACAACTCTATCAAGCATCGTGATGAGCCTCTCATAAACTTCCCATTCTTCCATCTCAAGCGAAAGTGGCATGGAACCAACTCTTACGTACTCGGCAATCTCTTTCCTGAGGGGTGGGAGCTCAGTTTCTTCCAAATTAAGAATCTTCCACATGAGTTCTGGAAGAGACTCACCAGTTTTGAGGCGATAATATTCTCTGAAAGTCATTGGGAAAAGCTCTCTATGAAGAGCTCTTCTTGCCAAATCGGGACTTTCTCTGAGCCTCATCGCCGAGGAACCCGTTACAACAATAAGAAATTTCCTCTCATCGTGGAGTAGTTTGAGCTTCAAGTCCCAGCTTTCCTCATACTGAGCTTCATCGAAGAGCATCACAGCTTTTTCTGGCTTTATCATCCTTTTATAAGCTTCTACTACATCTAAGAGGCTTAGCCCAAAAGCTTGGAGCCTATCAAGGGGTAGATAGAGCACCTGATTTGGATTCGTTTTTGAAATTGCATCAAAGTAGAGCTGTGCTAAAAGCGTTGTCTTTCCAACTCCTCTTATGCCAAGAAGTAAGATTGTATCAGCTTTCCCGTATTTCAGATATAAATTGATCTTAGAGACAAGCCAGTCATAGAGCTCTCGCTTTTCTGGTTTGTTGTATGGCTTTAGAAGAGTTGGAAGATTAAGCAGATGTTCCGTAATATAGTCATCTGGATGAACCATAACATCACCATTTTGATCATTAGAATGACCAACCTTATAAATATTTTGTGACATGTTTCATTATAAACTTTTAAATTCAGATCACGATAGCTTTGAAGAAGGTGCCCTCTAATGCGCTGGAGCGAGGTTCCAAGAGATGCCAAGGCGTACATGCTCTACCACACGATCATAGCCCCGCAACTTATAGTCTGGTATCTGCTTCCGCTTTACATGATGTACTCGGGTTATTCGGTCTTAGAGGTTGGAGCGTTTTTCACAGCAGTCAATATCGTCTCAATCCCACTGACTTATCTAATTGGTCGCTTCTTCAACGAGTACCCTCTTAAAACTGGTTTAATTCTGATAGATGCTCTCGATGGGATTGCATACATCCTCTATGGCTTTGCCAAAGGCTCAATTGCTCCTCTTATGCTCTTTTTGGGCTACACCATTGAAGAAATCTCAGCTCTCTTTTACCCCTTTACCAAGCTTATGAGCAGATAATCTACCCGGAGGACAAATACGAGGAAATCTTTGCGTGGCATCTTCGCTTACCAGAAATCAGCCAGCTAATTGGTTTTCTTATCCTCGGCTACCTCTTTGGGTATATCTGGAATACAGTAGAACACTACAGAAAAGCCTTCATTGCCTTTGGTCTTTTCTCTGTCTTTACTATCGCCTATCTTTGGAAGTTCCTTCCTTCTGTTAGCAAGGAGGAAAGAATAACTCCAGAGAGCTTTACATTCAAAATAGACAAAGAATTCAAATTTTTGCTTTTAATTGAAGCTTTGTTTACATTAGCATGGTCTTTGGCTCCAGAAATTGTCCTCCTCAACTATGTCATATTTAAACTTCACAAAACAATCTTTGAAGTGATGCTCATTGAAGGAGCAATTTCAGTGGCAACCATCACGGCAACTTATGTGAGCGAAAGGATTCCAAAGGATAAAGGCTTTAGGGTTATCGGAAGTGGGATGCTTCTCCTTTCTATCTATGCCTTGATTATGTCATTCTCACCTCCATTTTGGCTTGTGCTGGCTGCTTACTTCATAGGACGCTTCGGAGATACACTGGCTTTCCCATTTTACCGCTCTTGGATGTTTTCTCTCATTCCAAAGGAAAAAGCAAGCGAGTTTCATGCAGCAATATCGAGCTATCGCAGGCTTATAGGTCTTTTTACACCCTTTGTGGCTGGAGCTTTGGCAAGCATCCACGCTACATTACCCTATGCGGCGAGCTTCCTTTTGTTCCTGCTGATAGGAGTATTATTTATCGAAGCTGCTCGTAAGCCTTAAAAAAGTGAAAGAAAAATTCATTTGGGGTGTCACCCTTGCCGATTGTCAAAATCAGAAATGTCTCAAAGCGCTTTGGAGATGTTGTGGCACTTAGAAATATTGACCTTGAAATTGAACAGGGTGAATTTGTGGTGATAGCAGGAGAAAATGGAAGTGGAAAATCAACACTGCTTAAAATTATGACTGGACTCTTAATTCCAGACAATGGTGAAGTCACTGTTCTGGGATTTGATGTTGTTGAGGAATGGAAAGAATTAGCTAAACACATTGGTGTAGCTTTGGCTAATGAGAGGAGCTTATACTGGAAGCTCACAGGTATGGAGAATCTTGAAATATTCGGTGGCATTTATGGAGTTAGAGATGCAAAAAAGAAAGCTTTGGCGCTTTTAGAGCGATTGGACTTAATTGATGTTAAAGACATGCTGGTTGAAAACTATTCAACTGGTATGAGGAGAAAGCTTCTACTTGCAAAATCTCTTATTCATTCTCCAAAAATCCTTTTTCTTGATGAAATTCTGAACGGACTTGACCCAAAGTCAATGATTGAAATAGTAAGCTTCCTTGAAGAGCTAAACAGGGATGGAATAACAATTGTTCTCGTGAGCCACATACTCCATAGTCTGCCTTCAAATTCAAGGTTAATAGTTATGAAAGATGGCAAGATAATTCTTGATGATGCCCTTAGAAACTTCAAAAACATGAAAACTGTTAAAGTAAAAGCTGTTATTGGAGGAGAAAAAATTGAAAAGACGGTTGACGAAAGTGAGCTGACTAAGGTTATTAAGGAGCTTACGGAAGTTGGAGCAGAAAATATCATGATTGAACGTGATGATCTGTATGCGATTTTGAGGAGGATTCTCTAATGAGGATATTGGCAATTGCTAGGAAGGAGGCTAAGATTCAACTTCGCTATAGAATAGTCTGGCTGAACTTTGCTTTGACACCTTTTTTCATTATATCTCCCTGGATTCTTACGGCTAAGTCCTTTTCAGTGGAGTTTGGAGAGGCTGTTTTAATAGGATCCCTTATGTGGTACTGGCTTAACCAGTACTTTTTCGGTGTGCAGGAAGCTTTCGAGGAGGAGCGGGAAGAGGGAACATTGGTAAGCATCGCTTTGTCTCCCATCTCCCTCCTTGAGTTTTTAATTGGAAAAGGTCTTTGGATGCTCGTTGAGTGTGTATACATAACGGTTGTTACAATGCTAATTTTTTGGATGCTTGGGATTTCTCAAGCTTTATCTCTAAAGATGCTCCTTCTCTATGTAGTCTCAGGACTGTATATGTTTGCATTCTCAATTCTTTGGGGAGCTCTGATTCTGTGGTTTAGGAGAATTGGTGGAATAAATTTTATCGTTCAAGAGGTTTTAGGTCTAACATCTGGAATCACTGCCGATGTGAGTGCTTACCCCAAGTTCATCCGCTTTGCTGCATATGCGGTTCCATTAACTTACACAATAAAGATTGGAAGAATGATTTTTAAAGGAGCCTCTCTCGACTATATTGTAAAGGATTTAGGAATTTTAACAGCTGTAACGATTATTTATTTCATAATTGGTGCTTTAATGCTGAAAAAAGCTGAGCAGAAATTGAGAATTTATGGAGAGTGGGAGGCTTGGTGAGGTTTTTGTACTTGGCTAAGGCATCTCTGTTGACAGCAAAAAGGTATAAAATTGACTGGTATGGGAACGTTTTAATGCCCATATTGGGAGTTCTCCCTGTAATAATCGCCATATGGTTTGGAAATAAGCTTGGACTTTTGAATTTTTCGAGCATTATTGGGACAGAAAATTTATTGGAGTATTACGTTTTAGGGATAGCGTACTGGAACTACATCGAGTCAGTTTGGAGTTCGATTTTTTCTCTCAGAGAGCATATGAGAATTGGACAGCTTGAGGAACTTATATTAACCCCACTAAAACCTTGGGAGTACATATTAGGGTGGTCATTTCTTTCTTTTGCTCTAACAACAGTGAGCTCTTTGCCCTTAATTCTCATAGCTTTGCTTTTAAATGTTCAGCATCTAAATATAGAAAAGCTGATTTTGGCAGTTCTAATATTTCTAATTTCTTTGATAGCTTCTTTTGGCTTTGCTTTTCTTATATTTGGGCTGACACTTGTTGTTAAGGAGGGAGATGAAATAGTTTCACTTCTTGGCAATGCTGCACCCCTCTTGGGTGGGCTTTATTTTCCAATAGCGATTCTTCCAATTCCCCTCCGATACCTTGCCTATTCTCTGCCATTCACATGGAGCCTTGATTTATTGAGAGCTTTGTTGTTGAGTTCTAAAACAATTCTCAACATTGGATCTGAAATTAAAGTGTTTTTACTGCTTTCTTTTGGATATTTTGCTTTGGGCACAGTTAGTTATATACTGCTCGAGAGGAAGATGAGAAAGAGGGGAATTCATGGATTTTAGCAGAAGCTGGAGCTAAAACTCAGGAATCCTGATCGGTGCCTGAAGCTCTTTCTCGTTTTTCTCGAGATTTGTCGCCAGCATTCTTATCCTTTCGACTCCTTTTATTTCCTTTATGAATTCTGCAACGCTCTTTGGAACAAGTTCTTCCCAAGGCTTGCCCTCGATCATTCTTTTTCTTATTTCTGTAGCCGAAAGGATGTCCTTCCTGAACATTGGCTGTACTATGACCTCATAACCTTTCTCACGGAAAAGCTGGGCCACCAAGGAATTACCAGTAAACACCACGTCAAATTTTGGAACCATGCTGACCACATAGGTTGCCCAGATTGCGTTAAAGTTTATATCCGGCAGAGGAATTAGATAGTACTTTCTTTTAAACCCCGCCTCATCTAATGCCCTTATCAGCATCTCCATTCTTTCACTTGTTGTAAACGGATTTTTCAGGGTGTGGCTTGCCTGTGCACTTCCTATACCTATTATCACCTCATCAACCTGAGAAAAAACGAATTCTAAAGCTTTTATGTGTCCGTTATGAACAGGCTGAAAGCGACCAACAAATAAGCCGCGTTTTGGCATCCAATCACCTCCACAACCTGACCTCCAGCTCATCACCAACCTTAACTCCCAAAACCTCAGCAGCAGAGCCTTGATTGACGGCTATTTCCAAGTAGTCATGACTTCCCGGCAGAGCCAAAAGCTCACCTTTTTTAACCTGACCATAAGTATCAAGGTAGGGGATTTTGAGTCCTTCAACTTCAACGTACTTTGGTCTCTCATAGTCTTCTAAGTTTAGGATAACATTGCCGAAGTCATCTATGTAAATCACTTTCAAAATCCATTTCCCATCTTTCTGCTTTGGCTTCAGATCGAGCTTTATTATTTCATCAAGGCTGATCTCCTTTCCTAAGCGTGAGGGCTCGTAACCCAAATCCAGCAGAGCTCCCGCTGGACCAAATACGTCTCTTCCATGAAAGGTCGAGCTGATCTTTCTCCCAATTATTGCTTCCATCTTTTTGATGTCGATTTCATATGCCGCCGTTGGATTTATATGTTTCAGTGGAAGAGTTGCCAAGCCGTTATCGGGAACCACTAAGAACTGATCGCCTTCTATGATTAGTGCTTTTCTTTCCGTACCAACTCCTGGATCAATTACTCCAATATGAACTGTATCTTTTGGATAGTACTTTACAACCTGCTCCATCACAAAAGATCCTTCAAGAACGCTGTGTCTTGTAATTGAGTGGGTGATATCAATGAGCATCGCTTTTGGATTTATGCTTAATATCGCCCCTTTCATCTCTCCGACATATGGTCCTTTGGTTCCAAAGTCTGTAGTCAGCGTAATCATTGCAACCACCTAAAGGTTATTAAGGTTCAATCCTTTAAAGAGCCTTTGGAGGTGAGGGAATGATAATCGTTGTGTATCACAACATCAATGCAACAAGGAAGCTTGAGGAGTTTGCTAAAATAGCATTTGGCTTTGACGTTGACTTATTAGTGATTTCAAAGCCTACAGGTACTGCAGCACAAATGGGAGTGCCGGAGATACATAAGGAGGCATTCAAAAGAGGCAAAAATGTCTTAATCGTGGGAGATCTGCCCGACGCAATTGAGGTAGTTCAGCCCGACAAAATCTATACAATCACGAAGTTTGGGAAACCAACTAATTGGGAGGAATTGAGGGAAAAATTGAAAGAGAAGAAGGTGATGTTTATCTTTGGTGGAACTGAGCCGGGGCTTGGCAAGAAAGAAATTGAAATGGGAACGCCAATTAATATAAAGTGGGAGATTGGTGAGCTTGGAGAATTGGCAATCCTCCTTCATGAGCTGAAAAGGTGAGATAGTTGAAAAAATCTGCCTTCCTTTTGCTCTTGATAATTTTTGCATCGGGATGCCTGATTAAGCAACCGGCTGTGGTTACCTTTGAGATTGATAGGACTGTTGTAAAAGCCGGGGGGACATTCCATATAATTGTAACTATCAACAACACAGGGAAAGTTGCCTTCATTGGAGCAGATCTGGCGATTAACAATCCAGACTTTAAAATTCTCCAAAATCCTAAGTTCCCTTCCCCGTTAAA
This sequence comes from Thermococcus barophilus MP, assembly GCF_000151105.2. Classification (NCBI taxonomy): domain Archaea; kingdom Methanobacteriati; phylum Methanobacteriota; class Thermococci; order Thermococcales; family Thermococcaceae; genus Thermococcus; species Thermococcus barophilus. Next base: position 1,080,439 of record NC_014804.1, on the reverse strand, counting down.
GGTGGGGGAGAAAGTAGAGCTTGTTTGGATAGTGAAAGCTCCGGATAAACCCGGGGTGTATACAATAGGAGTCCCCCTGGAGCTCATTGATGAGCTTCACAGAACGTGGAAGGGGTTCTACCATGAGTTCACAATAACTGTTGTTAAAGAAGAAACAAAGATGCCCCCTGGAGAACTTTCTATGGAGGTGAATGTCCCGTCAAGTGTCAGCGGTGGAAAAATCTTCAACATAACTGTTGAACTAAAAAACAGTGGTATGACACCAATAGAGATAGGAGAGGTTTCCGTTAATCTCCTTGATGGCTTGAAAATCATTAACAGGAGTAAGATTCCTGAGAAAATATATGGAGGACAGTCATATAAGATAGTCTACCAAATAGATGCTCCGTATAGGCATGTTTCCGGATATGTGACAGTTATTGTAAACTACTTTGAAAATGGGAATGAAAAAAAGGAAATTGTCAGCAGGTACATTGAGATTACCTGGGCTCCTTGGTTCGCTAATAACGAAACTTTAAGGAAGGCATATGGTGATAAGTATTACTGGATTGAAAACAAATATCTGGTTGATGGCTACTGGATTGAACGGTTCAATTCCACCCCTTATGCAAATGTTAGCATTTTAAGGAACTATGCCTTGCCGCTTGTCCTTAAATCGAAATCCGAAGTTGAAGCTGCGAAGAAAATATACTCGTGGATCCTTGAGCACTATAAATTTGGAGATACGACGGCATCGGTGGATCCACAGAAAATACTTCAGCAGAATAAGATTAGTTATGCTGAAGGGCAGCTTCTCTTCACAGCAATGATGAAATCGATAAACGTACCCTCAAGAATCGTCAGCCTATACAACGGTACAGACTGCATTATAAATCCCCTCTCAGAATTCTACTCTGGAGGAAGATGGTATGTTGTTGACTTCAAACACGGCTTTATTGGCACAAGGAATGAGTACATTGCAACTCCGTATTTTCCAAGGGTATATCAGCTCCTAACTCAAGGAAACTTTAAGCTTGTTGCTCAGGCTCCAGAAGAGCTGAAGGGACATGAGCATGTGGATGTTGGCCCTGACTACCTTGCAAATCTTAAGGACAAACTCATGACACAAGTAGAGAAAAAACTTAATCCAATGCTGAAGACAAAGCTGACTCTAATGCTCAACAGGATGAATGAAAATGAGCAGATATTTGCTCTCTTTATATTTGCATCAGCTCCTGAAAAGGAGCTTAATGAGATGCTTCTGAAGTACGATTATAAAGATATTGAAAGAAGTATGACAGCACTTTATGAGTTTTATAAGGATAAACCTTGGCCCGAGAACTTCAGAAAGTACTGGTACATTCTAAGGGGGGTATACAAATGATAGTGGTGCTACGATTGGGACACAGACCTGAGAGAGATAAAAGGATAACAACTCATGTGGCATTGACAGCAAGAGCTTTTGGAGCGGATGGGATAATAATTGCAGCTGATGAAGATGAACATGTAAGGGAAAGTGTTGAGGACGTTATAAAGCGTTGGGGAGGGCCGTTCTTTATCAAATTTGACCCTCACTGGAAGAGGATAATGCGGGAATGGAAAGGGAAGATAGTCCACCTCACGATGTATGGAATTCATGTGGATGACGCACTGCCTAAAATCAGGGAGCATTTAAGACATGGAGAAAACATCTTAGTTGTTGTAGGGGCAGAAAAAGTTCCAAGAGAAGTTTATGAGCTTGCTCATTACAACGTTGCAATTGGAAACCAGCCTCACAGTGAGGTTGCAGCGTTAGCAGTATTTTTGGACAGACTCTTAGAGGGGGAAGGACTAAGAAAGGAATTCGAAAATGCTAAACTTAAGATAATACCCCAAGAGAGGGGGAAGAAAGTGATAGAGGTCGGGAAAAATGCTCAATAGATACAGGCCAGTTTTCAAAGGTTACTTGGAAACAATTGTCAGACCTCTGGCGAAAATCGGCATGACTCCAAATCAGCTAACTGTCATTGGGATGCTGATCTCCCTATTGGCTGCTTACTTCTTTGCTATGGGAGAGCAGAGATTAGCCGCTTTAACTTTAATCTTTGGTTCGTTAATTGATGCCCTTGACGGCACTTTGGCAAGGCTAACCGGCAAAACTTCCCGTTTTGGGGCGTTTTTAGATTCAACAACTGATAGGGTCAGTGATGGGGTAGTTTTATTTGGAATTGCTTATGGTGGTCTGGTTGATTGGAAAATTGCATTTATAGCTCTAATTGGGTCATATCTGGTAAGTTACGAAAGATGCAGAGCAGAGCTTGCTGGAAGTGGAACTTTAGCTGTGGGTATTGCGGAGAGAGCCGAGAGACTGCTGATTTTAATAACTGCAGCACTCTTTAACAGAGTGGATGTGGGGGTTTACATTGTTGCACTCTTGGCTTGGATTACAGCCTTTCAAAGGCTATGGGAGGCAAAGAAAAGGCTGAGCTGAAAAAAGAGGGATGATGACAATTTCGCTGGCTTAGTTGTGATGAACCCTGCCGTTGCTGACCTCAGATCTCAGATACTATGTCCAAAACTTCCTTCAAGTCGCTTATTATGAACTCGCACTCTCCCCAAAGCTCTCTCTTTTCTCCTGTTTTGTCAAGCAAGATGCTTATCATGTCAACTTGTCTTGCACCAACACAGTCTTTGAGGGGGTTATCACCAACATAAACCGCTTCTTCTCCTTTAACTCCAGCTTTTTTAAGTGCAGTTTCGAAAACTTTCGGATGCGGCTTAAAGAATCCTGCCTCTTCACTTGTTGTTATGCTGTCAAAGAGGTCAAAAATTCCCAATGCTTCTAAATGAGCCCTTAAATAGTCATTATCTGAGTCTGTAATAAGTCCAACGTGATAACCTCTCTTTCTGAGCTCTTTTAGAGTTTCAACGACTTCTGGGTAAAGCTTTCCATAGAGTTGGTGCATTTTCAAGTGGATTTGCCAGAAATCCTCTGGAACTTCAAAATTGTATTTTTTGGCAAGCCTTTCGGTAATTTCAACTTCTATAATGCGTATTGGCTTGTAAGGTTTTCCTGCCAGTTTGCTGAACTCCTCTTTTGTGAGGTGATCATATTCCTCCAAAAGCTGTTTTGTGTTAATTTCTGCATTCGCATTCTTTAGAACTTCTTCCATGATTTTGAGATGGGTAACAGCTTCACTCTCTTTGCTCAAAAGAGTTCCAACAAAATCGAAGAATACAGCCTTGATCATTAACACCACCATGTTTATCTCCGATTCTCAGGTTAAAACTCTTTGTTATTTATGGATTAAATATTTAGAGCCTATGAAAACGATGTTGCATAGATGACAGAGAGTTGCCAAAAAGTTTTCTAAATTTTGCCATTTTATCTGAAAAGTATACGAAAGTGATTTATACACCTACTGCATCTGATAGCTGAAAACTCTTGGGGGGTGATTGAGCTCGAGGCTATACTGCTGGTATGGGGAGTAAGGGATGAGGTGCTCAAAAAGCTTCCCGTAGAGGGATATTGGCTCTATGGGGAGTACGATTTCATAGCTAAGATTGAATTTACTGACGAAAATGAGCTTAAAGAGTTCAGTTTGGAGTTAATAAGACTCATAGGAAGTGGAAAGTTCAAACTTTTCCCGGTTAAACTGTCAAGCAACGCACTTAAAAACTCTGCAGAAAAGCATCAGTTCAATGAAATACAGGAGGATAGTATTTTTTATGTATTCTAAGGTCTTATTTTGCAATTTTTCACCACTTAGAGTTAGCATAGAGCGTATAAATTGTTTTAGATCTATTATAGTATGGGGGTGAGAGTATGAAAGTTATACTGTTCATAAGTGCGGCTGAGGAAAAGGCTACCGAAGTTCAGAGACAACTGTGGAAGAGAGGGCTAATAGAGGAGATATACCAAACTGTAGGAGATTCAAATATAGTTGCAGTTATAAAAGTTGAAAACGAAAGAAGCTTAAGAGACATTGCCCTTGAAATATCTCAAATGAGGGGTGTGTATTCAGTGAGAATTTATCCAGTGGCAGAACATCATACAAAGGAGGAATTAAAAGAATACTGGAATTCAAGACAGCAGATATGGGTGTATTAAATTTTTGGTTCCATTAAACCCTTCTTTTTGAGCTCTTCGTATGCCTTTCTTAAAACTTCTCTAATTTTATATCTCTTGTTCAACCCTCCAAGCTTATATGCTGCTTTCCTGAGGCTTCCCTCTTTCAGGAAGAGGTTCAAAAGTGCAATTTCCTCAAAGCTTAGATTGTCGAGGTATTTGAGTGCCTTTTCGGCAATTTCTATTGGATTGTTCCCTTCATATGGAAAGTCCGCTGAAAGGATAGGTTTATCCATGAGCTTGGTTATCTCAAATTCTATTATTGTTGCTGGGGTTTCTGGGGTTAAATGTTTGTAGTGCTCTTTTAAAGCTTTTATCAGCTCCTCTTTGTTTTTAAATCCATCCAAACGAGCATCTTCGTCAGTGAGCTCAGAAACTTTCTTTGTTTCAACTCTCTTTATAATGCCTTTTCCCAATACGTATCCCCCAGAATGTATCAAAACCTCATCACCAGGCTTTAGATTTATCTTTTTTCCTAATCTTATGGTCGCTCTTTTTCTTCCGCTGAGTAGCATATCCTTGTAGCGTCCGTCGAATTTTAGGTTCTTCACTTTTGCTCACCTTTCGATTTTGGTTTTAGAAGGTGGAATTTAATGGCTATGACGCCATAGCGATTCTCCTTCCATTTTGGATACATTTCGTGAAATCTTCCTAAGGCTTTTTCGAAGCTTGGGTTGTCTGGGAAAATTTTTTCAATTGGTTCCTCTCTGAGCACTTGCCTAAATGTCTCATATCTTTTTACACTGATTACTTCGGCAGGCACGAGATCATTAAAGAGTATCTTATCTTTTGGTTTAATGCCCTTTATCTGTGGATAAGCCACTCTAACTTCAATTTTCTTTTTTCCACTTTTTATCATTTCAAGGTATTCATCTCTCACATAAAGCTTGTATATTTTCATTATCTCACCATTCAATACCATGCTCAGGATGTTTAAAAATGTTATAATCCCACAATTTTTGGTAAACATCGCTCAATTTTGGGGAAATATGTTTATATCTTCCTTCCACTGTAAAAAGTAGTGTGGGGTGGCATAGATGAGAAGAGCACAAGGGGCACTTGAGTATCTTTTCATGATGGCAATAGCACTTATGGTGATCATCATAATTTATCGTGTTCATCCCCAATCAACTTCAGGAAATGCAGAACAATTGGGAGAAACAATCTCCAATGTGACTTCAAATCTTACAAATCAGGTAAAGAATGAGTACAGCAATCTTTAAATTTGTTGGTAATGTAAATTATCTTGGTGGGAGTGTTGAGACGAGCTCAAAGTGCCTTAGAGTATCTGTTTATGGTTGCTGTAGCTTTGATACTTGTTGCTATAACTCTTCGGGTTATTTTAAGTAGTGTGAGGAGTATAAATGGAGTGATTTCCAATTATACAGCAACGATTAGAGAGGAAATCATACAAAACCTTTGAGGTGAGATAGTGCAATTTTTATTAATTGCTCTTGGGGTTATTATGGGGGTTCTAACTTCTTACACTGACATAAAAACTGGCTTTATTGACGACAAGCATATTTTTCCTTTTGTAGCTTTGGGGATAGTCTATTATGTCTATAGTGGTCTTAAAGTTGGAGACCTCTTTTATGCATCCTCAGGGTTGATTGGTCTCGGGGCGGGGTTTTTAATAGGATATCTCATGTATCTACTGGGAGGATGGGCAAGTGGGGATGTCATAATCTTGGCTGGATATTCTGCGCTCTTTCCTTATGCTTCGGAATATGCGAAAATAAAAGCCCCTTATGCCGTTTATTATCCTCTGCATGCTTTGACTCTCTTTTTTAACAGCATAATTGGAGTCTTTCCATTTCTTTTCATATATGCCCTTGCAAGCTTAATTGTAAAGAAAAAAATCGATAGGCTGAAGGCTGTTTTTACTGAAAACGTGGTGCTAACTGTTGAACTAACTCTCTGGATTACGGTTTCGTTGGGGTTTTTTGTGGTTTTGCAATATTACCTTGGGGTTGCATTGCATCCACTGGTTAGGTGGATTGGGACTTTGGTACTGGTGGGAATACTTGGAAAATATAAAAAAGTTGGTAACACAATTGGAGTTGCATCGTTGGCAATTTTCACTTATATTACGGGATCTGTCTTTTTGAGATCTTTTGTTAAGCTTTTAGTCATATTTTACATTTTCAAAGTTTTCTTCTCTCTTACTAAAGTACTCAGGGAGGAAATCCTCATAGAGCGAAAACCTATTGAAGAGCTAAAAGAATGGGACATTTTGGGAGAATGGATTTACGAAAAGAATGGGGAAATTCTAAGAGATAGAGAAAGCTTCACAGATAAATTCAAAAAAGCTTTAGTTGCTGGGAATTTAAGTCTCCTAAAGCTCAGTTATGAAAATGTTATAGCCTCCCCTACTGCTGAAGGCTTAACAAAAGAGCAAATAGAAAAGCTCAAAAAGCTTGTTGAGGAAGGAAGGCTTGAAAATGAGTTCATCGTTAGAAAAGCCATGCCCTTTGCACCGGCGCTCTTTTTGGGATTTTTAATCTCTGTCTTTTATGGTGATCTGTTTTGGTTATTGCTCCAAAAGATGAGTGGACTCTAAGTTTTTAAACTGTCATTACCTAATGCTTTATCAGTAGGCCCAGCTCCCGCCCTCTCCGCGGAGCAGTGAAGCGGGGGTTCCGGCTGGGCCTACACAGGGATGATGAGCTTTTGCTTTGCTGAAGAGTGATGAGCACGCCCTTCACTGACCTCTTTCTTCTAAAATCTTTCTGATGATTTCTATCACTTCTTTCAAGTCATTTGCAACATAATCACCTTCAACACCTTCGTGAGGATTTACCGCTATGCTGACATCAGCCACTTTGAACATCGCAATGTCGTTGTGTCCATCTCCCACAGCTATTGTTAATGAAGGCTTGAGGTCTTCTTTTAGCTTTGCCAGAATTTCTCCTTTATTCTGGAAATCAACCCTTGCAATGACTTTTCCTGTTACCCTGCCCTCTTCATCAAAAATGAGCTCATTTGCAAACACATAATCTGCGTTAAGCTCATCTGCGACCCTCTTTGCAAGACACATTAAACCCCCGCTGATTATGGCGATTTTAAAGTTGTTCTCTCTCAAAAATTCAAAGAGCTCTTTAACTCCATCCATGTACTCAACAGAATTTGCCCACTCCAGTATTTCCTCCCTCTTACGTCCTTTCCAGAGAGATGCATCCAAATCCGCCCATGTTTGATAGTCAAACTCTCCTCTGAAAAATCTCTCGGCATATTCTCTTCCCTTATCCCAAGTACCAAAGCGCTTGTGCAGTTCTACCCAGCTTGACTTTGATTTTACTAATGTTCCCTCTAAATCAAAAGCTATTAGTCTAATTTCCACTTTATTCCCTCCATCCATGCTCTCCAATTAGCGGAACAAACGCAACTCCTCCGTGGTTTATCACTTTTATTCTCCCTTTTTCATCAAGCTTTATTACCTCATATAACTCTTGCCATAAATGATAACTTCCAACGGGTATTATCAACTTTCCACCAACTTTGAGCTGTTCTATAAGGGGTTCTGGAATTTTTGGGGCACCTGCTGTGACTATGATTCTGTCATATGGAGCTTTAGGGGGGAATCCTTTTGTTCCGTCTCCCAAAATCACATGAACTTTATCTTTGTAGCCAGCTTCTTCCAAGTTTCTCTTTGCAAACTCTACCAGCTCGGGGATTCGCTCAATTGTGTAAACATCTCTCTTGACAAGCTCATATATTAAGGCGGCATTCCATCCACTTCCAGTTCCAATTTCGAGAACATTCATGCCCTCCTTTAGATCGGCAACTTCCAACATTATAGCCACCATATGGGGAGCGCTAATTGTCTGTCCCGCAGGAATAGGCAGGGGTTCATCAACATGAGCATAGTGCTTGTATCTGTCAAGAACAAACTTATACCTGGGGACTTTCAGGAAAGCTGTCTTAATCCGCTTACTCTTAATTATTCCCTCCCTTTCAAGCTGCCTAACAAGCCTTACCCATCTCTCATATAGCTCTTCCTCACTCATTGCTCTCACAAAAAAGAATTTGGAGAAGAAGTATTTTAGCTTATCTCTCAACGCTTTCATAGCCCCTATAAATTTTAAGCTTTCTGCTTGCTCTTGCCCTTATCTGGTGTCCCATTAACCGTACTATTTTATCTGCCTTTGCTTTTCCATGTGTGAGCATTTTTCTCTCTGTTTTTATCTTCTCGACTTTGAATGTATAGCCTCCGACTTCAAGGACTTCACCTACGACAAACTCCTCATCTCTGTCCACTTGAACTTTAAATGACTGTGTGATTCCTTTGGGCAGATAAATTGAGACGCCGATAATTTTTGGATACCTCAAGCTTTCTCCCCAAAGCGTTTTGACTTCACTTACTTTTGCTTTGTTTGCCCTTCTATTTCCTTCAAGCTCTATACCTGTAATCCTGACTTCATCATTTTCTATCTCAACTATGTCTCCAACCTTGATCTCCTCATCCTCTGGAAGCTCTGCCTCAGCTTTAAAGCTTCTCTCGTGCTTGCTGACGATGAGGGGAATCCTCAAAAGTTTTGGCAAAGTAACTATCCAGACATTGCCGCAGTCAAGACACTTAAGCGTAGCCTCCCTTCCTCTCTCTTTAATCACTTCAATATTTTCGCTCCCACATTCTGGACATTCAAACTCCATTTCATTCACCTCGCAGTTTTATGAGCTAATTTCCATGGTTTATAAACCTTAGCTTTCTTTGAGTCTAACGAGGTAACTTCTACCCTCTTTAACACGCTCGATTAGTCCTTTTTTCTCCATATCTTTTAGGAGAAGGCTGACCTTTGCCTTTGAGACACCAAGCTTTTTAACGAGTTCACTTTGCAAAACAGGCCCATTCTTTAAGAGTTCAATGACTTTCTCTTCATCGCTCCTAAGTACCTCCACTTTCTCTTTACCTTTCCTCTCCTTATATAGCATTCCCGCAAAGAATCCTCCCGCAAATGCAGATACAAATATCACCACAAGCCACAGAGGGGAAAATCCCTTGATTTCACCGGAAAATCCAACTATGAAATAGAACTCCTCCCCTGCCTTAATGTTCTCTCTTCTCCATTCCAAGACAAGTCTGTTTTCTGAGCTTTCTACCATGTCCGGAGATGGTATTATCGGGGAGAGAATTGCATATCCTTTTGGAATAAACAGTCTTACATAGAAAAGATTGACAGGCTGATTGAATCTTATATAATAAGCAAATTGCTTTTTATTCTGAACATTTTGCAGCATCCCAGAAGAATAAAAGCTTATTTTGATTGTAATACGATCCCCTTTTTTAACTGGTGGAAATTTTACATACACGGCATTTATCCCGCCGACTATTTTACTCACGCTTACATTCACAATCTTCATCTCTCCATTGATTTTAACTATTGCATCAGGGTTTTCTATGGGGTAGTCCGAGTAAAAGACATACCTGCTGAAGTTTGTATTTGCTGTTAAACTGATTTCAATCGTTTCCTTTATTGTGTTGTCATTAACTATATCAAAATAAATTGAGTAGCTTTCAATGTTGTAGTCATATTCCCCTTGGGAAGAAGCAAACGGAAGAAGGAAAATAACAAATAGCATTATGATTAAAGCTGACTTCCTTCTCTTGGATTTTTGATTTTCAACAGGGGACATACCTCCATACACTCCCTACAGTGAATGCATCTTCCATAATCAACGACAATTTTTCTCGTCTTTGGATTTATGCTCAGTGCATTTTCTTTGCATCTTCCAACACAAACTCCACAGCCAACACATTCATAGGCTCTCTTAATAAGATAGTATGCCTGAATGCCTTCTCTCCGTTCAGGAGCAAATATTCCCTCTTCTCTGAAAACTATTTCGCTGACCTTTATGTAATTTTCCCCTATTTCGACTTCACCAAGAATGGGGGCAACTTCTTTAATCCTCTCCAAGTTTATTGCTGTGTTTAGCTTTACTAAATACCCATTTTCGTGCTCTTCAATTGAATACTTCACAGGTTCCCAGACTCTCTTCTCTGGGAGATCAATTCCAAGCTGCTCTGCCAACATCTTTTGTCCTCTGCTAAGCTGCTTCCATCTCCAGAACCCGTAGGTTATCCATTCTTTAGGAAGATTAAGACGCTTCCTCCATTTTTCGAGTTCTTCTTCCCATTTATCCCACAGCCCTGATTTCTCCTCCTTAAGAGTATAAATTTCAGCTAAAGATGAGCTCGGACATAGGAAGCATCCGATTCTGTCCAAACGGTGTTCATACAGTGGATTATACTTCAGCTTCCTTGAGAATATGTAAAGCCAGACTTCAAGGGCGTTCCAGTGAAATATTGGAGAGGCTCCTATCTCATTGGGCACCCAGGGATTTTTCCAAATTCTTGGCTGCTTGTATCTCTGAATGCTCTCATATTTTCTCTGTCCCACAAACATCAAAACACCCTGAGGGTAGTGTTTTTTGATTGTCAGCGTTATAGGGCCGAGTTTTGTGACCTTACAGCACCAGCGATAGTCTCTTCCAGGCGGAGAAAAGACATTTATAGCATGCCAGAAAGCGTCTTTAGCATCGGCGACTATAAACTCAATATTTTTGTCTTTAAGCTCTTTTTTCATTTCCTCAATGTACTGCAGAGTCTCTGGGAATTCTATCCCTGTGTTGTTGAAGAAAATCGTAAAACCCTCTTCAAATTCCTCAAGCATCAGTCCAAGAACAGCCAGACTATCTTTGCCCCCAGAAAATGCAACAGCCATTGGAAGCTTTATCTTCTCAGCAGTCCTTCTCATAAACTCTCTTGCTTCTCCAACCCTTTCTTCAAGTGCTGATTTGTTAGCTCTGATCACATCATCAATGGTGGCATTTTTTCCCTCTCTGTACTTAATGTTTCTCTGGTGCCTCGTTTTAATGCCTGTTCCTCTCTCTTTTGGATTTATAAGCTGTTCATAGTCTTTCTTTGCTATTCCCGTAGCAATTACTTCTCCACTTTCACTCACAATTATGACGTCGTCTCCTATCTTAATTGAGGGATCAGCTTCAATTATGCCTACAGGCAGAACATTTGCACCTTTCTTTATTGGCTCCACAGCACCTTCATCTACAACAACCCATTTTCTCATATTCTTTCCAAAGCGCTTCCAAAGTGCAATCGCTCCTTCAACCTTAAGCCCTGGCTTCCATTTAAGTTCTAATGGGTCAAAGCGTAGCCATCCAAAAATGTAACCATCAAGTATTATCTCGTAGATATCATCCTCTCCCGGAGTTTTATTCAGGAGAACTATCTTTCCATCAATTATCTCGCCGATATTAACACCATAGTGCTTTTTAAACTCCCTCTTGATGAATTCTAAATCTTTTTCAAAAGCGAATCTAACATCTGCTGGGGGAGTTAAATCTAATTTGAAAACTCCCTCTTTTCCATGAACGTCACACTTTTCGCTGATTAGAGGAACATTGCACTTCTCACACCAGTGAATATAAGCTTTCCCTAAAAATACTGGACCTCTTCTCATCTTCTCACCTAAAGGAAAGAAAGGGAGAGGGTTTATAATACTTAGGTTGAGCTATACTGCTATTCCTTCCGTTCTTCCAATTTCGCTGCTATCCATGCCAGGGCTAAAATAAATATTACTCCACCTACAAAGAATCCTCCACCATACACAATTTTCCACTTCAGTGAAACAGGTTCCACTGTAACAGTGCTGTTTTGTTGGGTAATCTTGGAAACCTCTACAACTCTTTCTATGACTTTTGGGGTACATGTGACATTTTGATTTAATAAAATATTCTCAGTATGTTCCTTCACTAATGAGGTTACTGTTAATGTTGTAGATTTTTGGAATAACTTTCCAAAGCTTTTTACTAAAACTTCCACTTCGTACTGTCCCTCTTTTGTGGAGATTAAGAACATTTTATATGTCTTTGAGGTACCAGGTTTTAAGGTATCCCTTAAGTGAAGCCACTTTCTGTATATCGTAAAGTTCTCTGCGACAACACCGAATTCCTTTGGGAGCGCAACAGTCAAATCAAACGGGCTATCTACATTACCTAAATTTGCTATCGTAATATTAAGTGGAATAGGACTCCCGACTGTTCCGTTTAAAGTCCTTACATCAATGCTATAGTTTGGCTCTGCTTTTAGAATTTCTACTCTTTTTGTTTCTGAAGAAAATTCAACTTCTCCTACACCATAGCATGAAAGCTCGTAAGGAGCATGTGCCAGTACTCTGATGTTCCCCACTGTTAAATTTCCATAAGCTTGGGATTGTAGTACGAGGGTAAGCTCAATTTTCTCTCCTCTTTTGATTGTGGGAATGTATCTCGGATAGTTATTTACAATAGAGAATATTTTTGAGACATTTGGAAGTATCTCGACATATCTAAGATCGCTTTTTCCAGTGTTTTCTAATATAACCTTAGTTTCAAAAGTGCTGTACTGTGTAGCTCTGGTCGGCACTTCATAGGAAACATTGAGAAAGGCAACATCTTCAATTTTTGGTATCTTTTCATTATCTATGATAATTACGGTCTTGACCTTTTTTTCTCCATTTTCCTCCTTTGTTTCAATGAATCCTACTGAAATTCCGTCATATGAAAGCATGCGTGAAAACTTGTCAATTTTAACTAAACCGCTTTTGAGTGGCATCCCACAAGGATTTTTAATTGAAACATATGCTTGATCAGAGAATATTTTCTCTATTTTTACAATATAGGGTCCAATTTTGGTTGTTTTTCCTTCACTTAGCCAGCTTTCAAAATAGGGAGTTAAGCTAATGTTAAGGTAGGCACCTTTAAGTTCTACCTCCATCCTCAAATAGGTAGATCCAACTAAATCCTTTATTTCTATTCTAAGCCCTTCGGCCTCAAGGACATCTCCAACTTCACTCCAGTAAGTTTTTTGATTAATTTTGAGCTCAACAATTTCCTTTAATATGCCGTCTTCTTTTGTGATATTATATGACACAAAAGTTATGCTCCATTCATCTATTTTTTTTGGATATCCTCTAGATATATACCCATCAAAAATTGTCGGGGCTAATATCAAAGAAAGCTTTAGATTTTCGAAATTTATTTCCCCTCCTTTGTATGTAAATTTTCTTGTAATATTTTTATAACTCAGCTCCAACTGTGCTTGCTTTTTTGTCACAGACTTCAAATATATTTTGTAATCTCCAAAGCGCATGGTTTCTCCCTCAAGCAAGTATGGGAAGTTGAGCTTCAGTTTTGCGTATCCTTTCTCATTTATTAGTAGCACATATTCGGAGCTGAGATTGTATTCCTCCCAATGGATATAGTTACTAAGTGGGAGGATTTCTATGTTGGAGTCTTTGTCATCCTTAAATACGGCAAAAATTGAACCATCTACCCCAGATATATCTTTAAGCATTATTTGTGTGCTTCCAATCGTTATTGTCGTTGGTATTTGTACCCATCCGTAGAATACAGAGTCTGCTATTGTTTGTGGAAGGGAAATAAGAAAGATTACAACAGCTAAAAAGACTTTTCTCATAGAATCACCCCCAAAAGTGGCCAGAGTATTCCTGCAAATGTCATCATCTTTTTCATGGCAAGCTCTCCGATATACATTGAGAGAGCAGCAATCCATGTTAATATGACAAAATGATAAATTGAGATCCCTAAATGCCCCCCATCTGCTAATTTTATTGAGAAGGAAGATAAAAAAGCATGAAGCAAGAGAATTGCAACTAAAATATAACTCGTTAGCCGTAAGCCGCTTGAAGACGGTACAAATATTATGCTTTGTAGAAACTCTCCGCTGACCTGTATATTTGAGAACAGGTAATTCATGTATACGGCAACTTGGAATGCTGCTGCAACTGAAAATGCAAAAGCTCCTGTAATCCCATAAATCACACCTTTGAAACTGGCTACATTTTGTTGTCTCTTCCTTCTGAGTCTAACAAGACGCTCAAAGTTTCTCGAAATTACCATACCCACGTAATCTGGTTCTGCTCCAAGTTTTATGCTCTTTTTAAATATCTCTGAAAATATGCTTATAAGCCAGCTCCCTGTATCTGAAACAAAATAATCCCATGCCCTTGAATCATTTATTCTCATGGCAACTCTGCGGTAAAGATTTCGTATGTCATGGGTTAATGTTCCAAAGTCATGAGAGCTAAGATACTTGAGAACGAGATGAAGAGAAGCACCACTCGCTGCCAATGACGAGCTTAAACTCCTTATAAATGCTGGGAAGTTTTCATCTTTTATAATTATGCTCTCCTCTTCATTTCCAATAACCTTACCAACATATGCCAGAGGGGTTAAGACTACTGCAATACTCATAAGAAGAGGCACGTCAAACCTTGGCTTTATTACAAAGATGTATAAAATTGCCATTATTATCATTCCAATAATTGATATTATAGCTGCTTTAATTATTTTTGACTTGCGAATAGGTATCATTGCAGTTTCTGACCATATTTTGTCTTCGGGCATTTTATGCTTTATAACTACCAAAACACCAATTTCCGTGGCCAAGATAAGTACAAACATAAAAATACTAAGGCTCACAATATCTTGGCCTGTTATTATTGGACCAATTATGACAAATGTAACCATAAACACGACAGAAATTATGAGTGACGAGTAGATCTCCTTAAATACATCTAAATCATAGAGGGCATTCTCATAGAATGTTTCATAATCATCCATAACAGTTTTCTGTTCTTGGAGCAGATAGTCTTTTAGTTCAACACCACTGTCCAATGAATATGCCAGCCTTTCAAGAAAATCAGAAAAAACTTTGCTTGGTGTTCTTTTTGCAAGAAATCTCAGTGCTTCGGGCATTCCACGATGAAGCTTGGCTATTAAGTAGTAAACTTTCTTCATATCTGTTGCAATGGGTTCTAAGATTTGCTCTGTAGATAAATTCCATATCAAATCACTTCTACTCACATCGCTTGTGGATAGAACTGCGAAATATGTAGCAAAATATGGTATCTTTGAGTTTATTTTAACTTTTTTACTGCTTGCTTTTGCGTAGGGGTACGAGACAGCATAAATCAAAGGCAGTAACGGTATTGCATAGAGGGCTATGCTTACCATGTGGGGAATACCTACAAAGCGTGGAGCAATCGATATTATGATGAAGAGAACCACTGAAATAGCTATGCTCGGCCCTAATACTGCCTTCAGGTAACTTCTTATTGTCAAATCTGACTGGGTAAATATTCCAGCCTTTTTCCTTCCCACATTATCACCTCATAGCCTAAAGCTTAATCCCTCTATTCCCTTCTCATAGAAATTCTTAATCTCCCTGTAAACCGAGTAATAGTCCATTATGCCTAATTCTATCATCCTTTTGATTATTCTTGCCCTCAAGAACAGTTCGTTGTATATATCTTTGGGATCTTCATATCCTGCAACTTCTGCTATTTTCCTTTCGAGGATATATGAGTTGTTCATGCCTCTGAAAATGTGCCTGTCTGAAACAGAATCCCATTCGAACACATTTCTTGTAGCAACTCCTCCAAGTTCTTCGTAGTAACCTTCAATCTCAACAACACTGACAACCCTTCTCAGAAATTTCCCTCTAACGTAAACAGCTTGTTGGAAAATGGCAATATTTAAGTTGTCTATAAATGTGACAGGAACATTAATAGGTGAACCCGTAAAGCGCTGAATCATCTTTTTTATATCCCCTGCGTGGAAGGTAGAGAGCACGGGATGTCCTGTCTGCATCGCTTGAAATGCTATTGCACCTTCTGCACCTCTAATCTCACCGACAATAATATAATTTGGTCTTGATCTTAAAGCTGCTTTTAGAAGATCAAATAGTGTAACCCTTGACTCTTCTGGGCCTCTTTCTCTTGTGGTTAGCCTCTGCCAAGTAGGATGTGGAACTACAACCTCTGGAGTGTCCTCTGCAGTATAAATTTTTGCATTAGGCTTGATAAAGGGAATGATAGAGTTCAGCGTTGTAGTTTTTCCACTTGCTGTTTCTCCACATACGAATATACTCATGCCATATTCAAGCGCAATCCATAAGTATGCCGCAATTTCTGCAGAGAATGTGTTCCAATTAACAAGCTGTACAACACTCAAGGGCGTTGCTGAGAACTTTCTTATAGTAGCACTGGGGCCTTTTATACTGACATCTGGGCTATATATGATGTTAATTCTTGATCCATCTGGAAGGGTACCATCGACTATAGGATTCTTATCACTTACAGGTCTTCCCATTCTCTCACTTAAGTTTTTGAAATAGTCAGCTAATCTTATGTTGTCCCCAAATGTGATGTTAGTAGGTAAGGACTCGAAAATTTTGTGAACCAAAGAAACGTAATTTGCTCCGATTATGTGAATATCCTCAATGTACGGATCCCGAATTAGGGGTTCTAAGGGTCCAATGCCAACAATGTCTCGTTTTAGGAGATATCTGAATTTCTCTGCTTCTTCTCTTGTGATATTTACAGTATTTCTTCTAAACAGTCCGCCTTTGCTTACTTTACTTAGAGCCTCATCAAATAGGGAATCAAGAAACATTTCGAATTCCTCTTTGTCTTCGGGTATTCTCTTTGTAGGTGCCATTTCTAAGATCTTATCCTTGATAAGCTCGTACTTTTCTTCCTCTTGGGGACTTGTTATGCGAGGTTCTATGACTATATACTTCCTTTCTGTTTTTGGATCACCGTATATATGGATAAAAATCGGATCTCCAACAGGATAGATTATGTTTGGATATTTTATTTCTTTCATGCTCCTACTAAGCTGGACATGAAACTCCGGGAACTTTCCAGTTTGTTTGACAAAACTGTTTATATATCTCCTTAAATGGGGATTACGTGCCATTGCAACCTCTAAGCTATCACTGAATTTTTCAGCCATTTACACCACCGCAGCAATTTCTACAATAAATCCTACTCTCGGTTCTACTCTAAATGGGATAATCTTCTGGAATATTCCCATTGCATTGTTATATTTCACAATAGTCGCAGAATTCTTCAAGTCTCCCCCAAAAACTTTCACTTGCAGTCTAACTAATATGGTGGAGATTTCTTCCAAGATTCTTAAGATGTCCCCATCAATATCGTTGGGATTGACTGTTAGCATTATTACCTTACCTAGGGAGCTCAATTTTTTAATATGGTCTGCCAATCTCCTCAACTCATCTTCATCGAGAGTAGTTGGTAGCAGGGAAGAGATTGAGTCAATAATCACAACATCTCTATCCCAGATTCTTGATTCACTTAAAAATCTTGTTAGGAACTTCTCTCTTTTTGAAACTCCGACTAAAAGAGGATACACAGATACAAAAATCAAACGTCGTCTAATTAAGTCCGTAATAATACTGTAACCTAAGGATTCCATTTGATTTATAAATTCGGGTGTTGTATACTGACTCGAAATATAAGAAGCAGTATGATTGTTCCTTAAAAATCCATAGAGAAGTCTTTGGGAGAAAATAGACTTGCCAGTACCTCTATCTCCCTCAATTAGCATTATACTTCCCGAGGGTATCCCTCCCCCTAATCTTCTATGTAGTTCGTCGTTTGGAATTTGGATTTTAAGGAGTGTCCCCATGCTTCTCACCCTATCCTGAATATTAGTGCTCTTTGCTTTCCATTTGAAAGAACAACAACAATTTTATGATACCCTGATGAAAGGGAGGTTGCAACATGAATCTCACCAACATCATAGGGATAGAGCTGATTTGATGTGGGATTATTTAAGTTAACGAAGGTCAGATTCGAAGAAGGTATCATATTCCCATCAATAAAGACAATAATGGAGTTGGATTCAAATGTGAATGGCACTTTTCCAATATTCTTGATATAAAAGATATAAGCCCCAGTATTATCAGTGGGGATGTTCTCAGGATCGTTTATAATCTCAAAATTCAGTCTCAGATTATATGCCAAGTCTTTTCCTCTAACCGTTATCCCATCAGAAATATCCTGTGTTACAACGTATAATCCTCCAGCAACCATCCCTGCTACCAGCAGAGATGCTATGAAGAGTATGAGTTCTGATGCAACGTTACTTGCCATGTTTATCCCTCCCTTGGACAATACCATGCACTATTAATTACCTCCACAGTTCCCGTGCCTGCAGTTTGATTCAACCATATCCATCGCCATTTGAATTTCAGATTGCATCCAGTTTCTGTAACCACAACTAAAGCATGGACATCTGTAGTTTTTGGAACGTTTAGTACTGTTAGGAGCAAAGAGTCTCCAGGTACAATATACTGTTTGTTCTCAATGTCAATGTTAGTTGAGGTTAGTACTCCATCATATACAAAGTTCCAGCGGGGTGGAGAGAGTGTTGTGCCGCTATTTGTAATGTTAAATATAACATCATAAACAGACACATTAAGCTGGGTAGTATAATCATAAAGTGATACATAAAGCTGTGAAGACTTAGTTATGGTTACAATATTAGCATGATCTTCAATTGCGTCGAGTACATTACTATAAGTATTGTCTATAGCTGTGTACATTATAGCAAAGGAAATCAAAGTGACCGTGAGCAATAGTGCAAACGACGCTGAGACACTGAAACCCATTGGAATCCCCTATACGCCGTACACTTCCTCTAAGATTCTATTTATCACCTTCATTTCGCGTTCTATTGAGTCAAGAATTTCTCGAGTTATTCTAACGCCTCTAAGCCTTTCTATGAACAACAGTGAAATTAAGTGGTCTTGGATAGTCAGCTTATCCTCGGGCCTCCAATTAGGTTCCCTATGGTGTGGTTTGGTTCCATTGGCATATTTTAGCAAGGTATTCAGGACGTTTTCAGATATCCAGCCGATTTCATAATAGAACTCCAGTATATTTTCGAGATTCTGCATACCAACGCGATCTATTAGAAATCCTAACCACTTTAGAGCTATCATTGTGGATGTCATGTCTTGAGGGATCCTTTCAAGCCGAGCCTTACCATTTGATGAAACAGCCAATACATCTTTAATTTCTTGAGGTATCTCAAAACTTTTCTCCATAATCTCTTCCTCCTTTTTAACTTTCTCAGAGTTTGTAATGTCGATTTCTTCATAATTAGGGGGGAGTTTTTCTTCAACAGCCATTTCCTCAATAATTGCTTGATCTCTACCAATGCCTTTTTTCTCTATCAGATAGCTTCGAATTTCCTCAATATGTTTTCCAATTTCTTCAACGCGTTTGTCAAGCTTGATAAGCCTCTCTACTTGTCCGGAGTATGTCTGGAGTATTCTCTCGATTATTTTGTCGACTTGCTCTGGAGTAAGAATATCCATTTTACTGAGTAATCTTTCTCTTAAGTCCTCTATGAGCACATTGGGAATTTTTCCTCGGAGTTTTTTGAGTCTCTCCTCGATCTCTATCTCAGTAATCATTATCTCCCCTCCGAAATTACCTCATATATAACTTCGTCGAGATCAATTCCATGTGTTGCCAACAACTTCAAATCTGATTTTAGTTGAACAATCTCGGTTCTTAGTTCCTCTAACTGTCTTTTGAGTTCCTGGATTTCATTAAGTAGAGGATTGTCTTTTTCTTGGTCTTTAAATGGATTGATTTCTTGAGACACTACCTCATAAAGCATCATAACATCTTTGATAGTCTTGTTCAACTTTTCAACTTCCTCCTGAACTTCTTGTATTTGAGATTTCAGGGTATCTATGCTGACTTTTATTCTTGGGATGTCATTTTCGATTTCATTTATTCTTGTCATAACTTGGTTCAGCAGTTCCTCTTCCTCTTTTTTCTTTTCCTCCGTAGCCTCACTTTCGTTGAGCTCATCTAATCTGATTATTTCTACATTATCATCCTGTGTAGCCCCCCCGTTTTTTTTCTTAAATTTATTTTTTAGATACGAGAACGACATTCTCTGCCCCTCCAGAAATTAATGGAGAAAGTAGTAAAAATTCAAAAAGAAACATTAAGCATCACTTGAGGTCGACAATCTTGTCGGTGGTGCTGAGACCGTAGGCGGTCGGGGTGATGACCTTGGTAAAGCCTGGAGCACCGAACTCCGGAACGACTCTGATGGTTATCGGAGTCCTCGGCTCAACACCGCCAAAGACAGCGGTAAGGTTGACGGTGAGCAGTGCTATGTCGCCGGTGGTGAGGGTCGGAATGTTCCCGTTGAGGGAGTTGTCGGCATCCTGGACAATGAGGATTCCAAAGTGGGTCCCATCAACCTTGGTGCTGTCCCAGGCGGCAGAGGTCGTGTCAAACATGTCGCCACTTATAGCGGCCTTGGCGTTTCCGTAGGAGAGAACGACCTGCTTCTGGCCGTTGTCAAGGTAGATTTTCGTCTGGTTGAGGTCAATGGGAGTGCTTCCGGCGTTAAGGGAGACCTGTATTGTCATCAAAGTCATGTTGTTCGCGCTCGGGGCATAGCCGGTCACCGCATCGATCTTTATGCCCGTTGAAACCTCCTGGGTGGTCTGCCTTCCTGTTGCTTCAGCTCTCTGTTGTAGGTACCCACTTGTGTTAATCAAAACGGCTGCAGCAACTGCAGCTACTAGTACCATGGCTATAAACACAATCAAGGTACCGATACCAACGGCACCTCTCCTCTTCTTTATGAGGTATCCCATCTTTTGGCACCTCCCTTGGAAAGTTTGCAATTTATAATATTATGTCTTGAATATAAATCAATTTTTTGTTTTTGCATAAGCATATAGCAATGTACCTACATATGTAGGTATTTACCAAAAAATTTAGTAAATAACAAGATTTAGAAAAATAAATAAGATTAGAGTTTTTCTACAACAAGAACAGATTTTCCAATTTCATGAAGCCTAAAATTATAGTTTGTTTGTTCGAGAGAATTTATTATCGCAGATTTGCTGGGGAATTTGGTAAACTCCTTTGTCAGTTTTTCAAAGAACTCCCATGCAGCAATCTGCGGGTAATTTTCCCTAAATGGCTCTATAATAATCAATTTTCCACCCTCATTTAACGCAGCCATGGCAGTATCTATGACTTTTAAAAGTGAAAGCGTGGGAAGGTACTCAAGGACAAAGCTCATTATGATTATGTCATATTTGCTGCGGGGGATCATTGTCCTAATGTCAAGTTCCCTGAGGATTACCCAATCGAGCCCTAATTCTTTTATTTTACTCTTTGCTATGCTTAACATGCCAGGAGAGAAGTCCACACCCACGTATTTCCCGTTAGATCCTACTAATTTTCCAATCTCTACGGGGGAAACAGAACCACAGCCCAAATCTAAAACTGTCATTTCGTCTCTTAGCTTTCCTATGGATGCTATTAACCTTCTGTAAGTACTGTTGAATTCTAAGGAAAGCCTCATATCCCAGAAATCTGCATCCTTATCGAAATCCATTAGAATTTTAGGATGCTCTGGGCTGATAAATGAGTATGTGATCATTTTATACATTTCTTCGAATACTGATATCCAATCTGGTTGTATATAGCTGATGCTCTCCCTGCTGAATGTAATGGTGTAAGAAAAATCCCGCATTCTTATTTCATTTAGAGTTCTCTCTACTATTCCGATCTCAACATAGGTATCCAAGAGATCTTTTAGCAGAGGTTTATTCTTGATAGAGTTCATGTTAAGGATGTCAAGATAATGTTTCTTTGAAATTAGTTTATTAAATATCCTGTATTCCATCCCCAATTTTAGTATGTTTAGCACAGCTACCTGAATCATTGCTGAGATGTTTTTATCAATTTTCTTGGCAAGCGACTCCATTTTTTAACACCTCACATAAATTTTCTATAATAGGATTGATATGACTTCAGCATTTCGACAACTCTTTTCCCATATTCAGAAAGTCTATAATATTTGAATCCATTTTCTTCAATTATTTCAACTAATCCTAAGCTAACAAGGGAACTATGTCCATTATACCTGTTCCCCAACCCCACAAGAGCTCCTTTTACATTTGAAGGATCAGAACGAACAACTCTTGCGATTTCAGCAAGATACGTAAAAGAAGGGTATATATTGTATAAATACAAGAGAATTCGCTTTCGGAGCTCACTTCTGTTAATAGAGCGAATTACAAAGGGATCTATAAACAACTATAATCCCCCCAAATAACAATGCCAAGTACTTATAGTTTATCCAAAGAGCACCAGAATCTTTTGGAGAATATCCTATATAAGGTTTACTGCTTAATATATTAAACAAAAAACTATAATTTTAAAAAATGATTTGCTCTTTTGTAAAGTTTCCCAACTGGTAGATTAACTCTCCGTCCACAAAGACCATTTCAATATCACTTCCTTTGGCGGAGTACACAAGGTGCGACAATATATTGGTCTCCGGTAGGAAATGCAGCTTATTTATATTTATAAGAACTAAATCTGCAAGATATCCTTTCTCTATCAACCCCGCTTTAATTTTCAATGCTTTTGCTCCTCCAAGCGTTGCCCAGTAAAATACGTCCTTTGCTGAGGCTTTGGTTGGATCATGGTTTCTGACTTTATTTAGTATCGCTGCAAACTTCATCTCCTGGATCATGTCAAGTGAATTATTTGAAGCCGCACAGTCGTTTCCAAGTGCAATGTTGCCTCCCTTTTCCCATAAATCAACTATTGGTGCGATACTTCCCTCAAGCTTTGCCAGACTGATTGCACAATGCACCAATGTTGCTCCACTTTTTGCATAAAGCCCAACTTCTTTCTCACTCAGATAGACGCCATGAACGCCGATGAAGCTCTCATTTAAAACTCCAGCTTTCTTGAGGTATTCAACGGGCAAGATTCCTTCTCTCCTTTTGACTCTCAAAACTTCTTCCCTGCTCTGGGAAACGTGCATATGAATTAACGCCTTTTCGTTTTCAGAGAACTCTTTGATTTCTTTTAAAAGATCAAGAGAAACCGTGTCAGTGGCATGAGGTGCTAACACAGGTTTAACAAGCTCATCCCTGTCTTTCCATCTCTTGAAAAACCTAAATCCATCTTCTGGCTCTGCAATTGGAAATTCAACTAAATCCAACATGGTCTGTCCAACGAACGCTCTAATGCCAAGCTTTTGAGCTGCTTTGGCTATTTCATCCGCAAAGAAGTAATGGTCGTTGATTACCGTTGAACCGTTGGCGATAGCCTCTGCAATTCCAATAAGTGCCCATTTATGGATTTCCTCTTTGCTCCACTCCTTTTCCATGGGCCAAATGACTTCATTCAGCCACTTATCAAGAGGCAAGTCATCCCCGATTCCCCTAAATTTTGTCATTGCTACGTGGGTATGGGCATTAATAAGCCCGGGAATCAAGAGATACTTCTCTCCACCAAAAGTTTCATCAACATCATATTCTTTGAGCTTATCCTTCGGAATGACATCATAGATTTTATTCCCCTCTATCAAAACTGCCATGTCCTCCCTTACTCCGTTAACATCCAGAATGTACTTTGCAAGTATCGCCTTCATCCTATCACCTCCAGCGGGAAAATAGTTTCAGCTAACAGGATATTAAAGCTTTTTGTCATTCTGCCAACTAAAATAGCAAAGAATTTAAATAATGATTATCTGAAGAAAACTCGATGCACAATGCCGATGTTAATTGAGCTTAGATTGAAAGTTAAAGCGTTAGTACTGTGGATAAATTGAGGGTTAGCTTTTCTTCACTGCTCACGGTTAGTTTAATAAACCCTCAGTTTAACTTTCAAAAAGTTGTGGGGTGATGATTATGATTGAGAAAATTTACTGTGCTCAAGTTAAACCCGAGATGGAAGGAAAAAGGGTTAGATTGGCTGGCTGGGTGTATAGAAAGAGGGAAATTAAAGACAAGGTGTTTATAGTCCTTAGAGACTCGAGCGGAATTATTCAAACCGTGTTCAAAGAGGAAATTAGCAAAGAGGCTTATGAGACTGCAAAGAAAACCGGAATAGAGTCAAGCGTAATAATTGAGGGCACCGTTAAACAAGATAAGAGAGCTCCCGGAGGAGTCGAAATTCAGGCAGATAAGATTGAGGTTATTCAAAACGTCGAGTTTTTCCCGATTACCAAGGACGCAAGTCCAGAATTTCTTTTGGATGTAAGACATCTCCACCTAAGATCGCCAAAAGTTGCGGCAATAATGAAAGTCAAAGCAACTATGATCCAGGCAGCTCGTGAGTGGCTTCTTCAAGACGGCTGGTATGAGGTATTCCCACCAATATTGGTCACAGGCGCTGTTGAGGGTGGGGCCACTCTATTTAAGCTAAAGTACTTCGATAAAACCGCCTATCTGAGCCAATCAGCTCAGCTTTATCTTGAAGCAGCTATATTTGGTCTTGAAAAGGTTTGGTCTCTAACACCAAGCTTCAGAGCAGAGAAGAGCAGAACGAGGAGGCACTTAACAGAGTTCTGGCACCTTGAGCTTGAGGCTGCATGGATGGATCTCTGGGACATCATGAAGGTTGAAGAGGAGCTTGTGAGCTATATGGTTCAGAGAACTTTAGAGCTGAGAAGAAAAGAGATTGAAATGTACAGAAAAGACTTCACAACCTTAAAGAACACAGAGCCGCCATTCCCGAGAATAAGTTACGATGAGGCAATTGATATCCTTCAGAGCAAAGGCGTCAACATAGAGTGGGGCGAAGACATGGGTGCAGATGAAGAGAGAGTTTTGACAGAAGAATTCGACAGGCCGTTCTTCGTCTATGGCTATCCAAAGCATATCAAGGCGTTCTACATGAAGGAGGACCCAAGTGATCCAAGAAAGGTCTTAGCAGCTGACATGCTTGCACCTGAAGGATATGGTGAAATAATTGGTGGTTCAGAGAGAGAGGATGATTATGACAAGCTTGTGCAGCGTATTTTGGAGGAAGGCATGGATCCAAAGGACTACGAGTGGTATCTTGACCTCAGAAAGTATGGAAGCGTCCCGCACAGCGGCTTTGGACTTGGAGTTGAGAGGGTAGTTGCATGGATCCTCAACCTTGACCACGTCAGATGGGCAACCCTGTTCCCGAGAACCCCAACAAGGCTCTATCCATGAGCTTTTCTTCTGTTGCTTTTAATTTTTAAAACTGAGGGTGTACATAATCTTTGGGAAAGAAAAAATTAAATATTTCTTAATGCAAAATTTTCAATTATGAGCTACGTTGTTATTAAAAACAGTAGCAATATAGAAATCATTGAGGAGGAGAACTTTTCAGCTGATAAAAGGGAGGAATATTTGCATAAACTTATTGAGGGAACTCCTCAAATAATTTTAAAAGATATCGCAGAGAGGGATGTTAAAACATTAGCAAGCCATTTAAGACTCCCTAGTGGCGGAGAGCTGGATCTCTTATTGGTAGATTCCAGTGGAAGTCTAACGATAGTGGAATTAAAAAGAGGTAAAGGGCACAGAGAAGCCATTGCTCAGTTGCTCGATTATGCATCTGATCTTCAACAAATGGATGAAAATGAAATTTTTAACTCTGGAAAAACCCAATTTAATTCTTTGGAAGAGGTTTTCAGAAGTTTTTATGGAAATGGAGAGGAATACAGTTATGAAGAGTTTAGACAAAATTTTTTAAAGTCTATTAAAGACCCTATGAAAATCCAACTTGTCTTGGCTTCGTACATAATCGGGGATGATACTAAAAGACTCGTAGAGTGGCTCAGAAATTTTGGAATAAATATCCTTTGCGTAGAGTTCGAGTACTATAAAAGCGAAGACAAAGAGATATTCGTTCCAAAACTATTAGATATTGGAGATATTAAGAAAGCTAGCAGTAAGAAAACACTAACAGAGACACAAAAGAAGTATTTAAGATTCTTTTCTGAAATACTTTCACGATTCAAAGAAATCGAAGAAGGAGCAACTGAGAGAAGAGCAACTTGTGATAATTGGTTACAAATTCCTACTGGGTTTGGTCCGATTCATTTTGAGTGGCTCTTCCGAGGAAGAGAGCCAAACAAGATGTTAGAAGTTGGATTGCACTTTGAAGATGTTAATGAAATGTTAAATCAAAAGTTACTTGAGTATTTCAAGTCTAAAGAGGAGGGTCTCAGAAAGGAGATAATGGATATAAAATTTGGAAAACTTGGGAGTAAGTGGAGAAAAATCTATGTTGAAAAATTGGTCGGCAGTTTAGACAATGCCCTAAATGACGAAAACATAAAAGAGTGGGCAGTAATGATGATGGTCAAATTCTACGAAGTTTTCAAGAAAAGAGGAGAAATAGACAAAGCTATACAGATAGTAAAATCAAGTATATAAAAGTTGTACCATTTATTTTTGTCCTTTTCAGGGAATGAGACTTAAGGATAAGAGAACACAGAAAAAGCAAAGAGATACCGTAAATTGCTTGTAAAAAACATGAAATACGTTCTCATTATACCTCAGACTTATTTTTAATAGTCTTAGCTTCCTTGGGAATCGTAAGATTTATAAATGCAATTAAGCCCATAGAAGTTCGAGGGCCCGTAGCCTAGCAGGATAGGGCGCCGGCCTTCTAAGCCGGAGGTCGCGGGTTCGAATCCCGCCGGGCCCGCCACAACGAAAGACAAGGGGGCTTTGCCCCCTTATCTCTCTGTACTCTCAAACCCCCATAGTGGGGCTTCGCTCCACACCTCGCTTTCTTCTCATCTACTGGGAGGCTACGCCCCCACGACCCTAAGAATTTTGTTTTATAAAGTACTGACAGGGAATGAAATCTGTTCCGATGAAAAGAGCTGGTGAAAGGTATTTGCAAGAATTGTGGAGAGTAATGCTTGCGTTTGTGTTAACACCTGAAGAAGATGCAAAGGATAAAAGAGTAAAGAAGATCGAATTTGCTATTAAATAGCTAGAAGAGGAATATATAAAATAAAGCAGCCAGACTAAGGGAGCTCATGGATAAAACCTACTTAGTGCTCTCGGAACTTTTTAAATCCTCGACACATAACAACCTCTAAGGTGAGATGTTATGAAGCTGCTTAAATTCATGCTCTCAGCACTCATAATAGCACTTGTATTTGTAAGCGGATGCATTCAAATCGAGACAATCACCCAAACAGAAAGATCAACTTCTGAAACTCTTTCTACCCATTCCTCAACAGCTGCTCCTTCCACTCAGACCACCGCTTCAACGGCAGTATTGCCCCAAGTTAACACCACTTCCTCTTGCTCAGACCCTCTCTGGAGATACATCCTCGAAAGGGCAATTCCGTGTGCTTTGAATAAAGAGGAGCTTGCTAAAATAAAGCCCTTAGCTGAGCAGCTTAAAGGTGACAGCTTACAGCAAAGTGCCTGGAACATCTTAGAGTGGGAGAAGGAGCATATCCAATATGACTGGAAAAAGGCATCCCTCCCAGCTCCAGAAATTGAAATGTACAGCAATGGAAGTTTTAAGGTCGTAAAGGGGAAGAACAACACAGTACAAACTCCTTACGAAACGATAATGAAGGGAAAAGGCATCTGCACTGACTATGCAATCCTAACGGCTGGACTGCTTTTGGACATGAACTACTCCCCGGTTTATATTTTCAGCATTAACTTCACGAATAGTGATACCGGGCATGCGGCAGCTGTAATAGAAATTGAAGGCTGGTACTTTGTCTTAGATCAGCACCCTCCCGCCATGGATTTGGGGGCATATTACCGGTACTGGAAGGAGAAAGGGAAAATAATTTCAAATGCAACAATTTACGAAATCAAGCTTGTAAATGGCAGTGCTGAAGTAAAGAGCTTAGGAATTGTTTCTGGGATAGAGTTCCTAAAGCAGGATTACAAGTTCACCAATGCAGATGCACAGGCAATTTTTGGAAGCTTGACATCAGTAATTTTGAGGAGCTTTCCAAACTTGAGGCTTGATGAGAAACTTCAGTCACTTTCTCAAGGCATACTGCCGGAGGGCTATTCTGAAGGAAAAGTCTGGACATTCAGATTTGAAAAGTTTGTTGAATATTATAACCCTCTGTTCCATGAACAGCTGATCGAATATCTTTACAATATTATAATTTCAGACCCAGAAGTTGGAGCTGACTTAGAACAGTATTCAGCGTTTTGGATTGAGATAAGAGAAGAGGGGGAGAACCTTAAAATAATTCTTGATATTGCCAAGTCTTGACAAATCTCAGTATATCTTTCTTGAGTCTCTCCTCTTTTCTCTGTCTATACTTTCTTGAAGCTTTGATTTCTTTATGCTAACTTTTGCAATGTTCTCAATGTACCTTAACCTCCTGTACTCTCCCGGCATGATGAAAGTTATTGCTTTTCCTTTTTTGCCCGCTCTTCCTGTTCTGCCAATCCTGTGTATATACATTTCAGCGTTTTGTGGCAAAGAATAGTTTACAATGTGGGTGATGTCTTGAACATCTATTCCTCTTGCAGCAACATCTGTGGCAACTAAGATGTTTATCTTTCGCCTTTTAAAGCGCATCAGAGCCCTTTCTCTGCTTTTTTGACTCATATCTCCGTTTAAAGCTTCAGCGCTATATCCTATACGTGCAAGCTTTTCTGCCAGTATCCTGGTCTCCCTCTTCGTTTGGCAGAAGACTATCCCATAGAATTCACTGTTTAGTATTCTTTCCAACACGGATATTTTTCTTGCTGGTACGACTTCAATATACTCCTGCTCCACAAGGTTTGGAACTGGCTCGTCGCTGCTTGTTCTTATCAGTTCATATTCCTTCATGTATCGTTTTGCTAATTTCAAAACTTCACGGGGCATCGTTGCTGAAAACATGAGAACACGCTTATCCCTTGGTGTTTCTCTGAATATTGCTCTTATATCGTCTATGAAACCCATATCAAGCATTCTGTCAGCTTCATCTAAGATGAAGTATTGAATTCCGTCAAGCCTCAATGTGCCCCTCCTGATGTGGTCGAGAACTCTTCCAGGAGTTCCAACCACTATGTGGGCTCCTTTTCTAAGGGCTCTTATCTGAGGACCTATTGGCTGTCCTCCGTACACTGAAAGAACTTTTATCCTTTTCTTGCCTCTAAGAGACTTTATCTCGTCAGCTACTTGAAGAGCAAGCTCTCTTGTTGGCGTTAAAATTATTGCTTGGACTTCCCTTTCATACTCGTTGATAACATCCACAAGCGGTAATGCGAATGATGCTGTTTTTCCAGTTCCTGTCTGTGATTGTCCAACTATATCTGCATCTCCTCTTAAGAAAAGAGGGATAACTTCCCTCTGAATGTCTGTAGGTTCTGAGAACCCTTTTCTTCTGACTGCTCCCAGTGTATTTTCTGAGAGTCCTAATTTTTCAAAACTCATTTTCTTGTCTCCGAAAAGCACTCCAGAAGAAGTGCAGCTTGTTGGCGGGCCGGGGGGGATTTGAACCCCCGACCTGCGGATTAAGAGTCCGCCGCTCTAACCAGGCTAAGCTACCGGCCCGCGTCCAAAATCATTGGGAGTTGAGAGTTTTATAAATTTTTCGGTAACAGCAAACAGAAAACTTTATAAGCTGATTTTAACCGAAATATTTTGGCTTGAGCGGGGGTTGCCGAGCCTGGTCAAAGGCGCGGGATTGAGGGTCCCGTCCCGTAGGGGTTCCGGGGTTCAAATCCCCGCCCCCGCACCACAAACTTTTCTGACGAAAAGTTTCATCAAAAGTCCCTGAGTGTTTTGGAAGTGCTGATGTTGCTGTGGAATTCCCTTGAAAAAGATCATCTAAGTTAACGTTCAAGGAGCACCACCAGAGTAAAGATGTGTTCACGGAAGTATTCATGAATCTTTGTTTTAAAAAGAGTGTCTAATCTTAACTGTCTCCAAAAGCTTTATATTTGTGTCTGACAATAAGGCTACAAGGTGATCTAAATGTCTGCTTCAAGTGTAAAGATAACCGTAAGAATTCCCGCTGGAATAGCAAAGATGATAGATGAACTTGTAGAGGCTGGACTGTACTCCAACAGAAGTGAGGTGGTCAAAGAAGCCTTAAGGGAGTTTGTACTTTCAAAGAAGATTCCTAACGCTAAATCTCAGGATGAGGACGAGAAGTTTATAAAAAGCATGCTCAAGGTGATCGAGCCAATTCTCGCCGAGGACTGGAATAATGACCCAGATGATTACGTGGGAGGAGTACCTTATGAGCCCTGATCCTCCAAAGGTAATCCAGCAGTGGGAAGTAGTTACTATGGATTTCCCTTTTACCGATAAAACCCAAAAGAAGACCAGACCAGTTTTGGTTATCTCAAATACGGATTTCAACCGGATCAGCAACAGTTTGGTTGTGGTTCAAATAAGCACAAACCTAAACAGCGGACTTAGGGAATACAATGTGGAGCTAACTGAGGAAGACATAAATCTTTACCCCAGAGGTTACCTTAAGAAGAAAAGCATTATAAAGCCGTATATCGTCTTCTCTGTGGCAAAGGGAATAGTGAGAGCTCGGGTAGGATTGCTTTCAAGCGAAAAAGTTGAAGATGTTAAAAGGGTTATTCGGAAGCTTTATCGTTTGTAGATGTTCTGTTATGTTGGACTCAGAAACATTTTGATACACCAATACTTTGGAATTGACGTAGAGTTAATATGGGATATCATCAAAAATAAGCTCCCGATTTAAAAGAGAAAATAGGAAAATTGTCAGAAGGGATTTAGGCTCATCTCGTAATCTTAACTTCCTTCATCAGCTCTAAAGGCTCTGGGTGCTTTTCAAAGTACTCTCTGACCGGCTTGAGGAGCTCTATCAGGTATTCGGCAACCGCATTCTTTAAGTCAAGTGGGTGCAGCTTTCCTTCAGCAAAGTCCTTCTTGAGCTCTTCAAACGTTGTATAAGTTACATCACCACCGAACTTGGCTGGTCTGTGAATGGTAAATTCAGTGGGCTCCTCACGGAAGATTATATGCTCTGCCCAATCAAGAACTGGATTGTATCTGACTTCTCTTGCAGGACAGAATGCCTTCCTAAGCTTCTGCCTGATCTCTTCAGGGCTGTCGTGTATGAAAACAGCGGAGTATGGCTTTGACTTGCTCATCTTCATTGCTGCTTTAATCTCTTTGAACTCCTCTTCGCTCTCAATTGGCCACTTCGGAGGCTCTTGTAATCCGAGCAGGAGGTGGTGGTGAACTGCAACGGGCTTGTATTTCTTGCCTTCCCAGATAAGCGGATGGTACTTCAGCTTTTCAGCGACTTCTATTGCAATGACATGAGCCTTTCTTTGATCCATTCCAGCGTGTGCGATGTTAACTCCTTGGTAGAATATGTCAGCAACCTGCATCATCGGGTAGATCAGCTTTGCAAAGTCTATTGCCTCTCCCATCTGCCTGCCCATGATCGTGATGGAACGCATAACCCTGCTTAACGTAACGTTCTTTGAAATGTCAATGACGGTCTGCCAGTAGTCGCCTTTTTCAAGAATCTCACTCGCTAAGACGAACTCCACCTTATCTGGATCTCCGCCCATAACTTTGATGCTCTGCTTCATTCCTTCTTTAAAGTAAGTTAAAGCTACTTTTTGAATCGTCTCGAGGTCTCCTCCAAGTTTATCGTTAATCCAGCTGTGCCAGTCCGCTAAGAATATCCTTGTTTTTATACCCGCTTTCTGGAAGTCAGCGATTTTCGCACCTGCCATTAATCCAGTACCGAGATGAATGTAACCGCTTATTTCAAATCCGATATAATGCTGAAGAGGAACGCCCATTTCCAAGAGCTGCCTCAGATTCTTTACGGTCAGTACTTCCTCAGTTGGCTTTCTTGTTATCAGTTCGATCTTTTTCTCTATGTCCATTTGCACCACCTAAGCCAAAAATGGTTTTATCCTTTAAGGCATTTACGCATTGAGGTCTGTCATACAATTTAAACAGCTACAGATGTACGATGCTGTCTCTCAATGCTGATTATCTAAACATTTACCAATATAAATTCGGGTTCCTTGGTACACATTGTTACCTAATGGAGATTCAATAAGATTTATAACTCCTTTATACGTTAAACATTTTTGGTGAACGCCATGAAGAAGCTTGCAGTACTGTTGTCAGTTTTTGTTCTGTTTGGGCTGTTTGGAGTCGCTTTTGCCAGTGCAGCAACAGTTGCTGTGGATTTGGCACACGGTGAAAACGACAAGTACCTTGCAGGGGATGTTATTGACAGAGATACAAATGAAACTTTAGCACATGGGATTGTGAAGACAATTACTGACGTGAAGTGGGCATACTTTGGTGATCCTGCTGCTGCCGATACACTGGGAATCCCACACCTTGGCGATAAAATTACCGCCGATGCCCTCAAGGGCGTTGACATGCTTATTATCGGTCAGCCATCAAGCCCATTCGAACCAGATGAAATACAAGCAATTGCAGAATGGTTCAAGCAGGGTGGCAAAGTCCTCTGGATTGCTGGTGACAGCGACTACGGAAGCGGTGTACAGGTTCAGGAGACAGTTAACGCTCTCCTCGACCAGCTTGGAATCGGTCACCTCAGGTTAGACCTCTGTTCAGTTGAAGACCCAGTAAGCAACGCTGGAGCAGGATACAGAGTTGTTGGTATCGTTAATCCAGATCCAAACACACCAGACGCAAGCATGATCACTCAAGGCTTTAAGCATGGAGGAAAAGTCCTCTATCACGGTCCTGGCGTTGTTGCTTACGTCGATGACCAAGGGAACTGGCATACCTTGACAGATAACATCCCAGAGAATGTCTACAGAATCGTCAAAACTTCAAAGGACGGTACAATCGTTGAGAACAACGATCCACCGGCAAATGCATACATGGCCGGTGACACTGGTGTATTCCCACTCTTAGCGGTTGAGTTTGTTAAGCTTGACAACGGAAAGCAGAGCTTGCTCATTGTTAGCGGTGAATCACCATATGGAGATTATGAGCCAACATGGGCGCCAAAGTACCACGGAGTTCCACTTGACGGTCCAACCTTCGTTACAAACTTCATCCACTGGGCACTTAAAGAAGCAAGCAAGGTGGAGGAGAAGCCAACAGAGACAACAACAGAAAAGCCAACAGAGACTGAAAAGCCAACTGAAACAGGCACTTCAGCTCCAGCTACAACCAGCAAGACATGCGGTCCAGCAGTTCTTGTTGGATTGGCATTAATCCCACTCCTACTGAGAAAAAGAAAGTGAATTTTTCTCTTTAAATCTTTAATTTTTGACATTTTTTTGTGGCAAAAATTTAAAGAAGCTTTTGTAAAACTCCCTCAGAGGTGAGTCAAAATGAAAAAAGGCATTGCCCTTTCCCTTGTGCTGCTGTTTCTCGTTAGTATAGTATCCGGATGCATTGGTGGTGGAGAACAAAGCACTACCGCAACAAGCACATCAAAACCCAGTGGGGGAATAACCTTAATCGTTCTGACGAGACATGACACAACAATTCAGATGCTGGCAAAAGAGGCTTTTCTGAAAAGCGACATCGCAAAGAAGTACAACATCGTAAACATTAAGTTTATTAAGGCTCCAGACTCCCAGTGGCCTGCATTGATTAAGAGAGGTGCTGATATCGGGTGGGGAGGAGGACCAACACTGTTTGATGACCTCTTTAAGCAGGGTTATTTAGCCCCAATTACAGATGAGAAGGTTCTTGGTCTTCTTGGAACACAGATAAAAGAAGACATCGCCGGAATGCCAATGGTAAGAAAAGGAAAGGATGGAAAGGTTTACTGGATTGCAGCTGCACTTTCGTCATTCGGTTTCACCGTGAACAAGGATGTCCTGAAGAGGTGGAACCTCCCAATGCCCGAAAAGTGGGAGGATATAGCAAGTGAGACATTTGCTTTGGATCCACCGCAGGTTGGTATCGCAGATCCAACAAGAAGTACATCAAACACAAGAATCTATCAGATCATCCTTCAAGCTTTTGGCTGGGACGAAGGATGGAAGGTTCTCACAATCATAGCTGCAAACTCAAAGATTTATGATGCAAGTGACGCTGTTAGAGAGGCAGTTATAGCTGGTGATATAGCTGTTGGAAATACAATTGACTTCTATGGATATACAGCAATGAAGCTCAACCCTGCATGTATCTATATCATACCCAAAGGAGAAAGCATAATCAATGGTGATCCCATCGCTTTGCTTAAGAACTCTCAGCACCCGGAGGCTGCTCAGGCTTTCATATACTGGGTTCTCACTGATGGACAGAAGATCTGGCTCAATGAAGATGTCAACAGGCTTCCAGTAAACCCTGCAGTCTTCGACACTCCTGAGGGGCAGAAGAGACCAGATTTGAAGAAAGCTTACGAATTGGCTCTTCAGACTCAGGGTATTCAGTTTGACGATGCAAGGGCACTGGCAACTGTCTATGCGATGCAGTTCTACTTTAAGGCGACACTCGTTGATGCAAACCAAGAGCTCCACAGGGCATGGGTTGCCCTTGTCCAGGCATACAAGCAGGGTAAGATTAGTAAGGACAAGTATGAACAGCTTAAAGCACAGCTTTTGGCTCCGATACAGTTTAAAGACCCAGATACAGGAAAAATGGTTACCTTTACTGAAGACTATGCAAAGAAAATAAATGAAAGACTTATAAAGGATCCCGGGTTTAAAGACACACTCATGCAGGAGTGGAGAGATGCCGCAAGGGCTAAGTATAACAAAGTATTATCGGAGGTGCAAGGATGAGGGTAAGCAAGTGGAGCGAAAAGCTTTTTGGAACGCCACTTTTTGAACCTCTCGTTTCCTTTTCCTACCTTTTCCCCCTACTGTATATAGTCGTGTTTTTAATAATACCCGTTTTGGCTATGCTTGCAATAGCATTTAGCCATGAGGGGCACTTCTCCCTCTACTGGTTTAAGAGCATATTAACCTCAAGTTATTATGTACAATTCCCGCCCCAAGGAGACTTTGCAATAAAAACAGTTACTGCGACTGGAGAGACCGTGTATTTAATCAGGGGAATAGATTTTGGAGTTGTCATCAACTCGCTTGTAGTTGCCGCCCTTGTGACGCTTTTAGCTTCCTTAATGGGAACGATCTTTGCCTTTATAATGGCGAGATATGAGTTTAAAGGGAAAAATTTCTTTAGAATTGCCCTGTTTATTCCCCTGCTGGTTACTCCATTCGTCAATGCATATGTCATTAAGAAGATGTTCCTTGACACAGGTTTAATCAACTACATTTTCTATGAGCTTCTCCATATCCTGCCGTTTAGGATTAAAATTGATGGTCTGGCAGGTGTTGTGTTAGCCCAAGCAATGACCTACTACCCAATAGTGTATCTCAACGCATATGCAAGCTTTATCAACATTGATCCCACATTGGAGGAGCAGGCAGAGAATCTCGGGAGCAGGGGGTTCCATTTGTTTAGAACAGTAACATTTCCATTAGCTTTGCCAGGTATAGCGGCTGGTGCAACGCTTGTGTTTATCTTCAGCCTTGAAGATTTAGCAGCACCAATCGTCTTCCAAGGTGATCCTTTGGCTAAGAAGCTGATGTCCTATCAAATCTTCAGCAAATTCCTCTATGGTCTGGGTGAAAGGAGTCCTGAAATTGCGGCATTGTCAATTATAATGCTCACCTTAGCTGTACTCGCATTCCTTGGAATCAGGAAGTATGTCAGCTTGAGACAGTACGCTATGCTCAGCAAAGGCGGAAGATGGAAGCCGAGAGTCAGCAAACCAAAACCATGGCAGGCTGCGATAATTTATGTGGTTTTACTTCCTCTGTTGCTCCTAACAATATTTCCACAAATCGGTGTTGTCCTGCTGGCATTCTCCAAGCAGTGGAGCGTTACTGTAATGCCCCAAGGATTTACAACGGAATACGTCAAGCAGATGCTCTTCAACCCTGATGTCAGGAGATACATCATAAACAGCCTGATGTATTCAGGTGCCGCTGTTGTGCTTATCGTGCTTCTCTCAGTTACATCATCATATGCAACCAGCAGGTTCAAAGGAATCTTAACCCCAGTGCTTGAAAGCTTGGTCATAATCCCAATAGCCGTTCCAGGTATAGTTGTGGCAATGGGCTACTTCTACTTCTTCTCACAAGTGTTCCCCAACACTCCACTGGATCCAACGAATATCTTCAGCTTCAACCCAGCCTTTGTGCTTATATTGGCATATTCAATAAGAAGGCTGCCGTTCTCAGCTCGTTCTGTATATGCAGGACTTCAGCAGGTTCATGTTTCCCTTGAGGAGGCTTCAATGAACCTTGGAGCGAGCAGATGGAAAACAGTAACAGGTATTTTGCTGCCCCTGATATCACTTAATGTCTTTGGCGGTGCAATGCTCAGCTTCGTTTACTCAATGAGCGAAACAAGCGTTGGTATTACACTGGGTTCACTCAACATGCAGTATGCACCGATTACAGCGTTCATGAAGGACATCATGATGTCTGCTGCCGGAAGTGCCCAGCTTGCTGCAGCTCTGGGTGTGCTGTTAATTACAGTCCAGATACTCTCAATTGTGTTGGTTAACATAATCACCAAGCAGAGGTATGCATTCATAGGATTAACATGAGGTGAGAAAGTTGGTTGAAGTCAAACTTGAGAATATTGTTAAGACCTTTGGGGAAACTGTGGCATTGAAGGGAATAGATCTTCACATAAAGCACGGTGAGCTCTTTACTCTGCTCGGCCCAAGTGGATGTGGGAAATCCACAACGCTGAGAATAATTGCAGGTCTCGACTTTCCAGACAAGGGAAGGATATTCTTTGATGATCAAGAAGTTACCTACCTGAGCTCAAGCGAAAGGGGAGCAGTCTTAGTGTTCCAGAACTATGCGCTCTGGCCTCATATGACGGTTTATGACAACATTGCATACGGTCTCAAGATCAAGAAGCTTCCAAAGGATGAAATCGAGAAAAAAGTCAGATGGGCACTTCAGCTGGTAAAGCTTGAAGGGTTTGAAGATCGTTATCCTACTCAGCTCAGCGGTGGTCAGCAGCAGAGAGTTGCCATAGCGAGAGCTATAGTAGTTGAACCCAAATTGCTCCTCCTCGATGAACCCCTTTCGAACCTTGATGCAAAGCTCAGACTTGAGATGCGTTCTGAAATCAGGAGAATTCAACGTGAGCTGGGAATAACAGTGCTTTACGTTACACACGACCAAGAAGAAGCAATGGCAATAAGTGACAGGATAGCTGTCATGAACGTTGGAACTGTCGAGCAGGTGGGAACGCCGAGGGAAATCTATGAGAAGCCAAAGACTGAATTTGTTGCATCATTTATGGGTAAGACAAACGTAATTCCAGCAAAAGTTGTTGAGAGGGAGGGAGACAAAGTTACTGTCGAGTTCGAGCACTTCAGACTTGAAGGAGTAACATACACTGATAAGAGCGACAAAGTTGTCATTGTTATAAGACCAGAGCGTATCAGTTTAAAGCCAATTGAAAATGCAGTGAAGCTTGAAGGGAAAGTTGATCTCATTGAATACTATGGATTCTTCATTGAGGTCGTTGGAATGTTTGGAGAGACCAGAATCATAGCAAGGACAATAAGTGACAAAGATGTAATGAGCCTAAAACCTCAAGGTCCGGTTACCTTCTACATAAACAAGGACGACATTCTTGTTTTACCAAAACAGCTTTAACTTTCTTTTCTTAACTCCATTCTTGGTGAGAGCATGGAAATTTTGGATTTATTTGAGGAAGGGAAGGTATATGAGGTTCTGCTGGTAACGAAGTCTAATGTAACCCCGATAGGGGTTGTCCGAAGAGGAGATAGCTTGTATTTCAAGCTTTTTTGGGGAAAGAGTTTTCGGGAAATCAAGGAGCATCCTTTTGGAGTTATCCACATTACCCAGGATGTGGAGCTTCTGATAAAAGCTGCGCTGAACATTCCAATTAATGCAGAGTTTGAAAACACGAAGGTAATACCATTGAAAAGAATCAAAAACCTGAGCTGGGTTGAGGGTAGAATAGAGCTCAAGGAGGCTGAGATTGAAGATGAGCTCGGAAAAAGCAAAGTGCTGAAATGCAAGTTTATCCCTCTTTACGGTGAGATTATTTCTGCAATTACGAAACCTCTCAGCAGAGCAGATTTTGTTTTGCTGGAGATGGCAGTTCATTTAACAAGGCTGTTTGTTGCAACAAGAAGGCACAAAGTTGAAACTGCTCAAAAGCTGTACTCAAAAATATGGCAGGGATACCAGGAATATAGGAGATTAGGGGGAAAAAGTGAACTTGCAGAGAAGATTATGGGATTGGCATTAATTTCAGTTAGATGGAACTCATAGTGTTAAATCCAATTCTATTTTCTTCCACTGTTACACAAGTTTATGTTGGATAAGGTTTTATAGAGAAACAGAGCAATTTTTTATTCGGTGATGGCATGAGGAAGGGGATAGCACTACTTTTGGTTTTGATGGTATTTTCTATGTTCCAAGCTGTGCAAGTAGAGGCAGCAACACTTTATCCCCTTGACGTCCTTCAGTACCCGGCACCTGGAGCACCAGCAGTGGCAATTCCAGGGGATACAATTACCGTTAAAGCACAACCTGGGGTTGAAATCACTGGGCTCTCAATAGTTTCAATTCTCCATGGGCCTTATGAATTGCAAATAGTTGAGAAGAACGGTGATGAGCTTAAAGTTAAAATCCCAGAGAATGTTGCTCCAGACGACTACTTCCTTATCGTGCAATCAAACAAAGGTAAAGTCATTGTCCCCAATGGCGTCTGGGTTCTTAAGGAGTATCCGAAGGTTCTCAGGATTGCACATGGGAGCGACCTTCACGTTACAAGCGGAGCAAAGATTGGCTATGTTAACGGAGAAAAGTTCTGCAGAAGCATCTTCAAGTGCGGTGAGGGGGCAATACCTCTTCACAGCTATGTAGCTGATGACAGCTTCTTCACCTATTGGGGAATGAATCCAAATGTTGATGTCATAATCGCAACGGGTGACGTAGTTGATACTGCCGGCGACAGCAAGGCTTACGGGTATCTTCTTGGACTCATGGAAAATGCAATTGCCGCAGGAAAGCCAACAATAATAGTCAAGGGTAACCACGATGATCCTCCAAAATACTTCTCAAAGATGATTGCACCACCGACATACTATCTCACAATTGGCAAGTTCATAATAATTGCACTCGACTCAGACAACGAGAGATCACATCCAACAATGGAGCAACTTGAATGGATGGAGAAGATACTTGAGCAGAACCCAGACAAAATACCAATTATCATAGTGCACCACCCATACTGGTACAAGACACCGGAGGGGAGAAGCGGAAAGATAGAAGGGATGAGCGTCTTCGAGGACTGGGATAAGATTGCTCCACTCGTAAGCTGGTACTGGATAGGCGGTAAGGAAAGGAAGACAGAGGATATTGCAAAACGCTTCCTTGAGGATGTTGAGAAGTACAACATAAAGCTTGTCCTAAGCGGACACGTTCACGCAGATTACGTCCAAGTTTATGTTGATAAGAAAGGCAACGAGCACTGGTTTGTAACATCCACCACAACAGGTGCACCAGATAAAAGAGAGAAGGACAACTGGTACGGCTCAAGAATCGTGGAAATCGATGAGAACGGAAACGTAAGGCTGCCTGGAATTAAGGATATGTTCGGCACAATATTCGGCCCAATAAGTTCGTTCCCAATTCCCCAGGAGTTTATAGTCTTCAGACACACAACCGACTTCGGTTCGGCAATCAAATTTGTGAACGAGTTTAAAGAGGCAAGCGGAAAATTGGCTGTTGTTGTGCCAAACGGAGCAAAAGTGGATGCAGGTGCAACAACCGTCAAATACAAGGTTCTTGGAGAGAGAACAATTGGCGACAAGCACTACATGCTCCTTGAAGTTACTGTTCCAAAGGGTGTCAGTCAGCTTGTCATTACAAAGGGCAAGGACACAGAAAAGCCACAGGTCAGCATTGCCTACACTTCACCCGCCAAGCCGGTAAAAGG
Source organism: Thermococcus barophilus MP (assembly GCF_000151105.2). Taxonomy (NCBI): domain Archaea; kingdom Methanobacteriati; phylum Methanobacteriota; class Thermococci; order Thermococcales; family Thermococcaceae; genus Thermococcus; species Thermococcus barophilus. The sequence continues at coordinate 1,040,755 of NC_014804.1, read as the reverse complement.
AAAGCCGTTTAAGGTCTACTTCAAGGCAAGCGACAATCTGGGAATCAAAGACCTATACGTTGAAATTGAAGCCAACGGTGAAGTTAAGAAATACCCAGCGGAGCCAACCAAGGGTGGACCAAACGTGGACTACTTCCTTGCACAGATTCCTGGAGTTAATGCAGATGAGTACACAATCAGAGTAGTTGCAATTGACTTCTACGGCAACAAGGCTGTTGCTGAAAAAGTCATGGGCAAGCCAACTCCCACTTCAACTACAAAGACAACAACCACAACAACTTCACAAACTTCAAGTGAAAGCTCACCCACAACCCAAACAGCTACCCAAGCCTCAACATGTGGTCCAGCAGTTCTTGTTGGATTAGCATTGATCCCGCTGCTCTTGAGAAAAAGAAAGTGAGCTTTTTCCTTCTTTCTTTGTCTTTTCTACAATATTGTGAAGAGAAGAGTTTTTAAACTATTATCTCTTTCCCTCCTTTGGGTGATGCCCGTGAAATTTAAGGGAAAAGCTTTTGGTGATATGGTGAGGATTGAATTTGAAATCCTAAGGCTTAGTGAGCTTAAAATAGATGATCTGAGGGATTTTGATGTTGATAACCTTAAGATTGAGCTTAGATCTACTTCTTCAGGTTTGAAGATCATTGGTATATGGGAAGGCGAGATTGAAAAGGCTGGTGAGGGTATTAAAAAAGCTCTTGAGGAGAGCTACAAACTCAAGGAGAGAATTCTGAGAAAGATGAAGGCAAAGGTTGACAGCATAAGGGCAACCATGAAGAGACTCGGATTCAAGGAGGAAATAGTAGGGTACGGCAGCATGATACGGTTTACAAAAAAAGTTGGGAATTACGAAATAGTTGTTCTAACGTCATCGAAAGATGATATTGTGAGGGTTGAGGTCTACGGAAACGACAAGAAGATAATTGGACCAGAGGTTGAGAGCCTCTTTGAAGATGTCGACATAGAGGAGCTTGAAGTGTATGATCTTGAGGAAGATGGCAGGGAAGAAAGGCTTGTAATAAACCTTGAACTTCCGAGAGGGGAGGAAAAGCCGGAGGCAAAAATCATTGAAGCGATAAGGCTTATTGAAAATCTTTTGATGACTTAACTTTTTGAATTTTTCTTACAATGTTTTTTCATACGTGTTATCACTTGAAGTGTATAGGATAACCTTTTAATGCGCTTTTGATTGACATATTCTTGGTGATGAAATGTTTAGACTTCCTGATTTTGATTATCATAACAAAACAGTCTTTCTGCGAGTGGATTTAAATTCCCCAGTAAGGAACGGGAAAATAATAAGTGATGCGAGATTTAAGGCTATCCTGCCCACTCTACTTTACCTTCTTGAACATGATGCAAAGGTCGTGATAGCAACCCATCAAAGCAAGCCATATAACGAGGACTACATAACAACAGAACAGCATGCTGAAATTCTAAGCTCTTTAATCAGCAGAGAAGTCGAGTATGTTGAGGACATTTTTGGCAGATATGCCAGAGAAAAGATAAAATCCCTCAAGCCAGGCGATGCTGTGATTTTAGAGAACCTCCGCTTTGCCGCTGAAGAGATAAAGCAGAAACCAATTGAGGAATGTGAAAGAACACATTTTGTGAGAAAGCTTGCCCCGCTTTTAGATTATGTTGTCAATGATGCATTCGCTGCAGCTCACCGCTCTCAACCATCCCTTGTAGGTTTTGCACGAATCAAACCCATGATAATGGGTTTTTTAATGGAAAAGGAAGTTCGTGCATTGATAAAAGCATATGAAAGCACTGAAAAGCCAAAGGTGTACGTCCTGGGCGGTGCGAAAGTTGGCGATTCTCTTAGGGTGGCAGAAAACGTGTTAAAACAAGAAAAAGCAGATTTAATACTCACTGGCGGATTGGTTGGACACATCTTTACATTGGCGAAGGGATACAACCTTGGAGTCGCAAACATTGAATTTCTTGAAAGGAAAGGGCTTTTGAAGTTCGTTGATTTAGCTGAGAAGCTCTTAGATGAGTTTTATCCATATATCAGGACTCCTGTTGACTTTGCCATTGATTACAGAGGGGAGAGGCTTGAGGTGGATTTGCTGAGTGATGAAAAGTGGCTGTTTGACAAGTATCCAATTTTAGATATTGGTTCAAGAACCGTTGAAAAATATTCTCAGATCCTAAACCAAGCGAAAATAATAGTGGCAAATGGTCCTATGGGCGTCTTTGAAATTGAAGAGTTTGCATTGGGCACAATAGGAGTCTTTAAAGCAATTGGAGAGAGTGAAGCGTTCTCAATTGTTGGTGGGGGACACAGCATAGCGAGCATATATAAATACAATATTCAGGGAATCACCCACATCTCAACAGGGGGAGGTGCAATGCTCGCATTTTTTGCAGGAGAAAAATTGCCAGTGTTGAAAGCTTTCAGGATAAGCTATGAAAAGTTCAAGGACAAAGTAAAAAGAGAATCAGTAGTTCATTAGAACTCCAAAGATTACTGCCAGCCACCAGATTTCGAGAAATGTAAAGCCGACTGTTGCCGCTCTTTTAATGAGCCACGCTACAAAGACGACGTATGCTATCAATGTCACCGCTACATGGAGCTTGAGGAATGTTCTGTTGATTTCTTTTTCTGCTTTCATCCATCCTGTTGGCAATGGAAGCCAGTCAAAGAAAGCTCCAATTAATGCAAAGGAGGGCTTATTAAAAAAGACTGAAGGAATAAAGATCAGCCCAGCCAGGGCAACACAAAGCATTGTAAGTTTTTGTCTGTTCATCTCTATCCCTCACTCAATCGTTGCCCTTTCGAAGGAAATCATAGCAATTGCCAGGAATGCCAAAGCTAATACGGCAAGAACACCGATGTCTGTCATCAGTGAAAATCTCGTTAATGAGACCGTTGGTATGCCCGGTATTGGAGCTGTTGCTGTAGTTGCTGGAGCATTAACTAATACGTGCCTTGCTGCGTCAACAGCATATGTTAACGGGTTTATATAGGCTAAATACTGCATCCATGTTGGCATTGTTTCAACGGGATAAAATGCACCGCTGAGGAACATCAGAGGAAGCATTAAAAAGCTCATTATCATCTGAAATCCTTCCATGCTTGTCATCCTCAATGCAAGGCTGACGCCGAAGCTTGAGAATGCTATTGCGAGCAAGAAGCCTATGAGGATCATCGGCAGCACACCGGAAAACTTGAGGCTACTTGCTATTGTGAAGGTCAATAGAAGGATGACCAATCCCTGAACTACTGCCATTACTGAATCTCCCACTATTCTGCCGGTTATGGCTTCTTTCCTTGATGCCGGGGCAACTAAAATCTCCTTGAGAAAGCCGAACTGCTTGTCCCAGATAACGCTTATCCCGGCTATGAAGCTTGCGTTGAAGATTGTCATTGCCGTTATACCCGGTGCAAGGAATGAGAGATAATCAACTCCTCCAAAGAGTGCACTTGCTGCCGGAAAGTTGAAGACCTTGCTCCATCCCAGCCCGAAGAATATGAGCCACATTAGCGGATTCACGAACATTCCTATTACTCTTGATCTCGCTCTGAAAAATCTCTTAATCTGTCTATACGCCATTGTTGTAAATGCCTTCATCTCATATACCTCCTTCTAACTGCTATTTTTGCCATATCAAAACCGCCTGCGCTTTCTTCTCTCAGCTCTCTGCCTGTCAGATATAAGAACACATCATTAAGTGTTGGTCTGTGGTACGTAACCTCCAAGATTTTGATATCATTTTGCTGGGCAAGCTCAAAGAGCTTTGGCAGAGCTTCAGCGGCGTTTGCAACCTCAAGCCTAACCCTTCCGTCAGGAAGAACCTTACATCCCCTTATGAAATCAGCATTTAAGCATTTTACCTCTTCTTTTCCATTCGCTATTCTGATGTAAATGACATCATTCCCAACGAGCTTTTTGAGCTCCTCTGAAGTTCCCTCCGCTATGATTCTCCCGTGATCAATGATTGCTATTCTGTCTGCCAGCTGCTCTGCTTCGTCCATGTAGTGCGTTGTCAGGAAAATCGTCATTTCATGTTCTTCTTTCATTTTCTTTATATACTCCCAGATGTGAGCTCTGGTCTGTGGGTCTAATCCTATCGTTGGCTCGTCTAAGAAGAGAACTTCTGGCTCATGGATCAAAGCCCTCGCAATTTCAAGCCTTCTCTGCATCCCACCGCTGAAAAACTTTACCTGCCTGTCTTTGAACTCATCAAGCTCGACAAATTTCAGCATTTCCATGATCCTCTTCTTCAGTTTGTCTCCACTCAGCCCGTAGATCTTTCCATGAATGTACATGTTTTCGTAAGCTGTTAGCTCTCTATCCAGGCTTGGATCCTGAAAAACAATTCCGATCTTTTTTCTAACTTTGTCTGGTTCCTTTATAACATCATGTCCAGCAACGGTGGCATTTCCTGAGGTTGGTTTGAGCAGTGTGACGAGCATGTGGATTGTTGTTGTCTTTCCAGCACCGTTAGGGCCTAAGAATGCAAATATTTCCCCTTTCTTGACTTTAAATGACACTCCTTTAACAGCTGTGAAATCTCCATACTTTTTAACAAGATTGTCAGCTGTTATTGCATATTCCATCTTATTCACCTCCCATTATTGCGCCTGAACTTCTCAACATGTTCAGGACGAAAAACGAACTTGATGTTGTATCTCCTCTTAAACGGAAGCTTTAATGTGTTGTAGACAAGAGTCAATAATGGATGATTAGCGGGCTTATCTTTAGGTCTCAACGCGCCCGTTGGGCAGGCTTCGACGCATAAATAACACTCTTTACACAGCTCTGGATTTTTCATAACCGGCCTTAGGCGAACTTTTTGATTGAAGCCAAAGAGGGAGACCTTCATAGGTTCAACGTCCCAGATCTTTTCACCATAGGGACAGGCAGTTATGCACTCTTCCCCTCCACCGCATATTGGGTAGTAAATTGTCAATGGGGTTTTTTGCTCCATATAGTCATAATATTCTTTCCAGCTTTTTGTTTCACTCATACGAATCACCAAACTCAACGATGAATTTGATTTTCTTTGCAAACTCTCTTATTATCTTAGAAAGCTCTTCTCTCTGCTTTTCTGTAAGGTTATCAAATCTGTCAAAAAGTAGTCTGAAGGCTTCTCTAAGTTCTCTCCCTCCCATCTCAGAAAATTCCCTATAAATTCTTGCGAGTTTGATTGCCTCCCTCAGTTCCTCTTCATGCTCTTTTAGGTATCTCACACCATCTTCTGTTATTTTGTAGACTTTTTTCTCTCTCCTTCCACTCCCCGCTGTTTCAATAAGTCCAGCGCGCTTCAAGCTGAACAGGATTGGGTATATAACCCCAGCACTTGGAGCTGGAATCCCAAACTCTTCTTCAAGTCCCTTCATTACAGCATACCCGTGCATTGGCTTCTTGCTTAGCAGATGAAGCACGAGCAACTTGAGATGTCCTTTAAACTTTGGTCGCTCCAATGCTTTTCACCTCGATATATCGATAGATATATTAGCCGTTATAAACCTTTCGGGTATATAGACTACCAGAATTATGAATATCCTTTTAAGTGCAGTAAAGGTTATTTTAATTGGGGATGCTAAATGAGGCTCATTCTCAAACCTCTCTTTGAAGTAGAACTCCCCCCAGAGTTTGTTGATATCTTAAAGGCAAAGATAAAGGGTAGAGAAATTAAAGAGGGGGATGTTATTGAGATTGACTTATTGGGGAAGCCATTGAAGTTTGAGGTCATTTATGCGGAACCTAAAGAATTTAGAGTGAGAGAGGACACAAAAATAGAACTTTCCTCAGAAAAACCCTTAACTCTGGACTTTGAATTTAATAAAGTTGTCAAGAATATTATATTCCTCGAAAAGAGCATTGTACTCATTTTTGAAGATGAAGTCTTAGTCTTGACTGAGGACGGACACAAAATTTATAATGAAAAATTCGAAGGGCTTAAAGAAGTTAGGGGGACTAAAAATATACTGGTGATAGTTCATGGAGAAGGTAAAAAGCTCAGACTCATTCACATTTAATGAGAGCTGGGAAGAAAAGAAAGAGCGGGCGTTGAAAATTGTTAAAAAGTTAATTGAGATGTATCCAAGGGATAGAATTCTACATGGGGACCCTTTCTTCACCCTTATAAGATGTATAATCTCCCAGAGGAATAGAGATGAAGTAACTGATAGGGTAAGTGAGTTGCTTTTTAATAGATATCCGACAGTTCATGCCTTGGCAAATGCTAAAATCGAGGATGTTCAGAAATTGTTGAGGGAGAATGGAGTTGGTTTATGGAAAAATAAGGGAAAGTGGATTGTGGAATGCTCTCGAATAATTCTGGAAAAATACGGTGGAAAAGTCCCCGACATGTTAGAGGAGCTTGTTAAACTGCCCGGCATTGGGAGGAAGTGTGCGAATATAGTTTTGGCTTATGGATTCGGCAAGCAAGCAATCCCTGTTGATACCCATGTGAACAGGATAAGCAAGCGTTTAGGTTTAGCTCCACCAAAAGCCCCACCTGAAAAAGTTGAGGAATATTTAAAGGAGCTTATTCCTAAAGAGCTTTGGATCTATGTGAACCATGCAATGGTAGACCATGGAAAAGCAATCTGTCGTCCGATAAGTCCAAGATGCGATGAATGCCCCTTGAAGACACTCTGCCCATATGCAAAGGGTTTTATTAGTGATGAAGAGATAAGAAAGACTTAGCTGAGAAATTTTATATACCTAACTGTTGATTTCAAGATGAGAAGGAAGGAGGTGTCAGAGATGGAGGGTGAGAGCGATGACAGTCTTCTTGGATCTGAAAGAGAGACTAAAAGAAGCATATACAGCAACATTGGCTTCATTGGTAATCTCATTGATAATTGGATTTTTTGGAGGAACTTTTCTGGGTAAGTATTTTAATAAGATTCGTTCTGCCTATCCCGGCATTTTGGTGATTCTTCCGGGAATGATGGGGTTGAGAGGTAATGTTTTTGGTTCCATGGCATCTCGGTTTTCAACGATGCTTTATTTGGGTGATTTAGAACCAAAAATTGGAGAGAAGAGGGTTTTAAGGAACATTGTGATTGCAATGATGCTTTCTCTCATTCCTGTTACAATCCTCTGGATGATTGGGGTAATTAAGGGAATCCGCTATCATTCCTTTCAGATTTTGCTGATAGTCATAAGTTCTACGATTTTTGTATCCCTATTACTTGGATATTTTACAGCATTTGTGACTATATTTTCTTTTAAAAGAGGGACAGATCCAGATAGTGTTGCCGCCCCTTTAGTTGCTTCAATGGGAGATCTGCTGACGATACCATCTCTTATAGCCTTTATTCTTATCTTAGAGCATTCTAAAACAGTGTTTTGGACTTCGAATATTGGTCTTATACTCCTTCTTTTATTTCTTGTTGAGATCAGCAAAGTAAGAAGAACAGAGCTTTTGGAGTTCAAAGAGCTTTTTGTGATAATAACCCTTTTGGCTCTTCTTTCTCTAATCTCTGGATTTACGCTGGAAAAATTCAGCCACTTAATTCAAGCCTCTGTAATTCTCGGATTCGCTTATCCTTCTCTGCTCAGCAGCTTTGGAAACTATGGTTCTGTTATTGCAGCAAAGACTTCAACAAAGCTGCATCTTGGAGAAATTGAAAAGTTCTTTTCTGTGGAACCGTTTTTGGATATACTCTCTCTGTTTGCAACCACTCCTGTAATAGGCAGTTTAATAAACATCTTCGGCATCATGCTTGCAAAACTTATTCTTGGAAGCAGCGTATCTTTTTCCTTAGAGCTTGCTCTCACGTATCCACTTATGGCACTTTTCATAATGTTCTACTCCTACACTATTTCATACCTCCTCTTTAAGAGGGATATAGATCCAGACAACGTTGCGATTCCATTAATTTCAAACAACAGCGATATATTCGGCACAATATATGCTGTTTTAATAGCAAAGCTCATTGTGGGTGGTTAAATTGATAGGTGCCTCAACGTACGCACTGTTTGACAGAAGTTTGGGTGTTGCTATATACAAACTTAGAGAATTTCCCTTAGACTTCGTTGAAATAATGAGTGAGGGGTATCATGTATTAGATAAATACAACTACAGGTTTCATCTTGAATATTTAGAAAGCTATGGCATGAAAAACATTATTCATGCTCCCTTCAGCGATTTAAATCTTGCCGCACTCAATGAAAAGCTCCGAAGAGTAACGCTTGAAATAATCTTTGAAACTCTGAAATGCACATGAAATGGGTTCTCTCTGGTTGTTCTTCATCCGGGACATTATTCACCTTGAGCTTAAATTCTCCAATGCCTATGAAAAAGTCCATAAACGCTCTTTGGAAGAAATTGACAAGGTGTCTGAGAGAATTGGAATTAAGGTGGCTCTTGAAAATATGCCAAAATTTCCAATTTTAGATGGTCAAACAGCTGGGAGGATATATGAGTTAATTGACGGTACAAATCTATACGTTACTTTCGATGTGGGGCATTTGTACACAGTGAGTGATGATTTTGCTGAATTCATTGAAGTCTTGAAAGATAAGATAATCCATGTTCATCTTCATGACAATGAGGGGGAAAACGATTCTCACTTGGCATTGGGGGAGGGTATAATTCCGTGGGATAAGGTGCTTAGGATATTGCCCAAAAATGTTACTTGGAGCTTAGAAGTCAGAAGTTTGGATGATTTTAAAAAGAGCTTTGAATTTTTGAAAAGTTACCTAAAATAGTTCTGGGCATTTCTTCCAAATTGCTATCATCAATGTAGTTTCTAATTCATCAAGGATTCTGTTTGACATACATAAAACTTTTATACAGCGAAAGGAAGAAAGTTAATTGGAAAAAGCTTCGAAAGAAAGCTTTATTCAACGAAAGTTTTTAACTAAAGGTGATAGAAATGGAAATGCCAAAAATCGTTGAAGAATTAAAGCCTTTTTTTGAACCAAAGGCAGTCGCTATCATCGGAGCAACGAACAAAAAAGGGAAGGTTGGAAATGTTATTTTTGAGAACTTTAAGAGGAATAAGGAGCAGGGGATTTTCAAGGGCAACATTTATCCCGTAAATCCAAAGCTTGATGAAATAGAGGGGTATAAGGTGTATAAGAGCGTTAAGGAACTCCCCAAAGACACAGATTTGGCTGTTATATCTATTCCTGCCCCCTTTGTCCCAGCCACAATGAAGGACATTGCGGAAAAAGGCATCAAAGCAGTTATAATCATCACAGGAGGCTTTGGAGAGCTTGGTGAAGAAGGAAAGAGATTAGAGAGAGAAATCTACGAAATAGCAAAGGCAAACGGGATTAGAGTTATTGGACCAAACTGTGTTGGTGTCTATGTTCCAGACACAGGTGTGGATACCGTATTTTTACCGGAGGAAAAGATGGACAGGCCAAAGAGCGGCCCAATAGCTTTCGTCTCTCAAAGTGGAGCCTTCGCAGCAGCAATGCTTGACTGGGCTGCTTTGGCGGGTATAGGAATTGGAAAAATGGTCAGCTATGGAAATAAGATAGATGTCGACGATGCTGATTTAATGGACTATTTCATTTATGACGACCAAATTAAAGTTGTTACCTTCTACATTGAGGGAGTTAAGGACGGTAGAAAGTTCATCGAAGCTGCAAAGAGGATAACAAAAGTAAAACCCGTCATTGCACTGAAGAGTGGGAGAACCGAGTATGGAGCAAAGGCTGCCTCATCACACACTGGTTCGCTGGCAGGAGCTGATGTAATTTACGATGCGGTATTCAAGCAGACTGGAATAATCAGAGCTGAAGACTTTGAGCACATGTTTGATGTTGCTAAGGCATTTGCAAAGTGCAGGCTTCCAAAAGGCGATAGGATTGGGATAATCACTGATGGTGGTGGAGCTGGAGTCATGGCAAGTGACGCAGTTGCCAAATTCGGCTTGAAGATGGCGCAGCTCAGCGAAGAAACTCTCAAGTTCCTTAAGGAGAACTTCCCACCACATGCAGTCGCTGGTAACCCAACTGATGTTGTTGGCGACACAGACGCTCAAAGATACAAGATTGCAATTGAAGGCTTTGTAAATGACCCGAATGTTGATGCCATTCTGGTGATAGTACTCTTCCAGGTGCCGCTATTAAATGAGATGGAGATAATTGAAATCCTATCAGAATATGCAAAGAATAGTGAGAAACCAATTGTGGCAGTTGCAATGGGCGGTAAAAAGACGGAGTATTATGCAAAGCTGCTTGAGGAGAAAGGAGTTCCGGTGTATCCAACACCCGAAAGGGGAGTTAGGGCTTTAGCCGGTCTTGTTCAATACGCAAAATATTTGGAGAAGGTTGAAGGGGAGTGATTTTATGAAGGATGAAGCTTTGAAAGTTATTGAAGATGTTTTGAGCAGAGGTAGAAAAGCATTAGTTGAATATGAAGCAAAGCAGGTTTTAAAGGCTTATGAACTGCCTGTTCCAGATGAAAAGCTCGCAAAGACCCTTGATGAAGCCCTTGAATATGCCAAAGAGATCGGCTACCCCGTTGTTCTTAAGCTGATGTCACCACAGATACTTCACAAGAGCGACGCAAAAATCATTGCCCTGAACATTAAAAATGAGGAAGAGTTAAAGAAAAAGTGGGAGGAAATTCATGAAAATGCCAAAAAATACCGCCCAGATGCAGAGATCTTGGGCGTTCTTGTTGCACCAATGCTCAAGCCTGGAAGGGAAGTTATTATTGGTGTAACTGAAGATCCGCAGTTCGGGCATGCAATAATGTTCGGTCTTGGTGGCATCTTCGTTGAAATCCTCAAGGATGTTACATTTAGGATTATTCCAATTGAAGAAAAGGATGCCTGGGCGATGATAAAGAGCATCAAAGGCTATCCAATCCTTGCCGGTGCAAGAGGAGAGCCGCCGGCTGACATGAAAGCATTGGTTGACATGATGTTGAAAGTCTCAAAGCTTGTTGATGATCTGAAAGACTACATAAAGGAAATGGATCTGAACCCAGTGTTTGTCTACAACGAAGGCGAAGGAGCAGTTGTAGTTGATGCGAGGATAATTTTGAAATAAATTTTTGGAGATTAAAAACAAAAATTAGAAAAAGCTCAGTTTCCCTTGCGTTTTCTTATTATTTTCCCCAGAATTGCCAGAACTGCAAAAACTCCCGGACCGCAGATTCCTTTAGTGCTTTCTTCTTCAGGGCTTTGGATTGGTGTAACTTCCGACGGGGATTCACTGGAGCTGATTTCTCTATGTTTTGTCTCTTTTATCTCTTCAGCAGGACAGTTCACTTTTTCCTTAAAGTCTGATACGTCAACGGTTCCTCTGCTTTCTTTCATGATCCCCTTAGTGTTTTCACTAACCGCTTTCGAGTCTCTGATGATAATAGCTGGAGTTCTAACTATCGCCTCGGAGCTTCTGCAAATTGTGCATTCTAAGTTCCCGTCTTTAGGAAGCTTCATGATGAAGATGTCTTTCCCCTCAACTGTGGAATACCCAACGGCTACCGTTGATGATTCATCTGTTGCAACGCTCCAAAGCATTGAATCGCCTTCTTCACACACGAATTCATTAATTATGTTTCCGCTTGAGTCCAAATGGAGCACCCACGATCCTGTCTCTTCTGTTCCAAAGTTTTGAGTGCCTCCCACAACAGTAATTCTATCTCCTGCTGTGTCTATATCGAAAAATGCATCTCCGTATTCTTCTCCTCCATATGCTCCCTGCCACAGTACTTTTCCCCTCTTGTTCAGCTTAACCACCCAGCCTTTTTCGTAGTCATCCTTTCCGGTTAACATTCCTGCTACAACTATGTTTCCATCAGCATCTTCTGAAACAGCCAAGAACTCATCATCCTTATCACTTCCGATCATTTTCTGCCATTTTATGTTGCCATTGCCATCGAGGTACATTATCCATCCATCTTCACCTTTCGCGTTAAAGCTCTTGGTATAGCCTACCACCACTATCTCGGTTCCACCGTTTACTGCCTTTACTCCCCATGCTATATCCTCTCCACTTCCCCCATACACTCTCTGCCATCTAATGTTCCCCACGGGGTCAAGCCTAAGTACCCATGCATCAAAGTTTCCAGCTCCGAACCCCCCGGTGTATCCCACAACCAGAATATCACCGTTTGTAAAGAGATCAACGTCCAATCCGCCTTCGCCGTATTCACCACCATAGGTGCTCTGCCACCTTACATTTCCGTTTTTGTCCAGTCCAAGAATCCATACATCATAATCCCCAGCACCAAAGCTGTTCGTCTGTCCAACAACAATAATCTCGCCGTTGTTTGTTACAGCAACGGCATGTGCACTGTCGTCTCCTTTGCCTCCGTACACTTTCTGCCAGAGGATTTCCCCTTTTGAGCTTAACCTCATTACCAAAACATCTCCATTTTCTCCAAAGCTTGTGGTTGTGCCGACTGCGATTATATCCCCTTCTGCAGTAATGGCGGTGTCAGTTATCTCATCATCTCCTATTCCAATGAGGCTCTTTACCCAGTAGTTCTCCTCGGTTGGGGTTGACACTTCTCGGGGAGTTGTTGAAGTTTGGGTTTCTTCCATATCCCCTTTGCTTCTGCACAATTCTTCCCCTATAAGCTCAATTTTTCCTGTTACGTTAATGCCGGCGTTTTTATAGGCAAACTGAACGGCTTTGCCTTTTAAGTTAATCTTGGATGTTTTTACAGTCAGGGGTTTGGAAGTTACTTCAACATCGCTTTCTTCAAAGCACTCAAAGGAACCTTCCAGCGGAAAAACAGCTAAGACTGAGGTTTTCTTCCATCCACTTCCATAGGCGATGATGTCTTTTCCATCCACATATATAGCCCTAACGCTAACAAATTGTTTCATCGACCACCAGGACTTTAGGTTTCCATTCTTGTCGGCATGAATTAACACCCCATGCCCCGCTGAAATATCCAACTGTTCAGAACGTCCTGCAATAAGTATATCTCCATCGGTGGTTAAAACGATATTGTAGAATTCAGTGTTTCTCTCATTCTTCCCATATTTTGATCCGTATCCTTTTTTCCAGAGAACCTGACCTTCACCGTTGAGCTTCATCAAGAAGAGGTTGGCGGTTGTTGTATAGTATTCCCCGGCAGTTAGTATTGTCCCATCTTCCAGCACTTCAATCCCGTAAATGCCCTCTCCGCTTTCTGAGATGGTGTATTCCCTTGCCCATCTAACGCTTCCATTTTCTGTGAGCTTTGCTAAAAATGCAGTCCTCTGCTTTGAAACACCTCCTACGAGTATACTTCCCCCCGAGGAAACTTTAACGGAAAGTCCCGTTACGGATTGATAGTGATCCTTCTCATAAAGCTGAAATACACGGTGCCACTTCAATTTCCCATCAGGCTTAAGCTTGATCACCCACAGGCTTTGAGTCGAAGTCTCGGAATATGTTTCTCCAACAAGAATAATGCTGCCATCCGGTGCAACGTCTACAGCTCTGATCTCGTCACTTTCCTTTCCGCCAATAAGCTTGCTCCATTTTATGTTTCCATTTGGATCGAGGCATACCACAAGCCCGTCCCTTGGATAACCACTCCATCCTGCCAGAAGGATGTCTCCATTTTTCAGAATGGCAACTGCTAAAATTTCATCGTCTTTTTTGCTTCCATAGAGTTTAGTCCACTTGACTTCCCCGTCTTGACTTACAAGGGAAACAGCAAAGTCAAATCTTGTTTTGCTCATTGGAATGGTCTCAACCATAACTATGTCCCCATTCTCATACCGTGCACTGCGAAGAGCGCCTTTTCCAAATTCCAGAAGGAGGTCAGGGTTCTCTTTGTAGGTATACTTCATTATCCAGTAGTCGTTGCTCCCTTTTGTGTATGGTACGAACGTCAAAAACAGAAAAATCAAAAGAAAGGCGAGGAGTTTGTTTGAAATTGTCATGTATCTACCCCCTAACTACTGACTACTGCGAGCAGACCAACCACGAAAAATACCAAAAATGAAAGTGCGACGGTTTTCCGGTATTCGTCACTCTCCGTATTGAACTTGATATCTAAAATCCATCCAGCAGCTCCAACAAAAACTAAAATGTACCCTATCAAAATGGCATAGCACGGGAAGCCTATGCACATCTCCTTCTCATAAACAATTCCCTTCCCCCAGGAACTCAGCATCAAACCAAATCCCGGCATTGCGGCAAAAATATAGGCAAGCTTGCTCATCAGAACCAACCTCCTATCTTAACTTTTCCGGGGAAGTGGGAAGAGAGCACCTGATAGTACCTATCTCCTTCTTCCGGAATGAGAAAGACGTATGTGAATTTACCCTTCTTTCCACTATCGTCAACGTATGTAACCTCCATTTCAGTGCGCTTTTTGTTGAATTTTATCCTTCTTATGCCTTCTCTGGCAAAATAAGGTAGATTTTCCGGAATCTCCATGGAATAGTAAATCCCTTCATGACCGTAGAATTCAAGTCCCTTTGCGGTTAAATAGAGGACGGAGGGGATTTTTACGTCACCATCGTACCTCACAAATATTCCAGGCATTTTCAGAAGATATTTACCTTCTCTGACTTCTTGCTTCTCGAGGTACCTTTCCTTTGCATAATATGCATTTTTGCAGAAGTCTTTCTCCTTATAAAATCGTTCAATAGCTCCAAGTGCCTCTTCAAAGCTTGCATGCTCAAGCAGTGTAAATCCTATTACAGTTCCTCGAATAGGTAGCACTGATGTAATCTGGTATTGTCCATCTGTTCTCAATCCAATTCTCAGGGCACCATCGTTAAGCTCAAAGACTATTGGATTTGCATCTTCCGAAAAATAAGGATACTCTCTTGGCAGTCTCTCAAATAAAGCAAGTGCTTCATTAAGTGTGAGTTTTCCAAACTTTGTGCCCTTAGATCCGTTGAATCTCAGGTCTTTATCCACCCCAGTTACTTTTACCTTACGCTTGACCTTCTTGGGTTCTGGTTTCCCTCGGGGAATATAAGACAGGGAGAATTCCTCTTTTGGTCTGTCTGATATTTGTTGGATATGTTCTTTCACAACAGCCGATTCGGAAATTGGTTTTTCAATGGATTCAGAGGATTCGAGAGGTTTTCCACAGTACGGACAAAATTTATAGTTCTCCTTAAGCTCCCCGCCGCAGTAGGGACAGAACCTAAAATTATGTCCCATGCTATTCCCCTCCACTATGAGCCAAAGCCCCTATAAAGAAGAGGCTCCAGCCCAATGTATTTAGGTATTCAGTGGTTATTTAGGTGGCCAAATCTTAATAAATTTTTTATAAACTAAAAGTGTTTAACCAATTATGTAAAATAATAGGTGCTAAAAATGTTTAATTATATCCAAGAATTTTTGATAAAATAAAGTGGGTGGGAAGCATGTACTGCCCAAAATGTGGAACTCAGCTCGATGAGGAGTTTGATTTTTGCCCGGTATGTGGCTACGATTTACGTAAAGTTAAGGAAAAGATTTACTCAAAAAAACCGATGTCCAATGAATTTCGTGTTAAATTCCCGGAAACCAAATGCACTGTGAGTGTTGTGGGAGTTTCTGAAGATTTGAGGAAATATACCGGGAAAGGGGTGGAGATTAATCTTGGTAGTCTAACGCTTGAAGATACGCTTAAGGTGTTTTCACAACTACCAACCGAGTATCCAAAAAAAGACATAAAAGATTTGAAAAAAGGAAAGAAAGTGCCTGTAACTCTTACGTTAGATAGAGAAGAAGGGACACTTTTCGTATATTTGAACCCGGACAGAACATATATGGTTCAGGGAGGAGTTAGAAAGCTTGAAACCGCATTTGATATCTCATACAACGCCAGCAGAGAAGAAGTTCAAAAAATTATTCGCAGGTTTTATACAGATAAGAATATTTTTAATGAGTGGTCAGAGCAGATAAAAGGATTAAAAGAATCCAGAAGAGTTCTCTTTTATGCTTCCTTCTTAGATGACGATGGTGTTTACAAAGATATTTGCGTTTTAAATGATGGCATAGCCATTGGTAGAGTTGACAACGGGGAGCTAATAGGGTACGAATTTTTCTGTCCATATGAGCTTGTGAAGGAGATTAAGTTCAAAAAGGGATGGCTGTCTTCAGGAGTCGAAATCAGATACAGAGATCCAGAAAAAGGAAAAACCAGAAAAGTGGAAGTTAGTATAGGCAATAAGGACGAGTACTATGGGCTAAAAAGTACGCTGGAGAAGGTGATCCCTGGAAAGGTTAGAGGATAATCGCACCTCAGCTCTTGGATTTTGATTTTTTTCTTTTGCAAGCTTCACCCTTCAGGGCGGGGAGGAGGGCAGATTCCACCAAAGTGTCAATTATTCTTATTTCCAGCTCCAAATAGACCAATAAGATCGTGGATTATTGCAAAGTCTATCAAGGCACTGATTCCAGCACTTAAAACTCCACTCATCAGCATTAGGATTGAGAAAAATAGATCCACTCCTTTATAAACCAATGTAACCTTAACTGCCCTTTTCTCTCCCCTAAGAATAGCCCATGCTAAGATAAAGTTTAACAAACCAAATGCCAGATATATTAAGGAGTTTTCACTAACATAATAGTACAATAAAAAGAAAGCTTGGAGAAACAGTAGATACACAGCTAATTTCATATTCTGCCACTCAAGTATCTTTCAAATATCTCAACATATTTAAATCCATCGTCAGGAAACATCAATACTGCTGTACCTTTGTATTCATCCCTGAGCATTTCGAGAGCTCTCACAGTTGCTCCTGCACTTAAACCTATCAAAATACCATCGTTCTTGGCAATTTTTATAGCACCTTCTATCGCTTCTTTTAAAGTTATCTCAACTATCTGGTCAATCTCTACCATGGGCACCCACTTTGGCTTTGTTTCAAGTCTCTTTATCCCTGGGATTTTCTCTCCTTTTGCCGGAACCACTCCTATTATTTTAGTATCGTACTTCTCTTTAAGGTACTTAGATATGCCCGCTATATGCCCTGAAGTCCCGATTCCAGCCACTATGACATCCGGCTTTTTTCCTATGCTTTCTAATTGCTTTTCAATCTCTCTTGCGGTATATTTGTAATGCGCCTCAAAGTTGTCCTCGTTTTCAAACTGGTTGAGGTTTACAGCGTTGTTTTTCTCTGCCTCCCTCTTCACGAACTCTACCATAGCTGGGTCTATTGTATCGAACTCTGTCCTTATGACTTCTGCACCAAGAACTCTCAACAGAATTTCCGTGGTGGTAGGAGTTGGCTTGGGTAGGTATGCTCTAAATTTAACCCCAAGGATGTTTGCTATGGAAGCCATGGCAATTCCAACGTTTCCTGAAGTTGCTTCAAAAAGCTTATTTCTTCCATTTATTTCTCCCCGCTCTCTGGCTTTCATAAGCATGTTAAAAACAGCTCTGTCTTTTATGCTCCTGCTGAAGGGGTTAAAGAACTCTAACTTGGCAAAATACATCCCCCCTTTCGTCTGAAAGCGAAAGTCTAACCAGGGGGGTTGGCTTAAACTTCTCATAAAGCTCGAGTGTATTTGAAAATACGTTCATCTTTATCACCGTCAATATGTAAGAAGTTTCCTATATAAGTGTTTCTTTTAAGGCAAAATTATACAAAATTGTGTAATTAGCATGAGGCTTGGAAGATCTCTTTGTATATCCTCCTGAACTCTCCCAGCGAGCCTCTGATTATTGGATGTTTTGGCACAAAGGGGCAACCTTCTTCAGGTTCAATACTTATATCAAAAGTTCCAATTTTCTTGGCGATTTTTATGACTTCCTCTTTGTCTAATCCAATAAGTGGTCTCAAGATCGGCAAATCTGTTGCCAGCGAAATTATAAACAAATTATCAAGGGTTTGAGATGCAACCTGTCCCAGGGAATCCCCGGTTATAATGGCTAATGCCCCGTTCTCTCTTGCTATCTCTGTGGCTTTCCTGTACATAGTGAATTTACAAAAGACACAAATCCACTTGTGCTTTTTCATCTCCATAATCTTTTCAAAAACGGGAGCTTGGTACTCATAGACATCAACGACGACTAATTCCTTCAGCCTTTCGGGGTAGAGCTCCTTCAGTTGCTTCCAAATTTTTTGGACTTTTTTATACTTGCCTTCATCTTGTTTAAAGTGGATTGGGATGACCTCTAACCCCTTTTTAAGCATTAAATAAATAGCTACAGGTGAATCTATCCCTGAGCTAAGCAAAGCAACGGCTTTCACCATCTCATCACCTCTTTTATTTTAGCATCCCCTCTCTTTTGGTTCTTCCCCGAAGATCTCCCTGTAGAGCTTTTTGAATTCCTCCCAAGAACCTCTAATCACTGGGTGCTTTGGAATAAATGGGACTTCATCTTCAGGTAGTGTTGATAGCTCAAAAGTGCCTATCTCTTTTGCTATTCCTACTATTTCTTCCTTGTCCAGTCCTATGAGCGGTCTGTAAATAGGTAAATCACTTGCTTGGCTAACTATATACATATTTTCCAGCGTTTGGGATGCAACCTGTCCGAGGGAGTCCCCCATGACAATGCCTTTAGCCCCAAATTCTCTCGCTATCTTATCGGCATTCTCCACCATCATGAATTTGCAGAAAATGCAGGTGTAGTTTTCTCTCCCAAGCTCCTTAAGCTTTCGGAGAACCCTTTCCCTTTCCTTTGGCTTGATCACGATTAAATCACTTTTTCCACCATAGTGATACTTTTTTAGCTGATTCCATATTTTTCTGACTTTTTCAAGGGTTTTCTCTCCCATGTATATATGAACTGGAACCACCTCACAGCCCCTCTTCATCATGAGAAACGCTGCCACGGGGGAATCTATCCCGCCGCTAAGCAGGACAACAACTTTTCCCTGTGTCCCTATTGGTAAGCCGCCAAAGGCTTTTATTTTATCAACAAAGATGTAGGCTTTGCCTTCCATAATTTCAATGCCAACATTTATGTCATAGTTTTTCAAATCCACATCGGCCTCTTCATTCTCCAGGATATACTCCCCAACTTTAGCTTGAATTTCTGGACTTTTCAGGGGGAACTCCTTTGTAATTCGTCTCGCTGTAACTCTGAACTTGGGCTTTTCCAAGTTGAGCTCTCTCTTCTTTTTGCGGAAGAGCTTCAGAGCAGTCTTGTTGATTTTTTCTAATTCAGCATTAACTTCCATCGCTGGAGAGAGGGAAACAATACCGAATACCCGCTTTAAAACATCCAAGCTCTCTTTTGCTTCATTTGTTTTAACTATTATCCTTCCATGTTTTGCAAGAACGCTTTTATATTCAACCCCCTCAGTAATCAATGCCTCTTTAATGTTGTTCACCAAAATCTGCTCAAACCATCTCCTTGTTTGCTTTGATTTTGTTCCGATTTCTCCATATCGAATTATCACACAGTTAAACATAGCTCTCACACCACAGGAAGTTTTATCATTATTTCTATGTATTTTTGGATGACTGCATAAAGTGCCAAGGCTATTACATATGATGACATTAATATAAGCTCATTCATTTCAAATATATGCATTGCAAGTTCTTTTGCTCTCGGTGAATAGTCCATAACTGCTTTCATATACTTTGCCTTCAGTTTGTGGTTTATTTCAATTCCGGCAATTAAAAGGGCAATTCCCAGTAAGCCCCACATCTTGCCCAGAGCAAGCATCAAAAATAGAGTAGATGCGAAAATGACCCATCCACCAATAATGCCGAGCAGTATTACAAACTCGATCATTTTTTCACCGTATGCTGATAGGCATAAGTTTAATAAAAAGGTTCCTAAATTATTTTTAGCACCTCTTCGACACTTTTCTTTCTTTCTCTCGGAGAAATCTCGCCCTTTGGATATCCTATTGTTATCAACCCCACAAGGAAGTACTCTTCTCCCAGACCTGCCATCTTCTTGAGCTCCTTTTCTATTTGTTCGAAGCATGCAACCCCTATATAACAAGTCCCTAATCCGAGTTCAACAGCCTTTAGCATTAAGTTCTCAATCGCCATTGCGGCACTTTCTAATGCAAAGCAGAACTCCAATTCGCTGTATTTCTCATCTTTCAGCGCTTTAACGTTTTTGTTGATAAATACACCCAAATAAATCGGTGCCTTGTACATACCTTCTTCGAATCTCTTGAGAAGTTTCTTCATTTTTTCCTCTGGTAATCCTCTTTCAGTAAAATATTCGATATGCCCCTGCTTTATGAGCTCATAGAGCTTTTCCCGAATGTCCTTACTTTTGTATGCTACAAAAAGCCAGTTCTCCAGTCCGCTCGCAGTCGGTGCTCTTATGGCGGCTTTAATTAGCTCTCTTAAAGTTTCCTCATCAACCTCTCTCTCCTCATAAAATCTTACTGATGTCCTCTTGTTTATAGCTTCACTTAACTCCATGAAAATCACCATCTTAACGTTATGTTTTTAGCTAATTAACCTTTTGTGAACCAAAGGTTTAAGTAATGCCCTGAGAACTTCTTTTAGGTGGAATGCATGTATGGATGGAGAGGCAGAATTGGGCTGATTGTTCCCTCCTCAAACACCACGATGGAGATGGAGCTTCACTCTGCCCTGCCTGAGGGTGTTTCCCTTCACACAGCAAGGATGCCATTAAAAGGCATTACAGAGGAAGAACTTTTAAAAATGAGCTCCCTTGCGATTGATAGTGCACGACTTTTGAAAGATGCAGATGTCGATTTAATCCTTTATGGATGTACCAGCGGTTCTTTTATAGGTGGGATTAATTTTGAAGCTGAACTCGAGGAAAAAATTGAAAGAGAAGTCAACATTCCGGTTGTAACAACAAGCACAGCTGTTATTGAGGCACTGAAGATATTGGATGCTCAGCAGATAATGGTAATAACCCCCTATACCGATGAAATAAATCAGAGAGAAAAGGAATTTCTTGAAGCTAACGAATTTGAGGTTCTTGATATTAGAGGACTCGGAATTGTTGATAACGTTCAAGTGGGGAAGCTTGAACCCTATGAAGCTTATCGTATGGCAAAAGCAATGTTCATTGATGACGTGGATGCAGTTTTCATAAGCTGCACCAACTTAAGAACTTTTGAAATAATTGAACCCCTTGAGGAAGATTTGGGTGTACCAGTTGTTACAAGCAATCAGGCATCACTGTGGCTTGTCCTGCGAGAATTGGACATTCGGGAGAGAATTCCATGGCTTGGAAGGCTCTTCATGGAATATTGAACTTTTTCTATTTCTCCCTTGGTTCGATTTGACATTTATCCAGTGATTACAGCGAAAACATTTTAAACAGAATCCTTAACTTTGGATTAGTATTCACCGAGGGTGATACCAATGATTGATGTTTTTCAAGATGCCCAAAAGCTCAGCTTGTACTTAGCGTACAATGTTAACGTGGATGCAATAGTTTACCTCAGAAAGGAGCACATTGAAAAGCTGATCAGAGAGCTTGGATCAGAGAACGTAAGGAGAAGGATGGAGGATTATCCGAGAGAAATCAACGAGCCAATTGATTTCGTTGCTCGTCTTATTCATGCTCTAAAAACTGGAAAGCCTATGGCTGTTCCTCTTGTAAATGAAGAAATGCATACATGGTTTGATGAGAGATTTAAGTACAATGTGGAGAGGATTGGAGGTCAAGTTGGAATCATTGCCAACCTTCTTGCTAATCTTGATTTTAAAAAAGTTATAGCATACTCCCCCATTTTAGCTAAGAGACAGGCTCAAATGTTTGTTAACAAGCCAAATCTTCTTTATCCTGTTGTTGAGAATGGAGAGCTGGTTTTGAAGAAGCCGATTGAAGCTTATCGTGAGAATGATCCCGTAAAGGTGAACAGGATTTTTGAATTTAGAAAAGGAACAAGATTTAAGCTGGGTAATGAGGTTATAGAAGTTCCCCATTCTGGCCGCTTTATTGTTGCTTCCCGTTTTGAGAGCATTAGGATTGAGACCAAAGAAGACCTAAAGCCATTTTTACCGAAAATTGGTGAGCTTGTAGATGGTGCCATTTTATCTGGATATCAGGGAATTAAAAAACGATATTCTGATGGAAAAGATGCCAACTATTACTTAAGGAAGGCAAAGGAAGATATAAGACTTCTTAAGAAAAACAAGGACATCAAAATCCATGTGGAGTTTGCATCAATTCAGGACAGAGAGCTGAGAAAGAAGGTTATCTACAACATCTTTCCCTTAGCTGATAGCGTTGGGATGGATGAATCAGAGATTGCTCACATTTTAAATTCTCTTGGATATCCAAAGCTTGCAGATAGGATTTTTAACTACAACAGAATTGAAGATACCGTTTTGGGTGGGAAGATTATTCTTGATGAGCTCAATCTCGAAATTTTGCAGATTCATACAATCTACTATCTTATGTACATTACCCACAAAGACAACCCGCTCAGCGAAGATGAGCTTAGGCAGAGTTTGGAGATTGCAACAACACTCGCAGCAGCAAGAGCTTCTCTTGGAGACATAAAGAGTCCAGAGGACTTTAAAGTAGGCTTGAGAGTGCCGTATAATGAATATGGCGAATTCGTGAAGCTTAGGTTTGAGGAGGCAAAAAGAAAATTGAGAACGAGGGAATATAAGATTGTTATCATCCCAACAAGGCTGGTTAAAAATCCAGTATCAACAGTAGGTCTTGGAGATACTATTTCAGCAGGGGCATTTACGAGCTACCTCGCCTTATTGAGAAGAAAGGGGATGTATTAGATTTGTTTGACCTAAATGCTTTATTCTATCAAACTCTCAATTAGCTTTGCCTTTTCTTGTGCTCTCCTTAAGTGTTCAACTGTTACTTTGGTGTAGATTTGGGTCGTTGAGAGGTTTGAATGTCCAAGGATTTCCTGAATGACCCTAATATCAATCCCGTTTTCGAGCATGTGGGTAGCAAAGCTGTGCCTGAGCATGTGGGGGGTTACCTTGATCCCGGCTTTTTTTCCATATTTGTTGAGAATGTACCATACTGTTTTTGGTGAGAGCCTGTCTTTTCTGCTTCTTCTTTCTTCAACAAGCAGATATTCACTGTCGTCATTTCTCATTTTTAAGTAATCTTCAATCTCTTTGAGGAGAGCTCCTGGAACTGGTACTATCCTATCTTTTCCGCCTTTCCCGCCTCTGACGATGATTAAAGAGCGCTTAAAGTCAACGTCATTGATTTTTAAATTGCAGAGCTCGCTTACTCTAAGTCCAGAGCCGTAGAGCAGTAATACAATAAGCCTGTCCCTCTTCCTTGTTGGTGGAATTACACTTAGGAGTTTCTTCACTTCCTCTTTTGTTAAACTTTTTGGTAAGCTTCTGGGGACTTTCGGAGATTTTATTTTCTTAGCTTCCTCTTCAAGCCCTTCAAACCTAAAGTAGGCTTTTAATGCTTGAACAACGAGATTTAAACTTTTATTTGAATATCCACTCCTTTTAAGCACTGCCAAGAAGCGAAGGGCAGAGCGGGCGTTTAAATCATTTCCTTCTTCTAAGAATTTTTTCACATAATAGGAATACATCCTAACTGTATTCTGGCTTTTGCCTTCTAATTCAAGATACATTTCAAATTCTTCAATGTTCATAGAGCATCACAAAATAAAATATAGAAATCAAAGCTCTTCTATTTTTTCATGAAAGACCTCAGTTTCTTTAGTCTCTTCTATTCTCTCACTTTCATCAGCTCTTTCTTCTGGTGGTTCTCGTCCTTCTGGTTTTGCAATTGTCATGGTAAGATATACAATCTTTAAGAGCTCTTCAATCAGCCGTTCCTCCTCTGCGTAAATGTATCCTTGACCGACAATTACCCTACCCTGTAACCCGAGCCTTTCAACGGCTTTCCCTATGATTTCTTCGTTTGGAACCGCCTCCCCTGGAAAAATCTGCTTCCAAGCCTCTTCAATCTTCACCAAGTTGCTTCTCTTGTCAAGGAGTATTTTTAAGTTTTCATTTTCATCTTTTAACCTCTGATATTCTTGCTTAAGTTCTTCATATTTCTGCTCAATTTCCTGCAGCTGATTTTCGAGGCTGTGTTTCTCTTGTTCAAGCATATCGTATTTTCCCTTTAAGTCAAGCAACTGATTTCTGAGAGCCATATACTCCGGGAGAAGCTGCAGACTCTTCAATCCTGCTCTCACGAGAGTATTTTTGAGCTCTTTCCTCACAAGCTCGACATCTATATGCTCTAAGTCATGCCCAAGAGGGATTTTCATCCTCTCAACATGTCCAACTAATTCGCTGAGCTCTCTGAAAAGCCTGTCTGCAAGTTCCCTCCCAACTCTATCGGCATCAGTTGCTATTATTAATAAATCCGCTCCAGCAGCTGCGCTTTTTGCAATTTCTAAATTCGTCGTTGGAATTATTGAGGAAATCGTTATGTTGTATTCACTCCCCAATGCAAGACCTTGCAGAGCTTTGCTAACAACCTCAACGTCGCTCGCACCTTCAACTAAAATTCTAACATCCACAATCGTCATTCCAGACACCTCTTTTAAGCTTGGGGTGTTATCCCCTAAGAAGTGTTAAGCTCTATGGGCTTTAAAAACTCTCCTAAATTTCAACCTCAAGATTATCTCTTTCAAGAACAACTTCTCCTGAGGGTAAGAGAGCTATACTCAAAGCTCTTATTTCAACTCCTTTAGCTTTTGCTTCCTTTAAAAGCCTTGCAATTTTCGGATCACCTTTGGCATAAGGCTTAAACTTCCTAACCTCTGGCAAAGCACCAATAAAAACAATCATAGCTCTTTTACCCTCCTCTCGGAGTTTTATGAGCTCTCTGATGTGCTTCTGACCTCTTAAGCTCGGACAGTCGGGATACATTGCATATTCTCCTTCTCTAAGCACAGCACTTTTCATTTCAACCCAAATTTCTTCTCCACTGCACTCTAAAAGGTAGTCCAGTCGAGAAGCTCCAACTTTGACTTCCCTCTTTTTAATGTAGCAATCTTTCAGCCATGAAATTAATCCAAGCTCTGCAGCCCTCTCAAATGCTTTTGCTTGAGTTCTTGTATCAATTACCGCTCCCTTCGAATTTTTATCTTCAAATGCAACTAAAATAAAGTCTGTTTTTCCTCCTTGTTTTGGAATACAGAAGCACTTTCTACCTTTAATCATAAATTCCTCTAAGCGACCAGTGTTTGTTATAAGAGCTTTTTTGACTTCACCTCTTATTCTGACCAACCCAACAAATCTGTTTATCCTTTTAATGAACTCTCCTTCAATGATGGGAAGCTTTAGGAGTATCACAGAAATCAGTTGAATCTCTTCATTGAAAAGATTTGTGACCAAAAATCTTAAAGTGATGTATGCAAATAATTTCATTAGATGGTTGGTATGGAAGATATTAGTGTTCTAATAGAAAAGTGGAGGAAAATTTACAAAGAGGAGGTTAAAAGCAAAAGGAAACATAGAGAAGAGATTAGACTAACCCCGGAAAATTACTTCAATGTTGTACGTCCGTTTTTCGTGAAAATCTCTCCAGAGGATAGGGAATACGTGAGGACATTCAGAATGGTTTCTTATGGCATGCTTGAATACAGCCCGTCTTTGAGAACTCTAATTTTGAGAGGTGCAGGGTATAATCTGGCTCGCAGATTGATAGAAACTGGAGAGATTAGGAGCATTGATGACCTGCCAAAAGTCTTTCTAAATCAAAAAATAGGGCTTCTTGACATTGTAGACGAGTCATTCAGCAAGATGAAAGTGAATATATATGAATGTATCAGTTGTTACCGAGCACCTCCTATTGGCAGAACCCTATGTGACTTTGAAGCAGGGCTTATTCAAGGTGTCATGGAAGAACTCGTTGGAAAGAACGTAACTCGTGAAATCTACTGCTGGGGACTTGGCAATTCTTTCTGTGGATTTGAAGTGATATTCGAGTGATGGATATGAGCATTTTAGCAGTTCAGCCTTCAAGCAAATGTGACAGTAGTTGTCTGATATGTCCTTGGAAAGAGAAATTTGGTTGCGCTGGAATAATGCTCCCTCTTGAGGCATTAGAAATACTCAGCTCTCACCTTGAGGATTTTAGATTTGATGAAGGGCTTTTGACATGCCCAAATCCTCTCCTCCATCCAAAGATTGACATCATACTCCGGCAAACTATGGAACTCTGTAAAAAGCTTACTCTCTTCATTCCAGTATCAGTCTCAAGAAATTTTCTCAACAAAACTTCTCTTGAAAACGTTGATTTTATTTCTCTAATTATACCCTCTTATAAGGACATAAAGTCAAACCTTCAGACAGTAAAAATGCTCCTTTCTCAGGGTATAGACAATCTTGAGGCGTATATTTTGCTGGATTCCAACTCTGACTTTGCTGAAATTCTTTCAACAATTGAACTATGCAAAAGTTACGGGTTAAAGATAACGTTAGGACCAAAGCTTTACGCATCTCCATATGCAGATAAATTTCTTGAAAAAATTGCGAAAAAAGAAAACGTTGAAATTGGTCTTCATTATGGAAGGAAATATTTCTACAATGCCATTAAGGTCTTCATAGACAATTATCCAGTAACGTTGCTGACATCTCCAGGTGCTGAGAACTGTAAAACTCTATACTTGAATCCATATGGGAACTTCTCAAAATGTCCACTTTCAAGATTTGAAGTGAATTATAAGAAAATCACTAAGGATGACCTTAGAAAAATGCTCTTTTCACCCTGTGCAATAAATCGAAACGTTGTTGGGCTTTCACCTAAAATACGGGTCTCATTCGTGACAAAAGAAGGTGTTGAGATCCCTGGAGAGATTTTGGAACTTTTAGAACTAATTTCCCAGGTTAATTCATTTAGAGCTGCATGCAAAGCCCTTGGAGTTTCCCCTTCGACGTATTGGGAAAAAATAAGAAGTCTCGAAGAAAAACTTGGCATTTCTTTGATTATATCTGTCAGAGGGGGCAGGAAAAAAGGGATAACAATTCTGACGGAGTTTGCTAAAGACCTTTTAAAGGAGTACAGGGAAATAAGAGAAAAAGCAATAGTATCACTTTATGAATACTGAAACGTGTTCTTGTGCATGAACAAATTAAGAAGTTTTTGAGTTATTTGCCGAACACGGTCTCCTTATTAATCTCCTTTGTTTACCTAAGTTTCGAGGTGATAACAATGTCGCTTCTTAAGACAAGTTTGGAGAGACCAACAATTTACATTGATCCAAAGAAGTGCATGGGATGCAGATCTTGTGAAATAGCGTGTGCCGTTGAACATTCAATGAGCAAAACACTATTTGGAGCAATCTTTGAAAAACCAACACCCAAGCCGAGGCTAAAGGTTGTAGTTGCGGATTTCTTCAATGTTCCGCTGAGGTGTCAGCACTGTGAAGATGCTCCATGTATGAAAGTTTGTCCAACTGGAGCAATAAAGAAGAGCGAAGAAGGCTTTGTAATACTCAACACCAACAAGTGTATTGGCTGTTTGATGTGTGTTATGGCATGTCCATTTGGACATCCGAAATATGAGCCAGAGTACAAGGTTGTTCTGAAGTGCGATTCATGCATTGAGAGAGTTAGGGAAGGCAGGGAGCCGGCATGTGTAGAAGCTTGCCCCACCAAGGCATTGAAGTTTGGAACCCTTGAGGAGATTCTTGACGAGATTAGAAAAGAAAGAGCGGAGGAACTAATTTCGGGCTTGAAAGTTCCAGGAATTGTATACATGAAGCCAGTTGTTGAGGAAAAGAAAAAGGAAGAGAGAATCAGCCCAATGGATGTCTATGCTGCCTACTTAGAGGTTAAGTGGTATTGAGGTGGTTGTGATGGCGGAATATATAAAGTTTAAGGTTCCTGCAAAGCAGGTTTCTGAAACTAAGGGCGTTGGTAACCTAATTGAGAAGGCTGAAGAGGAGGGCGTGAAGACCGCTTGGCACCGCTTTTTAGAGCAGCAACCCCAATGTGGGTTCGGTCTTCTGGGAATCTGTTGTAGAAACTGTAACATGGGTCCATGTAGGATCGACCCATTTGGCGCTGGGCCAACAAAAGGTGTTTGTGGAGCAGATGCTGATACAATAGTTGCAAGGAACATTTTGAGAATGATTGCTGCAGGAGCAGCAGCACACAGCGATCATGCAAGAGACATCGTCCACGTGTTTAAAGGAGCAGCAACAGGAGAGTTTAAGGGGTACAGGCTGACAGATGTTGAGAAGCTTAAAGGATTGGCTCAAATTCTTGGCATTGATATCGAGGGGAAGAGTGAAAGTGAAATAGC
Organism: Thermococcus barophilus MP; assembly: GCF_000151105.2. Taxonomy (NCBI): domain Archaea; kingdom Methanobacteriati; phylum Methanobacteriota; class Thermococci; order Thermococcales; family Thermococcaceae; genus Thermococcus; species Thermococcus barophilus. Next base: position 1,012,765 of record NC_014804.1, on the reverse strand, counting down.
CTCGGAAGTTGCACATATCTTGGAATTGGAGTTCGGAAAGCCTGACGATGAGCCATTAAAATTGCTCATGGCGACGGCACCTAAGAAGAGGATTAAGGTCTGGGAGAGGCTTGGAGTCATGCCAAGGGCAATTGACAGGGAAATCTGTGAGTGTATGCACAGAACCCATATGGGTGTTGATGCAGATCCAGCTTCACTCCTTCTTCACGGTGTGAGGACTTCTCTTGCTGACGGCTGGAGCGGCTCAATGATGGCTACCTATTTGAGCGACATACTCTTTGGAACGCCAAAGCCAATTAAGACTACTGCAAATTTGGGTGTTCTCAAAGAAGATTATGTGAATATAATTGTCCACGGTCATAACCCAATACTGTCAATGAAGATAGCCGAAGTTGCCCAAAGTGAAGAGATGCAGAAATTGGCCAAGAAATACGGCGCCAAGGGGGTGAATGTTGCGGGAATGTGCTGTACTGGAAATGAGGTCTTAGTGAGGCTCGGCATCCCCCCAGCTGGAAACTTCCTGATGCAGGAGCTGGCAATAATTACTGGAGCAGTTGAAGCTATGGTCGTTGATTACCAGTGCCTAATGCCATCATTGGTTGATGTAGCCGGCTGTTATCACACCAAGATAATCACGACCGAACCCAAGGCACACATACCCGGAGCAGTGCACATAGAGTTCAAACCAGAGAAGGCTGATGAGATAGCTAAGGAGATAGTCAAGATTGCAATTGAAAACTTCCAAAACAGGCCAAAAGAAAGGGTCTTCATTCCAAAACACAAGAGTGAAGTTGTTGCGGGCTTCAGCGTTGAAGCAATCCTTGAAGCCCTTGGGGGAACGCTCGAACCTCTCATCAATGCACTCAGAGAAGGTACAATTAAAGGAATCGTTGGAGTTGTTGGATGTAATAATCCAAAGGTCAAGCACAACCACAGTCATGTAACGTTAACCAAGGAGCTCATAAAGAGAGATATCTTGGTAGTTGGGACTGGTTGCTGGGGAATTGCAGCAGCGATGCATGGATTATTAACACCTGAAGCGGCAAAAATGGCAGGAGAGGGACTTAGAGCAGTGTGTGAGACACTTGGAATTCCGCCATGCCTCCATATGGGTAGCTGTGTTGACTGTTCAAGAATCCTGATTGTTCTTGGAGCGCTTGCTGAGGCTTTGGGCGTTGATATTCCAGACCTGCCAGTAGCTGGCTCTGCTCCGGAATGGATGAGCGAAAAAGCAGTGTCAATTGGAACTTACTTCGTTGCGAGCGGTGTATTCACCCACTTGGGAGTAGTTCCACCAGTGCTCGGAAGCCAGAAGGTTACCAGGCTCCTCACGGATGAGATTGAAGACCTCCTTGGAGGGAAGTTCTACGTTGAACCGGATCCAGTAAAGGCAGCAGAGACAATATACAATGTAATAATTGAGAAGAGGAAGAAGCTCAAGTGGCCTGTTTGATCTCTCCTTTTATCTTTAATTTTGAAAAAAGCAATTATAGGAGAAGCGGGATTTAATCACTGGAGGTACTAAAATGAAGATACTTGTCGCTGGAAAAGGGGGAGTTGGAAAAACTACAATCTCGGCTTTATTAGCCCATATCTTAGCCGATAAAGGGTATAATATACTGGCTTTAGACACAGATTCAGTTCCCAATCTTGCTCAAAGCCTGGGAGTTCCATTTGAAGAAGCTTTAGAAATTGTTCCACTTTCACGAAATGAAAAGCTTGCGGAGGAAAGGACTGGAGCAAGACCAGGTGAAGGCTGGGGAGTTCTGTTCTCACTGACTCCAAAAGTTGATGATTTGGCTGAGCAATACGGTATAACAATAAAGCCAAATTTGAAGCTTGTTGTTGTTGGTAGCATAGAGCAGAGCAAAGAAGGCTGTCTGTGTCCAGCGTTAGCTCTCGCAAGAGCATTTTTGATGCATGTCCTGCTATCTGAAAAGGATATTGTAATTGTGGACAGCGAGGCTGGAGCGGAGGTTTTCGGAAGAGGGTTAGCGGAGAAATTCGACGTCATGATATGCGTAGCAGAGCCAACGCTGAAATCTTTATTGATAGCAAGGAAGCTCATAGAAATGGGGAAGCAGCTCAACATATCAAATATATTCCTTGTAATAAACAAAGTTCGCAACTCCCTAAAAGCCTCCCAGCTTTATGCAAAAGTCTTCTCGGATTCAACGCCCTACCATCTTGTAAACTTTGATGAAAGCGTTATTAATGTGGATAATAAAGGGAAGGGAGTTGATTCTATTCCAAAGGATTCTCCGATATATGAAGATGTCGAAGCACTTGCAAGAAGGATATTGAACGTAAAAAAGCGTTCTAAGGTGTTGTAAATGTGTCAGTCAAAAGTCATAGTCTTTGAAGATGGAAAAGCAGAAGTTGTTATGACAGATGTAACTCTGCTTGAAGTTAAGGATGGGAAAATCATTGTAAAGAATTTGCTTGGTAAAGAGTTAGTTCTTGAGGGATACGAGATTGACTATATTGATTTTATCTCACACAAGGTTTATTTGAGACTTTCTGTTTGATACTCATTTTTGTCCCATAATGTACGTTTTAACCAAAGGTTTAAAATGAATACATTAGGCAAAATATATAAACAAAACTCGCCAGAAAATTTCACAGATGTATGAGTTTAATTTCATGAATAAAAATTTCACCCAATGTATTTCGGGCAATGTGGTGTGTAAATAGATACTTTGCTAAAATCAAGACAAATTAAGAAAAATTTGGGTGAACAGCAATGGAGACTCAGATGTTGTTAATACCCGTTGGTATATTAATTGTAGCGGCAGTAGTGGGGTTGTCAAAGGCAAAAATATCTCTCAAAATGGTAAGTACACTATCAGCAATAGCCTCAGTGGTAATGATATACATTGGAATATTGGGGTTTGAAGCAACACTTGAGCTTAAATACAATCTGTTCAACTCATCTTCGCTTTTTGCAACCCTCAATTGGCTTGTCTTTAGAGTTGACTCGCTTTCGGCATTTTTCCTGCTCCTGCTCGGTATTTTAAGCCTCTGTGCATCAGTTTACGGTATCAAATACATGGAAAAGTATCTCGGCAAAGAGGACATGCGTGTTTACACCTTCAACTATCCAATTTTCCTGTTGACAATGTATTTTGTCTTGATATGCTGGAACTTACTGTGGTTCATAATCTTCTGGGAGCTGATGAGCCTGTTTTCCCAATTCTTAGTGGCGTTTGAGCAGAGCGAAGAGAAAGCCGTAAAGGCAGCATTCAAGTATTTCTGCATGACAAAAGCTGGAGCTGAGTTTCTTGTTTTGGCCGTTGTGCTGATAATTCTCAAAGTGACAAGCTTTAATGCTGACTATTCTGAAATTGCCAGCATTCTGCCGGCTTATCTCTCGGCTCATCTTGGAGTGCTTTATGCCCTGACATTTGCACTGCTCATAGGATTTGGGGTTAAAGCGGCTATGATTCCATTCCATTCATGGCTTCCCGATGCCCATCCAGAGGCTCCGAGCAATGTCTCAGCCTTACTGAGTGGCATCATGATCAAACTGCCGATATATATGATGCTAAGATTCTTCATAACATTCTTCCCGTTGGAGCCTGAAATTGGGCTGATAATAGCTGTATTTGGAGTCCTGACGCTTTTCTTCAGTATGATGTACGCTTTACTCCAAGAAGATTCAAAGCGTTTATTGGCTTTTTCAAGTATAGACAACATTGGATACATCCTTTTGCCCATGGGAGCTGGGATTTACTTCCTCGCGAATGGAAATCAGCTCTTGGGGAGTGTAGCCTTAGCTGCTGCACTCTTCCACACAATGAATCATGCTTTCTTCAAAGGACTCCTCTTCCTTACGGCTGGTTCAGTGATGTATGAAACAGGCACAAGGGATTTGAATTATTTGGGAAGTTTGGCAAAAAAGATGCCTCTGACTGCTTTTGCCGCCCTAATAGGCTCACTTGCAATAGCTGGTATGCCACCCCTCAACGGATTTGTGAGCAAATGGATGATTTACATCTCAACCCTTTCCTCTCCAGCAACTTCACTTTTTGGAATAATTGCGATTTTCATAAGCGCTGTGACCCTTGGAGCTTTTGTGAAATACTTTACGGCAATCTTTACAAAACCTGCAGTTAAGGAAATTAATGCAAAGGAAGTTCCCCTCCTAATGTCTGCTCCTCAGATCCTCTTAGCTTTGCTTTGTATAGCATTTGGAATTTATCCTTTCGTTCCATTGAAAATGATATCCCAAGCTTTAGGTGCAATAGGTGTTCCGTTAGCTTCTCTTGTAGTTTATCCCTCTCTCGTTGTGCCAAAAACAGGGAGTTATTCACCGGTAATAGTCTTTGCATTCTTGCTGGTTTCAACATTAATAGCTTTGCTGATCCTTCCCTCAAAGGGCAGTGTTATGTCAACTTGGAAGACCGGGAGAAGTGAAGACCTCAATGTGGGTATGCCTGCTGACGCTTATTATCGGGACTTTAGAGAGGCTTTCAATGAAGTTTACCTCTTAGGTGACGCCAGTAAAGACATTGTGCAGAAAGTTGCGAGGATTGGAAAGGCGTTTGGAACCAAGTTTGAAGTCCTGTCCTACGATTTGGACTCAATGCTCTCCCTTGCAATGATTCTGATAGTAATTTTGGTGGCAGTTTTAGGAGGTGTAAGCCTATGAACATTATTTTCATGGCAATCAACTTGGCATTTGCCCTGCTTATTGCTCCAATAGTGGATGGTCTTGAGAGGAAAATCAGAGCACGTCTGCAGAACAGACAAGGACCATCAATACTCCAGACGTGGTGGGACTTGATAAAGCTCTTCAAGAGACCTACAGTTGAACCTCAAGATTCTGTTAAATCATTCTACAAGCTCGCCCCGTATGTGACCTTCACAGCCGTCCTGACAGCTTATTTAATAGTTCCAACTCTCCTGCCCAGCTCAATAAACTTCATTGGAGACTTTATAGTTGTGGTTTATCTCCTTGGCCTGGCAACTTTGAGCTTTGTCATCGGAGCGTTTTCCTCGGGGAATCCCTATGCCCAGATAGGTTCAAACAGGGAGGTTTCCCTCTTTATGAGTGAAGAGCTGCTCTTGGCTTTCATAGTAGGTACGATAGCTGTAATAGGTAAAAGCTTGAGTTTTGATCAGCTGTTCCCGCTACCTTTGAGGATTTCCTCAGTTCTTGCATTACTTTTGCTTCTCCTTGTGATATACGTTGCAAGTGCCAGATTGCCCTTTGATATTGCTGAAGCTGAGCCTGAAATAATTGAGGGTCCTCTAATCGAATACAGCGGAAAGCATCTCGGTTTACTTGAATATTCGATATTCCTGAAGCGCCTTCTCCTTTACAGCTTGCTTTTGAACTTCATCCTTCCGATCCAGAATCCAACAAGACTCATTGGTTATCTCCTTGGCATAATGATCCTTTCAATGATTTATTCAATATTCGAAGCTTACTATGGAAGATTCAGGATTGACCAAGCTGTCAAGCTGATGAAGAAGCTTTCTGCTTTGGCTTTAATTGTGTGGCTCATAGCCGTGGTGGGGTGGTAGTCATGATAATTGAGATTCTGAAAGGAAATGATGCTAAAATCCTCAGGCATGATGAAAAAGTGATCTTGGCTTTGGTTCCAAATGATAAGCTTAGAACCACTGCAGAGCTGCTTTTCAAAGCGGGCTGCTATTATGCCACTGGAGTTGGTGTTGACGAGCGCTTACTGGGAGTAGGCTTTTCAATGTATCACATCTTCAACTGTGAATCTGAAAAGAGATATGTAATTCTCAAAACAGTTGCAAATAATTCCAAGATACCCTCAATCACTCCGATCATAAGCGGTGCAAACTGGGCTGAGAGAGAGGCAATGGATATGGTTGGAATTTTCTTTGATGAGCATCCAGAACCTTTGAGGCTTATTCTGCCCGATGATTGGCCTGAAGGTGTGCATCCATTAAGAAAAGAATTCCACTACAACGAAAGACCCCCAAGGATTGAGTTTAAGCCTCCAAAAAAGGAGAAAAAACCAGGAGTTATGGAGGTTCCAGTTGGGCCCTATCATCCAACGCTTCACGAGCCGGAAGTTTTTGAGCTCCATGTCAAAGGTGAGGAAATAGTTGGGGCAGTCTACAGGGGATTTCACGTCCATAGAGGTCTGGAAAAATTGGCAGAGGAAAGGATGACAATAAATCAGATTCCATTCTTAGCCGAGAGAATCTGCGGAATCTGTGGTTACACCCACAACTGTGCCTATGCTCAAGCCGTTGAGGATGCGGCCAAAATTGAGGTTCCAGAAAGGGCTCTTTATATAAGAACCATACTCCTGGAGCTTGAAAGACTGCACTCCCATTTGCTCTGGTTTGGTGTTGCCTTCCATTTACTTGGCTTTGATTCTGGCTTCATGCACACATGGCGTATAAGAGAGGCATTTATGGATTTGGCGGAACTTTTGACCGGAAATAGAAAGACCTATGGGATGAACCTCATAGGCGGCGTCAGGAGAGACATTGATGAAGAAAAGAAGAAAAAAGTGCTTGAAATTTTTGAAAAAACCAAAAAGGAGACAAAAGAAGTTCTTGACAACGCTGCTGGGATGAAGGAGCTCATAAGCAGAATGGAGGGAGTTGGTGTTCTTCCAAAGAAAGAGGGCAGGGAAATAGGTGTAGTTGGACCTGTTGCGAGGGCATCTGGCATTGACACCGATGTAAGGAGGGATCATCCATATGCAGCCTATGGAGACCTGGAGTTCAAGGTGCCTGTCTACAAGGAGGGAGATGTTCTCGCGAGATTTTTGGTAAGATACGAGGAGACATTTGAAAGCTTCTGGCTAATTGAGCAGGCTTTAGATCAACTACCACAGGGAGACATTCTAAACGAAGATTATGAACTCCCAGAATATGCAGTTGGCATTGGAGCAACTGAAGCCCCAAGAGGAGAAGATGTGCACTTTGTAATTACTGAGGGTGGCAACAAAGTTTACAGATGGCGTCCAAGAGCGCCAACCTACAACAATCTACCTGCTGTTCCCATAATGCTCATGGGAGAAAAATTAGCGGATGCCCCAATAATCATAGCCTCAATAGACCCATGCTTCTCGTGTACAGATCATATGGTCATTGTTGACGGAGAAAAAGTCTGCAGATGCTCCCTTGATGAGTATTTAAGGAGGCTGTGAGCGATGGGGAGGTTTAAGCTTATTGCTAAGGCTGTAAGCATTGGAAAGGTAACGGAGAAGTATCCTTTTGTCCCAATTGAAGTTCCGGAGGGCTTTAGGGGAAAGCCCGTAATTGATCCAGAGAAATGCATTGGGTGCACATCATGCTCAAATGCCTGTCCTCCTCAAGCACTGCAGGTGTATGATGAGCCAGAGAGAGGGGTTAGAGTGGTTCACCTCTTCATAGGAAGATGCATCTTCTGTGCTCGCTGTCAAGATGTGTGTCCTACCGGAGCAATAAAGCTCACAAAAGAGTTTGAGCTGGCTACTCTCTCTGAAGAAGATCTGCACCAGTTTGTTGAGCTGAAGATGGTTCGCTGTGAGGAATGCGGCAGACCATTTGACACCTTCAGACATTTGCTCTACTCAGCGAAGGAACTCCAGCCTTGGGAGAGGGAGATGATGTTTCTGTGTCCAGAATGCAGGGCCAAGAAAGTATCGGAAAGGTTAATTTTTGCAAAGGGAGGTGGTGAATTTGTTTGAGAAAAGCTTATGGGTCTTTCACTTAAACAGCGGGAGCTGCAATGGCTGTGATATTGAAATACTTAACATCTTCGCCCCCAAGCAGGATGTTGAGAGATTTGGAATCAAGCTCGTTGGTTCACCAAGACATGCTGATGCAATAGCTTTTACCGGTCCAGTTACAAGAGAGTGTCTGCCAAAGGTCATTGAGGCATTTAAGGCAGTCCCAGAGCCGAAGATAGTCTTGGCTATCGGCTCCTGTGCCTGTGGTGGCGGGATATGGTATGATACCTATGCAGTGATTGGCGGCGTGAAAGAGCTCTACAAAATCCTCAAGGAGGAGTATGGCATTGAGCCGCCAACGACAATTTACATTCCGGGCTGTCCCCCCAAGCCTGAGGCGATAATCTATGCTGTAGCAATGGCAAGGGGCTTAGTAAAGCAGAAGCAGAAGAGAGAAATTTACATCGAAGAGCTCGACGAGAAGACAGAGAGAGACATAGTTGAAATTCTCTTTGGAGAAGCAAAGGAGACAAGACACTTTGTTCCCAACATAGTTGTTAAAACGGATGGTGGTGCTGATGAGCCTTGAGAGCCAGTTTTTTCTTTTGATGAAATTTGTTATTCCGCTTTACCTTTTGGCGTTCGTTATTTATGCAATCAGGGCTTTTAAGGGCCCCACAATAGTGGATATTATTCTTGCCGTTGATTGCATGAGTTTTGACATTGCTGCATTCATGGCTATCCTTGCGGTTTACTTCAAGTCAGCATTCTTAATCAGTGCGGCAATAACTTTGGCATTGTGGGCTTACCTGCTGGACATTTACATCGCAAAGCATTTGGTCAGCAAGGAGGTGGGGGCATGAGCGAGGTTTTATTCTACTTAGGAGCGCTCATGATAATCATCGGCGGAATATGTGACCTCTTTGGCGCATTAGGATTGCTACGATTCCCAAACTTTTACATTCGCCTGCACGCTGCTACGGTAGGAACTATTGGGGGAGCAGTAGTTCCATTGTTTGGCGTTGGCTTCCTTGCGTTAGGCTCTGATTTTTTACCCCACAAGTACGCTATAGCAGGGGCAAGCTTTGTTACTGGAATAATTGTGCTCTTGGCAGCTCCAGCTGGTGCACATGCCTTAGCTTACGCTGCCCACAGGGCTAAAATCGTCAAGTGGGAGCCTAAATGCGATCACTTGGCAGAGGTGAGGGAGAATGATTGAAATCCACTTACTAATGCTCCTCATCACAGTCCTTATTGGATTAATCTTCTCCTACCTCGCAATCATTGAAAAAGACCTCCTTAAGGCTATTGGATTCTCGGCAGTACAAGCTATTGCTTATGCAATAGCCTTCTACATTCTAATGGCGCCCGATATAGTCTTAGCTTATGTAGCAATAGCAGTGGGAATTTACACGGCATTGTTGGTCTTCGTGGTAGGTAAAACCCAAAGATACGAGGTGGTGTAAATGAAAAAGCTAATCCCGCTTGCAGTCATCTTAGTCACAATCTTCGCATTAGCATACTACATTGCCCCAAAACTCCCACAGCAAACTGAGTTAAGACCGTTGGGCGAATTCTACTTGGAGAACAGCTACTTTGGCGATTACTCAGCAAAAAGCCCGGAAGTTGTAACCTCAATCTTGTGGGATTATCGTGGAGTTGATACTCTCTTTGAGACCTCAGTCTTCTTCCTTGCAATCATTGGAAGCTTAACACTCTTCAGATTAAACAAAAAGCAGGAAAAGGAGGCAAAACAAAAACCAAAAGAATTCAACGGTGGTTTGACCTTGGTAATCAAATCAGTGACGAAGATTATTGTTGCTATGATTCTTGCTGTCTCGGCATCAATAGCATTGCACGGTCACCTCACACCAGGTGGTGGATTCCAGGGCGGTTCGGCATTGGCTGTTGCTCCTCTGCTGATAATTGCCGCCTACTCAAAGTATGCTCTTGAAGAACACGGTTTGGACAAGACGAGGGCACTGATACTTCGTTCTATTGGTCTCTTGGGAATTGCTCTCATAGCATTAGTTCCAATCCTCAGTGGTGGCTTCATCATGCAGAATCAACCAGTCTTCCCAGCTGAGCTTGGAGGACAGCTTGTAAGCGGTTCACTGATTTACTACAACTTCTTCGAGTTCTTGGCTGTCGGAGCTGGATTCACGGCAGTATTCCTGCTCTTAGCAATCCCGGAAAGCGTATTCAGGAAGTTCTTAAGGAGGGTTGAGAATGAGTGAAGTTGTAACATTCATCTGGGCAGTCATTATATTATCCCTGATTGCGACAATCGTGATAAGCCTCTATGGTATCGCCAGAAGGCCTAATTTAGTCAAAAAACTTATTGCGTTAACAATCTTTGGGGATACTGCTAATTTACTTGTTGTCTTACTCGGTTACCGTTTGATTTATCCAGTAGCACCGCCGATTTTGCCGAGTTTAAGTAAAGAGTCACTCCAACAGTTTGTCAGCACGGCAGTTGATCCTCTGCCGCAGGCTTTGGTAATAACGGCAGTAGTCATTGGAATGGCTGTAAACGTGCTCATTGCCTTTGCAATAATCCAAATCTACCGCTTGTACGGGACTGTAGACACTAGAGAATTAGGAAAGAAACTTCCAGCAATTTTAAGGGGTGAGAGTCAATGAGGGGGATAATTCCAACTGCACTATTAGCATTCATCACTTACATTATTTTCACTGGCTCTGCAAAGCCATTTGACTTAGCAACTGGAGTTGTTGTAGCTATTGGTGTTGGCTTGCTTGTAGGCAAATACCTCGTTCAGAGTGATGCTAAGGCGTTAAATCCAGTTAGATGGCTTTGGCTTGGCATTTACTTCATCTGGTACATGCTTGTTGCCGAAGTAAAGGCACACTTGGATGTGATGATTAGAACAATCACGGGCAGCTATACTCCGGGAATTGTCAAAGTGCCAATTGATGTGAAGACGGATTATGCGAAAACCCTTGTGGCAAATTCCATAACGAACACACCAGGTACAGTGGTTGTGGACTTGGATGATGAGTACATGTATGTGAACTGGATTAACGTTACAACGGAAGAACCAGAGAAGGCAAAGAAGGAAATTTGCGAAGATTTTGAGAAATATGCTAAGAAAATCTTCGAGTGAGGTGGTGAAGGATGAACGTCGCTGGCTTGACCCCAATCATTCCAATCGTCTTCGCCTTCGCACTGCCATTATTCTCAATCCTCATCAAAGGAAACAGAAAAATCGTCCAAACTTATGCTCTAATTGGAACGGGCTTGACTTTAATCTCCTCGTTTAAGCTCTTCCAGCTGGCTTACTCTTCAAGCACTCCCTTAGTTTATACTTTCGGCAAGTGGATTGCCCCAATTGGAATAGTTTATGAGGTTGACAGGCTGAGTGCTTTGATTGCCTTGGTCACTGCTGGGTTAATGTTCTTAATTGCAATCTACTCTTATAGGTATTTAGAGCACGAGGAAGGCTTGGAGTGGTATTATACGCTTTACTTGGGCTTGGAGGCTGGTTTGCTTGGTGTATTATTGACGGGTGATGCTTTCAACCTCTTCGTCATGATTGAGGTTACGAGCATTGCTGCTTATGCCTTGGTAATGTTCTACCGCGACAGGGGGGACTCAGTTACTGCCGGGCTTAAGTATGCTTTGATTGGTGCAGTTGGGACTACCATGTACTTCCTTGCCTTGGGGGTATTTTATGGCGCCTTTGGTACAGTGAATTTTGCTGATTTATCAGCAAAGGTTCATAGTTTGAGTTTTCCCGTTACTGGCAGTCCGGTTGGGAACATAATCTTGGCGTCTGGTGTTGCTTTGGCTTTGGCTACGTGGGCTTTCCTCATTAAAGCAGCCATAGTGCCAAACCACTTCTGGCTTCCGGAGGCTCACCCGGCAGCTCCAAGTCCAATCTCAGCAGTCCTCTCTGGATTGGTTGTTAACGTCGGAGTCTATGCTTTGATTAGGTTCTTATACACTGTTTACGGTGGTTCATTGGCTCCAGAATTGGCTCATATTATTGGGACTTTGAGCACGATTGTAATTGTCTTGGGTGCTGTTTCAGCATTATTCGGTGCTTTGATGATGAATATTCAGAGGGATGTTAAGCGTTTGATTGCTTATTCGACAATCATGCACATGGGTTATTTGTTTATGGCTGTTGGTCTTGGCACTTCCCTGGGCTTACAGGCGGCGTTGTTCCATTTAGTTAATCATGCTATTGCCAAGGCGTTGTTGTTCTTGGCGGCTGGAGTGTTTATTCATGCTGTCGGCTCAAGGAATATCGAGGATTTGGCTGGACTTGGAAGAAGAATGCCTATTGCCACGTTTTCACTGGCAATTGCAACGCTAAGCCTGGTCGGAATCCCACCGCTTAACGTATTCTTCAGTAAATTGTTGCTCTTTAATGCTTTCCTTGATAGGAGTTTGGTCTTAGCGTTAGTTCTTGTCCTCAGCTCAGCAACTGCATTAATTGCTTACATGCGTGTATTCTACGTCGTCTGGCTGAGAAAACCAAAAGAAAACCTGGAAATCAAAGAGCCAACGAGCATGAGCTTAGTTTGTCTGCTACTGGCACTGGTGGTGATTGTCATTGGACTGATGGCGCCGATCATCACAGATAAGCTCATAACCCCAGCAGCAACTCAAACAATGGACTACAACAGCTACGTGAATGCAATTTTGAACCTTGCCTCAAGAGTTCTTCACTGATTTTATCCTTTTTCTTCAAGTTTTGCTGCATGATTAAAATCCAGAGTCCAAATGTTTGTTACCTAAAACCTTAAATATCTCTGCTGAGATCATTAAGATGGACATCTAAACGGAGGCGATGGAAATGGTTGACTACGAGCTTTTAAAGAAAATCGTTGAAGCTCCAGGTGTTTCAGGATATGAGTTCTTAGGGGTCAGAGATGTTGTTATTGAGGCATTCAAAGATCATGTTGACGAGATAAAAGTTGACAAACTTGGCAACGTTATCGCCCACAAGAAAGGCGATGGTCCAAAGGTCATGCTTGCGGCACATATGGATCAGATTGGTCTCATGGTTACCCACATTGAAAAGAACGGATTTCTAAGGGTTGCACCAATTGGAGGTGTTGACCCAAGGACTTTAATTGCCCAGCGCTTCAAGGTCTGGATTGGCAAGGATAAGTTCATCTACGGTGTTGGCGGTTCAGTTCCTCCACATATTCAGAAGCCAGAGGACAGGAAGAAAGCTCCAGACTGGGACCAGGTTTTCATTGACATTGGCGCTGAGAGCAAGGAAGAGGCAGAAGAGATGGGTGTTAGGATAGGTACAATCATTACATGGGACGGCCGTTTGGAGAGATTAGGAAAGCACAGACTTGTGAGCATTGCATTTGATGATAGAATTGCCGTCTATACTCTAGTTGAAACTGCAAGAAAGCTCAGCGAGACTAATGCAGACATTTACTTCGTCGCCACAGTTCAGGAAGAGGTGGGTCTTAGAGGTGCGAGGACAAGTGCCTTTGGCATTGACCCAGATTACGGCTTTGCAATTGATGTTACCATCGCAGCTGACGTTCCAGGAACTCCGGAGCACAAGCAGGTTACACAGCTCGGAAAAGGAACCGCAATTAAAATAATGGACCGCTCAGTTATCTGCCACCCAACAATTGTCAGATGGATGGAGGAGCTTGCCAAGAAGTATGAAATCCCATACCAGTGGGACATTCTCCTCGGCGGGGGAACAGATGCAGGAGCAATCCATCTCAATAAGGCTGGTGTTCCAACAGGTGCCGTTAGTGTTCCATCAAGATACATTCACTCAAATGCAGAAGTCGTTGATGAGAGAGATGTCGATGCAGGCGTTGAGCTGATGGTTAAGGTTCTTGAACACATCCACGAGCTTAAGATTTGAGCTCTTTCTCTTTTTCCTCCGGAATCTCCTGTGGAGCGGAAGTTCCTTTTGGAACTTCTTTGGGAATCTCCTTCTCTATCTTTTCCCATCTGTAGAGGAAGTATGCCAAACCCACAAGAATTCCTGCAACCAAGAATGGAATTTTTGAAGGTAGCAATAGCCCGCGGTGCCACTTATAGAGGAGGAAGTTCTGGTAAAAGAACAGATACGCCAGCCATCCAAGGATTAACGCCTCAATGCCACTTTCAATGAGCTTTTTATCTTTTTCTTCCATTTTAGCCCCCTCTTTTAATCTCTGTGAGAAAAGTTAAAAAGAAGCATTAATAACTTTTTTGATGAGTCAAAATGAGAGATTACTTCCCTTATAAATCACTGCGTCCAAATCAAGAGGAGTTCATTAGCTTAGTCGATGAAGCGGTTAGAAAAGGAGAGAACTTGATAATTGAAGCCCCAACTGGTTTTGGAAAAACAATAAGCGTTCTTGCTGGGGTTTTACCTTATGCCCTGAGCATGGGTTTTAAGGTTGTTTACTTAGCAAGAACACACAAGCAGATGGACAGGGTTATAGAGGAGCTCAAGGAGATAAATAAGATAAATCCCGTCAGTGGCGTGGAGTTCAGGAGCAGAAAAGAGCTTTGCCTTCACTCCTACATTCAAAACTTTGTTCCTGATGCCTACAATGCCATGATTGTGTGTAAAAACCTCAAAAAGCTCCACAAATGTGATTATTTTGAGAACGTTAAGAAAAAGAAAGATGAATTTAGCGAGATTGTTGAATACTTCCTCAACTCTCCTTCCCAGCCAATTGAGATTCTCAGCTATTCTAACCTCTTAGAGCTCTGTCCTTATGAAGTTACGAGGAAAGTGGGAGAAAAGGCGAACGTGATTGTTGCGAGCTATCTCTACATGCTCAACCCAGCCATTAGAAATGCATTCATTGAAAGCTTGGGAGTTGATTATGAGGACTTGATTGTGATTTTTGATGAAGCTCACAACTTACCGAATCAAGCCATTGATGTTTTAAGCGATAAGATAACCCTTAACAGCATAACCAGGGCAGTAAAAGAAGCCGAGGAGTACAATGAGCATGAGATTGCAAACTTTTTGAGCATCTTCTTAAAAGGACTGGAGAATCTTTACAATGAGCGTTTAAAAGATAGAGAAGTTGAGGAAATCCCCATTCTTCCAGAAAGCATATTTTCTCATGTTTTTGATATTCTTAACATCAGTGAAAGACTTTTGGTGAGAATCTTGAGAGAAATTGTTGAGGTTGGAGATGCGATTAGAGAGGACAAAATTGAGAAAAACAAGCCTCCACGTTCTTACGTTGGAAGAGTCGGTGAGTTTCTGTTGAACTGGCTTTCTGTAATTGGTAGGGAGGATTATCTCTTCATAATGAGCAAAGACAGGGGTTTTTCTCTCGAATTAGTAGCTTTAGATCCTTCCAAGGCTTTGGATTTCATAAACGATATTCAATCGGCTATTTTTATGTCCGGCACGCTGACGCCCCTTGAAGCTTTTAAAGACATTATGGGAATTGAGAATGCAAAGCTTAAAAAGTTCCCGAGGATGGTCAAGAAGGAAAATGCCCTTGTCTTAGTCGCTAAGGATGTTTCAACAAGAGGAGAGGAGAGAAATCTGGAATTATACAGAAAAATGGCTGAATACATTGTTGAAGCGGTAAAGCTCATTCCCAAAAATGTTGGTGTTTTTACAGCTTCATATGAAGTTCTTCAAGGTCTCTTGTCTGCCAACGTTCATTTGAGAATTGAAGAAGAAGTTGGCAAAAAAGTTTTCATTGAGAAGAAAAATGCAAGCTCTAAGGAGAATGACATCTTGGTTAGAGCATTTAAAGAGGAGGCAAAGAGGGAAGGTGGAGTTTTGTTAGGTGTTATGGGTGGCAGGAACAGTGAAGGACAGGATTATTCGGGAGATGAAATGAACGGCGTTGTTCTGGTTGGAATCCCATATGCACGACCTACTCCGAGGGTTCAAGCCCAAATAAGGTATTTTGAAAAGAAGTTCCCGAGAAAGGGGAGATACTACGGTTATTATCTGCCTGCTCACAGAAAGCTTGTTCAAGCGGCTGGAAGGGTTCACAGAAGTGCCGAAGAGAAAGGGGCAATAATTATTCTGGACTATCGCGTTCTTTGGAGCTCGATACGAAAAGATTTACCCGACTGGATGAACGAAACTATGAAACCCGTTAATCTGCCGAGAATGAAGCTGTATCTGCGGAGATTTTACAGAAATTTGGAAGAAGAGAAGGTTTGAAGGGAAAATCACAGCCATCTCGGCTTAAGCCCTGCCCACTGGCGCATCTTTTCATAAGCAATAATTCTTGGAATGTTGCCCTTCTCTGCTGGTCCTGGGTTCTTCATGTAGAATGCGTTGACTTCATAAACTGTTCCCCACTCCTTCCTCTCAACGGCAATCTTGCCTAACCTGACGAGGTCAACCAACAATCCAGCCAAGGCTGGGCTGTCGTTGATTCTTCCAGTTATGACAAGCTCATCTATTGCACCGTTGAAGCTGACGTACTCGATGTGCATTGCGATGAACTTCTTATCTCCAAGAGGCTCAAGGAATCCAGTTGGCTTGATGTAGTGCGGTGCATCGTAGCCCAAAATATCCTTTACAACGCTTGACTTTGTGTATTCTTTGCTCTTGTTTCTGTCTTTGTCTGTCAAAGCTAAGAAGTCTGTATTTCCGCCGATGTTGAACTGTGCTATGTCTTTGACATATCTGTTCCTCTGAGCTAAGTGAGCCAAAACATCAGCTGTTAGCGGTGTTGCACCAGTTGCACCGTCGTCTCCAAAGATGACTAAGTTGCTCTCCTTTGCAAGTTCAAGGAATGCATTGTCGTTTGCTATCAATGTTGGAATTGCATTTACGAAAGCCGCTCCACCAACTTCTTTTGCATACAGCGAAGCAGCATAAGCATAAACTTGTGTTGCTGTTAGTCTCTCCCTGTTGTCATTTTCTATGGCTTTGATTAGCTCTTCTTTGCTGTTGAACGGCTTAAATGCCTCGGTTGTACAGACATTGACAATGACATCTGGCTTGAGCTCCTTCCACTCTTCAACAATCTTTTCTACAGCCTCTTTGAGAGTCATCCTGTCCTCTAAACCTTCAGCCTCAATTGGCAGGTTGCGGAGGCTTCCTAAGTGAATGCCTTTCCTCACTACAACGTTCTTGAGACTCTCCGGGATTTCATCTTCCCAGTACCTCTTGACAACTTCGTAAA
The DNA here is from genome assembly GCF_000151105.2 of Thermococcus barophilus MP. Classification (NCBI taxonomy): domain Archaea; kingdom Methanobacteriati; phylum Methanobacteriota; class Thermococci; order Thermococcales; family Thermococcaceae; genus Thermococcus; species Thermococcus barophilus. The sequence continues at coordinate 995,999 of NC_014804.1, read as the reverse complement.
GGGGTCTCCCAATCTTGCTCTTGTCGACGTCATAAGAACCAACAATCTCAATGTCCTCTACCTTTATTGGCAGCTCATTTGCCAATGGAATCCCATAATAGCCGAGATCTCCTCTTTTGATTCGCTCAACTCCTATTGCAAATATGCTTCCGACATATCCCTGACCGAGTATGACAACCCTCGCCATCGTCGCCACCTCCGTTTTTATATGTTTTATACATATTAAATATTTTTTGTTTATAAAAATTTTTATAGCAATATAATATGGGAAGCTTTCGTCTGGCAGAGTTGCAAGTACTGGGAACCTTAAAACTCGGAATTGCACAGGGTATGGCCGCAATACAGCGAGGAAAAACTTCCAAATATTTATTAATATTAGTTCGATTTTTAAAGATTTCGAACGTTCTACTCTCAATACCACTCACAAAAGTGGGCATAACTCCTTTTTAACCTCATAGGGTCCACAAATTTTATAAATAACAAAAGCTAACTAAAATATGACTCTGATTTGCTTTCTTAAATAACCTTCTTTAGAGCCTCTTCGGCTCTGACTTTTAAAAACCGATAGTAGGTGGGGACAATGAAGGCAAAAGCCGTATGGTTGGTTGCAATATTGCTTCTCGGAGTGATTGCCAGCGGTTGTATTGGTGGTGAGAAGGAAACAGCCACTCAGACAGCGGGTAAAGTTCAGCTTACTGGAGACTTTACAAAAGATGTGGTGGCAATAGGTAAGGTTCTTGAGCAGAACGGGATTAATGAGGTCAAGTTCTCTGCATGGGGTTCAGGTGATCCAAACAGTGTCATGAGAGTCTATGGTATTGTCGAAGCAGCGAGAAGGATAAACAAAATCTGGGAAGATAATGGGATTAAAGTGAAAATTGTGATTACAGACACGCACTACGTTGCATCTTTCCAAGATGCCTATAAGGAATACCTCAGCAAGCAGCCACTTGGACAAGCTGGAGATTTCTTCGTGAACTCTTATGCATTCCTCCCAACACTGGCAGATGAAGGCTACATTCTTGATATAACGGACTATGCAAACGCCTACAAGAGCGTCATTGATGATTTTTACCCATCACTCATAGAGGCTTCAAAGTACAAGGGAAGGCTTTATGGTCTACCCCAAGATACAGAGGCAAGACCTCTCTACGTTAGAAAAGATGTTGCCGCAAAGATTGGACTTGACGTGAACACCCTTCCCGAAAAGGTGAAAAGTGGGGAGTTCACATGGAGCGATGTCTACTACTGGGCAAAGAAGGCAAAAGAGAGCGGCGCTGCTGAATGGGGATTGATCCACAGAAAGGGTTCAGCTCACCCAGACCTAATACAGTTCATCTTCGCCTTTGGCGGAAAGCTTTACGATCCAAACACTGGAAAGCTCGTCGTTGATGTTCCAGCTGTGTACAAGTGGCTCTACGTTGAGTGGAAGTTTGCCCAAGATGGCCTGCTTCCAAAAGACATAATGAGCTGGGATTGGGCTAAGCAGATTCACCCAACAATTGTTGAAGGAAAAACCCTCTTCGACATAGGTGGTACATGGTACTGGACAGAGTGGCAGACAAAGCAGTACTATCACGGCAGGGGTCTGAAACCTGAGGAAGTTAAAGAATGGTTCGCCTACACTTTATTCCCAGCTGGAGAAAAGGGAGACAAGCCAGTGACACTCAGCCAGCCCTTCATTTGGATGATAAACTCAAAAGCCGGTGCCCAGAATCCGAAGTATGATGAGCTTAAAGATGTTTACCACATGCTTGCATTCCTCATGGTCATAAAGGCGAGCGATCCAGACATCAATGCAATTCACAGCGTTATCTCAGCTCACCTGCCCGTGAGAAAGGAGGCTGCAAAGCTTATTAAAGACGAAAAGTGGCTCAATGACTTGAAGAATCTCAACCTTGATCTGGATCCAACAGTTAAGGATAACATCAAGAACATTGTCCAAGCGACTGTCAATCCAATCAACGCACAGTTCTTGGCAGATGTCAGCTACATGCTTGAATACACGCACTTAGCCCCAGCACATCCAAAGTATCCAGCACTGGCAGATATCTTCAAGGAAGCAGTTGATAAGGTCCTTAGAGGTGAAATGACACCAGAAGATGCCGTTAATTACATTATCCAGAAGGTTAACGCTGATCCAGAGCTCAAGGAGAATGTTGAGATACAGGGAGAGATTCCAAAGAACTGGAAGTTTCCACAGTGAAGAGGTGGGAGCATGAATAAAATTAATAAGGAGAAGTTTACAGCCCTTTCCTTTTTTCTTTCTCCAATGCTTCTGATGGTTGTGCTGTTCTATTTGATTCCGCTTATTATGACGGTCTATATAAGCTTCACCCAGATGCGGAACTGGAATGTTGAAAGGTATCTTAAAGACTTTGTTGGGCTTTACAATTATGAGCGATTGTTTTATATGTTCCAGCATGATCCAACTTTTAAGGCTGTGATTTTAACAACTGTGGTTTTCGTTGGAATCACGCTCATCATTAACGTTTTTGGAGGTTTAGCGTTAGCTTTAGCTACTTTCTTCATAAGCGAAAAGCCAGCTTCAAGTTTTAGGCTTCTCTGGCTTCTGCCGAGAATGTCTCCAATAGCTGTTTACAGTCTTGTCTGGTATTATTTCTTCCATGGAAGTGAAATTGGGACATTGAATTCAATTTTAATGAAGCTTGGAGTGATTTCTCAGCCAATTCCATGGGGTCAAACTGTACCTTGGGGAGCATGGAGCATAATTATTTTTGTGAACGGTCTTGTTGGTGTGAGCTTTGGCATGATAGTCTTCACATCAGCTTTGAACCAGATTCCGAGGGAGCTTGTAATAGCGGCGAGAGTTGATGGAGCATCTGCGTGGGAAATTTCAAGAAAAATCTTAATTCCCCTTACAAAGTGGCACTTTCTCTATGTTTTAACATGGCAGTTCCTAAGCCTACTCACGACGTATCCGCACATCTTCCTTCTTGTTCAGTGGGACTTGGTGAACAGGGACTACGGAACAACCCTCGCATTGTATGTATTCAACACAGCCTTTGGTAGAGGGGAGCAGGATCAAGGATTAGCGGCAGCGGCAGCAGTGATATTGTCAATAATTGGCGTGATTGGGGGATTTGTAACCTTGAAAGTTCTACAATTTGAGAAAATGATGAAAAGACCGAGGGGTGACTTCTGATGAAAGACGTAGAAACGAGACCGAGCAGATATGAGTGGGTAATCATTCTTGCAATCCTCTTCGCAAGCTTGCCTTTGATCCTCGGCTTTTCTCTGTTAGTGCTTTCAAGCTTCAGCAAAGAGATGGTCACCAATTTGGATCTAAAATCATTCCACTTCACTTTAGAGAACTGGATTAATGTGTTTCAAGGAAAACTGGCAACGACAGGTGGAATCAGAACAAACATACTGAAAGTTACCTTCCATACTCTTGTGGTCGCTCTTGGAGTTTCAGGGGTTGTAACATTCATAAGTGCCTTGGCTGGATACTCACTTTCAAGAATTGACTTTAAAGGGAGAAAGCATATGATGATTCTGCTCTTAATTCTTCACGCCTTCCCGGGAGTTGCACTAATCGTTGGTGTTTACCTGCTCTACCGTTTGACATTTCCACAGAGCCCAGATTTGATAAGGCTTTACTCATTCTTCTACGTGATACTGGCAAGGGCGGCTCTTGAGATTCCGATGTCCGTCTGGTTGATGAAGGGCTTCTTTGACACGATACCTTGGGAGTTTGAGTGGTCGGGCATAATTGACGGAGCATCAAGGATAAAAGTCTGGCGGAAAATCATGCTGCCTTTAATTAAGCCGGGAATCTTGGCTGTCGCACTTTTTGCATTCTTGGCTGGCTGGCAGGACATAATCTACGTAAGAACTTTCCTCATTGACCAGACCTTAGCGACATTTATTGAGGCAAACATCGAAGCTGAATACACACACATGCCGCTGATAGCTGCGGCTGGAACCCTTTACCTGCTTCCAACAATAATATTCTTCCTTACGGCTCAGCAGATATTACTGCAGGGCTATTCAGGTGGAATCAAAGGGTGAGGTGGTTGAAATGGTTAAGATTACCCTTGAAAATATAACCAAAAAATTTGGAGACTTCACGGCTCTGGACAATATTAATCTAAAAATTGATGATAGAGAGTTCATGGCATTGTTAGGTCCTTCAGGAAGTGGAAAATCCACTTTGCTTTACACGATAGCCGGGATTTATAAACCGACAAGTGGGAGAATTTATTTTGATGATAGAGATGTTACAGAAGTTCCTCCAAAGGACAGAAACGTGGGATTGGTTTTCCAGAACTGGGCACTTTATCCTCACATGAAAGTTTTTGACAATATAGCGTTTCCTCTTGAGCTGAGAAAAGCTCCCAAGCAGGAAATTGAGAAGAAGGTTATAGAAGTTGCAAAGATGCTCCACATTGAAAACCTGCTTGACAGATATCCATGGCAGCTCAGCGGTGGTCAGCAGCAGAGAGTTGCAATAGCAAGAGCTTTAGTCAAAGAACCTGATGTCCTGCTCTTGGATGAGCCTCTGAGCAACTTAGATGCTCTGCTTAGAATTGAAGTTAGAGCTGAGCTGAAGAGACTGCAGAAGGAGTTAGGCATTACAGCAGTTTACGTTACTCATGACCAAGCTGAGGCATTGGCAATGGCTGACAGAATAGCTGTGATTAGGGAAGGGAAGATACTTCAGGTGGGGACTCCGGATGAAGTTTACTACAAGCCAAAATACAAGTTTGTTGGGGGATTCCTTGGAAATCCACCCATGAATTTTGTTGAAGCGGAAGTTGAAAATGACTACTTAAGGGTTTATGAAAGCAGAATACCAGTCCCTGGTCAGTATAGGGGGCTGATTGAAAAGCTCGGCATAAAGGAAGTGCTCCTTGGATTTAGACCGCATGATGCAGAGGTTGTAAAGGGCATCAGTGAAGGATTGGTTGGAGAGGTATACTCTTTCGAACCTCTTGGAAGAGAGCAGATAGTCACTGTTTCCGTTGATAAGGCATTTGTTAAAGTGTTTGCACCAGAAGGGGAACACTTCACATTTGGAGAGAAAGTGACGGTGAAAATTAGGGAAGATAGAATTGTTCTGTTTGATAAAAAGACAGAAAAAGCTCTGGAGTTTTTGGTTTAGTCTTTCTTATTTTTCCATACCAGCCAAACTGTCGCCGCTATTCTAAGATTTGTTAAGACTGCTAATAGAGCAAAGAGAGCTTTTATTTGCCCGGCTAAGCAGAATAACATTGTTAGGAATATCCTTTCGTCCCTCTTTCCGATAAGGTATCGCATTGTATATATTTCCCTGTAAATGTCGCTTCCATACGCTGCCTTATAACGCTCCGTTGAATAGCTTACCATCGCTGAGCCAAAGATTGCTGTCACAGCTATTGCCCACCAGAGTGGTTCTTTAATTGTAACATAAGCCAATGTGAGCAGAAATGCAAAGTCCACGTATCTGTCAAGAATTGAGTCCACATAACCACCAAATCTGCTCGTCTTCATGCTCGCACGTGCAATCTCTCCATCAACACCGTCAAGAATAGAGCTTATTTGATACAGAATCCCGGCTAGGGGAATGCTGACAAAATTCAGTAAAGCTGAGAGAATGCCAAGCAAGAAAGTTACAACTGTCATCTGGTTGGGAGTAACGTAATCAACTAAGAAAGAGCTTATTCTCGTGGAGATTTTTCTGTTCAAATGTCTTGATATGACACCATCTCCACTCCCCTTTACAGAACTCTGGATTACAAGCTTTCTTGCTTTCTTGATATCCTCTGGAGTGTCAATGTCCATCCAGAAAAATCCGCTCACAGAAGTTACTTTAAGCTTTGCTCTTTTCACGATCTCGCTCAGCTCAGCTTTTCCTTTTTCTGATAGAATCTCATCAGCAACATCAAATATCTCGGGAGTCAAGACGAAGAATCCAGTATCAATGGCGTCAAAATCTTTAAGGTGCTTTCCAATGTCCTCCACGCAGCTATCTTTGATTCTAACCTTTGTTGCTTCCTCAACGCTGGTATACTTTGGGGCTTTATCAACAATGAGACCTTTCCCTTTCACAGCTCTCTCAAGAAAAGCTTTTCCATAGATATGATCACTCATGACAAGGATGAACTTTTCGCCAACTAAATCCTTGGCTAAGTAAAGAGAATACCCATTGCCCTTCTCTGGATGTTCGTTTATTACAATCTGAACCTTAAAACTATTCTTCTTAGCGAATTCTCTAAATTTAGTCTCGTATTTTGGATTTGTAACGATTATAAACTCTTCAACACCAAGCTCTTGGAGAACTTTCATGGTTCTATAGAGGATTTCTCTACCAGCAACTTTTAGAAGACCTTTGGGGGTTTCTTCAGTCAGCTTTCTCAGCCTTGTTCCAAGTCCAGCCGCAAGAATCACTGCCCTCTTTGGGGTCATTAACTTCACCCCCAAGCTTTTTTAAGATGTATTGAGAATCCTATTTTGAGACCAATATTAAATTTACTAAAGGTTAATTTAAAGCTTTCGGGTGGGAACATGAAAATAGCAACTTTGTTTTCGGGAGGGAAGGACTCAACATACGCCTTATACTGGGCAATGCAGCAGGGATTTGATGTGAAATATCTGGTTAGCATTCACTCTAAGAGTGAAGAGAGCTATATGTACCATGTCCCGAACATTCATCTAACAGATTTGCAGGCTGAGGCGATAGGGATTCCCCTAATTAAAGGATATACCACTGGGGAAAAAGAAAAGGAAGTTGAGGACTTAAAGAGGGTTCTTGAAGGGTTGGACATTGATGGGGTCGTTGCTGGGGCTTTGGAGAGCGAATATCAGAGAGTGAGGATTGAGAGGGTTTGTCATGAGCTTGGGCTGAGAAGCTACACTCCGCTGTGGCACAAGAACCCAGAGATGCTTTTGAGGGATATGCTGCATGCTGGCTTTGAGATTGTGATAGTTGGAGTGTCTGCTTACGGTCTGGATAAGAAGTGGCTTGGAAGAATTGTTGATGAAAAAGCCATTGAGGATCTTAAAGAGCTGAACAGAAAATATGGCATTCACATTGGAGGAGAGGGCGGGGAATTTGAGACCTTCGTTAAGGATGCGCCGTTTTTTAAAGCAAGAATAGTTTTTGATGAAGTTGAAAAAATTTGGGATGAATACACCTATTCGGGAGTTTTGGTCGTTAAAAGAGCGCATTTGGAGTGGAAATAGGGGGTTTGTCAATAGCTTTATTTCTTGGAATGCTAATTCTAATTTTGGTGAGACTCCATGATCTTTGTTGGTACCTGTGGCTTTTGTGAAGCCCGCAAAAGATATTTCCAAAATTTCAAGACAGTTGAAATTCAGCAGACTTTTTACCGAATTTTGAAAGAAAAGACCCTTAAAAAATGGCAGAGCGAAGCACCCGAGGACTTTATATTCTCAATCAAGGCTTTTCAGGGAATAACACATCCAGCCAATAGTCCAACATGGAAGAGGAGCAACGTTAAGCCAAGCAGAGATGTTGGATTTTTGAAGCCTACCAATGAGGTCTTTAAGTACTGGGAGATAACACTCAACGAAGCAAGAATTTTGAACGCAAGTTTTATCTTAATCCAGCTTCCCAAAAGTTTTAAGGAAACCGAGGAAAACTTTGCCAACGCTGAAGGGTTCTTCTCGAAGATAAGCAGGGACATTGAGATAGCTGTTGAGCTTAGAGGCTGGAGCGAAAAGGGGATAAAGAAATTCGTGAGAGAATTTGATGTCATTGATGTAACAGACCCTCTCGCCAGAAAGCCTCTTCACAAAGGGAACATCAATTACTATCGCCTTCATGGGGCATACGAGAACGGGAGGATAATTTACAAGCACAAATATACTGATGAAGAGCTTGAAAAGATTGCAGAACGGGTAAAAGAGTGGAACAAAAAGGAAAGCTACATTTACTTTAACAATGTCTATATGTGTGACGATGCAAAAAGGTTTAAGAGGCTGATTTAATCAGAACCACGAGGCTTCATCATCACATCAGCCAAGGGTGGGATCATCATCTGAAGCCTCGGAATCTTTGGATCATCACCCTTCAGGTCGGATCCAGCTCCTCATCGGCTGAACCCAGGCTTCCTAACATTCAGGACTTCTCTATTCACAAGTGTTGGCGGAACTTCACCTTTAGCGAAGGCTATCAAATTCCTCGCAACAAGCTCTGCCATTGCATATCTTGCTCCGTAAGTTGCACTACCTATATGTGGTGCCAAGGTCACGTTCTTCAGTTTAAAGAGCTCCTTGTTATAGTAGGGTTCTTCTTCAAAGACGTCTAAGCCCGCTCCGGCAATCCAGCCCTCTTCGAGAGCTTTAATCAAGGCTTTTGTATCAACAACCTTTCCTCTTGCGATATTGATAAGTATTGCCATTGGCTTCATGAGCTTAAGCCTCTTCTCGTTTATCATATAGTAGGTTTCCTTTGTCAATGGAACTGCTAAAACCACGAAGTCGCTCTCCCTAAGCAGCTCATTTAACGGTTTAAACTCAGCTCCAAGTTCTTCCTCTTTTTCAGGCTTTCTTGTGCGAGAATAATAGAGAATCTTCATGTTAAATCCCCTGGCTCTTCTTGCTATCGCCTGTCCTATTCTTCCAAAGCCTATTATTCCGATTGTCTTTCCATAGACATCATAGCCGAGGTACATGAGCGGATGCCATGCAACGCCTTTTCTCTTCCATTCCCCACTCCTCACAAATTTATCAGCATCAACTAACTGCCTCGCTGTTGCTAAAAGCAGAGCCCAAGCGAAATCTGCTGTGGCTTCGGTTAAAACGTCTGGCGTGTTGGTTACATAGATTCCTCTTCTCGTAGCCTCTTCAATGTCAATATTGTCGTAGCCGACTGCATATTGAGCGATGATTCTAAGTCTTGGGGCATTGTCAAGGATTTCCCTGTCAATTTTGTCGCTCAGCAGAGTTACTAAGGCATCAACGTCTCTAACCTTCTCAAGCAGTACTTCTCTCGGGGGTTCTTTTTCATCTCTCCAGACTTCTACCTCATAGTACTCTCTGATAACATTGATCGCGGTCTCCGGAATCTGTCTTGTAATGAACACTTTGGGTTTCCTCATAGTATCACCATCTTATACCTTGGTGTGAACAAAATATTAATATCATGACGATGTATATCTTAATGCTAAGATTCTCATTGGAGGGGATCCCATGGACTATAATAAATTTTTGGCTGGAAGGGCTAACTGGATTAAAGGATCAGCACTGGCAGAAGTTATGAAAAAAGCTGCAGAGCTCCAGAGCAAAGGGAAAAACCTTATCTCTTTAGCCGCTGGAGATCCGGATCCTAATTTAATTCCAAGAGAAGTCTTAGGGAAGCTTGCAAAGGACGTTTTAGCCAATATTCCAAGCTCTGTAATGTACACGCCAGCAAATGGAATTCCTGAGCTCAGAGAGGAGGTTGCTAAATTCCTCAAAAAGTATGAACACGTGGAGGTTTCTCCGGAGGAGATAGTAATAACTGTAGGGGGCACTGGGGCTCTTGATTTGCTTGGGAGGATTCTTATAGATCCCGGAGATGTTGTAATCACTGAGAATCCAAGCTACATCAATACAATACTGGCGTTTGAGCAGCTTGGAGCAAAAGTGGAAGGGGTTCCTATTGATAGCAAAGGAATGAAACCAGACGCTCTCCAAGAAAAGATTAGAGAGCTTAAGTCAAAGGGTCAGAAGATAAAGTTCATCTACACAATTCCAACAGGTCAGAATCCCATGGGAGTAACAATGAGTGAGGAGAGAAGAAAAGCACTCCTTGAAATTGCAAGTGAGCATGACCTTTTGATAGTTGAGGATACAGCATATAATTTTATGAAATACGAAGACAGGGAAATAAGATCATTGAAAGCGCTTGATAAGGAGGGAAGAGTCATTGTGGCTGGAACACTGAGCAAAGTTCTTGGAACAGGCTTTAGGATTGGGTGGGTAGTAGCGAAAGGAGAGATCAGGGATAAAGTCCTGATGGAGAAGTCTCCAATAGACTTCTGTGCTCCAACAATTTCTCAATACATTGCTCTCGAATATTTGAAGAGAGGATATTTTGAGGAATATCACCTAAAAAGAGCCCTCCCAGGTTATAAAGAAAAGCGAGATGCCATGGTAAATGCTCTCCAGGAGCATCTGCCTAATGCAGAATTCACGAAGCCGATAGCCGGAATGTTCGTTATGCTGTTCCTTCCAGAAAATGCTGATGGGATGGCATTTGCGAATGAGCTGATGGAGAGAAAAGGCGTTGTTGTGGTTCCGGGAAAGCCGTTCTACACAGATGAGAGTGGAAGAAATACAATAAGGCTCAACTTCTCAAGACCAAGCAAAGAGGAGATCGAAGAGGGAATAAAGAGGCTTGCAGAACTCTATAATGAGAAATTCTAAGGTTTCGATATTCTTTTAAGCTTTCCTTTCAACTTTTTCTCCATGAAAGCTCAAGGCTACATTGAAGAGATGAGCGATGAAGGGTTAGGTGTTTTAAAGGCTGAAAAGCCGATCTATGTCCCATATACTGTTGCTGGAGACTTTGTGAGAGTGTATACAACGAGGAGAAGATTTGGAAGATATATTGCTGAGAAATTTGAAGTTGTTGAGTTTTCTCAACTCAGGCAATCTCCAAGATGCATGCATTTTGGAAAGTGTGGAGGCTGCTTGTGGCAGCATATAAGGTATAAAGAACAGCTGAAGCTTAAGCAAGAAAATTTTAGGAAAATTACAGGCATTGCAACCGATATCAAAGGTTCACCAAAGCTCTTTGGATTTAGGAATTCGAGCAACTTCATCGTGACAACTCAAGGGATTGGATTTAAGGAATATGCCAGACCCTTAAGCATCGTTGATGTCAAAGAGTGCCCTGTCTTCTCAAACAAAACTTGGGACTATCTAAAGACTTTAAAGGAGTTTATGAAGGAAGAGAATCTTAAAGCTTGGGATTTAAAAAGAAAGAGAGGGGATGTCCACTACTTGAGCGTTAGAGAGGGCAAATCTACAGACGAAGTCATGATAAGCCTTATAGCCCACATTAAGCCGAATGAAAAGCTTGCAGAAGCTTTTAGGGACTACTTCTACTTTGCAGATTCCCTCTACTGGAGCTTTAAAGCTGACAAAAGAGACGACCCAAAAGGAGAGCCTAAGCTCATAGCTGGGAAACCCTACATCAGCGAAAGGATCGGGGATGTGGTTTATCTAATTCACCCAAACAGTTTTTTCCAAGCAAATTCTTATGCCCTGCCTCTGTTGTTGAAAGCCGCTGAGGGCTTCACGGAAGGTGAGAAAATCCTGGACTTATATTCAGGACTCGGGACTTTTGGAATTTGGCTGGCTAAGAGGGGTTTTAAGGTTGAGGGGGTTGAAGCTAATCCATTTGCAGTTGAGATGGCAAATAAAAACGCCAAGCTCAACGGTGTTGATGCAGTTTTTAGACTTGGGAAGGCAGAAGAAACGGCAATCGGAGATTACGATACTGCTGTAGTTGACCCTCCAAGAAAAGGGCTGAAAGAGACGGCAGAACTCTTGGCAAAGAGTAACGTTGAGAACATTATTTATGTTTCCTGCAATCCAAAGGCTTTCAAGCTTGACTATGAGAATCACTTGAAAAAGGCTTACCAGATTGAAGATGCCCTTTTAATTGATATGTTCCCGCATACGCCGCACGTTGAGGCTGTTGTTAAGCTGGTGAGAAAAGTTTAAATAGTTCAGGCTTAATTATCATAATCATGTATGAACAATTTGTGAACCGTGAAAATGAGCTTGAGGCATTGAGAAAAGCATACATCAGCAAAAGAAAGGAGCTTATAATTGTTTACGGACGCAGAAGAGTGGGAAAAACCGCTCTCGTTCAAAAATCCGTGAAGAGTCTTAACCATATTTATTTTTTCGCCGAAGAAACACTTGAAGAAGAAAATCTTCTGATGTTCAGGAAATTAACTGCTGAAGTTCTTGGAAATCCCATCATAGCAAAGGCAGAACTCTCGTGGGAGGAGCTTTTCGAGCTTCTTGATGGTTCAAATGTCATTGTGATAATAGATGAGTTTCCGAACCTTATTAAGTCCAACAGGGCAATAATCTCAAAGTTTCAAAAGATTTGGGACAGTTCAAAAAACCTTAAGCTCGTCCTCACAGGTTCTTCAATAAGCATCATGGAAAGCCAAGTTCTCGGATACAAAAGTCCGCTCTATGGAAGGAGAACTCTCTCAATAAAGCTTGAACCCTTAAAATTCTTCCATCTGCGCGAGTTTTTCCCTGAAAAAAGCTGGGAAGAACTCGTTAGAATTTACGGCATAACAGATGGCATCCCGGCTTATATAAAGGAGGTTCAGTTCAGGCTGAGCGCTGGAGAGAAGCTTGAAGGGGTATTCCAGCCAAATAAACCCCTCTTTGATGAGGCGGAATTTTTGCTTAGAACAGAACTGAGAGAGCCGGCGCGCTACTTCGCAATACTCAAGGCAATAGCCTTTGGCAAGACAAAGTTCGGCGATATAGTGAGCTTTACGGGTTTGCCAAGTTCGACGGTCTCCCAATATCTCAGTAACCTCCAGACCCTTCACATAGTTGAAGAGAAGCATCCTGTTGGGGAACCCGAACGGAGGAGGAACGCACGCTACTACCTCAGCGACCTCTACTTTAACTTCTGGTTCCGCTTTGTCTACCCCAACCGCTCTCAGCTTCTTGAGTTCGGATATATTGAGAACTTTGAGGAGGAGTATAACCAGTATTTGGGCTTCGTTTTCGAAAAGGTTGTCGAGCAGTTCCTCAGGGAGCTGAACAGGAGAGAAAAGCTCCCATTTAAGTTCACGAAGATCGGGAAGTGGTGGCACAAGAATGAGGAGATTGATCTTGTGGCTTTGAACGAGCGGGAAAAGAAGGCGCTCTTCGTTGAGGTCAAGTGGAAGGATTTGAAAGATAGGGAAGCTCGTGGAGTTCTCAAAGATCTTGAGCGGAAGGCAGAACTCGTTGGGCTGGACGGCTGGACAAAGGCTTACGGACTGGTGGCCAAGAGCTTAGAAGGAAAAGAAAAGTTGAGGAGCAAAGGCTGGCTGGTCTGGGATTTGGAGGATTTCGAAAGGCTTATTGAAAAGAAAGATGTGAGAAAATAAAAATCAAAGAGCCGCCCAGAACGGATCTTCTCTTGCCTTAACTTTTGCAATCATCTTCAAAGCCTTTATATCGGTCTCGTCAAGCATATCTCTAAGCTCTTTCACAAGCCTTATTGCATCGTCTCTGCTCAAATCAACGTAGAGAATTTCTCCTGGATGGATGTGCCTTCCAACTATTGGGCCATCAATGGCAATGGCAACGGCTTCACCTTTTTTGGCTTCTTGGAGAAAGTCATTTTTGGACTTAATGGACTTTATTGTTCCGACCTTCTGTCCGTTTTGCTTTATTAGAGTGTAGCCAGGCTTAATTCTTCCCTCAAGGACTTCAACACCAACTATTGCTGGATGACTTCTCCTGAAGACGTAACGTTCATCTGGGAACAGTCTTATAACGCCGGGGAAAGTTGTCTTAGCTAACAGCTCCTTTTTCTTCTTCTCTTCTTCCGCTTTTACCCATGCTTCGTAGTCCTCAATTATCTTATAGATGATGTTCCCGACGAATATTGGCACCCCCTTGGCCTTTGCAATTTCCTCCGCATCTTCGTTGACTTTGACGTTGAATCCAAGAACGACACCGTAGAGAGGCTTTTCTTCTTTTACGCTTAGAGCCTCCATGACATCGGTTTTGCTTATGTTTCCGACATCAGCTTTTCTAATGGGGATGTTTTTCTCCTGGAGCTCCTTGCTTAACGCTTCAAGGCTTCCAAGAGTGTCAGCCTTAACTATTACCCCAACCTTGTCCGTGCTTATCACAACGCTTTTAATCTGGTTAAGAATTTCCTGCCTTGCTTTTTCGATTTCCTCTTCACTCCTGCACGCTATCACCGGTGAACCTGCTAAGGCCTCCTCCAAATCGGGTGCGGCTATCTTAACACCCGCCGCTGCAACGACTTCATCAACTTGGTCAAACCTGAACCTTGGGTCTCTAATCTCATCCAAGGGCTTCGGCTTGAGCAAAGCTCTGATCTTCGTTACTATTGCTTTGTCCTTTCCACCGACGACTATGATGTCATCCTTGTGGAGTGTTCCATCGTAGATTATGACATCAATAGTTGTCCCCAATCCCGGCTCTTCCCTAACCTCAAGGATCGTACCCCTCGCTGGACCTTCAACCTCAATCTTGAGCTTTTTCTCCAAATACTTCTGAGATAAACCAGCTATGAGGACTAAAAGCTCCGGAACACCTATCCCATACTTGGCTGAAATTGGAACGATAGCCAGCTCACGTGTAAAGTCTTGAACTCTATCAAACCTGTTCGCTTGGAAGCCCATCTCATAGAACTTTCCAATAAGCTCCCAGAGCTTTGTCTCAAGCTCTTGCACAGCTCTTTGATCCTGTTTTTTAATGTTCACCAAGAAAGGCTCCCATTCCTGGATTTTCCAGCCCTTTATACGGTCAATCTTGTTTGCAGCAACTATGAACGGTGTTTTATATCTTCTCAGGATTTCAATACTCTCAATTGTCTGGGGCTGAAAGCCTTCATTTATGTCAACAATGAGAATGGCCAAATCAGCCAAACTGCCTCCTCTCGCTCTCAAACTTGTGAATGCCTCGTGACCTGGAGTGTCAATAAACAGCAAGCCAGGAAGCTTTATCTCGCCTTTCCAGAGCTTTAGGAGAGGCCCAGCAATTTGCTTAACAACATCGATAGGGACTTCAGTTGCACCTATGTGCTGGGTTATCCCCCCGGCTTCTTTAGCGGCGACATTTGTTTTACGGATTTTGTCAAGCAGAGTGGTGTTGTGGACTAAGATTCCGTTGGCTATGAAGTTGTGAGTTTCGGTTGTGAGGTCATAGACATAGCCGTCATATTCTATTTCTTCAACACTTTCCACAGGTATAAAGGCAAGGTTCTCAATTATGTTCTCAATGTAGTCCACGTCCTTTGAATCGAACTCTTTGTTCTTCCAGACTTCGACGAGCTCTTTGCCGAGTTCTGTAAGCTTTCCGTTTTTGATTAAACCGTCTGCTTCAAAAGCCTTAATGTAGTTGTGATCTATTTTTGAGCCTTCAAGGGTACTGAGCTTTGTATCAAGGTTTTTTGAGCCCCGCCTGATTGCAGCAAGAATCTTCTTGAGGATTTCATAACTCGGAAGCTCTGAGCTTTCATATTTTGAGTAATAAGAAACTTCGCTGTTGAGTTCGCTTTTTGTAAATCCAAATAAAAGCCTCAGCCTTTTGAGCTCTTCCTGAATTGGATAAAGCTCGCTCTTTTTACTCTTCTTAATTATCTCATCAAGCCTCTCAGCCTTGGCTCTTACTGTGAATCCGATATGTCTCCTAAATTCAATAAGGTTCCTTCTTCCTGAGATTATCAGTGTCCAGTATCCTTTATTCTCATAAATTTTCGACAGGATTCCAAACCTGAGAAGCACGAGAGTTAGCTTTTCAATGAACTCCTTTGATGCACTCGTTACTTCAATTCTTGCATCCTTCAAGCTGACATAAGCGTCTGCATCAAAGTAGCCCCTAACGAATTCAGCCACGAGCCCCTTTGGAGCAATGAAGAGGACTTTTGGAACCTTGATGTTATGAGCCTTTTTCTCTTCCGGATACTCGAAAAGCACTTTTATCAATCTAAGCAGGGCATTTTTCGCTTTTCTCAGTTCTATTTCGTAGGAAGTTCTCCTCTTGACTCTAACAAGCTCTACACCAAGGGATTCAAGACCTTTGAGCCTCTCGAAGACTTCCTCATCGTTGTTTGCTATTTTTTCTTGACTTCCATCACCGAACATGACTCCAGCAAAGTAGAACACAGCCTTCCACTCGCCCATACTTTTTGGCATTTCCAGATAGTATAGAGGCTTTCCAGAGCGATGAACCCGGGGAGTAAAAGCTATTTTTTCAATGCTATCGTTGAGATTCAATTTTTCAATGTCCTCTTTTCTGAAGACATTTTTTTGGACCTTGTATATCTTATATTCTCTAAAGTGCTTCCTAATTTTTTCGAGCTTATCCTCACCTATCTTTACAATTAGTTCTTTCGTTAGAATTTTCGAGTAAACGAACTCCATAAAACGCTCGTAGCTCTCATTCCCCTCGATTCTCTTTGGAACTGCAACATAGTCTCCTGGCTTAAGCTGGTCGGCTCGTTTCCATCCTTTGTTCGTTAGAAACGGATGCTCCGGGGTTACACTAATAGAGTGCCAGTTTTTTAGCTTCACCCTAAGGATTTTGCCCCTGTGCTTCAACCGCCAGATATAGGGACTTTTAGCTCTCCGAATAGTCCCGTCTTGACTTACAACATGAACCTCAATGTTAAGTTTTCTGATTTCTTTTTCCCAATCTTTAGCAATAACTTCTCCTCCAAGCTCAAACAGCTCTTTTAATGTAACTTCACCAAGCTCTGGAACTATTATCTTTTCATCTGGTAAGAGGCACTTTCCATGATCAACATGACCAAGAACAGCTATAATTGGCTGTCTAATTCTTTTCATTTTTCCCACCTTCTTGTCGTTTGTCAAATTATTAAATGAGCGTCAACTTAATGCAAGCTCCAAGCTAATTTAAAAAATTGACTTTTAAAAGTTTGGTAGAAAAGAAAAACTACTCAATCCACTCGCCCTTTTCCTTATCCCAGTGCGTCTTGTAGAACCAGTCAGCGGCTTTTGAATATTCAAAGATTTCTTCGGGCTTGAAGTAGAGGTTTATCTCACGCTCAGCGCTCTCCGGGCTGTCGCTTGCATGGACAACATTATAGATTGCATCCCCAACATCCAAACCTAAATCTCCCCTTATTGTTCCCGGCTCTGCGTCTTTTGGATCAGTTGCACCAGCCATCTTTCTCACGACGCTGATGGCGTAACGACCCTCAACCACCATGACAACGCTTGGAGCCTTTGTTATGTAGTCAATGAGGGCATTGAAGAACGGCTTCCCTTTGTGCTCCTCATAGTGTCTCTCCGCCAGCTCTCTATCAATGTGAATCATCTTCATTCCAACGATTTTAAGGCCTTTCTTTTCAAATCTTGAGATGATTTCTCCTATTAATCCCCTAACAACGGCATCTGGCTTTATTATAACCAATGTGCGCTCAACCTTATTGTCAGCCATTGGCAACACCAGAAGAGCTTAGCATGAAGTGTTAAAATGCTTTTTGGTCATAAATATTTCATTCAGTAAGGCAGTTGAAAGAGCTGAAGACGCTAAAGCTAAAAGAAAAATTTGGAAATCAGCACCATGGTCCACCAATCCACTTATTACCCCAGCCATAGCCGTTAATATTTGTCCATGCGTCTACAAAAACTCTAGAGTGTGCGTCCCAATGGGCAGCAACTGGGGATAATAGATCCCAGAACATATAGCTGGCGTCTGCATAAACTCCAGCAGAAACTGTACCAACTCCACTGGTATGGGAGCTGAATGAGCACTTGATAACTCCCCATGGGTGATATTCATATGAAAGATCATTAACACTAAGAATCTTATTTCCATAATCTACCCAAAAAGTACCTTTAGCAACTGTTTTTGACCAAACAGCATCACCTATGCTCCAAGTGTAAGTATATTCTGCAGTAATTACATAAACTGTGCTTAGTGCTTCTACATTAGATACCTGAGCTTTAATATAATAGAATGTTTCTTTACCAGATGCTTTTGTTTCTGTCTTTTCTTCCAGTATTTTGAATTTTAATTTGTCAATTTCTTTGATTCCATTCTTATCCCAAATGACGTAAAATGAGTCTGTTAAGGGATTAGACGATTTCTGGAATATAGAATAATATGCCCCTTTTACTGGAAATGTTGCTATATGTTTTGCTCCTTGAATTTTTTTGTTTAGTATTTTTGCTCCCTCTAAAGGTAGTGAGAGCATAACTTCCCTTGGAGTCAGATTGTAAGGTCCCTTAATAGTATAATTGAGAGTCCCACTTGCGTGTAATTCTTCAATGTTTGTACTGCATTTACAAGAGTTGTTCCTAAATCCACTGTCTGCATATACAAGAAACATACTACCCAATAATATCCCAAATATAAACCATACAATCTTCTGCTTCATTCGCCCCCTCCCCAAGGGGTATTTCAAAACTTTATAAACCACTGATAATATTTAAGATTTTCGGCTGGTTATTAGACAACAAAGCCATAGTATAACTGCAGAATTTTGAAACTATCGATAAAAGTAATCCCGCTAACGATTCAAAAAATAAAGAACAGAAAGTTCACCTTCTTCTGCTCCTTGCTCTCTGGAGCCTTGCCTCTTGGAATGCCTTTGTCCACTTAAGCTTTCTTGGGTTTCTGCCCATGAGGAAGTACTTTTCGCACTTGCTTGAGCAGAAGAAGAAAACTCTGCCATCGTTTCTGACGAACATCTTTCCTGTTCCTGGCTCGAATTCCTTTCCACAATATGAGCAGACGTTCCACCTTGCCATTTACATCACCTTGCCTTAATCTCTCTTGCTTCTCTCTCAGTCTCTCTGAGAATGACAATGTCGCCAACTCTCACTGGGCCCTTAATGTTCCTTCTGATGACTCTTCCCTTATCTCTGCCCTCTAAAACCCTAACCTTAACCTGAGTAACGCCACCTGTAACTCCAGTCCTTCCAACGATTTCAATAACCTCAGCAGCGTATCCTTCGTCGCTCATTCCTCACACCTCTATTATAGCTATAAAAAACCTCACTCAATGACCTTTAAATCTTTCGATGAGTGTGAATGTAAAGGGGAGGAAGAGGGAGCTCACTTCATAAGCTCCCTAACCTTCATAGCGATTTCCTCAACAAGCTCACGAGCCTTACCCGGCTCGATTATAGCAACGCTTGCAGCTGAAACCTCAATACCAGCAGCAGCCCCAAGCTCCTTCTTGCTTGGAACATAGATGTATGGAATCTCCTTTTCCTCACAGAGTGGTGGTAAGTGTGCGACAATCTCCTCTGGATCAACATCTTCTGCGATTATGACAAGCTTTGCCTGTCCCCTTTCAACGGCTTTTGTTGTCTCGTTTGTGCCTTTCCTTATTCTTCCAGTGTCTCTTGCAATCTCAACAGCCTCAAGGGCTTTCTCAGCCAGCTCTTTTGGAACCTCAAATTTTACGTAACTTGGCTTTGCCATTTCACATCCCTCCAAAACTTCATCGTTCATCGAGCTGTCAAGATAGCAAAGGAGAATTTAGTTTTTAAACCTTTCCCTAACAGACGCTGTTTGCTCGAAACTAAAAATCTTCACCAACTAAAGTGTACTGATTTCTTAAAATCTCAACAGAAAAACAGTTTGAGTGGCCGGCGGCGTCCCCGGCTTCCCGCCCCCTCTCGGAGGGCAGTACAACCGGGATCGCTGGCGGGCTTAACTTCCGGGATCGAAACGAGACCGGGTGTAGCCCCGCCGCTATGACCGCCGTACCAGTACATACCTTTAAAGGAGGATTTATAAACATTTCGGTAGATGCTATGTTTGATGGAGGATTACGTGTTTAAACTTCTGAGATTTGCAGGAAGGCGAGAAAAGCTTACACCAGCTAAAAGGGTTAGGGATTTCCAGAGTAAGATCCAGAATTCAAAGAATGGTGAGCCTGTTGAAGTTCAGGGCTTTTTACTCCTCAGACAGCCCCCTTATGCTCCAAAGGATGCTCTCTACTACATCCTTTCGCCCCTCTCTCCAAGCGAGCTTAAAAAAGCTGGGCTGAGAGCGTATCTTATTCTCAGAATCACCGAAAACAGCAAAGTTAATGCTAGATTTAGGAGCGGAGAATACGTAAAAGTCAGTGGAATTATCGACAGCTACCCATATGGAAACTTGCGTATGATCCATGTTGAATCTCTTGAGAGTGCAAACTACTCTGATTATTGGCTCGAATATGAGGAAATGGCATTGAGCAAGAAAGAATTTGAGGACTTATTTATGAAAACAATATATGCCAATTACGACCTTGAGAAAGCTGTAATTTACTCCCTCTTTGCCTCTCCAATAATTGTGGGCACAAAAAAGAACTGGGGGGAAGGGGTTACTTTTTCCGTATTCAAGAATGAGCAGAAAATTATCCTATCAGTCTGGGAAACTGTTCGCTATCTTTATTCACTCTTCCCTATGGAACTGCACTTAAGAAAGGACAACAAGGACTCTTTTGTTGATCCAGAGCTTGATTTAGATTTCGTCCTATTTAATCCCAATAATACAAACCTGAAATACTATGTCCCATACAACAAGAAGATCCTCAGCAAAGAAATTCCGGCTCCAAATTGGGCTGTTGAATATTTTGAGAACAAAAATGCTGTGTTTTTGACGCCAAAGAGATACAGCCTGTTATCACCAGACGATCCACTGGCTTACTCTTCTGAAACTCCGTTCATCCTTAGTGAACCTATTGGTTATGAGAGGAATAAGGAACTTGAAGAGCTGATTCCAAATGTTATCATAACAATCTTCAAAGAAAGGGAGAAAATAGCATCGCTTAGTGCTGGGGATGAGATTATGCAGAAATTCAGGGACAGATTTGAGCGGTGGATAATGAAAAATCGCCATGAATATGGTGAGAAATTTGACGCATTGATGATCAAAGGCATGATATTTGAAACAAATACAAGATATCTGCTGAGCGCTCATATTTTGGGTTCGATTGGTAGATTTAAGGGGAAAATTGATACGGGCATTATCCATGATGTCTTGCTTATAAACCAAGAAATTCTTGACTTATGGATGAATGAACTGCCAGAGAAAGTCATATTGAGTGCCGTGGAAACTTACGAGAGATATATTAGTGGGGATAAAAGGGCAAACACTGCACTGAATATTTTTATGGACTTGGAGGCAACATCTCTTGACGGAACTGTTAGTAGAGAGGAGTTCTACACAGCGTTGCTTGAATATGGATTTAAAGAGGCATATGCTAAAGAGATCATAGAGCGTTTAATTGCAGAAGGGCACCTTTATGAACCTTTCTTTGGAAAGCTTAAAATGATAAAGCCAGAGTGAGTGGTTGAAATGTCAAAGAAGTTTTTGAGGAAGAAGGAGCAGAGAGAGAAGAGGAAAATTGCTCTGGAGAGAATTAACATACTCTTTACATTAGCTGAGAGAGTTTTTCCTTATGATAAGGAGTTGGCTAATAGATATGTTGAAATCGCCTTGGCTGTGCAGCAGAAGGCTAAAGTGAGGATGCCAAGAAAGTGGAAGCGGCGGTATTGCAAAAAATGTCATTCCTTTTTACTGCCGGGGGTTAATGCTCAAGTTAGGCTGAGGCAGAAGAGGATGCCGCATGTTGTTATCAAGTGTCTTGAATGCGGACATATTATGAGGTATCCATATCTAAGAGAGCAGAAAGAAAGGCGTAGGAGAAGACTTGAAGAGAGGGTTAAAAATAAGAGTTAACTTTGACAGCACTTCTCTTTTTTATCTGCTGGTACAATTTCCTTGAATCCTGTGTACTTCCACAGTGCCTTTGGTATCCTAACCGTTCCATCCTCTTCCTGGAAGTTCTCCAAAATGGCAACTATTGCTCTTGAGGTTGCTATCGCTGTTGAATTTAAGGTGTGTACGAACTTCGGCTTCTCATGAGTCTTGTCTCGGAATCTGATGTTCAACCTCCTTGCCTGCCAGTCGGTACAGTTTGAACAGCTGACAACCTCTCTGAACTTTCCTTGGCCCGGCATCCATGCTTCAATGTCGTATTTCTTAGCTGCAACATAGCCCAAATCTCCAGTACAGATATTGACCACTCTATACGGAATCTCAAGTTCTTGGAACAGCTCTTCAGCGTTCTGGAGGAGCTTTTCATGCCACTCCCAGCTCTCTTCTGGTCTTGAATAGACGAACTGCTCAACCTTGTGGAACTGGTGGACCCTGAAAATCCCCTTTGTATCTTTTCCTGCAGTTCCCGCTTCTTTACGGAAGCACGGTGAGACTCCAACATAGAGGAGTGGCAAATCTTTTCCATCAATGATCTCGTTGGCATGCATTCCAGCTAATGGGTGCTCTGCTGTCGGGATCAGATACAAGTCCTCGCCTTCAACCTTGTAAATGACGTTTTCAAAGTCGTCAAAAGTTGTAACACCCTCTTCAACGTATCTCCTGACCATATAGGGAGGAATAACTGGTGTGAATCCTTTCTCAATCAGCCTGTCAAGAGCAAAGCGGATTAGTGCTAAGTCAAGGATAACAATCTCATTGAGAAGGTAATAAAATCTTGAACCGCTGACCTTTGCAGCTCTTTCAAAATCTGCACCTCTCAAAATCTCGAGCAAATCAACATGAAGTTTTGGCTTCCACTCTAAAACCTCGTACTCCATCTTTCCTTGACTCTGCTCAAGAAAGCTCTCAAGGTGACCTTTCCAGACTCTTGCCTTGCCCCAGAATTTTATCGGAACATTTTCGGTATCGTCCTTTCCAATTGGGACACTTTCATGGGTTATGTTTGGCAATCTCCAGAGGTAGAAGTCGATTTTCTTCCTTATTTCTTCGTTTTCCTTCTCCAGTATTTCAATCTGCTTGACTATCTCTTTGCTCTTTGTAAGGAGGTCATCCACGCTTTCTCCCGCTTTCTTTCTTTTGCCTATCTCGACAGCTATTCTGTTCCTCTCTCTTCTCAGCTGGTTAATCTTTCTGAGGTTTTCTCTCCATTTCTTGTCAAGCTCAAGAATTTCATCAATCCATTTGAGCTTTTCAAGTTCACCGCGCTTTATAAGGTCACCTTTAACAATGTCGGGGTTTTCACGAATGAGCTTTATGTCGAGCATAGCATTCACCTAAGAATTTAAAGCGAAGGAGAAGTTTAAAAATCATTTGTTAGTGGGATTGATAAAATGATAAAGCAAAAATTCAGACACCAAACAATATCACCTCAACTTCTTCTCCTTCGTCGAGTATCTCAACGTTCTCTGGCACCTCTATGAACCCATCTGCATCAATGAAGCTCGTAACAGCACCGCTTCCCTTTAGTATTGGCACGGCTTTATCATCTTCAATCCTCACCGGCAAGAACTGTCTTCTTCCTTTTACCGAGAAAACTTTGTGAGCAAGCTTTTTCTTGACTTTTCTGTATTCCTGACTCTGACCGAGAAGTTTCTTGATGAGCGGTGCTACAAGCAGAGTGAAGTTTGTTAGACAGCTTGTTGGATAACCCGGCAGACCAAAGATTGGTTTTCCCTCTATGAGTCCGATTATTGTTGGTTTGCCCGGCTGAATAGCTATGCCGTGAACTTTTATCTCGCCGAGTTCTTCAATTATTGATGCTGTTAAATCCCTAATTCCTCCGCTTGCCCCTCCTGAAAGGATTATCATATCGTACTTTAGTCCCTCAAGTATTTTCTCTTTTAAGCTCTCTCTGTCATCTCTTGCTATTCCCAAGAAATATGCTTCTCCACCAAGCTCTCTTATGGCATCACTTATCGCCCTGCCGTTTATGTCATAAATCTGACCGTATTTCAGATCTTTGCCCGGCAAAATAATCTCATTTCCCGTGCTTATCACGGCAACTTTGGGCTTTGCAAAAACCTTGACTTTTTCAAAACCGACAGCAGAAAGCAGGGCAGTTTCTTTGAAGCTCAGCTTTGTTCCTTTCTTCAGCAGAAGCTTTCCTTTTGGTACATCTGCTCCCGCCTTCATAACTCCATAATCAGGATACACTGGTTTGTATATGACTACCCATTCATTTTCTCTGTCAACTTCCTCAAAAGGAATGACGGCATCTGCTCCCTTTGGCAGAGGTGCACCTGTCGAAATGTAAGCGCTTTCTCCATCTTTCAGCTCTATCTTTGGCATATCTCCAGCGTTTATTTCCCCAACGACTTTTAATTTTACAGGATTTGTTTCACCTGCACCCCATGTATCTTTGCTTTTTACGGCGTATCCATCAACAGTCGACCTATCAAACGGAGGAACATCCATTGGACTTTCTATGTCCTCAGCCAGCACTCTTCCCAAGGCTTCTTCAAGCTTGATCTCTTCAATTTTGGGCTTTAAGGAAAATGAATTAATAACCTTCAAAGCCTCTTCGAGTGGAACAACCTTCAGGAATGCCATGTCACCACCTTAAAAAGCTCATCACTTTAATAAAAAAGCTTTAGGTAAGCACTTTAATTTACCTCGTCATTCCAAGCCTCAACCTTTTTAATACCTAACTGCGTATCACAAACCATGAGAGTTGCAATTGTAACAAGAAATGCTCGCGTGTACTATATCGCTTCAAAGGTGCTTAAAGAGTATAGAATCCCTTTTTACAGCCTCCGCTTAGATGAGAAGATCCCTTTTGACGTTGAGGTTGTTCTGACAGGTGAAGAAGATTACGATAAAATAAACTTTCCAGTCAAGATAATTGTTAAGAACGAGAACTTCATAGATGAACTTTTAGCGAGACTTGAGGGAAGGAAGAGATTCAAAAAGGTCTTCATTGCAATAGATCCTGGAGAGAGGCCCGGAGTTGCAGTCGTTGGAGATAACAGGGTGGTTGAGGTCTACCATCTGAAGAGCCCCAAAGACGTGGATGTGATTCTTGATCTTCTTGAAAAGTATCCAAAAGCGAGGATTAAGATTGGGCACGGAGCAAAGAGGCACCGCATATTAATGCTTAAAGCACTTGCAAGGGTTTTAGGTGAGAGCTATCCAGTGATCATTGTAAACGAGAGAGGGACGACACCTAAAGTCGGCGGTATTGAAGGCTCTCAGGTTCAAGATATAGTTGCATCAATCAACATAGCTTTAAGGGAAGGGAGAGAAGTTAAAATTGGAGAATTGATTTACACAAACGAGCCGACTAAAAGGGAGATTGAGCATATAAAAAGCAAAAGTAGAATTATGAGTGGAGGAAGGATTACAATTTCATCTGAGCTTGCACGTGAAGTTGCTAAGGGTAATTTAACGTTGGAGGAAGCAATTGAGATTTACCAAAGGAGGGATAAAGATGATTTTAGGAAAAAGAGATGAGGTTAAAGATGAGATTAAACTCAGAGTCGCCGAAGCTTTGAAAAGGGACGTTGGGAGAGGGATAGTCAGATTTGACAGAAAATATCAGCGGGAGTTGGGTGTTGAACCGGGGGACATAGTTGAGCTTGAGGGAGAGAGGAGTACAGCAGCAATTGTTGCAAATGCCCATCCAGACGACAGAGGGCTGGACATAATCAGGATGGACGGCTACATCAGGAGAAATGCTAAGGTCAGCATCGGGGATTATGTGACTGTTAGGAGAGCTGAAGTCAAAGAAGCAAAAAAAGTTGTTCTTGCACCTGCCCAGAGAGGAGTCCTAATTCAGATTCCTGGCGATATGATCAAGCAGAACCTTCTTGGCAGACCAGTTGTGAAAGGCGACATTATAGTTGCAAGTGGAAGGGAGGAATTCTACACAGGTTCTCCTTTCGATGAGTTCTTTAGGGGGTTCTTTGAAGCACTTCCATTAGCATTTGGTGAATTAAAGTTCATTGTCGTGAACACAAATCCCAAGGGAATAGTTCAGATAACATACAACACCGAAATTGAAGTTCTTCCTCAAGCGGTCGAAGTTAGAGAAGAGAAGGTTCCAGAGGTTACATATGAAGACATAGGTGGTCTCAAGGATGCGATTCAGAAGATCAGGGAGATGGTTGAGCTGCCTTTGAAGCATCCAGAGCTCTTTGAACGTCTTGGAATTGAGCCGCCTAAGGGAGTTTTGCTTTATGGTCCACCGGGAACCGGTAAAACTTTGCTCGCAAAGGCTGTAGCTAACGAGACAAATGCTCATTTTATAGCCATCAACGGTCCAGAAATTATGAGCAAATTCTACGGTGAGAGTGAAGAGCGTTTGAGGGAAGTCTTCAAGGAGGCTGAGGAAAACGCTCCGAGCATAATCTTCATTGACGAGATTGATGCGATTGCACCAAAGAGAGAAGAGGTTACCGGAGAAGTTGAAAAGAGAGTTGTTAGTCAGCTCTTAACTTTAATGGATGGACTGAAGAAGAGGGGGAAGGTCATAGTTATAGCCGCAACAAACAGACCTGATGCAATTGATCCGGCTTTAAGAAGACCAGGAAGATTCGACAGAGAGATTGAAGTTGGCGTTCCAGACAAGCAGGGAAGAAAAGAAATCCTCCAGATTCACACAAGGGGGATGCCTCTCGAGCCGGACTACGATAAACCGTCAGTTTTGAAAGTTCTTAAAGAATTCCTTAAAGAAGAGCGCTTCGATAAAAAGAAGCTTGAGGAGATCATCAAGAAAGTTGAGAAAGCCAAAGATGAAGATGAGATAAAAGAAATCCTCAAGAGTGATGGGGAAATTTACCGCGAAGTTAAGGCGAAGCTGATTGACAAGATGCTTGATGAGTTAGCCGAAAAGACGCACGGATTTGTTGGAGCGGATCTGGCAGCTTTAGCGAGAGAAGCTGCAATGGTCGTTCTGAGGAGGCTAATCCAAGAAGGAAAGATTAATCCAGAAGAGGAAAAGATTGCACCAGAAGTCCTTCAGGAGCTCAAAGTCACTAAGAGAGACTTCTACGAAGCATTGAAAATGGTTGAACCTTCAGCTTTGAGAGAAGTGATGCTTGAGGTTCCAAACGTTCACTGGGAGGACATTGGAGGATTGGAAGATGTGAAGCAGGCACTCAGAGAGGCAGTTGAGTGGCCGCTCAAATACCCAAAAGCGTTTCAGCGTTTGGGAATTAATCCTCCGAAGGGAATTCTCCTCTACGGACCACCGGGAACAGGCAAAACCATGCTCGCTAAAGCTGTGGCAACGGAGAGCGAGGCTAACTTCATTGGAATCAGAGGCCCAGAAGTTTTAAGCAAGTGGGTGGGAGAAAGCGAAAAGAGAATTAGAGAAATCTTCAGGAAAGCGAGACAAGCGGCACCAACAGTGGTGTTCATCGATGAAATTGACGCAATTGCTCCAATGAGGGGAAGCGATGTAAACAGAGTAACCGATAGGATAATTAACCAACTGTTGACAGAAATGGATGGACTGGAAGAGAATAGTGGGGTTGTTGTTATTGCAGCAACCAACAGACCGGACATTTTAGATCCAGCCCTGCTTAGACCGGGAAGGTTTGACCGCCTGATTTTAGTTCCAGCACCAGACGAGAAAGCAAGATATGAAATTCTAAAAGTCCACACGAGAAGAGTGCCCTTAGCGGAAGATGTAAACTTAAAAGAGCTTGCCAAGAGACTTGAAGGTTATACAGGAGCGGATATAGCAGCTCTTGTAAGAGAAGCGGCAATGAACGCTTTAAGAAGAACTGTTGCAAAAATACCCAGAGAGCTCATTGAAGAGCAAAGTGAAGAGTTCCTTGAAAAACTCAAAGTTTCACGGAAGGACTTTGAAGAAGCTATGAAGAAGATAAGGCCGAGTGTTACAAAATACATGATTGAGTACTACAAACAGTTCGAAGAGAGCAGAAAGGCACCTAAAGAGAGAAAGGAGATGGATTACTTCACAGGCTGAATGGGGATTTGCCTTTTATTTTTCATCTCACTTTTCGGTTTTTGCTCATGCAGAAAAGATTTTTATACAAAAAACCCGACTAATAGTATAGTTTAAAGTTCTGAGGTGGCAAAGATGGTAAAGATAAAGGCGTCAAAGCTTAGGGATGTTGAGCTCATTACAGACACGGGAATAAGACTTGGATGGGTTTACGATTTGAGCTTTGATGAAGAAACTGGTGATCTGCTTGTAATTGTAGCTGAACCGGATGAAGATTTAGATACAAGTGAATTCGTTACTGATCATGAGGGATTGCTTTTAATCCCAATAAGTGCAGTTAAAAGCATTGGAGAAGTGATAATAATTGACTCCTCAAAGCTGGCAGTAAAGTCTAAGCTCAGAAGGTTGAGGACTGTAAAAGAAAGGGTTCAGTCTCCTTGATTCTTCTTCTGTTTAATATCCTTCGTAAAGTCTGTAAGCCAGAAACTTGGGTAGCCCAGCTTCAATTATTTTTCTAACAGCTTTGTCAATGTCATACTCAACCCTCTCAAAAATAACCTCTCGGGTCTCTGTATCAATGAAGGCATAAGCAGCCCTCCAATCTCCGTCTCTTGGCTGTCCAACTCCTCCCGGGTTTATTATTCTCCTTCCGTCAATTTCCCTTAGCATCGGCATATGGGTATGCCCCACAATAAGATCATCTTGCTTCACATAGCTCAGAACATCTTTGAGCTCGCTGTCTGGGAACCAGGGAAACAAATACTCGTCCAAAGGTGCTCTTGGCGAACCGTGGATTATGAGATAGCTCCTTCCAGTGTCATCAGTAAAGAGTTGCCTTATCGGCAATCTCCTTAAAAACTCAAGGTTCTCAATGCTCATAACCTGTTGATGCCATCTCACAGCCGCTCTTGCATATGGATTAAATCCCCAATCCATGCCAAAAGCAACAGCGTTGTCATGATTTCCTCTCACACAGAGAACTTCTCTCTTTTTCATCTGCTCCCTGAAGAATTCAACGACTTCATTGGGGTTTGCCCCATAACCAACTAAATCACCCATGCAGAATATTACATCTGCCTTCTTCACTTCCCTCCATACAGCCTGAAGAGCTTCCCAATTGGAGTGGATATCGGAGATTAAACCGATAAGCATTTGTTTCACCAGGAATTTTTAATATAATGTGGTGTTATAAAGTTTTTATGGGGAGTGAAATGAAAAAGAGTGGCTCATTTATCTTAATGGTGTTGCTCTTGATCTCAGTCTTTTCAACCTACTCTTGGTGGAAAGCCGAGAAGGAGAAGAAGGAGGTTTTAGCTGAGTTTTATTGGAAGTTTCAAACAAGCAGCATAGAGCTCAGCTACATGGGAGGAACTTTTGAATACCTGCTTAGAAATAATGCTTCCTATGAAGTTCTTTTGCTCTATCTCGACATTTACTATTTCCATGTGCGGAATTTGTACTGGACTTTCGGTATATTGGCAGCTTATACTAATGAGCAGAAGTTCAGAAAGTTGAATGCCGCACTGGTGGATTTATCGGTTGCCTTAAATCATATGCGTAAGCCACCCGGAGAGCTTCAAGAGGACCTGAAGAAAAATCTTGAAACTTTAAAGAGGTTTGATGATCTCTTTAAGGAGCTTTCTAAGTACAATACTCCCTGGGAAATTCCGGATGAGCTGGCTGATGAATTTTTTAAGCTTTCAGAGGAGTTGATGAAAAATGGAGGATGATGAAAAGGGACTTTATGTCTTTTTCTTGATTGCTGGCATTTTGATGCAGTTGGGCGTTGCTTCAATGTTTTACGAGTTTGATTATGCCACAAACATTAAACTTGGCATTAGTGTGCTTGAATTCTTTTGGCCTTTCTTTGAGGCATCCATAGTATTATCCATCCTGACCTCGCTACCGGCACTAATTTCAAGGAACAAGATGAGCATAATCAGGGCATTTGCTCTGACACAGTTCCTTTTCATTCCGCTTTACTTTCTCATAATCATGATTGATTCAATACTGTTCTTCCCAAGGAGAGGCAGCTTATCTTTAGTTAATTTTTTGGTTGGCTCTTTAGCGTTTCTCTTTGTGAATTACGGAAAAATTGAGAAGAAAAAGCTTACCTTTGGAGTGTTCCTTTCAGGTATCGTTTACGCCGCCTTAATTTACTTTGCCATGTTTCACGGCATCGGCAAATAGTGTAATGCCCAGCAAAGTCACTAAGCCCCCAACATAAGCGAGAAGTCCTGGGAAGTATTCATAACACTCTTCTTGGTATCTGCCTGACTTAACGTCATACATTCTTTCAATTGCCGTGTAATTGTCGTAAAGTATCAAATTTTTGAATGAAAAGCCTTTTTGGAGTTCAACTCTTTTAATGTTTTGAACATTCAATCCATGAGTATGAAATTCAAAACCTCCCCTGTATACTTTGATATCCATGAGAAGCCAGAGCTTCTCTCTGACGACAGGATCATGGGTGTCGTATGCCAAAGTGGCGTTAAGAACTTTTCCTATAAATATTTCATTGAGTATGGGGACTTCTGTAATATTGTTGCCAAAGAAGATAAATGTCTCTGGATTTCCATTTATGCTTATGTTTCCCGTTGGCAGGGTAATGTTGAGATAAAAGCCATCCTTTGTTGGCTTTATTCTTAGGGTAGTGTTGAGTGTGAAAGCTGAAGGCGAAATCTTCAGCGAAATGTTCTCTACATTTGTTGAGCTTGAGTTATAATAATTGAGATAATAAACCGTTATTGTGGAGGCATTTTCGTTAATTGTGATTTTGTTAATATAGCGGGGTTCGGGAGGATAATATAACTCCCCTTTTCGGATGAAGGGAACACTCAAATTCTGCTCTGAATCATGGACCATGATTTCGCTTTTGTTTGAATCGATTCCCAGCGCCAGAATAATCGTGTAAACTTCTTCTCCATTTGTGATGTTTTTAACTCCAACTTCAAGAACTGGCAAGGGTAAAACATAGGCGGAGACACATCTGTATGGTGGCCTGAAGTACATATGATCTGCATAAAGCATGAATGCACCGAGGAGCACGAAGATAACACCAGCAGCCTTTTTCATTTACTCACCAAAGTTAAAACTCTACTTGGGATTAAAAAGTTTATGTCGCTTTTTCTGTTTGTAACTTTCCAATTATTACTTTGGAGCAAAAGGTTTATTATAATTCAGGAACTTAGTAATAATGGGTGAAACTGATGAAGAAACGTTATGCGCTCGCATTCTTCCTCATGATCGTCATCTTTGCAAATTATGCAAGTGCCGTGTATGTGGAAATGTGGAGTTATGACTTAAACAGTGGATTAAGATGGCCTGAAAGGGAGGTTTCAAAAATTGTATTGCTTGGTAATTATGCCCTTCCAGTTGCCTGTAGGCTCTTTGAGTTTGATAAAGTGTGGGTGTTCAATGAAAGCGGTCTGGTGGCTGAATTTCAGCTTCAAAACCCAATACGTGTGAGGTCTCAGGAGGAATGTAACAGCATATCCTTTGCTTACCGAAATGGTACCCTTTCCGTGCTTTACGGTAATGAAACATGGGCAAATTTTACAATAACTTTGAATGTCAAAAACGTTAATCCTCCAAATCTGAAAGTTAGCTATGGGGGTTCAGGGATAGTTGAACTGCCGCTCGGTCAGCCAAGTGGCTATGTTGAGATAACCACAGAACATGGAGATACTCAGAGAATAACGCTCCCATATCCGGTTGGTGCTGTTGCTTTGATAAAAAACGGCATCTTCATTGGGACAAAGGGCTATGAATATTTCAACCGCGCCGGAACGTGGGGCGAAATGGGACCATTTTATGCATATGTTGGGATAGTCTACTTCTTTAAAGACGTTCCCGGAGGATATTTGTCCATAAAGTCCAACGTCAAAGCTAAAGTTTTTGTTGATGGAAAAGATAAAGGATGGGCTCCCGCTGTAGTTCCGTTGCCTGCTGGAGAACATGATGTTAGGGTTGTATCCTTTGGAGTTCCAAAAGAATACCGCGTAGAGATAGAGGAGAACAAAACCACGGCACTAAACGTCACGTATCAGACCGGCTACTTGGAAGTTTTCCTGCCGGTTCATGCATGGGTTAAAGTGGATGGGATAGTCATAGGCGACTCCAGCCAGAGAATAGAGCTTCCAGCTGGCAATCATACCGTTACGATTTTCTGCATCGGATGCCCTGACGAGAAATACAGCGGCATAAAAGCGAACTTTCAGGTGGCGGTTAAAGCTGGAAAAACAACAAGGCTGGAGATCGCGAAAGAGATGCTTGGGATAGGAACCCCTGAGAGTAAGAATACACGAAAGTTATCTTACATCACGAGCATAATTCAAATTGAAAGTGATAACCCTACAATGACAGTTACATTAACTCAAACACAACCGCAAGAGAACAGAATGTATTCAAAGCTTATTACACTTTTTGCTGTGGTTATTTTAGTGGAACTTGGAATTTATTTACTTCTCAGGAGGAGGTAACATGAAAAAGCTTGCTTTGCTCCTGCTGTTGCTGGTATGCTCATCCCAAGCAGGCGCTGTTTATGTGGAAATGTGGGAAAAGAAAGTTGATGGCATCGAGGGCGGCTTTCCCATGATTATGCCAGAAATAATTGCAGTTGGAAACTACTTCATACCTCTCCGCATTATCGCGGGTTTTTATATCTTCAATGAGAGTGGCGTTGTTTACGAAAATAAATTCCTCTCCATTGCCAGGGTTGTGAAGAAAGACGATTTATTGCTCATAAGCTTTTATGATTCCGCTGTTCTCTTCAATTTCTCCAAAAGAATCGTAAGAAAGACACTCGTCCACGAGAGATACATAATGGGTGTTACATTTCTGGGCAATAATCCGGTAACCTTAAGCCGAAACGGAAAAGTTAAGGTTTTTGATACCAATGGAAGTCTGTTGTGGAGCAGAGAATTTAGGTATGCACAGTGGATTACTGCATGTTCAGGGAAGCTTGTCGTATATGGATTTGCTGGCAATGGATCGCAGGTTGTTGTTTTTGACAACTCTTCAGAGCTGAGATTAAGGTTTGATGAATTTGTTGATGGGGCAGAATGTGCTGGAAACAGTCTGATAATCTTGGAGAGAAACCGCTCAGTCTCACGGGTGATGTCCTATTCTCTGAACGGGACTCTAAGGTGGATTAAGGATTTTGGTAAGCCTTACATAAGGGTTCATGCAGTCTCAAACAGAATATATGTGTCGGACTGGACAAATGATGTGCTCATGATTTTTGATTTGAACGGAAACCTTTTGGCCAATTTGAGGATTTCGAGGATTAATCTGCTGGGTGCAAGTCCAACAAGCTATGAGATAACGGAAAAAGGGATAATCATGGTCTGGAATGATAGAGTCGAAGTCTATTCAAACGATGGTAGGCTTATAAAAAATTTAAGCATAAGCGTTGGAAAAGGACAGATCTTCGGAGCCCAAGTGTATAATGGCACAGTTTTAGTTTATGGGGGTTCTCCAAGTGTTGGATTTCCGATAGAGAAGCCTTACGGGTTTGTACTGCTGTTAAAAGATAACAGAAGTGAACTGATTGAATTTCCCGGCCCAGTTGGATTTGCTGGATTTTTCAGGGGAAATCTGGTTGTCATAACAATAGGCTATCTCCAAGAGAGGCTGGACACTCCAACCAGGGACTTTGCTTATATTCCGGATTACCGTGTTGTGCTCCTGAAGAAAGCTCCTGGAGGTTATATAAACATCACTTCAAATCTCGAAGGAAAGGTGTATATTGATGGAAAGTTTGCAGGAGAAACTCCCCTAAGGACGGGACTTGAAAGGGGCAGGCATAACATAACGGTTGTAGCTTTTGGAAAAATGAAGAGCAAAGTCATTGATGTTAATGATTATGACATGAACATAACTTTTAAGTTCGCCGCCGGTGTTCTGAATGTTTCTTCAGCTGTAGAGGCTTGGCTGAAAACAGACAACAAGTCTTTGGGGAAAGGTCCGGGTGAGTTTTATCTTCCCCCCGGAAATTACAACATAACTTTTTACTGCTTCGGATGTCTTGGCAGGATGTCTTATTTCGGAGAGCTGTATTATGGGGTCAGAATAAAAGAAAATGAGACCACCATGATCTTTATCAACACCTCTATCCTGAAAAACCCAATTGGATACCTGATGCTTCCCTGTAATATAACAGAAGTGGCCATTGATGGTAAACCTTTGCGAAACATCTTTATGCTGCCATTAAGTGCAGGGGAGCATGAGATAGAACTTTACGGGAGAGCTCTTAGAGTGAGCCTCAAGGAGAATGAAGTTCTTGTCCTTAAGCTTGACCGTTCAAGAAGGACATATACCACAACGGTAGCCATAACGAGAGCTTCAGAACTTCAAAGGGTTTTTGGGTTTGAAGTTGTGCTTGCTTTGTTCCTTGCACTTCTGGTTTTTAGGGAAGTTATGAGGGAGAAACAATAACCTCTGGATTAGTCAGTTTTTAACTTACATCTTTTTTGTGAACAAATATCCAGCAATCAAAAACACACTGATCAGAACGCTTTCAATCATACTAATTGGGGAGTAGTATGTTTCCATTAGAGAGCTCAGCAGAAATTTTGTCGTGGAATACATTATGGGGAGAAGTATCAACACAACTAAAGGAACTTCTGCATTCTTTAAATTCAGTTTTCTCTCAATTGTTATTCCTAACAATCCAAGCCCAGTGCCTGTAAAAAGATAGGGAAGCAGAAATGCTGTAAAAGCTAAAGCACTGCTGGTGTTTGGATACACCGTCCCAAACGCTTGAATGCAGAGGTACTCAAAATTCAGGTAGACGTTTATAATTCCAAATACGGCAATTACAATTCCCAGTAAAATAAAAATTCGTCCTATTCTCCGATTTGTCCTTTCATAATCTCTTAAAGTCTTTTCCCAGTTCATTATTTACCCCCCAACTATAATCCTAACCCTTTCCCAGCTCTTCCAGCCTTCATCTGCAAAGGCTATTATGAAGAGCGGGCAGAACAAAGAATCCTTCTCTGCTGTTATTTGAACTTTAAACTCTGCACTTCCATTAACTGGAATTTCGAATACTTCTGGTGTAATCTGGATTTTCAGACCTTCTGGTTCATAAAGGCTTCTCCTTAAGTACGACCACTCCCACTCTTCTCTATCCGGTCCACAATAAGCTTCAAGCCTTACTTTGCCGGCATTTACGCCTCTTGTATAGTTAAACTTCCATGGAGCAGGGAGAATTCTTCCTTCAACTGTTATCGTTTCATTTTGCTTTAATCTGACCTCATAGTGGCTCAGAAGGATGTTTTTAACGTTTATTAAATCATAAAGGTCATGTTGAGGGAAAATTCCTTGTGTTATTTCTCCGGGATATATGTAAAGAGGAACTCCCGGGACTCTTTCGTGAACTTCTCCTCTCGCGATTATTCTACCCCTGTATGTGTAGAATACTGGAGCGTACTGGTACTTTATTTTTGCCTGTACTTCTCTAAGTTTTTCATTGTGTATAATGACTCTTCCTTCATTTCTATCTGCCGGTTCAATCTCAAGGATTAATGCTCCTTTCTCGAATTCCCAGCCTTTGAGAGTGTAATTTTCAGGAAGATGAACAACCGCAAGCTCTGTGAAGTTGTATGGAGATGCAATGTAAATCAAATCTTCTCCCTTTATCGGTAACTCATGCCAGAAGCGAAGAACAGCTCTAAATTTATCTCCATTAACTCTCACATACATTGGATTATTTTTCAAGTCTTCATCTATGAGTGTCCATATCCTATCCTTAACTGTTATTATATTAATCTCATCACTTCTCTCTACTAACTCGAATTCAAAAGATCCGTGTTTGTAGCCGAGGTATTCTAAACTTCCGGGGTAGTACACCTCGAGGTATATGTTGTTAGGCTTTAAGAGGAGGAATGAGACAGCCGCAAAAGCTGCAAGGATAGATAGAGCTTTGAGAGCTCTACCCATTTATTGATTCCCCATACAACATATGTTCGTTATCCTATTAAAACTTTATGTCAAAATTAAAGTCCCAAAAGGATAAACAAAAAGAATATTGATCGGATATCTGAGAAGCAGAAAACAGGAAGTAAGAAAAAGGAAATCACTCTTTCCTCTTGCTTGCCTTCCATCTGCTCCATCTGTACAGAGCGGCTAATGACTTGATGGCCCTCTCCGGTTCTGGATATGCCGGGATTCCGTTCTCGTTGAGAATGTCAATTGCTTCCTTTGCCTCAATTCCACCCACGATTGCAACAACTATTGGCTTCTTCTTTCCGCTCTTTTCGTACTCATCAATTACTATTCTTGCTAAATCTCTTGGATCTAAAACAGCGGTCTGACAGTAGAGAACAGCTATTGCATGCATCTCTGGATGAGCTAAAGCATCTCTAACAGCACCTTCATAAGCCTTTGCATCTGCCATACCGGTCAAGTCAACCGGGTTCTTGTAGCTTCCGAATGGTGGCATGTGATTTGCAAAGACCTTAAGCTCCTCAAGGTTGTCGTAGAGCTTTAATCCTTCCTCTTCGGCTGCATCTGTTGCCATGACTCCAATTCCACCGCCGTTCGTGATGATGACGACATTCTCCCCTGGTGGTTCTGGTAAGTTGCTGAGTGTTCTTGCCCAGTCGAAAGCTTCGCCAATTGTTAATGCTCTCAGAACACCACTCTGCTTGAATGCTGCGGTGTAAATGCTATCAGCACCTGCCAATGAACCAGTGTGTGATGCTGCCGCCTTTGCACCTCTCTCACTTCTTCCAGCCTTGATGACTATAATTGGCTTTTTCATGCTGACCTCTTTTGCAGCCTTCATGAACTTCCTACCGTCTTTGACGCCTTCCATGTAGATGAGGATTGCCTTTGTGTTTTCATCATCCTTAAAGTACTCCAAGAGGTCAGCATCGTCAATATCGCTCTTGTTTCCAATACTGACAACTGCTGAGAGACCAACTTTCTCAAGAATTGTCCATCCCATAAGGGCTATACCGAGAGCACCGCTCTGGCTGATTAACGCTAAGCTGCCTGGCATGACATCTGTTGGACCGAAGGTTGCGTTGAGCTTTGCTGGTGTGTAAACGACACCAAAAATGTTTGGACCGAGAATCCTCATTCCATACTTATGAGCTGTCTCTACAAGCTGTTCTTCGACTTTCTTGCCTTCTGGCCCAAGTTCACCAAATCCTGAGCTTATGATTGGTAATACTTTAACCCCTTTCTTTCCACATTCCTCGACAACCTGTGGAACAAACTTGGCAGGAACAACGATAACTGCCATATCAACCTCATCGGGAACATCAAGAATACTCTTGTAGACCTTGAACTTTCTCCCGCTTATCTCAATTTCTCCCCCTTTGATGTTAACTGCATAGATTTTCCCTTCGTAACCGTACTCGATGAGGTTCTTCATGATTGCATAGCCTATCTTTCCTGGCTTTCCAGAAGCTCCAATGACGGCAACGCTCTTTGGCTTGAATAGTGCCTCAATACTCATTTCCTTCACCCCAATAAACTTTACAAAGGTTAATCTGAAAAATCAGTTATAACTTTTCTCTTATTGATTTGCCGACTTGTGTATCGGCGTTCGTTAAAAGAACTAATGGTTTTGAACGATTGTTGGATAATAAGAGGAGAAGATTTTAAAGTCAAAGACAGAAAATAAAAGTGATGATGATCCTTCCCCTCATCTGAGGGGTGATGAGCACACCGGTAGGCTGATGAAAATGGCAAAGATGGAAGAAGAGAAAGTCGCCCAATATACTCAGGTTCACAAAGCCTTCAGAAAGACCCTTGAGATATGCTTTGATATGGTGGTTATGGTATTCTTGTTTTTCATACTATATCTTACCATGTACTCCATTTATTTGAACTTCAAGCTCACATACAAAGTTGCCGAGCCTAAGCTGTTGATTGCAAATGTCCTCGTTACGATAATCCTCATAGAAACCTATAGAATTCTGATAATCTACTTAAGACAGCACCGAGTTAGCCTGACCCACATATTGGAAGTTGGAATAGTTGCTCTCATTCAAAAGCTTGTTGTTGCTTCCGATTTTAGAGAGCTGGATGCCATAAAGCTCTTTGCAATCGCAGGCCTTATATTTGTGTTAGGATATCTATACATTAAGATAGGTGAGGAGTGATGGGAGTTCAGATAGGTGAGCTTGTTCCAAGAAAAGAAATTGAGATTGAAAATCTAAACGGAAGGAAGATAGCCATTGATGCTTTAAATGCAATTTATCAGTTCCTCTCCATTATCAGACAAAGAGATGGAACACCTCTCATGGACTCTAAGGGGAGGATAACTTCACATCTTTCTGGGCTGTTCTACAGGACGATAAACCTCATGGAAGCAGGAATAAAGCCAGCTTATGTCTTTGATGGAAAGCCGCCAGAATTCAAGAAGAAGGAGCTTGAAAAAAGAGCGGAAGCAAGGGAAGAAGCTGAGGAAAAGTGGCAGGAGGCTTTAGCAAGAGGTGATCTGGAGGAGGCAAAGAAATATGCCCAGAGAGCTTCAAGGGTGAATGAGCAGCTGATAGAGGATGCTAAAAAATTGTTAGAGCTTATGGGCATTCCATGGGTGCAGGCTCCGAGTGAAGGTGAGGCTCAAGCGGCTTATATGGCATCAAAGGGTAAAGTCTGGGCTTCAGCTTCTCAGGACTATGACTCACTTTTGTTTGGAGCACCAAGGCTTGTTAGGAATTTGACAATAACGGGCAGAAGAAAGCTTCCCGGAAAAGATGTTTATGTTGAAGTAAAGCCAGAGCTAATTGTTTTGGAAGAAGTTCTAAAAGAACTGAAAATTGACAGGGAAAAGCTCATAGAACTTGCTATTCTGGTTGGAACGGATTATAATCCAGGTGGCATTAAGGGAGTTGGTCCAAAGAAAGCTCTGGAGATTGTCAGATATTCAAAAGATCCCCTAAAGAAGTATCAGAAGATGAGCGACGTTGATTTATATGCAATCAAGGAGTTCTTCCTAAATCCCCCTGTTACGGATGATTACAAGCTCGTCTGGAAGATGCCAGATGAAGAAGGCATTTTAAAGTTCTTATGTGATGAGCACGATTTCAGCGAGGAAAGAGTAAAGAACGGTCTCGAAAGGCTGAAGAAAGCAATAAGAGCCGGAAAACAGTCAACTTTGGAGAGCTGGTTCATGAGAAAGAAATGATTTCCCTTTATTCTTTGAATCATAATACCGGTTTAGTATTTGAGCATTTAATCGACTTGTAAGCTCAAAAAAGTAAAAAGTACTCAGAGTGTTATTTTCAGTCCAAGCTTTTCTACTAATTCTTTGTATCTGTTTCTAACGGTTACTTCAGTAACCCTTGCAACTTCAGCAACTTCCCTCTGGGTTCTCTTCTCACCTTCAAGCAGAGAAGCAATGTACAATGCGGCAGCAACTAATCCAGCTGGACTTTTGCCACTCGTTAGTCCTCTATTATAAGCCTCTTCCAAAAGCTCAATTGCCCTTCTTCTTACTTTTTCACTTAAGCCAAGCTCGTCAGCAAACTTGTTCACGTAATCAGTTGGCTTAACAAAGAGCTTCTTTGGAGTCAAGTTAAGATTCCTTGCAATGAATCTGAAGCTTCTTCCAATTTCCTTTTTATCAACTCTTGCAATGTCGGCAATCTCATCAAGCGTCCTCGGAATCTTTAAGAGCCTGCAGGCGGCATAAACGCAGGCAGCAATAACACTCTCAATGGATCTCCCCCTGATAAGTCCCCTCCTCACAGCCTCTCTATAAAGTCTTGCCGCTTCTTCCTCAACATGCTTCGGAAGCTTGAGTTGTGAGGCAATTCTGTCAAGCTCGCTGAGAGCGAAGGCGAGATTACGCTCGGCGGCATCACTGACTCTCAAGCGAGACTGCCACTTTCTCAAACGGTACATCTTTTCTCTCATCAAGCCGGTAATATTCCTGTCGCTCCCGATGTCTGTGGATAAACCTTTATCGTGGAGCAGAATGCTCTCAGGTGCGCCAGTTCTTGAACGCTTTTCCCTCTGAGAAGCATCAAAAGCACGCCATTCCGGTCCCATATCAACTATATTTTCTTCTATGACGAATCCGCATTTGGAACAAACAATTTCTCCATGCTCGGGATCATAAATGAATTCAGTTGAACCACAAACTGGGCAGACCCTACGCTTTTCCACTTTGACACCCCCATCTGCGGGTTACGGTTAATAAATTCATACTATATAAAATTAACCAAACTTTGATACGAACTTTGCCACCCATGCAAGGTCCTCTTTTTTAAATGTCATCCTTTCCAAAATTCTAACTTCTGTATCCTCTTCATCTTCCTCTATAATGTTAACATAAACCCAGAGGAATACGGGATCGTTTTCATCTCCAAGCAGTAGATTGCGGTATAGAATATCAACAGTACCGTCACCATTCTTCTTGGCGGAGAGCGGTTTCCAGGTCTCTAAGCTAATCTCACCTTTTTCGTTCAGCTCTTTTATGACCCTCTTGATATCCATGCTCTTCCCACTCGCCTTTGTTTATTTACACACAAAAGGTATATAAATTTTAAGGATGTCAAATTGGGAAAGTATGTCTCTCACTACCATTTAATCCTAAATTCTCTCCTTGTTCTCGCATCAATCTGAGCCAAAATTTTCTTGAGCTTTGCATCATCTATTTTTTCCCTGATCTGTCCAGCTTGATAAAGCTGAACCAGTATAAGCTCAACCTGCTGTGCAAGTTCTGGTCTGACAAGTTTAACTCTTGAAAGCCTTTCCCTTGCTTCTGGAGTAAGGATTCTCCTTAGAATTGCCTGTATTTGGGCTTCAAGTTCAGCTTGCTGTCTTGCGGCTTCTTCTTGAGCTTTTTGCTGCTCGGCAAGCCTTCTCTGTAGCTCCATGAGCTTTCTCTTTCTAATCTCTTCAATGTCCTCAGCCATTTCTATCACCTCGCCAAGAGGATTTATGATAAGATGGTTAAAAAGTTATTGCAGAGATTGCAAAAGATTTAAACTGTTGGTGCACACTATATGTTAGGGTAAAAATGAAAAAGTTTAAAGAGGTAATTATGGAAAATAGAAAAGTAGTAGAGAAATGTATGACAGTGATTTTGCTTTCCATGTTATTGCTGTCACCAGTGAGTGCGCATTCAACGGCATGGTGTGAAGACTGCCATCAGGTTCTCGTTGCAAATGAAGGACTCTTTGCTTACAATGGTAGTGATTTTATAGATTTAACGTGGCACTTGGAAGCTGGAATAAGTGATCCTTTGGACATTCGAGAGTTCATTTCAAACTTAGGAGTTACTACTGTTGGGGATGTGGTTTTAGTCTATTCCAATTACCACGATTCCATATACATGGGAATTTATAACGGCAGTATTCCGATTAGGATGAAGCCTGTTGTAGGGTGGTATTCTTGGAAGCCAAGAGATTTTGTATTCTACAGTGGCAGTGTTTTCTTTGTGGCTGAAACAGGCAGCGGACCTCATTATGCAAGCGATTCGGTTTTTCAGTTGAACCCAAGAACACTCAAAGTTGAGAAAACGTGGAGTCTTGCCTGGAACGCTAGAAATACCATAGCTCCAGAGAACGCTGGTAATACTCCCTATGCTTGGGTCCATCTTGGATTGGATGATAACGGGAAGTTGTGGGCAAAGGTTGATATGATATTTCCAAACACAACCGTTTACTATCTTTACGATGGGACAAATTTCGTCATGACCAACGAAACACCAAAGCTTCACCCATATGAGCCGCCGAACGGACCATTTAAAATTGAAATTCAGAGGGGCTTAATGTATTATCTTCCAAAATTTCCTCCTGTGTACGTTCCGACTCGCTACATCCTTATAGAAAATGATAGAAGGAAGGACGTTACAGATGAGATAAAGAAGCTTGCTGAAAGCGTTGAGCCCCTGTATTCACTTATAGGCTTCTGGAATGAGGACGAGAAGGAATGGGTTGTTGTCTATGATCTCTACGGGCTTCCTCTGGCTTATGAAGTCAAAGGAAACTGCACAGTGCCTCTTGAGATTGATTATTTGCCCCTTGCCAGCTATCTGGGATATTATGTTGTCCTTGGCAATGGGACGCTAAGCTGGAAAAACTACACTGTAAAAACGCCAATGAGGATGTATTTTGGGCACAATACGAATTATCCATGGCGTAAAGGGTATGTTTCGCTGGAACTTTATCAGAAGAATGGACACCCGGTGATAGTGTTTCCTTGGGAAATATGGCACAATCAGACTCGGAAAGCGAAAAAAGGATACTTTGCTTATGAGATTACTGAAAGGGGCTTTGTAATAATTAACACGACTGACAAGAAAGAATTGGGTAAAAATCTAATTCCCTCAAGCGTGCTCATGGGCAAATGGAACAACGTAACAGGAACGCTTATAGTTGACATTCCAAACAAAACGGCTTTTCTCATAACAGATAAGGAGAAAATCCCAGTGAACTTTACTGTAGCTAAGAAAACTGAAAGTGTCGTCGTTGGAAATAGTACTTTCCTGTTTATAACATACTACGAAGCATTCATTCTGCCTCCATGGATAAAGCCGGTAAATGTGAATAGAATGCTAGAGTTGTATCGCGAGATGGATAGAAAATGTTTAGAAGAGGAAACCAAGGTTTCAAACGGGACAACAAAAAGCATCACATTTCTTACAGGAATTGCCACAATTGTAATTTTTGTAACACTCTGGAGGTTTTGGAAGAAAAAGGAGTGAGGATTTTGCGGTGAAAAATTCATAGACATAAAAAGATTCAAAAAGTTCAGTACTTCTTAAGCTCTGGGATGACTTCCTCAAGCTCCTTTTTAAGTTCGGTTGCCGCTTTGTCAAGGAAGCTTCTTCCCTTAGGTGTGACGATTCTTCCCTTACCTGGAACCTTCTCAATGAATCCTGCTGCTTCTAACTGCTGGAGAGCCTTTCTGATTATGCTTCCACTCCCCTTGTAAAACTTCTCTGGAGCGTGTCCTCTGTTCTTTCTTCCTCCATACCAAGTCCTGAGCCTCTCAATGCCAACAGGGCCATCGATGTATATCTTTCTAAAGACTGAAGCAACTCTATAATACCACCAGTCCTCTTGCTCTGGAAGTCTTTCCTTGTGTCTTCCTGTTTTGACAAATGGAGCCCACTCTGGTGGTTTAATCTCAGGTATCTCCTTCAACTTTTGAGCAACCCTCTCAACGAGCAAATCACCGGGAACATCATAAACTGTCGCCATCCTTAATCCCTCCCTTTCTTGAACTTCTTTCTGAATTGAGCGATATCGAGCCTGACCTTTTTAACGGGCTTCTCCTCCCGCTTCTCCTTTGAGAGTTCCTTAAGCTTAAGCTTCCTTAAATACTTTTCCCATCCCTCTCTCGGACGGAATAATATAAATCTTTTGCCTCTTACTTCAATCAGCTCGCTGTCAGTTAGTTCGGCAACCTTCTCAGCTATCCGCTTTCTGTCCATTCCCGTTGCAATAAGTGCCCCTTTTCTTATTTCCACCTTGAGAATACCGTCTTTCTTGAGCTGGGTGTTGATTTCGTTAATCACACCCTCCTCTAACCCTTTCTTTCCAATCCATGCTTTAGGTTGAATATCGTAATATTTGGCTCTTATAGCCCTTCTCACCTTTCCAGGTAGGCGTTTTTCCATATCTCTCACCTCAAATCTCAACCTCTCGCAAAGAGGCAAAAGAGTTTATAAGGGTTTGGCTTTTAAAGGTTGCCGTGGGGAAGATGGAAGTCTATCACCTCTACAGCGGAGGCAAAGATTCATCTTTAGCTGCTTGGATTCTGCAAAAATTGGGGTATGAGGTGAAGTTAGTCACGATAAGCTTTGGTCTTCTCGATAATTGGAAGTATGCAAAGGAAACTGCTGATAGGTTGGGATTTAATCACGAAGTTGTGGTTTTAGGTAGAGAAATTTTAGAAGAAGCTGCTGAGATGTGCATTAGGGATGGACATCCAAGTAATGCAATCCAGTTTATCCACGAAAAGGCTCTCGAAGAGATCGCAAGCCGTAAAGATGTTGAGAGAATAAGCGACGGCACAAGGAGAGATGACAGGGTTCCTTTTTTAGATTTGAGAAGGACAAGGAGCCTTGAAGATAGATTTAACGTTCAGTATATACGTCCTTTGCTTGGATTGGGCTACAAAACAATAAGGGAGCTTGCAGAAAAACTCTTCATCATTGAAATTAGGGAAAGCGAAAAACTAGAAAAGAGTGATTATGAAGTTGAGCTGAGACACCTCTTAAGGCTTAGGGGAATAGATCCACTGACAATATTCCCAAAGAGGCACTATCAGTCGAGAGTTTTGGGATGGAAGAAGCAAGATTTATAAAATGAAACTGAAATGTTAGCTCTGAAGTAATGGGAAGATTTAAATAAGCTTAATCTTGAAGCTTGGTTAGGACTTATTACGATAACTTTTGGGAGGGATAAGAATGGCAAGGTACAAGCCTCTTGCAAAGAAGCTCCGCTTGGCAAAGGCTGCTAAACAGAATAGAAGAGTTCCTGTGTGGGTTATTGTTAAGACAAACAGAAGAGTTATAACTCACCCCAAGAGAAGATACTGGAGAAGGACAAAGCTTAAGGAGTGATGAAAAATGGCGATTAAGGTCGGAGATGAGGTTATTTTCACTGTCCCAATAAGGAAGATCAAAAAGATCGTTCCAAGGTGGAAGAGAGCACCAAGAGCAGCTAAGTTCGTTAGGGAGTTCATTGCAAGGCATGCAAAAGCTGAAGAGGTTGTCATAGCTCCGGAAGTCAACGAGAAGATCTGGGAAAGAGGAATTGAGAAGCCCCCAAGCAAGCTTAGAGTTAAAGTCAAGGTGGTCGAGGAGGAAGTTGAAGGAAAAGGCAAGGTCAGGGTTGCCTACGTTGAGCTCCCCCCAGGGGCAAAGAAGACAGTAAAAGAAGAAAAGAAGACTGAGGAAAAGAAGGAAGAAGAAAAGGAACCCGAAGCACAGGCAACGGAGAGCTGATCTC
Source organism: Thermococcus barophilus MP (assembly GCF_000151105.2). Taxonomy (NCBI): domain Archaea; kingdom Methanobacteriati; phylum Methanobacteriota; class Thermococci; order Thermococcales; family Thermococcaceae; genus Thermococcus; species Thermococcus barophilus. The sequence continues at coordinate 951,674 of NC_014804.1, read as the reverse complement.
TCAATTTTTATTTCTCGTGAGTGGTGAAAAATGCACATAGAAAGACTTGACTTTGAAAATTCCCCGTATCTGGGTGTGTTTGGTGTCGCTACCGATAAAGTACTCCTGGTTAGAGAGGGCCTTCAAGAAAAGAAACTCAATGTTTTGAGGGAGGTTCTAAAAGTCCCAATTATCGAAACGAGCATTATGAAATCCAGGATAGTTGGTATCTTTGCTGCTGGAAACTCGAATGCAATTGTTGTGCCCTACTACATTTGGGACACTGAGCTTGAGAGAATAAATGCCGCCTTAAGGGAATACGACCTCGATATTAGAATTGAACCCTTCCTGAGCAAGCTGACCGCCTTGGGTAACTTAATTTTAGCCAACGACAAAGCAGCTCTCGTGAGTGCGAAGTTCACAAGGGAGGAAGCAAAGCAACTTGAGGATATCTTAGGAGTGGAAGTGGAGAGAGGTATTATAGCTGAGTTCCACGCTGTTGGAAGCGTCGGCGTTGTTACAAATAAAGGTGGTTTAGTCCACCCTGAAACAACTGAAGAAGAACTTGAATGGCTGAGAGATCTGTTTAAAGTGGATATTTATCTTGGCACAGCAAATCAGGGTGTTCCGTTTGTCGGCTCATGCATGTTAGCCAATTCCTTTGGGGTTGTTGTTGGACATCTCACCACTGGTCCTGAGATTGTTAAGATTGAGGAAGCACTGGGCTTTTTGGGGTGAGGCAAGATGGAGGTTAAGGTTTATCGCGTTAAGGGGATTTTTGAAAGGAACGGAAAGAAGCAGAAGTTCACTAAGGAGTACAGGGCAGTGAAGCCGGAAGACGTTGTTGAGCTCGTTTATTCAGAAATCGGAAGCAAGCACAGGGTAAAGAGAACAAAAATATGGATTGAGAAAATTGAGGAAATAAAACCCGAGGAAGCCGAAAACCCAGTGGTTAGGAGGCTCAGCTTGGAACTTGCTTAACTTCTGTTCCTCTTTTTTGTATAGTTCTATCCATGCAAACTCTTAAAAGGCAACTCTCCAATTTTTCTTTGGTGGTGAAAATGGCGCAGAATCAAGAGCAGCTTGAAAGGTTGGCTTATGAGTATCAGCTCTTACAGGCTCAGGCTCAACTTTTAGCTCAGAATTTAGAACTCCTAACTCTTGGAATGAACGAGTTTAGAGCAGTAAAGGAAACCCTTGAAGAGCTTAAAAAGGTTGAAGAAGAGAAACCTGAGATACTTGTTCCAGTAGGGGCAGGCTCATTTCTCAAGGGCATGATAGTCGATAAGGAGCATGCAATCATCAGCGTAGGGTCAGGCTATGCAGTTGAGAAAAGCTTAGAGGATGCAGTTGCTTACTTGGATGCAAGAATCAAGGAATATGAAGATGCTATAAAGAGAACTCAAGAGGCATTGCAACAAATACAAGAAAAGCTCCAAGATTTGGCACAGAAAGCTCAAAAGATACAGCAGGAGCAGGCAATGGGGTTCAAGGTTCCTAAAAAGTAACCGCCAGCTTTATGCTTTCCCTTACCTCTTTCTTTAGGGACAGCACCATTTCTCCTACAATCTCAAATTCTCCGTGCCCGCTGATTATTGAGACTCTTCCAAGACTTCTGGCAAATTCTTTTGGTGTTATGAACTTCTCATGTGAGATAATCACCAGCGATTCATCTATAAAATTGTAAGCGAATGAGCCATCTTCATGATCCCAGAACAGAAATTCCTCGGCTTTATTCCCCCTGAGAAGAACTCTAACCTCTTTCGCCTTATTCAGACTCAGAGAAACTTCCCCTCCAAATCCGTATTCCAGCGGGAAAAACGTTATCTGGGCGTAATCTTCTTGAGTTGCCAGCGTTAGGTTCTCATGTGAGAATTCAAAAATATATTTAGGCAGTATGTAAAGGATTAAAATGCCGTTTTCCAACCTGAAGCCAGGCAATTTTAAGGCTCCTACTCCGCTTACATCAACCTCCACCCTGCATTCTTTTGGTTCAAGGAGCAGTTCCTTTACCGTAATCTTCCCTTCCTTTTCAAATCTCCGCGATGTGGAAAACACTAATCCCTCGTGGTAAGTTCCTCTCATATGCTTTCCCATTATTATGGTGCTTGAGCATAGGAATGTTCCAAATTCGGCTTTTTCTTCCTTTGGCAGAATAATCAGATTTTCTTCAGTCTCAATTTTGCTTGAAAAACCCTTCAACAGCTTTAACAAGCTTCCTCCTTAGAAAGGACGACAGTTTGAAGCTTGGGGTTATGGTCAAAACTTTCATGCTTTTTGCCCCCTGTACCACTCAATCGTCCTCAAAAGTCCTTCCTTAAGAGAGTAATCTGGTTTGAATCCAAGCTTCTTTATTTTACTTATATCAGCTTGGCTGTGTTTTATATCGCCGGGTCTCGGCTTATCAAAAATTATTGAGCTTGATGAATTTGTTGCATCAATGATCTTCATAGCCAGCTCAAGGATTGTCGTTCTCTCACCGCGAGCAACATTGAACACTTCTCCGTTTGCTTTCTCCTTTTCTGCAACTAAAATGTTTGCCTTAACGACATCTTTAACATAAATGAAGTCTCTCGTCTGCTTTCCGTCTCCAAAAATTATCAGCGGCTCATTTTTCAAAGCACGGTTGATGAAGATGCTTATAACTCCGGCATACTGGTTGTATCCCTGTCTTTCACCAAAGACGTTGAAATACCTCAAAGTCACTGTTGGGACTCCATAGAGCTCGTAAAAGACTCTGCAATAATATTCTCCAGAGACTTTTGTTACTCCATAGGGCGATAAGGGTTTGGGCTTCTCGTCCTCTTTCAGAGGCAGATTTTGATTGTCGCCATATACAGCGGCAGATGAGGCAAAGATAAGTTTGCCATGTCCTTCGCTTAAAGCTTTCAAGATGTTCAGCGTTCCCAGAACATTAATTTCTTCGGTTAAAATTGGCTTCTCTACGCTTTCGACAACACTCACGAGTGCTGCCTCATGAAATACGTAATCAGCTTGGCTTATTATCTCGGCTATGCTTTCATAGTCCCTGATATCGGCTTGGATGAATTTTACGTTTTCTGGTACATTCTCAACTTTTCCAGAATAGAGGTTGTCAATAACAACAACTTCGTTGTCTTCGCTGAGCTCTTCGGCAATGTGTGAGCCTATGAAACCAGCCCCACCAGTAACCACAATGAGCTTGTTTTTTATCATGTTAAACACCTAAGGGCATTTGTATTTTCGAGTTTTATCCTTTACCCTTTGCAATAAAACTTTTATTCTTAACTTTCCAAACTTGATATGGTGGTAAATGTGAAGAGAGCTTCATTAATTTTGTGCTTTCTCTTGCTCATCTCTCAAACACCTCTTATCAAAGCCGAAGAGCAGCCCCAGGTTGTGGTAGAAGTCAATCCAAACCTAGAACTGTTCGCTGTGGTTTACATTTTAGCCTTTAATGGGAGTGATGACTTCATAACCGCCCCTCAGGATTATGTTAGGAATGTTTTGACTTACTTTGCACCTTATAAAGGTCATGTAGCAGTGAAATCGATGCAACAAATGTTTCCCAAAGACCTCCCTAATTATATCAAAGATGAAAACATCTGGAACTGGGCAAGCAGTTTGGCTGTTAGAGATTATCTTGGAGATCAGGGGAACTTGCCAGATTTTTATGCTGAGCTTTCAGACTTTGCCAGGGAGAGTAACTTCATGGAGTTCTACAACGCTCACAGAGAGGAATATGAGAGAGCACTTACTCCAATTGAGGATATTTTCAAAGAGTTGAATTTTATTGAGGAGCTTGAGAATCGTTCTGGAGAGAAATATGCCGAATACCGAGTTGAACTTTCATATTCCCTACTCATTCACCTTCACTCACGTCAAACGGTGACCAAAGCATACATGATTGGATCTATACCGAGGATTTATCTGGAAAATCTGCGATATACTGGCTTGCCAAATGTTCAAGCAATCATCAATTACACGTTTAGAGCATTCTTCATCCACGAGTTTGCCCACGCTTTTCTGGATTCTGATAGGCTTGGCATATCATCAGAGTACCGCTTCATATATCAAAAAATCTTGGAAGAGCTTCCCCTAATGGCATATGAGCGGGATTTTTCCACAAGTGGAGCATATCTAAACGAAAACTTGGTTGAGGCTTTCACCCATTATTATCTTGGGGAACACTACAACGATATCATCGCAGAATACTCTATCCTAAAAGATGCAACTATCGGCTATATTCTTGTTGGGGATTTGGCTAAAGCATTTCAAGAGAACATCTCTTTTGAACAGATACCGGAAGTTGTGGGAAAGCTGGTAACGAAAGATAACCTAAGCAGATACTTTAATTCAAAAATGCCTGTAAATGGGTTTTGGGCAACAAATAAAATTTACAAAGATAAGAAGGTCATCATAGTTTACGGAACGCAGAATCCTGATGAGAGGGGAAATGAATACGATAAAGAGTCTGCACTAATGCTTGCTGATTGGTTGAGAAGTGTTGGAATATCGGTTGAAGTTAAGAGTGATAAAGAACTCACAAATGAAGATTTGAAGAGTAATTTAATAGTAATCGGAGGGCCTGCAGCAAATGAATTAACTAAGAACCTAACCAAAGAGCTCGTAGTGAGATTTTCTTTTAACGATGAGTGGAGACTTGTAAAAAACTTTACAGCTGTTGAAAATCCAATTTCGTTCATCTTTTCAAACGGCAGTATTAGAATGGCTAAGCTGAATACTCCGATCTCTCAAGAATATCCTTTAGGAGTTGTTCAGACCTTAAGAAACCCATGGAACAAGGAAAAGTTCATGATTGTAATTGCTGGCGTTGATAGGTACTGCACAAGAAAAATGCTCCGATATTTTAACTACAACAGCAGCTATCTGATCAAAGGGAGAACTTTTTTCGAAGAGGGATTTTATTTCCAAGCTGGATGAACTTTAACATTTTCTTGTTAATTTTTCCTCCTTCCGAAACTGTTTTAAGGGTGTTATTGACTTATCTATGGGTAAGAGCCATGCCAAGTGTTATTGTTGTTGGTGGACAATGGGGAGATGAGGGAAAAGGTTCTGTAATTGCCTATCTCGCTCTGCATGACAAACCAGATATCATTGCACGCGGAGGCGTGGGAACAAACGCAGGACACAGCGTTTTTATAAACGAAAAAAAATACGCAGTTAGACAGCTGCCCACAGGTTTTATGAACAGGGAAGCAAGACTTTTGGTTGGAGCTGGAGTTTTAGTTGACCCAGAGGTTTTCTTCCATGAGCTTGAGCATCTTAAAGATTTTGATGTTGCCAGGAGGGTTGGCATAGATTACAGGTGTTCAATAATTGAGCCACACCACAAGGAGATGGACAGGAAAAACGGTTATTTGCATGGGAAGATAGGCACAACAGGAAGTGGGTGCGGTCCGGCAAACGCTGACAGAGCTTTAAGGAAGGCAAGACAAGCTAAAGACATCAAAGAGCTTGAGCCTTATTTGACAGATGTTGCACAGGAAGTTAATGATGCCTTGGATGAAGGAAAGCTTGTTCTGGTTGAAGGCACACAGGGCTTTGGGCTGAGCTTGTATTTTGGCACGTATCCTTATGTAACCTCAAAAGACACTTCGGCTTCAGCAATAGCAAGTGACGTTGGAATTGGGCCGACAAGGGTTGATGATGTCATAGTGGTCTTCAAAAGCTTTCCAACGAGAGTAGGGGCTGGACCGTTCCCAACGGAGATGCCAATGGAAGAGGCAGAGAAAATGGGGTTGGTTGAATATGGCACAGTGACAGGAAGAAGGAGAAGAGTTGGTTGGTTTGACTTTGAATTTGCACGCTATTCTGCAAAGATTAACGGCGCTACGATGCTTGCAATAACGATGCTTGACAAATATGACAAAGAAGCCTTTGGCGTAACAGATTATGATAAGCTACCCATGAGGGCTAAGGAGTTCATAGAGGAGATTGAAGACAAAGTTGGCGTTCCAGTTGGCTTGATACGGACGGGTCCAGAGCTTGAGCACATAATTGACCTGAGGGAGAACATCTAATCTTCCAAAAACTTTAGGATTTCTCCTTTAATTTTCTCCTTTTCAAGTTTTGCTATTTCTTCAAGTGAAAACTTTTCTTCAAGCTTTAGGATAAACTTATAGCCAAGATAGTAGCCCAAAAACTGTTTTCCAAAGAGCTGATACCATGAGCCGAAAAATGGATTCAAAGCTTCTCCCTTTTTAACCCTCCTCAAGAACTCTTCTTTAAGGAGCTTTTCATGTTCTTCGCACCATTCAAACCAGCCTTCACTCTCGACCTCCCAAGGTCTGCCAGTAATTAAATCTTCAATCCTCTGGGCGAATCCTTCCGTGTAGAGCCACATTATCTGCTCATCTTCAAGCTTTTCTATGTCCTCTCCTCGTAAAATCCAGTGAACCAAGTGTCCAAACTCATGGGCAATCAGCCCCTTAAGCCTGTCGTACCATTTAAGTTCTGCTATAGCTTCAAGGCCGAAAAGAATTGAGGGCTTTCCCATGAATTCGGTTACCCATCCGGCTCCGTTCTCAAGACCAACATAGATTACAATGTTGTAGTCTTTGATGTCAAAGCGTGCCCTAATCTCACTCTCTACCTCCGGGAGAACTTTCAGCAGATTCTCATATGCAAGCTTAAGCTCATCGGTATTTCTCTTGGTGAGGAGCTTTAGATATTCCCTCCAGTCCATCTTATAGCGCTCATAGTCCCACTTAATTTTCTCAAGAAGCTCCGGATACTCTTGAATATACCGTAGCCAGCTTTCTTCAGTGCCATCCCAATGCTTAAGGAAAGTTGGAAAAGTGTCAATGAGCATTAGAATCCCCACTCATCTCTCTCTTCGAGGGAGACGTTAAATGTGATGCTTTCTGAGACATCCCTTCTTAATGGCAGATCAAGCGTCCCCGTTAAGATGAACTCCCCGTGACCCATTGCTACCTCTCTCTTGTTCAGGTATTTTCTGATCCTGTTTGGGTCAACCACACTGTAACCCCCAGCGATAAGTATTTTCTCTTCTGGGAGCATCCTGTAAGAGAACTCAAAGTTGTCTCCCTCTGCAATAGGGATTTCATAAGTGCTCTCTGGAGCAGAAATTGCAATCTTGACCTTTCTTGCTTTGTTGAGTGTGGAGTACACTCTACCGGCTATGTTTTCCTCAACACCTTTAACTATTATTTGAGCGGAGTCATTGTCTGTTGATAAAACTAAGGTTCCATTCGCATCTACTTTTCCTTTCTCAGTTAAGAATAAGAAGACAACATCCTTGTAGGGCTCGCTGAGAATTTTCACTGCAGGAGCACTTACAAAGCCCGAACCATCTGCGGTTATCAGCATTTTGAATTCGGCATTTATGAACGGAATATTTGAAGCCCTTGCAGTCCCAGCTGAAATAAATTCTCTCGATACATGGTAGCTTCTACTCTTCCCGCTGCTGCTCCACCATGCTTTCATGTTTAAAATCCCATACTCAAATTCGAGTTCTTCCGGGAATGAAATCCCACTTTCTGAGATGCTCACTATTGAGAATAGGCTTTCCGCTTTTTTTGCTTGTTTTAGAATGGCATGCTGAAAATAAACTCCTGCTACAAAGAGCAATGCGGCAAATGCCATAAATAGTAACAGAAAAGTTTTGCCTCCTGAAGTATGGGTGTAAACGAAGACTACTGGAAGTAAGAAGAGTATAAAGAACACTACGAAAATTGCTGAAATAATTTTCCCACCTTTAGGTTTGATAAGAATTGTTTTCATTTCGATCCCCAGACTAAAATATATTTTCTTTATCTTAAGAGTGGATTCTCAACCATTCAATTATTGTCATATAAAACTCATCTCCCCACTCCGGATCTTCAAAAATCTCATGGTATGCCCCTTTGAACTCTTTGAGCATTTTATCTTCAACTGTCAAGTTTTCAAACAGCTTTCTCGCCCCTTCTGGTGGTGTTATGACATCTTCCGTGCCTATTAGGATTAGTATGGGGACTTTGACCTTCTCAGCATCTTCGTGTGCTTTTTCCATATTTTCAAAAATACTCTTCCCCAAAGCTGCTGAAATTTTGTCATGCACGAGTTTGTCTTCAACATATTTTCTAACAGCCTCTTTGTTTCGAGACAATAGATTTGGATCAATTCCGTTGCTTAAAGTTAGAGTGGGAACAATGCTTCCCAGTACCTTTGCTAAGAGTACCATAAAGCTCGGAGTCTTGGGGCTTTTTTCCAAGGCTGGTGAAGAAGCTATGATCCCTTTAATCCTATCTGGTCGTGTTTGTGCATATCTGATGACCGTTAATCCACCTAAGCTGTGTCCAAAGAGAAATGGCTTCTCTCCGATTTCCTCGATAATTTCGTCAATTATTTTCATAGCCTGTTCAACTGTTGCGTGTCCTCTCTTCCCTTCGCTTTTCCCATGTCCGGGCCAGTCGAAGGTATAGACGGCAAATCCCTCATCCACAAGCATGTTTATCAGCTTCTCATATCTGCCGCTGTGTTCCCCAAGACCGTGAACAAGAACAATCCATCCCCTTTCAGGAGTTCCAAATTTGGCCTTGTATATCATCGAAAACACCAGATAAAAAGTGGGGGGAAAGAGGAATAAAAATGTTACTTAGGCAGACAAGTTTAATATGGATAGGCTCAAGCCGAGAACGTTATAAACTCCAAGGGGTAGATAAATTCGTGAGTTGGGATGGAGGAGAAAATTAATGAAATCTTGGAGTTGCTACCATTCATTGATAACAACAGTGAGAAAATGAAAATAATAAGCACTCTTTTAAGGATTTCTCACGGAGATCAACAGTTGTTATCTTTAGGATTCGACACTGTTGAAGCAATTGGGGATGATTTAACGAGAATTCAATCGCTCCTGAGCTTAGCTACTGCGGTTAAAGATGCAGATGTGGGTCTCTACAAAGGGCTCCTTCAAATGGCGATAAATGAAACAAAGAAGCTTGCCAACCCTAAAGAAAAGGCGATGGCACTATCTGATATAGCTGTGGAGGTTGTCACATTTGATGAAACACTTGTCCTTAAGCTCGTTGAAGAGATATTAACTTTGATCTTTAAAATAGAACTCAAAGAAGACAAAGTTGCAGCAGTAATGTACTTTCTGAGGGATTTGCTTAAGAGTGAAGACATTGAAGGGGCAATTAAAGTTGCAAAGAAAATTTCAGATCCCTATTATAGGGCAATAGCATTTAGCGAGATAGGGAAAGCCCTCGCAGAAGCTGGTATTCAACTATATCTGTCGGTATTCTCTCAGGCATTAAAAAGTGCTTCAGAGATAGAGAACTTCGTCATGAGAGAGATGACGTTTGGAGAAATAATTTCAAAGCTTGCAGAAGCTGGAAAAGTTGATGAAAGTTTAAATCTTATAGAGAAGTTGAGGGTAAAAGAAGCTCAGATTCAGGTTCTTGAATCAGTTATTTTGAGGCTTATAAGCGCCGGAAATCTGACCAAAGCTCTAAACCTCATGATGCTGATTGACGACAGAAAAAAGAAACTTAAGCTTCGAGCGTTGAGCGTTAGTGCACTCATAAAAGCTGGTCACTATGAGGAGGCGTTAAAAATCGTTGAAAGCCTTAAAGATCAAATCCATAAAGATTTAGCTTTAAGCGAAATGAGCATAGCGTTGGCGGAGAAAGGTGAATTTGAAAGGGCATTGCAAGTCGTTGGACATATCCGGGATGGCTATTATAGGGGGAGGGCATTTTCTGTAATCGGCTTGGAGCTCTTCAACAGGGGAAGGGATGGATATCAAGTGTTGTTTGAAAAGGCAATAGAAGAGGCAAAAACCATTAAAAATCAGCGGCTACGCTCCCAGCTTTTCGTTGATATAGCACTCAGATTGGCAACGGTGAACCTCAGAAATCAGCTCTTGGACTTTCTCAATAGAAAGATCCAAAATGCGGAAGAAAGCGCCAAAGGGGGGAATTTGGAGAGAGCTGCGAGAGAGTACAAAGAAGGTCTTGAGCTTTCTGAAATAGCCAGGCTTAAAGAATACTCAGAACACTTCAGGAACAGAATTTATGAAATCCGGAGAAAACTTGTTGAGGGAATTGAAGTCAGCTGACCGGGTTTGCAAGGTATTCAATCAAAACGCCATCTATGACAATTCCTCTCTTACGCCAGTCAACTTTATCAGAAAGCACGATGTAAACATCTACATCAGAATATTTGGTCTGCACTCCAACAGCATGATTACCGGTGAGTAAAGCCGCTTCGACAAAGTCTTTGTCTTTCCAATCCTTGAGGAATTTGTTCAAAGCAGATTGCCAGTTAGGTTTGATGCTCATGGTTTGAAATTAACCAAACAATTTTTTAAATCTTTGTTACAAAGGAAATACGGGAAAAGACATGAGTAAAGTACCTGCATTTACATTGATGTTATTTTTGTTTTGTATAGTCCCTATGGTAAATGCAGAGAAGATTGAGCATTTGTGGGCGTATAATATCAATGATTTTCGTGTCATCGACATTTCTTCCAACGACGAGCTTATTTCTGTAGGTATCGGGCAAACTATAAACGGGACTTGGACTGAAGGAGGAATCGTAGTGCTCTCTTTAAATGGCAGACAAATGTGGAACTACACCGGAGATTTTGGTTATTGTTATACGGCAATTTCCAACAATAGCTACATCGCAACAGGATGCAGAGATGGAACGATTATGCTCTTTGATAAAAATGGCAATTTGCTTTGGAAATTTAATGCTATGACAAAAGTTAAGAGAGTGGCAATATCAGAAGATGGGAGCATTGTTGCGGCTTCCAGCTATGATGGAAATCTGTATGTGTTTTCTCGAGAAGGTCTAAAATGGAAACGTTATTTGGAAGACAAACTTGCTGGAGTGTCTATCTCTAAGGATAATCAACTTATAGCTGTTGGTGGATTTAGTGGGTATGTGTATATTCTATCCTTAAATGGTGAGATTTTGGGAGCATATCTAACAAAAATGCCTGTTTTTGCAGTTGATTTTGATAAAACATATGTTGTAGCTGGAGATTACAACGGAACAGTTGTTTATCTATCACCAAATGGAACATTAATCTGGAAGATCCAGCTTCGTGGTTCAATATGGGATTTAGAAACATTTGGTGGGAAGATACTTGTAGGAACTGCTAATGGTGATTTCTCTCTGCTTTCCAATAATGGAAATATTCTCTGGGAGGAACATCTCGGCAACACAACTAAGATAGGTGTTTTTGATGTTTCAATATTTAAGAGGTATTTAGTTGGAGTGGCAGTGGATACTGAAAATGGTGGTGGGGGTATATATTTGGTAGATGAAAATGAAACAATACTTTGGAAGTTTGAAAAAGCCGATGAATACTTTTTATCAGTTGATTCGAATAACAACCAGATTATTGTTGGTACCAGCATCTGGGACAATAAGAGAAAGGCGTGGAATAAATCAAAAATCTATGCCTTTGGCATTGTGGAAAATAAAACAAAAAAGAAAACATGTGGCGTTGGATTTATTTTAATTGGAGTGCTTGTTGCTATCGTTTTAACGAAAAAATTGATGAGGGATTAACATAAGTCCGGGTTCACTTTTTGTATTACTTCTTTGAGTTGTTTTTGTTTTATACTTGTTTCTTTTTGGAATTTTGTAAAGTTTTAAACTTTTGGTTCACGAAATTTTTATAATTTTTGGTTGCAAAACTTATATGGTAGTTTGTTGGAGCGGATACTTTGAACAGTTCAAAGCTAAAAGTTGTGGTTTTGTTGATAGCAATTGTTTAGAGTGGGACACAACTTGTGTTTATCATGGCTCATGAGGTGAACAATATGAGAAAGGTAGACGTGAGAAAGCTTTTTGTATTTTCCTTCTTCCTCATGCTGACAATAGGGTATAGTGATATTATTGTTCATAAACCATCCACATTTTTGGAATTATCGTTCGAATTAATTCGAGGAATTTTACTTGCCTCAGCATTCTTTTTAGCACCTTTGGCAATTCTCTATTATGCTCAAAAAAAGAAGCTCAAAGTTACTATTGCTGTGTTATTTGCAGTATCTATTGAGTTTATTTGGAGCATACTTACAAAGATTCTTGGATACGGCCAATACAGCAGAGACTTTCTGATAGCTGGAATAGTTGGAATTCTTGTTATCCCCTTTGTTTATATGGAAGAAAAAAGAGGCATCATTAAAAATAATACAACTCTGTTTTAGACTAACCCTGAAGATAAAGGACTCCATAATTAGGGAGGTGCTTAAGATGGAATATTTAAAGCGTATAGGAAGTTACCTCCTTGCAGCAGGGACTCTCACACTGCTATTCAAAAATATCCTGTCTTTAAGTTTGCCTCATTTATTTTTATGGTGGTTTTTTGTGTTTTTGCTGTTTGATCTGTCCATTTCCGGATTTCAAAGGCTCTTTGAGCTAAAATATCCCAAGCTCAGAACTGTTGGGATAGCAGTTGGTATGGTTTTTAGTGCAGTTGTCATTTGCATTATTGGAAACATTTTGGGTCTTTAGGCGATAAAAAGAATAAGAACAAAACTTAACTAAGTTCCGTGCTCCCAGCTTTCTAAGTATTTCTTTTGTTCTTCTGTCAGCTGTTCAATCTCAATGCCCATGGCTTTGAGCTTAATCCTCGCTACCATTTCATCAATCTCCCTTGGAAGGACGTAGACCTTATTTTCGAGCTTCTCATGATTATCTTTGATGTATTTAGCCGCCATAGCTTGCAGGGCAAAGCTCATGTCCATTATCTCAGCTGGATGTCCATCTGCTGCCGCTAAATTAACAAGCCTTCCTTCTGCAAGCAAATACAATCTTCTCCCATCTTTGAGCTTGTATTCAGTTATGTTGGGCCTTGGTTTGCTGATCCCAACAGCTAATGCCTCAAGGTCAGGCTTTGAAATCTCAACATCAAAATGCCCCGCATTGGCTAAGATTACTCCGTCCTTCATAACTTCAAAATGCTCCTTGCGGATGCAGTTTATATCACCGGTTGCCGTTATGAATATGTCTCCAATCTCAGCAGCTTTGCTCATAGGCATGACCAAAAAGCCATCCATCCTTGCTTCCAATGCCCTAATTGGATCAACTTCAACCACTATAACTGTAGCACCTAATCCTCTTGCTCTTATTGCTATTCCCCTCCCGCACCAGCCATAACCGACGACAACGACGTTTTTGCCCGCTACAAGGAGGTTTGTAGTTCTTATTATGCCGTCCCATGTGGACTGACCAGTCCCATAGCGATTGTCGAATAAATACTTTGTATATGAATCATTGACAGCTATGATCGGGAATTTAAGCACCCCATCTTTTTCCATCGCCCTTAAGCGGATAACTCCAGTTGTCGTTTCCTCGCTGGCTCCCCAAATATCGTCAATGAGCTCCTGCCTCTCTCTGTGAACAACGCTGATCATGTCCGCTCCGTCGTCTATGAGAATGTTGGGCTTTATGTCAAGGGCTTTGTGCATGTTCTCGTAATACGCCTCCGTGTTCTCTCCTTTCCATGCATAAACCTTTACTCCCGCTCTTGCTAAAGCTGCCACGACATCATCTTGAGTACTTAGGGGATTGCTTGCAGTTGCCGAAACTTCTGCTCCTCCTGCTTTCAGCGTGAGAAGGAGGAAAGCAGTTTTCATCTCCAAATGCAGGCAGGCAGCGATCCTGATGCCTTTAAACGGCTTTTCTTTCTCGAAATCCTTTCTTATGCTCTGGAGGACGGGCATAAATCGAGAAACCCAATCAATTTTCTTCTCTCCTTCTGGAGCCAAGTTAATATCCTTAACGCAATAATCTTTCGTGCAGTCCATGTTATCACCTGTTTACTTTTAAGGCTCAGGTGTTAAAAATCAATTGGTGGGGGCAATGATTGTTGATCTAACAAAAACTTTGAGCGAAGAGCTTGAAGTTTTTCCAGGTGATCCGGAGATCAAAATTAAAGAGTGGACAAGCCTTGAAAAGGAGGGATACTACATGAATCTTCTCTGCTTTGGAGAGCACAGCGGGACTCATGTTGACGCTCCAGCACACTTCATAAAAGGTGGAAAAGCTGTGGATGGACTTCCTTTAGAGAAGTTCTTTGGAAGAGCTATCGTCGTTGATGTCTCTAATGGTCAGGGTGAAGTAATTATTAAAGAAGTTCCCAAAACAGACTTAGAAGGAAAAATTGTGCTGTTTTATTCGGGAGGGAGAGAGCTAAGTGTAGAGCTTGCTGAGTTTTTAGTCAATGCTGGGATTAAGGCTGTTGGAACTGATGGAATGAGCATTGGCAACGAGGAGGTTCACAGAGTGCTCCTCTCTGCTGAGATTCCAATTTTTGAAAATTTGGCAAACCTTGAAAAGCTGATTGGGAAAAACTTTACTTTCATTGCATTTCCACTTAAGATTGAAAACGGTTCCGGAAGTCCTGTTAGGGCTGTTGCATTGCTTTAAATTCCTCCGCTCTCCCTAACTTTTCTCCTGATGTTTGGGTCTCTGTCAGCTATCATCTTTAAAGCTTCTTCAAAGCTCATCCAGTCCGGAACTTCTTCGTTGAGGTAAACTCCTGTCCTCCCAATTGCGTCTCTTCTTGTTAGGATGTGCACCCTCTCTTTGACAAGCTCCACACTTACACCGATAATCTTTGCAACTTCACTTTCCCTCCCAACAACTTCCCTCTCAATATGTCCCTTTTCTGTCGGAATAATCAGGATCAGCTTTTTATTAACCCCCGGAACTCTCTGCTTGGTTTTTACTCCCCAGATATCGACCATTCCGCCCCATTTGTAGAATTCAAGCTCTTTATCTGTGGGATTTGTCAAAAAGAATGTCACGGTTGTTTCCTCATCAATTTCAATATGTCCCTTTATGAGGTGCCATGGAGTTGCCATAACAATTCTTCTTGCTTGAATTGATATCCCTTCAAGGGCAAGCTCAATTAGATAGCTTGGCACTTTGTAAGGAATAACAATATCTATATCGCTATCCTTCCTAACGTCTCCCCTTGCAACGCTTCCATAAACGTGGGGATCAAACTGAGCTAAGCGCTCCATGATCTGCAGCGCTTTCTCTCGCTTTTCCCACAAATAGCGCCATCTCTTCGGAGAATACACTATCTCCCGCTCATCCCAGACGCGAACAACTTTTTCTCTCGGCATGATTTAGACTATTCATGTGGACTTTTAACTTTTAGCTGGGGGAACCAATAAGGTTTTATAAGCATCAGTTGAAGTTGGAGTGGTGAAAAAGATGCCAGTGTTGGGAATAAACATTACCAAAATACAGATTGAGAAAAAAGGAGGAGTAATCGGTAGGGTTGAAGTTAACCTTTCCCCACAGATTAAAGAAGTCAGACTTGGGGAGCTGAGAATGCCTACGGGGAAGGTAAACGGAATTGAGATTCTTTTTGAATATAGAATAAATTATCGTCCCGAGGTCGCAAGTGCTGTGGTTGAGGGAATGGTGTTCTACCTGCCTCCTCAGAAAGAGCAGATTGATGGGATCCTTGATCTTTGGGAGAAGGAGAAAAAAGTTAGACCGGAGGTATTTGCTGAAGTTGTCAACTTCATAACAAATGAGATCAGCCCCTTTTTAATGATCGCTGCAAAAGACATGAAGATTCCATATCACATTCCCCTCCCAAGGGTTGCACTTAAGCCAAGGGAGTGAATCTTTGCCTTAATCGGAAACTTTATAACCCCTCTTCTAAACTTTTTAGTGGTGGTGACAATGAGGGGGGATGTAGTTTGCT
The DNA here is from genome assembly GCF_000151105.2 of Thermococcus barophilus MP. Classification (NCBI taxonomy): domain Archaea; kingdom Methanobacteriati; phylum Methanobacteriota; class Thermococci; order Thermococcales; family Thermococcaceae; genus Thermococcus; species Thermococcus barophilus. The sequence continues at coordinate 936,007 of NC_014804.1, read as the reverse complement.
TTACCTACCTCAGCAATACGAGTTTTTGAGAGCTTAAGTGAAAAACCGCTCTCTTCTAAGGAAATTGCCCGTCTGACGTCTCTTTCGGAAAGAACCGTTCGCTACGCATTGAGAATTTTAAAGCAGAAGGGACTTGTTGAAGAGGTTTTCTTTTTGGGAGACACAAGAAGGAGGGGGTACAGAAGGGCGGGGATCAACCAGTGACTATACCTTCTGCATGGTATAATTTGTTTTTAATTTCTTTTAGCTCAGGATATTCACTAATTATCTTCTCTGCAATTTCTAAGGCTTTTATATAATCCGCACGTTTTGAATAGAATTCTATCTGCTCTATCCGTTCAAGTATTGTAACATCCTTTTTCTTAGCTGCAAGATACCGAAGCAGCGCAGTTCTAATTCTGACTCTATAGTTTATCTTGCCCTTGGACTCTTCAAGGGCGGTTTTATATACCTCCAGTCCATTTTCAATTTTTCCCACACCAATTAATGCTTCTGCAAGTTGCAACAATTTATCCCCAACTTTTTCAAATTTCCCTTTGCTTCTGTAACTGTTTACAAGCTGATACAGCATTCTGCTAACATTCAGCCCTATCAGCTTTGCTCTATTGAAGTTTCTTGCTAAGAGATAGGCGTATTCTGCTTTAAGCAATCTTTCCGTGGTTTGATCGAGGTCTCCTTCAGCATATGCTTCCTTGCTTGCTCTCTCGTAGTTTTTTCCAGCGGTGTCAAGGATCTCTATAAAATGGGAATCGTAATCAAAGAGATCCTTAACAAAGTATCCCAGCCTGAAAAATGTGTCCCCCGCTTCATTATAATAACCATTTTCGAGATACTGCTCGGCTAACTTTCCATACAGATCTATAAGTCTCTCTGCAGCTATACGAACCCCATCTAAATCCCCAATAAGCTTGTAATATCTATACGATGTTTCATACGCGGCGATTGCAGATTCTATATCATCAGTATCAAGGTATGCATTGGCGAGGTCCTCATACATCACTGCAAATTCTCTGGTGTATTTTTTCAGGTTCTTCTCGTCATTCAGGAGAGTAAAGATTTCAAGCACATTTAAGCAGAAATCCTCAAGTTTTATGAGGTTTATCTCTATTTTTTCAATTTCTTCTTCAATCAGGTGCAGGTACATATAAGCGCTTTTGAGAAGAAACGGTCGTGCTTTTTGTGGGGTTTTGGTTTTGTTCAGAAGGGAAACTCCAATATACTTATAAAGTCTTGCCGCATCCATGAGTTTTCCAATTTCTTCATATCCCTTTGCGGCTTTAATGAGATATTTTAGCCCCTCCTTGATTTTTCCATCTGTAATGCGCTTGTAACCAATACCTTCTAAGTCCTCTGGACTTGAAGTGAATGGGTTAAATGGCAAGATTCTCACCTCTTCATGATTGCAATTCCCTTCAAGCCTTAATTTTATATTCTTTGCATTATTTAAGCATTATCTCTCATTAGATAAAAGGGTTATGCTCTAACTATTTTGTATCCGGCAGCTTTTCTGAGACGGTTCATTACTGCTAATCCGAGACCTTTCTCTTCTATTCCTTCTGCAAGGATTACATCAACTCCAGATTTATCAAGTTCCCTCAGGGCTCTGAAGAGATTTTTTGCTACTTCCTCTTCACTATTTCCCAGATTTACATATGCATCAGCCTCATAAAAATCTCCAGTAGCCATAATACCGACTTTTATCCCTCTTTTTTTGTATTCCTTCAAAAGCTCCTTGATTTTCTCTTTAACTTTTTCCCTGTTCCCTTCAATTACAATCACTTGGGCATTTGGAGCATAGTGCTTGTACTTCATTCCTGGAGCTTTTGCAATATCTACAGTTTTACCTTTTACAGCCGGATGGATTTTTATTCTTCCAATGATCCTTTCTATCTCCTCTAAGGGCAAGCCTCCCGGTCTCAGAAGAGTGGGTGGCTTTGTTGTTAGATCTAAAACCGTAGACTCGACTCCAATTTTTACTTCTCCCCCGTCAATTATGCACTCTATCCTCCCATAAAAGTCATCCACTACATGTTCTGCTAAGGTGGGACTGGGTTTACCACTTATATTGGCCGAAGGGGCTGCTATTGGTCTTCCACTCGCTTTAATTAGGTTTAGGGCAATTTCATGAGCGGGCATTCTTATTGCCACAGTATCAAGCCCACCTGTTGTAGTTTTAGGGACATTGTCTTTTTTCGGCAGCACTATAGTTAAAGGCCCCGGCCAGAAGTGCTCTGCCAGAATTTCGGCTTCTCTGGGAACGTTTCTTGCCAACTCATATAGCTGCTCAAACCGAGCTATGTGCACAATTAGAGGATTATCAGCAGGCCTGCCTTTTGCCTCAAAAATTCTCCTAACTGCTTTCTCGTTTAATGCATCGGCTCCAAGTCCATACACTGTCTCAGTTGGAAATGCAACAAGTTTACCCTCTCTAATGAACTTTGCGGCAATTTTGATTTTTCTATTATCAACTCTGTCTCTCATATTTATTACAATCGTCATAACCCTCACTTCCAACATCTTTATTTAATCTTATGATATTAATTACTCTCGGTGTTTCCCATGGTGAGCAGGTCAGATTATGCATTTAAATACTCGATGAGAGAGCTAAAAAGGTTATTCCCCAACACGCCTTTTCTTGAGGTTAAGATGCAGGAGTTGGAAGGGGACGAAGTAAGAGTGAAGTCTTTGGAGGAATTCATCGATGTCTGTGACAAGCTGAGACTCTTAGTTGAATACTCAGTTGATGATGAGAATGGAAGTGTTAGGTTTTTAACAAAATATCAGGGTAGGACATTGGTTTACGAGATCGATATTAACGAGTTTTACAAAGCTGTTAGCAGGATTAGGGAGCTCAAGGAAAGTGTAGTGTAGATTCGTAAATTGCTTCAATTTGTCTTGTAATGGCTTTCCATGTATACTTTTCAGAGATCTTTTTTCCAAAATCTCCCATTTTACGCTGTTTTTTTGGAGTCAGCATCCCTTGAAACTTTTCAATCAACTCTTCAAATTTTTCAAATGTAACCCCATTTTTGCCCTCTCGGATTAGCTCTGGAATACCTCCTACCTTTCTTCCAATTACTGGAACTTCTGAGGCGTTTGCTTCAACTATTACCAGTCCAAAACCTTCTCGTTTGGAAGGCAAGATTAAGATTTTGGTTTTCGAAAGAATATTTTCTATATCCCTTCTATAGCCCAAAAATTTGACATTAGAAGGAGCTTTTTCTTCTAAAACCTTTTTAAGAGGACCATCCCCAACAATTAAGAACTGCTCGTTGGGGAAAGCTTCGGCAAGTTTAAGCACTGTTTCTGGACTTTTATAGTGCCTCAGTGCTCCAATAAAGGTTATGAACTTCCTCTCCCTCCCGTCATATTGAAGTTTCCCGACTCCGTTTGGAACAACATAAACCTTTTTTGCACCAAGAGAGAGTGCCTTTTTAGCCAAGTAATGGCTAACAGCTATAATTCTATCTGCTTCACTCAGGCTTTTTTTCACATAATATGTGCCTAAAGGCAGTCTGGACATGAAATCAAGATCACTGCCGTGTGCTGTAATAACTACTGGAACTTTAACATGTTTCTTGGCTAATATTGCAGCATATGTGGTTGTTCCTATATAGTGGGCATGTATGATATCAAATCTGTATTTTTTGTGAAGCTCCCGAATTTTTTTAGATGCCAAGAAAGTAAAGCTTATACCTCTTACCCCAAAAATGTTTGGAGGTTTAACCTGATGGACAAATTCCGATTCAAATTTTCTGGGGATTATGGGGCCATATGTAAGAACATGTACTTCGTGCCTCTTTCTAAGCTCCCTAACTAACTTATCAAGGTGTCTCGCAATTCCACCTGTGTGTGGAGGGTAATGCCCAACCATGAGAATTCTCATCTTTCCATCCTCTGCTCAGATAAAAGAACAAGAAATTAAAAAGTTTTAGTTAAATGCCAAATTATGGTCTTGGATTTTTAGCATGTCCCCCTCTTTCTTCTCTGTGATCTGGGGGTACCGGGAGAGGGTGTCTCTTTTCATTGATAAACATTTCTCTAAGCTCTTCCTTTGCTTCTTTGATAAGTTTGAGGGCTTTTGAGTAGTTTTTGGATTTTATCGCTAATTTTATCTCTGCTAAAACTTCCTCCACGCTCTCGGTATTAATGCCGAGGACTTTTAATGCGTTGATTCTCGCCTCGAGCCTTAAAACCTCCCTATTAAGTGCATAGTTCAGAGACATCTGGGCAATTTTGTTCCACTCTTTAGCGGACATACTTATTACGAAGTCAGCATTTCTGTTTGCTGCAACTGCAAGAAGATAAGCCTCCTGATAGTTGCCCAGACTGTAAAGCTTCCAGGCTTTTGTGATCTGTTCTTTTGCCATGTTGAGTCTCTTCTTCGCTTCAGGTATATCGAGACCATCAAGGAAGTTTTCTGCTACTTGCGTTTTGTTGTCCACAAGTTTCAGAGTTTCTAAGACAACCTGACCTATTGTGCCTGCATACTTGATAGTAAAATACGTTCCGCGCGTGTAATTACCAACAGTTACTTCATATCCTTTCTTCCTTAGAAAATTGGCAATTTCATCTGTGTTAATATTGAATAGAGGTTTTGGAACTTTTTTATGCTCCAGCTGAATCCATCTTGAAGTTACTATCACCTCAACCCATGGGCGTCCCTGCGATGCTTCGAGTATATCATCAAGAACTTGAAGGCTTAAATTCTCGTACCCATCTCCTGTAAATACCCAAATTGACTTGTACTTAGCCACATTGGGTAATGCATCAAGCCACCTCTGCATAAGCATGCTAAGGACGTCCCTACCATGTACAATGTAGACTGTCTCTATTTGGGAAAATTCTTCGGGGAATTCCTCCTTAAGCTTTTGAACCACCACCAGATTGGTTTCATATCTGTTCTTTCCGTACCATCTCTCGAAGGGGATGTCCATCTCTTCAAGATCTTTTTCATAATCAATTGGAACTGCTGTGGGTCCTCCAATTATTATAACCTTATCGGGGGCATATTTTAATACTTCAGCAGAATAGTTTGGGTTGTAGATTCCCCAAGGGACTTTAATAACTGCGTAAGCATTAATAATGTTTGCGACACTATCGGCTAAAGTTGAATCTGCCTCATTATCACTCACAAGTATCACTATGTTAACATCCGCAGCGTGTGATATTGGGATTAGTGAAAGCATGAAGATCATGACTAAGGATGTTGTTAAGACTTTTTTTCTCATCATCACTTTACACCTTCGTTAATTTGTACGGAGGTCTAATATTTAAGCTTTTTTCATGAAATCGTAGCTTTAACTCTGAAATTGTTTACCAAAGTGTTAGCTGGTGGCTCCGTATATCTGTAGATGTTAAAGAGAGTTTAGGATCGTTTATCAGTGTTTAAATACTTCATTGAATACTCTGTGTACGAATTCTTTGGTCTTCATCCCCTTATTTTTTGCAATTTTCTGTAGTATTTTCTGCGAATTTGTTCCATATTGGCAGGCTTTCTTTTCTCTGTATGCAACTTCTTTTGGCAATCCTAATTCAAATGCCACTTCTCTTAAAATTGCTTTTCTGATCCCGTTCTTTATTTTGAATCCAATGGGGGTTCTCAACGCTGTTCTGACAACATTTAGATCCAGAAATGGAAACCTTCCTTCTACGCTATTAAGCATTGCTATTTTGTCATCCCTTGCCAGGTTTTTTTCTCCAAGTTCAATCAGATCCTTTTCCATGAGTCCTGGATTTTCCAGATACTTAAAGTATCCTCCAAAGAGCTCATCAGCCCCCTGCCCACTAAGCAGGAGTTTGCGGTTGTCCTCTTTTGCCAGTTTTGTTGCAAAATAGAGAGGAATTCCTATTGCTAAATTCATGGGGTTAGGTTCTTCAATAGCAAAGACCACCTTTGGAATAACTTCTTCAACGTCACTAATGTCAAAAACATATTCCTTCAGCTTCAATCCCAGCATATCACCCACTTTTCGTGCCCACTCTAAATCTTGACTCCCTTCTGCTCCCGCAGCGTAAAGGGTAACGTTGGAATACTTTGATGAAAGCAAAGCTAAGAGCGAGCTGTCCAACCCCCCAGAAAACAACACGCCAGTCTTTTTTCCTACCCTTATTTTTACAGAGTATTCCAGACTTTTAATTAGTGATTTCTTTGCTCTCTCGTAGGGAAAGAAACTATCTCTCAGCTCAAGGATATTAAAGACCTTAAATCTCTCAACCTTCCCTTTTGAAATCTTAACAACTTCACCTGGATTTACTGGAATAGCGTTTTCATCAATACTCCATAAGACCTTCTTCTCAGAGGCAAAGAAGCCGTTTGGTGAATAATATAAGGGTCTGATTCCAATAGGGTCTCTGAAAAGATAAATTTCTCTTCCATCAGAAAAAGCAACTGCGTAATCACCGTTTAGTATTTTCATACTTTTTTTAACCGCAGTCACATAGGACATGTCCTTTTCATGAATTAAAAATTCTAAAAGTCTCAAAATGACCTCACTGTCAACGTTGCTTTCAAATGAGATCCCTTTATTTTCCAGATATTCCCTGATTTGAGTATGATTGTAAATCTCTCCATTGTGGACGAGAACAAACTCGTTGTAAAACGGTTGAGTGAATTCTTTTGAGCCGGTCATTGCTAATCTGCACTGGAGAAGTGCTATATTACCGTTCGGGATTTCATAAACTTTGGAGAAATTCCGACTTTTTAAAACTCCTTCATCAGTCCACACACCAAAAGAGTCTTCTCCCCTGTGCTTGCCAGCAAAGATCATCTTGACAATCCGTTCTTTAAGACTCTTTCCCACACCTCCTGCTATTAGGCACATTTTCTTCACCTCTGGAATGGTAAGATATAGCCAAAAATAGAAAAGACTTTTTCCTTTCTATTTGCAAACGTTTTCAGTAAATCAAGGCATGCTCTGAAAAAGCGTGTGGAACTCTGGAGCAAGATTGAACTAAGTCAAATCCCCACAGGTGCAGTAGTGTTCATATGCAATGGTCTCCAGATCATCAAATCCTTCTCCTGTTTTTGCCGACAGATAAAGGATTCGAACAGGTGGAGATACTTCCGGCAAAAATGTGCATAGTTTGTATGCCAACAGCCCCTGTGTTGAGGAATCAAGCTTTAGACGGGATGTTAGGTACTCCATGTCCTCAAGATATTGCTTATGCCTCTCCAAATTATCAACCAAATCCACTTTATTCAAAGCTGGAACTGTAGTTGAGCCAAGCCTTAAATCAATCATAAGGGCAAAAAAACGGACAAAACAATAATCGTGGGGCTTTCTTAGAACTTCGGGGCTAAATAGGTATACAACAAGGGGAGCTGGAAGATTTTCCATAAGTCTAACCCCAAATTCATGGAAAAGGAATGTTTCAATTTGGCCAGGGGTATCAATGAGAACGTAATCTTTTCCCCGCTCAAGCTCCAGAATTTTAGTGATGTATCTTTCAATATGTGGCATTAATCTATCATAGCTTTCCACAATAGCTCCGTTGGGCCCATAACCTTCTTTCATTATCTCCTCGACAGTTACGGTTTCCCTGACATCTATGTTTGGTTTGTAAGGCAGTTTTTTAACTCCTGTGTCCAAATTTACATAACCAACTGTGTATCCTTCTTTTTCTAAGTATTTTCCAAATGTGTGTGTTATTGTCGTCTTGCCACTTCCTGCAGTTCCTACAAAGGTTAAAATCATTAATACATCACCCTTGCTTTGTAGCCTGCTATACGCGTAATCTTCTCTGCAAGCTCCATAAATGCTTTTGCCCCTTCTGATTTAGGTTTATATGCCACAACTGGGACTCCTTCCAGTGTGGCTTCCCTAATTGCCGGATCCTCTGGAATTACTGCTAAGAGCGGAATTTCCATAACTTCCTCAGCTGCTTCTGGAGGTATATCATTTTCACTTCTCCCATATCTGTTTAGCACGAATCCCAAAATGGCAAGCCCCGCCTTTTTAAGAACAATACCAACTTTCATTGAATCAGTTATACATGAGATCTCTGGATTTGTTACAATTACAGCTTCTTCCCCACTGAGCATTGCACTCATGGCATCCATTTGGAGACCTGCTGGGCAGTCGATTAGAATAAAGTCAAACCTGCTTTTCAGAGGTTTAATAATGCTTGGAAGGTTTCTTGGGTCTGCCTTTATTACGTGCTCCCAGTCAACTGCCGCAGGTATAACATGGACATTCTCATACTCGGTAGTATATATTGCGTCATCTATTTTTGCCTCTCCAGCGAGTACATCATGGATTGTGATGTTAACGTTGTCCAAACCCATAATTAAACTCAAATTTGCCATCGTTAAATCTGCATCGATCGCACACACTTTATAACCATGCTTCCCAAGGGCAATTGCGAGGTTAGCAGTTGTGGTAGTTTTTCCTGTTCCTCCTTTACCGGAGGTTATTGAGATCAACCTTCCCAATTTTCCCACCTTAATTTCTTGTGTTCCTAAACCTTTATGAAGTTTTAGCCGTAGAGAATGACAAAGATTATAAATCAATTTAATTACGGGCTGTGGGGTGAGATTATGAAAGTGTTTGTAGCAGACACAAGTGTGATTGTTGATGGGAGACTGACTCAATACTTAGAGACTCTGGGTGAGAAGGTTAAGGTGGTTATTCCAGAGGCAGTTGTAGCTGAGATTGAGCATCAAGCTAATGAGGGCAAAGCAATAGGACATGTGGGATTAGAAGAGCTTAAAAAGTTAAGAAAAATGGCAGATGGAGATAAAATTTTGCTTGAATTCTATGGTGAGAGACCAGAGCTTTGGCAAATCAGAAGGGCAAAAGCCGGAGAAATAGACCATATGGTGAGGGAAGTTGCGAGAGAGCTCAATGCAGTTCTCATTACCGGCGATCAGGTTCAAAGGGATATAGCAATAGCCAAGGGAATTGAAGTTGTGTATCTCACAGGAAGAAAGGAGGTAAAACACCGTTTGGAAGACTTCTTTGATGAACACACCATGAGCGTTCACCTTAAGGCTGGGGTGAAGCCATTAGCCAAGAAGGGAAAGCCCGGGGAATGGCACTTAGTTCCAATTAGGGATGAACCCTTAACGGACGAGGAGCTTGAGGAAATAGCTGATGATATAGTTGAGAGGGCAAAAAGGGATCCAGAGTCTTTTATTGAACTTGATGAACCAGGAGCGACAGTTGTTCAGCTCAGAAACTATCGTATTGTAATAGCGAAGCCCCCATTTGCCGACAGAATTGAAATTACAGCTGTGAGGCCAATCACTAAGCTCAGCATTGAGGATTATGAGCTGAGCGAAAAGCTCTTGGAGAGGCTAACTGATAAGGCGGAGGGAATTTTGATTGCAGGAGCTCCTGGAGAGGGAAAAACAACATTTGCTCAGGCATTGGCTGAGTACTATGCTTCAATGGGCAAGATAGTGAAGACGATGGAAAAGCCGAGAGACTTGCAAGTAAGCGAGGAGATTACCCAATACACAGCGCTTGGTGGCAGGATGGAGAAAACTGGCGATGTTCTGCTTTTAGTTAGACCTGATTACACGATATTCGACGAAATGAGAAAGACAAGTGACTTCAAAATTTACGCGGATTTAAGATTAGCCGGTGTTGGCATGATCGGTGTAGTTCACGCAACTAAGCCCATAGATGCAATCCAGCGTTTCATTGGAAGGGTTGAATTGGGCATGATTCCCCAGATAGTGGACACGGTGATCTTCATTAAAGCGGGAAGGGTTGATAAGGTTCTTACCCTTGAGTATAAGGTTAAGGTGCCAACTGGGATGACCGAAGAGGACCTGGCGAGACCGGTAATTGAAGTTAGAGACTTTGATACAGGAGAACTTGAATATGAGATCTACACATACGGCGAGGAGATAAGTGTTGTTCCAGTGAAAAAGAAGGAAAAGCCACCTGCAATGAAGCTGGCTGAGAAGAGGTTAAAGCAGGAAATAAAGAAATTCTTGCCCGATGTTTATACTGAGGTTGAGCTTGTGAGCCCGCACAAAGCTGTGATCTATGCAGATGAGTTCGATATTCCTGCAATAATTGGAAAGAAGGGCAAGAGGATTACAGAAATTGAGAAGAGGCTGGGTATAAGCATTGATGTGAGGAGCTTTGACGAGAAGATGAAGGAGATGCCAAAAGAGAGGATACCGGTTGAGGTAGAAGAAAAGAAGAAGCAAATTGTCCTGAGAGTTTCACCAGATTACGCAAAGAGGCCTTTGAAGTTCTTCGGTGGGGAGCAGTATGTGTTCACAGCAACGCCATCAAAGAAGGGCATAGTTAAGGTGAGCAAAAATACACCAATTGGAAGAGAGCTTAAACGTCTGCTGGAAGCAGGAATTGAAATCTGGGCTTCCCTTTGAATTTTAATCTTTTTAACATTTGGAAAACTTTTTAAAATTTCTCTTGTTTTTATTTCTGGTGGTAATATGTGGAAGGATAAAATTTTCTGGTCTTTGGCTATCAGTTCTCTAATCTTAATGGCTGTTGGCTTGATAATAGGGGCGATCTCTTCTTTATCGGAAATATAACATTTTGGTTGGCGTTGATATATTTAGTTCTCAAGACGATTGAGAAATTCTTTGGTCGAGTTTCCAAGATTGAAAGAGATTTTGAGGAGATAAAGAAGGGATTGAAAGAAATTAAGAGAAGCTGAAAAAGCTCAGTTGCGAGGGTAGTCATCACCTTCAGCTAGCGAAATTGTCATCATCGCCCGAAAGGTTTTTATCCTAAGTTCTTAAGTCCCTTTCGATGTTCATATTAGCATCTCAAAGCCCAAGACGAAGGGAAATTTTGGAGAGATTCTTTGAGAACTTTAAGGTAGTGCCGAGCAACGCTGATGAAAACGTTATTGAGGAAAACCCACGAGAGAAGGCAATTGAAGTTGCAAGAAAGAAAGCATGGGAAGTGTACAACAGAGTGGGAGGTACTGTTGTTGGAGCTGATACAATAGTTGTCCTTGAAAACAAAGTCCTTGGAAAGCCCAAAAATGAAAAAGAAGCGGAGAAAATGCTCAAGCTATTAAGTGGGAAGACTCATGAAGTTATCACTGGTTACTGCATAATTCACGAAGGAAAAGAGATTACAGGCTTTGAAGTTACAAAAGTTAAGTTTAGGGATCTCAGTGAGGAAGAAATTGAGTGGTATGTAAGCACAGGAGAGCCTTTAGACAAAGCTGGAGCCTATGCTATTCAAGGAAAAGCCGCCATTTTTATAGAGTGGATTTATGGGGACTTTTACAACGTTGTCGGCTTGCCAATTAAGGTTGTGCTCGAGCTTAAAAAGTTAGGGTTCCCCTTAAAGCAATTCTGAGAAGAGTAAATCTTCCCTTGTTCCACCAGCTTTTTTGAAGACCTTTTCGCTCCACCTAATAGCCCCAACATCACTGGGAATATGGGCATCACTTGCAAATGTCAGCTTAATTCCCCTTCTGATGCACAGCTTAATGAAATCCAGCTCTGGAACTCTATAGCGGGAGCTGATTTCGAAGGCTTTGCCGTACTCTTCAGCAAGCTCAACAATTTCTAAGTACTCCTCATAGCTTGGGTATCCGATGTAGGGAAAAACATTACCAAAATGTCCAATTATGTCCACATTCTCGTCTTGAATTGCTATTTTAATTAAATCAAGATACGCATCGATCCCGCCAGGATCAAGCCATACATGAGCAGAAGCAATAACATAATCAAGTTTTTTTGCCATTTCTGTGGTTATATCAACGCCTGTTGCGAGAATGTTAGCCTCAATTCCAGCCAGAACAGTAATTTCACTATCTTTCTTTATCTGTCGAATTTCCGAGATGTATGTATTGAGTCTTTTGGGAGTAAAATAGTGGACATGATCACTTATGCCGACTAACTTAAGTCCCTTTTTCTCTGCCTCAGCAACATTATCTCCAATCATACCAATGCCATCAGAATATTGGGTGTGTGTATGGATATCTATCATCCTAAAAACCTTCATACTTTAGCACTCTGCTCAATTAAATGTTTTTTGGTTTAGGAGTCAGAATTTGGTGAATATTTGTAGAGCTTTACGTTAGAAATGAAATTCGTGTATTTTGTTTATTGCTCTGTTTTGGGCATAAATAATTTAAGTTTTGTAAACCTTAAACTTTTCAAAGTTCTGGATAAAATATCCAATGTAAAGTTAAACCTTTAGTTTTGACAATATTTAAATACTATCTGTGCTTTAGGAAACTTGGTGGTGGAGAATGGTTGAGCGCTCGAAAGTTAGGGTTCTCATAGCTAAACCCGGTTTGGATGGTCATGATAGAGGTGCTAAAGTTATTGCAAGAGCTTTGAGAGATGCGGGTTTTGAGGTCATTTATACCGGGATTAGGCAAACGCCTGAACAGATTGTTGAGAGTGTTATCCAAGAAGACGTTGATGTTCTTGGAATCAGCATCCTTTCTGGAGCTCACATGGTTCTAATTCCGAAGATACTCAGGCTACTTGAAGAGAAGGGGCTTAAGCCAAATGAAGACATTCTTGTGATTGCTGGGGGCATTATTCCTCCAGATGATGCCCAAGAACTTGAAAAAATGGGGGTTGCAAAAGTTTTTGGCCCGGGAAGTCCAATTAATGAGATAGTCAATTTTATTGATGAGAACGTTCCAAAACTTAAGAAGTTCAGAGGGAGTTAATAAACTTTATATTTCAAGGCTGGATAATTAAACCAAGTGATGCCAATGATTGACAACCTAATTGAGAGAATGCTCAAGGGGGATAAGAAGGCAACTGCAAGGTTAATTACTTTGGTTGAAAATGATGAAGAGAAAGCCAGAGAAATTGTCAAAAAAATTTACAAGTATACTGGAAAAGCTTACATTATTGGAATTACAGGTCCACCAGGCTCTGGAAAGTCAACCCTTCTTGACAAACTTATAAAACAGGCTCGTAATGAGGGCTTAATAGTTGGAGTCATAGCCATTGATCCAACCTCACCATTTACTGGTGGAGCATTGCTTGGTGATAGGATTAGAATGCAGAGGCATTCCACTGACCCAGGAGTTTTCATAAGGAGTATGGCTACTCGTGGATCACTCGGAGGTTTGGCTAAGGCAACGAATGATGCCATTAAAGTACTTGACGCCTATGGATGCGACGTTATTTTTGTTGAGACTGTTGGTGTTGGACAGATTGAAGTTGATATCGTCAAAACAGCCGACACTGTAGTCCTCGTCACAGTTCCTGGATTGGGAGATGATATCCAGGCAATCAAAGCGGGTTTAATGGAGATTGCAGATATATTCGTCATAAACAAAGCTGATAAAGAAGGTGCAGATGCAACTTTCTTTGAGCTCAACCTACTGCTTGACCTTGAAAAGGAGAAGTGGGAAAGGAGGGGTTGGAGGCCGCCGATTGTTGAGACTGTGGCTGTCACCATGAAGGGCATAAAAGACCTATGGGAAGCAATAAAACGACACAGGAAGTTTCTTGAAGAAAGCGGAGAAATTAAGAAGAAAAAGAAGTTTAGGGCAGAAGAGGAAGTAAAAACAATTGTTTCTGATTCTGTTGCGAGGAAAATTAGTGAAAAGCTGAAGGATAAAGAACTTTCAAAACTTATTGATAAAATCGTGAAAAGGGAAATTGATCCTTACTCTGCTGCCGAAGTTGTTTTGGAAGAAACTCTGGGGGTGAAGATATGATAAAGAAAATTGATCATGTAGGAATTGCCGTTAAAAATTTAGACGAAGCAATTAAGCTCTGGGAAAGTCTTGGATTAAAGGTTGCTGAGATTGAAGAGGTGCCGGAGCAGAAAGTCAGAGTTGCTGTGTTTAAAGTCGGCGAAAGCAGAATTGAACTCTTAGAAGGGACAAGCGAAGATTCACCAATATCGAAGTTCATTGCTAAGAGGGGAGAGGGAATCCATCACATTGCTCTTGGCGTTGAAAACATTGAAGAACACTTGGAGAAGCTTAAAGAGCAGGGATTTAGGCTGATTGACGAGAAGCCAAGAATTGGTGCTGGTGGTGCAAAAATAGCGTTTGTCCATCCAAAAAGTGTCAATGGGGTTTTGTTGGAATTATGTGAAAGAACGGAATAATTAACAACGGGTTATAACCGATTTCTGTACCTCTTCCTATATTTTTGGTCATATTTTCACATAAAAAATAAGGCAAAACTTTATAAATTTAAAGTCAAAATCAGATATCAGTAAAGTGTTTACATTTTCGGTATACACTGTTCTAATAAGTATGGGATTCCTAAGACTAAAATCAGTGAATATCCTGGGACCCACATCTTGGGGGATGAGTGATGTTTAAAATGCTTAAAGATATGATGTCTGCTAACGTAAAGTTTGAGGGGGAAGAGCTTCCTTTCCAAGTTGTTCACTATTCCAAAATGCGGAATCTCTTAAAGAAATTTTCTCATAAAAAGAAGATTTTGATTACCAGGACACCTCCAACTGTAAATGACAATGCAACTTTTTATATCTGGATAAGCAAGATAGACCATCCCAACGCTGTTTCTCCCACAGATCTATATGTTATTGAACAAAAAGTTTGGGAAATAATAAAGAAAGAATCACCAATAATAGTCTTGGACGCGTTTGAATATCTGATGATGGAGCAAGGTCTTGAAGCAACGTTAAGATTTACAGGGAAGCTTAGAGACATAGCACTTTTGAATAACTCAGGATTTATTGTTAGTATTAGTGAGGGGCTTGATGATAAAACCGTTGCTCTTCTTAAACGCATCGTGGAAGGATAGTGCTTTTTGATTTTTCTTGCATCTCAGTAACTTATATATAACCTCATATCCAATCTTTCCCCTTAGGTGTATAAGATGCCATATATTGAGAAACTCGAGATGAAAGGATTCAAATCATATGGCAGCAGGAAAGTTGTTGTGCCCTTTTCTAAAGGATTTACAGCAATCGTGGGTGCCAATGGCAGTGGTAAAAGCAATATCGGTGATGCTATTCTCTTTGTTCTTGGAGGACTTTCCGCTAAAGCGATGCGTGCTACAAGAATAAGCGACCTGATCTTTGCAGGAACAAAAAAGGAGCCTCCTGCCAAATATGCTGAAGTGACGATTTACTTTAACAATGAAGACAGGGGTTTCCCAGTGGATGAGGATGAAGTTGTTATAAAGAGGAGAGTGTACCCTGATGGGAGGAGCACATACTGGCTTAACGGCAAAAGGACAAGCAGAAGCGACATTCTTGACATTCTGAGTGCCGCAATGATCTCTCCAGAAGGCTATAACTTAGTTCTTCAGGGTGACATCACAAAGTTCATCAAGATGAGTCCTGTAGAGAGGAGAATGATAATTGACGAGATTTCTGGAATTGCAGAATATGACGCAAAGAAAAAGAAAGCCATGGAAGAACTTAAACAGGCTGAAGAAAATCTTGCAAGGGTAGATTTGCTTATACACGAAGTGAAAAAGCAATTGGACAAGCTGGAGAAAGAAAGAAACGATGCACTACGGTACTTGGACTTGAAAGAGAAGTTAGAAAAGGCCAAAGTTACCCTCCTTGTAGGGGAAATCAAAAGGCTTGAAAAGCTCATTAAGGAAAGTGAAGAAAGAGACAAACAGATAGAGAAGGAAGCTAAAGAGGTTGAGGATAAATTAAAGGAAATTGTAAAGGGGATACTTGAAAAAGAGAACCTGCTGGCTAAAATAGAAAGAGAGCTGGAGGAGAAGAGTGAAGACGGCATCTTAGAGCTTACAAGAAAAATAAGTGATGTAAAATCAAAGATAGAAATGGCTAAGAAAAATATTGAGCTTGCCAAGAAGGAAATTGAAGAAAGCCAGAGAAGACTCATTAAAAGTAAAGAGGAACTCAAGAAGATTTCAGAAGAAATCGAAAAGAGCAAGTCTGCAATACAGAGATGGAGCAAGAGAAAGGAAAAGTTGCTTAAGGAGATAGAAGAGAAAGAGAAAGAAAGAAATGAATTAATTGTAAAACTCGGAGAAATCGACAAGAACTTCACTATAGCAAAGCAGGAGTTTGATAAGGTTACAGAAGAGCTTGAAAATGCAAAGCGCGACTTTTACATGAAGGAAAGTGACATAAAGAAGTTTGAGGAGGAAATAGAGAGGCTGAAAAGCAAAATTGTTCAAAATAATGCAAAGAGATTGACCCTGAAAAACAAAATAGCAGATCTTAAGACAAGGATTGATGAGAAAAAAGCTGAGCTTGGTGAAATAGAAGGCAAGATGCAAAAGAGAGAATCACAACTCAGAAAAGTCGAAAAGGAACTTGAAGAAAAACAGCAGAAACTCCAAAAATCCATTCCAGAGCTGGAGAAAGTTAAGCAAGAGTTAATTAGAGCGGAGGCTCAAAAGGAAGTCAGCAAAAATAGAGCACTTGAAGCACTGAAGAAAGCAAATATCCCAGGAGTTTACGGATCTTTGGCTGAATTAATCAGGATCAAAGATGATAATTATTTTGTTGCCATTGATGTCGCCCTTGGTTCTCATGCAGACAATGTCATTGTTGAAGATGATAGGGTAGCTGAGAAAGCAATCAAGTTCCTAAAAGAGAATAGACTTGGAAGATTGACCTTCTTGCCTTTAAACAAGATAAAGCCCCGTTCCCTTAAGGAAGCTCCTCTTGGAATTCCAGCGATGGATGTTGTGGAGTACGATCCCAAGTTCCGTAATGCAGTTGCTTTTGCCCTTGGTGATACTCTGATAGTCAATGATATGGACGAAGCAAGGGGTGTGGGAATAGGAAAAGTTAGGATGGTGACACTTGGTGGAGAGCTCCTTGAGAGGAGCGGTGCCATAGTTGGCGGTTACTACAAGCCCAGGGCAAGGTTGGCTGTAAACACTGAAGAGTTAAAAAAGAAGGTAGAAGCTCTTGAAAGGGAAAAAGAGAAACTTGAGTCTGAAATTAATGCACTAAAGGTTGAGTACAGAGGGCTTGAAAGAGAGCTGTTTGAGCTCAGGATGAAAAAGAGCAACGTCAGCAAGGATTTAGATGTTCTCCAAACGGAAATGGACAGATTACTGAAAGAAGACAAACTTCTAAGTGAAGAGATTAAAGAGAGCGAAGAGCTGATTAAAGCTCTTGAAAAGAAAATCTATGATACAAAAGGCGAGCTCGCAAAGCTCAAAGGAAAAATTGAGCGCTTGGAGAAGAAAAAAGACAAGTTAAAGAAAGCTTTAGATAATCCAGAGGCGAGAGAGCTTAACCAAAAGATTAGGGAAGTTGAACATGAAATAAGCAAGCTCAGAGAAGAGTTGAGCAAAGTTGAATCAAAGCTCGAAAGCCTTGATGTGAGAATTAACGAAGAATTACTTCCAAGAAAGGCGGATCTTGAGGAAGAAATTGAAGGGCTTGTGAACAGGATTAATGCATTCAAGCAGAGCATAGCGAAGAACGAAGAGGATATAGCAAAGCTTCAAGAAGAGCTGAAGAAGTTAGAAGAGCAAGAGAGTGCAGTCAGAGAGGAACTTAAAGCATTGAGGGATAAGAGAGAGGAGTTGAAAAAGGAGATAATCCAGCTCAGAGAAGAGAAAGACAAGCTCAATAACAGACTGCAGGAGCTTAGGATTGAGGCAAATACGCTTAAGATTAAGATTGCCCAATACAATACCCAGCTCCAAGAGAAGAATAGAGAGCTTAAGCACCATGATACAAAGCTCGTAAAGGAAATCCCGCTTGACCTTGAAAAGCTGAGGGAAGAGATCGAACAGATGGAAGAGGAAATCAAGGAGCTTGAGCCAGTTAACATGAAAGCCATCGAAGACTTTGAGATTGTCGAAAGAAGATACATGGAGCTTAAGTCAAAGAGAGAAAGACTTGAGGCAGAGAAGGAGAGCATATTAGAGTTCATAGATGAGATTGAAGCCCAGAAGAAGAATGTCTTCATGACGACGCTTAATGCAATAGCCAGGAACTTCTCGGAGCTGTTTGCCAAGCTTTCTCCAGGAGGTTCTGCAAGATTAATCCTTGAAAATCCAGATGATCCATTCAGTGGAGGTCTGAAATTGAAGCAAAGCTGCTGGAAAGGAGGTAAAGAGAATCGAAGCAATGAGCGGTGGAGAGAAAGCTTTGACGGCTTTGGCATTCGTCTTTGCAATCCAGAGATATAAGCCAGCTCCGTTCTACCTCTTCGACGAGATTGATGCACACCTTGATGACGCAAATGTCAAGAGAGTTGCCGATCTGATAAAAGAGGCATCCCAGCACAGCCAGTTTATAGTTATAACTCTCAGAGATGTTATGATGGCAAATGCTGAAAAGATAATCGGTGTTTCGATGAGAGATGGAATTTCAAGGGTCGTCAGCTTGAGCTTGGAGAAGGCAATGGAGTATCTTGAGAAGGCAAGGCAGAGAAATGCTTTAGGGCTTTAATAGGTGACCAAAATGAAGCTTGAAGGTATATTAAAAGTTCTTGAAGAGCTCAAACCCGAACTGAAAAGTAAATACAAGGTCAAGAGTTTAGCAGTCTTTGGCTCCTATGTTAGGGGAGAACAAAGGGAGACCAGCGATGTGGATGTTCTCGTTGAATTCTCAGAAGATGCTGATCTATTTGACCTCATAGCTCTGGAGGAATTTCTGACGGAGAAATTGGGAATAAAAGTTGATGTTGTGCCAAAAAATGCTCTTAGAAAAGAGCTGAGACAATCCGTATTTAGGGAGGCTATTGAGGTATGAAGAGGGATTACACTCTATACCTCAGGGATATAATTGAAGCAATGGAAAGCATTGAACGGTTCATTGAGGGTATGAGTTTTGAGGACTTTGTAGCAGATGATAAAACTGTGAGCGCAGTTTTAAGGAAGCTTGAAATAATTGGAGAGGCTGCCAAACACATTTCACCACATATCAGGGAAAGATATGATGATGTTCCATGGAAGCAGATGGCTGGTATGAGAGACAAATTGATTCACTTCTACTTTGGTGTTGATTATGAACTTGTCTGGAGAACTGTTACCGTAAGGATTCCAGAGATTAAAAAGAGGCTAATTGAAATATTATCCGAACTCAAGGGTGACCAAAATGGAGCGCAGATATGAAGAGGAGATAACTCCCGTTGATATTCTTTTACAGCTTGTCACAATGGGCAAAGTGGATCCTTGGAATATTGACATAGTTGATCTGACAGAAAAATACATTGAGCGCTTAAGGGAGATGAAAGAACTCGACCTGAGGCTTTCAGCGAGAGCTATCCTTGCAGCGTCAATCCTTTTGAGAATGAAGACAGAGGCTTTACTTTATGCGGATGAGGAGAAGGAGGAAGAGAAGAAGGAGGAGCGCATAAGGGTTGATGTTGAGCCTTATGTGCCGCCCCTTAGAAGAGTCGAGCGCTACTATACCTTAGATGATCTCATAGAGGCTCTCATGGACGCTCTCGAAGATGTAGAGAAGAGGAAGCCGAAGGTAAAGAAGAAGGTAGAGATTGAAGAGGAAATCTTTGTTGTTGATGACTTCAGAGTTGACATCGAAAAGCACGTGAATAGACTGTACGCGATTGTTAAGAGGCTCTATGAGGAAACGAAGGAGAAGATAAGCTTCTGGGAGCTTGTGTTTGATCCAAGTCCAAAGATAGTTGCAAGGACTTTCCTCTATCTGCTGTTTTTAGCAAACATGGGGAAGGTTGAGCTTATTCAGGAGGAGCCGTTTGGAGACATATATGTTGTTCCAGTGGAAGCTTGATGATTGGTTTCGCTTTCCGGAATTCTCTCCTTTCTTTTTGCTGGTCTGAGAGTTATTGCCAACAGCGGAGGCTCATCTCCAATGTAGAGGGCTTTCTTTTCCTTGTTGATGTAGAAGTAGTATTTGCCCTCGGGAATGTGCTCCAAGAACTTCTTAGGAATTGTGACTTTTGCAAACTTCTCTTCTCCCCAGAAAACGCACTCATAGGTCTCGTTGATGTCCCCAACTTTCTTCATAATTTCATTAAAACCCAAGAACTCGGCATCAAGCTTTGTACATACAAGGGATTTCCTTTTATCGGTGAAGATGATGATTTTTTCATTAACCTCAATCCTTTCTGCATTTTTGAGGAAATCCAAAAGTGCAGAATAAACCCTCTCAAGCTTCCTCCTCTTCGACAGCCTTTTGATAATTCGCTGCTTTGCATGGTTCGTTAGAAGCATGGGTTAAGATTAAAGAAAGAGTTAAAAAGTGTTACTCAAAAAGTTCCTCAAGCTTTTCGAAATCTTTTCGCTGGATTAACCTCAGGAGTGCGGCGTAGTGTCCTATGAGTCGGGCGGTTTTCGGATAGCTGTCAAGAAGGCTGTCAATTTTGCTCAGAAGTTCTTCTTCAGCTCTCTTTAAGGCGCTGTCAGAATAGTCCGCAAACTTAAGCCCTTTGACTATTGCAAGAACTTCCGGAGGGATGATTTGAAGTTTCGGCTTCTCTTCTATCTTCTTCCCGCTGATCTCCGCCAGGAACTGTCTAAACTCCTCGAGCTCCGGTTCGATGTCGATGCCTGCGTTTCGGAGAACAACGAATGGGTCGTCGGTACTGGCACTTATTGCCCTTGTGAGGATCGCAAGGTTCTCCTTTTTATGATCGGGGGCAATTTTGTCTATAATCTTGAATGCTTTATCTAACGCAGTCTCCACCACCTTTGCCGTCTTATCCTCATCTGTTGTTATGCCACGTTCCTTCGCCCTCTTTGCTATAGCTCTTGCGAGTGTTTCTTTTCTTTTCTTCAGTTCAGAATAATCCGCCTTTGTTTGATAGGCGGCAGTTAAGATATCTCCTACAACGCTCGCTGTCAGTGGGCTGTGGCTTCCGGTATGATACGCCAGCGCCAGGAATGTGTGGAGTATCGGGTAATGTGCGGCGGCGATTTTGTGCTGAAGGTCCTTCGTTTCTACATACATTTTCCTGTACTTGGATTTTGTTGTAACTTCGGGTGCGTTGTATGCCTCGTTATGCGCGAGCATTTTCTTTATCTTTTCCACGTCCCCGTCCGGTGATGCCCTCACCAGAAGCTGGTAGAGGCCTTCTCCGTGTGACGACATGATACGCCCGACAATTCTTCTGAGTTCTGGGTCTATGCTACTCTTTTTCTCCTCTTTCTTCTTCCCCCCGAATATGAACTTCATAACTCACTCCTCCATCAGCTTCCTTAGAACAAACTCTTTGACAACTTTTGCAAGTCTCAGTGCATCTTTTGCTTCCTCTCTGTCTGGTTCATATATCCCAGGATATCTCACCTCAACGGCGTATTCTGTCAGATAGTGAACTCCAGACTTGAACAGCTCTCTGAAAGACTTATCTATTTCACAACACTGATTAAGCAGAAATTTTATGTTATGAGTCTTGGAGATTTCCCTATCATGTTCAAGCAGAAAAGCTTTGAGATACTTCTCAACTGCCTGCTGAGCATGAAAGCAGGAGAGAGCATATAAATTCTGCTCAAGTAAAATTTCAGAGGCCTTTAAATCTTCATCTGCTTTTCTGATCCAATCTTTTACATCAGTTTTCATATTTTTACCCCCTCTTTAGAGGCGTAATAATACACATATCCCTTTAACCCTTTAAGCTTTTCAAAATCTTTTTTGGATACAATGAGAATATCAGCTGGAAGTTCAACTTTTTCATAAATTCTTCTCCATAACTCCCTATATTCTGTCCTACTAAGCGGCTCCTTAACAATTATCAGAATGTCCCAATCGCTATCTTTGCGATAATTCCCTCTCGCCCTTGAGCCAAATAATATAACATTCTCAACTGTGATACCAAGTTTTGAGCTCTCTTCAAGAATTATTCGTTTGACTTCCTCAAGCATAGTTAAAATTTCTCATTACCTTATTTATCGTTTGTGTATGGAGTAGGAAATATTAGGGGGTGACAAGTGTATTAGTCAAGGAACGGATAGTTTGAAAGAGTTGGATTCTTCAAAAATCAAGGCTTTCAAGTAGGTTTCTCTCCTTCTCGCGTTCGTAGGACGCTTTTTAGTGAAACACTGAAAAGCCCACAATAAAGCGGAATTCACTTGAAGGGAAGCATCTTAGAAGAGGACAGTAAACTTTGATCAAACTTCAGCGGAGAACAAAGTTCCCAGTGTGTTGGAGCTTTGCTCAACATTGCTTGGCAAAAGTTTGTTATGGTGCCGGGGCGGGGCTTCGAACCCCGGATCTCCCGGTTTCTCAGGCTCCCCCGAAGGGGAGTCGCCCTATGAGCCGGGCGCTTTGACCAGGCTAAGCTACCCCGGCACGCCCGCATATACCTCCTTGTGATGCATTTTTAAATCTTTCGTTGTGCTAAATACTCTCCAGTATCAGCTTGAGCAGCTTTTCATCGTTAACTGCTATGATGTTCAGCTTCTCAGAGGCGCTTAATTCAAATTTCAGCTCTTTTCCGGTGTCATCAGTTATTATTGCTCCAGCTTCTTTAGCTATCAAAGCACTCGCTGCTATGTCGGTTGGTCTTACATAATCCCTAATGTCTAAAACCCCATCGAGAGAGCCTTTTGCCAAGTAGGCAAGCTCTATTGCAATAGCCCCAAGCACCCTAATGCGCTTAACTTTGTTTATCAGCTCTACTCCTCTACCTCTCGTGTAAAAGCTTATCGCTATTGATTTCTCGTTGAGTTCTCTGACATGGATGGGTCTGCCATTGAGATAAGCCCCCTCTCCAGAAATTCCCTCATAAACGCTCTTTGTAATGAATTCGTAGAGCATTGCATACTCTGGTTTGTTTCCTTTAAACACAGCAAAACTGAAGCCGAAAACTGGAATGCCGTGGATGAAGTTGAACGAACCATCAACTGGATCAACCACAACCGTATAATCACTTCCAACGTCAATACTCCCTACTTCTTCACTAACAATATTCACACCAAGGGGTTTTAGGGCATTAAGAACAACATCCTCGGCAATCTTATCAATGAGCTTGGTCTTATCTCCGCTGGGGCTAACTCCAATAACTTTTCCGCCTTCTGGCTTACCAAAAAAGGGGAGTATTTCCTTCTCAACTTCTTTTGCAATATTCAAGGCTATCTCGTTCCATTCATACATTTTCAAACCCCCATGAGCATTCTTAGTAGATTTCTCGTTCCCGGGGCAAATCCAAGAATAAAAATCACCGTTTTGATGAAATCCATAAGCTCTTTGTCACTTTCGGTCTCTTGCAGTTCTTTCATGAGATATAATGCTACCATCAGGGTTACAAACTTTAGGAGATACATAACTGCTGCTGTTCCAGTTAGATTCATCAGAAATCTTGGGAGGACGTGTTGCTCCCAATAGCCCATAAACTGGATTCCAACAAAAGTAGTAGTTGCATCATAAAAGTGGGCATAGAAGAGATAGCTGTTTTCTCTGACGAGCTCAATTTTCTTGGTCATTAGATAGATAACGCTCTCTGCTATTATCAGGGCTGGAATGAAGTACTTCAGCACAATCCAGGTGAAGTGGACTTTATCTAAATGCGTCAGCAACATGACAAAATCAAAGCCTACCAGTGCCCAGCCGAAGTAGAGAAATACCCTCCTCCAGTCTTCAAAGAGCTTATGTGTAATAAGCAGTGCGGTGAAGGTTATTGCAAAAGTAACCACATATATTCCGGGGGTCACTGTTAAATATGTTCTCGGGTATATGGTAGCATCAGTTAATGCCCTTGTAAATGCTCCAAATATCATGTAGGGGATTAACGCTCTAAAAAACGCATTGTCGTATTTTATCCCCAACCGTTTCAGGATTTTATAAACTCCTAAGGCTGCTATTCCCAAAATGATCGCGTAGGTTAGTGTGTTAACGACGTTATAGCCAGTGTTGTATTTTATCGGATTCACAAAGTACTTTTGGAATATCTCACTCACTCCCATTTAATCACCACTAAGAATTTGCCCTTTCCAATTAAAGCTTTTCTTTCCAATTAATTTTTAAGCTTCGAGAGAGAAATATAAGCAAAGGTGATAGTCATGCACTTAATGGAATTACCTCGCGAGGTTCTTCTTGGAGAAAATTTGAAAGATAAGGTCGGGGAAGTTGCTAAAAGGCTAAAATTAGGTGAAAGAGTGCTGATTCTTTACGGGCCTAAAACTAAAGAGATTGCTGGAAGGGAGGTTAGGCATCACTTAAAAGAGAGCTTTGATGTTCACAGTTTAACAATTAAAAAAGCTTCAATGAAAGAAGTTGGGAAAACAGTTGAAAAGATAAAAAATGAGAATGTTCAATGGATTGTTGCTGTCGGCGGTGGGAGCATAATTGATGTTGCCAAACTTGCCTCATTCAAAAGTGATATTTCTTTCATCAGCTTCCCCACAACTGCTTCTCACGACGGCATAGCAAGCGCAAATGCCTCAATTAAAGATCTCAATGCCAAGACTTCGATAAAGGCAAAGCCGCCGATAGCTGTTATTGCCGATGTAAAAGTCATCAAAACCGCTCCGTACCGGTATCTTGCGGCGGGGGTTGGGGACATGATCTCCAACCTAACGGCAGTAAAAGACTGGCAGTTAGCACATAAACTCAAAGGAGAATATTACAGCGAGTATGCAGCTTCTCTTTCTTTAATGAGTGCCAAAATGGTGATAAAGAACGCTGACATCATAAGACTTGGTAATGAGGAAAGCGTTAGGAAAGTAATAAAAGGGTTAATTTCAAGTGGCGTTGCTATGAGCATAGCCGGCTCTTCAAGACCGGCAAGCGGAGCCGAGCATCTTTTCAGCCATGCCTTGGATTTAATTGCCCCTAAGCCGGCTCTGCACGGCGAGCAGTGTGGTGTTGGAACGATAATTATGGCTTACCTCCACGGACTGAAGTGGCAGAAAATTAGAGAAACCTTAAAGAAGGTCAACGCTCCAACAAATGCATATGAATTGGGAATTGACCCGGAGTATATTATTGAAGCTCTAACCATTGCACATACAATCAGACCTGAGAGATACACTATCTTGGGAAAGGATGGTTTAACGCGAGAAGCAGCTGAAAAAGCTGCTAAAATCACTGGAGTTATCTGACTATCATCATTCACATGGGAGGTGTCAGAATGGTAATCACGTTAGTTGGTGAAAAGTTGGCTAAACCTGGTGTTGAATTCATTTATTACGGCCCAGCTGACCCATGCAAAACCTGTAGGCTCGCAAGGGTCTGCGTTGGGAACTTGGAGCCGGGAAGGAGATACAAAGTGGTGCGAGTAAGGAACATAGAGCACTCCTGCCCCCTTCATGAAGGAAAAGTCAGAGTTGTTGAGGTCGTTGAGCCTTCCATAGAGGTGGCAATAGAGCCAAGGCTTGCAATAGTTGGTTCAAAGATTAGAATTAACTTCGTTGAATGCGATGACCCAGAAAAGAAGGATGTAATCAGACCAGAAGGACTTTTTGAGGGTGATGCTGTTAAAATCCTTGAAATTGTTGGTGAAATCGAGTGCAACGGTAAAAAATACAAAGTGGTCAAAGTTATGAGGGAAAAAGAGTAGTTCCCTTTTCTATTTTTCTTTTTCCACAAAAACCATGAACTCTTTTCCAAGCGCTTTTATCTTGTAACCCCTTACTTCTCCATCAAGAAGGCGTTTGATGCTTCTGAATAAAAATTCCCTCTTTCTAAACAGCTCTTGGGCTTCTTCCACATTTATTGCTTTGAATCTTAACTTTCCTCCCGCTCTTGTTTGGGCAACTTTTGGCACATCAACTCTTGCAACTACCCCAATTTTTGCGTAGCCTCCCGTTGTCTGTCTGTCGGCGAGCATGATTATTGGCTTTCCGTTGGCTGGAACCTGAATAGCTCCCAAGGGGATTGCATCGGTGATTATGTCTGCCCCTTTTTCGGAGTGTTCTATCTCTGGACCTTCTAAGCGGTAACCCATTCTATCTGAATTTGGCGTGACTTCATAAGTTGAGCTTAGAAAAGTTTCAATGCCTTTTTCTGTGAAATGCTCGAGCTGAGGGCCTAGAATCACTCTAATTTCACTTTCGTTTGAGTAGCGCGGGATTAATGGTTCTGGCAGAACTCTCCCTTCCTTCCCTGCCAGAATTGCATATCCAAGCTTGAGCTTATCTCCCTGTTTGAGCGGTTTTCCAAGCTTTGCCCTCAAATAAGTTGAGCAGCTTCCAAGGATTTTATCACATAAAATTCCACCAGCGAATGCTATATATCCATAAACACCGCTCTTTAGGAGTCCTATCTCAAGAACGTCTCCCCGCTTGGCCCAGTGGCTCTGCCAAGGTTCAATTGGAATTCCATTTAACCTTACATCAACATCTCCAGCAACTGCAAAAACTGCTGAGGAGTGGAATCTTATAGTGGGACCTTTTAAGACAAATTCGATTAAAGAGGCGTTGTCATGATTCCCAACGAGGTAGTTAGCCAAGCGCGCACTCACTTCGTCCATGACTCCGCTAACGGGGATTCCAAACTTCTGGTAGCCGTATCTTCCAAGGTCTTGTATTGTAGTGAGGGAGGGGACATTAACGAGCTCAATCATTTCTGCTCGCCCCCATGGAGTTCCCAAAACTCTTCCTCACTTATCGGTACGAACTTGACGTAATCACCCGGCTGTAACAGAGTTGGTGGATCTTTCTCTGGAGTGAAAAGTCTCAGAGGTGTTCTTCCAATTAAACGCCATCCGCCGGGGCTTTCTATGGGATAAATGCCCGTCTGCTTTCCAGCTATGCCGACGCTCCCTGCCGGCACTTTCAAGCGTGGCTTTTTTAGGCGAGGAGTTGCAATTCTCTCGTCCATTCCTCCAAGATAAGCAAATCCCGGCGTAAATCCGAGCATATAAACTCTGTAGAGCGGTTTTGAGTGAATTTCGATGACGTCATCAATAGTTAAGCCATTATATTGAGCCACAAACTCAATATCTGGCCCAAACTCTCCACCATAAGCTGTAGGAATTTCTACAATCCTTGGCTTTTCCTCTTTTGGTTCCACTGAGAGGAATGGCTTAATGGCATCGAGGGCTTCTTGATAGCTGAGCTTGAGCGGGTCATAATACACATAGATGCTTGTATAGGTGGGAACAACTTCAATAAGCCAATCTGGAGAGGATTTTTCTATGGCACTGGCAACTGCATGGACTTTTTTGTTAATCCCCTCGTCTATTCTATCCCCGAAAATAATAACTAAAGCAGAATCTCCGGCTGGTTTGAACTGCATAGAATCACCTGTAGTCTGGTTTTAGAATTTTTAAACCCTCAACTTTTTCAAAATGTTTTGTATTGTAAGTTACTATTGTTAATCCATTGTGAATTGCAGTTGCAGCGATCAACGCATCAGCCAGGCCAATTTGATAATCCCTTCTTATTGCTCCTCCCAGAATGGCAATTTCTTGGGTTAGGGGCACTACTTCAAAATGTGACAAAAATCGGAGAATTTTTTCATGTTTTACTGGATCTCTTGTCTCCTTCCCTGAGAATATTTCTGCCATACTGATAACTGAGAGAAAGAGCCCTTCTTTTGATAAGTCCAATAGGAATTCCTTTGATCCCTTAACGCCTCTAAGGATGTCAATTATTATATCGGTGTCAACAAGATGCATTTCTATCCCACTCTTTTCTCAGTTCTCTGACATCAATACCCTCGCTGAGTATTCCAAATACTTCCTCCAAATCCCTTTCAAAATCCTTGATTATCATCAGTTTAACCTTCTTTGGAGCTTTGACTTTCTTTAGAGGTCTAAACACTCCATTTTCATAAACTGCCTCTATTATCCCCATCTTCTTCCCTCCATTTCCTATTATTGTTGATGCTTAAATAACCTTTCTCATCGGCACAATCTTGACTCCCTCTTCCTCTAAGCGCTTTCTGATGTATGCTGTAATCTCGAGGGCTTTTGGATTGTCACCATGGACGCAAATTGTATCGGCTTTAAGCTCAACCCACTCACCGTTGATTGCTTTAACGCCCCCATCCTTGACCATTGAAATTACCCTCTCTGCTATAAGCTCCTTGTCGTGAATTACCGCACCTTCCCTGCTCCTTGGAACCAAGGTTCCATCAGGGTTGTATGCCCTGTCAGCAAAGACCTCGTGAGCAACTCTAAGCCCCATCTCCTCGGCAATCTCTAAGGGTTTTGAGAGTGATAATCCTACAAAAATCAGCTTTTTGTCAAAATCTGCTATTCCCTCAAGAACTCCCCTTGCAAGCTCTTCATCTTTGACCAGAGCATTATAAAGAGCTCCATGGGGTTTAACATGCTGTAGAGTTAAGCCTTCTGCTTTAACAAACGCATACAAAGCTCCAATTTGGTAGAGAATATAGTTCCTCGCTTCCTCTCTTGTTATCTTCATGTATCTCCTACCAAAGCCTATAAGGTCTGGATAGCCCGGGTGAGCACCCACCTCAACATTGTTTTCTTTTGCAAGCTTTACGGTTTTTCTCATTACCAATGGATCTCCAGCGTGCCAGCCGCATGCAACGTTGGCTGATGTGACGTATTTCATAACTTCCTCGTCCATGCCGAGTTTGTACCTCCCGAAGCTTTCGCCGAGGTCAGAATTGAGGTCAACTTTCATAAGCATCACCATAGTACTCTAACCTTTACAAACTTAAAAGCTTTTTTCGAGGTGATGTACTTCAGCTTTATCGTCACATCATGTTTTACGTTTCTAAATATACAGATAAAAAACATTCACGCTTACTACCAAATTATGAAAACATTTATCACAATAGCTGAAATTAAGCTAATCGCCTTTAAAAATAATTTGACGAAAACTATATATTTGCCAAGTATATACATTTACAAATGAAAAGGTACGGAGGTGCCTTCATGCCCGCATCAATTGTTTTTCTCTGGTTCGGAATTCCAGCAGTGTACGTGGCTTTGGCTTTAGTATATTTCCTCTTTAGCAAAGACGAGGAGGGATCATAATGGACATTGTGGTAGTCTCCTTTGTGATTTATCTCGTGGCAATGATTGCAATAGGAATCCTTACATACAGGATAGGAAGTGAATCAATAGAAGGGTATTTTCTTGGGAAAAGACGCTTTGGACCATTCACAATCGCATTAACACATCAAGCAACGGCAATGAGCGGATACATGTTCCAGGGAATGCCAGGGAAAGGATATTCTCTGGGTTTCGGTAGCGTGTGGGTGCCAATGGCAAGTGCAGGTGGCCCATTAGTTAACTTCACAATACTGGGCAAAAGACTTAGACGCTTTACTGAGAAAGTTGGAGCTATAACAATACCAGATTTTCTTGAAGCAAGATACTATGACAGAAGCCATTCGGTTAGAATCATATCAGTGGCGATAATTTTCATATTCCTCACGGCTTACACTGCAGCTCAAACCGTTGCCATGGGAAGGACGCTCGAATTTTTAACAGGTATTCCATACAAATGGGGAGCAATAATTGGTGCACTTACAGTTTTGATATATGTTCTCCTTGGTGGATTTGCAGCGGCAGTATATACCGATGTTGTCCAAGCAGTTTTAATGTTCATTGGTGCTGTTGTTGTTCCAGGACTTGCAATAGCGAAAATTGGAGGATTTACAATTATGTACAACAAACTGAATGCAATTGATCCCAAGCTCACCAACGTCTGGGTAGCTCCAGTCACTTTGCTTGGATTCCTTGCAATAGGTTATCTTGGTTATCTTGGGCAGCCTCAACTTCATGTGAGATTTATGGCAATTAAGGATTCAAAAATGTTAAAATATTCTCTTCTTGCAGCAGTTGTTTGGGCAGTAATAGCCCTCTATGGCGTAACTCTTGGTGGTGTCGCTGCAAGAGTCTTAATACCAAATATAAAGCCCGAACTTTCATTAATGGCACTAACAAAGGAAATGTTGCCTCCAGTCTTTGCAGGAATTCTCATAGCAGCAATGGCTGCGGCAATAATGTCAAGTGCGAACTCCTACCTATTAGTTGTAGCATCTGCACTGGCGAGAGATATCTATAACAAGATGATAAATCCAGAGGCTGACCAAGAAAAGCTCGTCTGGATAAGCAGAATATCTGTCCTTGTAGTAAGCTTGCTGTCAATCTATTTGGCACTTGGGGCAACAGAAACAGTATTCAAGCTTGTTCTCTATGCATGGGCTGGTTTAGCATGTTCATTTGGCCCTGTTGTTATCTTAGGACTTTATTGGAAGAGAGCCACAAAGGAGGGAGCAATTGCTGGTATGATTGTTGGTGCACTTACAGTTATCGCATGGAAGCAGGCAGGCCTGAGCTGGCATCCATGGTACGAGATGATACCAGGTTTCGTGTTCTCAATGATTGCAATAATAGTAGTCAGCCTGCTTACTAAAGAGCCACCAAAGGAAATACAAGAAATTGTAGAGTATGCAGCGGGCAAGAAAGTTGTAATAAAAGGAGGAGCAGCTACTCCAGAGCTTAAGACCTTGGCAGGAATCGTTGACGAGCTCTTCTGATTTTCTTTTTCCTTTATTTTCTTTCATGTCCTTCATATGGCAGAACTTCTATTTCCTCTCCAGTTATACTGTCCATTAAAAAGTATTTGTTTTCCTCTTTTCTTGCCCAGAACAGCTTATATGTAAAGGCTTTCTGAGTTAACTGATAGGTGAATTTTAAGTATGCATATTTTCTGAACAAGAGTGCCTCAGCTCGGTCCTTTGCAATTTCTTCACTTTTTTCATCGCTTATTTGAGGCTCAAGAATTTTAGCTTTATTATCGATGACATGGATTTCTTCAATTTCAGGAAATATATCTGCGAGATAACCTTTCTGGTTTATTCCATCCACTAAAACGATAATGTTTCCCTTTATATCGCCAAATATCCGTCTTTTTACAACATAAGAAAAAACGTATATCCAGACGGGATAGTACACTTCCTTTACTTTTTCTTGATTCTCAGGAATGTAGAGGGGTTTTATTCTTGTAATTTTCATAAACCTGCACCCCATTAAAAGCCTATGATAGATAAAGCTTTAACCCTAACGTTGAACTTTTATCATGCTCATCATTGATGCTGCAATATTCATCCAAGGAATCGATGTCGAAGGATACACAACCCCTAAGGTGATTGAAGAAGTTAAAGACCCGGAGTCAAAGCTTTTTTTGGAGAGTTTGATCAGCGCTGGCAAGGTAAAAGTTTTGGTGCCTTCAAAGGAGAGCATTGAGGTTATTAAGACGAAAGCCCTCGAGACAGGAGAATTGGATGAGCTGAGTGAAGCAGATATTGAAGTTCTTGCCCTCGCTTATGAGCTAAAAGCTGTCCTTTTTACTGATGACTATAACCTCCAGAATATTGCTAAAACTCTTGGAATAAGATTTAAAACGCTCAAGAGAGGCATAAGGAAGGTAATTCGCTGGGGATATGTATGCATTGGATGCAACAAGAAATTTAAACGCGAGCCGCCAGGGGGCATCTGCCCTGACTGCGGGAGTCCTGTTAGATTGCTCCCAAGAAGGAAGAGCAGAAAAAAGACTAAGAAATCTTAATCGTCTTGATCTCAAAGGGCTCCAGCTTAACTTTTCTACCAACATTTCCAAGTTCCTTGAGCTCAATCATGTCCATTTCGATACCTTCCCTTGGCAGTTCAACCTCGAACTCTTCTTTTGATGGATTATACAGCCTTAAGATGTATCCATTTCCATCTTCTGCTTTCTTCAACGCTCCAACTACTGCGTCCGTCCTCATAAAACTGAACTCCTTAGCTTTTCTTTTAACTCTCTCTGCCTTGACAACCCTGAGCTTTGACCAAACTTCCAGTGCCCTCTTGTAGACCTCCCCCTCAAACCAATCTCCCTTGTGAGGATAGATGTAATATGTAAATTCACCCTCTCCTAAGTCGCTCCATGGATTTGGGTAAATTGGCGACTTGAGCAGGCTGAGCCCAATCTTTGAGTCCCAGTTTGTATAGCCATGCCTTGACGTGCAGATTATAGCGACTCCATAATCACCATCGCAGACATCTGCCCACCTCAAAGCTGGAACCTCAAATTTGGCCTGCTCCCAAGGAGTGTTTCTTACCGCTGGTCTTTCTATTACACCATAGGGAATATCATAGAATGAGCTCCAGTTGTGTGTGTTGAAGTTGAACCATGCCTTGAGCAGAATTTCCTTGTCCCTCCAGTCGACTTTAGTCTCAAACTCCAATAATTTTGATTCCTTGCGGAGCTTTATGAACTGAGTTACTCTTGAGTTGCCATAGCCTTTGACCACTTTGATGACCGCAATTAATGGACTCTGGTAAACCACCTTAGCTTTTTCGAGTGTTTTGAGTTTCTCACCCTGAATCAGGAAGTCCTCATTTATATCCCAGGCATCCCACATACCTGGCGTATCTATATGGGCCATCAAGACGTTGCTGGTGCTTCTTAATGCCTCCCTCTTATTCTCTTTGTCATAGAGAGAAATCAACTCTCCATCCTTGTTTATAACCGCTCTTAGACACTCGTTTTCGAGTATTATTTTATCCCTTTCCTCTCTAACCTTAACCCCCTCCTTAGCTTCAATAGGCTCAAAGGCTTTCCAGCCCAGAGGTGGAGCCTCAAGGAGGTAGTATTCTCCATTAACCTCAACTACCTCTCTCCTCTCCCAAGGCAGGTCATTAAAGACTAAATCATTGCCTTCCCTCTCAGCAATTCTCTCCAATACACTGTGAATTATTTCCTCTGCTTCCCTGATTACCTTCTTTAAGTCCGCAATAGCCTCATCATAAACTTCCCTTATTGAGGAACCAGGAAGAACATCATGGAACTGATGCAACAGAACCCTCTTCCAGAGTTTTTCAAGCTCTTCTTTTGGGTATTCAACAAGTCCAAGAATTTCAGCTATTGAGCTCCAGATTTCAGCACTTCTCAAAACTGATTCAGCATCAGCCATGTACTTCTTCATCTTAAGGTTTGTGGTGTATGTCCCTCTGTGTACCTCAACGTAAAGTTCGCCTTCCCATGTAGGCATATTATCAATGCATGATTTGAGCTCTGCTACATATTCATCCTCATATCCTTTGACTATCCTTGGGATGTGGGGCACTTTGTTCATGTGCTTCATCATCTCAACCATTTCCCAAGTAATTCCTCCACCACCGTCACCATATCCGTAAGCATAAAGCAGGAAGGGAACTTCATATTTGTTTTTATAGCGCTTCCACTGCTTGTAGAGGCTTTTAGCAGTCATTGAAGACTTGTAGCTCATCATAATGTGAACAGGGATTTCTGTCCCATCAATTCCCTTCCATATGAAGGCATGATATGGAAACTCATTCCTTTCATTCCACAGGAGCTTATACGTAGCAAAAACTTCAATCCCGCTCTTCTTCATTATTTGGGGCAGGGAAGCAGAGAAGCCGAAGGTATCAGGAAGCCACCCTATCTTTGCTATTCTCCCGAATTTTTCAAGAAAGTATCTTTGGCCGTACAAGAACTGCCTCACGAGAGATTCACCGTCTATAAGCTGAACATCACTTTCAACCCACATTCCTCCAGCCAATATCCATTTTCCTTCTCTGACATACTTTTTAACTTTCTCAAAGAGTTCTTTGTCAAGTTCCTCAAGCCATTCATAGTACTGGGCTGAGCTTTGGATGTATGTTATTCCATATCTCCTCATGAGCCTCTCAATTGTCGAAAAAGTCCTCAGAATCTTCTGCTTTGTCTCTGAATATGGCCACAGCCAAGCAGCATCTATGTGAGAATGTGCGAAAGCATAAGCTTTGCCGATTTTTGGGAATATCCTTCTCAGTCTGGTAAGTGCATCTTCAAGCTCTTCGAGTATTCTATCAATTTCCTTTAGATAGTGTTCTCTTCTCGGCTTGGGAATATCTTCAATTTTTCCTTTCATAGCACCAATTCCATACACCGCGGAGAGAAACATGTAATCAGGTCTGACATCCCTTACATCAAAGCGCCCAATTTTGAGCTCTTTAATTCCTAAACCTCCATCATGAAGGAGCATCCTTAGGAGGGTTATCTGCTTAATATTTGGAACGCTCTTAACCCGAATAAGGATATCTGAGAGTTCCTTCATTAAAGCTTCTTTCAAATCTTCTTCCTGTATTACTTCAATGAAGCTCACTAAATCAAGAAGTCTTTGAGCTAAGACATAAGGTTCCCACATAATCCCAACGAGCATTGCATAATCAATTTTAATACGCCATTTGTGGTATCCAAACATGCTCAGTGGAGAAACTATGAGCTCAAGCTTATGCTTTCCAGGACGAATCGGTATGTAGGTGTGAACATCATCTATTGTTCCATATGCTGTTCCGTCAAGTTTTACTAAAGCATTTCCTTCCATAGAAACTTTTAGGAACCATTTAAGGCCATCGTTGGGAACTTCAATCTCTCTTGAAAAGACCACCAGTGTATTTGGCTCAGCTTCTCTCTGGAATGGTAGCTTTATGGTTTTTCCTTCAAATTTCCATCTCTCTATAAATTCGTATTTCCGGATAGAAGTAGCCATCAAATCAAATGCCTTTCTCTCAATCTCGGCTAACCCCATCATAGCTATCACACTCCCCGATAGAAGAAAATAGAGCGTCAGCGCTCATAGGGTTCTTCATCGCTCCGCTTAAATTTACTCATCATCCGCTATAATCTTATCGGATGTAGTATTCAATAAGTTTTCTAAGCTCAAAATTTGGCTCAACCTTTTTCCTTAAAAACCTTTTAAGTTGCGTGTTTTCAGCCAAAAGCCCGCTCAGCTCTATAGCCAAAATTTTGTTGTCTTCACTAACTCCATAGGCTTTATATCTGAGAGGTGCCCACTTCTTTTCAAGTTCATATACCTTTTTTTCAAGCTCTTGCACTTTTTTCTCAAGGTTCTGCACGTCTTCATTTGGGGTTTTAAATTCCCCAGTAAGGATTATCCTTAGGATGTAATCCTCACCAACCTTGTATCTTTCGCTGAGATCTTCTATTTTCTTCCAGAGGTCTTCATTAATCTCAACCTCAATTTTTCCAAATCCCCTTTCAGGTTTTATTTTCAAGCGCACGCTTTTTCTCCTCCAGTTCTTTTCTCAAAGCTGCATTTTCTTTTCTTAATTTTTCACTCATCTCACGCATGAACTCTTTATCTTTCAGAGCTTTTTCATAAAACATCTCTAAAGCCTCAAGTTGCTCTTCGATTTCTTTTAGCTTTTCCTCAAGCTTGGCTTTCTTTTCATTAAGGAAGGATTCTCGTTCAGCTTTTAGGGTTTCCTCAGCTTTTTCGAGATTTTCCTCGATTAATTTTATGATTCCCGTCTCGTCGAGCTTTTTAAGCTCTTTGAACTTCTCTTTTGGAAGGATTATTTCCATTGAGTTCACCTTTTTCGTTCCATTTCAGTTTTCCTGTCATAACATAAGATGTAGAATGCTAATAAGCTCTTCCACTTTCCATAGGGCTCTATAATTTCTCTCACGTCTTTTTCTTTTACTTCCTTAGTCCTCTTCCCAAAGATTTTGGCAATGCCCCTCCTCAGTCCCAAATCTCCAGCTGGATAAACATTCTTTCTGAGCCCATATAGGAGAAAAAGCTCAGCGCTCCACTTTCCAATCCCTCGGAATTTTGTAAGATATTTTATTGCTTCTTGTTCTGTAAACTGTTCGAGGCTTAAATCAAGCTTTCCTTTTAAATGGAGTTCAGTAAGTTCCTTAATGTACCCTGCTCTATATCCAAGTTTCGCTTTCTTTATCTCTTCAACACTCAGCTTTGCTATATTTTCTGGCTTTGGAAAAACATACAAGCTTCCAATTTTCCTGCCAGCTAGCTCGACTAAATTCCTAATAGTTCTCATGGCAAATTCAAAGCTGACTTGCTGTTGGGCTATTGTCTCGACCAGAGCTTGATACTTATAAGGAGCTGCTGGAACTGTTAACCCGTAAAATTCCTCAATAAGGAATGCAAACTTTGAATCTTGAATCTCGCCATAAAATCTCTCTAAATCAGTATTAAGTCCAAGAATGAATTTAATTTTCTCTTTTGCGTCCTTCTTTTCTTTGGATGAAAGATAATATGGCAGGTAAAAGTTTTCCCCATCAAAACCAACTATGCCATAATCTAAAGCCTGCCAGAATATTCCTCTCTCATATTTCCAAGTTTTGTTCTTTATCATCTCATGAGTTACTTTTTTGAGGTCTATCATTTCAACCATTGATCAAGTTTGACGGGATTTTCCTTTATATCCTTTAGGGTAGATACATAAAGGCGTTTTCCATCTTGAGAACGTTTGATCTCTAACTCACCCACTTCCTCCAAGAACAGCATAATCTCTTTAATTTCTCTGTCCTTTATTCCAAACTCTTTCCTTAGGAATTCCCAAAATGGTTCTTTATTCGAGTACTTTGCCGTGCCTCGTATAACCTTCCATGCGATTTTAATCTTCTCATACCCCCTAACAACCCTAAACTTCTTGATTTCCTCTCTCATAATCCATCAGTAAAAAATCTCGCTCCTTCCTTATTAGTTTTTTGAGATCCATCGTCTTCAATATAGATTTAAACGTTAGTGCGAAAATCTGAGAGAAAACTTTAATTAGGTTGAAGAAACAAATTTTATACAAGGTGGTGATAAATGCGAAAAGTCTTGCTGATCGTGGCATTATTCATCCTCCTAACACCTGCACTTGCCCAGGCTAAGACTGTTTATGTGGCTCAAATTAAGGGTCAAATAACCTCTTACACGTATGATCAATTTGATAGATACATAAGTGAGGCAGAAAGAGCTAATGCAAATGCCATAATCATCGAGCTTGATACCCCCGGAGGCAGAGGAGATGCTATGCAGAACATAATACAGAGGATCCAAACCGCAAAAGTCCCGGTAATAATATATGTTTATCCCTCTGGAGCCATGGCTGCTTCTGCTGGAACCTACATAGCATTGGGATCCCATTTAATAGCAATGGCACCGGGGACAGGTATCGGAGCATGCAGACCAATTCTCGGTTATTCTCAAAATGGGAGCATAATTGAGGCACCAGCTAAGATAACAAACTTTTATGTTGCGTACATTAAAAGTCTCGCTGAGGCAAGCGGAAGAAATGCAACAATCGCTGAAAAATTCATAACTGAGGATTTAAGCCTGACCCCTGAGGAAGCGCTGAAATATCATGTGATTGAAGTTATAGCATATGACTTAAATGACCTCCTTAACAAAGCTGATGGGATGAAAACCAAACTACCTGTTAACGGCAAATACGTGACACTTAGTCTAAAAGATGCTCAGGTAGTTTACCTAAGGCCAACATTCAAGGATCAGCTAATTACATACATAACTGATCCGGTGGTGGCATATGTGCTCTTGACCCTGGGGATATGGGCATTGATTCTGGGATTCTTAAGCCCAGGATGGCATGTTCCAGAAACTGCTGGGGCAATAATGATCGCTCTTGCCATAATCGGGTTGGGATATTTTGGATATAGAAGCGCCGGTCTTTTGCTAATATTCCTCGCAATCATCTTTTTCATAGCTGAGGCGTTAACTCCGACCTTCGGTCTCTTTACGGTTGCTGGTTTTATATCGTTTGTTATCGGAAGCATATTCCTATTCAGTGGAGGTGGTGGCGTGGATTATTTAGTAAGCAGAGAAGTCTACAGTCAGCTCAGGCTGGTGATAATAACGATAGGTATCCTGCTGGCAGTCTTCTTCGCGTTTGGAATGGCTGCAGTGATAAGGGCACACAGAAGAAAAGCACAGACAGGAAAAGAGGAGATGATAGGCCTTGAGGGAGAGGTCATTGAGCCCTTGGTTCCTGAAGGAATGATAAAGATTAGGGGCGAACTCTGGAAAGCGGTCAGCAAAACTGGGGAAGAAATAAACATTGGCAAGAAAGTCAGGGTTGTAGGAATGGAAGGGCTTAAGCTTATTGTTGTTAGAGAAAAAGAGAAAAATGTTGAAGAAGAAAGTAAAGGTGGTGAATGAAAAATGGTAAGCTTTATTGGTGGAAACTTTATCGTAACAGCAATTGTTTTGTTGTTTGTTTTGGTATTTTTGGGATCAGCACTGAAGATAGTCAAGGAATACGAAAGAGCAGTGATATTCCGTTTGGGACGGGTCGTTGGAGCAAGAGGTCCTGGTCTATTCTTCATAATCCCAATATTTGAAAAGGCAGTCATAGTGGACTTAAGAACTCAAGTTTTAGACGTTCCAGTGCAGGAGACAATAACTAAGGATAACGTTCCAGTTAGGGTTAATGCAGTCGTTTACTTTAGGGTAGTTGATCCAATTAAAGCCGTCACACAGGTTAAGAACTTCATCATGGCAACCTCCCAAATTGCCCAGACAACCTTGAGGAGTGTAATCGGTCAGGCACATCTGGACGAGCTTTTGAGTGAGAGGGAAAAACTGAACAGAGAATTGCAGAGAATTATAGACGAAGCAACTGATCCGTGGGGAATCAAAGTGACAACAGTTGAGATAAAAGATGTTGAGTTGCCGACTGGAATGCAGAGGGCAATGGCAAGACAGGCTGAAGCAGAGAGAGAAAGGAGAGCAAGGATA
This sequence comes from Thermococcus barophilus MP, assembly GCF_000151105.2. Classification (NCBI taxonomy): domain Archaea; kingdom Methanobacteriati; phylum Methanobacteriota; class Thermococci; order Thermococcales; family Thermococcaceae; genus Thermococcus; species Thermococcus barophilus. The sequence continues at coordinate 897,752 of NC_014804.1, read as the reverse complement.
ACACTTGCCGAAGCTGAGAGGCAGGCAGCAGAGAAGCTCAGAGAAGCCGCTGAGATAATTTCAGAACATCCAATGGCACTGCAATTGAGAACACTGCAGACAATCAGCGATGTCGCAAGCGATAAAAGCAATGTCATAGTTCTAACACTTCCTATGGAAATGCTCAAACTCTTCAGGAGTTTGGCCGATACATCAGAAGTTGTCAGAAAGAAGCTTGAGAAAGAAGCTGAAGAGCAAGAAAAAGCATGACTGTATCATGTAATGTCTTTCTCTTGTCTCTCTTTTGATATTTTTTTGTATTAATTCACAACTCTTTTCTGGGATTAGGTTTTTCAACCGTTATCTTAATATATGGGGGGTGCGAAAGGATAATGTAGCTTAGAAGCAGCATAAATGATTTCAGTGCACTACCTAATCATATTTCTCTGAGAAGAAGTCCAGGGGTTTCCATTGTAACATCCACAATAAAGGGAAAGCTATTTAATTACATGGCACATATAAGTAGGAAGGATTTAGTATCAACGGCAAAGATTGGGGGTGTAACCGTGGAAGGAAGATCAATTGTATTTGCTTCTGGTAAAGGAGGAACTGGTAAAACAACAGTGGTTGCGAACTTGGGTGTTGCTTTGGCACAATTTGGAAAGGAGGTTATAGTGATAGATGCAGATATTACAATGGCAAATCTGAGTCTTATTCTTGGAATGGAAGACATTCCAGTAACGTTGCATGATGTTCTGGCAAGAGAAGCCGATCTTAGAGATGCAATATATGAAGGACCTGCAGGAGTTAAGGTCATCCCAGGAGGATTAAGTCTGGAAAAAATTAAAAAAGCAAAGCCCGAAAGGCTGAGGGAATTAATTAGAGAGATATCTCAAATGGGAGATTTTATTCTCATTGATGCACCAGCCGGATTGGAGATTACGTCAGTTACAGCTTTGCTTATTGGTAAGGAATTGATAGTCGTTACAAATCCGGAAATCTCTGCTATTACCGATTCACTCAAAACAAAACTTGTTGCGGAGAAGCTTGGAACACTTCCACTCGGAGCTGTTCTCAATAGAGTTACCAACGAAAAAACTGAGCTCACGAAGGAAGAAATAGAAGCAATTCTTGAAGTACCTGTCCTGGCGATAATACCGGAAGATCCAGAAGTTAAGAGGGCATCGGCGTATGGAGTTCCATTAGTTGTTAAAAATCCCACCTCACCAGCAGCTATAGCCATTAAACAGTTGGCAGCAAAACTCGCTGGAATCAGATGGCAGCCACCTGAACCCGAAAGCCCCATTAAGAGAGTGTTTAGAGCACTCTTTGGGGGGAAGAGAAGATGAACGTAATAATTTACGGGATCATTGTTATTCTCTTGATGCTCAATATTGTACTGGCACTTCTTTATCTCTCAGTTAGAAGGAGCCCCTACTATGTGGTTTATGATGAAGAAACAAAGAATGCACTGAAAAGAAGGGTTCTCCATCTCAAAGAGGACTTAGAATCCGAACTTGTGGACTTTGATATTGCCGAATGGGAAAAGACTCTCGAAGAGTCAATTGAAGAGGAAATTAAAAATCTGTAGTCCATGTTTCTATTTTAGTTCTATTTTTCCTTTAAAATTTTTATAATTATGTAACTAAAAATTTTACGGCGTTAGTTTTAAAAATATGCTTTTGATATTATTACATATTGGAGGTGGGGCGCTATGAAAGTAAAACTGGTGTATCCTGAATATCAGATAGAGATAACAGAAAAAGAGGTGTATCTATTCAATGGCAGGCTTATAAGCGCCCCCCTCGATGAGGTGATATATTATGCATATGGAAAGGATGCCGTTCTTCCAGAAGAGTTAAAAAAAGTAGCACATGACGTGCTAAGGGCATTTACCCTCTTCTCAGCAGAATCAAACCTCTCAAAATTTGCATTGCCAAACTTTTCAAAGAGCATTACTGCTTAGAGCATGTCTTTGTTCCTTTACAGATTTTTGTGTCTATTCTTTTCAATAGCTTCAAAGTTTTTCATAAGTTAGTTAAAAATCTTTAAGTAGTGTTTTTTTCAATATGGAGTATTGCCAGCCTTTTGGAGGGAGGAGTATGAAAGCCAAGATAAAAATTCTCGATGTGTATACTGGGAGGTTTGTGGTTGTTATCAACGAGAAGGACGCTAAGAGAGTCAAATTGCATCCAGAAGATTTGGTTAAAATAGAAACCGGCAAGAAAACAGTGTATGGAGACGTTGTGATAAGTAACATGGTTGAAGAAGGAGAAATTGGACTGAGCAAGGATGTTCTTCAAGTGCACAGCTTTTCTCAGGGTGAAATTGTCAACATAGCCCCAGCGGGAACTCCAGAAAGCATACGCTACATAAAGAAGAAGATGCATGGAGCAAAGCTGAGAAAAGTTGAGATTGAGAGCATAATTAAAGATATTGTTGACAGAAAGCTCAGAGAAATTGAAATCAGCGCATTTGTCACTGCCCTTGAGGTCAATGGTCTTGATATGGATGAAATAGCATGGCTCACCGTTGCAATGGCGGAGACAGGTGATATGCTGGACATAGACAGAAAGCCGATTATGGACGTCCACAGCATTGGTGGAGTCCCAGGAAACAAGACAAACATTCTTGTTGTTCCAATTGTTGCCGCCGCTGGATTAACAATTCCAAAGACATCATCAAGGGCTATCACAAGTGCGGCAGGAACAGCTGATGTTGTTGAAGTGCTTACAAACGTCTCACTCAGCTTGGATGAGATTAAGAGAATCGTTGAAAAGATTGGAGCTTGCCTTGTGTGGGGAGGAGCATTGAACTTAGCCCCAGCTGATGACATAACAATTAAAGCAGAGAGAGCCCTAAGCATTGATCCAAGAGGATTAATGCTTGCAAGTATTATGTCAAAGAAGTATGCAATGGGTTCTCAGTACATTTTAATTGACATTCCAACCGGTAAGGGAGTCAAAGTTGAGACAATGGAAGAAGCAAGGTCATTAGCAAGAGACTTCATTGAGCTTGGAAAGAGATTGGGACAGTATGTTGAGGTTGCAATAACCTATGGTGGACAGCCAGTTGGACACACAGTTGGCCCAGCCCTTGAAGCCAAGGAAGCACTGCAGACACTTATGACCGGAAAAGGTCCTGGAAGCCTCGTTGAGAAGGCAACGGGTCTGGCTGGAATTCTCTTAGAAATGGGTGGTGTTGCACCAGCTGGAATGGGTAAGAAAATGGCAAGAGAGATTCTGGAGAGTGGAAAAGCGTATCAGAAGATGAGAGAAATCATTGAAGAACAGGGAGGAAATCCAGATATTAAACCAGAGGAAATCCCAATTGGGGACAAAACGTACACATTCACAGCACCAACAAGCGGATATATAACATTTATCGACAACAAAGCTATAACAGGAATTGCAAGGGCAGCTGGAGCACCGGAGGACAAGGGAGCTGGACTTGAACTTTATGTTAAAGTCGGAGAGAAAGTAAGGGAAGGTGATCCATTGTTCAAGATTTACGCAGAAAGTGAAGCAAGACTTGAGCAGGCAATTGTCTATGCAAGAAGAACAGAGCCAATAAGAATTGAAGGCATGGTTCTACAGCGAATAGGGAATATCTAACTTTCCTTTTCTTTTAATGCTTCCCATGTCTTTCGTACCAGCCCCACTCTTTTTTTGGCCCGAAAGCTCTGACACCTTTCTTGACAAGGGTAATCCTCAAGTCCTTGGCCATCTCATGAGTTATCTCACCTCTTTCCTCAAGCCAGTTAATAATCTCTAAAGCTTCTTCATCGGTTTCACACCTTCTTAAGAAATCAATTACTGTAGGATTATATCCTGAAAAGTCTATCTTCTCCTCTTCAAGCTCCTCCTCTTCGAGAACTTGAAATTCATCTACGCGGTAACCTTCGATAACAATACCTTCCCTTTCTTCAAGCTCTTCAGCTAAGGCGGGGAATTTTTCTCTAAACTCCTCCTTATCATATTCTTGCCAAGCAAATTCATCCACAGGTTTCTTCTTTTTCTTATCCATTAATTCCACCTAATAATGGGTTGGAGGTTGGTTTATAAAACCTTCTTTGCAAGGTGGTATTATGAGAGGTTCATATTTCTTAGTCATTAAAGTCGAAAGAGACATGATTGTACGAACCAAAAGAAAAGAGTTCCCCCTTAAAGCAGGGTATTATGTTTATGTAGGCTCTGCAATGAATTCCCTTGAGAAAAGAGTTGAGCGACACTTTAGAAAAGATAAAAAGCTTCACTGGCATGTTGATTTTCTTCTTAAAGAAGCCAAGCTTCTGAGAGCTTACTTAATTCCAAGTGATGCAAAGATCGAAGAGGAACTCTCAATGGAGGTCTCTAAATTTGGAAAGCCCATTGAAGGATTTGGAGCAAGTGATTTAAGAATAGATTCAAATCTCCATTATTTCAAAGATGAACCGGATAAAATCTTAACCAGTATTCTCCAAAGATTGGGGCTGAAGTGGAAAAGTGTTAAAAGCCCCAATGAAGTTAGAGAATTGGAGGGAGAAAAATGAAGCTCAGGTTTGGAAGGGTTGAATCATACATTCACGAAAAGCTTGAAAAAGAAAAGCTGCATTTTGTTTTGCTTGATCCGGATGATGTCTCACCAGAAGAAGCTTCAAAAATAGCTCAGATGTGTGAAGAAGTTGGAGTAGATGCAGTGATGGTAGGGGGCTCGACTGGCGCTGAAGGTGAGGTTCTTGATGAAGTGGTCAAAGCAATAAAAGAAAGCTCTTCTCTGCCCGTAATACTCTTTCCTGGCTCACATGGTGGGATTACAAAGTATGCTGATGCAATTTTCTTTATGAGCCTTCTCAATTCAAGAAATCCCTTTTTTATTACGGGTGCTCAGGCTTTAGGTGCCTTTACCGTAAAAAGATATAGAATTGAGCCGATTCCCATGGCATATCTCATCATAGAGCCTGGTGAAACTGTTGGCTGGGTTGGGGATGCAAAACCAATTCCCAGACACAAGCCAAAGATAGCAGCAGCCTATGCTTTAGCTGGTCAATATTTGGGGATGAGATTGGTATATCTTGAGGCTGGGAGCGGTGCACCAGAGCATGTTCCAAATGACATGATCAGAGCTGTCAAGAGCGTTATTGATGTTCCACTCATCGTTGGGGGTGGGATAAGGACTTATGAAGACGCCAGAGAGGTTGCTCAGAGCGGGGCGGATATTATTGTTACTGGGACAGCTATTGAAAAGGCTGGTTCTTTGGAAGAAGCAAGAAAGAGGCTTGAAAGTTTAATCAAGGGGATTAAGGGCTGAGTCTATTTACCACAAAACTTTTCTTTTACCGTTTCGATATTTATCTTGGTGATGAAAATGAAAGCCTTTATCTCCATAGATTTAGAGGGTATGCCCTTTGTCGTCAGCAGAGAGCATCTCTTTGTTAAAGGGGCATTATATAATGAAGCAAGAAAGATAGCAACCAAAACAACGTTGATTGCCGCAGAAGCACTTCATGAAAAAGGTTTTGATGAGATTATCATAGCGGACAGTCACGGCCCTATGGTCAACCTCTTAGTTGAAGAACTGCCGGAATATGTTGAACTTGTGAGAGGATTTCCAAGGCCCTTAAGTATGGTGGCTTTTGCTAAAGAAAGCGACATTGCAATGTTTTTAGGTTATCATGCAAAAGCTGGAACTCCTTATGCAACCTTTGATCACACTTACAGCGGTGCGGCAGTTGATTATTTCGAGATAAACGGAGTTAAAGTGAGTGAGTTTTTGCTCAACAGCTACCTCTTGGGCGAATGGGACATTCCAGTTGTTCTTGTTGGTGGAGATGCAAAGCTGATTGAGGGCGACGTTAAGGAATTTACCCCCTGGGCTGAGGGCGTTGTGTTTAAAAATGCTTTATCAAGATACGCAGCCAAAAGCCCAAGCTTAGCGAGGCTTGAAAAGGAGATAAGGGAAGCAGTTGATAGAGCTGTTGAAAAGTTTAAGCGTGGAGAAGCTAAACCGCTAAAAACAGAAAAACCAGTGAAAGCTAAGCTTCGCTTCTTGGGAAGTGAGATGGCAGATGCAGCTGAGCTTTTGCCCACTGTGAAGAGACTTGATGGAAAAACTGTGGAGTTTGAAGCAAAGAATGTAGAAGAGACATACAAGCTCTTTGAGCTTTTAGTGTTTGCAGCGGCGGGGGTTAGAGCAATAGTTCAGCGTTAAGCCTCAGCCAAGACTTTGAAGCTTATTTTTCCTTCTTTTATGATCCTCTTTAAGTCTTGAAGAAGTTTTTGAACGTTTTCAGTCTCAACTTCCATCCTTATTTCACTTATTCCAGAGGCCGTGGGCGGGAAGAAATGTATATCCTTAATCTTACCCCTAACCCGATCACATAATCTGCTTAGAACTTTCCCTCTTTTGTCATATGGTAACCTGATGTCTAATTCAACGATTTTCATGCATATCACCACTTTATTTTAAGAAAAAAGCCATATATAACCTTTTTCATAAGCCATGATTATTACCCTCCCTTATGAATATTCCCAGTGGTTATGAAAAAAGCTTAAGTTTGAATGTGAGGAACTTATAATGCCCCGGGCAACCGTGGGGAATGAGCACGGAGGCGAGCTGTGAGTTCCCTCCGCTCCCCCGGGGCACATTTTCAGCCCTTTGCTTCGCATGTTGGGACTTTGTCCCAACACGTCGGGAAGCTTCGCTTCCCACGAAGCGCTGGCGGAAATATTCAAACTGCCTAAGTGACATATTTTAAGATTGCATTCGAGTTTCAGTAGGATTTATTTTGTTTGAAGTTACTTATTGGCACCATTTTTAGGTAGAGTTTCTGAAAGCTGATGCCCTTTGTGCATCTAAAAATGTGGACTCAATTAAGGACTTCTAATTGGGGTGAAATTCATCGTAAGCCCGCTACACTAAGAGAAATGCACTGAAGTTCTATCTCTTTTGGAGCTACTTAGACATTTTGATCAAACGCTACTCCTCCTCCAAGTACGGGGCTGTTATTACTCTTCTAATCTCCCTTGCTATTTTCTCTCCAATGCCTTCGACTTCCATGAGCTCGTTTTCTTTTGCTGTGAAAACCCTTTCAACGCTTCCAAAATGCCTAAGCAAACGCTTTGCTAAAGTTGCTGAGACATAGGGCAAGCCTTCAACTATTAGCCTCTGCCTATCTGCCAAAGTCAACGCCTTCTTCTCGCTCCTTACAGCAACTTCCTTTTTCCTCTCCTCTTGCTCTCTCTTTGCGATTAAGTAGATGAACTGTGCTGTCTCCTTAGCATCAGTAGAAAATAGGATTGGCACGCCCCAATCAATGGTTACGGCAGCTAAAGCCCCTCTAATTGCATTGGGATGAACATTCCTAATCCCATAAAGCTGCCCCTCAATGATTATCACAGGCCTCGCATATGCCTCTGTTAACCTTTTCACTTGGTCAAAGAGACGACCGTCAATTATAGATTGAATGAAATCATTCGCTGACTTTCTCTCAACAGCTACATCCTCACTAACTATGTAATCACCGACATCCAGAGTTTTGACTTCAATGTGAGCTCCAAGTTCCTTAAGATACTTAGGCACTTGACTCTTCAGCTCGCGGGAATCAACATAGATAACAATTCCTTTAGGCTTTTTCACAAAAATTGGCCTAACTGGAAGTTTCCCATAAACCTCCTCCTTTGAAACTTCGGCTTTCCGCTGTTCTTTCTCTTCTTCAGCAGTAATCTCCTCTTTTTCTTCCTCCTTTTTAGGCTTGACAAATCCCAAAAGGGAGGCTTGTTTTTCTTTTTTAATCATCTCACTCACCTTCTTAAGGACGGCAATCATTTGCTTTTCTTTGTGTCTTGAACTCCAGTAGTATGCTTCGTCCCTCGTCCCTTTTGCCATTAAAATCACAACTCTGCCAGGCTTGTGCCTTCCGGTTCTTCCTCTTCTTTGTATGCTCCTGATTGCTGAGGGTACTGGTTCGTAGAACACAACCAAATCCACTTCTGGAACATCCAAACCCTCTTCACCAACACTTGTGGCCACCAGAACGTTGAATATCCCTTGAGAGAAGAGGTCAAGAATTTCTTTCTGTTTCTTCTGGCTCATTCCCCTGTCATTCTCTCTGCTTGCTTGTCCAACGAAGCGTGAAACTTTAATCCCCATATCAACTAACTCTTTAACTATTTTCTTTGCAGTGTCTCTATAGTTCGTGAAAACGATTATTTTTGAGTTTGGTTTTTTCTCAAGCTGCTCTTTGATGAGTTCTTTTAGCTTGTCCATTTTTGGATGATCCAACCCCAAATCTCTGGCTTGAATTAGAAGCGATACTGCCTTCTTCATTCTCGGATCACTCATGAGCTCTTTGTTTGATTTTGTCTGCCTCTCTTCGTAAAGCCTTTTTAGATATGCCCTTAGTGCTGTTAATCCCTGTGTCTCCAAAAGCTCAATGGCATGGTGGAGTTTCATAGCTTTAGCTTGATGTAGCATGAGCTTTCCAATTTCATAATTACCTTTTGCAACTTCAGCATTGATTATTTGCCCCGCTTTGAGGACGTCCTTCTTTGGTATGTCTGGAGAGTAGGAATCAACCAAGCCAGCTTCAGCCAAAGGTTTTAGGGTATCTTTAAGCATTTCCCTCAGGAGCTTTCGAACTTCCTTGTAAATCCCGGGCAGTTCAACTTTAATCCACTCAAATCTGATACCTTGGACATAAGGTCTAACATCTGGAGAGCTTTCAGTTCTCACTTCGACATGCTCAATGTACAAATTTTTTAGAACTTGTCTTATTTTTTCCTCATCATTACCTGGTGAGGCGGTTAGACCCAAAATGAGGGGATGCTTTGCCTGCTGCATGTATTCTTTGGCAATGTAAACATATGCATAGTTTCCAACAGCCCTATGGGCTTCATCAAATACAAGCAGAACGACATCTTCTAAGCTTATTCTCCCAACAAGGAGATCATTTTCAGTCGTCTGGGGAGTTGCCGTGATTATTATGCTCCTCTCCCAGATTTTGGCTCGTTGCTCCGGTGGAAGCTCACCAGTTAAAACGTTGATTTTTTCGGGTGGCAGGTTAAAAAGCCTAACGAAGCTTTCTCTGTGCTGAAGAGCAAGAGGCTTTGTAGGGGCGAGCATTAAAACCTTTCCACCGTATTTTGACAGTCTATAATCAGCAATCATCATTGCAATGAGTGTTTTTCCTAAACCAGTTGGAAGAACAATTAAGCTATTCTTATCCTTACACTTGGCATAGATGACTTCCTGATAGACACGAGGTTGGATTAAATCTCTCCGTAAATACATGGCTATCTCAATTATCTTCTCTTCCTGTGTTTATAAACCAGTATGTTAGGTCAACCGAAAAGCTTTTAAGATTTTGTGCATATGCACAAAATAGAAAATTGGGAGGTGGTGAGCATGGTGAGTATGAAAATTGCAGTTCCAAGCTCAGCTAATGGGGGATTAGAGGACACAATTGCACCAGTTTTTGCAAGAGCTCCAGTTTTCACCATAATTGAGGTTGAAAATGACGAAATCAAGAACGTAAAAACGATTCAGAATCCAGCAGTTAGTGCTCCCAGTGGAGCAGGTCCAATGGCTGTGCAAATGCTCATAAATGAGGGAGTTGATGCAGTTATTGTTCCCCAGCTTGGTCCAAACGCTTTAGGGGCAATCCAAGCAGCGGGAATCAAGGTTTACACGTTCCCACCAGGAATACCAATTAGAGAAGCCGTTGAGAGCGTGATTAAGGGCGCTCTTCAGACGGTTCAGCCTCCATACCCCGTTCCCTCAGCACTAACCTACGGACCAGCTTACCCAATTCCAGCTTATGGCTTTGGCTACGGTTGGGGTAGAGGAAGAGGTTGGAGCAGAGGAGGGTGGAGAGGAAGAGGCTGGGGTGCTCGCTTAGGATACTGCCCGTGGACAGGAATGCCCAGCAGGAGAGCACTTAGGTGGCTTTATGGCTGGTGGTGATTTCCTATTTTTCCATTTTGAGGTGATAAAATGCCGAGATGGATAAGCGGAGGCTATGAGAGGGGACGTAGAAGAAGCTTCTGGGGCTTTAGAAGATTTAGCGGATTCTTTGGAATCGTAGACCTTTTGTTCATAGTTGCAATACTGTACGTCTTAATTAAGCTGTTCCTTGTTGCAGCGCCGTATGTGATAGCCCTGGTAGTTCTGCTTCTGCTGAGGGATCTTTTAAGACCGAGAATGTGGTTTTGATCTGTTTTTGCATATGCAAAACTTTTTAAGTTAGGCTGTCCTAATTTGGAGCGGAGGTGAGAATATGAGAATTGTTGTAGCAACCATAAAAGGCGGACTGAATGACTTTGTAAGCCAAGCCTTTGGGAGAGCTCCAACATTCACGATTGTTGATGTTAACGAGGAAGGGAACATAATAAACGTTCAGGCGGTTCAAAATCCCGCTTACAGTGCTCCAAGAGCTGCTGGTATTCAGGCAGCCCAGTTTTGTATAAATGAAGGTGCAGATGTTGTTATAGCTGGGCAGTTTGGTCCAAATTCCTCACAAGTTCTTCAAGCTGCGGGCATAAAGTTTGTCTCAGCACCACCAACTATGACAGTCGAACAAGCTGTTCAGGCTTATCTCAGAGGAGAATTGACACAGCCAATTCTTGGAGCTGAAGGCAGTGGAATTGGTCCAAGAAGAGGCATGGGGAGAGGTCGAGGAAAAGGGATGGGACGTGGTGTGGACGACTGGTGAAACAAGCTTTTCTCTTTCTTTGGCATTCGGTATGATGGATTTATAAACCTTTGTCGGGAGTTCTAATAGGCGTTAGGGTTTATAGGTAGAAGGAGAGTATTAAACCAGTGATGCCAATGAAAAGAAGTCAACAAGTGGCTGGTTTCTGTGCACCGTTGATAGGGTTAGGTGGAATATTCATGGCAGTATTCATACATCGCTCTTGGTGGAGCCTCACAGACAATGCTATAAGCGACCTCGGAAAAGTAAACCTGCCCTATAACTGGGTGATGAACGTTTCACTTGTAGTTGCGGCGATTTTGGGTATCTATTATGCCTTGGGGCTTTTCAAGGAGGCAAAACACCCTACAATGAAGCTTGGAATCTGGATTTTTATCCTTGGCTTGATGTTTCTGGCGGGAATTGGGATTTTCCCTGAAGGAACCTCCCCTCATTATTATGTCAGCTGGGGTTTCTTCATCACGGCAAGTTTTGGGATGCTGGTGGCTGGAATTGGGTTATATCTTGGAAGAGAGAAACAACTTGGGATTATAACTGCCATAATATTCGTTCTTAGCTGGATTCTTGGGCTTTGGGCAATGAAGGTCTTTAGAGGAGTGGCAGTTTCAGAATTCATAGGCATCTTTGGAATAATTGCATGGCATTACATGGTACTTGCAAAAATCTTAAGGAAAGAGAAGGAAATATGAGATTTTCCACTCTCTTTAAATTTTTTCTGCATCCCAAAGTGCTAATCCATTCTCCTGAACCTTTCTTTCCAGGGGTTCTCCAAGCAGTTCGTGAATGATGACCTCAGCGACAAATACCTCTCCTTCAATTAAATGACCCCCCAATACCCTCCCCTCTTTGTCTCCTAAAGCCACATGGATATGGGCAAAAGGCTTCCCATCTTTCAGACTTATGTTGCCCAGCGCAGAAAGGAGCTCATAAGTACCGCTTAACTCAATTACCTTATATTTGCCCTTTTCCTCTTCAAAATATCCGATTTTTGGGTTTCTTAGTGTCCCAATTGCTGCCACTGTTCCAATAAGAACGTTGTTTTTTTCTGCGAATTTGTTGATGAATGTTAGGAACTCTTCTCCTTCTGGAATTCTAAACATAAAGTTTCTTCCTCTTGAGAATCTCATCTTCCTTCACCTCAAAAAAGATATGGTGAACAGAATTTAATCTTTTTGGAACAACGTTAGCGTTCTAAGACTATCTCAGCATAGCTCCTCGGGTCTTCCCAGACCCTAACTTTTATTCGCTTTACATTTTCTCCGGCTTTTTCTGCTATCCTCTTTGCAAACCACTCCGCTATGAGCTCGGCAGTAACATTGGGAGCATCGACTATAACTACTTCTTTTTTTGGAAGTTTGAGCTCTTTGTCATTCTGAACTATGATTATGTGATCCCCCTCCTCTTTGATCCACTCGATACTTGTTAAAATGCGGTGATCGACTTCCTTAATGAGATTGCTTAAGTGATTGAAATCAAAAATCATACCCCTCTCATCTAAGTCTCCCCAAATCTCAACATCGACGTTGTAGGTATGCCCATGAATTCTCAAGCATTTGCTGTCGTAAGGCAGAGCCAAAAAATGCGAACTGTCAAAGTCTTTGTGCCATCCTATCTTTCTCTCTACAACTTTAAATTCCATCTCACCCACCACAGAAAGTTCTTTATGACAAGTTATTAACCTTTCTTAAGCACCTCACCTTTTTAGATCCTGATGAACCGTGAACCTCTGATGTCCTCTCTGTTAAAGGTATGCTTTTCAAAGATATGCTGCTTAAGCTCTTCGAGGCTCCTTGCTCTGTACCCGCAGAACGGACACACAAACTCAAAGCTCTGAGGCTTTATATACTCTCTCATCATCCCCATCAAAAATTAATTCTGCCTCATATCTCTTAACATTTCCGTTGGTGTTGACCTCCACAACAACTCTGGCAGGGAAATCTTCAATTCCTACCTTAACCTCTTTCTTCACTATTGCCTGAGTAAAAACATCCCCAGTTCGCTTGAATTCAAAAATCAAGGTATCTCCTTGTATTTTATACCCTTCATAAGTTATGCCACCCATTTTAAACGTTGCTTGTAATACCACTACTCTCTTCTCTTCTTTGATATGGCTCCAAGTGGCTATTGCTCCACCAACAATAAGCAAAACAATAATTGTCACCATCTTTTTCATTTTCCCACCTGAAATTAAGTTTTGCAGAACTTTCCTAAAAAACCCTTTGACAGTTTCAAGTTGAATTGAAGGGAAATCCCTATAAAGTCTGAATGAAAAATTCTTGCTTGGTGTTGAAATGCCTTGGGGAACAGGAAGAGGTAGAGGCAGAGGGCGAAGAAGGAAGATGCGCTTTATTGGCCTCATCCCAGAGATTAAGCACTTCTATCCAGCGCGCCCACCTATTGGACCACCTCAGCCGCCGATTTTCATGACATACGAGGAGTTTGAGGCATTGAGATTGGTGGATTATGAAGGACTAACCCAGGAAGAGGCAGGAAGGAGAATGGGTGTTTCGAGAGGAACGGTCTGGAGAGCTTTAAGCTCAGCAAGGAAGAAAGTTGCACAAATGCTCGTTGAGGGAAGGGAGCTGATAATTTTGGCACAGGGAAATGAGGTGCCAAAAACCCAAAGCTCGGATAACGAGGAATAAATTATCTTAGTAGCCATGGATTCCCGATGTAAATGTTTTTCAGCCCAGCCTCCTGAGCTGCTTTGTAAACCTTTTCCATTTGCCTCCTGCTTGTTGTTGGAACATCATACATTAAATGTTGGGGGGTAAAAGCCAACAGCACATAAGGGGTTTCTGGATTTATTCCAGCTATATACCTTGCAATATTAAACACCTCATGCTCATCAATGTAGTGGGGAACCACAAGAGTGCTGACAACCAGAAGAGGTAGCTCTCTTCCTTCACTCATCTTTAAGACAAGCTTGATGTTCTCTTTTATCCTTTTGATGGCTTTTTCCCCATTTATCCCTGTCAGAGCCTGATAAACACTTGATGTGTATGCCTTCCAGTCGATCTTAACAATCCCTCCGCTTTTAAGGCTGAGCTCTGCCATTTTCGTCATAATCTTCGGATTTTCCAAGCCATTTGTCTCCCAGCAGATTCTTTTCATTTCTTTACTTTCTTCAGCCTGCTTTAGAATTTTTCTTGAGACTTTCAGAGCATAAATGCTGTGCGGTGTTGGATCACCTCCGAAGTAGCAGACACAAGTAACCCGTCTCTGCATAGCGATATTTGCAAGCTCATCTGTACTTAACACAATGCCTTCCCTTAGGTCAATTCTACCCTCTTTTATCATGTATTTGTGCTGAACATTCTGGCAGAAGAGGCAGTCCAAGTTGCATCCAGCATAAAATACAGCTAAGTTGTAAAAGCCGTAATGCTCTCTCTCAGGACAGATGGGCTCAGCAACGCAGTTTGTTGGATGAGGGTCGAGATACCAGTGGAGGTAAGCTTTGTCAAATGTCCCGGTTATTGTGGTCAACATTCCACCTTTGTTCCATATTATTCCGCAGTAACCTGAGCCACCTCTTGGGATATTGCATTCATTAACACATATTTTGCATTGGAGCTCTCCATCCTTTGGTGGCTCTGGAGGAAGCCCTATAAGTTCACGCCACTTGAAGTGACTTTCCATTGCTGTTTTCAAAGCTTGATCATCTTTTCTAAGGCAGTTAACACATACTCCAATTGATTTGCTTATCTCTTTGGACTCATAACCACACAACTTGCACTTTGCCATTTCAAAAATATTAACTGGTATTTGGCTTTAGGTTTATCGGTAGTGTTTAACAACTGAGACTTAAGATAAAAATAGAACTTAAAACTACTCCAAAATCTCATCCTCCACAGCTTTTGCAATTTCCTTAAGTGCTTTGCTGGCTTTTGACTCCGGAAATGCTTCAACAAATGGCTTAAGCATGGTCATACTGTATGGAATTGCCCTATCGTAGGGTATTTCACCCAAAATTGGTATCCCCTCCTGCTCTGCAAACTCATAAAGTCCTTCAAAGCCAGGGTTTATGTCTGCTTTATTTATTATCAAATAAGCTGGTTCCCTGAAGTGCTGGACAACCTTGTAAACCCTTTTAACATCACTCAGTGATGCTGGAGTAGGCTCTGCAACAAGAATGGCAACATCTGCTCCGCCAACGCTGGCAATAACCTGACATCCAATTCCTGCCGCTGAATCGACTATCATGTGATCCAGTTCTTGCTCATACATTATCTTCTTTGCCCACTCTTTTTCCTCTGTAACGAGCTTTCCAGAGTTTGGTCTCCCCACATCTAATTGAGCTGAAATCAATGGAAATCCATACCCTGTTGTTGTCTTTCTAATCACTCCAGAGCGAACTTCTTCAAGAGTTATTGTCCCCCTGACTGGGCACACAAGTTTACAGACTCCACAGCCTTCACATGTGAGCTCATTCACAACATATTTCCCATCCACAAGCTTTATGCTTTCATAGGGACATCTCTCATAGCAAATACCACATCTAATGCACGTATCTTGATCTATCCTTGCAACTTTGGCTCCTGTTAGCTCTTTCTCTTCTTCCCACTTTTTGACTCCAAAGAGCAGGTGGAGGTTTGGAGCATCAGCATCGGCGTCAACTGCTATAAGCTTGTACCTGTCCTTGAGCAGATATATGAGTGAAGCCGCAACTGTTGATTTCCCAACTCCACCTTTACCGCTTGCAATGACAATCTGCATTTTAATCACCTCAAATAGCTGACAACCTCTTCAGCAAGCTTTCTGAAAATTTCCGCTTCCCCACAATCGCTCAAAACAATTGGTCTTCCTTCAACGTAGCTCTTGATTATGTTTTCACTATAGGGAATCTCAGCAGTAATTCTGGCATTATATCTTCTTGCAAGTTCTTTCACGTCTTCTTTCTTTCCTAAATCGCTTCTATTGATAACAACCCATGCCTCAATCCCCATAATATCTGCGAGCTTGAGGATTAGCTCTAAGTCATGAAGACCTAACGGCGTAGGTTCGGTGACAGCGATAATAAGCTGGGAATCCTCTAAAGCTTTAGAAACAGTGTTGCTCGTTCCTGCCGCAGTATCAACTATCAAAAGTTCTTTATTAAGTGCCTTTGCCCTTTCCTTTGCTGCAACGACGATAGGCATCGCTCTCTCTTCACCCTCCAACAGTTTGCCTGTAACCAACTGGAACCCATATGGAGTTTCGGTTAGATATGTGTGGCCCATCAGCTTTTTACCTTCCAAAATTGCTCCTTCAACGGGGCAGACTATCCGACAGGCACCACAACCGGAACATAGTGTAGGCATTAAAAAGGGTGTTCCATCTCTCATAGTGATTATTGCATGTTCTTCACAAACCTCAGCACATCTTCTGCACTTAATACATTTGGAATAGTCAAAACGTGGCATAAAAAGCTCAACAGGTTCTTCATTTTGAAGTTCTATCCCTAAGAGTATATGGTCGTTAGGGGCTTCCACATCTAAATCCGCCAAAGTCAGGTCAAAGTAATTCCTCAGAGCAATAGCCAAGTTAATTGCTATTGTTGACTTTCCAGTCCCCCCTTTTCCTCCGCTAACTGCTATCTGCATCCCAACACCTCCTGAATTAGGGGAACCTAAAAGTTTAAAAATTTTGTGCGTATGCAAAAATTGTGAAACCATCTCTCAGAATTTTATGAGAATTTTGACGTTAATTGGAAGTAATATTTAGCATTTGTAATAATCTTAATTTTTTGTATAATATATAGTATCTGCTAAATTAATATCTAAATATGTAACATTTGATTGATTATAACAAATTACAAAATTAAATTTATTAAAATAGTAGAAACCATAGAAATTTTACAAATTTGGATAATAATATTTTTATGTTTTGGAGGTTTTAGACAATGTCAGTTGTCTCCTGCATGGGAGCATCAGTAAGTGGGCATGCTTTCATGCTGCATTATTCGGGTAGCATTTTTATTCTCTAACCCCCGCTTTAACACCACAAAAATTGGTTACGATTTATGGTGGTTATTTTTCATATTTGTAACATGGGCCGATACAACTCTCTCCCAGACGTTTGTTATAAATATTAATTATCTCTTTCGATAGTTCTGGGTTGTTCTGTTCTATGTGGTGGACATTTATTACAAATGCTCTTATGATGCTATCTCCAAGTCGCACAGGTTTTTTGGGATAACCAGCCTCTTTCAAAACGTACTTTTCCAATGGGGAGAGGCAATTAACCGGGATCACCAGTTCGAGGTATCCATTTTTTTGGTTTTCTCTGAAAAATGGTTGGGTAATATTTCGGTAGAGAACCGCTTGTTGGAGCTTTGTCATGATTATCTCAATTGCAAGAGGGTTTAGGTAGGTATACTTTACAGTATTGGTCATTGTATTCACCTGGTACTCATCCCCTTCCATACCATGATTATTTTGCATCTTTTTAAACTTTGTTAATTTTACCACTATACATAATTGTCATATAATATGCCTTATATCTAAAATCCTTGAACAGATGAATACAGAGAGATATGAAATAAACAATGCATTGAAAGAAAAGAAACAGATCAATGACCCTTATAGCTCTTCCAAAGCCCAATGACAAATGCAGGGCCGAGGAGTAAAGCTGGTGTTGCAATGCTCTCCATATAGATATAGAATGCCACTGCTCCGAGGGTAAAAGAGATTATGTTTAATGCAAGCATTAGCCTTTTATCTCTATTCCGACCCCTTGAGACGATATCTGACCCCACTTGTTCTATTGACCAAAAAGCAAGTAGCATGTACCCTATTGCTGCTGGTAACGCCAGTATTCTTGATATCCCTCCGGAAAAGGCTCCAATGAAAAGAATCACCAAAGCAGCTCCTGCATAAAATATGAAGCCCAATATCTCCAGCATTTTTTGGTACACCTTAAATTTTATGGTATGGTGTGTTTTTAACTTTTGTCATATGAGTTATTCCGATTTCTCTAAAAGGGCGTAGAAAAATCCTATAGTACCATGTCTATGTGGATATGCCCTCATGGTACCTTTTAGCAGAGGAGATTCATCGTATGGGCCGTTTAGAGGTATTAATCGGAAATTATCATACGTCCCTAAAAACCATTCTATGTTCTCTTCATTCTCTTCAGGAAAAAGGCTGCATGTTGCATATAGTAACCTACCTCCTGGCTTTAAGAGCTGAGCAGCGACTTTAAGCAGGTCTTTTTGCAGCTCGGCAATTTCTAAGATCTTATTTTCCCTTAATCTCCACCTTAACTCGGGGTTCTTGCCTATGGTTCCGGATGACGTGCATGGAGCATCTAATAGAACTCTATCCGCAATTCCCCTTCCAAGAATTTTGGGAGCTTTTCTACCGTCTTTCCTGATTATTTTGACTATGTTTACGCCCATTCTTTTTAGAATTTCTTTCATCCGCTTTATTCTGAATTCATCAATATCGAAAGCATAAATTTTTCCTTTATTCCTCATAAGTTCTGCAATGTGGCTTGTTTTACCTCCCGGAGCTGCGGCTAAATCTACAACAGTCATTCCCGGCTTGGGGTCGAGAATTAGGGAAGCTACTGCACTTGCCTCTTCTTGTACCAAAATCTTCCCTTCTCTGAAGAGTTTGCTCCTATCAAAATCGTACGGTCCCTTTATTTTCACTATGGTTGGAACCCTTTCGCTTACTTTTACTTCCTTTCCTTCGCTTCTTAGAGCTTCTACTACTTCATCTACAGTGGTTTTGAGGGTATTCACCCTAATGCTTGTCCAGCTGTGTTTTGAGTTCACAGCTTGGAAGAACTGTTCCGTTTCCTCACCCAATAACTTCTTAATCCTTCTTATAAGCCAAATGGGTGCAATATACTTCCATTCGAGGAATTCATCTCTACTCTTGGGTCTTGGTTTATATCTAATGACTTTATCAAAGATATCCCAGTAATACATGCCAACGTAGGGATGTGTCTTGGAGGATATGAAGTCTGATCCTTTCCATTTTAGAGCCTTGAGCGTACCGGGTTTAGAATGATGGAAGAGTGACACATCTACTACAACCCTTAGAGCTGCTCTTAACCAGGGATCCAGAATTAGAGGATTAACACCAACAATGTCATTAATCACCCTATCTATTAATCCTTGTTTTTTCATAATGTCATAAAAGAGCATTGTGAGCATTCTGTTTAAATAATACTCATCAATTTGGTGTTTTTTGAATGCTTCTCTCTTTGCATATTGGCTGGGCTTTATAATCTCCGCTAACCTAACTGCCTCAATTAGAGCTCTAACTCCTTTTGGAGGGATAGATAATTTCTTTTCTCCCTCTTTTTCTCTCTCAATGAGCTGTATTATGGCGTTTGAAATCTCTTCCATACTATTCTCCCCTTTTTGGGTTATGGGGTATGTTATTAAATCTTTTCGCTAATTTTAATCTTTTATGTCGTAATTTTTTTAGATTTTTTACTATCTCAAATCTAACATTCTATTATAATCTATCAAAGTTTAATTTTTTATAAATAATAAAGATTAATAAATACTCTAAATAAAGGTTTTGAATTAAAATTTATAAATGTACAAGCTATACAACTATAATAAGTAGAAATTCTCTGAAAATGTTGAGAGATGCTCAATAATGGATTTATAAAATAACAAAAAGTTAATAAAAATAAACATAGCAAAAAACAAAGACCTAAGATCTTTGAGCTTCTTTCTGTTCAATTTCTTCTATATACCGAATTACACCATCTACTATCTGGGGAGCAAGTCCAATGTAGTTCTCTGGCTTTAACCCCTTAAAATCCTCATCATCTAAGTATTCTCTCACAACTTCATTTTCCTTAGCAATCTCAATTAAGTCTCTCTTTTCATAGAATGCTTTCATGGCGATTTGTCTAACAACTTCATGAGCCTCTTGTCTTCCCATTCCTTTCTCTGTTAACTTCAGCATCAATGGTTCTGCCATTATAAGGTTGTTTGTTAAGTAGAGGTTACGTTTTATGTTTTCAGGGAAAAATTCCAAGCCAGAGAGCACTTTTTTCATATTTTTTAGCATTTCATCCAACAGCATGAATGTTTCTGGAAGAATTACTCTCTCCACTGAAGAGTTTGTTAAGTCTCTTTCGTGCCATAGCGGGTTGTTTAGAAGTGCCGGGATAACATTAGAATATATAATCCTCGCAAGTCCACATATTTTTTCGCTCCTTATTGGATTCCTCTTGTGAGGCATTGTTGATGAACCAACCTGCTTCTTTCCAAAAGGTTCGCTAACTTCAAGAATTTCAGTTCTTTGGAGGTTTCTAACCTCAAGGGCAATTTTGTCAAGGGTGGATGCGATCAAAGCTAAAATCATGACGAGCTCAGCATAAATGTCTCTTTGGATTATCTGATTGCTTATTCTTGCAGGTTTTAGCCCTAAATCTTCCATAACTAAACGTTGGACTTGCAATCCTTTTTCTCCGAAAGATGCCATAGTCCCAACAGCACCGCTCATCTGTCCGACTAAAATTCTTTCTTTTGCTTGCTCTATCCTTTCAATGTGTCTCTGTATCTCATCGAGCCATATAGCAAACTTCATCCCGTATGTTGTGGGAACGGCATGCTGTCCGTGGGTTCTCCCAATACAAGCGGTGTGTTTGTGTTTTTTTGCGAGTTCTTTTAGGATTGTTCTCAGTTCCCTCAGATCTTTAAGAACTATCCCCAAGGAGTCTTTAATAAGAAGAGCATTTGCAGTATCAATTATATCATTTGAAGTAGCCCCAAGGTGAACGTATTTACCATGCTCACCGCAAACTTCGCTTAAAGCTTTTACAACAGCCATAATATCATGGTGGATTTCAGCCTCGATTTCTTTCACTCGTTCAAGCTTGACGTATTTTGTATTGGCCTTTTCGCTTATTACTTCTGCACTTTTTTTGGGGATATTTCCGACTTTCGCATGTGCTCTCGCTAAAGCCGCCTCAACATCAAGGAGTTTCTGTAACTTGTTTTCCTCTTCCCAGATTTTTCTCATTTCTTCGCTGCCATAGCGATAATCGATTGGATGAACAGCCATGATATCACCAAATTGATGTAATAATTTTATCTTAAAAGCATTTGCCATGAACATCTTTATGTCTAAGCGATGGAGAAATCCATGGTACATTTTTGCTGAATATTCAACCCACCGAAAAGTATTTAACGTAAAACTCACGAAAAGGCTATGACAAAACTTTCGGAGGTGCCAAAGATGGCAGAAGAGCATGTTGTTTACATCGGAAAGAAGCCTGTTATGAACTACGTCCTTGCCGTTATAACCCAGTTCAACGAGGGTGCAAAGGAGGTCTCAATTAAAGCAAGAGGGAGAGCTATAAGCAGAGCTGTTGACGTTGCAGAAATCGTCAGGAACAGGTTCTTGCCAGAGGTTAGGGTTAAGGAGATCAAGATAGGCACAGAGGAGCTCCCAACTGCAGACGGAAGGACAGCAAACACCTCAACAATTGAGATCATTTTGGAGAAGCCATGAAGTTAATAGTTTAGCTTTTCTTTCCTTTTCATCACTTTACAGATTTCTAAGTTTTAATTCCAGACTTATTTGAAGTAAAAGAAAATCTTAATATTTATTGCCTGCTTAGTTCTATTGGTGAGTTTTGTGGAATTTGAGACGATCAGCGTTGATGATGAGAAGGCTAAAGAGCTTGCTCAAATACTTATGAACGAGAAATCATTGGCCATTCTGAAGCTTCTTCAGGAGAAAACACTTTCTCTTTCTGAGATTGCCAGAGAGTTGGATCTCCCTCTTTCAACGGTTTCGTATCATATTGATAAGATGCTTAAAGTTGGATTGGTCGAAGTTGCAGGCAAGAGGTATGGAAAAAGGTTACAAGAAGTCAAACTTTACCGTGCATCCCCTAAACCTATACTCCTCCTTCCAAGAAAAATGTCTGTGAAAGAGAGGATATTAAGAACTTTTGAGAAAATTCAGGTAATCAGCTTAAGTATTGCGGGTTTAATTGCTTATGGGGTCTATACTCTTTCAAAAGCTGCGTTTGCTCCTGCCGAACAAGCTCCAAAGGTTATAAAGGGAGAAATAATGAAAAACGTTACTCAAACTGTAGCGGAAAATGTTACCCAAGTAATGACGATCCAGAGAGCTCCTGAAGCAACAACTACAACGACCACTGTGTCAACACTCCAGAAGGCTGTAACTCCGCAGCTGGCACATCTCCCTCACGTAATTGGAATTATAACGTTCGTAATACTTTTCTTAGCGTTCACACGCTGGTTTGCAAGAAGAAACCTCTAATCCCAAAACATTTTTAAGTTTCCCCTCATATCTCCACATGAATAGGAGGGAATAGCAATGATGCCAAAGATAACTGTGGAGCAAGTGCTTAAAAGAAAGGCAGTGGTAGTTAAGCCGGAAGATACCGTTGATAAGGTTGCGAAGATTCTGGCCAAAAATAAGGTTAGCAGTGCAGTGATTGTTGAGAATGATGAAATCATTGGGATAGTGACGGACAGGGATATTTTGGATAAGATTGTTGCCAAGGGTAAGAATCCAAAACATATTAAAGTCAGGGAGATAATGACTAAGAATCCGGTCAGAATTGAATATGACTATGACATCCAAGATGCAATTGAACTGATGATGGACAAAGGTGTTAGGAGAATACTTGTTACAAAATTGGGCAAGCCAATAGGATTTGTAACTGCAGCTGACCTGCTTGCAGCCTTGGCAATGTACAACAGTGAAGAGCAGGAAGTGGAATCGGTGGAAAGCGAAACTGAGGTCTACGGTATCTGTGAAGTTTGCGGACAGTATGGGCCGCTTTACAGGGTATACATTGGTGGACAGGAGAAATGGGTCTGTGAGAGCTGTAAAGACTCCATAGAGCAATAAATTTCAAACTATTAATTTTTAACTGCTTTAAGGTTAGTTGATCTGTTGCTTTTCTTTTTGAGTGTTGTGTTTAAGCCAAACTTTAAAAAGTTTCCAGATTATTTTCACCTTAGGAGGTGAGAATATGGAAAAGAAGACTGGAACCACAACTGTTGGAATTAAAGTTAAGGAAGGTGTCGTTTTGGCAGCTGATACTCAGGCTTCTCTCGACCATATGGTCGAAACCCTCAACATCAAAAAGATCCTCCCAATCACAGATAGGATTGCAATAACGACTGCAGGAAGCGTTGGAGATGTCCAAATGCTTGCGAGGATGCTTGAGGCAGAAGCTCGGTATTATCAGTTCACATGGGGAAAGCCGATGACTGCAAAAGCCATGGCAAATCTCTTGAGCAATATTTTAAATGAAAATAAATGGTTCCCTTACCTTGTGCAGATAATTATCGGCGGATACGTCGAGGAACCAACTTTGGCAAATCTTGATCCACTTGGGGGCTTGATATTTGACGACTACACAGCAACGGGTTCAGGTTCGCCTTTTGCAATAGCGATTCTTGAAGAAGGTTATAGGAAGGATATGAGCATTGAAGAGGCAAGAGAATTGGCAATTAGAGCTGTTAGAACAGCTGGAAAAAGAGACGTTTACACTGGAGACAGAAAAATCCAAGTGGTTGTAATTACAAAAGAGGGGATGAAAGAGGAGTTCGTGGAATTCAAAGAATAAAGATAGAACAAAAAGCACTTATCTGAGTGCTTCTTTGATTTCTTCTTCCAATCTCATTTTGCCCGCTAAGAATAATCTTTTCTCCATTTCTTTTATCACGGGGCTTATTTTAGGTTCAAATTCCATTTTTGCCAGGATGTCTTTTTCTACGTCTACACTTGGAGCAACTTCCTCAAGAACTAATCCCTTTTTCGTCAGTTTAAATACTGCTCTCTCCGTTACATATATGACCTCTTGACCTCTTTCTAAGCCAACTTTACCATTATAAACTATTTTGTAGACTCGATTTACGAATTTGATAATGCTACCGTCTTTAATGATTTTCAATTGTCCATTTTCAACCCTGATATCCCTCTTTCCTGCAGTAAATCCTCCAGCAAAGATTATTCTCGGAGAACCAAATGATATCACTGGAAAACCTCCAGGCCCGGGCAATCTGCCCGGCAAGATTGAAGGATTGACATTTCCATGCCTATCCACCTGCATGAATCCTAAGCTCGCAGCATCAATAACACCACCTTCATAATTGGCAAACTGATCTGCCATTGAAATTATAGCAAATGGTCCTATTGAGGCTCCAAAATCTGGTCCGCCTAATGCGACACCCCCAAAGGGTCCTGATTCAACTGTGGTGAAGAGGTAATCTTGGATGCCTTCCTCGGTTGCAATTGCCGCTACCTCTGATGGGACGCCGATTCCTAAGTTGACTAAGATTGGTCTGCCGAGCTTTTTGATGATCCCAACCATCTCAAGCAGAATTCTTCTTGCAATGACTTTTCGAATATTTAGTGGAATCTCTGGGACTCTTGGCTTAGCTGGAGGAATAATCTCACCGGAAATTCTTGGGTCATACTGAATGTTTGCACTCTGCTTGTGGTATTCCTTTGGAGCAATGACTACATAATCCACTAGAGGTGCCGGAACTTTCACATCTTGAGGGTGAAGAGAGCCGAATCTTGCAATCCTTTCAACTTGGGCAATCACAATCCCTGAATTTGGCAGAGATTTAGCAGCCTGGGCCATATTTAAAATGTCTGTAAATGCTCCTTCTCTCTCTGTTGTTATGTTCCCAATCTCATCGCTCGTTGTTCCCCTTATGAATGCAACATTTGGCTTCGGAGCGGTGTATAGGAGATATTCATCTCCGTTAATTTCGATCGGCTGAACTTTACATCTCTTCTTTTCTTTTGCGAGGTCATTTAAATATCCTGCATCCTGCCTTCCATCAAGGAACGTCCCTATCCCAACTTTGGTTATAACTCCTGGAAAACCTCTCGCAATTTCTCTGAAAAACCACGAAGCCGTTCCGATAGGCCATGTGTATCCTTCAATTTTATTTTCTTGAATCAGCTTTTGCAGATAGGGAGACCAGCCTGGATATGTAACAAGGATTCCCGAGAGGAAATCTTGATCTGGATCATTGTAAATTTCTTTCATTATACTATCGAGAACACCGTTTGGGGCTGTTGGAATTGGATTGACTTCCAGGAAAATATTCTTCGGGTGTCCTGTCTCTTTGTAGTGCTCAAACAGTTTAAGAAGCAGATACTCCGGGGCAACAAGTAAGTTAAATCCTGAAACAGCTATTATTGAATTGTCTGGAATTTCATCAATTGCCTCGTTTATCTCCACAATCCTTCCCATGTAGCGGCACCAAATGTATTATAAGCGTATTTCACTAAATAACCTTTCGAAGGTGGAAGATGTGAGAAAGAAATCTGGGTTAATAACATTGACATTAATCATTATTCTTATTGCATCATTTTATCAAATTAGAGTTGGTTCAATAGATGAGAGGGCAAAACAAGTACTCCAAAAGGTTCAGGAGATTGAGAGTGAAGTTCAGGAGATTAGAAATCTCTCATTCAAAGAATCGCCTAAAATAATTGTGATTACAAGACAAGAAGCCCTAAAAAAATGGGGCCCTTCAGAGGAGAATATATATGAACTTAGAATGTGGGAGGCAATCTATAAGATGACTTTTCTTGTCCCTCCAAGCTATAATTTAACAAAAGAGAAAAAAGAGCAAACAGCTTCATGGATTGCTGCAACCATAGGGAATAAGGTCTACATCATTGAAGAGAACTTCTTGGAGAGTGGGGAAACTGCTTATAGAGTTGTTGCTCATGAGCTAACTCATGTTTTGCAGAAGCAGAATTTTAACGCTCCTTATTCTGGGCCAACTTTAGATTCAACCCTCGCTATAAGGGCCTTGGTTGAAGGGGATGCTGACTTAGTCGCTGATTTATACTGCAAAAGGCACTACATCCCAATAGAGAAGATAACGGCTCTATACCTCGAAGACCCCGTTTGGAGCTTAAACGCTTTCCCTTACGTTTTTGGCGATAAATTTGTGCAGTATCTCTACGAGAAAGGTGGTTGGGGTTTGGTTAATAGTGCATACTCAAAGTTGCCAGTCACGACTCAGCAGGTAATGAACCCAGAAATGTATCTGAGCTATACATTGCCAGAAAATGTGAGTTTAAGCGTTAGAAATGGTGGGGTACTCCATGAAGACACGATGGGAGAATTCTATGTTTATTTGCTCTTACTTGTTAATAATTATGAGGAAAAAGAAGCAAAGGAGATTGCAGATGGGTGGAGGGGGGATAAGTTAATTTTGGCTCAAAACTCTACAAGCTTAATCTTGGCTTGGAAAACTGCTTGGAGAGATGAGAGCAGCGCTGAGAAGTTCTACGCTGCACTCAAAACAATTGGAGATAACTACATTAAGGCACATCCAGAATTTGGACTATCATTTACAATTAAGCAGGAAGGGAGATATGTTATGTTTACAGCGGTTAGGAGGCTGAAGAATGCTTAGGTGTACAGCTTGCGGTAGAGAGTATTCTCTGAGAAAGCCATATCAAAGGTGTGAGTGTGGAGAACCTTTAGAGCTTAAGCTTTTTGAAGGCTTTGCTGGAATCGGAAAAAGTGTTTGGGAACGTTTTGTTCAGTTCTTTCCTTTTGAACTTGACTTGGATTTGAGCTTAGGGGAAGGGGATACTCCACTTATAAGAGCAAGGAAGCTCTCAAAAGAGCTCGGAATTCAGCTTTATTTAAAAAACGAAACTGTTAATCCAACTTGGAGCTTTAAGGATAGGGGAACATTTTTGGGAATCCACAGGGCTTTGCAGCTTGGCTTTGACAAAGTTGGAACTGTTTCAACTGGCAATATGGCTGCAAGTGTTGCAGCTTATGCATCGAGAGCAGGGCTGAAAGCTTATATTCTCGTTTCTTCATACATAGCAGAGGAAAAGCTCAAGCAGATTGCTGTTTATGGAGCTGAGGTTATAAAAGTTAGAGGTGATTACGGAAAACTCTACTATGAAAGCCTTAATCTTGGACAGAAGCTTGGCATCTACTTCATAAATTCTGACGATCCATTCCGTATAGAGGGATATAAGGGTATCAGCTTTGAGATTGTTGAAGAGGTCATGCCAGATTACGTTGTAGTTCCAACGAGCTCTGGTGGTCTGATTAGAGGGATCATAAAAGGCTTCCTTGAGCTCAAAAAGAGTAAGCTTATTGATAAGTTGCCAATGTTTGTTTGTGTCCAAGCTGAAGGTTGCTCACCGATTTACAAAGCTTTCATTGAAGGGAAAGAAAAAATTGAAAGATTTGAAAATCAGCACACGATAGCGCATGCAATTGAAAATCCATACCCGCCGAGCGGAAACGCTGTATTGAGGCTTTTGAGAAAGCTCAACGGCATGTGTGTTGCTGTTAGTGATGAGGAGATCCTTAAAGCTCAGAGGATGCTGGCTCAAGAGGGTGTATTTGTCCAGCCAGCTTCTGCAACTGGTATAGCAGCTGTGAAAAAGCTCAGAGAAGAAGGCAGAATTAAGGGAGATGAAAGAGTTGTGAGCATACTAACAGGAGCTGGGCTTAAAACACTGCATCAGTTGGGGAGATTTGAAGTTAGAGAATGTGAAATGAAAAGGCTGAAAGATTGTTTGGTAGGGCAGATCTAAGTGTCAGGGGGTGTAGCTATGAGAAAAATCAGCAGCGTTTTGGTTATAGCAATGTTGCTTGCTGTATTCTCTGCGGGCTGTATGAGTGAGCCTAATCCAAAGGCTGATCTTATGGAGCTTAACTCTGCGGATAGCTTAACAACAGGTTTTTCAATCAAAATGTTTGATCCTAACAGTGCTGGAGTTTATGACATGGTTGACATGTGGGTCAGCGTTGAATCTAAAAACGGTAAGATTGTGAGGGAGGCGATAAACTTTACAGTAACAATGTTCACCCTAAAAACTCACGGATATATATACTTTGAGAATGAGAGCACCTTTAGGGGGTATTTTGCAATCGATGATCCAAGAAATGCAACCTTATATACTTCTGAAAAAGAGTTCATGAACAAAGTTGGTACGTTTGTGACACTCACAGTTCCAAGGGACGACCAAGGCTGGATAATTAACAGCGACATCCTCAAAAAACTTACATTCAAGAAAACTGGAAATAATGAGTACACAGCTATAATGAATGTCACAAATAAGGAAGATCTTTCAAAAATCATGGGCACTGAGATCACAGAAGAGGACATGAAGAAACTGGAAAGCTTTCAGTACAAAGTTGAAGTTGTTTACAGGGATGGTAAACTCCATACAGTGAGGCATTACCTCATCTATAAGACGCCTAATGTTGAAAAACCACTGATGTATATAATTACTTACAGTGGAGTGAAAAAGGGTTTCACAAAGCCAGGATGGGTAGATGAAATGATGAGCTCTGAGAAGTGAGGCGCAGGCTTAAGTCATAGAACATCAAAGCTAATTTCGAGCAACTCTTTGCTCTTTCTGAACCTCACCTTCTTGATTTTTATCTTTCCAACTTCCCGTGTTGTTTTTGTGTGCTGTTTGTTGCATGCATTTACATTCCAGTTTTCAATAACAACTACTTTTAGTGTCTTAATCTCTGGGGGAATTGGAAATAGATCATACATATCCTCACCAAATCTCTTTTCAGCTTCTTCTCTCGGCAGTTCATATACATGAATGGGGACATTTTCCTTAACTTTCTCATTTGCCATCCTCTCAATTTTAGCAATTTCCTCTTGGGTGGGTTTTCGATCAAATTTGACTGTTAATCTTCCATGATTTCCGTTGACATAAACGCTTGCAGTCCACTTTGCTTTTTCTCCAAGCACTTTGACAACTGCACCCTTAACAACATGGAGAGCAGTGTGGGTTCTAACTTCAAGTTCGTTCATTTAGAGACACCGAAAATTAGATGGCATTGGGGATTATTAAGTTTGCCGGTAATTGTGAATCAAAGATTGCCACCTGATTTTCGAAGCTTCTTCCAATTTAAAAATGCACATCCAAAGAATTTTTGTCAAACTCTTTCATTATTCAACGAAAATGGTTATAAATGCCAAAATTGATACCCTTTTGCTGGTATGGAATTTTTGAGGTGATTGAAATGGCCGAGAAGAAAAGAAAAAGAGTTATTATTCTGGGAGCTGCTGGAAGAGACTTCCACAACTTCAACGTCTTCTTTAGAAACAACCCCGATTATGAAGTCGTAGCATTTACAGCCACTCAGATCCCAGATATTGAGGGTAGAATCTACCCACCAGAATTGGCTGGTCCTCTCTATCCAAACGGTATCCCAATCTGGAGCGAAGATGACTTAGAGAAAATCATCAAAGAGCACGACATTGACATTGCAGTTTTTGCTTACTCCGATGTATCACACGAACACGTCATGCACTTAGCCTCAAGAGCCCATGCCGCTGGTGCCGACTTCTGGCTTCTTGGACCTAAGAGCACAATGCTCAAGTCAAGCAAACCAGTTATAGCTGTTACAGCTGTCAGAACTGGCTCAGGAAAGAGCCAGACATCAAGAAAAGTTGCTAAGATTTTGAAGGATCTTGGATATAAAGTTGCTGTCATAAGACACCCAATGCCCTATGGGGACTTGAGAAAGCAGATTGTCCAGAGGTTTGCAACCTATGAAGACCTTGACAAGTACGAATGTACAATCGAGGAGAGAGAGGAGTACGAGCCACACATTGATTATGGTCACGTGGTTTATGCAGGTGTTGACTACGAGAAGATTCTCAGAGAGGCAGAGAAAGAAGCTGATATAATCCTCTGGGATGGAGGAAACAACGACTTCCCGTTCTATGAACCAGATCTCTGGATTGTTGTGGCTGATCCTCACAGACCTGGGCACGAGCTCAAGTACCACCCAGGCGAGACGAATTTCCGCTCGGCTGATGTCATAATCATCAACAAGGTTGAGACAGCATATCCGGAGAACGTGCAGAAAGTTAGAGAGAACATCGAGAAGGTTAATCCAAACGCTATCGTCATTGAAGCAGCTTCTCCAATCTTCGTTGATAAGCCAGAATTGATCAAAGGTAAGAGGGTTCTTGTTGTTGAGGATGGACCAACACTCACACACGGCGGCATGAAGTATGGAGCTGGTTACGTTGCTGCCAAGAAGTTTGGAGCTAAGGAGATCATTGATCCAAGACCATATGCCGTCGGCTCTATCGTTGAGACCTACAAGAAGTATCCACACTTAGATGTTATCCTCCCAGCAATGGGATACGGCAAGAAGCAGATTAAGGAGCTTGAGGAGACAATAAACAGAGCAGATGCTGATGTCGTTGTTATCGGAACACCAATTGACCTGAGGAGAATCCTCAACATCAACAAGCCGGCCGTTCGTGTTAGGTATGAGCTCGAGGAAATTGGGCAGCCAAAGCTCTACGACATCCTCAAGGATTTCGTCGAGAAGTGCGAGAAGCTTAAAAAGAAGGAGTGATCCTCTTTGCTTTTTTCACTTTTCTGAATACATTTTATGCAGTTGAGTTTTTATAGCATAATTATGTAATCCTCATCTGGTGATGCTGTTATGAAACCCATTATAGGCATTGTGGCACAATTCGACTGGGAAACTGGTGCTTTGACAATAAATGATATGTATGTTAAAAGGATTAAAAAAGCCGGGGGAATACCCGTAGCAATCCCTCCTCTCGTTGGAATAACAGATGTCCTTGAGGCAATGGATGGTTTGATTTTTCCAGAAGGGCCAGATATTCATCCTAAGTATTATGGGGGAGAGCTGACGACAAAAATAAGGAATTTGGATGTTCAGAGAGACGAGTTTGAGCTTACTTTAATTAGAGCAGCTCTTGAAAGGAACCTTCCCATCTTGGGAATTGGGAGAGGTGCTCAAGCCCTGAACGTTGCCCTTGGAGGCACTTTGTATCAGGATGTCGTTAGTGAAATTCCAAAGGCTATAAAGCATGACTGGACAAGTGGAGGGAGGTTCTTAGTTCATCCCAGCTGTAAAGTTCATGAAGTCAGGATAAAAACTAATTCAATGCTGTTTGAGATTCTAAAGGAAAAGCTGAACATTGAAGGGACAAATGAAGTTTTTATCGGCGTTAACAGTTTCCATCACCAGGCTATCAGAAAGCTTGGAGATGGTATTAAGCCAGTTGCCTATGCTGATGATGGTATAATCGAAGGTATTGAGATTCCGGAGAAGTTTGCCATCGGGGTTCAGTGGCTTGCAGAATACATGGATGAAATGCAGCCTCTCTTTGATGCCTTAGTTGAAAAAGCCCTTGAGTATAAGAAAGGCAAAATCAGGGAAGAAATAAAGGAGGAAATTATAAGACAAGAAAGTGAAACAGGAAAAATGGCAGAAGAAATAGTTGAAGAGATTATAGAGGAACTAAGTGAGAGCCATCACAGGTAGGGTAGGAATAATACCCCTCTCTACATGAGCCGAATGTAATCCTTCTCTCTTCAATGATCTTTTTTGCTTCCTTTAAGATTTTCATTCTGAAGTCTCTGGGAAGATAATAGTATCCACCAATTCTCTCTCCTCTTTTATACAGCGGTTCGAGCTTTTTCATGAGCTCTGGGAATTTTGCTTTCATTCTTTTCCATGAATCTGGTCTGAGCTTTAGAGTCGAAACTGTTATATGTGAAACAAAGCTCAGTGCATTGACAGTTTCCTCAAATTCTTCCCATGTGTAAAAAGGTATGATTGGATCTATTCTCGCATAAACTGGAATTCCGCTCTTTTTTGCTTTTCTTAGAGCTCTTATTCTGTCTTTAGGTGAGGGAGCGTTTGGTTCTAATGCCTTAGCTTTTTCTTCGTCTATTGTTGTCACTGTTATCCCTACGGCGCATTTAAGTTCTCTTAGAATGTCCAAATCACGCTCAAAAATATCTGATTTTGTTAAGATCGTGCATCTTACATTGTATCTTTTGAAGAGCTGAAGAACTTTTCGTGTAATGCCTAACTGCCTCTCAACTGTTGGATAGGGATCAGAGGAGTAGGAAAGCGAAATTATGAACCTCTTATCAAATTTTCTAAGCTCTTTCTCAAGATTAAGAAGGAGATTCTCTTTAATTCTAACCTTAAAGGCTTTGGGAATGTAAGCCGTTATGTAGCAGTAAATACAAGCATGATCGCAGCCTGTATAAACGTTTAGTGTATATTTAAAGGGACATGTGCAGAGCTTGGATTTCCATGGATCGAATGGTCGTATATACATGAGATAAAGTTTACAAAGCTATTTAAAAAGAATTGCCCCTAATTGATATCCGGGTGGTAAAATGATAACAGGGAAAGTTAGATGGATTGGGAATGAAAAATTTGAGGCAAGTGTTGAAGAAGGAGGAAAAATAATCTTTGGAGAAAAGGGCATCTCTCCTATGAGAACCCTCCTCTTAGCTGTTGCCGGATGCACAGCCATTGATGTTGTCATGATTCTGCAGAAAATGAGAGAACCAATCAAAGACCTCGAAATTGAGATAAGCGGGGAAAGGAGGGAGGAACATCCGAGGATTTACAAAAAGGTTCATATCCACTATAAGATTTATGGAGATGTAAAGCCAGAAAAGGCTAAACGGGCAATAGAACTCAGCCAAAACAAATATTGCTCAGCCTCGGCACATTTGAAGCTCAGCGGAACTGAAGTTGCATACACATTTGAAATCATCAATGAATGAAGTTTTACACGTATGAAAAACTTTAAATGTATTGGCATCATAGTTCATTCCAAGGTGAACTGAATGAGGGGGGATTTAATTAGAATCCTAAGTGCAGTTGAAGAAAAAGCCAACGAGCTCAAAATGGACGGTTTTGAACCCGATATTGTTCTCTTTGGAAAGGAAGCCTATGAGTTCTTAAAGGCTCAGGTGGATGAAGAATTCGGTGAGGATGAGAGGATCACAGAAGTTTCAGGATTAAAGGTAAGAGTCCTTGAAGAGCTTGGCAGGGACGCTGTCGTTATAGATTCCAAGATGCTTGGAATTGGACTGGGAGGAGCAAGAAGGATAAGAATAATTAAAGATTAAATTTGTAGCCATCAAGGATCAGCAAACTCAAAGCAATTGCCGTTATATCTGCCAAACTCCCGGGATTCCTTAGATCTCCTTTTTCCCTTAGGAATTTATCCAGTTCATCGATACTGAAAGTTCCATCCAGTGTTTCTCTCGCCTTCCTCATTACAAGTTCAGCCTCAGTCTTTCCAGCTTTTCTGATAATAAGGGTGTCTGGGGTTGATGCTAAGAGCTCAATAAACGCATTTAAAACAGCTTCTTCAAGGCTGAATTTCTTGGTTAATTCTTTGAGCCTCAGGAATGTCTTGTAGCTGAGTTCATACCCATTTAACCATTCACAAAAAATAAGCTCTCTTTCACAGCTTATTTCAGCTAAGCGTTTGAGGTTGATTCTATCTCTGAAAAGCTCATCAAAAACATTCTCATCATAAACATCATATTTAACTCCGCTCTTTATTCCTTTGGGGTTGGCGATTCTTATTGCCTTGTAGAACTCCATTGCGTCTCTAACTGTTGAATGTTCAATTAACCTTTTTACAAGTTCTCTGGCATCATAAAGGTTTTTTGATATAGTTAAAGCAATTACAAGAGGAATCTCCAGTGCTATTATGCCAAAATTGGGATTTGCATCTTGTGTAGCTTTTGCATTTTGGACTGCCCTTTTGATCATTTCTCCGATATTGGCTTCACTTAGCTGATAATCCCCTCGCTTAATTAATCTGCTGACCTCCGTTGCCTCATAGAGGATATCAACAACAGCAACATTTCCAAAGAGAAAATGATAAAGGGTCAAATCCTCGAAATCTTTAAAGCGGTTCACATTGCCAGGCTTTGGAATCATAACCTCAAGCAAAGGTCCAAGCGTGAAGGCTTTTATTATCTTCCACCTTTCCATTTCTCTCAGCTCACCTTTACTCTTCCTATTACGCTGTCAACTATCAGCTTTAATGTTTTTGTACCGCTTTCATTGGAGTTAGTCTCAATTTTTGTTGCGGAGTCCCTTATGATAGGTACAACTTTGTATTCCGATGGTACATCAATTGTTACATCGCCGATTCCATCTTCCATGGTGATCTGAGAACATTCCTCAATCTCTATGTTGAAATCCCCAACGAAGTCGCTCAGATAAAGCTCTTCACTTCTCATCTGTGAGATGCTGAATCTTCCGACGGTATTTTTTATCATGATTTGGCTTAGGTTATCTTCGAGGTTTATGTAGTAATCCCCAACAGTATTGCTTATTTCAAGGCTTTTCAAGAGTCCTTTACCTGCCTCTACAATCAGCTTGCCGTTCTTATATTTGCTGCATATCTTAGTACATTTAAGAATAAGTGTATCTCCACTTATTTCTCCCTGAATGGGAAGATTCGATGTGACTTTTATTGAGTTTCCATCAGTGCTTATTATTTTAGTTTCAGCTACAATGTCCTGAATAATCAGCTCAGAGGCTTGGAATTCTCCAACGGTGTGCATCTCTTCCTCAATTTTCTCCCCAAACCACTCCCCTATTGAGTACCAGGAAGTTGTGCCGACGTCAGGAACCACTAAGTAAAGGGCAACATAGAGAATAAAGATTGCACTGATTGTAGTTCTCCAAGCTTTGTTCTTTGAGAGCAAGTATAAACCAAGGCAGATAAGAGCAACACCCCAAAATGATGCCTTTATGTAGTGAGCATATGGAGCTAAATATGTTAGCGTCTCAGGGTAGAACTTTTTGAGGAGTATTAGTGCTCCAAGGAACAAAAGGAAAAGTCCAAGTGTTCTTCCCATGTTTTCACCCCCTAATCAGCAAGTATATTCCAAATAGGAGCAGCAAGACTGCTAAGAGAATATCACCCTGAAGATACCACATGAAGGGAGTTATCTTTCTTAAAATCAGGACTCCACCAAGAACAATTAAAATTATTGCGAGGAGCTTTTCATTGTTGTGGTCTTTAACCGTTGAGGCTGGCTTTTTAGAGCTAAATGCTTGTGTCAGTGTTTCATCAATCTCTTTTGCAATTTTTTCCGCTTTTTCAGGAAGTTTATCAAAAGATATCTCTTCCTCAGGCTCTTCCGGCATTATGAGGGCCAAGGCGAAGTACATCAATATTGCAGTTACAGGAGCCAAAAAGAGTAGGATGACATAGATTATCCTCACAAGTGTGGGATCGACATCAAGATACTTTGCTATCCCTCCCAAAACTCCCAAAAATATTTTCTCATCCTTTGAACGATAAAGCCTTCTCTTTTCCATTCCTACCCCCTCATGTAAATTTAGTACTCACATATGGTGTTTCCGTTACTAAAGTCCAAGAAGAGATATATAAAAATTATCATCACAAGAAACAAAGAAACAGGGGAAGAATCACTTTAACAGCTTAACAAATTCTCTCATCCAGGCATATAAATCGCCGGGATGTCTTGAGCTTACCCAATTTCCATCGACTACAACTTCTTTGTCTATGAACTCCGCTCCAGCATTAATAAGATCGTCTTTAATTGTTATTACACATGTTCCCTTTCTTCCTTTTAGAACTCCCGCTGATATCAGAATTTGAGGCCCATGGCAGATTGTTGCCACTGGTTTTCCATCGCTGAACATCTTCCTCGCTATTGCCACAGCCTTTTCATTGATTCTTACTCTCTCCGGCGCTTTTCCTCCCGGTAGAACAAGGGCATCAAACTCGTCTGGATCGACTTCATCGAAAGTTAAATCAACCTTAACCCTGTATCCATGTTTCCCGGTTATATAGTCTTTCTTATTGCTTGCTATAATCACTTCATGCCCTTCTTCCCTTATGCGGTGAAGGGGGTAAATTAGCTCAATATCCTCAAAGTCATCTGCACTCAGAAACAGCACTTTCATTTTTGACACCTCCATAATAACGTTCAGATAAGATTAGAACTGCATCTTTATAAACATTTTCACTCAAAAATGGACAAAAATGGGTAAAAACCTAAATTAGAGGGGAAGTTCTGTAGTTTCTTTATGTACCTTCAGAACTACCATTGTGTGTGTTGCCTCAACGCCATCAATCTCTCCAATTTTGTCAAGGAACTCATTAAGCTCTTCACTTCCTCTTGTTCTAATTTTAACTATCATATCATAGTCGCCGGTAGTCTCATAGATTTCCACAATTTCAGGGTATTTGACAAGTTCTTTGGCAACATAAGCGTATTTTCCAGCTTTTGCTTTAATTAGGATAAACGACAGCATTGTGAATCCAAGTGCCTCGGGGTCAAGAATTACAGTAAACTTTTTGATCACGCCATTTTCTTTAAGCTTCTTTATCCTTTCGTAAATCGTCGATTCAGCCAGCCCAACTGCTTTGGATATTTCCCTCAAGGGAGTTCGGCTGTTCTTCTGAAGTATTCCCAAAATTTTTTTGTCAGTATCATCAAGAGTAGCCCTCACCATCTTCCACCCTTCTAAAATTTTTCGGCAAAGTATATAAATTTGATGATATTTGAACGAGGTACATAGGAACCATATCTTTATAAAATCACTCCATTAACATCTAATGGCGAGAGTAGCGTTTTTAAAGAGGTGACTTTTATGCCGACCAACGTTACAGCAGAGTATCTTGCGGCAGAAGAGGAATATAGGAATGCAAAAACAATCGCAGAAAAAATCAAAGCACTTGAAAAAATGTATGCAACTGTTCCAAAACATAAGGGAACAGAAAAGCTCAGACTCCAAATAAAGCGAAGATTAGCAGAGCTTAGGAAGGAGCTTGAAAAGCAACAAGCTCAGAGAAAAGGGGGAGGTTATTCTTTCAGTGTCAAAAAAGAAGGTGCAGCCCAAATAGTTCTCGCTGGTCTGCCGAATGTAGGTAAATCTTCTCTTTTAAGACGGCTTACTGGAGTAGATACTGATGTTGCCGATTATCCATTCACAACTGTTGAGCCGATTCCTGGAATGATGAAACATAATGACGTTCAAATCCAGCTGGTTGAAGTTCCTGGTTTAGTTGAAGGTGCGTCATTGGGGAAAGGCATGGGAACTCAGCTTTTGGCTGTGATTAGGAATGCTGATGCAATTGCTATTGTCATTGATCTCTCTCAGGATCCCATCAGGCAAATGGAGATAATTCTAAAAGAGTTTGAAAGAGCAGGGATTAAAATCAACAAGAGAAAACCAAGAATTGAAATCAAAAAGATGCCATATGGAGGAATTGTAATTAACGGGCAGGAGAACATTAAGGGCGATATTGAGGAAGTCATGAAAATGCTCCGCGAGGAGAAAATCCACTCTGCGGAGATAACAGTTAAAGAACCGGTAACGCTTGAGGAGTTTGCTGATGCTCTGGATGAGAGCTTAGTATGGAGGAGAGCAATAATTATTGCAAATAAGGGAGATGCCCCTGGAAGCAGAGAAAACTATGAAAAATTGGTTAGAGAATACGGGAATCGCTTTAAAATAGTTCCCGTTTCGGCAAAGAAGGGGATAAATATTGATGTTGTTAAAGATGCTCTTTATGAGCTGGCTGGTATAATTAGGGTTTTCACAAAATCTCCGGGAGAGGAACCGGCTTATCCTCCAATTGCTCTTAGGAAAGGTGCAACTGTTTTGGATGTTGCAAAGAGAATCCATAAGGATTTTGCCAAGAAATTCAAATATGCAAGGGTATGGGGTAAGAGTGTGAAATTCCCGGGACAAAGGGTCGGAGCTGACCATGTATTAGAGGATGGGGATATAGTTGAGATTCATGCACGGTGACATCGTTACATTAAGTCTTTGAACTTAAACTTGTCTCCGGTTAGACTATCCATCACATAGACCTCTTCGTCTTCTTTAAATATCCAGAATACTTTGTATGCCTCCACTTCTTTCACTACCTCCACTTTTGGCGTCCACCAGCTTATGACCATCAGGTTTCCCCAATTAAATGCGCTCTCCACTGCTTTTTGTTTTGCTTCCTCCTTTGTTATATTTGATGGCATAATTGCATCTTCTGGGACTTTCCACTCTTGGATGTCTATAATACCGTCTCCCCTTTCAACTCCAAAACGGTAGCAGTCAACGTATGCAAAATAGTCCATAACTCTATCGGACATTTTTAGACGTTTGTAAAAGAGTTTTATGTGGTATATTCTATAGGGATAGAGAACAAATTTTGCATTCCTTTCATCTTTTGGTTTAAATACTGGCTTCATGACTTTAACCGTTGCGATTCCCATTTGACCATCCCCATAACAGTTTAACATACTCCTTGCTTATAACACTAATTGATGAAGTATAATTCATAAAAATCTGTTGCACATATCCAAATTTTGTGCGGCGTTAGTTTTATATACGTAAAGTGTATAAATGAAAATTGCAGTACATTGTTGCTGCACCAAGTTGTCGGAGGTGAAAAAATGGGCCTTAGTGGTGCTGCTTGGGCAACATTGATTGTACCTACTCTTTTAGGGATTTTGGTAATGGTGCTGTATGGCTTTTGGGACAAAATAACAGGCAAAGAATACTATGTAGACGATGAAATACTGGCATACGACGAGGAGCTGCTAAAAGAGCTTGAGGGGGGTAAGAAATGAACGCTGGCATACTAATTGGTTTTTTGGCATACTTGGCCCTTTTGGCATACATCGGCTGGTGGGCAAACAGGTTTACAAAAACCGAAGATCAGTATTTCGTTGGTGGAAGAAAAGTCCACATTCTTGCTGCCGCTCTCAGTGATAAAGCAAGCGACTTCTCTGGCTGGCTGATGCTTGGTTATCCAGGGAGTGCATTTAAAGCAGGTTTGGGTGCATTTTGGGCGGCAATTGGATGTCTCTTTGGAACCTTGGCAGACTATGTGCTAATTGGGCCAAGATTGAGAATTTATGCAGGTAAATTCAGGGCAATTACAGTCCCAGACTACTTGGAGGCGAGGCTTAAGGATGATACAAAGCTGATTAGAATCCTTGGTGCTGCGATTATATTGGTTTTCATGACAGCTTATGTAGCAGCACAATTTGCAGCGGGTGGAAAAGCCTTAGCCCAGGCGTTTGATATCAGTGTAAACACTGGTATCTTAATAACAGTGATTATACTGACTGCCTATGTTATTACGGGAGGATTCTTTGCAGTTGTTTGGACAGATGTAGTGCAGGCGCTGTTTATGCTGCTGACACTTATTATAGTGCCCATCTTAGCCCTTGCAAAGATTGGCGGGCTTGAAAAGGCAACCCAATACATGGAGCCTGCAAAGCTACATCCATTCGGAGGAGCTGTCGGGTTTGCTGCATTGATTTTTGCCATCGGTTATGCTTCATGGATCGTTGGATATCTTGGTCAGCCTCACATAGTCACAAGGTACATGAGTGTTGAAGATCCAAGGAAGCTCAGGAGACCCGGTATATTCATCAGCGGCATATGGACAATTATCGTCCTCTGGGGCGCATTCTTTGCTGGATTCCTTGGATATGCTATGGTGAAGGCGGGGATTCTACAAGTTAGTGATCCAGAGAGAGTCATTCCTGCAATGGCTGTTGAGCTCATGCCCTCCTGGCTGGCTGGATTCGTCATCGCAGGTATAATTTCAGCAATAATGAGTACTGCCGACTCCCAATTGCTGGTTGCTTCCTCAGCGGTTACGAGAGATCTGTATCACAAAGTTCTTGGAAAGGAGCTTGGGAAGAAGCAGATAGTCAACATCGGTAGAATAGTTGTCTTAGGCGTTGCAATCTTTGCACTCTACGGAGCACTGACGGGAAGCAAGTTCATTTATGGTATGGTTGCGACTGCATGGGGCGGCTTGGCTGTTGGATTTGGCCCAATATTAACCCTGAGTCTGTGGTGGAAGAGGGTTACAAAAGAGGCTGGAATTATAGGAATGGCATACGGTTTAATCTCTGAGGTCATTCTTGAGTCAAAGATTTATGGATGGGCATTCAATCCAAATGCCCCGGGATTCTTTGGAACCCTTGGATCGATCTTCAATGGCGTTCCAGTGTTCTTCATAAACTTCTTTGTCACACTGTTTATAATAATTATTATCAGCTTGCTAACGAAGCCACCAGAAGACGTTGTTAAGCTTCATGAGCAGATTTTCAAGAAGGTTCCAGTGCAGGAAGGTAGCAAGAAAGTTATGGAGGCAAGGGCAAAGAGCCAAATTGAAAATGTCGCAGAGTTCATCAAAGCCAGAGGGTTTGCTTGATTCTTCATTCTGTTTTTAACTTTTTGTTTAAAACCTTTAGTTTCAACATTAAGGTTTATAAGCCTCAAAGAGTTCTACAATATGGGATTAAGCTAAAGAAGGTGATATCATGCGCCCTTTAGATCTGTATGAGAAGGATTCCTCTAAGAAAGTTACAATTTATTTTGAGGGGAAATCTCTTGAAGCATACGAAGGAGAGCCTATTCATGTTGCACTGCTTGCAAATGGGATAAAGTGGATCACACTGAGCGGACATGGACGAAAAAGGGGGGCATTCACTTTTGGTCCAGTTCTTGTAACTGTTAATGGTGTCAGGAACTATGATGGCAGGAAGACTAAGGTTTGGGATGGGATGAAAATTGAAATGCAGAGCTATATGGAACCCCTACCGGAACATTTGGGAGAAATGGGCAAAGTTGAAAGGTATTATACTGATGTTGTGATTGTTGGTAGCGGTGCTGCGGGATTAGGGGCTGCTCTGGAAATGCAAGACAGTCTTGATGTCATGATTTTTGAGGAAAAGGGAAGATTAGGCTGGGGCTTGCTGAAGAGGAGCGTGCCTCTTAGTAATAGTAAAAAGCCGAAAGAATTTAGAAAGGAACTTGTTGAACGGCTCAGGGTTAAAGCCTTTACAAGGACGCCAGTTCTTGGTGTCTTTCGTGACGGAGATTATTTTATTGTAGTTGCAAATAAGGAAAAAGACCTAATAGAGGTTACAGCTAAGAGGGTTGTTGTTTCAACAGGAGGCATAGCAAAATTTGCACTGTTTGAGAACAACGAAATGCCTGGCGTATTTAGAGAGGATTTTGTTCTTGAATTGTTAAACATCTGGGGTGTCAAACCTGGGAACAAGATAACACTCTACGGCAGCAATTCTCAAAATATTGCCAGAGAATTTGAGAATCATGGTTTAAATTATATCCTCATTGAAAATCCGATAGTAAGAGCAGAAGGAAAGAACGAGGTTGAGAGGGTTGTAGATGCAAAAGGGAATGTTTATGAGACAGACGCTTTGATAATCGCCGAGGGATACAGACCTGATATTCATTTGGCACAGCAGGTGGGAGCTGAGATAACGTATGTGGAAGATCTGGGTGGTTATCTTCCTCTTAGGAACAAAAGAAATGAGATTGTTGACGGAGTTTATATAGCTGGAAACGCTTCTTGGATTAAAGGAAGTTACGAAAACTATCTCGAGGGTAGATTGGTTGGAGCTTATATCCTTGAGGAATTTGGATTCAAAAGCAATGTTGATCAAATAAAAGAGGAGTTTCTCAAGAAAATTGGGAATAAAGCATCTCTTCTTGAGGAGGTGATTTTATGATTAAGTTCAATCTTGATTTAGAGAAGGTTAATCCAGAAGAGGTTTTTATATGCGGATGTGATGTTACACTGAAAGACATTCTTGACTTAATTGATCAGGGGATTACGGACATCCAATTAATTAAACGGTTGACCCATGTTGGTATGGGTTTCTGCCAGGGGAGATACTGCATTGACACGGTGGCTCAGATAATTGCGTGGAAGACAGGAAAGGATTTGAAGGAGATAAAGCTGCCGGTTGCCAGAATGCCAGTCAGACCAGTGAAAATGAAGGTGATGGCAGATGAGGAGTGAGATTGTTATCATTGGCGGGGGGATTGTTGGAGTTACACTCGCCTATGAGCTTGCGAAAAGGGGAGAACAGGTTACAGTGCTGGAAAAGAAGTACATTGGTTCGGGCTCAACTTTTAGGTGCGGAACTGGAATAAGACAGCAGTTTACTGATGAAGCCAACATTAAGGTTATGAAACGTTCAGTTGAGCTGTGGAAGAAATACAGTGAAGAACTTGGTTTTCCATTTAAGCAGACGGGATATCTATTTCTTCTCTATGACGATGAGGAAGTGAAGGAGTTTAAGAAAAATATAAAGCTCCAGAACAGGCTTGGAGTTCCTACAAGGCTGATAACCCCAGAAGAGGCTAAAGAGATCGTCCCTGTTTTGGATACGAGTGAAGTTATTGCAGCATCATGGAATCCAACTGATGGAAAAGCTGACCCATTCTTTGCCACAACTGCGTTTGCAAGGGAAGCAGAAAAACTTGGTGCTGAAATCTTAGAGTATACCGAGGCAAAGGACATAATAGTTGAAGAAGGTGAGATAAAGGGAGTTAAAACAAATAAAGGTATGATTGAAACCGGGATTATTGTAAATGCCGCAAATGCATGGGCTAAGCTGATTAATGCAATGGCTAAAATTCCAATTAAAATCCCGATTGAACCATATAAACATCAAGGAGTTATTACACAGCCACTTAAGGAAGGACAGATCAACCCAATGGTGATATCCTTGAAGTATAACGATGCATATTTAACTCAAACAGAACATGGTGGTATTATTGGGGGAGTAGGGGTTGAATACGGCCCTACCTACGATTTAACACCCACTTATGAGTTTATAAGAGAAGTTAGTAAAGCATTTATAAAGATAATTCCAGTTCTTGGTGAGCTTTTAATCCTTAGAACATGGGCTGGGTTCTATGCCAAAACACCAGACAGCAATCCAGCAATTGGCAGGATAGAAGAGATTGATGAATTCTACATTGCTGCCGGCTTTAGTGGACATGGCTTTATGATGGCTCCAGCTGTTGCTGAGATGCTTGCAGATTTGATAACAAAAGGAAGAACTGATTTGCCAGTTGAATGGTATGATCCATATCGCTTTGAGCGTGGAGAGTTAAGGGAAACCGCACTTCAGATGGGATGATTTTTATCTTATAATCCTTTTTATTGAAAGATTTTCGTCTATTCTCAGATTAATTGGACATTGTTATATTCTGAAATCTTAATTAGACAAAAGAAAGGCAACCAAAGGTGCAAAACTTTTTTATCAGAAAATCCTCATAAACAAGTTTTACATATTTCATGCTGGTGAAACTTATGAGGCTCACTGAACACCCTGTTCTTGATTTTCAAAAAAAGCGTGGCAGAAAGATTACAATCTATTTTGAGGGACAACCAGTTGAGGCATATGAAGGAGAGACAATAGTCATGGCATTACATGCTGCTGGTATAAGAGTTCTTGGATACAGTGTTCACAAACATAGACCTCGAGGCTTGTTCTGTGCAATTGGAAAGTGCTCCTCATGTTTGATGACAGTGAATGGAATTCCGAATGTAAGAACATGCATAACACTCGTTGAAGAGGGCATGGATATAAGAATGCAATGGGAGAAGCCAACACTGCCCAGGGATGCAAAACCTCCAGAATGGAAGGAGGCAGAAAAAGTTTCTGGTGATATAGTGATTATTGGTGGAGGACCTGCTGGACTTATGGCTGCAGTAAATGCTGCTGATGCCGGAGCTAAGGTCATTCTTCTTGATGAAAATCCAATGCTTGGTGGCCAGCTGGTAAAGCAGACCCATAAGTTCTTTGGAAAGAGAGAGCAGTTTGCAGGAGTTAGAGGGATCAAGATAGCGGAAATTTTAGAGGAAGAAGTTAGAAAAAGAGAAAACATTGAGATTTTCCTTGAAACTTCAGCGATAATGCTTCTTCAGGATGGAGATGAAAAGCTCGTAGTTGGAGTCAGGAAAAATAAAGAGCTGATTGAGTTTAGAGGAAAAGCTGTTATTGTGGCAACTGGAGCAATGGAAAAGATGATACCCTTTGAGGGCAATGATCTGCCTGGTGTTTACGGAGCGGGAGCCATTCAGACATTAATGAACACATATGGAGTCAAACCTGGAGATAGAGTTCTCATTGTTGGTGCCGGAAACGTTGGATTAATCTTAGCTTACCAGCTGATCCAGGCTGGTGTTGAAGTAAAAGCTATAGTTGAGGCTATGCCAAAGATTGGAGGCTATTTCGTCCACGCAGCAAAGGTTAGAAGATTGGGTGTTCCAATTCTGACGAGACATACAATTCTTAGAGCTGAAGGAAAAGAAAAAGTTGAGAGAGCAGTTGTTGCTCAAATTGACGAAAAATGGAGA
This sequence comes from Thermococcus barophilus MP, assembly GCF_000151105.2. NCBI lineage: Archaea > Methanobacteriati > Methanobacteriota > Thermococci > Thermococcales > Thermococcaceae > Thermococcus > Thermococcus barophilus. Next base: position 854,103 of record NC_014804.1, on the reverse strand, counting down.
CCAATTCCGGGAACCGAGAAAGTATTTGATGTTGATGTTATTGCCTTAGCCGTTGGACTAAGGCCAAGCATAGAGCTCCTTCATCAGGTCGGCTGTCAAATTAAATACGTTCCAGAGCTTGGAGGGCACGTTGTGATTAGAGACAGCAGAATGGAAACGACAGTTAAGGGAATCTTTGTCGCTGGAGATTCGGCGGGAATTGAAGAGGCAACGACGGCAATGCTTGAAGGAAAGATAGCTGGAATTGCCGCCGCTCTGGAAATTGGCATTGCACCACCAGAATGGCTCAAAGAGATAGAAAAAGCCCAGAAAGAGCTTGACGAGTTTAGAGCCGGGCCATTTGGTAGGAAAGTTCTTGAGGGTATTAAGAAGGTGGTGGTAAAATGAGTGAAATTCCACACTACCTCAGAGAGGGATTCATAACACTTGAAGAGCTCAAGAAAGCCATAGAGCTTCCCAGCGAGGAGCGCTTGAGGAAAAGACCTGTTGCAATTCCTGAATGTCCTCAGGAAATTCCGTGCACGCCGTGTAAGGAAATCTGCCCCACAAACGCTGTTCTTATGGAAAATCCAAATGCAACTCCGATCGTTGATTACGAAAAATGCATTGGCTGTTCTCTCTGTGTGCAGATTTGTCCCGGCTTGGCATTCTTCATGATTCACTACGTTGGTGATAAAGCCAGAGTGACTATGCCACATGAGCTTCTACCAGTCCCAAAGGTTGGAGAGGAAGTGATTTTGCTCAACAGAGTCGGAGAAGAAGTAGGAAGAGGGAAGGTGATTACAGTGGTGCCGAGAGGGAAGAGCAAGGGAGATACGCCAATAATAACGGTTGAAATGCCGATTGAACTCGCTTGGGATGTCAGAGCTGTCAAGGTGGTGAGAGAATGAGGAATAAGAAAAACATCATAATCTGCCGCTGTAATGAGGTAACTCAGGAGGAAATCGAGGCTCTAATAGACCAGGGAGTCACTGACATCGAGATGATAAAGAGGCTTTTAAGGATAGGCATGGGGCCGTGTCAAGGAAGGACTTGCCTTCCGATGGTGATCTCAATTCTTGCAAGAAAAACTGGTAGAAGACCAAACGAAATCAAGCTTCCTGCAACAAGAATTCCCGTGAGACCCGTTCCAGCCGGAGTATTGGTGGGTGAGATGGAGAGTGATGGAAATGAAGAGTAGAGCTGAAGTTGTCATTATTGGTGGAGGCGTCATTGGACTCTCAATAGCTTACCATTTAGGAAAGCTTGGTGTTGAAGACGTTGTTGTCCTTGAGAAGAACTACATAGGTTCAGGTTCAACCTTCAGATGTGCCTCTGGAATCAGAGCACAATTTACCGATGAAGCAAATATAAAGCTTCAAAAGTACAACATCGATAGATGGAGGAGGCTTAGTGATGAGCTTGAGCATGATATAAACTTCAAACAGAGCGGATATCTATTCTTAGCAACAAGTGAGGAGGAAGTTGAAGTATTTAAGAAAAATATAAAGCTTCAGAACAAGTTTGGAGTGCCTACAAGGCTCATTAGCATGGATGAGGCAAAAGAAATTGTCCCACCCCTTAATACAGAGCCTTTCTTAGCGGGTGCATGGAACCCTGAAGATGGCAAGGCAAGTCCGTTCCACGTTGTTTACGGGTTTGCAAAGAAAGCAAAAGAGTTTGGTGTTGAGATTTACGAATATACACCGGCGGTTGATATATTGGTGGAAAAGAGCGAAATAAAAGGGGTTAAAACGGAAAAAGGCATAATAAAGACTGGAATAGTAATTAACGCTGCAAATGCTTGGGCACCAATAATAAATGAAATGGCTGGGCTGAAGAGGGATTTTATCCCAATAAAGCCGTACAAACATCAACTTGTCAAAACCGAGCCAATAGCTCCGGGTCAGATTGAACCATTGACGTGCCCCCCAGCATGGAACGACTCTTATGTCATCCAAGATGGTGAAGACGGCGGTGTTATCTGCGGAACTGGGCTTGAGAAGCTCACTTATTTGGATGATGTTCAACCTACATATGACTTCATGAGGGAAGTTCTTAAGTGGGCAACAAAAATTATTCCTGCTTTGAAGTATGTTCACGTCGTTAGGCAGTGGGCAGGATTTTATGCCAAAACACCAGACAGCAATCCTGCAATAGGAAGGATTCAGTATGTGGATGAGTTTTATATAGCTGCTGGCTTTAGTGGGCACGGTTTCATGATGGCACCAGGAGTTGGTGAGGCAATTGCAGAGCTGATAGTGAAAGGAAAGAGCAAAGTTCCACTTGATTGGGAGTGGTATGATCCACACAGATTTGAGCGTGGAGAATTGAGAAGTGCAGCATTCCAGATTGGTTGATTTTTGATTCTTCTTTTTTGGTTTCCGTTTTAGGGTGGTTTCTTTTTGCATCAGTAGGGCTTTTTTGAGTGAACCCCTAAGAAACTGCTAACTAAGCAGGAATATACTCCAAAAAAGCACTTTGAAAATAATAAACGAACTTTGATCAAGCTTTTCTCAGAAAAGTTTCTGGTGCGGGGGCCGGGATTTGAACCCGGGAACCCCTGCGGGACGGGACCCTAAATCCCGCGCCTTTGACCAGGCTCGGCAACCCCCGCCCGAATTTTATCAGCTACCTGCAATATTTAAAGGTTTCTGAGGCAAGCTTAAATATAACAAGATACAAAACTACTCTTTGGGTAGTTCCATGTATAAGGTTATTTCTCCAGGAAGGGTTAATTTGATTGGTGAGCATACAGATTATACCTTTGGCTATGTTATGCCAATGGCTGTGAATCTTTACACAGTTATTGAAGGTGAGAAAAGTGAATCTGTGGAGTTGTACTCGGAACACTTTAAAGAGACAAGGACTTTTGAGTTAAATAACCTTGAAAAGGAGAATTCATGGATTGACTATGTTAAAGGAATTTACAAGGTTCTCTTTGAGGCGGGTTTCAAGCTTAGGGGAATTAGAGGGAGGATCAGCGGTAACTTGCCGATTGGAGCTGGATTAAGCTCCTCGGCGAGTTTTGAACTTGCAATAATGCAGTTTCTGAATGAAGTCTACAACTTGGAGATTTCAAGAGAAGATATGGCACTCCTTGCACAAAAGGCAGAGAATGAGTTTGTTGGTATTCCTTGTGGTATAATGGATCAATTTATAATTGCCCTTGGAAAAAAGGGACATGCAGTGTTCATTGATACTGAAACTCTTCACTATGAGTACATACCTCTTCCCAAAGATATGCAGATTTTGGTTTTCTACACAGGCATTAGGCGTAAGTTGGCGGCTTCTGCCTATGCTGATAGAAGGAGAGTGGCAGAAACAATCCTCAAGCGCATAGGAAAGAAATCCTCAAAAGAAGTAACTGAGAGAGATTTAAGAGGATTGCCGGGAATTTACAAAAAGCGCTTTGCCTACATTATAAGGGAAAATGAAAGGGTCTTAGAAGCAAAAGAAGCCCTCAAGGAAGGAGATATAGAACAATTTGGAAGAATTCTGACAAAGGCTCACTGGGATATAGCTGAGAATTATGGCGTGAGCTGTGGAGAGCTTGATTTCTTTGTAAGAAAAGTTGTCAAGCTTGGAGCCTATGGGGCAAGACTAACTGGGGCAGGGTTTGGAGGAGCAGCGATAGCTGTAGTGGATAGAGAAGAATCTAAGAAAATTGGGGAGAAAATTTTGAGGGAATACACTAAGGCATTCAACTGGAAAGCCCAGTATTTTTTAGTTGAAGCTTCTGATGGGGTGAAGATGGTTTAGGTGAGTGAAATGGCAAATGCCTTGGTATTTCATGCAAACCTTCAGTATGCTGAGATTCCAAAGAGTGAGATTCCAAAAGTTGTTGAAAAGTCATACATCCCAACAATCTTAGAGCTAATAAAAAGCGAGATTCCATTTGCTTTAAACATTACGGGTTTTTCCCTCAAGTATCTCCCAAAAGACCTGATAACACTTATAAAAGAGGGTGTGGAAAGCGATCTAATTGAGATTACTGGCACTGCTTACACTCATGCTATTCTGCCCCTCCTTCCCTTGGATAGGGTAGAGGCCCAGATAATGAAAGACAGAGCAGTTAAAGAGAGAACCTTTGAAGTGAAACCGAAGGCTTTTTGGCTTCCCGAATTGGCTTATGATCCTATAATACCTGCTATCTTAAGAGACTGTGGCTATGATGAAGTCTTTGTTGATGGGGAAGCGCTGCTTTTCTCAAATCACTTAAATTCAGCAATTAAGCCCATAAAACCTCTTTATCCTCATTTAATTAAAGCACAAAGAGGAGAGGGATTTGTCTATTGGAATTATCTTCTCGGTCTGAAAGAACTAAAAAGTGCAATAAAGCTTGTATTTGGTGGAAAGGTTACTCTCAAAGCGGTAAAAGAAATAACAGGCATCCCAGTGTGGGTGGCGGTTAACACTGCCGTTATGCTCGGAATAGGCGGGTTTCCGCTGATGAATGTTAAGAAAGCTGTGAAGTGGATTAAAGGGCTGGATGAAATAATATTATATGGTACTGATCTGGAGTTTTTCGGATACAGGGATTTGGCAGGTTATGTTTTGAGCATCCAGAAGCTCAGAGAGTTAATAAATGAGCTCAACAATGAGATTGTTCTTCCAAGCAGGCTGAAACACAGCGGAAGGAGTCTTTATCTAAGAACTTCAAGCTGGGCACCGGACAAAGGTTTGGATATTTGGACAAAAGATTGGGGGAATCGAAGATTGAACATGCTTTCGTGGGAGTTGAAGTGGGAACATGCGTTTTTAGCTGAAAACAGTGATGCTCGCGGTTGGGAACCTCTGGCTGAGAGAAGATTAGATGCGTTTAAGGCTATTTATCAAGCCTGGAGGGAGGGTTATGGGAAACATTAGACGCAGGATATCTATTGTGCTCCTTATTTTGATGGCTGCTTTTTTGATGGCAGATCAAAACCTTCTGCCCCCAAATTACCAGCAGATTATGCAGGAGTTCGGCATAAGCGAAACCCAAATGGGATTAGTTTCGACGATCTTTGTTGCAACGAGTGCATTAATAACCCTCATCTGGGGGTTCCTTTCAGACATTGGACGCAGGAAAAAGCTTCTTGTAATTGGCGTCCTAATCGGGGAAATTCCATGTTTCTTAACTGCATTTGTTCACAGCTATTGGCAGCTTTTGCTCATGCGTCTTTTTACTGGAATTGGAGTTGGTTCAATAATTCCGATAGGATATTCTCTGATAGCGGATATGTTTGAGGAGGAGCACAGAGGACGGGGGTATGCATATATTCAGACGGCTTTTGGATTTGGAACGCTCTTTGGAATGATAATCGCCGGACTAATAGCGAGCTGGAGACCGCCGTTTATAATAGCATCTGTTCCAAATTTTATTCTCGCACCCCTGTTTTATCTGATAGCAGAAGAACCTAAGAGGGGAGGAGGGGAAAAAGTCCTGAAAGAAGTTCTTGAGAGGGGCTACGAATACACCTACAGACTCAGCTGGGATGCTGTTAAAAAATCCTTCCAAACAAAGACGAATCTCCTGATATTCCTTCAGGGATTAAGTGGAACTGTTCCGTGGGGTGTTTTAATGTACTGGCTGGTTTCATTCCTTATCGTCACAAGAGGAATGGCAAAAGACACGGCGACGTTTGTTCTGCTAATTTTAGGGATTGCGACAGTTATAGGGACTCTTATCGGCGGTTTTGTTGGGGATTACTTTGAAGGGAAGATGAGAGGGGGCAGAGCGATTGTAACGGGCTTGGCAATATTCTTAGGTATGCTTGCGGCGATAGGAATTATTATATATCCCCTTCCAAGTCAGCTCAGTATTAAAGGCTGGATTGTCCTTGCACTTTATTCACTTCTCTTTCTTCAGCTTGTGAGCTTTGCTGGGCCGAACGTTACGGCAATAATTTCTCAGGTTAACCTCCCCGAGGACAGGGGCACAGTCTTCGGAGTCTTCAACATAATAGACAACGTTGGAAAAGCCCTTGGCCCTCTTTTCGGGGGATTCCTGATAGAGACGCTCAGAAATGCCGGCTACTCAAATGCTTTGGCGTATGAATATGCTCTCATAATCGGCTCGCTCTTTTGGATTCCATGTGCTCTTGTCTGGCTGTGGATTAGAAAGCAATACCCGGAAGATAGGAGTAGGATCCAAGAGATTTTGAAGAAAAGAGCCGAAGAAATTTTGAGGAGGGGTAATTATGATGTCATTTGAAATGTTGAATCAAATGCTCGGGAGCTTAGATCAGAAAAAAGCGGTTAAGTTTTTACTTCAGAACATACTTAGGATTGATTTGGACAATCCCTTTGAAAATGTTGAGAAAGTTCTGTGCATCCAGCCACATCCAGACGACTGTGAGCTTGCAGTTGGGGGAATTTTGGCTAAGCTTTTCCTGGAAGGAAAGGAAATTGTGTATTTAACGCTGACAGATGGGACTATGGGAACCAGGGATCCTATGATTTCTCCTCAGGAGCTCGCTGGGATTAGAAAAAAGGAGCAGGAAAAAGCTGCAAAAGTTATTGGAGTTAAAAAGCTGATATGGTTTGATTATAAAGACACAGAGCTTCCTTACTCTCCTGAAGTAAGAAACAGAATAATAAGCGTGATCCGCAAAGAGAAGCCCGATATCGTCTTTGCCCCTGATCCTTGGCTTCCATATGAGGCCCATCCGGATCATAGAAACGCTGGCTTTCTGGCTTTGGAAGCTGTCTTTTTTGCTCCATTTCCGTATATAAACAAAGGTGATCTTGAGAAGGGCTTGACACCTTACGAAGTTCCACTGGTTGCCTTATACTACACTGCAAGACCCAACTACATCGAGGATGTGACAGATGTTTTTGATGTAAAACTCAGAGCTCTAAAAGAGCATAGAAGCCAGTTTGAAAAGAACTGGCAACAATGGGAGCTCTTTATTAGAATTGTTGGGATGTTCTATGGGAAGAAAATTGGAGCTATGTACGGAGAAGGTATTAAAGTTCTTCCAAGGCTGCTGTTGCATGTTACCCCCTTTGCAGAGGTGGTTTGATGAGAATAGCCTTTATAGGTGCTGGGAGCATCTTTACTCCTTTAGCCCTCTATACAATAGCGAACAGCGAAATTTTGAGTAAGGCAGAGATTTACCTCGTTGATATTGACAAAGAGCGTCTGGAATTTATTGAGGCTGTAGGGAGAAAAATTGGCAGAGTTTTTAAGAAGGAGCTGAAAATTTGGACTTTCCAAGACATCCGAGAGCTTGAGGATTTTGGTATCGATTATGCAGTTATATCGGTTGAAAAAGAGCGCTACAAGCGCTGGAGGCTGGACTTTGAGGTTCCCCATAAATACGGCATAAAGCAGGTCTTAGGGGAGAACGGCGGCATCGGTGGTTTAAGCCACACTTTGAGGGTTGTTCCCATAGTCTTGGATGTTGCGAAAAAGATTGAAGACATAAACAGTGATGCTCGTGTTTTCATCTACTCAAATCCAGAGCCAAGAGTTACGTATGCTGTCTTAAACTACACCAAGCTGAGGAATGCCTATGGACTGTGCACGGGCTATCTTGAGAGGAAAGAAACATTAGCCCCCTTACTGAGGGTTAAAGAAAACCAAATAACTTTCATTGCTGCTGGTCTTAATCACTTCACATGGATCACGGAGCTTTACATTGATGGGGAAGAAAGTTATGAAAAGCTTGATTCCGCGTTAGAGAGGAATCCAAAGTTTGAACCTTTGTCTCTGCTCTTATACAGAGCTTTTGGTTTGTTCCCCTCTCCGAGTGACAATCACATTGGAGAGTACCTCAGCTTTGCATGGGACTTAATTCCCGAAGAGAAAAAAGGATTGAAGTGGATAGAACGGACCAAAAAAGAGGGAGAGGAAGTTAGGAAGCTTTTGCAGCTGTTCCTAAAAGGTTTCGTGCCCAAGTTCGCATTTAACAAGTTCATTAAGTTCCCAGATATTGCAATGAATATCGTTGAAGGGCTTGAAGGCAACAAAAAGCTTCAGGAGGCTATAAATGTTCCTAATAAAGGCTACATTGATTTGCCCTATGGAACTGTAGTAGAAGTGCCGGCTGAAGTTTCCCCCAAGGGAATCAAGCCTTTGAAGGTTAAGCTTACGAGGGAGGTAATACCGATGCTGAGAACTCAAGCAGAGATCCAGAAGCTCTCAGCTGAGGCTGCAGCGGAAGGCAATATAGAAAAAGTTGTACAAGCGGTTCTCCTTGATCCTGTTGTAAATAATGCAGAGAGTGGCTTAAAAGCTATAGCTGAGCTAATCGAGATCAATTTAGATATGCTTCCTCAGTTCAGCAAAGAAGATGCAGAAGAGATCAGAAAAATGATAAAAAGTTAAAGCTCTCTGAGACCATACTTCTCCAACAGCTCATTACTTATTTCCTTCCTCTTGGCAATTTCACCATAAACGTATGCACTTTTTCTTGGCTTTCTCTCAAAGGTCTCATAATCAATCTCAACGAGTCCAAACCTTGGTCTGAATCCCTCAGCCCACTCATAGTTGTCCATGAGTGACCAGTAAAAGTAGCCGTTGATATCAAGATCCTCTCTAATAGCTTTGTGGACATACTGCAGATGCTGGATTATGAACTCTATCCTCCACCCATCGTCAAGCGTTGCTATGCCGTTTTCCGTTATGTACATTGGTCTTTCGTATCTTGAAAAGGCTTTTATCCCCTCATAAATTCCCTTTGGATAGACACTCCATCCCATATCGGTCTTTCTGCTCACACTGGCATCTTCAACTATGAATGGATTCAGCGGATTCCAGCTCTTTTTGACCTTCTGGATGTTGTAGTAATTTATGCCTATGAAGTCCAAATCGCTTTCGTTTACTTTGTATTTTTTCATGAAGCTCTCGTAGCTTCCGTGGAAAATGCCGTCAATGAAAGCCCAGTTGAAGAGATAATCAACCCTGTCCCTCGCTTCCTTGTCTCTCTTTGAGTTCGTAGCTGGAATGAAATGCTGATAATTCTTAACAATCCCAACCTTGAACCTTCCGTGGAGAATTTCGTAAGCTATTGCATGGGCATTTATCAGATTGGCGGCGACTTTTCCAGCCTTTGGGGGGTTCTTTTTGAAAGGGGGCCACATTCCCATAAGATAACCAGCGACAACGTAAACCATCGGCTCATTAAACGTAGCTACAAGTTCAACACCCTTAAGTTCAGCTATGACGCTAACGTATTCTTCCCAGTACTTGAGGTTCTCATCTTTTTCAAAACCTCCCTTTAGGGCAAACCACATTGGAAGGGTGAAGTGGTGAACCGTGAGCATTGGGGTTATTCCTTTTTTGTTGAGGAGGTCTATAATATCTTGATATCTCTCAAGAGCAGACTCATTGAGCTTTCCTTCTTCTGGGAAAATCCTTGCCCACTCCACTGAGAGCCTGTAAGCGGGATAATTGAGTGATGCCATCAGTTCTATGTCCTCTTTGTAGAGCTCCCAATGGTTGCAGGCTTTTCCGGCTTTAGGGAGCCTCCCTTTTTCTGCCCAGTACCACCAGTCGCTCCATATGTTGTCTCCTTCTATCTGGTAAGAAGACGTGGCTGTGCCAAATATGAAGTGGTCGGGAAATTTTAACATTGCAACTCCCCATTACCCAAATATGTGGCGGTATGTTAATAAACTTTGATGTCAATCTTGACATATATTAAGCTAAAGTTCCTATTTTGGTGAAAGAACTTGGAACTTTAGTTGTCTAATGAAAACTGTTTGGGTGTGTGGTAATATTGAAAAAAAGCTTGCTGGTTGCCATTCTGGTCATATTTTCAATGGCTACATCTCCAATAGGAGCCCATTTTGACCCGCCCGGTCAGCCTGCGGTTCAGGTAAACGTGTACTTTATAGGCATGTCCCTGAGCGAGGATATGGACGACGGTGCGAACGGATACGCGGACATAATCGGCACGTATAAGGTCACGCACAGCGGGCACGGCACCAAAGACGGAAAGATCGACATGTTCTACTACGACTGGGACACGCTGAAGGGCAAAAACGGCTACATAAAAAAGCGCCTGCTCTACAGCCACAAGGAGTGCTCCCCGATAAAGCCGATAACTGTTGAGGTGGGCATGGAGGAGCACAACACCATTTTTTCAAACACCCAGCTCGGCTCGGGCTCCATAACGGTCACGAAGCCCGGGATATACGAGATAAAGCTGGACAAGGGGAAGGCTCTCATAGAGGTCAAGGTGACCCCGGCGGTTCTGTATTCCGAAAAATGCTCCTACTTCTACGACCAGCCCCCCAGCTACGCAAGCAGTCTGGTATCAAGCTCCGGCGGCTACATCTACGACTGGCAGCTTGCAAACATGATACACATGTGGATAGCCAACAGGACGGGCTACGCGAACATGGTCTTCATCTTCAACCAGTGCTTTGGCGGAGGAATGATTGACGACCTTAAAGAAAAGCTGAAGGGGACTGGAGATGCGGCATTTTTGAGCGCTTCCAAGCACGATGAACCGGCGTGGGGTTTAGGCGATGACTACAATCCCGATGCCTTCCCGGAGGTCAAGGGGAAGGGGTTTGAAAAACCTGAGGGGTTCTACCCAAAGGAAGTTGGGGAGGAACTTGCGAAGACGGGTAAGGACGCCCCAACAATAAAAGAGCTGGCCAGAAGGGCTGAAATGGAGGATATAAAGGGGCCTTACGGTCTGTGGAAAAAAGACATCGAGCGGCCGCAGTATACCTCCGTTGGCAGGGGCGACAGCATAAAGATTGGAAAGAAAGCGGACGGTTCAGACGTGAAGAGCAGGCACGCCATTCTCTTTGCAGGGGATGCGGACAGCAAAAGACACTGGAACAACCTCGACAGGGCGTACAAAGCCCTCAAAAAGCACGGCTTTACGGACACCGACATAATAGTCCTTGCCGGAAACGGGAAGACGATGCCGGACGGCACAAACGTTCCCGGCTATGTGGACGGACCCGGAACGAAGAAGGCCCTCTACGAGGCGATTGTGAACGTCAGCAAAAAGATGAACAAAAACGAGCAGCTGGTGTTCTGGGTTTCCGACCACGGGAACAGGGAAAGGATAGAGCTCTCCATTCTCAAAGACATCATTGACCCCGTAAGACAGCCCGTCCCTCCAAAGCGGACGGCCAGAAGACCGGAACAGGTCTCGTGGGACCTGGATGAGGAATTTTTGAAGGTCGTAAAGCTTGACCCGGACAACCAGCCCTACGTGAGCATACTCGTTGAGGCGACGCCGGAGGTTGTGGAGTACGGGGAAAAGATGTTCAGGAACATAGTGCTCTATATGAATGGGCAAATGCTGGAGCTAACAATGGTGGAGCCCATCATTGCATACGATGGAGAGCCCGACCTTGATGCCTTCGAACTCGTTTACTACATGGACGAGGAGCTTCTCGGAGAGGAAAACCTCATTGAGGTTGAATGGGCAGGAGATCCCGAAATGTTCATTGAATACACCATACTCGGGCTCATGATAAGCACGGGCGGCATAAATGAGCTTGAAGCCGAACCCGTTGAAGCCGTCGAGGAGCAAACGCTCTTTGAGCTTTTAAAGGAATATGTCCCGGTTTACAATGAAAACGCCGACAATCTTCCCGGATTCATTAAAAGAATAGCAGGAAATGAGAGGATAGACCTTGAGATATCCCTTGAAAACGGTAGCGTTCTCAACGTAGGTATCGTGACGGAAGGAGGCTATATAACGGAATTTTCAAAGGGCAGAATTTCGGAGCCCACGATGAGGGCATGGACAGACGAGGAGGTTGCGAGGAGGATCATAAGCTCGGAAGACCCCATGAGCACTGCTACAAATGCCCTAAAAATGGGAGAGATAAGGTACAGCGGCGTCGGGTTTGGGAGGACTTTGAGGGTCTTTGTCTTTAAGGTGGTCATAAAGGTGTACAGGGTGGTGGAGGTCATAGGAGACCTCTTCGGCTGACTTTTTTATTTTTCCACCGAAAGAAAAATTAAGCTTAACTGACATTTTTCTCTGGTGGGAGAATGAGGGAGCTCCGCTACAATCCGTTAACGGGTCAATGGATAATGGTTTCTGCCGTGAGAAAAAAGAGACCCTGGCGTCCTAAGAATTTCTGTCCTTTCTGTCCGGGGGGTGAGGAAACTGGTTTTGGCTGGGAGGTTCTTCTTTTGCCGAATAAGTTTCCGATGCTTGATTTCAAAGCGGAAAAGCCTCAAAATGAAGATTTCTACAAAAAAGCCAGAGCTATCGGGCAGTGCAGCGTTATAGTGGAAACTCCGGAGCATAATCTGAAGGATTTGGACGAGCTTTCTCTGGAGCAGATGGTTAAGGTTGTTGAATTATGGAAAAATGTAACTATGGAATTAAAGGATAATCCTCACGTTGCATACCTTGCAATCTTTCGAAATAAGGGTGAAGAGATCGGTGTTAGCTTAACACATCCACATGGACAGCTCTATGCTCTGCCGTTTATCCCCCTAAAGGCCCGCCTGAAAATTGAGAACTCAAGGAAGCATTACAGGCGCTTTGGTGAGTGTCTCTTCTGCAGAATTCTAAGAGAAGAAATGCAGAGTGAGAGGGCTATTTATGAGAATGGAAGCTTTATGTTATTCATGCCGTTCTTCGCTAACTGGCCCTTTGAAATTCATATCTATCCAAAGAAGCACGTGCAGTGGCTGACGCAATTGAATAGTGAGGAGATTGAAGATTTAGCCGACATTTTAAGGGTTGCAACGGCAACGCTCAACGCTCTCTTTGAAAGGCAGATGCCCTACGTGATGAACGTCTATCAGGCGCCGTTTAAAGGTCATTATGATTTTTATCACCTTCACATCGAGTTTTATCCCATGCTAAGGGATAGAAATAAGCTGAAATATGCTGCAGGCATTGAGCTCGGCACTTGGGAGTTCACCTACGATGGAGTTCAGGAGGAGAATGCTCAAAAGCTAAGAGAAGCCTGCAAGAAAATACTGGAGAGAGTTGAAGCTAAGGGGAGATGTTTTAGAGTTTAATCCCCGCCCTCACATTCACCTTCTTCCAGTTCCTCCTGTATAAAAACGGCAGCTTCCCCGGCTTAACCTTTGCGTTCCACTTATCAATCAACTTCTTCTCCTCCTCGAAAGCCCACTCTGTTAAAGTCCTGAGCTCCTCTGGAGATGGATTCTCTCTAACTTGCCTTTCCCTCTCGATTATCTTCTTCTGCAGTTCTTTCCTTTCTTTAGCAAACTCCTCTATGTAGGCTTTGTAGTTCATCTGAAACTTTCTGTGGAAGAGCTCAAATCTCCACCAGTAGCTGTTTGGATTGTACCTGTTCGTCGGCTTCTCCCCCAAATCTGGGATTCCGCTTTCAAAGTATATTGGCTTAAAGATGCTTAAACATGGAAGTGAAGTCCCCGTGAACCAGTGCACAGGTAAATCGTCATAAAGCTCTGATATCTGAGATGAGGCTGTCTGAGACGGCCTCGTTAAGCCTCCAAAGTGCATGCATATATCCCTCATAGAACCTTTGGCAGGCTCAAAGTCTTCAGCTTGGTGAGAGCGAAGAATCTGCATCATATATTCGAGGGTTATTTCCCCTTTCTTCTCGCTGAGCTTTTTATATGTGAAATTTCTCCTCTCCCTGCCGTGAGCAAAGTGGGTGTAAAATCTGTCGGAAAAATATTTAGCAAAGTTGAAGTTTGGCCTTTCCTTTGCAAGCTTTTCAATGCTCTCCGATGCCAAATCCCACTCATTCTCTATGGTGAGGGCGTTTGAGATGGAGTAAACATCTTTAATCTGCTTGGCAACCCAGTGCTTATCTGCGGTTTCAACAACCCATGCTTCGTTTTTATCAGCGATTATGAAGGAGTTGTGATACAGAAGTTTATGCTCGTAGCTCCCGTTTCCTCCTTGGCCATACTTTTCAATTAGTGAAATTATGAAATCCAAAGCTTCTCTGCTTGATTTTGTTCTCTCTAAAGCTAAGCGTATCATATCCATGCCTAAAATTCCTCTCTCGGGAACTTTCAGCTTTGTAAATACAGCTGTGTTTCCAATTACAAGACCGAATTCATTGGCTCCCATCTCTGCTCCCCACATCCACCAGGGGCGCGAGAGGATTACGGCGTAGGTTTCCTTAACTTGCGGGAATTCAACATAGGTGAGCTTAACCTTTTCTTCTTCATGTTTCTGCCTTGGAAGAAACTCCAGAATTTGGGCTTCATTTGGGTCTCTATCGCTGTTTTTGGCAAAAATCATTATTTCCTCTTTAGTGGCATCTGGAGTGGCAACTAATATGTCGCACATAAGATTCCCCTTTGAATGTTTAGATAAAGGTTTATAAAACGTTTTTGAAAAGTTGAGAGCGATGAAGAGGGAGAAGGCAGTAATGCAGGCGCTAAGAGAAAGGGTGGGCAAATTTAACACAAAGCAGAAGAGAAGGAAGAACATTGTCCTATTTGCTATCGGGATGTTTCTTGCAAATGTTTCTTGGGGCATGGCCTTTCCCTACCTGAGCGTCTATATGAGGATAATTGGGGGCACAATGCTCTTCGTTGGTCTCTTAAGTGTGGTGTTCAACATCACCTCAACAGTCTTTCAGTACCCATTTGGATATCTCTCAGATAGAACTCAAAAGAGAAAACCTTTCATAGCTTTTGGAGTCTTTTCCTCTGGTTTGATTTATGTTTTTATGGCTCTGGTCTCTTCACCAATCCTGCTTTTAACTTTGAGAGCTTTTCAGGGAGCTTTGACTTCAGCCATGATGCCTGCTCATTCGGCTCTAATCTCGGAGCTCTCAACTAAAGTTGGCTCAGCCTTTGGGTTCTTTAGCTCAGTTGAAAACGCTGGATACATGCTTGGGAACTTTCTTGGGAGCTTTATTGTAGAATATTTTGGAATTAAAGGAGCATTTTTTGTTGCGTTCTTATTTGCTACCCTTGGAACGCTGTTTGTTCTGATGATAAGCGAAAGGGTGAGGCCTAAAAAGAGGGACTTCGGTATAATAGCAGTTCAAGAGGGAAGGGAAAGCGATAAGGTTATCTTTGAAGGTGCAGCTTTTAGAAAGTTTATGCGTGGAAACTTGAGGACTTTCTATATCTCTATGCTTCTGGTGATGATAGCGTCGGGGGAGGTGTATTCAGTTTTATCGGTTTACTTTGGTGAGCTTTTTGGAGAAAAATGGGTTGGGGTACTCTTTGGAATTGATTCGTTAGCTGCTGCCGTAAGTGCTGTCTTCATAGGAAGGCTAATAGACCGGTATGGGGCAAAGCTTTTCTACGTTTTGTCAATTGCCGGGTATATGGCCGTTTTTGTTGGCTATATCTTTGCTACAAGCCTTTGGCTTATGGTTGCGATTTGTATGGTCTCTGGAATCAAGTGGTCAATGACCGTCAGCTCTGCCTCGACATATGTGGCATTAAAGGTCAAGACAAGTGAAAAGGCTCAGGCAATGGGGCTTTTAAATGCTATGATGAGCCTTGGATGGGCAATTGGACCAATGCTTGGAGGATATTTAGCTGGAATTAACTTTAAACTGATGTTCCTTTCGACTTTGGTTCCCCTCAGTCTCGCTCTTATTTTGGCGTTCAAACTTCAGTAATAATTATTCCCACAGCACTATGCACTCGGGTGGGACGTATTTAACAATTCTAACGTTTTTACCGGCTTTGTATATCCTGTAGCCCTTTCTCCTTAAGCATTCTGCATCAATGACCAGAATTACGACATCTTTTCCGTGTCTTAAGCCTGTGTAGTATGCTTCGGTTTTATCCTTTGTTAGGTGAACAAACCTCCTCTTCATGGGCTTTAATCCTTCTTTCAGAATGCTGTCCAGATTTTTCCGTGGTGTTCCGTGATAAAGGGTTCTGCTTTCCGTATCTTCCTCGTGATCTAAAAACACTTCGTAGCTGTGTCCATAGCGTGCTCTGATTTTATCTTCCCTAATCTCAAAGCGTCCCTTAGGATCAAGCTCAGCAACAGCTCTGACGTGCTCTTCTTTAACCCAGGGATAAACACTTTTAAGGGCTTTAATGAACTCGTCAAGCTCAATAAATCCGAAGTCATCTGGATTGAGGTCGAACTCCCACGGAGAGTGTCTCAAAATGTAAGTCATGAGCTTGCTTAACTTTACCCTTTTCCGACCGTTCAAGAACAGCTCACCTTTATGCTCTTCTGTAAATTTGCCGTTGTGGATGTAGATGTCCCTCATTGAAGGTTCACCAGAAGAGAGTGTAAAAAGAAGGGAAATCACTTAAATCTCCTTAATGCCATCTCTGCTGCGACGGTTATTGGATCAATCGTCGGGCTTATCGGCGGAGCATAAGCAGTTTCAAGGTAAACTACGTCCTCAACCGTTGCACCTTTCTGCGCTAAAGCAGAGAGGGTCATTATTCTGCCCCAAACCCTCTCACCACCGACTATCTGGGCTCCAATTAATTTTCTGTCTTCTTTTCTGAAAATCAGCTTAACGTGGATTGGCTTTCCTCCGGGATAATACTCTGGCTTAGTTGAGCCTTTGAACTTTCCAACAACAACGTTTATACCTTCTCTCTTAGCTCTCTCTTCTGTCATTCCAAAGGTTCCAATTTCGAGGTCGAACAACTCTGTTATTGCTGTGTTGAACACGGGCTTGAACCTCACGTTTTTGCCGAAGACGTTTTCAGCAGCAACCTTTGCCATCCTCACAGCAGTTGTGCCGAGCTGACTGAGGGTTCGTTCACCTGTTACTGCATCAAAGACCTCTGCACAGTCTCCTATGGCATAAATATCTGGATCGCTGGTTTGTAGATACTCATTTACAACTATTCCTTTGTTGACTTTGAGACCTGCTTTTTTAGCTAAATCGATGTTAGCTCTAACCCCAGTAGCTACAAGAACGAGATCAGCTTCGATTTCTTCGTCTCCAATCTTGACAGCTTTAACTGGGCTTCCAATTATCTCGCTCACTCCAACACCGAATTTAAAGCTTATGCCTTTTTCTTCTAAATGTTGTTGCACAATCCTTGCCATATCCTTGTCGAGCATGGTTGGCAGTAAATGCTCTAAAAGCTCTACAACCAGAACCTCCATACCGAGCTCCCTAAATGCTACAGCTCCCTCCAGCCCTATAAGACCAGCCCCGATAACAACAGCTTTCTTCGGCTTTCTCTCCTCGATGTAGGCTTTGATTTTTCTCACATCATCCATGCTTTTGAGTGTGAAGACACCCTCATTTTCAACCCCTTTTATTGGAGGCACGAAGGCTCTTGAACCCGTTGCCAAGACGAGCTTATCGTAGGGAACCTCTCCTTTGTCTGTTATTACAACCTTTCTCTCTCTGTCAATTTCTTTTGCCTCTGTCTCAAGCATCAGCTGGATTTTCTGCTTCTCGTAAAAGCTGTTTGGAAAGACAACTATGTCCTCAAGCTTTGGGATTTTTCCGCTGAGAACAAACGGCAGGGCACATGGTGAGTACTGCATGGTCTTTTCCTTCCCGATGACAATAATATCAGCCTTCCTGTCAAGTTTTCTTGCAAAAAGCGCGAAGTTGCTCCCAGCTGTTCCAGAACCTATAACAACAATTCTCATCACTATCACCAAAGAAAAATTGAAAAGAGGGTATAAAAATCTAAGGTTCAGGCTCAACAATTGTTCCGTTGTGCTTCCCTCTGATGACATCAAAGAGGTTTACCGCATCGTTTTTGCCAACAACATATGTCCTGATCTTCCCTCTTTGGATGAACTTAGCAGCGAGAGCATCAACCACACTGCTCCCTCCAGCTTTGCTCTCTCCCTGCATGGCAATTTCGACGAGCTGAGCGGTTGTAATCTTCCTGAGCTTCTTGGCATTTGGATTCTCCCTTGGATCGCTGTCATAAACGCCGTCAACATTTGTAATCACGACAAGCAAATCAGCCTGAAGATATTCAGCCAAAAGAGCAGCAACGGCATCTGTTGTATGTCCTGGATGGGTTCCACCCATGATTGGTATCTTTTTGAGCTGTATGACCTCCCAGGCTTTTCTGAAGTCTTGAACAACGAAAGGGTAAGCCTTCTCTCCAAGAGCCGCTATAAGGAGCATGGCATTTGCCCTTGTGATGTGAATTCCTATGTAATCTTTGAATGTTTCGTTTGGGGTAAATGTTTTTGCCGCTTTGATGTATTCTCTTGAAACCCTTCCACCTCCAACAACAACAGCAACTTCATGATCTTCGCTTATCTTGACGAGCTGGTAAGCAAGCTTTTTGATAAAATCAATATCGGGTTTATCAGGAACAAGAACAGAGCCTCCAATATCAAAGACTATCCTCATGACGACCCTCACGAAGTTAATCCAGCAGGCTTTATAACTTTTTCTTAGCCCTAAATTTGTCAAATTGTCAGAATGACAAAGATTCTTGGCTCACTTATATAAACATAAAGTTTATTTATCCTCTATACGAAATAATTTTCGGGAGAGTGATAAAGAATGGAGCCCCATGAATTTAAGCTAAATGAAGAGGGACTGAGAGCAGTTCTGCCACCGTTAGAGGCGGAGATTATGGAGTATATGTGGAAGGTAAAGATAGCCACAGCTGGAGAGGTTTATGAGCACATGAAGGAGAGACATCCAGAAATGAGGCGCTCAACGGTCAGCATACTTATGAACCGTCTTTGTGAACGCGGGCTTTTAAAGAGAAGTGTTGAAACTGGCAGGGGCGGGATGAGGTATGTGTACAGCATAACAACGACAAGAGAGGAATTTGAAAAGAGGATCGTTGAGACAATACTAAACGCGCTTATGAATAATTTCAAAGAGGCGACATTTGCATACCTTTCGAAAATAAAGAAGTGATTTAGATGCTGAGACTCATAATCTTGGCTCAGATTTTGATAACTGTCTTATATTTGGGCAAATTTGGGTTAGTTGTTGTATTTGGCTCCGCTTCTATGCTTCTCTTAATGTATTTGTGGGTAACCAGACACTCTCTTAAGAGGGAACACTCCAAGCTTAAGTGGGAGGACATGCCTTGGCTGTATGATGGTATTGCCAGAATGGCTAATAAAGCGGGAATTGGGATGCCCTATGTTTACATCCTTGACGATTATATCCCAAACGCCTATTCGTTTGGCAATTCGATTGTGCTTTCTTTGGGATTGTTTGAAGTATTGGACAGAGAGCAGATCTTAGGTGTTGCCGCCCATGAAATCGGACATATTAAAAATGGTGACACCTTAATATTCCCTATTATAGCATATGGTAGGTATTTCATGCTTTTTTTGGCTGGGGCAATTTCATTAATTGTGCATAGCACAATTGCTGTACTTGCATCGCTGGGGCTTTATATGCTTTATGAAATTGAGAGGCTTAAATTCCTCAAAGAGAGGGAGTTCAAGGCTGATGAAACAGCGTTATATCTATTAGACAGACCCTTTTCGCTTAAGGAAGCTCTTGAGGAGCTGAAGTATTATGAAGACCTGAGAATAAATGTTAGAGCTTCAGCTCTGCCAGGGATAGAGCCCAATATTGAAAGAAAACAAAAGAAAAGTTTTATGGACACTCACCCAAGTTATGATGAGAGGATATGGAGAATACTTGCAGAGATTGAAGGGGCTATGTTTAGGGACACCCTTAAGTGATTCAAAAATTCTTTTAAGATTTGTTTCTTAATCCTTCTTTGGGTGGGAGTGTGAAGGTTGAGATTGTTTTAGATGAGAAAAAAGCAGAGCGAATTAAAAAAATCCGCCCTACAAAGGATGAATATTTCATGCTGATAGCAAAGCTTGTTTCGCTTAGGGCAACGTGTCCAAGGTTAAGAGTTGGTGCTGTTGCTGTTAAAGATGGATACATCCTTGCAACAGGTTATAACGGAGCTCCAAGGGGCATGGATCACTGCATTGATGTTGGTTGTTTGATAGTGGATGGGCATTGTCACAGAGCAGTTCATGCTGAGCAGAACGTCATAGCAATGGCTGCAAGAAAAGGGATAAGCCTCGAGGGAGCAACGCTTTACGTTACCCACTTTCCATGTGATACTTGCTTTAAGCTTTTGGTAAATGCTGGGATAAAGGAGATTGTTTACGAGGAAATGTATCCGAACAAAGCTACGGAGATTCTGCTTAAAGAAGCTCAGGAAAAAGGTATGATAAAAATTAGGCAGTTTAAGCTCCCTAAGGAAAGAGTTAAGGCTTTCTTAGAGGAGCTGTTTGCGAATGAATTCTGTGATAAGGATTAACTTTTTTTCTTTATCTCTTCTAACTTCTCATTTATTTCCCTCAGCTCTATTGCAATCTTTCTTGTAAGCTCTGTTATCTCCCTTTCTGCCTTATCAACTGCAAGATATACCTTGAATATCATCAAGTAGCTTATTCCAATTGCTACAACAAAGAGGGCATCTAAACCCCTGCCGAGTCCAAGAACCCGCTTGATCTCAAGTGAAATTTCAATTGGTTTGAGGGTAATTATCAGCATTATCAAAAGCAGGATTTCCCAGAACAGAAAATCCTTCCACTCCAGTTCCCTTCTCCCATATTTGCTTAAAACATAAATCATTAAACCGAGGATTGTTACAATTGCTATATACTGAACCGCCAACATTTCCGCTCACCTCAATTTATCAAAAAGCAGATTTAAAGCTATTTTAATGCCTTCAAATACATTTGTCCCTTTCTTCATAGCATACTCAGTATAAATTGCTCTAATTGGAACCTCCACAATTCTGCACTTGTTTTTGCTTGCTTCAATTATTATTTCACTTGATACTGCATAGCGGTCACATGTTATCTTAATTTTGGAAGCACACTTCCTGTTAAAGCACCTTAATCCACTTTGGGAGTCACTGACATATCTGCCAGCAAAGACCGCAGTTATTGCATCAAGAACAAAGTTTCCAAAGCGCTTTATAAAGGGCATTTGGCTTATATCTCCTCTAAGTCTCGAACCAATGGCTAAGTCAGCTTTGCCCTCAGCTACAGGTTTCATGACCCTTAGTGCATCTTCGACTAAGTGCTGCCCATCTGCATCGAAGGTTATTATAAGCTCTGCTCCTTTGAAGAGAGCATACCTTATTCCCGTCCCGAGTGCCCCTCCAAGTCCCCTGTTAACGAGATGTGTTAGAATCCTGACACCTCTGTTTTTCGCTATTTCCTCTGTTTTATCCCTGCTGCCATCGTTAACTACAATTATATGTTCCGATTTAAAGTATCTTAAAAGGTCATCAAGGACTTTTCCAATTGTATGCTCCTCATTGTATGCTGGAACAACAACATATGCATTTAAAATTCTGCGAAAGAGAGATAAGAGTTCCCTCATAGTTGGAACTTCAAAATCTGCTTTTTCTTCAATGGAAAAGCTCATTCTTCCACTTTCATGTTCTGTTATCAGAATGCTCAATGCCCCAACTTTTTTTGCTGGAATAATATCGTATCCGTGGTCACCAATAACAACGGTCTTTGTGGAAGGAACTTTGAAATGTTCAAGGATTCTTTTAATGTGCATTTCATTCGGCTTAACTTCTCTCCAGGAGACATCATCCCGTGTGAGGATAAGCTCGAAATAATCCTTTATCCCATGCATCTCTAAAGCTTTAAGTGTTGCATCTCTGCAGTTTCTTGTCATAATTGCCAATTTTATTCCCTGGCTCTTTAGGAACTCCAGAATCTCTTTTGTGCCCTCGAACAGAAAGCTTTCATACACCCTTTTAACTTCCAGTTCTTCAAGCAGTTTTTTTAACCCATTGACGTCCTTTCCAGTTTCTTCCGCAATCCTGAAAAGGTTTTCATACATAGGCGTTAGATCGCCTATTATTTCTTGAGGAATACCAATTTCAAGAAGTTTTTCTCTCAGCTTCTCCTTGATCTCCGTGAAAGTCATGGGGGCACCTATGAGAGTTCCATCGAGATCAAATATTGCCAATCTTATGTCCATTGAGACCACCGAAGGGTTTATCTTTTATGCTGTCTCATTCTTTTGGGGATCAGAGATGATTTGGGTATTGGCATTTATAGGGTTATCCCTCTCGCTGATTTTGACCTTCTACTCTGCCAATATAATGAAAAAAGCTGGAATAGTTGGGAAGGACATACATAAGCTGGATAAGCCAGAAATTCCTGAAATGGGAGGAATTGCAATTTTAATCTCTCTTTCAGTAGTCTTGACACCTGTTTTAACTGGTAATCTGTCAACAGTGTTGCTGGTATTTCTCCTTTTTGGAGTGGTAGGGATAATTGATGATTTAACGAATCTCAGGCAGTCTCACAAAGTTCTGCTCTCTCTGCTGATCTCTTTACCTCTATTGAGCTTAAAAGTAAGCAGTGGTCTTAATCTTCTGCTCTTTACGATTAATTTGAAGACACTATACTATCTGTTTGCTGTCCTATTTGTGACAGCTTCTGCAAATCTTGTTAATATGCTTGCAGGTTTTAATGGGCTTGAAGTTGGGACTTCCGCAATAGCCTTGCTCTTTTTGGGATTGATAACGTCAGGGGATGCTCGAGCGTTGGCTTTTGTGGGATTTGCTGTTGCTCTTGGGTTCTTATGGTGGAACAAATATCCAGCAAAGGTCTTCCCTGGAGATACTGGAACCCTTAGTCTGGGAGCCCTTATAGGATTAGTTGGGATACTCGGCAAAGTTGAGATCTTTGCGGCAATCCTCCTTGTCCCTCACATGATTGATTTTCTTCTAAAGACGAAAATAAAGTTCAAAGGGCGACCGCTGGGCAGAACAGAGATCTTAGAAGATGGTACCTTAAAAGCACCACCGTATCTAAGCTTCTTGGGTTTAATAATGAGGGCAAAAAGGGTAAAGGAGTATGAGCTTGTTGCAATTGTGTGGGCAATTGAGGCTATTCTCGGCTTCGTTGTGCTTCTTCTTCATCAATCACTTTGACCATTCCAAACCCATATTTCGTTTTTTCACCAAATCCATTTTCATAGGCAAATTTTGCTATTTCCTTGGATCCATAGTACCGGAACACCATAAGGGAACCCCGGAAGTAGGTGTCTTTGACTTTAATCCTAACAGGTTTGTACTTTATAACATCGATTCTAAAATCTTTGTCCTCGGGCATTCTCTCCTCAATTTCAGAAAAGCGCATTAGCATTATCTTCCTGAGCTTATCGTGAAATGTTTCCTCACTGGGGTATAAATCCCAAATTTTCATTCTATTCCCTTCAAGCTTTACCGTCCGCACTATTATAGGGCTCAGAGTGGAGAAGAGAGTACCATCTTTTATCTTGGGTTCTCGGAGAACCTTAACACCATCCATGATGAATGTTGAATTTTCAATTTGAAGCACGGGATTTTCAATGAATCCCTCAACTATGGATTTTATTACATCAACAACTGAAGAAGAGATGTAAAGGCATACCTCATCGGACAGAATTTTAATTCCCTTATCGGGTATAAGTTCTCTTTTTCTTACCATTATTCTGGAGAATGTAAAGTAGTCCTTGTGGGTAGTTTCCAGCAATCTTGCAAGCTCGGGGGAGTTTATGGCTACTTTTTGAATAATTTGAGTGTAGACATCATAGTTGTAGTTAAAGGGGAGAATCGTCCCTTCATCTCTGGGTTTGAGCCTGATTTCTATTCTCATTAAACCCACCCTCCTGATTAAGCATTAAAATATACGCATTCATCGTTAATAAGAATTTCGAGTTGAGTTAGTACATATCAAAAATCGTACCAAAACTTTATAAAGAAGCTTAAGAAGTGAAGGTTAGGCGAATCTAATGGTAATCGGGAATAGAGTTAAAAGTTCTTCTCACAAAATTAGTTATGGAGGGATGGGTTATGAGTGACATTAATGATGTCGTCAAATCTCATGATGAGTATGATGATTACATCATTTATCTAAAAAGAAGAATTAGACAGCTTGAACTTCAAGTGAGAACACTTGAGGCAGACAAGGAGAGACTTGAAAGGGAGCTTTCACGCTTAAGAATGGAGATGTCAAGGTTAAGACAGCCACCAGCTTTTGCTGGAACTTTGCTTGAGATACTCGACGATGACAGGGCGATAGTTCAGAATTACAACGGTCCAAGATTTGTGGTCAGAATAGCACCATGGATTGAAAAGGAAAAGCTGAAACCGGGGAGCAGAGTAGCACTTGACCAGAGGACAATGGCCGTTGTTGAAATACTGCCATCACCGAAGGATCCTTCTGTCCTTGGGTTTGAAGTTATTGATAGACCAAACGTGACATATGACGATATTGGGGGATTAAAGAAGCAGCTGCAAGAACTCAGAGAGGCAGTTGAGCTTCCGCTTAAACATCCAGAACTGTTTGAAAAGGTTGGAATTGAACCACCTAAGGGTGTCCTCCTTTATGGTCCACCGGGATGTGGAAAAACATTGATGGCCAAAGCTCTTGCAAGGGAAGTTAATGCAACATTCATCAGGGTTGTTGGCAGTGAGCTTGTAAGAAAATACATTGGAGAAGGTGCTCGATTGGTGCATGAGCTGTTTGAGCTGGCAAAAGAAAAAGCCCCCACCATAATCTTCATAGATGAAATTGATGCCATAGGGGCTAAAAGATTAGAGGAAACCACTGGAGGAGAAAGAGAAGTTAACAGAACCTTAATGCAACTTTTAGCAGAGCTTGACGGATTTGATCCAAGAGGTAACGTTAAGGTAATAGCAGCAACTAACAGACCTGATATCTTAGATCCAGCACTTCTTAGGCCAGGAAGATTTGACAGATTGATTGAAGTTCCTTTACCTGACTTTGCAGGTAGACTTGAAATCCTCAAGGTTCACACAAGGAAGATGAACCTCAGGAACGTGGATCTTAGAGTTATTGCAGAGATGACAGAAGGAGCAAGCGGTGCAGATCTCAAAGCCATAGCAACGGAGGCTGGAATGTTCGCCATCAGAGACAGAAGGGAGTATGTAACACAGGAGGATTTTCTGAAGGCTGTGGAGAAGGTATTTGGGTCAGAACAGAGATTGGCACAGCAGATAGCTATGCATGAGGTTATGTATGGCTGATCCTTTTCTTTTGTGTCCCTATTATTATCAATGCAACCATATACATCAGTGGAATAAAATAAAATGCCTCCCCATAACCCAAGGTGTCAATTAGGACTCCAAGGAGATATGGGCCGAGAGTTGCTCCAAAGAATCCCATCATATTGACAAAACCCATTACTGACCCTTTATTTTCATTTGTTGCCTGTTCTGCAGTATACGCTGTAACTATTGGGCCAACTGAGTAGAAAAACAAACCCAGAATTGGCATTATTATGGGCATTGCTGTTTTTGCTAACAGGAATGAAAGAAAGGCGTTAAATCCAAGGGACAGAATTAGGCTCTTCTTTTTAAGCCTGTCGTAAATTGTGCCACCTACCAGAGAGCCTGCAATCCCAACTATTGAGAGGATAGAGAAATATAATGAAGCCTCCTCTAAGCTTCTCCCCCTGTTTACAAAGAAATCTGGAAGAAATGTCAGCATGCCAAAGAATGCCAGCATACTTATGAAATTCATAATGCTCAGCCTAATGACATGCTTTGGGATTCTAAGCTTTGCATGTTCAACTTCATGAAGTTCTCCTTTTATGGATAGAAGCAATGTAATGCCAATTATCGCACTCATAGCAGAAAGAACCAAAAATGCGTATTTCCACTCCAGAGCCAATGCAATAGGAACAACAATCAGAGGGGCTATCCCACTTCCTATTGGCGGGCCAACCATAAAAACACCAAGAGCTGAGCCTTTCCTTCCTTTATAGATGTCGCTGATTAGAGCTGTCGCTGGAGCATAGTAAAGACCTGCAAAAATGCCGTAAAGAGCTCTTATGCTTAACAATTCCCAATACTCTTTTGCAAAGATTATGAGTGCGCTTGCAAGGGAATAACCAAGAATACTGATCACAACAAGCTTTTTTCTTCCAAGTTTATCCCCCAAATATCCTGCGGGAACCTGAATTAGAGCATAGGGTAAGAGAAGGGAAGTCATCAAAAGACCTGCTTGGGCGTTATTGATTCCAAGCTCTGTCTTTATTATAGGGATGAGAGGTGGGATAGCCATTCTATGGGCATAGTTAAATATCCATCCGAGGGAGAGGAGCAGTAATAGTTTCTTCCGCATGCTTTTAGATAAAGAGTTAAGCGTTTAAAAATTTATCTTAGATTAGGTAAGGGTTTAAAAATGAACCTTCAAACTCTTACTGGGGTAAAAATGGTCAGCAAACTAATAGCACTTGAAGTTTATCACAATCTCAAAGACATAGATTTCCGGATATTGAGAGGGGTAGAATTGAATATGCGCCATCATCAATGGGTGCCGTTAGAGGATATTGCCAAGTTTGCGAGAACCGATGTTGAGACTGCTTCTTATCGCTTAGGGAAACTTGATAACTGGATGCTCGTAAGGAGGAGAAGTGATATTGGTTATATTGGCTATCAGCTCACTATTCATGGATATGATGTTTTAGCGATTAGAGCCTTTGCAAGGAAAGGTGTTATCGAGGCAATAAGTCAAACTCAGATTGGTGTTGGAAAAGAAGCTGATGTTTATGTTGGAATAACCCCTCAAGGAGAAAAAGTCGCAGTCAAGTTCAACCGTATTGGGAGGACAAGTTTTACCAGAATTAAACTCTACAGAAGGGATTTTATTGACAAACATCATATAAGCTGGCTCTACATCTCACGTTTAGTTGCTGAGAGAGAGCATGAGGCTCTGCAGTTGCTTTCTCCTATAGCCAAAGTTCCGAAGCCGATAGCATGGAACAGACATGCCATAGTGATGGAGTTCATTGAGGGTGTTGAGCTGAGCGAACTTAGGGATGATGATTTGACAAGGGAGGAGGCTGAGGATATTCTCAATAAGGTTTTAGACGAATACCTTAAGATAGTGCGCTTTGGAATTGTTCATTCTGATATGAGTGAGTTTAACATAGTTCTAACAGAAGATGATGATATCTTGATTATTGACTGGCCTCAATACCTGCCAACTGCATATCCAGAGAGTTTGGAGTACCTAAGAAGAGATATATCAGTTTTACTGAATGCTTTTCACAGAAGATGGCGAGTTAAAAAGGACTTTAGTGAGGTTTGGAATGAATTCTATGAAGCTTGGTTAGAAAGTAGAGGAGAAAAAGATAATAAGGATTAAGTAGGTATCAATAATGTGGCGAAATAGAATGGAGAAGAAGCCGAGGTTTTTAAAAGAGTTTGAAATGTGGGAGAGGAGACGTAAGATAGCTGAGCTTTTTAGAGAGGCATTGGAAGCTGAAAATAAGGGAGAGTTTGAAACAGCGAAGAAAAAGCTTGATAAAGTATTAGAGCTTTCAAAAGACTATTTTCCTGAAATTTACTTTGAAGCATGCTTTAAGCTGGCTGAAGTCTTTTTTGAGGAAGACAACTACAGGGGAAGTATAAAGTGTGCATTAAGAGCTCTTTATAATGCTCCGAACAGAGATTTATACTTAGTTGGTATTGAGAGAATCCGAGATATGCTCTTTATCTTGAAAGAACGGGGAAATTTGGAAGTGTTTAAAGAGAACATGGAATCAATGTGCAGATATCTTGAGAGTAATGAGGAGTTATATGCATTTGTGAGAGGATTAATAGCAATAGCAGAGGGGGAAAAGGACATAACAAAATATTTAGAATCCATCAGCACTCCAGAGCTAAAAAAAGCTCTTGGAGTGTTGATTAAATCTCACTAAAGATTTTCTCTATGAGCTTTATTAAGTATTCCTCTTTTGGTTTAACAGGGAAGTTATATGGTTCATTGCTCGGCCTTTCATTGTAATATGGCCTGTTGCATCCCGGACATCCATGGGTCATTACTGCAATTTCTTGAAGAACTTTCATGAGATCTTCCTTGCTTATTCCAAAGCTAAGTACATTTCCTTTGTCATCAAATTTAAACTCTTCAACACGTTTTATTTCATTTTTAATGAGATAATGCCCAATCTGGATTTTCCTGTACCTATTTAAGCCAGGCGGTTTAAGATTTTCGAGCTTTGTTCCCTTGATTGGTGTAAAGGCAAAAAGTGACACCTCCGCACCGATATCATAAGCTTTTTGAATGGCTTCAAGTGCCTCTTTATCTGTTTCACCGAGTCCAATTATCAAATGGACAAATGCTTTCTTTTCACCAAAGATTTCAATGACATCTTTTGTGAATCTCCACATTTCATCCCAAGAGTATAAAGATTCCTTGATCTCGTTGTAGAGCCTCTCACTTGCAACATCTAATCCAACACCGATATAATCAACGCCGAGCTCTCTAAACTTCTGAAGATACCTTCTATCAACTGGGGTTATGGAGACTGATATTGGCAAATTTAGACTGTAAAAAGCTCCAAGGAGGGTCAATACATCCTCTTCCAGACCTTCATAATCAACAGTTTGTAGGCATATCCTTGCAAACTTTCCGTTCTTTAACTTTTCAAGAACAGTCTTGAGGTCAAAGACGGGCCACGTTACCCGCGAGAGCTTTTTTAAATCTGCCCTGCTCTCTCTTGCCTGTGGACAGAAAGCACAATTGTTTATGCACCTTCCATTATGATAGATCATCAAGTAGGCTGTAGTTGGCCTTGCAAGCATCTTTGCCTTTATTAGCCCCATTGCGATGGCCGTTCCATATGAAACTCTAATGAGCATTAGCTCACACCCTTTTTGCTTTGGCTATCTCTCTTTAAAAATCTTGGGAGTTGGAGAATGATTAATGATAAAATTGTAACCAGTGGGAACATTGGAAAAACTGCTTCATAGCTGTTTTTCAGTTGAGCAATGTACCCAAATACCAGAGGTCCTGCCAAGTAGCCGAGATCAAAGAACATTGTATAAATACTCGAACCGAAAGTCCTGATTTTTTGCGGGAGTTTAGCCAATGCCATCATCTGGAGGGAAGGAACAGCAAAGCCAAAACCCATTCCAAGAGGGATTGCACTTAAATATGCCAGAGGAGGAGTTGGATGCAAAGAAAGCATGATATATGCGAGTAAGAGCAGCAGGAACCCAAAAGTTGCAACAGGAATTGGGCCCCTCCTATCGGCTTCTCTTCCCCCAAAGACTCTTGTGAGTAAGCTGAATCCACCCATTATGCTGGCATATATTCCAAAGGCGCTTGTACCCAACCCCAGAACTTTGTACAATGCGGGTAAGAAAGTGAATGTTCCACTGTATGCCAGAGACATGAAAAGCAGTGAGAAACAAGCTGCAACAAAGAATGAATTTAACAATAGACGGTATGAGACATGCTCATGTTTATGTTCTCTTTTTGTTTTAATTCTGTTTTTATCTCTTTTATATGCAATGAAGACAAAGAGCAGTGCAACTAATGAAACAATAACTGTAAAAGCAAAAGCTGCCTGAAAACCTAAATATTCAGCAACAAAGCCTCCAATCGCTGGTCCAATTAAGTTGCTGAAGGAAAACATCATCCCACGCCAGCCTAAGGTCTCACCCACCCTGCCCCTTGGAGCGAGTTCAATTGCCGTTGCAAGCGAGGAGGGGAAAAACAGTGCCATAGCAAAGCCGTGAATGCCCCTACCAACTGCAAACAGTGCCAAATTTCCAAATGGGATAGATGCTATGTAAAAAACTCCGGCAAGTGCACCTAAACCACTTCCAAGCATCATAACTTGAAACTTCCAGCCCCGGTCCCCAAGAAATCCTCCGAGGGGTTTTAAGAAAAATGAGACAATTGAAGAAACTGAAGCAATTGAACCCACTATGAGGGGAGTCGCTCCTAACAGAATTGCTAATGGGGATATCAGGGGTGAAACTAATGCAATACCAAGGAAGAAGAAAAATGTTGAAAGGTGAAGTATCCAGATATCTCCCGGAAAGTCTTTTGTTCTCATAGTTATATCCCTGCGAATGGTTCATTCATACCATCTTTCAGATATGCAACACTCATGTGCTTTGTGTTCTTCGCAAATCCAACGTTTCCCTCTCGGTCAACCATGATTATTCCCATGGTATCTTTTCCGAAGTATTTGGTTGCCATCTCGATTGCAGCTTCACTTGCTTTCTGTGCACTCAATCCAAGTCTAACAAAGTCAACTGCGGTCTTTGCTAAGGAAAGCTTTATTGCAACTTCCCCAAGCCCAGTGCAAGATGCTCCGGCAAGTTCATTTGCATAAGTGCCAGCGCCTATTATTGGAGTATCGCCGACCCTGCCAAACATTTTCAAGAAAACTCCTCCAGTTGAAGTGCCAGCAACAACTTCTTCTCCATCGAATGCAACAGCGCCTACTGTGCTCCTCAGAACTTCGGGATGTTCTTTGATCAGCTCGCTGATCTTTTTCCAGTATGGAATTGTACCCTCTTTTAGCAGTTTTTCTCTAAGCTTTTTCCATTGTTCCCTTCTCTCTTCGGTTATTGGATCATACTCATCAAAACCCATTATACGGGCAAATTTAAGTGCTCCCTCTCCCACTAAAAGAACATGATCAGTTTTCTCCATGACTTTCCTTGCGACGCTTATTGGATTTTTAATGCCCCATATGCTGGCAACGGCTCCTGCTTCAAGAGTTTTTCCCCTCATGATGGCAGCATCCATTTCAATTCTACCATCTAAAGTTAGCACACTCCCCGTCCCAGCGTTAAAGATAGGATTGTCTTCTAAAGCTTTAACTGCCTCTTCCACAGCGTCCAATGCGGAGCCTCTCTTAAGTTCTTTCCATCCTGCTAAAACAGCCTCTCTTACACCTTTAATGGCTTTTGGAATTTTTTCCTCATTCTTGATAGTCCCAGCTCCTCCATGAACGATAATCGCGACCATTGAGACCACCTTTATTTAATGAATTTGAGAATGTTAAAAAAGTTGTGGAATCGAGAAGATGATTAGCTTAGTGCCATGTTAATTATCGTTTCACCTATGTTTTCCAAGTATTCGAGAATTCTGCGATAGCTATCCATTGCGATGGACTTTTTGTAGTCTATCTGTCTGATTTTTTCTTTCAGAGCAAGCATAAGGGTATCTATTTTCTTTAAGTCTCTCTTGGTTATTTGGCTGAGCATCTCGGTGTACATCTTCCTTATATATTCAATCTCAATGTCATCGTCAAAGTTTTCGGCAATCCTGATGATGTGATCCCCAATTCTTTCAATGTTGCGGACTATGAACAAGATTCCAATTAGATCAAAGCTTCTCCTGACGATTCCGCTTTCTTCGATTAAACTCCTCTTAGAAAGTATTTTGTTGACAGCCCTAATTGTGAGGAAATAAAATCTGTCAAGCTCGTTTTCGAGGTCGTTGATGTCTCTAATTAGTTCTTTTGTCTGGGATTTTTTCATGAAGTATAGATCCTCAAGCATGGACACTATTATTGAATTTATTCTTTCTAAAATCTCTCTAAGGTTTATTTCCTCATCAGCAAGCAGGCTTTTACCGACTATTCTTGTGGGTTCATCAAGTATTATCTCAACTCCCGGCAGGCTTTGAATCACTTTTCTAATTTTGACTTTGTAATGGGGCAGCTCCTTTGTGAACTTAATCTCAAGAACATCATAGCCCTGGATGTACGCCGAGATAATAAGCCTGATGGCCATGTCTGGTGAATATTCTTCTGAAATCATTAACTCTTTCTTTTCGCTAATTTCTTTGGGTTCTTTTGGAAGGATTGTTATTGAGCCATCTGGGTTAATGACCAGCGGCACAACATCCCCTTGTTTTAAATTATTCTCCTTAATCCATTTTTTTGGAAGGGAGATTATATAGGAGCTCCTACCAGTAAACTGAATTTTTCTGAATTCCATCTTTTACCACCTCAAGAATGCCAAAGGTCATTCCCTCTTATCTATTCCAGTATATATCATCATAATTCTCACCAGTGTTGAAATTACTAACGGTCAATGCCTATATAGATTACGCAGAATATATAAAGATTATGAGAAGGGCAAAGTTAACGAACTAATTTTATACCCTCTTCAAGAGCCCTAAAGTTAATTTCCCAGAGTTTTTCTTTAAGAGTCTCTTTTATTCCTTCTCTTAAACTGTCTTTTTTAAGGGGAATGAGACCTCTTCCATAGGCATAGCCAAGCATTACGACACCCAAAGTTCTTGGATTTATTTTATCTGCCACCTCTTGGAAGTTGAGCATATCAGTAGGACAAATCTTCAGGAGTGCTTCTTTTATTTCATCTAAATTGGGATACCTTTCCTTTCCTACCAGTGTTGTTGCTGTGTGTATTGGATAGGCATTTACAATTGCATGGCTCTTTCTGCTTAAAAAGCGTGCATTTCTTAGGGCTTCTGCTGGTTCTAAAGCGAACATTAAATCAGCCTCACCTTCTTCAATGAGTGGAGAATAAACCTCTTCACCAAAGCGCAGATATGAGAGAACACTACCATATCGCTGGCTCATGCCAAGTGTTTCTCCTATTCTGACCTTGTAGCCTTCATGCATTGCAGCATTTCCAATTATCCTTGAAAGAGTTAATCCCCCTTGACCTCCAACTCCAGCGATGATGAGATTAAACTCCACCATTATCACCATAGAACTTTGGAGAATGAAATGTTAAAAAGATAATGCAGAGCTAAATGTGGGGTTTTCTGAAAATTTTGAGATTTTGGTTCTCTTTGGGCAAAATATAATCGAAAATAGGGAATTAAGGGAATTAAGCTTTAAGCCTAAGCCTTCTGGTTACAAAGTCCTTGTCAAGAGAAGCCAAGAAGCTTGCCAATCTCGGTCCTCTGTCTTTGCCGATGAACAGCTGATAGAGAATCTTGAACCACTGTTTGCTTGGAATGTTGCGCTTCTTCGCAGCATCAAAGATTATGTTGTTAAGCTCATCAACGCTGAACTCCTCCCTACTCTCCAACCAGTTAGCAACTTCATTAAGTGCTTCTTTAATTTCTTCGCTTATCTCAATTCTTGGAGGCTCTTGGAGGAGTGAGAATTTCACTGTGTCTGGAGCGTATTTGCTTACCCAGTTCTTTGCGAGCATAATCCTGAGTTTGATTCTTTCAGTATCTTCTTCGGCAAGATCCTGGGGAATGTGGCCTTGCTTTTTGAGGATTTCAATAATTTTGCCCTCATCCAAGTGTGGCATCTGCACAAGGACGACGAGGAATCTAAATGGTGCCTGGGCAACTAACCGCTCTGGAATCTTTGGCATTGAGAGTTCATATGTTCTTTTGAGCTCAATTTCTTCCTCCTTATTTTTTGCATTTTCAAGACCAAAGTATATGCGCTCGACTTTATCGAACTCATCGTAGAGGTTCAGCAAACCCAAACCGAGGTCAATCTTAATTTCCTTATTTGGTCTGTGTCTGGCATAGAGGAACCTTATTACTCCGGGCTCAAGAACTTCATAGAGGTCACTGAGCAGGATTACGTTGCCTTTTGAGCCGCTCATTTTACCTTTTTGTCCTTTTATTCCAACAAACTCGTACATGAGTGTCAGTGGAGGCTCTTTGCCATAAACCGTTTTGATAATTTCTCTCCCAGTATCAAAGCTCGAACCAGCTGCCAGGTGATCTTTTCCTGCAGGTTCAAAATCAACTCCAAAGTGCGCCCATCTCATGGGCCAATCCACACGCCACCTCAGCTTTACATTTCCTTCCCTTATGTCCGTCTTTCCTTCACTTCCACAATGTGGACACTTGTATTCTACCTTCCATCCACCATCCCACTGGATAAAATCTGCTTCTTTTCTGCACTTTGGACAGTAAATTTGAACTGGCTGCCAACTCTCCTCCAAATGAGGCTGTTTCGCCATGTCGCGGAATTTGTTAAGAATTGCAACTATCTTTTCTCTATTCTCAAGAGCTTTTCTTATATCTTTGGCATATTCTCCAGTCTTGTAAAGCCTGCTTGCTCTCAGGAAATCGACTTCTATGCCGAGTTTTTCAACTTCACTTTCAAAGAGCTCCATGAAATGTTCTGCATAGCTGTTATGGCAACCCCAAGGATCGGGTACTTCACTGACCGGCATTGTCAAGTATTCTTTCCATTCGCCTGGGACATTTTTTGGAACTTTTCTGAACCTATCGTAATCATCCCACATATGAATGTGCCTAACTTTTTTCCCTTTGTCTTTTAATGCATGACCGACAATGTAAGCGGTGAAAAGCTCCCTAAAATTGCCAATATGGACGTATCCACTCGGAGTTATGCCGCTTTCAACGACGTACTCCTCTTTGTCACCTCTCTCTCGTATTATTTTTTCAGCCATGTAATCTGCCCAATGAACCATTCTCACCACCTGCTGGTAAATATGAGAGATAGTTTTTAAGCTTTGGCTCTTTCTTCGAAAACTTTATAAAGTTGTTGATGTATAACTAATGAGAAAAGTAAAAATAAAAACAAAGGTGTTGATGAAAATGGGTTGGAACGAATTAGGAAGTTATGAGCTTGAAAGTTTTCAAGTGTTCTTTCCAGCATCTTTGGAAATTCAAGAAGAGCTTCTAAAAGCAGGATTTAAAGTGCCTTACGACAAAGAAAAGGGCTTTGCAACTCCAATACCAGTTGTGGCAGCCTTTAAAACTGGTAGAAAACTCAGAAAAGATAAGCTGCTAAAGGGTAGAAAAATTAAAGAGAACGGTAATTTTGCTGAAATAGGCCCAGAAAGAGCACTATTGAAACTGCTAATAAATGAGAAAGGGTTCTTGAAATTGGAGTTTGAAGTTAAAAATTATCATCTTGAGGATTTGGGTTTTGTGAAAGTCCCTCCAAGAATCTGGAGCACCTGGGCCAGCTTTTCGTTACCTATTGATGCTTTTGGAGATATAACTGAAAAACTCGGAGGATTTGCTAATGAAAGACCGAAAGGCATGTATTTTGCATCAAAAAGCAATGGAAAAGAGATTGAGGTTTATTCCTATAGGGGGCGGAAGGCCAAAAATCTTGGTATCCCTGTTTTTGGCTACAATCTGAGCTTAGAGTCGTTTGAACTGGTTAAAGAGTACCTAAACGAAAAGACAGAACAAAATAGAGTAAACAAGGAAGTTTTGCCATATCTTAAGCTGGGCTTGAAAAAGAGGACAGAAACAAAAGCTGGCTTAAAAGTTGGCATAGTGTGGAGGGAAGGAAAGGCAGGGAGAATAACACTTAAGCTTTCAACAACATATCCAAAAATTAAGATTATCGGGCTTTATGGGGAGCTGGAAGGAAAGTCAAGAGGAGAGCTCAGTAATGAAAAAGACCATTTCATTATAGTCCATTCCAATGACTTCTATTGGGCTCTTCTGAATGCTAAAAGTGCTTTCGGCTTTTAGCTACTCAATGTTAGGCGTCAGACGAAAAATATATTAGCCCCATTTTCAATCTTTTCATTTGGTGGAATCATGATCTATGCTGGAGTTGCGGCAGCATTTATCCTCTTTGCAATATGGATAACGAGGTATCTTGGAGAGGAATATGCATGGGTAAACAGGAAGATAATTCATTTCAGCATTGTTCCAGCTGTGTTGTTTTACAATGCTGGGCTAATTGCCCGAGAACTCTTTGCAGCTGCAGCATTTTTGTTTGGAGCTTTTCAGCTGTTCACACATATAAAGAAGGATGAGCTGTCGTGGTATCAAATAAGAAGTAATTATGGCGAAGTTTTCTTTGCATTTTCAGCCGCGGCTGTTGCTTGGTTCATCGAGAAGGAATACGCCGTTGTAATTCTTCTTGTGATGGCAATAAGTGATGGTGTCACTGGAATACTGAGATTTTTCTACTTCAAGGCAAAGGGATTCGATGTTAGGCTCAGAAAGCATTGGATTGGTAGTTTGGGATACTTAATTTCTGCACTCATAATAGTAGCGATTATTTTCCCACAGTCTTCGATTGTATCAAAGGTTATCTGGGCTGGGATACTTACATTGGCGGAGTATCAGAGGTTTCTCGATGATAACTTAGCAGTTCCTCTTGTTGGGATTTTAATAAAGGGAGTCTTGTAATTATTCAGCCCATCTAACCTTTAAGCTGTCCTTTTTCACCTTATTGAACTCTTCTTGTAAAGCTTTTCCGCTCTTCTCCATAAATGTTTCGATGTCACCAATTCCGATTTCTCTTAAGCCAATAGCGTTGACATCTTTGGGTGTTCCCTTGGCTTCAACATTTATTCCTATGTGGATTTTAATGCTAACTGGAGAAACTGTTGCTATTGAGATGCTAAGCTTTTTATCTTCAACATATATGTCGTCTCCTTTTCGTTTGGTTTTAACACCATACTCAGATAAGAACTCGCAGATCTTTGCTATGAACAGCTTTTGCAATGCCGATGCAAGTAGAACGTTAGGAAAGGCAAAAATCTCAATTATGTAGTGAATCATATCGTCGCTTTTGATTTCCTTTTGAGCTCTCGCATCTTCAATGTCAATCATCTCTTCGACTTTAACGTTGCACTTACCCCTAAACACAACTATGGAGTTTCCAAGAATCCCAAAATTTCTATAAGCCCAATGGCTTCTTATTGCCGAGCCATCGTAATCAATTCTTTTGTCTTTAATAACTAAGAGTTCCATCATAAACCCTCCAAGACTTTTTTCAGCTCTTCAAAACTTTTTACATCAATCCACATTTGAATGAATTTAACATTTGGAATTTCCCTTTTTATGTCTTGAAGGTGGAGTGTTCTGTCGTCGATATAAATTATTTCGTCAACTTCATATCCTATACTCTTGAGCTGTTCCACTGTTCTTAAAATCATGCTTGCTTTGTCTGGATGATTCTCAATTTTAGGAAAGATGAAGTAATCCCAGAGCCCAAGAGCTTCAAGGATTGGTCTGACGAGTTCTTCCATATTCCAACTTGCTATACTCAGGATAAACCTGTCTTTTGCCCACTCTAAAAATTCTCTAACGCCTGGAAACAGTGAAAGCTTATTGCCATAAGCATCAATTACAGTATCATCATGAACCTCAAAAGGTGGTACAAGCTGAGAAGCATCTTCGTGATCCCATAAAGTGCCATCCAAATCTAAAATCAGCAACCTCATTTAACCACCCTAACAGATTTATGGACTTTGGGGTTATAAGACATTCCCCAAGTGCTTAGATTTTTCAATCCAATGTCATTAGAAAATTTCCCAGAAAAGGTCAAACTTTTGAGGGCCGCGCATAGGCGGATTGGCCTATCAAATGCCCAGCCCCTCTTTCAGGGGCAAGAAACTCGGGCTGTTGGGAGCGGCAGACTAAACGGGTCGGTTTCCCTTCCCGCTTACATCCCCGCCCCATCAAACCCGTCTTCTGCGGGCGCCCTCGTCCCTGGCATGGGCCGGTCACCCAGGCCCTGCGCCAGGGAGTGGCCGCCTATTTTCGGGGACCGCTTCGGCCTTAGATGCCTTCAGGCCTTATCGGACGCGGCGTAGCTGCCCGGCTATGCCCTGTAGGACAACCGGTAGACCAGAGGCCGCGGCACCCTGTTCCTCTCGTACTGGGGGCACCTTCCCCTCAGGCGGCCAACACCCCCGGTAGATAGCATCCGACCTGTCTCACGACGGTCTAAACCCAGCTCACGTTCCCCTTTAATGGGTGAACACCCCCACCCTTGGCCCCTGCTGCAGGGCCAGGATGGGAAGAGCCGACAGCGAGGTAGCAAGCCTCGGGGTCGATATGGGCTCTCGCCCGAGACGACTCTGTTATCCCCAGGGTAGCTTTTCTGTCATCCCAGGCCCCCACCGGGGAGGCACTGGGGTTCGCTAGGCCACCCTTTCGGGGCTGGACCCGCCTCTGTTACGGGTCCAGTCAGGCCGGCTTTTGCCCTTGCACTCTACGGCGGATTCCTGACCCGCCTGAGCCGACCTTAGGGCGCCCCTGATACCTTTTCAGGGGCGTGCCGCCCCAGCCAAACTGCCCACCTACCGCTGTCCCCCCATTCGGGGGTTAGCCGTACGGCAGGAGGTGGGCGGTGTCTCATGGACGGCTCCACCCGGCCCGGAGACCGGGCTTCGACGCCTCCCGCCTACGCTGCGCACCCCCTGCCGTACGGCAACGGCAGGCTGCAGTAAAGCTCCATGGGGTCTTCGCTTCCCACCGGGGGTCCCTGGCATATGCGCCAGGCAGTGGTTTCGCCGGGCCCCAGCCGGGGACAGTGGGGACCTCGTTACGCCATTCATGCAGGTCGGCATTTAACCGACAAGGAATTTCGCTACCTTAAGAGGGTTATAGTTACCCCCGCCGTTTACCGGTGCTTCACCCGGTTGTACCCGGGCTTCACATACCGGCACTGGGCAGGCGTCGGCCCCAGTACAAACCCTTTCGGGCTAGCTGGGACCTGTGTTTTTATTAAACAGTCGGGCCCCCCTAGTCACTGCGACCTGCGGGTTACACACCCGCAGGCACCCCTTCTCCCGAAGTTACGGGGCCAATTTGCCGAGTTCCCTCGGCTGGGTTTCCCCCGACACGCCTTAGGCTTCTCACCCAGGGGCACCAGTGTCGGTTCTCGGTACGGTCGCGGAGGATCGTTCCCGGAGGGCTTTTCACGGGCCCCAGGGATCGGCGGAACCCCCCTTACGGGAGGCCATTCGCGCTTTCACCCGGTTCTCACCATTACGGTACTCCCCGGGCTTATACGCTTAGCCGGCCTTATCGACCGGTCCGCCTACCCCGAGGCGTCACCCTCCGGGCTTGCGTTGCCGCACCTACCTCCGCGGTACGGGAATATAAACCCGTTTCCCTTTCCTCGGCACCGAGTTACGGGCCGAGTTAGGACCGACTAACCCACGGCTGACGAACATTGCCGTGGAACCCTGGCCCCTTCGGCGGCCGGGATTCTCACCCGGCTATGCTGCTACTCCCGGCAGGATCCGCAATCCCGACGGGTCCACCGGACCTTACGGCCCGGCTTCTACCCCACCGGGACGCCCGCCTACCCGATCACGGACCAATCGGTCCGTGCGCCGGGGTCTCGGCGGCCGGCTTAAGCCCCGTCCATTTTCGGGGCCCCTGACCTCGACGGGTGAGCTGTTACGCACTCTTTAAAGGATGGCTGCTTCTAAGCCTACCTCCCCGCTGTCTAAGGCCA
Source organism: Thermococcus barophilus MP (assembly GCF_000151105.2). NCBI lineage: Archaea > Methanobacteriati > Methanobacteriota > Thermococci > Thermococcales > Thermococcaceae > Thermococcus > Thermococcus barophilus. Next base: position 815,337 of record NC_014804.1, on the reverse strand, counting down.
GGGACACCCTTTGGAGTAACACTTAGCCGGCACTTTGGGGCCTTAACCCCGGTCTGGGTTGTTCCCCTCTCGGCCGACGACTTACGCCGTCGCCCTACTCCCCCCATCTACGGCGGCGGTGGGTTCGGAGTTTGACAGGAGGCCGGGGGATTTCTCCCCCTAAACCTCCAATCAGTGCTCTACCCCACCGCCTACCTCCGGGGAGGCTATCCTGCGGGATAATTCGGCGGGAACCAGCTATCTCCGGCCTCGATTGGCCTTTCACCCCTAGCCCGGGGTCACGGGAGCGAATTGCACGTCAGCACCCCTAGCGGGCCTCCATCCCTCTGTTGAGGGACTTCGCCCTGCCCCGGGCTAGATCGACCGGTTTCGGGTCTCACGGCCGTGACTCCGGGCGCTTTCACACCCCGTCCCTCGCCCTTACGGGCTGCGGACCTGTCGGTTTCCCTACGGCTTCGGGGTTTTACCCCCTTAACCTCGCCACGGCCGTGAACTCCCTGCCCCGTGTTTCAAGACGGACGGTGCAACCCCGGTCCCCTTCCCTCGTACTCCCCCGTCGCCGGGGTTTCCTTCGGGAAGGCTCACTCCTTTCGGGCCGCACCCACCTATCGCCGCCTGGTTTCAGGCTCTTTTCACCCCCCTCCCGGGGTGCTTTTCAGCTTTCCCTCACGGTACTAGTTCGCTATCGGTCTCGGGACGTATTTAGGGTTGGGAGCCGATGCCTCCCAGCTTCCCGCCGGATATCCGACCGACGGTACTCAGGAACCCTGCAGGAGCCTGGGGGCTTACGCCTACGGGGCTATCACCCTCTCCGGCGCCGCGTTCCAGCGGACTTCGGCTTCACCCCCGAGGCTCCAACGCAGGGCCCTACAACACCACATCCCCTGGGTGTTTCCACCCAGGGTTCAGTTTGCCCTGTGCCGCTTTCGGTCGCCCCTACTCACGGCATCGCTTTTGCTTTCTTTTCCTGCGGGTACTAAGATGTTTCAATTCCCCGCGTTCCCCCTCCCTGACGGGAGTGCGGCAAAAGCCGCGGGAGGTCCCATTCGGGAATCCCCGGCTCGACGGCTGCCTGCGCCTCACCGGGGCTTATCGCAGCTTGCCACGCCCTTCGTCAGCGCCCCGAGCCGAGCCATCCACCAGGCGGCTTAGGTTTCTTGCCCCTTACTCAAGGGGCTGGGCATTTTTTGGGCCAATCCGCCTATGCACGGCCCTCATCGTGACCCCTGTTCGGGGTCTAGGGCCCTTCCACCCCGAGCGTTGCTCGGGATGTGCACCTCTTCGTGGTGGACCGGCCGGGATTTGAACCCGGGGCCTCCGGCTTGCAAAGCCGGCGCTCTCCCAGGCTGAGCTACCGGCCCACATTAGGCAGGCCCAACACCCCTTAAACCCCCCGGATGGGTTTCCGGCGATAGGAGGTGATCGAGCCGTAGGTTCCCCTACGGCTACCTTGTTACGACTTCTCCCCCCTCACGGAGCCCGGACTCGACCCCGCCATCCGGTCAGAGCCGGCGACGGGGCCTCATCCGGACCCCGCTCGGGTGGAGTGACGGGCGGTGTGTGCAAGGAGCAGGGACGTATTCGCCGCGCGATGATGACACGCGGGTACTAGGGATTCCAGCTTCACGCGGGCGAGTTGCAGCCCGCGATCCGAACTGAGGGCGGGTTTAGGGGATTCCCTTCCCCTTTCGGGGTCGGATCCCATTGTCCCGCCCATTGTAGCGCGCGTGTAGCCCGGGGGTTTCGGGGCATACTGACCTACCGTCGCCCGCTCCTTCCTCCGGCTTATCGCCGGCGGTCCCCCCAGAGTGCCTCCCTCCCATCGGGAGGGACTGGCAACTGGGGGCGCGGGTCTCGCTCGTTACCACACTTAAGTGGACGCCTCACGGTACGAGCTGACGGCGGCCATGCACCTCCTCTCGGCGTGTCCGGCAAGACCTTCAGCCTGGCCTTCATCCTGCCGTCGCCCCCGGTGAGGTTCCCGGCGTTGAATCCAATTAAACCGCACGCTCCACCCCTTGTAGTGCTCCCCCGCCAATTCCTTTAAGTTTCAGCCTTGCGGCCGTACTCCCCAGGCGGCGGGCTTAACGGCTTCCCTACGGCACCGGGCGAGCTCGGAGCTCGCCCGACACCTAGCCCGCATCCTTTACAGCCAGGACTACCCGGGTATCTAATCCGGTTCGCTCCCCTGGCCTTCGTCCCTCACCGTCGGACCCGTTCCAGCGGGGCGCCTTCGCCACTGGCGGTCCCCCTGGGATTATAGGATTTCACCCCTACCCCAGGGGTACCCCCCGCCTCTCCCGGTCCCAAGGCCCGCAGTATCCCCAGCAAGCCCCACGGTTGAGCCGTGGGATTTCGCCAGGGACTTACGGGCCCGGCTACGGACGCTTTAGGCCCAATAATAGCGGCCACCACTCGGGCCGCCGGTATTACCGCGGCGGCTGCCACCGGCCTTGCCCAGCCCTTATTCCCGGAGCTTTTTACACTCCGGAAAAGCCGTGGCGTTGCCACGGCACTGGGGGTCCCCCCGTCGCGGTTTCCCGCATTGCGGAGGTTTCGCGCCTGCTGCGCCCCGTAGGGCCTGGACCCGTGTCTCAGTGTCCATCTCCGGGCTCCCACTCTCATGGCCCGTACCGATCTTCGGCTTGGTGGGCCGTTACCCCACCAACTACCTAATCGGCCGCCGGCCCATCCTCGGGCGGGCACGAGGCCCCTTTCGGTGTGGGGACCTTCCAGTACCCCACACCTATGGGGGATTAGCCCCAGTTTCCCGGGGTTATCCCCCTCCCGAGGGTAGGTTACCGACGTGTTACTGAGCCGTCCGCCGGTGGTGTCCCAGAAGGGACACCCCCATGACTCGCATGGCTTAGTCGGACCCCCATAGCAGTGGCCTCCGGCAGGATCAACCGGAATTGCTATAGGAGTACGGCCGGTGGGACTCCCCATAAAGGGGAGTACCAAAATCCCATCCGGGGTTTAGTCGGGGTGTTGGGCCTGCCTTACCCCCGAGGGGTCCCCTTTCGGGTTTTCCTCGGGAGTGCATTGGTTGTGCCCATGGCTGGAGGGCGGGGTTCATGTTGGGTGCTTTGCACCCAGTCCCCCCGACGCCGCCGTCTTGTGCCTGGGCTTGCGCCCCCTTATTCGGGGGCTCCACCCAATACTTAGCAACACCACCAATAAAAAATTTTTGCAAAACACTTATATAGTTGGAAAATTTCCAAATTAATGTCAAATAATAACATCATATGGCATAAAAATAAACATAAAAATGTTAAAATTTAAATCGTCAAAATATCTTTAACAATGCTGATTTTTGAAACTGGGGTTGGAATGGTATTTGTTACTGCCAGTTCATCAACAGCTCTGCTGACTCTCTCTATGGCACCCTCAGCAAAGACTCCGTGGGTTGCTACAACATATATTTTCTTTGCCCCCATTCTCCTCAATATATTTGCTGCTCTTATCATTGTGCCTCCCGTACTTATGATGTCATCTACTATGAGTACATTTTTTCCAGTTACATCTATGTCAACTGGGGTCATTTGGACTTCAGTTGGAGAAATCCTCTTCTTTTCAAAATGGCTAAATTCGACATTTAAAATCTCAGCAACAGCTTTTGCCCTCTCCAAAGCCCCTTTATCTGGTGCCAGGACTATTCCTTCTCCAAGCTTGTCTTTGAAATAATCAGCTATTGCTCTTGCTGGACTAAGGTTAACTGCCTTCCCTGGGAAAAATTCGAGTGTTTTTGGATTGTGCAAGTCAAAAACGTAAAGTTCATCATAATAAATGCCCATCGTCTTCATAACAGCTCTAACACTTATTGGTTCCCCATCCTTTGTAACTCTGTCCTGTCGTGAATATGCGAGATAAGGAACAACTGCTATCAGCTTTTCAAACCCTTTTTCTTTGAGCGCATCCCCCAATAGCAGAAGCTCGATTATATGCTCATCTTGAGGGAAGTGGGTGGACTGGACAACAATAACTCTATTTCCCTCCCCAGGCACCCTGACGTATTTCTCTCCGTCCGGAAATTTCTTGATCTCTACTTCGAGAAGTTCTTTCCCATAGTTTTGAACTTTTCTTCTGATTTCCTCTTTTAAATGCTGGGCCCCGCTACCAAGAACAACTTTCATTGTTATCACCTCCTAAACCAGCAATACCGCAATTATACCGGCAAGGAAAATGCCATCAAATGTTCCGGCACCGCCAATACTCACCATCGGAGCACCAAGTTCTTTGATTCTATTCCAGTTAAGTAGATCTGCCCCAATTAAAACTCCCATGGTGCCGCTTGCATATGCTATAGCTGGCTTGTTAGGGCCTCCAAGAAGGAAAGCTAAGGATGCAGCTATTAAAGGCGGGATAAATGTTGGAATTGCTATTCCAAGTCCTTTTACAGGCTTGGAGAAAAAATTGCTGAATATTGTGGCTATCAATATTGCTACAAGGATCCTAATAATTAACTCCATGTTCCCAGCAATGGCGAATCTAAGAAGTTCATAAGTGACTATGCTCAAAGGAACAAGGGCTCCTCCCACGTTTATTGCAATAACCATTTTTTGCTCTCCCCAGTCAATGTAGGGAACTGGATATCTGATGCCAAAGAAGCTGACTTCTTTAACCTTTAAAATTGGTGCATATGTCTTGGTCTCGGCTATGGGGATGTTTATAAAGCTGCCAATTAGTGATGCCCAGAATAGGGTATAAGCAACTGGGAGAGGAAGTCCAAGCTTTTGAAATGCGAGTGTTATAGTTCCTGCAAAAAGCAAAAACAATATAGGTATCAGCAGCAGTAGGAGTATGAGGAAGGGCAAGCTTACGGGAAGGAAGAAGAACTTTTTCATGTTTTAAACCCCCTGATGTTGACCCATATCTGGGCACCGTTTGCCATAATGACTTCCTTGGGCTCTTCAAATTTTTGGGGATTTGATAATACCCAGGCATAAAGCTTCTTTCCCTTTGCATATTTCTTTAAAAATTCATAGTCTGCCAAATGCTTATCTTTGTGATCTGCCAGTTCTTCTGGTGTAAATGGCCCAAGGACATCAACCAACTTAACTTTCCCTATTGCCTTCTTTTTGCTTATTATAAAAATCTCTCCTCTAATTTTTGTTCTGCTCTTTCTGATCTCCCAAACTTTTTTACCTTCAACGATCCATGAAGCAAATGGTTCTTTTACTATCAATCCCTTCATTTCCCTCATTACTTTTACTTCTGGACATCATTTATAAACTCAACTATTTACTATCGAGTGTTACTGGATTGTTTAGGGAGATAAGCAACAAATGGAAAGATTTAAGTTTAAGGATAACGAAGTCTTGTTTTGGAGGCAGAGCCAATGAAAATTGTGTGGTATGGTCATGCATGTTTTCTCATTGAGACACGTGGAGTGAGAATTCTGATAGACCCCTATCCGGATGTTGACGATGATAAAATTGGGGAAGTTGATTACATCCTCGTAACTCATGAGCACAGTGATCACTATGGAAAAACACCTCTTTTGGCAAGACTGAGAAAGGCAAAGGTTATTGGGCCAAAAACTGTCTACTTAATGGCAATCAGTGATGGAATAACCGATGTTCAAGCTATTGAGGAGGGAGAGGAGCTTCAGCTTAAAAACGAGATCAAGATTAAGGGGACATATGCCGAACATCCCTCAAGTCAGTACCCTCTTGGGTATTTGATATTTGGGGATAAGAGGGTCTGGCATACTGGAGACACCTACTATACACCGCTTTTTAATAAACTTAGAGGGATGGTAGATATACTCCTTGTCCCGATAAGCGGTCGCTCCACAGCCAGTGAGCGGGAAGCTGCTGATATAATTGAAGCCGTGAGACCAAGGATAGTCATACCGATGCACTATGGAGTTTATGGGTCGGGAAGTGTCGAAAAGCTTCAGCAGGAACTTAGGAAGAGGAGAGTCTGGGTGTTGGTAAAACCTTTGAATATCGGGGAAGCTTTTCATGTATGACCGGTGGTTCTATGGAAAAGTTAACAACAGGCAGCAAGAGCTTGGATGAGCTTTTAGGAGGGGGTATTGAAAGAGGGGTGCTAACTCAGATATATGGTGCATTTGCCACTGGAAAAACTACGCTGGCAATGCAGATCGGCATGCTGAACAAGGGCAAAGTGATATATATAGATACAGAAGGGGGTTTTTCACCAGAAAGGCTTAAGCTGATGGCAGAGAAAAGAGGTATTGATCCCGAAGAGACCCTTCAAAAGTTCATAATTTTTGAACCTCATGATTTTAGAGAGCAGAAGAGGGTCATATCAAAACTTAAGACTATTGTAAATAACCGCTTTGCCCTTATTGTTGTTGATTCTGTAACATCTCATTATAGGATAGAAAAAGATCGGCAAAGTTTAAATGTGGAGCTGGGAAAACAACTTCAAGTTCTCTTGTGGCTTGCAAGGAAGTACAATATTGCAGCCATAGTTATTAATCAGGTCTATTTTGATTCAAATTCCGGCTCATTAAAGCCAATTGCAGAACATACCTTGGGCTACAAATGCAAGGACATACTTAGACTTGAAAAGCTCAGCAAGCCAGGCATAAGAATAGCTGTTTTAGAAAGACATCGTTTTAGACCTGAAGGTGGAATAGTTTACTTTAAAATCACGGATAAGGGCATTGAAGATGTCTAAGTCCTAAATGCAAATCCAACAAAATAGAAAAGTGAGAGAATTAAATTTTCTCAAAGACCTCTTGGGTTATGCGCAGTGTTGCTTTATACAGCTTCTCACTTATTATGCCTTCTTCGTAATGCCTGCGTAGGTCATCCTTGTCAATTATCTCTTTCTTTCCGTCAGGCCACTTTACAATATCAACTTCAAGATCTATGTATCTTGCCCTGTCGGGATATATTTCAATTGGCGTATTTATGTTGTAATACTCGCCCTTTAGATTGCCGTCTTTGTCATAGTAGCTGTGTTTGTACCACCATTTACCTTCCTCTATTTCAGTTATTGCGTAGTCCCCATATTCAATTGGCAGCTCCAGTCCATCGTACACTTTTCCTGGTTTGAGGCTCCTCTTTATCTTTATCCGCAGGGGATTTATTGACACTTCTAAGATCTCTCCTGGCCCTATTCTCACCTTCTGCCCATCTGGTTTTATGTGTTCTAAGGTAAATAGCCATCCTATTTTTGGTCCTTTATTATCGATCAATGCCTCCATGAAGCCTTCCCTGACCTTAAGCCTTTGAGATGGCATTTTTGAGAGTATTCCTTCGGCGATTTCAACGGCAAAGCTGAACTCTGGATCATATGCCTTAAACTGGTGATGCCCTTCTATTGTTGGCAGAACCTCATTTCTAATGTTGTCAAGTTTTTTCCTTGTGCCTCCTCCGAACTCTACTTCATATATGTCCCTTCCCTCAATTATTCTTGCAGGTGCCGAATATTTGTCCGCATCCTTTAACTTATCCGCAATTTTTGACAGATTTACGAGCTCGTCTCTTAGAGTATTCCAGTCTTTGTATGCGGCAGCAGTTCTCCAGAGTATTCCCCATTCACCCAGGTCAACACTCAACCCCAGAATTCTGAGTCTTTCTCTTTCTTCTGGATCTCTTATCTTTCTTGAGATTTTTACATGCCTCTGAGCACCAATTGGTTTGGGTATCAGCACAGCATAATCCCCGGGGATTGTCAATAATGTACTGAGATGAGGAAGCAGGTTGTGCTTTTTAACTTGGACTAAAACTTCATCTCCTTCTACAGCATCGGGCATTTCTTCTATAAGCACAGTCCCAATGGCACTTCCTATGTCAACGTATAGATACTGCTCATCCCTTTTGACCACTATTCCTTTGTAGATGCCATAGAGTTGGTATGGCATTTTTCTAAAAAATACGTCTATAAATTCCTCCTCAAAAACATCTTTAACATCATCAACTTTGGTTCCAACTAAAATAACGCCTCTACCGTCTTTTCTGTCGTAGATATCAACATCGAATTCGCTGTATGTCTTTTCAATTTTTAATCTTTCTGCGATCTTCTGACTGGGCTGGCTGATTTTAAACCCTTTATCTAACAGAAGCTTTGTCAATGCTGTGCTGTATATCCCTCTAATCCTCACCGAAACCCCTGAGTTTGTAGACACTTTCACCACCTCTTTTTCTTTTTTCCACAACTCCGATCAGCGTTAAACCGTCTAAAATTTGAGCGACATGTTCTCTATCAATCCCAGTATTTTGCTCAACGTTTCTTGATTCGACCCACAGTAATCCTTTGGAATGCCATTCTTTTAAGGATTCTTCAATTTTGTAAACCCAGGAAGGATGAGAGTAAAGATGAAAGACTAAATTTGTTAGGGTTGTTAATCTTTCTTCAAGTTCTTCAATTTTTTTGAGTCTTTCAATTATACTTGTCGGTGGCTTTTTCTCTTTTTCGCTTATAAGAACCAGTCCCTCAATTTCCGCACTGAGTCGTTGTAATGATTGAGTCACCGAATAATCATAAATCCTGTGAAATTGGAATAATCTCTGAAGAGAGGCTTTTGTTTTGAGTTTTTCGCTAAAGCTCTCTTTTGCATGCCCTATGAGACTCATTATTTCCTCAAGTCTAAATTTCATTTGATGCTCGTTTTTCTGCAGTTCTTTTCCGACTCTTTCAATCTCTCCTCCTATTGAGGCTGTTTTTCTATAAATCTGAGATGCAATCTCAAATTTTTCCTCACTCAGCTCATGAAGCTTGAGAATAATCTCCTCAACTCTTTCAGGATGGTTTTGGCCTGCGTACTCATAAAGCCTCAGGAACAGTTTTTCAAAGTTCTTATGAATGTCTTCTGCCTTTAAAATTAGCTCTTTTAATTTTTCCACATCCACATTTGCCCCCCTAATAATCTATGCTCATATATCATACTTTTACTTTTCGTTGTTAAATAGAAGTGTTTTCCCATAATCTTTTTTTAAGTGGATGAATTAATCAAATAACGAAGGTGAAATCATGGTTTTAGTTGACAGATTCGGGAGACCAGTGACAAACCTCAGAATATCTGTAACTGAAGAATGCAACTTAAGTTGTTTCTACTGTCATAGGGAAGGTCAGATGAAAGGGAAGAGGCAGATGACACCCCAAGAAATTGAAAGGATAGTTAAAGTTGCCTCCAATCTGGGTATAAAGAAGGTAAAACTAACTGGTGGAGAACCTACAATAAGGAGTGACATTGTAGAAATTGTTAAGCGGATACGGCCATACGTTGTTGATCTGTCTATGACAACCAATGGAACTGTCATGCATAGGCTTGCTGAGGAGCTCAGAGCAGCAGGTTTAGATAGAGTAAACATAAGCCTTGATACCCTTGATAGAGAAAAATACAAAAAAATAACTGGATTTGATGTCCTCCCTTGGGTCTTAAAAGGTATTGAAAAATCTGTCAAACTGTTTAAGCTGGTTAAACTCAACATGGTAGTCATGAGGGACTTAAATCATGAAGAGATATGGGATATGATAAACTATGCAGCTAAAATTGGTGCAGTTCTCCAACTCATAGAGATTGAAGTTCCTCGTGAAATGACTGAATCTTGGTTCTTTAAACGGTACTTTTATCCATTAAAGCCTCTTGAAGATGAATTCTCAAAAAAAGCTGTTGAGATAAGGGAAAGGAGAATGCACAGAAGGAAGAAGTACTTTATTCCGACCGAAAATGGAATTGCTGAAGTTGAAGTTGTTCGCTCAATGCATAACACAGTGTTTTGTGCAAATTGCACAAGAATAAGACTTACTTCTGATGGGTACCTAAAGACATGCCTTTTGAGGAGGGACGATTTAGTTGATATTCTAACCCCTATCAGAAATGGGGCCACAGATGAAGAGCTCATTGAAATCTTTAAGCAAGCAATAATGTTAAGACGGCCATATTGGATATGATCACGGTTAGGAAATTTTAATAATAAATGGATCCATATAACATAGAGTGATGTGCATGGAAAGTGTCACTTTATCACTAATTTTTGGGAGCGTCCTGCTTATTATTGGGATATATGGGACTGTCATAGCTTGGAGGTTCTACATTCTTCTTGATTCTCCTGCTGATAAGTTTGCACTGCAGGTTATGGTTGCCTTTATCCTCTTTGGGGTTCTTGGGGGAGGTGCTGTAGTGGGATCAGCATTTTTTGAAGGGACATGGTGGCCGTTTATTGCACTTTTTACAATGTCTGGCTTTTTAATTTTGGCATTCTCTTCCCTTCACTACTTAAGACTGCTATATGAAGAGTTCGGCTCTAAAATTAATTCAAGAGAGGAGAGAAAACACATTCCAGTTGGAGGATTCATCATTGAAAGTTTGGAAGGAATCAAGACGCTCCTTAAATATCTCTCCTCAAAATCAGGCGGTTTATTTGTAATTAGCCGACGTCCACGAGATGAGTGGGAAGAAGAATTTGGGATAAAACCCACTAAGTATCTTTGGCTGAGTAGAGTGGAGGAAAAGCACTCTGTAAGTCCCAGCAATTTGCATGTGATCTTAGAAGAGGCAGTTAGGTTTATGAGAATTAGGAAGAACAGTGTTATTTACATCGAAGGGATCGAATATCTGGTACTTTATAATGACTTTAAGTCTGTGGCAAAATTTCTCTTCACGTTAAAAGATTATGCGACTGTTGAGAAGTCAGTTCTGCTGATTTTTATATCCCCCGGCGTATTGGAAAAGTCCCACTATAACATCCTGAGAAGGGAGCTTGAAGTATTGAATCCAGAAAAGTTCTTAGAAGAGATCATGGGAACTGCATTATTTGGAGCTGTCGCCAAAGAGGAGTTTGAAAAGATAACAACTGAAAAGCCTTTAAATGAGAAAGAGGATAGGGAAGAACATGCCAGCAGTGAGAGTTCAAAAGCATGAAGCAGAGAAAGTTAAGAATCTTCTGAAGAAACTTGGGTTATATGATGGAAAAAGAAGGCCCAAACGTGAAGAGAACTTTGTTCTTTTACCCGTTATCAGCTCCCCAAAGCTTATGGAGCTTGGGTTTGAGGTCATAGATGTGGAATTACCATTTAGACCTGAGAGACAGATATACAAAAACCTTGAGAGTGTTCTGGCTGAGAAGCTTACAAAAGAGGAGCTTGCATATTTAAGGAGATACGATATAATAGGAGACATAGCTGTTGTTCAAATTCCAAAAGAGCTCGAACATAGACAAAGAGATATTATTGAAGCTCTTCTGATCGTTCACCCATTTGTAAAGGTGATTGCCAAAAGAGGAGTCCATGAAGGAAAGTTCAGAGTAAGGAAATATGAGATAATTTGGGGTGAGAAAAGGCTGACCACAGTTCATAAAGAAAACGGTGTTAAAATTAAGGTTGACTTAAGCAGGGTTTTTTTCAACCCACGAATGAAAGGCGAACGATACCGCTTAGCTCAGCTTGTTCAAGATGGTGAGAGAATCCTTTTAATGTTTGCTGGAGCTCTGCCCTATGCACTCGTTATTGCCCGCTTTAAGAACGTTGAAATTACCGCGATAGAGCTTAACGAAGATGCAGTAAAACTCGGGTTGGAAAATATTGAACTCAATAAAGACAAACTTAGGGGTAAAATTGAGGTAATTCATGGGGATGTTTTTGAAGTTGTTCCCAAGCTTGGGACTTTTGAGAGGGTGATAAGTCCAACTCCGAAGGGCATTGATGCCCTGAGTTTGGCTTTAAGTAAAGCTGAGAAGTGGGTTCACTATTATGACTTTGTTCATGAAGATAGATTTAATGAGTTTAAGAAACGGATTGAGAAGGAATGTCAAAAGCTTGGAAAGCAGTGCGAAGTGAGGATAAAGAAAATAGCGGACTATAAACCGCATGTTTACAAGGTTTGCGCTGATGTTATGCTTTTTTAAAGCTCAATAAGATGCCATACATGGCAAGGAAAAACAGCAGTGCATGGGCTACAAAAGGTGTATATGGGATCCCTTCCTTTAACAACTCCTGAATGATAAGATAAAAGAACATGCCCCCAATTAGCCTTGCAGTGCCGAGAATTACAAAAACAACAAATTTGCTATCATAAGCTGGTATAGAAAACAGCGTTAAAGCTCCTAAAAAGACTATCATCTGTCCCCAAGTGCCTCCAGCCTCATCAAAATCCTCTGGATTCACTCTTGTATTGATATAAGCACTATAAATAGCTACAGCTCCCAGAAGAACCTCGATGATTCCACAAATGAGAAAAACCTTTTGGAGCTTGTTCATGAATTCCACCGTCAAGTAGAAATAAAAGAGGGCTTATTTCTTTAGAAAGTCAAACAGCGTCGCCTGCTTGCCTTTCTTCTTTGCTTTGTCGATCTTCTCCTCCTTCTTAGGTTTTTCTTCTTTCTCCCATTCTGCCTCTTCTATTTCCTTTTCGATTTCTTTGCTTTCTTTTTCTTCCTCAGAAACTTCTTCACCCTCTGCTTCTGCAGTTTCTTCCTCAGGTTCTTCTCCAATTTCTTCCTCTTCGATCTCTTTGGAGGGTTCCCCTTCTATCTCAACTTTTATCTCAATTCCAGCTTTCTTGAGCTTTCTGTGAATTGAGAGTGTTTTGCCCTTAATCTTCGTTGCTTTTTCTTTGTCTCCAGCTAAGAACTCTATCTCTTTGTCTCCCAAGTCCAAAAAAACAGCTATATGGGCAGCAACGTCTAAGTTGTTTTCGAAGATCGTTTTGAATATCTGCATTGTCTCAATAGCTTCAAGCTTGCTCATGTGCATCTGCTTCATGATTTTCTTGATAATTGAGTCCCTGATTCCCCTTTCTTCCTTTGTATCCTTAAGCATTCTAAGAGTCTTCGGAGGATAGAATTTGAGGAAGCCCTTCTTTTTCACTCCTGAAACTGCAACTCCTGCTGTCATCATGTCTATTGCATACTTCCACAGCCCGTAGTTTCCGCTTCTTTTAGCCCTTCCTAAATAGATATCAGCTCTGCTTATGGCGTTGTAAGCTTCAGCAATATCTTCCGGCTTATAGTAGATATAGGGGATGTTCTCATCAACCCAGAGAAGGAGCTCGTCGGGTGTCATGTCCAAGTTCCATGTTGCCATTTTTGCCCTCTTTGCATTATCGCTTCCAAAGATCAGTCCCAGTGCTTGAAAGATTGTTTTTTCCACATCTCTGTAAGCAAGCACTTCCCTTGCGTCCTCTATTCCGCCGGCAACTACAGTTTGCAGATCATTTATTGCAGCTCTTAAATCTCCGCTTGCCCTTTTTGCTATCTCTGCCACTATCTCCTTTGGAACAAATATGCCCTCTGCCTTAATAATTCTGAAAAGTGCCTGCATAATGTCTCGCTGAGTTAAGCGCTTGTATTCAACGACCTCGGCTTTATTTCTTATCTCAGCGGGCACTTCCCAGTATTTATTGGCAGCCATGATTATGGGGTTTCTTGCCCTGTCTATGAGCTTTGCTATCTCGTGAGCACCGCTTGGCTCAATGTTATCGGCCTCATCAAGAAATATCAGCTTTCTCCTCCTTCCAAAAATGTCCATTGTGTATGCAGCATCAAGGTATCTCCTTATTTTCTCGAAGGTTCTTTCATCGCTTGCGTTGAGCTCAATAACCTCAAACTTATACTCATTAGCCAGGGCATAAACCGTGGTGGTCTTTCCACTTCCCGGTGGGCCTGCAAGGAGGAGAGCCTTTTTCTTTGGAGTTCCATGAACCCACTGCTTAATCCATGCCTCGACTTTTTCAAGAGCCTGCCTTTGATTAACTATTTCTCTCAGTCTTTTTGGACGGTACTTCTCAACCCAGGGTATATCCATCGTGCTCACCTAATCATTTGCCCAGCAGAGTAAACTGGGCAAGCAGAGCCTCAAGCTGAATCATTTCATTTGCTCCCTCAACCAGTCTAAAGTTGTACTCTCCAATCTTATCGGCTAAAGCAACTTTCTTGGGCTCGCTTATTGGCAGGTTGAACACTTCTTTATGCATTTGGATAAGAACGTCTTCTCCACTTAGGCCCTGCTTAAGGAGAATTTCTCTGAGCTTCTCCCTTGCCTTGAGGAAATTACCCTCCAATGCCATGAGCATCATTTCCCTAATATCTTCTGGTCTTGCTCTGCTTGCAACAAGGAACACATTCTCGTCTGTAATCTTTGTGTCAAGTGCTGCTGCCGCTTGCAGAACGTTAATTGCCCTTCTTAAGTCCCCCTCAGCTATGTACAGGAGCGCTTGGAGCCCTTCTTCCGTTAGCTCCAGTCCTTCGTTCTCTGCTATAAACCTGATTCTCTTTGCAATGTCTTCATCCTTAAGGGGTCTGAACCTGAATATTGCACATCTTGACTGAATCGGCTCAATGATCTTTGACGAATAATTACAGCTTAATATAAAGCGAACGTTATTCGAGAACATCTCCATCATTCTTCTCAATGCCTGCTGGGCGTCTTGTGTTAAAGCATCTGCCTCATCGAGGAAGATTATCTTAAAGCTTGCTCCACCAATTGGCTTTGTTCTTGCGAATTCTTTGACTTTTTCTCTAATAACGTTAATTCCTCTCTCATCACTCGCGTTCAGTTCGAGGAAGTTGTGTCTCCAGTGTTCTCCAAAGAGTTCTCTTGTTAAACACAAAGCTGCAGTCGTTTTTCCAACACCGGGAGGGCCAGCGAATAGAAGGTGGGGCATCGAGCCTGTTTTAACGTAGTGCTTGAGTCTCTTAACTATATGATCTTGTCCAACAATGTCATCTAATCTCTGTGGTCTATATTTTTCAACCCATGGTTTTTCCAGAATTTTAACTTCTTTGACCTCTTCGCTCATAGCTATCACCCATCATCGTGAGCTAAAGGTTTATTATGCCTTGAGATATTAAAAACTTTGGGAGATAAGATGGATCCCTTAAAACATGCATCAATTCCTTTACTTGCATTTTTGGCTGTCAGCAAAAGTCCAAGCTTAGTTTCGGTTGCTGTTCTCCTATTCGGTGCTGTTTTTCCAGATTTCGATGTCCTTTTTGAGGAGCATAGGGGTTATTTTCACTCCCTTCTGTTTATTATGCCGATTTTTACGCTTTCGTTTTACATCCAAAACCATTATCTTTGGCTGTTTGTCTTTGGGCTTGGGATGCACTTCTTTTTGGATTTTTTATCAGGTGTTATACCGTTTCTGTACCCTCTAAGGAAGAAAGGGTTTGGGATAAAGGTTTCTGGAGTTATAGTCTTTGAAAGCCTGCCAAAGATAAATGTTAAATATGAAATCCTCGTTGGGTATCCCGCCAGATCAAGGGGAAGCTATGTCGGATTTTCAAATGAAAGTTTGGCAATAGCGTTGGTTGCGCTAATTGCTCTGCTGTTCCGGTTGAAATTTTCATCATTGTGACAACTTCTGAGCGGTGCAAAACTTTTATACCCATGAAACTTAATTTCTTTTGGTGGTTTCTATGGGGAAGCTTGACTGGATTACCGAAGAATTAAACGAGCTTAAAGAAAAAGGTCTCTACGTCAGGATTAGAGTCCTTCAAAGTGCCCAAGGCCCATGGGTTGTCGTTGACGGAAAGAAGGTTTTGAACATGTGTTCAAACAACTACCTTGGCTTAGCTGCACATCCAAAGATTAAGGAGGCAGCAATAAGAGCTATTCTCGACTATGGTGTTGGTGCTGGAGCAGTAAGAACAATTGCCGGAACAATGGAGCTCCACGTTGAACTTGAAGAGAAACTTGCAAAGTTTAAAAAGAGAGAGGCTGCGATCCTATTCCAGAGCGGCTACAATGCCAACTTAGGCGCAATAAGTGCCTTAATAACTAAGAAGGATAACGGCGTCTTTATCAGTGAGGAACTCAACCATGCGAGCATAATCGATGGCATGCGCTTGAGCGGTGCTCCAAAGGTTATCTACAAGCACCTTGATATGGAGGATTTAAAGAAGAAGCTTGAGGAGACAAAGAACTACAAGAAGAAGCTTATTGTTACCGATGGGGTATTCAGCATGGATGGTGACCTTGCACCATTGCCGGAGATCGTTGAATTAGCTGAGCAGTATGATGCAATGGTTTACGTTGACGATGCTCACGGTGAAGGTGTTTTAGGAGACCACGGAAGGGGTATCGTTGACCACTACAAGCTCCACGACAGAGTTGACTTTGAAATGGGTACGCTGAGTAAAGCATTCGGTGTCATCGGTGGCTATGTTGCGGGTTCTGAGGAGGCTATTGAGTATCTGAAGCAGAGGGGAAGACCGTTCTTGTTCTCAAGTGCATTAAATCCACCAGATGTTGCTGCTGCAATAGCTGCCGTTGAGATCCTTCAGCACAGTGATGAGCTTGTCAAAAAGCTCTGGGACAACACCCACTTCCTCCAGAAAGGTTTAAGAGACTTAGGCTATGATCTTGGAAACACCAAGCACCCGATTACCCCGGTTATGCTCTATGATGAGAAATTGGCTCAGGAGTTCTCAAGGAGACTGTATGAGGAATACAACATCTTTGCACAAGCAATCGTTTATCCAACGGTTCCATTGGGAACTGCCCGTATCAGACTTGAGCCTTCAGCAGCTCACAGCAAAGAAGACCTGCAGTACGTTATTGATGCCTTTGAAGACCTTGGAAAGAAGACTGGCTTTTTGAAGTAATTCCTGCACCTTTCATCTCTATATTTTCCTACTTTTCTGAACTTTTCTGAGTAACAGTGTCTATTTTTCCGCATAAAATCTTATATTTTGTCTGGGAGATTTTATATACAGGAGGTGAGAAAAATGACGATACTTGGAGCACTTATTGCTGTGGCGATTGAAGTAGCCCTCCTAATTATTTTGGCGTTCAGCATCAAGTACAGGCCAGTATTCATAAGGCACCACCCCAGACTGAAGAAGTTTTATGATTATATCCTTTTAGGTTTCATGGTGTCAACTTTTGCAAAATTGGTATTCCTCCCCTTGGATTTGGGTGACATGGGACTAATTGTAATTACATCTTCTGAAAGATCTATGTTGAACCTTTTGGGAAACTTCTTCTTTATAATCGGTATTTTCTTCATTGTTCTGGGATGGGCACACCTAATAAAGACGCTGACTACAAAATACATTCTCACACCTGTGGTCGAGCTTGGAAATGGCAGGGTTCAAGTTAAAGTCTCCCCCGGGCTTTATATCTGCAATATTGATAAGGGGTATTCAGCGTTTCTGAATCTGCTGAAGGGCCGTGCAGGGGTTATAATATCAAGAGTTCCTCCAGAGATCCTACGGAAAAGACTTAACTTAGAAAAAACTCCAATTCTGTGGCTTACAAAGGTGGAAGGTGGGAAGACTGTCCATCCGCACCGTCTGGAGTTTCTGCTCCATACCTTGGTGGACTTCATGAAACGAGACAGCACATCAAAGATTATACTGCTTGACGGGTTGGAATACCTTGTATTAGAGAATGGTTTTACACCAGTTTTTAAATTCTTGACCGCTTTGAAAGATCATGCCGTCATGAACAACACGATCATTGTGGTCCCAATAAAGATGGATGCCTTTGATGAAAAAGAGCTCAGCCTTCTAAAAAGGGAGTTTGGAGAGCTTAACATCTGATTTAAAACTTCACCCTTTCAATTTGATAGTACACAATGTCGTTGTCTTCATCAACAACCGCCATGATCATTTTCTTCCTCACTCCATGTGCGACTCTAACCCTCGCCGTTAGATCGTTCGGAAACATCTTTTGGTTTTCACTCACAACCCAAACAAGCCAGTCTGAATGCTCCTCCATGCCTTTGCGGTAAACTCTAAAGTGAGAGCCGTATTTAAGGGCAGTTTTTACAACATACCCTCTATCTCTTAAATCTTTGTACACTAAAAACTTCAGATCGAACTGCTCGTCTTTCTTCCTTCCCAAATCAAAAAGCTCTTTTAGGCTTAGCTCTTTGTTCCCGTCGAACACTTTAATCTTTCCTCTGTCCATCAGGTATGCAGCTTCAATTAAGGATAAGAAGAGCTTCCCATTAACAACTTCTCCAAAATACCGCTTGTTGTAAAACTGATTTATCGCCTTCTCCCTTTCACTAAAAACCCTTTCTCCGCTGAGATAAAAGGCTATTGGTTCCTTCAATTTCCTTCCCTCCATTCGTTCGCTGGCAAAACCATGTAGTATGCGTCTTCTCCATCTGAGTAATAGCCGATGATCCTTTTCACCTTTCTAAATCCAAGCCTTTCGTAAAGCTTTATAGCCCTTTCATTGCTTACCCTAACCTCTAATCCTATATACTTTGCTCCTCTTTCTATGAGCTTATTGATAACTGAAATCATCAAAGCCTTACCTATCCCGTTTCCCCGGTAAAGGGGATCAACGGCTATGCTCATTACGTGTCCTTCCAAATCTGGCTTTAGATATGCCATAACATAGCCCACAACTTTTCCATTGTACTCAGCGACCAAAAAAGTGTCTGGGTTGTTTTCTAAGAACATCATAAAGAGTCCCCTTGGGTACTGCTCTCTGAACGATTGATGCTCAATCCTAACTATCTCGGGTAAATCAAAGAGCTTTGCAGGTCTGATTACAACTAAGCTCAGCGGAATTCTTTTCATCTGTGGCAGGTCTCTTGAAGATGCACTCATGTTTTAATTTACTCCCCAAGAACTTTTAACATTTTGGGAGCAAGATTTAAAAGATTCCATGAAGAGCTATGCTCAGTGATGAGTGCCCTTGATCCTGATGAAAAGATGATGAGCGGATTCCTGGCTGATTCCTCTTTTTATCGGACAAAGATTTATATCCACGTCAGGAGTAATTATGAGATGGTGATAGCATGAGAGTAACAGAAGAGGTCGTTGGTATAGTCAGAGGAGAGGCAACTGTCACAAACTACACATTCTCTGCTCAGCCTGATGCCGAATTACGATTCGGAGAATTTGTTGTTGCTCAAAATAGGGAGGGTGAGTGGGTCATTGGCAACATTAGAAAGCTTGAAAATATAAACTGGCTTCTCAGCGGAGGAAAAAGCACATATCATGCTCTTCAACTGGATTTAGAACAATATGGGGATAGTATTGAAGCTAATGAAGAACTTATAGCTACTGTAAGAATCCTTGGTAAAATCAAAGTTAACGGAGGAAAAGTTGAGGTTTTGCCAAATAGGGTGCCCATTCCTAATGGTAGGAAGGTGTATCGTCTAAGCGACGAAGTTCTCAGGGCAATATACAATCCCGGAGTTGGGTATATAGAGGTTGGAAATCTTCTTTTGAGAGAAAGTGTTCCAATTTATCTGAATGCTGATGAGCTCGTTTCAAGGCATTTTGCAGTTTTGGCTGTTACGGGTGCTGGTAAATCAAATACTGTGGCTGTGATGATTAGCCAGATTGTTGAAAAGCTTAGAGGTACAGTTGTTGTTCTTGATCCTCATGGAGATTATATTAAGCTAAAGCTTCCAAATACTGGAAAAGAGTATGTCAAGATAATTGAAGCTAAAATAAGACCGGAGGAGATGGACAGTGAGGAATTGGCTGATTTGATCGAGGTTGCAAAGAATGCGACAATTCAGAGAGAGTTCTTGGCTAAGGCTTGGGAAACAGTTAAGCATGACTACCCTAATCTTGGCGGCAGAGAGATTATCGAAAAGCTTATGGAAACGATAAACGACTGGATAAGACACAAGGAGGCAAAATACTGGGATGGAGCAAAGCAGAGTTATCTCACTGAGGAGCTCAAGTCGGAGAGAGTTGATACTTTAAGGGGAGTTGTCCTGAGAATCAGAAGATTCCTGAGAAACTATGGAGCGTTATTGACGAGTGAGGATTTGATTTCCCAAATTGAGCCGGGTAAAGCAAATGTCATTGATTTAGGTCCTTTGGATGAGGGGCAGATGAAAGTTGTAGTTGGTAAGCTTTTGCATGCTATTTTTGAGGCGAGAGTTGATTATGAAAAAGCAAGGAAGAAGCTTGAACGCATAAAGGAAGAGTTGAGAGAAAGCAGAGTTGCCAGAACTTCAAAGCTTGATGAAGAAATGAAAGAGCTTGAAAAAACTATGAAGGATATTGAGGCTAAGAGCAAAGCCCTTGCTGAACCAATCCTTCTGATTGTGGAGGAGGCTCACATCTTTGCTCCGCAAGGAGAGCACAATGATGCTGTGAGAATTTTAAGCAGGATTGCAAGGGAAGGTAGAAAATTCGGTGTAGGGTTGGGGATAGTCTCCCAAAGACCAAATAAGCTGAATGAGGATGTCTTGAGTCAAACAAACACGAAGATAATTTTGAGGATTGTGAATCCAAAAGACCAAGATTATGTTCTCAAAGCGAGTGAACAGCTGAGCTCTGATTTGCTCTCAGATATCGCCTCTCTCGGTAAAGGTGAGGCTGTAATAGTTGGCCAAGCAATTGCTCTACCCGCTTTGGTCAAAATACACAACTTTAAATCTAAAGGCGGAGATTACGGTGGTGAGGATATAGGGGTCGTTTCAAGATGGCTCAAGAGGGCTGAGGAAGAAGAAAGGGAGAGGGAAATTCAGCAGATTTATGAGGATGAGGGGATAGAGTATGACCTTTAAATTTGCCCACATTGCTGACGTCCATCTTGGATTTGAGCAGTACCGCTTGCCCTATAGAGCTGAAGAGTTCAGAGAGGCATTTGAGACTGCAATAAAAAAAGCAGTTGAGGAGAAAGTCGATTTTATTTTGATAGCCGGAGATTTATTCCACAGGAGCAATCCAAGCCCCCAAACCATTAAAGATGCTATTGACATCTTGTCGATTCCGAAAGAAGATAACATTCCAGTTTTTGCCGTTGAAGGAAATCATGACAGAACCCAGAAGAAGATCTCCGCCTATCATCTCCTTGAGTCTTTGGGGTTGATTCATCTTCTCGGATTCAGCGAGGAGAAAAAGGAGAATGAATACCAAACTACGGAAAAAGTCAATGGAAAATTAATTGTCAAGGGAGTTTTTGAGAAAGGGAATAAGAGCATTGAGATTTACGGAATGAAGTTCATGAGTGCCGCATGGTTTGAGAGAAATAAGCTCAGCGATTATTTCAAGCCAGATGGAGATGCCATACTGATGCTCCATCAGGGAATAAAGGAGATGATGGACAAGCTTTATCTTGAAACTCAGAGAGATTACTTTGAGATAACCCTTGAGGATCTGCCAGATGGATTTCTCTATTATGCAATGGGGCATATACACAAGAGGTGGCAGACGAGCAAGGGTCTTGGCATCGTAGCTTATCCTGGTTCACTGCAGAGGTGGGACTTTGGGGATTATGAGATCAGATACAGATGGGATGGAAATAAGTTCTCACTTCAAGCTGGAGAGGATAAGGGCTTTTTGATAGTTGAAGACTTTAAGCCCCGGTTCATTAAATTAGACGTCAGACCTTTCTATGATATCAGGATAAAGGCAAATGAAAGTGTTGCAAGAAGGGAGCTGAAGAGGTTGGTGGCAAAGATACCGAATGAGGCATTTTTGAGAGTCCATATTGAATGGGAAAAGCCTTTTGACGTTTCCTTCCTCCATGATGTTTTCAAGGTTAGGTATCTCCACATAAGAACGAAGTTCGGCAAAGCTTCCCTCCTGAAGGCGAAAGGGACAACTGCAAGCGAGTTTTTCACACCTATGGAGCTTAAGGTAATTGAGAGAGTTGGAGAGAAGGACTTTGAGGAGTTCGATGAGATAATAAAGCTCATCTTGGAGGGCATAGAAGATTCCACCAATGCTGACAAGAAAGTCGTTGAGAAGGAAGAGACAGAAGAAAAGCTCCAAAAGACAGAGCCACGGGCGGAAAGGGAGATAAAGGTGCAAAAAGCTGAGAAAAAAGTGAAAAAAGCTCCCCCAAAGAAGAAATCTGATATTTTGGCTTGGTTGAAGGGGTGAGAATATGAGAATTGAAAAAATCATTGTGAGGGACTTCCGCTCTCATGAATTTACTAAAGTAACTTTTACGTCTGGAATAAACCTGATAATAGGTCAAAATGGTTCTGGAAAAAGCTCCCTGCTTGATGCGATACTCATTGGCTTATACTGGCCTGCAAAACCTAAAGACCTCAAAAAAGACAGCTTCCTCCGTGTTAATGGAAAAAGCACAGAGATAACGATATTCTTCGAAAAAGATGGAGTGAGATATCAAGTTCACCGCAACATAACGAGGGGCATCGCCTTTGCTAAGTACTATGACGGCACTTGGCACTATGTAACCGATGCCAATCAAAAAGCTGTGAGAGACTGGATGGAAAAGCTTATTCCTTATGACATTTTTGTTAATGCAATTTACATAAGACAGGGAGAGATTGATGCAATACTTGAGAGTGATGAAAGCAGAGAGAAAGTTGTGAGGAAAGTGTTGGGGCTTGATAAATACGAAAACGCATACAAAAACCTTCTTGAGGTCAGAAAAGTGATAGACTCCAAAATTAAAGGAATTGAAGAATACCTGAACGCAATGAAGAACATAGATGATATGATTAAAGAGGCTGAGAAAGAACTAAGCAGTGCTATTAGGCAGATAAATGAGCTTTCTCCTCAAATTCCAAGACTTAGAAGGGAAGTTGAGGAGCTTGAGAAAAAATTAGACGAGCTTGACAAACTTGCCAGGGAGCTTGAGAAGTTAAAAGAAAGCAAGTCTGGGATTGAGAAATCCCTTGAAGGAATAAACGCAAAGATAAACTCCCTTGCTGCTTCCATAGCTGAGAGGGAGTTAAAAGTTAAAGAACTTGATGAAAAGGTCAAAGAGCTTGAGAAAATTAAGCCCAAGGCAGAAAGGTACAAAGAGCTTGAAGAATTTTACAAAGAGTACAGCGAGATAAAAGCCAAAGCAGAAAAAGAGGTTGAGAGATATGAAGGTCAGATATCTCAGATCAAGGAAAGACTCGAGGAGCTGGAAGGAAGGGCGGAGGAACTTGAGGAATTACAAGAGAAGATATCAAAACTTGACGAACAGCTTGGAGAACTGGAAGAATATGTCAAGCAGTATGATGAAGCCTTAAGAATTAAAAAGACGATTGAATCCCTAAGGAAAAGGCTCAGCTTAAGCGGAGAGGAACTCAAAAAGCTCAAAGCTGAAATTGAAAACGCCAAGCAGAGGAAAGAGGAAATCCTTAGGGAAATTGAAGAAATTGGAGAGAAAAAGGGAGAGCTAAAAAACGCCACAAGTGAGAAGAACAAAGCCATTTTGGAGCTCAGAAAAGCTAAGGGCAAATGTCCAGTTTGTGGAGCTGAACTAACGGAGAAGCACAGGGAGGATTTGATTAAAAAATATACTCTGGAAATCGAGAGCTATGCAAAAGAAATGGAGCAGCTTATGAGGAGGGAAAAAGAACTCAGGGCTGAGCTTGTAAAGATTGAGAAAATACTGAAAAAGGAGAAGGAGGTTATAGCTAACGAGGAGATTTTCAATCAAATGCAGGAACATGAAAAGAGGCTTTCTAAATTTAACCTCAAGGAGCTTGAGGAGAAAGTTAAGAAGCATGAGAACCTCTCTGCTGAGAAGAACAAGCTTGAGGGGAGATTGAGGAGCATTCAAGAGGAACTGAAGAAAAAAGCTGCCTTGGAGAAGAAGAAAATCTATCTGGAGAGAAAGATTTCTGAAATCAAAGCCAATTTGTATGAGTATGAAGTTAAACTTAAGAATCTCGGATTTGAGGACATCGACACTCTAAAAGCCGAGATTGGAATGTTGAAACCGATTTATGAAAAATATCTAAAGCTCTTGAACTCGCAGAAAGAACTCAAGGCTGAAAAAGAACGTCTTCAAAGGGACAAGAACGAATTAGAGATACTTAAAGAGAAAAAAGCTGGGCTGGAAAAAGCTCTTTCTGAGATAAAAGAAAGGTTAGGAGAGCTTGAAAAGGATTACAGCAAAGATGAACATGAAAGAGTTAGAAAAGAGCACATTAAAAAGAGGGAGGCACTTGTAAAGGCAGAAACTGAGCTTGAAAATCTTGAAAAAAGAAAAGAGGAGCTGATTAAAAACTTAGAAAACTTAAAGAATGAGAAGGAAAACGTTAAAATCAAGAGAAAGGAGCTTGAAGACTTAAAGAAAGCCCGTGAGAGAGTTCAAAAGCTGAGAGAAAAAGTCAGAATGTTCAAGAATATTCTCAAGGAAGATGCTTTGGCAAAAGTTGGAGAATATGCAAGTGAAATCTTTGAGGAGCTGACAGAGGAGAAGTATTCAGGGATAACTGTGAAGGCTAAGGAGAGTAAGGTTGTTCTTGGCGTTATTTACGATGGAAAAGAAAGGGATTTGTCATTCTTAAGTGGTGGTGAAAGGATAGCCCTTGGACTGGCGTTTAGACTGGCTCTGTCTTTGTATCTTGCTGGAGAAATCCCCTTACTTATAATGGACGAACCGACGCCCTATCTTGATGACGAGAGAAGGAGGAGGCTTGTTGATATAATGGAGCGCTACCTTAGAAAAATCCCGCAGGTGATCATAGTTTCTCACGATGAGGAGCTGAAAGACGCTGCAGACAGGGTCATTAGGGTTAGACTTGAGAATGGGGTTTCAAGAGTGGAAGAGGTCGAGGTGAGCTGAATGTATCGCCTAATTTCAAAGGATCAGGCGGATAAAATTCTCAACATGCTCATCAGTGAGCTTAGAGAGGCTGAAAATGCTTTAAGTGGGAAGATTGAGTGGAAACCTCTGCCAGAAAAGAAAGAGAGCAAAGTTTATGCTGTTGATGGCAGTCAAGGTAAGGCAAGGCTAAGCGGAACGATAATCTATACCGTTGCATCCTTTGCCTTTGGTAATGGCAAAAGCGCACGTTTGGTTTACACCAATGCCATGATTTACAATCATGGAATCTCTGACCAGATAATCAGGTTGCAGATGGAAACCCTTGAGAACAAGCTTGGTGCTCTGGTTGGGACTGAAGAGCACATGATTTTGATGGACGGAACCCTTACAGGTTCTTTAACGAGACCTCCAGTTTATCCGGAGAGCGTGAGGGGTATAACTACTGTAATGGAGACATTAGGAGATAAGATGCTCGAAGACCTTATTAAGGACTTCATTGATAGGCTTGATTATCACTATTATGATCTATCCAGGCGCTTAAAGGAAAAGAGGGAGCTTTACAGTGGAGTTATATTAGCGGATGATGTCATAGGGGATTATTCGGAATTTTACAAAGCAATGGAAGGTAAAGAAGTTGTCAACTATGATGGGGCATTAAAGAAGTTGAGAGATGCCCTGAGAACCAACATGCCTCAAGATGAAATCATAAAAATTGCAGAGAGGCTGGAAGAATATACTGAGCCAAAAACTCTAACCCTTGAAGATGCCAAGAATACCATCCACGTCGTTTTGGGTTACCTTGAATATCTTTACTCTCTCGAAAAGCTTCTCCAGAAGGAGCTTATATACATAGCAAAGAGCTTTTACAACAGAAAAATTACTTCAAAGTTTGGCATCAGCGCTGTTGATGTTCCGTTCCTTGATGCTTACCTGCTCAAGGTTTATGGGGAAGAACTTCCAGGTTATTACGTAATTTACGACCCGGAGAAAACCGAGGAGAAAAAGAGAATAGCTCATCGTCTTCCAAGGGTTTTAAGAAAATACTTCCCAACTGTTCAGGAGTTCATAGAAAAAGGAGTTCCGTCAGCTTACATCAGGACAATGAAGGGTGGAGTCATATATCTGCTTCAATCTAACCGCACAATCGACGATGAGCTCATAGGAAAGCTCCTCTGGCATGAGAGCAGCGGGTATATAAGGCCTCTTCAGAGGGCGCATGAAGGAGTAAAGATTGAGCAGAGGATGTTCAAGGCGGAGCTTGAGGCACTCATGAACTACTTAAAGAGAAAAAACAAAGAGCTGAGAGTTTTCATAAAATATGGAAGGTCGCCTTTGGAGTGATTATTTTTCAATTCCCCTCCTCACCTTTACAGCTAACCCTTGCTGGAATATCTTAAGCTCTTTTCCACTGAGCAGAGTCTGTCCAGTAGCTAAAAGCTCATCGTTTTTGTTGACAACCAAAACCTCATCATATGGTCTTATGTTCTCATCGGCATCAATCACGAACTTCGCAAAGACGTTCTTTCCTTTTCTTGCAAAAGGCTCTGCATCCTCATTGACAACGACTCTCATCCTTGGATAAGGTAAAATCTGGTGAACTCTCTTCGCCCCTTCAATTCCAAGTGTCAACAATCCATCTTCAGCTCTAAATGTTGCTAAATGCTTGCCCTTAGCTTTTATCTGCCTCGGCATTCCTGTCTTCCTTGACAGCTCAACAAATGCATCTTTGAAAGCTTCGGCAGCTCCTTCGCCAAATTGGTATTCTGCCACAGCTTGGATGTAGAGCTTTGCCTCGTTTTTCTTTGGCTTCTCAATTGTGAAGTCCTCTTCTCCTTCACTCTGGGCAAAAGGATAGCTCAAACTCAAATACTTTGGAATCTCACCGAAGATTGGATGGTTTATAGTTTCAGAGAACTTCTGCTTAACCCTCTCAGCCCTCTGCTTAGCTCTCCAGACTATGGGCGTCCCCATTATTTCTTCGCTAACTTTAAAGAAAGCCGAGCTTTTTGTTATTGGCTCATTTTCTTCAAGGTAATCTCTGTACTCAAGCAGCCTCTTGTACGCAGAGAAAAGCTTTGGATGAGACCTTGAGCGCTCATCAACTAACCTCCAAAGTTCTCCTTCTTTTATTGCTTGCTTTACTCTGTTGATTTCTTCTCTAATCACCCAGAGGTTGTGGAGTGCAAGCATCTTGACCCTTTTCTCTTTCGGCATTTCTTTAAGTTCCTGGGGCGTATAGCGGGAGCAGACTGGACAGGAGCATGGGAAGTATTCGAGCTCGCTCAAATGCTTAGTTCCTTCTGGAGTTAAGTAGCGGTCATCTTTTGCATACAAGGCATATGATGCTGAATCAAAGAGGTCAATTCCCATAGCAACGGCTAATGCAAATATCATTGGATGTCCAGCGCCGAAGAGATGAACAGGTCTGTCAGGTCTCAAGCCGAGCTTTGAAGCGACAACGACATCGACTAATTCCCTGTAACGGTAGGACTCCATCAATGGGACAACTGCTCCGATTGGATGAATCTCAAAGTTCATCTCGCTGAGCTTCTTGGCAGCATAAGTCCTTAAGTCGAGATATGTTGAGCCTTGAACCGTTGCGTTCATCGGAACCTGCTTTATTTCCTCAGCTTCCTTAGCTCTCTCTAAGGTTATCCTCAGGTCTTCCTCAGCTTTTTCTCTTGGAGCGTCTGGAACTGTGGGAATATCAAGAAAGGTTCCAATGTCTACGCCGATTTTATGCTGAAATTCAATGATCTCTCTGTTCGTGACTTCAACTCCCCCATAGCGCATGAGCTGGAATGAGCCGGAATCAACTTCAATTATGCCGTCGTAGTCCAAAAGCTTATGAATTCCCATTTCAAGAGCTTTTTGTCTCAGCTCTTCATCCTTGTAAATGATGTACGAGTTTGTGATTATTATGTGGAATCCCATCTTTCTCAGCTCTTTTGGGGTCACTATGAGCTGTTTTGGATTGACCACGGGCATGATGGCTGGAGTTTCAATTTTCTTTCCATTAACTTCAAGCCTTCCAATCCTGCCAGCAGCATCTCTCGCTTTTATCTCAAACTTGAACATTTCTCAACACCAAAAGCTAATAGGGGAGGTGGTTTAAAAGGTATTCCGAAGCACTCTCTTGAAGTGTTTCTTGCAATGGTTTTTGGTAATCCTGAGTGTTTAAAATGGCATTAGCAAAACACTAAAAAATTTTGATAAACAACAAAGTCAATAAACAAGAAACCAAAGGCGCCAAAATCCAGCCTTTTACAATATTAAAAGCCAACTTCTTGTTGATTTTGTGTCCTTTCAATACTCCCAATCCAATAATTCCTCCAATGATTGCCTGGCCAGAGCTTACGGGGAGTCCTATTATGTTTGCTGAGGTTACAGCAAGGGCTGCACCAAACTGAGCAGAAAACCCAGCTAAAGGGCCGAGTTGGGTCAGATTTTTGCCAATAGTCATCAGCACCTCATAGCTGAAAGTTAGGGCTCCAATGAATAACGCCAGCGCAAGGATTAGCTTTAATGTGCCGACTTCAATATTTGTTGAGTAGGTTAAGAGGCCAACTACGTTTGAGAGTTCGTTTGCTCCAAGATTAAAAGATGCATAAGCAGAGCTTAAAATTATCATCCATCTGTACAGAATTTCAATCTCATAAATTTTTGAAATGTGGTTTATGATCCATCCATACACAGCAAAAATCAAAATGGACAGTATAGCTGATACTATTGGGGAGACTACCCAGGCTAAAGCTATCTTTAAAACAATGCCCCAATTCACGTAAGTCTTCTGGTAAATCCCAATCCCAACGATCGCTCCTATAATAGACTGGGTAGTTGAAATCGGCAATCCCTTAAGTGAAGCAAAAGTTACAGCTAAAGCAGATGCTAAAAGTGCAAAAGAAAGATAATTTCTGTTAAAGTCTGGTACAATATTGCTACCCACTGTGTGGGCAACATTTGAACTGCCGAGAAATGCTCCCAAGAGGGAAAACACTCCAATCAAAAAAACTGCCCTTTTAAAGTTTAAAATCTCTGATCCTACAGCAATTCCAACAGCTTTTGCACTGTCGTTAGCTCCTATGCTCCATGCCATAAAGAGCCCTGCTGCAATTATTGCCAACTCCATGCAATCACCTCTATATTCTATAGTGCTCTATATAGACTATATAGACAAGTTGTTGAGTTTTTAAGCTTTACGGCTGAGAAAAGAAGGAAGAGTTATGTGATTCTCGATTTTAAAAGACATAAATATCCGTAGATATGCAATGTCAAGTAGAACAGTGCCCAGAACCATAGGAATACGGGGAACATGAGAGCATTTACCATACTTCCTCCTTCTATTAATGTTGGGATCAACATTGTTATAATTTCAAAAGCTATGAATGCCGCAAGCAGGGCCCAATTTCTATGGATCATCAGGAGAAGGGGCACAAGCACATCAAAAAGGGCTATAATGTCGCTTAGAATTAGAAATGTCCATTCCTTCGATAATCCTCCCCCCAAGTGCATCAAATCTCCCAAAAACCATCTTCTTCTTTGAATCCAAAGCGTTTTTAATGAATTTGGCATCTTTGTGTATGCTTTGGCTTTTGGGGCATAAACTACCTTACCAAATTTTTTAATTTTCCTTGTGGTTGCATAATCTTCAACTCTACTCTTGACAAAGCCACCTATCTTCTCCAGAGCTTCCTTCCTAAAAGCACTTATAGGACCAGGAGCCACGCTTAAGTCTTCAAGCTCTTTGGCTCTTCTGAACATTGCTATTCTCAGATGTTCAGCATCTTGAGCTCTTTCTAAAAGGGAGTCGGCTAAAACTCTAACTTGTCCACCAACACCTAAAACGCTTTCATCATAGAATCGCTTTACCAATTCTTTAACCGCAGAATTGTCCAATACTGTATCTGCATCTGTTGTTACTATTATTTCTCCTTGGGCTTTGGTTAATCCGAAATTTAAAGCTTTGGCTTTTCCCTCATGTTTTTTTCTGAAAACTTTTAGGCGCTCATCCTTTATGGAACTTGCAGTTTTGAACGTTTTATCCTCGCTTCCATCATCGACCACAATAACTTCTAAGGCTGGATAATCCTGAGAAAGTGCAGATTTTATTGACTCTTTAATGTTTCCCTCCTCATTATATGCTGGAATGATTATGCTCACAAGTGGAGTCCATTCTTTAATTCTGTAAGTCCACAATAAGCTAATTATGTAGTTAAAGAAAAAATAGGCGTCCCACAGCACTATAATTAATAGGGTAATTTCAAGCAGCATGATATCCACTGTGCTTAAAGGTTTTTAACTTTTAATTTGGAGCTTCTGTTGGTGGTAAGCGATGATAATAGCAAAGCCCTGTGTGACCATGAAGGGAGTAGTGGTTCAGCTTTATTCTTGGGACAAAGAGATAAAACTCGACTTGGATAAAGTTTCAGAGTGCCTCAAGAAGAAGGGAATAGAGATAAAGAAGCTGATTCCAAACATGCTTCTGATAGCTGTCATGAACGGATTTGAGACAAGCATATATCCCGGAGGGAAAGTGATAATCAAAGAACTTACAGATACAAAGAAGGGGGAAGAGATTGCCAAAACTGTTTATGATTGTGTGGATGGATAAAGCGGAAGGGCTTCTTTAATCCTCTTTATGAGCTTCTCTTTCTTCTCTGATTCTTCAAGTGCTATTTCAAGAACTTGGTCTATTGTCTCAACTGGGATTATCTCTATCTTTTCAGCCTTATCTGGACTTAGGAAGACATCCTTCTCATTCGCCTTTGGAATTATCACTTTCTTTATCCCCGCTTCAATTGCTGCCTCAATCTTTGGAGTTACACCACCAACGGGTAACACTTCACCCCTAACACTTAAAGACCCTGTCATTGCTACACTCTGCTTAACTGGAACCTCTTCTAAGGCTGATATAACCGCTGTTGCAACGCTTATGCTTGCAGAGTCACCCTCAACCCCCTCATAAGTTTGCAGGAACTGAACGTGGATATCATAGTTGCTTATGTCCTCACCTTTGTAGCGTTTTATGATAGCAGAGACATTTTGAACAGCTTCCTTTGCAATTTCACCAAGCTTACCGGTAACTATTATCTTACCCTCCTCCCTGCTCGCTGCGGGGGCAACAACAGCTTCAATTGGAAGCACAATACCGCTCTGTTCTCCGATGACGGCTAAGCCGTTCACTCTACCAATCTCGCCGCCTTCTACTTTGATAACCTGATACTCCTTCTTTCTTTCAATATACCAGTCTGCAAGCTGTTTTTCGAGAGGTTTTGCAAGCTGGAGAGCCCTAAGTACATGTTCCCTTGTTACATATTTTGCTCCTTCCCTAATTGCTATATCTCCTGCGGCTCTAACAACACCACCAAGATCCCTCAGCCTTAATGTTAAATGTCCTTTTCTTCCAGCTCTCTTCTGGGCTTCTCTGACTATCTCCTCAACAGCATCTTTGGTAAAGTGGGGAATTTTCCCATCTTTCTTCACTTCTTGGGCTACAAACTGGACTAATTTTTTCCTGTTTTCTAAGGTGTCGGGCATTGTGGTCCTCATATATATCTCATAACCGTAACCCCTAATTCTCGATCTCAATGCAGGATGCATTTTTTCGACTGTGTCAAGATTTCCTGCGGCAACCAGTACAAAATCACATGGCACTGGCTCAGTTCTAACCATTGCACCGCTTGAAAGCTCACTCTGACCAGTTATTGGGAATTTCTTCTCCTGCATTGCAGTCAAAAGGCTCTGCTGCATCTTTATGCTGAGAGTCGCAATCTCATCTATAAACAGAACTCCTTTATGAGCGCGGTGTATCATTCCTGGCTCTACCCTTTCATGGGCTGGTGTTCCTAATCCACCACTCTGGAAAGGGTCATGCCTAACATCCCCAAGCAATGCACCAGCATGTGCACCGGTGGCATCTACAAATGGTGCCTTTCTCTTTCCGCAGTTATCAACAAGGAGCTTCGGCACAAGAACTTGATTCTTAAGTCTCAGGTTGGAAATCGCCATTATTGAAATTATTACCACAAAGAGACCCATTAAGAGGGTTTGGGGGCTGGGATCCATCAAGACTGCTATCATAACCACAAACAGTACAAAGAGCAGGAGATAGGACTTAATGCTCTCTTGACTCTTAGCTTTTTCCCTATATCTCTCCACTATCCTTTTTCCTTGACACGCTGGGACTGTCTTAATGCGAGGCATGTTTTCATCTTCAGGATTTGGAAATACAAGGATATCCTCCAGTTCTTCTGTTGGCAAAAGCTCAGCCATTGCCTGTCCAAGCATTGACTTTCCGGTTCCCGGTTCACCTATTAAAAGAACGTGCCTTTTCTGTCTCGCTGCGGTTTTTATAACCTCGACAGCATGCTCTTGACCAATAACCTGATCAATAAGCTTATCTGGAACTTTAATCTCCTCAGTAGTTTGAAACTCAATTCCAAGATCAAGTCTCTCCCCATACCCCTGAGACGGTTCAATTCTATCTTCTTTCTTTTCCCCCTCGCCCATTCTTAATACCCCTAATTCTCGCTTTCATGAATGGTTAAACTGTGCTAATCTTATAAACTTTTTTTATGAGGTTAGGAAAAGCTAAAATATAGGGTACTACAAAAAAGTGAAGGTGGTGGAAATGAAGATTGAGGAGCACGTAATGTTTACAGCCAAACATAAAAATTGGAAGGTTGGGGACAAGCTTCTGGTAATGAGAGACGAAAACATTGCACACTTTCTGGCAAGCATCTCCAACACTGTAAATATGAAGATTTCGGAGTATCTAATTGATGTAATTGATGTGGCTGCAGTTATGAGTCTTGCTGAAGACCTTGCTGAAGGAGAGTTGTGGGAGGTTGTTAAGGTTCTGAAATCTCCAAAAACTTCAAGAAAGATTGGAAAAATGGTGTTTGAAAGTGATAAAAAGCTCAAAAAACAGTTAGTAGATGTTGCAAAGGCATTACTTGTCAGGGAAACTCTTTCAAGAATGTTGAGCGTTTATTACCCCGAAGATCCAATAATGGAACTTAAAATAATGCTGCCATATAAAGAGGATCACATAAACTTTACAGCCAAACATGGGAGCTGGATAGTTGTAAAAAGGCTTATTATAGACGAAAAAACCGAACTGGCTGATGTAGCAAGGCTTCTGGCAAGCATAAATGAAACCATTACATCAAAGCTGCCAATCTATGCGGAAATAGATTTAAAAGGCATTGATGAATGGTTTGCTGGAGTCAAAAAGGCAAAAAGTGATGTGGAGATAAAAACCCTCGTTGACAAGTACCTCCACTTCCCTGCCCACAGATATGCACCTTCAGAATTTGAAAAGCATGCCCGGATCTATGCCTTGAGAAAAATGCTTGAAAAGGTTGGGCTTAGCCTTGATGTTCCAGCAAAACCTCTTGAAAAGTATTTGGAGAAAAAAGGTTGAAGCTGTGGATGATGATGCCGAGGACACCCGAGCAGAGGCAATGAGGACTCTTCGCTTCGCTGACTCCATATTTTATCCACCACAAAATTTTTGGCAGTAAAATGCTATTATATTAATCTGAGGTGAGAGAGATGAAGAAAGTTATGATCTTTACTGAAAATGCACCTAAACCAATAGGTCCGTACAGTCAGGCTATCCTTGTTGAAAATCCCGGCAAATTCTTGGCGATTTCTGGACAGATCCCTATTGATCCAGAAAGTGGTCAGATTGTAAGAGGAGACATAAGGGAACAAGCAAGGCAAGCAATTGAGAATCTCATTGCAGTACTTGAAGCAGCAGGGGCTACGGTTGAAGATGTAGTCAAAGTCACAGTGTATCTAAGAGATATGGGAGATTTTGAAGAGTTCAATAAGGTTTATGAGGAATATTTTGGACATTCAAAGCCTGCAAGAGCTGTCGTTGAGGTGTCAAATCTTCCAAAGGGTGTGAAGGTAGAAATTGAAGCAATTGCCATATTTGAGTGAAGCAGAAATTCTTATAATCCTCTTTAATTATCTCTATTTTGTGGTTAAAATGGAGCTGAGTCCAAGTGTGCTGGTCTTGCTGTTTCTTGAAGATTTTGCAAGAGAGACAAACTCGATAAGAAAAGGGGTTAAATATTTTGAATGGCAGAAAAGATACAATGCCTATGACGTTGCCTACTCCATAGTTGGAGCAACATTGGCCAAGCTTATAAAAGATGGCTACATCCAACTGGAGCTTAGAAAAGGATTGCTTGGTAGGAAAGTCCTCTTAACCAGAATAAAGTCAATTCCCAAAAAATACGGTGTTGTTGTGGAAGGGATAAACAGCATGCAGGCATATAAAGCAGTCCCCCTAAGGTCAGCTTTGTTTCTGTCGTTCCCTGTATCAAGGTTCCCCGCGGCATTTCTTGGGACTTATATTCTACGAAAAGAGCTTAAAGATCAAGATGAACTGAAGCTTAGAGAGGATCCAGAGGTGATCAAGAAAAAAGAAGAACTAAAAGCTATTTTTGAGAGCTTTAAAATGCAGAACGAGGAGCTCTGGAAAGGAATTATAAAAGAAGTTGACAAGGCGTGCGATTTGGTTAAAGGAAAAGAGGGGATTACCTTGTACACTCCTCTTGACATGCTGAGGGAGAAAAATGAAAGTAAAGATTAGAAGAGAGCTCTTTGAATATCTCCTCCAACTTGCAAGAGACTTCTATCCAAATGAATTTGGAGGCTTTTTGAGGGAAATAGATGGCATATTTGAGGAAGTGTTAATTATACCCAAAGGACACTTCGGAAAGCGCTCGATATTCTTTGATCCATGGCTTTTGCCCCATGACGAAAACATAAAAGGAACTGTGCATTCACATCCCACTCCCTATGGGAGACCTTCAAAAGCGGATTTGCATTTCTTTTCTAAATTTGGTGGGATTCATATAATAATCGCATATCCTTTTGAAAAATGGAGCGTAAAAGCATACACAAGTGACGGAAAGGAAGTAAAAATAGAAATTGTCGATTAGTTACTTCTTTTCCTGTCTAACCGGGTATGGCATAAACTCAACTGTTCCTCTCTGCTTCATTGGCTGGGGATAAAGCTGCATTAGCTCATAAACTTCCTCTGGGACGTCAGTGCTTACATGAAGACCAAGTTTTTGTGCCTCTTCAACAGTTATTGGATAATCATGAGTCCATCTGCCTTCTGTGAGGATTTGGGCAAGCTCTTTGGCTTTTTCTTCACCATATTTGTCTTTAAGCAATTCGTAAACAAAGTTCCTAACTTGGTTGATAGCCTTTTCCGCAACATCAGCCAAAATTAGGGTTTGATCATCGACTTTTTCTGGACCTTTCTTTTCAACTGCCCTAACTATGCTTGGAGCTGGATACTGTCCGAGCTGTGGATCAACAGGTCCAAGAACCGCGTGGGGATCCATTATTATCTTGTCTGCTGCAAGGGCTATTAAAGTTCCACCGCTCATTGCGTAGTGAGGGATTATGACTCTCGTCTCTGCAGGATGATCCTTTAGTGCTTTTGCTATTTGTGTTGCCGCTAAAACTAACCCTCCGGGAGTGTGAATAATTAGGTCAATTGGTTTATCTTTCGGAGCCATTCGTATAGCCCTTAAAATTTCCTCACTGTCCTCAATGCTGATAAACTTGTAGAAGGGTATTCCAAAAAGACCAATGCTCTCTTGTCTGTGGATCATTGTTATTACAGTTGAGTTCCTCTTTCTGGATAGTTTTTGAAGAAGCCTCGCTCTCATAAGCTGAAGTTGTCTGTACTGCATCTGGGGCCAGAGTAGTAGATACAGGAAAAACAGCCACCAGATAAGTGATCCCAAAAATCCGCTTAATGGGTCCAAATTATCACCTCCCCATGTTTTACGACCACTCTAATTTTAGTATACTAACAAAAAGTTTTTAATAATTTTGGTAACTAAACAAATTAAGCAAAAAGAATTTCACATGAAATTTTATAAAGGAGTTGTGAGAATAACCTGTATGTGGGTGATGCAATGTGAAGATTCGGGATCTCATCGAAAAGTTGAATGAAAAGCAGAAAAGAACAGTGAAAAGATGTCTTCAAAGCTGTGAAATAATAGATCTTGACGAGGAGGTTGGCATTGAAACCAACGAGAAGCTTTTAAGATTCCTGAAGCTCATTTCAAACCCAATTCGATATAAGATTCTCAAAATGGTTAAAAACAGATGGATGTGTGTTTGTTTGATCTCCCAGGCTCTTGAGGAGGACCAAACTCTTATAAGCCACCACCTCCGCTCTCTTAAGGATATGAACCTCGTTTATGAGAGAAGGGAAGGAAAATTAAAGTTCTACAGAACGAATTTAGAAGAAGTTAGAAAATACATTAAGCTCTTAGAGGCAGAGTTTAGCTGATTTTCAATATTTTCTTGGTGATCTATCATGAACAAGCTGCAAAGAGAGGTTGATAAGTTAATTCGAGAGCTTGGTGGGTACTGGGCACCATTTGAGATGCTTGCAGCACTCGTGGAAGAACTGGGGGAACTTTCTGACGAAATGCTCAAGTTTGAGAACGTAAAGGGAAATGGAAAAATGGAGAACCTGAAAGAGGAAATTGGAGACGTGCTGTTCGCTTTATTATGCATAGCAAATTATTATGGTATAGATGTCGAAAATGCTCTTCTTGCATCCATATCAAAATATCGGAATCGCGATAAATTGGATGGCAATGACAATTCGTAACTACTTTGAATTGTGTATTCCAAACTACTCCCCTAATCCCATCATTACCACTAATACTTTCATGTAACTTTTGGTAACTATATTGCCCTGTATATTCCAAAGTAACGAGGGTTTGACGTAACAACTTGTTTCACAATGTTCTGGAGGACATTTAGTATATTGGATAAGATTCGAAACATTTTTAATAAATTGTGTATAGTATAACATTGAGGTGTTTGCTGATGAGGGCTAAAATAGATAAGGTCGACATACAGCTTATCAACCTCTTGGCGAAGAATTCAAGACTTACATACAAAGAATTGGCGGAGCAATTAAAAACAACACGACAGAGAATCTCCAGAAGATTGGATAAACTTGAAAAGATGGGAGTCATCAAGAAGTATACCATAATACCAGATTTTGACAGGTTGGGGTACGTTTATGTTATACTGGGCATTACTCTTAAACCCGCAGCCCCAGTTGATGAGATAATTGAGAGGCTGAAGGATGATCAGGACATTAAGATCATTGAAAGGGCTATTGGTTCTCACAACCTTGTGATCCATTTGGTCGCCCCCAAGGATATGAAGGATATTGAGAAAAAGATACATGAGATATCTAAGAAAATAGACGGGATTGACAAGATGGACATAACATTTATCACCGAAATCGTTAAGTTTGAGATACTTTAGCTCTTTTCCTATTCCTCTTTCGTCAATAAGCGAGAGAAAATGTAATAAAGCTTCTTATTTATCCTTCTTTGATTTAAAATAACCTTTGAAATGGTGGCACAAATGACAGGGATTTCAGTGATTCAGTTCATCATGCTCGTTGTATTTGGATTCGCGGCTTATGTCTTTAAAGCACTGGATAAAATGGGCAGTGTTTCAGCTGTTTTTCTTGGAATGCTCATCCTGTATTTTGGGGGGATGTATCCTTTTCTGGCACTGGTTGTCTTTGTTGTTATGGGTGTTCTTTCTACAAGATATAGATATTCAGATAAGCTGAAAATCGGAATTGCCGAGGGAAAGAAAGGCATAAGAAGTTGGAGGAATGTTCTGGGAAACGGATTGGCAGCAGGGATATTTGTGATGTTTGAGCATGCCTTTCAACAGGATTTTCTGTGGGCAGCTACATTTGCCTCAATAGCTACGGCAAATGCAGACACACTGGCGAGTGAGCTTGGAAAAATCTTGGGGAAAAAGCCAAGGATCATCACAAATTTAAAGCCTGCAACGCCTGGATCTAATGGAGCCGTTTCTTTTCAGGGTGAACTCTTTGCATTCATTGGTGCATTGGTGATTGCTTTCATTGCAGCAGAGATAACTCAGTACAAATGGCAGATGCTCTTGGCGACACTGCTTGGAGGATTCATTGGGTGCAACATTGATAGCATTGTAGGGGCAACCTTAGAAAACAGGGGCATTGTTGATAATAACGGCACGAATTTCATTGCAACAGTTGTTGGTGGGATCATTGGAGGGATAATCTTTTTATCCCTTGTGTAAAGTTTAAAATGTGATGAAAAGGCGGATTGCTGAGAGATGATGACGACCTTAGGGGCTGATTATTCCCTTCTCCTAAGCTCTTCTTCATAAATTGTCCACAGTGCTATTAATGCACCAGGGATTCCATGTTCAGTTGCAAATGTCATGTAAGGTGCTAAGTCAACAACGTAATCCGCAAATCTGAAAAGTCCCCTCGGAATACCCTCTCGCGAACCGATGAACACAACAACTTCCTTTGCGTAATACATGTCTTTCGCCAGTTCATCTTTAACCTCAGCCAGAGTATGCCCTTTGGGGTCTGTAATTATGAGCAAACGCTTGTTTCTTCTCTTGTCTCTTATCACTTGGTATAAATCCCAAACATATACGGGAACTTTCTCGATTTTCCAGGGGTAAGCTTCCCTTTGTATCTGATACCTTGACTCCTGTCCAATCTTCACTCCTCTCAAAAATTCCATGAGCTCATAGCCGTCAATTTTTTCTTTTGGTGCTATTATTAGTTCTTTAACTTCAAATGCCTGAGCAGCTCTGCCAATTTTCTCACCGAAGTTTCTGCAGGCTTTGTAATCACCCCAGTACGGCATCTGGACTATGCTGACTTTTTTGAAAAGCTTCCTTGCATCTGTCTTCTCTGGAGTGTACTTCTTCCACTCCTCTTTTCCAACAACTGAGATGTAAGCTTTATCTCCGATTATTTCAACCAGAATTGCTTTATCTGGAAAGCTCAAATCAACTTCAGCATTTGTGAGCTCTTTTATTTTAGCCCCAAGCTGAACATTAACATCAACACTTGTGAAGTCGTGCTTTCCTCTCCTCTTAGTCTTAACGGCAAATGTCTCTCCCTCATTGATAAACTTGGCAAGATCTTCGGCGACATTTAAAATATCTTCAATTTTAGCGGGAACCTCATGTAAGACCTCAATAACTCTCTCAACTTCTGGGATTTCTAAAATCTTCTCTTTTGCATTTTTATCATCGGTTTCAACTAAAATCAGTCCGGAATACCCTTGAGGGGAAATCCAGACCTTAGAATCTTCCAAAGCTTCCTTGATGTAATTACCAGCAACTGCTTCCATTCCCCTCTGAGTTTTTATTAAAAATTTCATCGCTATCACCTGATAGGAATTGGAGAATAAACTTAAAAGCTTTAGCAGAAGCGCTTTAGAGGAGAAATGGAAGCGGAGAAAAATCAAATCTCCGGTT
Source organism: Thermococcus barophilus MP (assembly GCF_000151105.2). Classification (NCBI taxonomy): domain Archaea; kingdom Methanobacteriati; phylum Methanobacteriota; class Thermococci; order Thermococcales; family Thermococcaceae; genus Thermococcus; species Thermococcus barophilus. The sequence goes on along the minus strand of NC_014804.1, from coordinate 776,616 downwards.
CAGCAAGAACCTTAATCTTTCTGATTTCTGCTCTCTTAAGCGGATATATCTTCTTTGCTTCCTTGGCAATCTCAGAAGCCATCTTACCTGTGACAGCCTCAAGAACAAACTGTGTAAACGGCAGCTCTTCAGCCTTCTTGTATATGATGTTTCTCATGATTTCTCTAATTGCCCTCTCTTGGCTTGTCTGAATTCTTCTTATTGCAATGACCATTCCCATAACTCTAAGCTTGTAGCCGTCCTTTGTTGTCACATTAAAGATACCATCAATTCTTGTTGTTCTTCTTCTAACTAAGCTCCTAATGTAGCTCCTTGCAAGCTTGTGTCCCTTGAACTTTGTGTAAGCGTTCTGCCCTTTGACGTCATAAATCTGGAAGTATAGCTTAACGTGACCCTTTGTGAAGTCTCCAGTTAAGTCTTTGAGCGTTGTTTCTATAACCCTGCCCTTAACCTTTTCAGGATCGTCTGCTGGAGTTAAACCAATCTCCTGGCTTCCAAAAAACTCGGGAGCATAAACAATATACCACTGCTTGAGCTTCCACTTATCTCTTGCAGCGGCAGCTCTTTTTCTTGGATTAGCTCTGGCCATCTTAACACCTCCTAACTTTCACAGTTTTAAACTATCTTCGGCGATCTTGATTGAAAACACCAAATCATCCAAAGCCACTATAAGGCTTTCAATCTCACCGGAGTATTTAACTTTTGTTATGACCTTACAATCTTCCCAATAAGTTTTAACCTTTAAATTTTTTGGAAGGTTTAAATTATCAACATCAATAGCTCTCGCTATTGCCTCGGCGGTTCTTTCATCGTTGTACTGCCAGATTATCTCCGCATTGGCTTTAATTTCCATTTGTCTGCTCCTCCAACGCTTTGTTTATAAGCTCTGCAAATTCCTCCAATTTGTCCTTTGGAAATCTAATGCCAGCAGCTATCGCATGACCTCCGCCTTCTCCGCCAATAATCTCCGCAACTTTTCTCAAAGCCTCTCCAAGATGATACCCCTTGGCTAACGCTCTTTCGGTAGTTCTTGCTGAGCCTTTAACGAGGCTCTCATCTTCCTCACTGTCTGCCAAAATAATCACCGGCTTTTCTGGGCTTGCAAGTCTTGAACTTATTGCAATGTTTGCTGCTATGCCCACGAGAGTATCTTTGATGTTTTTACCCGCGTAAAAGACGTAGACATTTTCCTTTTCAATAACACTGCTGTTCCAATTTTGTATTAAATATTTTCTTGCCTCAATCTGCTCTTTCTTGTACTCATCGACCAGCTTTAGTGCGGCTTTAAATGCATCATCATCTCCCAAGCATATTGCTACTCCAAGGGTGCCTGCGTTTAGTCTTCCAGTTGCATTGAGCAGAGTAGCGAATTCTCTTGCCTCGTGTCTTGGATCTCCTTCTTTGTAGACCTTTATTAGGACTACATCTCCGATTATTCTGTCGATCACTTCTTTCCCAGCTCCGTGTTTGATCAGATGAATTACAATCAAGTCATTGAATCTCTTCTTTTCTTCTTCTCTGAGCTGCCAGTAGTACATATCTGGGTCAAATCCCTTAGCCCTGAGGAATTCAATGGCCTTTCTCTCATCTCCGGTAATTTCTGGAATCTCTGGATTAGTGGCATAGGCGAGCATTTGGTAGAGCTTCCTCGTCTCCCTTCCATAAAGCCTAATCTCCTTCCGTATTTCAATCAAGTCAAGTTCTTTTGCATCTTCTATTATGTCCAAGTTCATGCCGTGGAACTGCCCATCTATTTCCTGCATATCTCCAACGGCACCAACTAAGGCCAAATAGCTTAAATCCCTGTTCTTCTCATTAATCTCCCTTGCAACAAAATAAGCAACTCCAGAACCGCTTAGATCTCTAACGCTGTCGGCTCCAAATTGTGTTGGGTTAACTAAGATGTGGTTATCGTTCTTAATCTCTCCATCCTCTGGTGGATGATGATCAGCTATAACAACACTTGCATCACTGAGGTGTTTCTCAATGAGCTTTATTGATCCACTACCTAAATCGCTGAAAACGTAAATTTTCTGCTTTTCATTTGCAAGTTCCGTGATTAAATCCTCGCTGAGCTGTTTAACAATGCTCAAATGAAAGTTCCCGCCTTCCCGTGCAATTGCCTTTGCAAGAATGGCGCCAGCAGTTATCCCGTCGGCATCTCTGTGGGAAATGATGCGTATAGTGTGCCCTAACTCGATGTGCATTTTTATCAGTTCGGCACCTTCCCTAACCTTCTCCAAAAAGCCGCTCTTGTCCATCCTATCACCTTAAGAAGGAAAAAGTGAGAAATCAGCGAACTAAGAGTTTTGCCTGCTCTGGATCGTATCTCCACTTTGGTGGAAGCTTTCCTGTTCTTCTGTAGTATTTCACAAGTCTTCTGATCTTGCTTTCAATGAGCTGAAGCCCTCTCCTTGAGTGTATGTCCTTGGGATGTTCCTCGAGATGTCTTCTCAAGTTAACTGCCCTCTTAATGAGGAACATCAAATCCTCTGGAATTTCTGGTGCTAAGCCGTTCTCTTCAAGGATCTTGGTTATCTTTTTGCCTGTAATTAGCTTAACGCTTGGAATTCCATACTGGTCTCTGAGAATAGTCCCTATCATAGCCGTGCTGTAGCCTTCTTTCCTAAGCTTTATGACAAGGTTCTCAACTTCCTCAGCTGTGTATTCCACCCAAGTTGGTGGGGCAGTCCTTGGGGGTCTTTTTGATCCCGATTTACCTCTCTTTCTCGCATGTATCCTTGCCATATATAACACCTCCTTGGTGACGGCCAGCTCCCGCCAGCCGCCCCTTATGGCATAGCCAATTGGAATTGCCAAGGTGTGTTTAAAAACTTTTGCCTGTTGAGTTTTTAAGTTTGTATCCGCGAGGAGTTTTGTAGTACAATCTATGCCACTTAGAAATAGCCTTATCATCAGGTAGATCCATGAGTTGAATAGCAAATTGGAGCTTCTTCATTTTTGTTGATGAAGAAAATCCCACGAGCTCAGCAAAGCGTTTCACGTCTGCTTTTCGACTTACTGTTAGAGTATACATATCGACATTAGACGTGTATTTAATGCCGCGGATTACAACTTCTTGTCCGATGAGATTAGACCTTCTAATAGTTGAACTTATCCCCAACTGAGCAAGCATATCCTTCACAGCTCCAATGGTCTCCAAATTGGAGTTAGCAACACCGACCATAACTCGAAATCTGTTCTTGGCCTCAATTATTGGATAGCCCTCACTGTCAAAGAATCCTCTTAGGAAATCAGCTGGATAATTCCCTGCAGTCTCAATTAATTTGTCAATGGATTTATTGAGAAACATAAAAAGCTCTTTGTTACTGGCTTCTACATACCATCTATTAACACGTGAGGTGTCTCTCTCAAAGCCAAAAGTTGAGTTAACACCATTTAAAAATGTCTCCGCGAATCCTTTATCCACTACTTTGAAGTTTTATTAGATACCTTCCGTTGGATTTTCGATGAATGCTCCCATCACCCAAATAAACTCCAATTATGTATGAAAGCTCGGGAGAAGGTTTTAAGTTAATGCGTTTTATTTTGTTGAATGGATTACTGTATCCTTTGTACCATCGAATCACGGTCGCTTTAGAAACTTTGACGTCAAATTCTTCAGAAACTTTGCTGACAATCTTCTTGTAACTAACTCCCTCTTTCCGTAAACTTATGACAAACTCAATAAGAATTTGCAATTCTGTTGGAGATAACTCTTTCAAACTACGCATAGTTATAAGAAAACATACATCATTAAAAACGTTTCTAAAAACATTACCCAAAATTGGACGTACAAATGTATACATTGGTAGCGGGGGGAGGATTTGAACCTCCGACCTCCGGGTTATGAGCCCGGCGGGCACTCCTAGCTGCCCCACCCCGCTGCACAACCCGATACATACTAATATATGGTAAGTTTATAAACTTTACTATTCAAAAACTCCGATTACAAAACTCTTTTGTTTAATTTGCCTAATCTTAATAGCAAAATAAGGCTTTACGGCTCTACATGTGATGTTTCGAAGAGTGTAAAAGCTTTAAACCCTCTATGAGATATCTCTTATGGTGATAGCATGTATCTAACAAAGGAAGAAGAGCTGATTTTAGCAGGAGAGTACGGATATGCTCTGCAGAAAGCCATGGAGATTCTTGTTGCCCTCGGAGAGATTTATGGAGCGGATAGGCTAATTCCAATCAAAAGTGCCCAAATAGCTGGAGTTTCTTATAAAAACATTGGGGATGCTGGCATAGAATTTTTGAGAGATTTTGTAGATGCGGGAGCTAAAGTTAGTGTTTATACAACCTTAAATCCTGCAGGAATTGGCAATGAAGAGTTCATGGAAAAACAAAGAGAGGTTCTGGAGCTTTACAAGGCGATGGGGATTGAGATAACTTCAACATGCACCCCATATTATGGGGCAAATCTGCCAAAATTTGGTGATCACTTAGCTTGGAGTGAAAGTTCTGCCGTAAGCTTTGCAAACTCTATCATAGGTGCAAGAACGAACAGAGAGGGTGGACCCTCAAGTCTGGCGGCTGCAATTGTGGGAAAAACACCAAACTATGGGCTTCACTTAGAAGAAAACAGAAAAGCAACGGTTATTGTTGAAATTCAAGCCAAAGTTAAAGACTTTGTTGATTACAGTTTTTTGGGGTATCACCTTGGAAAGATACTTAAAAATGATGTTCCTTATTTTAGAGGATTAAGACCTGAAAAGACAGATTATTTGAAAGAGCTTGGTGCCTCAATGGCTGCAACAGGCTCAATTGCGTTATATCATGTTGAGGGGGAAACCCCGGAGTATAAAACTGCCATTACAGATAAGCTTGAAAGAATACAGGTTGATGACAAAGAGCTCAAGGAAGTTAAAGAAAAGTACAACGCTGGCTGGGATGAGATTGATGCCATTTTAATTGGCTGTCCACATGCTTCAATTCATGAAATAAAAGAAGTCGCTGAGCTTTTAAGGATGAGGGGAAAACCTCTGAAAGTTCCTCTCTTCATAACGGCAAGCAGGGTCGTGAGATATTTAGCAGATTCTTTGGGCTACACAGAAGTCATAGAGCGCTATAATGGTAAGATTGTTGTGGATGCATGCCTAATTGTTTCACCAATCAAGAGTTGGTACAAGGGAATTGCAACGAACAGCGGAAAGGCAAGCTTCTATTTTTCATCAGCTGGACTGAAAGTAAGACTCGATAATACGGATAAGCTGATTCTTGAAGCTCCGTGAGGTGGGAGGGATGAAGCTTAAAGGAAGAAGGATAACAAAGGGAAAGGCTAAGGGAATTGCTCTGGTTTCTCGAAGACCTCTCTCATTTTTAGGAGGAATTGATCCAAAAACTGGAATTATAACTGATGTGGAGAGCGATATAAGGGGAGAAAGTGTTAAAGACAAAATCCTTGTATTTCCCAGGGGTAAAGGTTCAACTGTCGGCTCTTACATTATTTACCAGCTCAAAAAGAACAACGTTGCTCCAAAAGCCATTGTAGTGGAAGATGCAGAGACAATAGTGGCAACTGGTGCAATAATTGCAGAAATCCCGATGGTGGATAGAATTGACATAAGGAAGATTAAAAACGGGCAGATCATTGAAGTTGATGCGGATAGGGGAGAGATTATAATCCATGAAGAGGAAGGCATTTAAATAGTAGTTTTAAAATAACAAGGTAAGGTGGAAAAATGCCGAAAGGAATTTATGAGTGTATTGACTGCGGTTATCGAGAAGTGAGGGAATCTACAGAACCGTTACTTGAAAGGTCTTGTCCTAACTGCGGAGGAGACATGGTTCTTGTGGGGTTTACTGAAGAGATTGAAGCTGTGGAAGAACCAATTTCCCAGAAACTGATTCAAGAAATTAAAAAATTTTACGATATTGGAGGAGTTCTTCGGCAGGAGGCTAATTTGCTTGCTTTTGAAGTTCTATCAATTAAAGAAGAGAACTTTGAGGTTGTGCTGAGAGAACTTGAGAGCTTAGGATACTGGGCGGCTTTAAAGAGAAGAGGAGGAAAAATTGTACTTTATGTATTTCCTGCACAGCATGTTAAGAGTGAAAACCCTCTTATAGGGATTCTATTGTTTGTTGCCACGCTCATAAGCACTTTTGGGGCAGGCTATTTGTTGTCTCTTGGCTATGTTCAGGCTTTAGATCAGTACAACCTTCCCGGAATCAGAAACATTTACCTCAATGCCCTGGCATTTTCAATAAGCATAATGGCGATCCTTGGAACTCATGAGATGGGGCATAAAATAGCGGCAACACTCCATGGTGTTAAGTCCACGTTTCCATATTTCATACCATTCCCCTCGTTTATCGGGACAATGGGTGCTGTGATCAGGGTAAAATCTCCGATTCCAACAAGGAATGCAGCTATTGATCTGGGAGTTAGCGGACCTCTTGCTGGATTTTTAGTTGCTCTTCCCGTTTCAATAATAGGACTTAAGCTCTCCTTAGTCCTGCCTGCTTCAATTGTGAATCTTAAGGAAGGAGGCATAATTTTTGGAACCAATTTGTTTTTCATGATTCTTGAAAAGTACTTCCTTCACCTTGGAGAGGGGTATGTTATTCTGTTTCATCCAGTTGCGATAGCTGGTTGGGTTGGTATTTTGGTAACATTTTTGAATTTAGTTCCTGCAGCACAGCTTGATGGAGGACACATTGCAAGGGCATTTCTGAATGAAAAGATGCATGCATATTTAACTTTTGGATTGGGTTTTGCATTAATAGCGCTGAGTTACCTTTGGGTAGGCTGGCTAATATGGGGAGGAATAATTCTCCTGATGGGAAGAATAGGGAATCCCGGAGCTCTTGATGAAGTGTCTCCCATTTCATTTAAAAGAAAAATACTTGCAGTAATTGCTTTGCTGATTTTTGTTCTTTCTGCAACTCCGGTTCCATTATCCACTTCTTAGCCTTCTTTCTTTTAGTATCTGCTCTATATCATAATAAATTGAGTCCCTTGAAACTCCAAATGTTCTTGCAACTTCTGAGATGTTTAGAACTTTGGGATTGTAGTTGAATAGCTCTAAAGCTTTGGCAAGTATCTTCCTCCTTTCCTTTATGCTTAATTTGCTAAACTCGACTTCGTGGAGGGGGATATTGTACACGATAATGCCCACAGCATATGTCCTTCTTGTTACTGGGGTTGTATAAGTTCCAATTTCGAAATCTACTATTTCCATAGTGCTTTTTATCTGTTTGTTAAGGGCATCTTGGAGTTTTTTTAATGCATCCCTCTTGTTTCTCGCACTGGCATATGCAGTTATCAGACCTTTTTCAGCCGGCTGGCTTTCGTCGATGTCCAAAGCTATTATGACGTTCATAAAAGCTCCAAAATTTAAAGAAATTTTTGATTTTTCTATTTTACCTGGAGTTTTTAGAAATTCTTCTTTTGATGTTGTTTTAATATGATTTAAGCATTCTTCAATATTCGCAGACTCTGCTTGGAAAATTTTTAACACCATTTGGGACACCTTGCATAATCATTATTGAGTATAATCATCTCAAATTTGAGTAAAAAGATATATAACTTTTTCTTTAGTAGGAATGATGAAAGAAGCATACGGAGGTGATGTAAATGAGGAGGAAGGCACAGGGAGCAATTGAATACCTGTTCATGATTGCTGCGGCTTTGATTATAATCGCTATCGTGTTAAGATACCTGAAGGGAACTGGGAGCTCAACAGGTAGTGCAGTTAGCAGTGCTGCAAGTGCACTTACAAGCCAGGTTGCAAGTGAACTAAGTGCGGCTGCAAGTGCTTGATGGGTATTTTTCTTCGTATCTTATTGTAGCTTTTAATTTTTACTCGTTACCTGTCTGATTTTTGCCAGTAACTTCTGAATATTATCACTGTTAACTTTGTCGTATCTTACATATATCTCGATTCCTTTGAATGTGTATAGTTTATATTTCTTGGAGATATTGAATAGTTCAAAGAAATAGTGAACGTCATAGCACCAAGTATCGTCTTTTTGTATACAATATAGAGGTATGTAGGGATCAAGTAGGAGTATATCTGGTGGATTTGTCTGGTTATAAAATAGGTAGGTTTCTTTTCTATTTGCCATGTGTGGGTATATTGTTGGTTGGGGTAGGACTGTTAAGTTTGTGACTGAGATAATATCGATGACATTTTTTAACATCCTATCATGTTCGCTTGGAATTGGAAAGCGTGGATCCTTGTACAGTATTGGGAAGTATTCCTCGATTCCATATGGTGGTATTAGCGGAGAGAAAAGCACGCTTATAAGAAGACTTGTCAAAATAATTTTCTTTATGCTTTCCCAGTCCAACTTTTTTATTTTTATTGCGTATGTTGTAGCTATGAACAGCAATGGCACAACCATATACTGGTACTGATATCCAATGGCTATTTGATATATCCTCGAAGAAAGAAGGTTTTCGAGCATTGGAACTCCAAAAAGGAATATATTTGGAGGAAAGGTATAGGGAATGAATCCAACAAAGACCCCGTGTAGTAGGATATATGCTATTTTTTCAGGCAAATAGGAGAGGGGATTTGAGTATCTGTTTGTGTATCCATAATGTCTTCTAGCACTATAATGGGGAATTAAGATAAAGATTGAGAGCAGAATCCATAAGATTCCTAAGAGTGTTAGAATTATTAACGGCCATTCTTCTCTTTTGAATCTCAGTTTAAGTCCTTTTTTTATTGTGACTTTTAATGAGAAGTTATTTGATTTTAATAAGTAGTATGAGCCTAAGCTCACTAGTGCTATTCCAGCATCTTCCTTAACAGAAAGAATAAAGAGAGATGCTATAAGAGCTTTTTTATATTTTCTCTTTTCTAAGTAGTATGCAGTTAGAAAAATAAATGGAAGCGCGAGAGAGACTGGATGAAAGTCGTATCTAATTAAGCCAAGCAAAAAGGGATTTAGGAAATAGAGCAACATTAATCCGAAAGAGATGTCTCTGTTCTTTAAGATTTCGTTTGCAAACTTGTAGAAAATTAAACCACTTAATGCTACAGAAAGAGCTTGCAAGATGAGAAGGGTTTCTGCATATGGGAAGAGTTCGTAAAGTGGGAGGATAAGGAGGAGAATTGGTTCTGAGTGCCCTAAAAATGCTATTCTCTTTGCCCCATAGTGGGATATTTTCCTAATATATATGCCTAAATCAAAAGCTGACGTAAAAAATACATGGTATCTTAGAATCGAATAAATAAGTTGTAATATAAAAATAAAGGCACAAATTAGGATATATTTAGCAACTTTTTTTCTATCTTTTGTTGAATTCTCACTCATTTATGCCCTCCTTACGAGCTCTCCATCTAACTGATATTTTTATATTTTTGAGATATTTGATATATATTAGTGAGATTACTTTTAATAAAACCCAACTTATGCCTTCTAGGGGGTACTTTATAGATAATCTTAGTAGGGTTAATAGTAACATGCTATAAGGAGGTTTTCTTAATTCTTCCTGTGCAATATTACCAAATCCTATTATAATATCTTTGGGTATACTTCTAACTCTCACCTGATATCTCAAGTAATTTTTAAGAGTTGGATTAATATGAACAATTACTTTTGCATTGGGTTGAAAGACAAACTTCTTATTTTTACTAAGAACATCAAGGTAAACATAAAGGTCATCTCTAAGCATATTAGTTGGAAGTTGTAGCTCTTTATAAATATTCCTTGGAACTGCCATAATAGCACCGGTAGCACCATATACTCCAAAATTCGAACCTATCTCTTTTAATAGTTTGGCAGAAAATTTATATGCCCATGTAATAATTTTATTAAAGACAGACATATTTATTGAAGAGTACGAAGAAATTTCGTACCATCCACTAACTAGACCAATGTCTTCATTCTTAATCAAGGGATATACCAATCTTTTTAGAGTATATTCATCCATTAAAATGACATCTGAATCGAGTAACACTAAATATTCAGATGAAGCTATTCTAAAAATTATATTTAGAGCATTAGCCTTGCCTATATTATGCCGTAAATTTATCACCTTTAAAACTATGTCTCTCTCGATAATCGAGCTAATCTCCATAATTTTTTTAAGAGTATTATCAGTGGATCCGTCATTAATGATAATTATTTCACGTATATTAACTCCCTTTTGGCAAAGAATTGACAATAATAATTTTTGAATATTTTCTTGTTCGTTATAAACAGGGATCCCTATTGAAATACGTGGGAAGTACATTACTAGAATCACCTTTCTGAGATTATTTGGATTATATATTGCATACTTCTCTCCCAACTAAATCTTTTCGCCCATTTCCTGGCATTATGAGAAAGCTTCTTTCTAACTTTGGGATTTTCTAAGAGGCAAATTATAACTTTACTAAGTGCTTTAATGTTCCCGTTTCTCACCAATATCCCATTGTAACTATTTCTTACTGAGTCCCTTAATCCTGGTACATCATAGCTGACCACAGGAGTACCACAGGCATTTGCTTCAATAACACTTATCCCCCATCCCTCCTTTAGCGATGTTATCACATATATCCACGATTTACTCAGAAGTTCATTTTTTAAAGAATTTTCCACATTGCTGTACCATTCTACGTAAACATTTAGTTCATCTGCGAGTTTTTTCAGTTCATTACAAATATTATTATCCATTTTTCCAGCTATTATTAGTTTTACATTTTTAATTTTTCTCTTAGTTAAAGCAAGTGCCCTTATCACGTGATCAATCCGTTTGTATCTTTTTACCCTGCCGAAATAAATGACAGTTGGGTCTTTGAACTTGCTTATGATAGACTGGGTGGATAGTTTTTCATAATCAACACCATTGTACACAATCTTTATTTGTTCAGGCTTAATTTTTAATCTCTCTATAATTTCTTTTTTTGTAGAAGGTGAGACACTAACAAAAAGTTTATTCTTATAAATATACGGCATTAGTCTGCCTTCCAGAAACTTTCCTACCAGATTAAGAGGAAATGAAAGCTCTTTATCAAAGACATCTAAGTGTACATGGTGCATGACACATATAACATTGTTGAATACTAATGGAGAAAAGAAGGGAATTCCATTTTCAGAGTCGATTACCACATCAAATTTCTTCCTGTTTTTGGCGAGATACCAGAGAGCCCAGAGGTATACTGTAAACTTGTTGCCTCCCCTTACAATTTTAATTTCATTAATCTTGTCTTTCTTTGGGATTTGTGGGTAGTATTCTCTCCCAAAAAATACAACAGAGTGTCCCATCTTTGCTATTCTTTTTCCAATTTCATATAGATATTTTTCTGCTCCTCCTGCTAGCGGATCGTTAATTTCTCTCCAGTTTAGGATTAATATCCTCATTGTCTCACCTAAATCTTATTGTTCGGATTCTCAGTTTTATTATATCTATGAACATTCTTGGAACTACAGATTTTAGATTCAGCTTTGATTCTTTTTCATTGTGCCATTCTATAGGTTCCTCTTTGATTTTGAATCCCATTGTTTTGGCAATGTATAACAATTCCACATCAAAAGCAAAGCCTCCAATTTTTATATAAGGAATAGCACTCTCGATGACTTCTCGCCTAAAAACTTTAGCTCCACACTGTGTATCTCTAATATTAAGGTTAAATAAGAGCCGTACTAATAGATTAAACCCCCTGCTTAATATTCTCCGGATTAGTGGTTGGGGAATGGTAACTTTACTTTCAGGGAGCCATCTGGACCCTATAATCACATCATACCCTTTGTTGATAGTACGAATCAGCCTAATATATTCCTTTGCTGGTGTAGAGCCGTCAGCATCAGTGAATCCAATAATTTCTCCTTTTGCAACCTTAAATGCCTGAAGAAGTCCTCCTCCTTTGCCAAGTCGTTTTGGAAATTCTAAGATTTTTACATTCTCTTTGTCTTGTGCAAAATTCCTAACTACCTGAGGGGTTCTATCAGTACAACCATCCATCTCAATAATAATCTCAAAGTCCTCATTAAATGTTGCTTTTAGAGCTGCATAGTACTCATTTAGAGTCCTTAGGATTCTTTTTTCTTCATTGTATGCTGGAATAATTAGAGAAAACTTCACTTTCTATGCCTCCAAATTTGAAGTAAGGAAACTATTAAGGTTATAAGCATTACCGTAACCAAGCTGTTGATTATGTAGTCTATAGAGGTTCTAAATGTATATATAAATATAATTTCCAAACAATTTCCCAATAGAAGCGAATACGCTATTTCTTTTATATTTATTGAGAGCGCATAGTTCAGTGTCACATTAACAAGAGATAGCAACAACATTGCAGTTCCATATTTCCATAGGTATTCAGCAATCATCATGTATCCCTCACCATAGATGATCTTGACAATTGTATAAGGGAAAAACACATAGACAGCTATTATACCAAATCCAATTGCCGCGGTTAATCCTAATGCTCGCAGGAATATTTGGAGATGTGACTCATTTTTTTCATATCTTTGGGCACTTTCTGGAAATAGCACTATTCCAATTGAAACCGAAGCAAACAGAACAATTTTTCCGAGAACTGAAATTGCGGCATATATTCCAGCCTGAAATGGGGGAAAATAGTGTTTCACCAAAATGACATCAATATTCCACATTAGAGAATATGAAAACAGCGCTAAAAAACTTATCCAGCTGTACTTTATAAACCCTTTTAAATCGACATGATGCATTTTCGGAAACTTTAGAATATCTCTAAGATAAAAAAATGTAAGAGCCAAGATGATGACATACGCTAGTGTAAACCCTGCTATTCCCCCAAGAAAGTTTTTCCAAATTAATACCAACAGTATCCCAAATAAAAGTTTTAAAAATGCCCATCCGACTATGCTAAGTCCCAGTGCTGTAAATCTTTGCAAGCCCCTCAGTATGCCTTGATGGAGGGTGAATAATAGCGCAAAGGGAATTGCCAAGGAGAGGTATATAAGGGCAAGATTTGTGTTAATATTTAAAAAACTCGCCAATAAGTCCGAGATAAAAATTGCCAAAATAGCAATAATAAATCCTATAACACAAAGTTTTTTAGAAATCTCTATTAGAAAACCTTTTATCTTTTCATATTCTCCTCTTAGTGAGTAGATTGTTGTAAACTTTGCTGTTGATACATTGATCACTGCGAATATAACTGAGAAGATGTAAAACAGCGATAATAGACTAAAAAGATCCCCGTACTCGGAGGGAACTAACAGTCTTCCCATTATTAATTGATAAAGGTAATTGAAAAAGTTTGCAAATGTAGTTGCTAATGTCATTATTGCGGCATCTTTTACAAATTTGTCATTGAGTATTGAGATTATTTTTGTTTTCATAATCTTTCCCTCGTGATTTTGATTGTTATGTTATTCCCAATAATCTCAACGGTATCTTCTGAGATTTTTGTTAATTTTATGTTATCTCCACTCAGCGAAAGGATGTAGTCCTTATAGTAGATATTGACTTTTGTGGCATGCACACTGTGATTTTTGGTGAGTATTTTTTCTACATTGGGATTGGAGGTTAGAGAATATCCAACTGTTACTGGAGCATAGAATTCCATTATCAACTCACTATCAGATGGAAGAACGAACTTTAGTGAATCTGAAGCTATAGATAGCGAAAATTTAACTTGAGTATCTGTAGAGTACTGAGTTACATCATATATTAATGGATTGATGGAGGATATTTTAATTTTAGTCCTAAGGTTGTAGTGTTTATTGTTTCTAGTGGCATAAATCTTGGCTATGTATTCTGAATGATTCTCTATGAGTATAGCTCCAGTGTATGAAAAGAGAGCAATTTCTGAGTTGTTCCATCTTGGGAATTCTTTTAATTTGTAGATTTCAATTATGTCTCCATTTTTATATGAATCTCCGTAGAGTAAATATCCATTTTTGTTAATATATGAGATTAGATTGTTAAACTCTTTATTAGCAGGTTCAGGCCATTTGTAATATATCCAAGTGCTTAGGATATAGTATTTAACATCTCTCCTAGAAAGTGCCGAGAGAATTTCGGTGGTGTTCGTATCTTTCAAGAGTATCAGACCAAAAGTATCAATGTAATATGGCTCGGTTTGAAGACCCAAATAGTATGTATTCATAGGATTTACAGCATAGAACTTCTCGTTTGACAGATTGTTTTTTAGAATGTACTCTTTTAATTCGTCCCTCATTTCTTTGCTATGCACCGCCCAGATAAACTTTAGCTTTCCTTGGGGGTACTGATAAACCATTCCATAATCCGCAATTAGCAGAAAGACTATGAAGATAGACAACATGCCGTATAGTTGTTTCTTGGTAAATTTAACAGAGCTTAAAAACTCAAGTAGAAGTAAATATAGCACAAGCCACAAAGAAATTAAAAATCTGTCATTTGGCAGGGTTGGGGATACGAAAAAATACATAAAAAAGCTAACAATAAACAGTACCCTTAGGTGCTGACTAACGGGATTTGGCTCAGAACTTAGGTCAAGTGTCCATACAAGGAGGATAACGGCGACTAGTAGTATTAGCGGAACATTTGCGATCATGAGCTCCAGCGTGTTGTTGTAGATATGACCAAATTTATCTCCGATATACATAAAAAGATTTATAATTGGAAAACCTCTCCCCCCTTGAGCAAGATATGTTTGATAGATGTAGTCTCTGCTTATCATAACACCCAATATCCCCTCAATAATAAGTTTGGGAAGTAAAAAAGCCAAAGCGAGTAAAATTGCGGATCTTATGTTTTTTATTGAAAAGATTGCAAATCTAATAAGTTTGTCTACATAGGATATCCTGAATACATATATCGTCAAAATTCCCCATATTGCAAGCAAAAATGCAGAGGGGATTATCTGCCCATAAACCTCTATTTTATGCAAACCTGGAACGATCATCAGCTTTCTTACTAACTCGGATGGCCACATAAAAATTGTTGACATAGAGATAATAGTTATTAGGATATAACTAACTAAACATATAAACACTTGTTTTTTGTTTAATAATACTTTGCTGGCATTTTTAGCGTGTTCAAAAATTTCTTGATTGAGGGAGAAGAAAATTGTAAGATATAAAGCAACAGCAAAGGGAAGTATTGTAAACTTGGATGTACTTCCCAGTCCAGCCCAAAAGAGCGAAATATAGGCGTACTTAAGATTCTCTGTTTTTACAAATCTTACAAAATAGTACAAAGACAACAAGGTAAAAAACTCAATTGAACTTTCATGGAAAACCAAAGGATTTACATGAATTAACAGCGGATCCATAGCCAGCAACCCAGTAAACGTAACCCCCAGTTCCCAGCTTTTGACTTCTTTTCCTATACAGTAGGCAATAATTAGCGATAAAAACCCAAGAAACACAGAGAACAATCTGCCCACCACGTAATTATCTCCAAATATCCTAAGCCAGAGAGCAAGCATGTAATAAAAAAGTGGTGGATGAACTGCAAAAATATCTCTATAGGGCAAATATCCTTGATTAATTAGCCTTGCAATCATGAGATATGTGCCTTCATCATAATCAAAATACTCATTCATATGACCAGAAATCCCATAAAGACGGGTAACAAAATAATACAAGAAGATCATTATAAACGCCAATACCTTTTTATCTATTGATTTAACTTTTCTCTTCCACATCATCCTCCCTATTGATTTGACTGCTCACATATTTTTAGATTTTTCTTTTGGGAATCAACTTAGTTCTTCACTTTATCCATGCCATTACTGTGACTTGACACGGGAAAAGAGGGTCAAGTTCTTTTTTGGCGAAATATCCTACAAAGTAGTTACGGTCAAATCCATTTGCGTCCACTACCTTCTCCCATCCAGTACACATTGAGACCTTGATCTTTTTTATCCTGTCAGCTTCTCCCCCAATATAGACATCGATTCTGTATTTGTCGCTGGAATAATAATACTTAAGATTAACAGAAACGTAGAAGTCGCATTTTGTTGCTTGGCATCCAGGAGGGTAATAATAGGTGACCTTCCATTTTATTTTCTCTGAGGTCTGCTCTACTACAGGAGAAGTCTCGGGATCAATATATACTATCCCAGTAATAGGTACTTCCTTTACTGCAGGTTCGGTGTATTTAATCACAAGGGCTACAATTATAATCGCAACAGCGATGAAAATAAGATACTCTAAGGAGCTTTGCCCTTTTTTCATAGTCTTTCCCAAATGATGAGTGAGATAAAATAATATTTAATAATTTTGTTAGCTTATCTGACCTCCTCCCTGCTTTGACTGAGGGTTTAGCTTAGCCCCTCGCCATTGGCGGGGAGGTTTGAGGGGCTTCATTAAAGCCAAAAATCAGCCCCTCGGGCTCGGCCTTGAGCCCATTACCCCTCACCTTGAAGGCTTTCAAACCCTCAAGGCTCAGGGTTATCGTTCTAACAACCTTCTTCAAAATGTTGAAGGCTCCAACTAAATCAGCATTCATTACAACGCCCTCCCTGTGACACTTAAACAAACCTCTAACGAAACGAGCATTAGAGTGGCACTGGCCACAGAGAGGGCAGGTTTGAGAAGTGAAAGCCTCATCCGTGATTATAACAGTAACACCATACTCCTCAGCAACTTCCTTAAGCCGTTTGATAACGTAATTGAAACGCCAAACATGAGAGAGAATGAAATTCTGCTTTCTGCCCTTATCAGAGTTCCTTGCGATTTCTCTTGGATAACCCACGACAATTCTCGAAACGCCCAAGTGGTAGAGTTTTTCGACGGTTTGCCTTACGGCAGTGTTAATGTAGTGTTTTGCCTGAAGTTTAGCCTTCTCATGCATTCTCCTGAGTTTTCTGCTCTTTTTACAGCCTGATTTGTTGATTTTAGACTGGTACTCGGCAATCTTTTTCTGCCAATAGAAGGCTATGGATTTTAGTGGCCTTCCATTGACCAAGAGGGATTCACAATTTTCAACATAGACAGCCATTAAATTGTTCACGCCCAAGTCAATTCCTGCAATTAAACTTCCCGGAGGTTGTCTTGGAACCTTGACCCACCCCTTCTTAGTTAATTTCTCTTCTACCGTGTAGCTGATGTGAGCGTAGAACTTCCGCTTCACATCGTCATAGATTATTTCAAGTCTTCCCTGTTTTCCCCTCAAGTGTATTCTCCCCTTGAACTGAATTCTCAGCCTACCAAATTTTCCGAGTCTTCTCAATTCGAGAACGTTACCATTAATCCGATACTGGTCATTTCTCAAAGGAATTATGAAGAGTTTTCTGCCGTTTTCTTCTCTAACGAATTTGGGCGGTCTTGGCTTGAACCATTCGGGCAGTTCTCCTTTCTTTTTCTTCCTGTTGAGCGAGAAGAAGCTCCTCCAAGCTTCGGCGTTTTTTCGAGCTAATTGCTGAACTGTCGAGCCGCCAATCCAGTTCTTGAACTTGTGGTATGCTTCTTTTTCTGTCGTTGAGAAGTCTATCTTACCGAATTCTTTGAACTGTTTTAGTCTCTGGTAATTGATTTTGTTCCAGATTATGGCTGTAGCTTGAGCTAACTCGAAGAGGATCTTCTCTTGAGCTTTTGAGGGCTGAAGTTTAACCGTTACCGAACGCTTCATTTTTCTTCCTGCTCAACTTTTTCAATCCAGAGCTTCATTGCTTCAGTTACTGCAACTCCCAATGCCCCCCTAATCCGTCCATACTTCTTTGCCACGAGCTTTCTGAACCTCTCCTCAACCCCATCATCAACGGAAACAGTTATGACTCCCACTCTCCCACCATTAAGTATTAATACATACAAGTATTTAAATCTTTCTTTTGCTTTCCCACTCAAGAGCCAAATTCTCGAACACTGAACCCCGCTCTAAAGGGCGAGGCTTGTAAAAAGTCACTCCTTCTTACATTCACATGGATTTTTCCCGCAGTAAGGACACTTATTTGGGTATTTCTTGAGGGCGGCTTTCTCAAGATCAACACCAGCTAAGTTGGCTAAACTCACAAGCCAAGCAAAAACATCAGCAAACTCTTCTTCTATATCTTCTTTCTTTCCTTTCCTTAAAGCCTCAGAAAGCTCTCCCACTTCTTCAACAAACCATAGGAAAGTCCGCTCTAATCCTCTCTGTGAATCTCTGTGAAAGTATATGTCCCTTATCATTTGCTGAAACTCTCTAATATTCATCTTATCACCTCTCAAAGGCTCCGCAGTGGAGGTTCATCACCCTTCAGTGCAATTCGCTCTCTTCATAGCCTAAATTAACCTCCATATTGAGGTTTTAAAGTTAACTATGCAAAAAAGCTTTAACCTTTGCAGTATATTTTTTAAAAAAGAGCACTGGTGAGTGATATGGGGTTATTTTCCTTCGGTTCTAAAAAAGATAAAGTCAGAAAGATGCTTGAGACTAACCAAATTGAGGCGGTGGTGGAGCAAGCATTAAAGGATAGAAAAGTTATTAATGCCCTCTTTGAGCTTCTTAATGAAAAAAATCCTGGTATTGTTGGGGATTCTTTGTTGGCTCTTACGAACATTCTTGAACGGGATAAAAACTTAATCATCAGAAACCTCAGAATAGAGCATTTCCTCAAAAGTTTTGATCTTGTCAAGTCAAGAAATTCCTATGTAAAAGAAAATGCAATGGTGTTCCTCAGCTTTTTAATTAAAGAAAACCCAAGCTTATTTACGGAATTTAAAAATGATGTTATTGCCAAAACCAAGGATGTTCTTCTCTCTGGAGACAAAAATGACAAAGCTTTTGCCCTTTTAATGATCAGGGAGTTCAGAATAGCAGAGCTGAGACCATACGTAGAAGAGCTGATATCTGTTCAAGAAAAAGTCATACTGCCCTTTGAGGGTATGAAATGGGTACCTCTTGGTGAGATAGCAAAAGATGTGTTAAGAAGGCTTGAGGGGTGATTTAGGTGTTCCAATGGTTGATATTTTTAGTCTTGTTAATCCTGGCAGGTTATCTGGTTTTGAAACTGACACTGGCAATACTGAAGTGGATGGCTATGAATACAATAATAGGATTGATCTTAGTAGGCATAATTAATTTCCTTGGCATTGCACATATTGAACTGAACCTCGTTAATCTCCTAATAATAGCTGTGGGTGGAGTTGTTGGAGTTTTTATTTTGCTGGTGTTGTCTTTCATATAATTCTTCTGGCTTTTTCATGACCAAATCTTTATAAATTCGAATTCTTTTAAGTCGTTAGCGAGAGCGGTTTTGAGGTGATGCTCATGTCTCACACTTCAGCTGAAATGTATGAGTTAAAGAAAAAAGTGGAAGAGCTGAAAAAGTTCAGGGGGAGAGCAACTGAACTTGTCTCTCTGTATATTCCTGCCGGTTATGATCTCAATAAGGTCATGCAGCAGCTTAGGGAGGAGTACGGAACTGCCCAGAACATCAAATCAAAATCAACCAGAAAGAACGTTCTTGGGGCTTTGGAAAGAGCAATGCAGCATCTCAAGCTTTACAAGCAGACCCCTCCCACGGGATTGGCGTTATTCGTTGGCAATGTAAGCGAGCAGGAAGGTGTAAGTGATATCAGGGTGTTTGCGGTCATTCCGCCAGAACCTTTAAAAGTAAGGCTTTATCGATGTGATCAAACTTTTGTCACAGAACCCTTAGAAGAGATGCTCCGAGTTAAAGATGCTTATGGTCTCATAACTGTTGAAAAAAATGAAGCCACAATAGGTATTCTCCGAGGGAAGAGAATCGAAGTCGTTGATGAGCTTACATCAAACGTCCCTGGAAAGACAAGAGCTGGAGGACAGTCTGCTCGAAGATATGAGCGAATTAGAGAACAGGAAACTCATGAATTTATGAAGAGAATTGGAGAACACGCCAATAAAGCGTTTTTACCCCTTCTTGAAAAAGGTGAGCTTAAAGGGATCATAGTCGGAGGGCCGGGGCCAACAAAGGAGGAATTTATCGAAGGGGACTACCTCCATCATGAGCTCAGAAAGAAAATAATTGGAGTCGTTGACATAAGCTATCACGGTGAGTATGGTCTGAGAGAGCTTGTTGAAAAAGCAAGTGACATTCTCTCAGAACACGAAGCGATCAAAGAGAAGAAGCTGATCCAGGATTTCTTCAGACATCTTGTTAAGGACACAGGGATGATAACATACGGAGAGAAAGAAGTAAGGAGAGCTTTAGAACTTGGTGCCGTTGATATTTTGCTGATCAGCGAGGGGTATGATAAGGTTAGGGTTAAAGCCAAGTGCAACAACTGCGGTTGGGAAGAGCTCAAAACAATGAACGAGCAGGAGTTTGAGGTTTATAGAAGGAAACTTAAGACATGCCCAAAATGTGGCAGCCAGAACATCAGCTTTGAAAAATGGGATGTTGCAGAGGAGCTAATAAAGATGGCGGAGGGGATAGGGGCAAGAGTTGAGATTATTTCGCTTGACACTGAGGAGGGGCAGCAGTTCTACAAAGCCTTTGGCGGATTAGGTGCATTCTTAAGGTATAAGCTCCAGTAAGGATAACAGTTCTTTTATCTTTTCTCTTGTTTCTTTTCCATCTATCACGTATGGGGGTCTTAGCACTGGTTTTACTGGAAAACCTCTAAGCTGCATTGCGATTTTTATCGCAGAACCGAAAGAAGATGCCAAATTATAAACTTGTGAGAGTTTTGCCAGTTTTCTGGCGTATTCAAACATTTCTGGCTTCTTATCTTCAAATGCCTTAAAGAGCTTGAGATGGATTTCAGGAGCAAAATTTGCACATGCCATTATGCCCCCATCGCCTCCAAGGATTAATGTGTTTAGGAAGTGATGATCCAATCCTGTAAATACCTTGAAGTCTTTTCTTTCTCCTTTGACTTCAAAGATAACGTCTCTCACATGACTTATGCTGTCTATTGTTTCTTTAACTCCGGCTATGTTGCTGTACTCAAGAGCCAGCTTCTTTATCAATGAAACACTTAAAGGATTTGCACAGCTTGGAATGTTGTAGAGAATTATTGGGATATCCGTTCTCTCGGCTATCATTGAATAATGAATGAATAGTGCCTCGTCATTTAGCGGACAGTAATATGGTGGGGCTATTACTGCATAATCTGCGCCGATATCTTCAGCATGTTTGGTTAGCTCTACCACTTCAAATGTGTTTGTCGAGGCAGTTCCCACAAGATAAAACGATGCATTTACAAGTTCCCGCCCTCTTTCAGCTAAGAGCTTTCTTTCTTCCTTGGTGAGGCTTGTGAACTCTCCCGTAGTTGCATTTACAAAAATCCCATGAACCCCCACTTTCTCGAGATACCCTATATGCTCCTCTAAAGCTTGGAAGTCCAATGAGTAGTCTTCATTAAACGGAGTAACTAATGGAACAATTACACCCCTCATGAAGCTCACCATACCCCCTTAGTTTTTGAGGTTTTTAGGGTTTTCCAAAGTTTGTTAATACTTGATTTTTGAGTAAAAGTTATATAGCTAAATAATGATAATCAAAATAGGTGAGAGCATGAGAAAACTCTTTGGGAGTGGCTTGATAATAGGGGGAACACTTTACCTTGTTTTCCTCCTCACGATGTATCCACACCTCGTAGGTGGGTACGGTGGAGGAGAGCAGATGATTCTTACACACTCCAATCAATTTACAGATGCTCTCTATTTAAATGGAGATATTTCAGTAAAGTTGACTTCTGATACACCATTTACAGTGAAAATTGATGGGGAGAGAGTAGGAGAATTCAAAATGTATTCTGCAAGATTTAAGGGCGAACATTTAATAGAAGTTGAAAGCAACCAGGAGTGCATAGTTTATGTTGAACTTAGGCAGCATCCCTCAATTATAAAATACGCAATTTCTTTAGTTCTGATAGGGGCTGGGTCTTTGATATTAGTAAGTGAAAAAGAAGAGCAAAAGATTGAAGTAAACACAGGAAAACCAATTTTGTGATTACATTCTTTCCGGAGCTTCTATCCCCATCAAATAGAGCACATTCCTTAGAACCTGCTTTGTTGCCATAACCAGCAGCAAACGCTCTTCAAGTGTCCCTCTCTCTGCTTTAAGCACTGGCAGTGCCATGTAGAACTTATTAAATACCATTGCAACTTCATTGGCATACCATGCCAGAAGATGTGGTTTTATTTCAGTCCCCACTTCCTTAACTATTTCGGGAAATCTTGAGAGCAGTTTTATTAAATCTTTTTCTTTCCTGTCAAGATTTGAGAAGTCTGCATTTTCTAAGAGGTTGTTGAATCTCAGATCAATGCCCTTTTCCATGGCTTTTCTCAATATTGATGCGCATCTTGCATGTGCGTACTGGATATAGGGAGCGCTCTCTCCTTCAAAGTTGAGTACATCTTCCCATCGGAATGTAATTATCTTTTCCGGAGAATACTTAAGCATGTTGTACCTTATTGCTCCAATTCCTACAGCCTCTGCTATTTTCTTCTTTTCTTCTTCGCTTAAGTTGGGATTCTTTTCTTCGACAAGTTCTTTTGCCCTCTTTACAGCCTCATTCACAACTTCATCGACAGTGAATCCGATCCATGTTCCTTTCCTTCCGCTGAACTTCCCCTCTGGTCTCACCACATGTTCATAGGCTAAGTGATGGAAGTTCCTGTAAGCTTCCTCATATCCCAAAAGTTTGAGTGCATAAGCAACAACTTTTTGAGGATACCTCTGTTCAGCGCCGATGACATTTATAACGATGTCAGCATGTCCAAATTTTCCAGGCATTGGTTTGCCATCTCTTGCAGTTGTCCATGTCTCGTGCTCTTTCTTCTCAAACATTATCCTATCCCAAATTTTGTAAAGCATGTCTGCACTTACAAGCCCAAATTTCCACATGTGGTATGCTATATCCTTTCCAGTATATGTGGCTGTTCCGTCGCTTCTTATGAGAACCATGTCTGGATTCTCCATGTCTGGGAAGAGATCGCCAAGCTTCATTATGAACGCTCCTTTGTATTTGCCCTCTTTGGCCCATTCAAAGTGCTCATTTTGTTCTATTTTCCTATAAGCTTCTTCGAAAATACCACTTCTAACTATATCGCTTTCCCACGAAAGCAAATCATAGGCAATATTTAGGCGGTACGTTGTCTGCATTTGGGCTTTAACAACTTCCTCTGCTAATCTCCTTCCAAGTTCTGCTATTTCGTTATCTCCCTCTTCAAGTTTTTTCATGAGTTCTCTAACCTCTTTCTCGACTTCAGGATTTTCTTCCATTTTTCTGTGAACCTCAACATAAAGCAATCCAAGGACGTGGTCTATACTATTTTCTTTTATGCACCGTTCTTCAATTTCAGCTTTGATTTTTTCAAACTCCTCTTTCAGGTTTAAATATCCCCACATTACCTGAGCAAATTGAATTCCCAAGTCATCAATGTAGTTCTGAACTTCAACGTTATAACCCAAGGTTCTCATAACCCTTGCCATAGTGTCTCCGAGAATCGAGTTCCTCGCGTGTCCCATGTGAAGCGGCTTGGTTGGATTTACCGAGGTGTGTTCTATGACAACCTTCTTTCCTTTCCCAATATTGCTTTTTCCATACTTTTCTCCTTTTGTGAGGATTTCTTCTATGATGAGCTTTCCAAATTTTTCATAATCAAGGAAGAAGTTTATATAACCTGCTCCAGCAACTTCAACTTTCGAAATATATTCTGGCAGCTTGTTTTTGGTTTTTTCCACGATTTCCTGGGCTATTATGCGTGGAGCCTTTCTAAAAACCTTTGCCAGCTGAAAAGCAACTGTAGTTGCGAAATCACCAAGTTCCATACTTGGCGTCTCATCGAACAATATCTCGCCATCCCAACTTTTTCCCTCCTTTTCGAGCATATCACTGATTATCTCCTTAAGAATTAGTTTTACCTCCTCTTTTATGTCATCGTAAGCCATACGTCACCACCTAACGTGAGTTGAGCTTAACCTTTAAAAACTTCTCCACTTTAAATTTTTACGTGAGGGCAATGAAGAAGATAGGAGAACACAAGGCAAGGAAGGGGCTGATAAGATTTGAAATTGAAGAAAAAGATGGTATTGCTGAGAATGTTAAAATTACGGGGGATTTCTTTATATATCCCGAAAATACTATCGAGGAGCTTGAGAAAAAACTCAAAGGGCATAAACTTGAAGAGCTTGAGCATATAATTGATGAATTTTTTGCAATGAGGCTTGATGTGGAAATGCCTTACATAAATGTTGAAGATTTCAAAATAGCATTAAAGAATGCATTGAGGGGAGAGCATGAATAAGAAAATCTTCTTGGCTCTTCTCGGAACATTTTTGATTGGAGTTTCATTGGGAGTGGTCTTTACAGTTTTAAATCCCCAGTTTGCAGAAAATCTATTCTTGAATTTAAAACAGATTTTTAGTGGCAAACTTAATGGCGTTCCAGACAGTTTTACCCTTTTTAAATTGATATTTCTAAACAATACACGAGTGGCGATTTTGGCGGCTTTTGGTGGTGTACTGTTTGGGGTCGTGCCCTTGGGGATTCTCTTCTTTAATGGCTTCTTAGTGGGAATCGTCATGGAATATTCTTATCTCCAGGGTGAAAGCTTAACAAAAATCCTGCTCTCAATTCTGCCCCATGGGATTGTTGAAATCCCTGCATTTGCAATTGCAGGTTTGGGAGGAATTGAATGGTATCTGGAGATTATTAAAGGGAGAGGAACTCTTGGTGATAGATTCAGAAGAGGATTTAAAACAGCTATGAAAATGCTTGGCATTGCTATTTTCTTGCTTTTAATTGCGGCGCTCATTGAAGCATATGTTACTCCTTCCTTAGCTGGTTACAGCTTTTGAGTTTTGCAGTGGGGGAAATGTTCCAAGCTCCTCATATGTCTCTATTTCTTCAATCATTACTTCAACAGGATTCTCAAGGGTTGAAACAACACTGCGAATGTAATTTCTGTATGTGCCATTTTTCCTGACCATTTCCCAAGCCTTGCTTGCAACTTCAATTGGGTTAGTTGAATGGTATTTAATTCCCAAGCTTATGAGCCATTTTGTAACTGCTAAGAGCTTTCCAGGATATGTTGAAATGGTCGGTGTGCCCAGTGCCAATGCTTCTCTGTTCATGGTTCCCCCCGCTCCTATCATGAGCTTTGCATAATAGAGAAGGCTCAAACTGTCGGTTACATGATCAGGAATTATGACATTATCAAACCGTTTAAATCTCTTAGCCTGTTCTTCTGTTCTGGGGAATAAGACTATCGGGAGATCCGGGAGAAGGGGGATGATGTCCTCAAGAATGCTTTTTTCGGCATCTCCGTTAAAGTAGTTGGCTTTTATGGGCTCAGTTCTCATAACGATATAACTGTATTTCTCAATCCCAAGCTCTTTTAAGGGCGCTGTGTTGGGTTTGAATCCATATAAGTGAGCTATTTCTGGAAATCCATTAATTGGTCTCAGGGAGTTCGCATCGGCACCACATCTAATTAAGTCATAAGCATCAATAGCTTTGGGATAAATCACCCTATTTGTAAAAGGTAGCATGAGCTTGTTAACAGGAATTGAGGTATCATTGTCCACAAATCCAATAGTTGGGATTCCCAACCCATAAGCTATTCTTGGAGCCTCTGGAGAATTCTTATGAGCACAGAGATCTGGTTTTTCTTCAATTATAAGCTTTGCCAGCTTGTACTGTCTCTCAGCGCTTGCAAGAAGCTTACCCTCTAAAGTTGATCCACCATGCTTGCCAACAACATAATAGTCGATCCCAAGCATGTCGAGAATATCAGTTAGCCCATCAAACTCTCTCGTCGTAACCAGAATTTCATGACCCCTTTTTTCAAGCTCTTTAATTATACCCTTGAAGAAGTGAGCATGAGGCGAATTTACAATGTCAATCCATATCTTCATAGTATTCCCACCTAATTATAATGAGCAGCTTTGTCCATTAAAAGGGTTTCCGTAAAACGGTTGTGAAGGCTTCTTTTTTAAGATTTCTTATCGTTGATTTCAATGTTTTAATGTTTATTACGTTTTCAAGGGATGATTTCGCAGGTGTAGATGGATATATTCGGAAAATGCAGCAAGAGGGATCTGATGTTGTTGTTGAAATTAAAATTTTGTATCAACCGCATCATATTGATATCTGAAATCGTTACTTGGAAAAGCCTTAAATTTACTTCTTTACTCCTTATTCTGAGGGGGAAGAAGATGAGGGA
The DNA here is from genome assembly GCF_000151105.2 of Thermococcus barophilus MP. Classification (NCBI taxonomy): domain Archaea; kingdom Methanobacteriati; phylum Methanobacteriota; class Thermococci; order Thermococcales; family Thermococcaceae; genus Thermococcus; species Thermococcus barophilus. The sequence continues at coordinate 750,623 of NC_014804.1, read as the reverse complement.
GAGGATACAGAACAGGAACGTGGAAATCGCTGTTATTGGTTTGGGATACATAGGTCTCCCTACTGCTATAATGTTCGCAAATTCTGGATTTAACGTAACTGGGTATGAAATAAGAGAAGAGGTAGTAAAGAAGCTTAATTCCGGAACTGCACATATAGTGGAGCCTGAAATAAATAAGCTTCTTCAGGAGGCGATTAAGAGTGGGAAACTCAGGGCAACTTCAAACCCAGAGGATATAAAAAATAAAGACGTCTATATAATCTGTGTTCAAACCCCACTCAGAGAAGACAAAACACCTAATTTAGAGTATCTTGAAAGTGCTGTAAAAACAGTAGCAAGAGCTATGAAAAAAGGCTCCATGGTGATAATTGAGAGCACGGTTCCTCCCCTAACAACTGTGAGAATGGCAAGATTAATTGAGACCCTTACAGGACTTAAAGCTGGAGAGGACTTTTACATGGTTCATGCCCCGGAAAGGGTAATGCCGGGAAGGATCTTTAAGGAACTTGTATACAACTCAAGAATTCTCGGGGGAATAACCAGAGAAAGCGCCGATTTGGCTGAAATTTTGTATAGAACCTTTGTTAAAGGGCAGATTTTTAAAACAGATCCAACCACAAGTGAAATGGTAAAGCTCATGGAGAATACATTTAGGGATGTGAACATTGCACTTGCAAATGAATTCGCATTTTTGGCTCACCAGTATGGGATTAACATATTTGAAGCTATTGAGCTGGCGAACACCCATCCAAGGGTTAAAATACACATTCCTGGGATAGGCGTTGGCGGGCACTGTTTGCCGAAAGATCCATATTTATTGCTTAGTTCAGCAAAAGAGGATTTTGGACTGATTAAGAAAGCGAGAGAAATCAATGAAGACATGCCTTTGATGGCAAAAGATTTGCTGTTTGAAGCATTTAAAATGATAAACTTGCCTCCAGAGGAAGCTGTTGTAACAGTCCTTGGTTTGGCATACAAAGGGAATTCTGATGACACAAGGAATTCACCCGCATATGTGTTTATTGAAGCTATCCAAGATGATGTTAAAGAGGTTCGCTCTTATGATCCATATGTTAGCGGGACGCACGAAACCTTGGAGGAGGCAGTAAAAGATTCTGACGCAATTGTAATTGCAACTGATCATTCACAGTTTAAAAAACTCAATTGGGAGGAGCTGGGGAAGCTGATGAGAAATAAAATCCTCATTGATGGTAGGCATGTAATAGACAAGCCCCCCAAGGGCTTCATATTTAAGGGCATTGGGAGGGGCGAGTATTGAAGCCAGCATTTGTCTTCGGAACACGTCCTGAGATCATAAAGCTTGCCCCGGTTATTAGAGAATTCGAGAAAAGAGGTATTAAGCCCCTCCTGATTCATACGGGACAGCATTACGACTACGAGATGAGCCGCATTTTCTTAGAGGAGCTTGAGCTTAACAGCATTGATTATCATCTTGAAGTCGGCTCTGGAACTCAGGCGGAGCAAACAGGAATTGCCATGATTAAAATCGAAAAGGTTTTGATGAAAGAGAAGCCAGATGTTACACTCGTTCAGGGAGATACGAACACGGTTTTGGCTGGAGCTTTAGCCAGCGTTAAATTGAAAATTCCCGTGGCACATGTTGAAGCTGGGCTGAGGAGCTTTGATAGGACAATGCCTGAAGAAATAAACAGAATTTTGGCGGATCATGCAAGTGAAGTCCTCTTCGCTCCAACAGAGGAAGCCAAGAAAAATTTGGAGAATGAGGGTATTAGAGAAGGCGTTTATGTTGTTGGAAACACAATAGTTGACGCAGTTCTCCAGAATTCAGAGATAGCTGAGCGAAAGAGTGATGTTCTTGATAGATTCAATCTTACACCAAAAGAGTATATCCTCATTACGGCTCACAGGGCGGAGAACACTGACAGCAAAGAAAATCTCAAAAAATTGGTTGAAATCCTTGAAGCCCTTCCAATAAAAGCAGTTTACCCAATGCATCCGAGAACAAGAAACAGGCTTAAAGAGTTTGGGCTGTGGGAGAGAGTTAAGAAAATTGAAAACCTCATAATTACCCAACCTTTAGGATATCTTGACTTTCTAAAGCTGCAGAAGAATGCCAAGATTGTAATGACGGATTCTGGCGGAGTACAGGAGGAAAGCATAATCCTAAATGTGCCCTGCTTAACTTTGCGCTATAATACGGAGAGACCCGAGACAGTTAAAGCTGGTGGCAATATTTTAGTTGGTCTTGAGAAGGATAGGGCACTGTATTATGTTAACAAGCTTTTGAATAATAAGGAATTCTACGAAAAGATGGCATCCGCAGAGAATCCCTTCGGCGATGGAAAAGCTGGGGAGAGGATTGTGAAGATTTTGCTTGAGCTTTATGAAAGGGGAGAGCTGAAAGTTAGAAGCTCGAGGTTTATTTAACTGGCGTCCCTACATAAATCCCGTGTCTTGTCCTCACGATCTTAACCCTTATCTTGTCTCCTACTCTGGCATTGGTGTTTATTACCTCAATCAGCCTGTTCCTTGCAACTGCAAGCATCTCACCCTCAATTCTCCCTGGTAATACAACTTCGGCTTTTACCACTTCCCCTGTTCTAAATGCCAAAGGAATAAATTTTCTCCTATGCATTCCAAAGTGCTCTGGTCTCAGGACAAGGGGCTTCATTCCAGTCTTTTTTTCAAGCTCCCTTAACCATTCATAAAACTTCTTAAACGGTACAAGCCTGGCTATTGCTGGATTTCTGCCAAACTTATAAGGCATATAGTTCTGAAAACCCAACGCAGGCCATCTCTTTCCAGCCCCAATCTTTCTCGCAAACTCTATGAATGCCTCGGCTTCGTTGTCATTCACTCCAAAGATAATCACTGGGGCAAGGAGTACATCAATTCCAGCATTTACCAAAGCCTCTGCCATCTCTAAAACATGATTCAGATCGTAATTTTTCATTCCCATGAGCATCTTTGCCTTTTCGGGATCAAGGGAGTGCACCGAAAGATTTATCCTGTCTAATCCAGCCTCAGCTAACTCCTCAACTAACTTGTCATTCAAAAGAACACCATTGCTCTGCATTGATACGACATCAACATTTGGATGCTCCTTCAATGCCTGCACAAGCTCAACTATGAATGGATAGAGCAAGGGTTCACCTTGTCCATCTAAGTGTGCCTCAAGACCCTTGCCCTTAAACCTTGCAACTTCATCAAACCACTTCATGAGGTAGTCAATATCAACAACATAATCGATCCTTCTGGTTCTGGAGTAAGGACCCTCATCAACCGAGCAGAAAATGCATGACAGATTGCATCCACTCGAGCCCCTTACTTGGATAAGGTTTGTTCCCCTGTCTATCAGCCCAAATGCATTATATCCCAGCAATGGGACATTCATTCCTTCATGAATATAAATTACCTCTCTTCGTGTATATCGACTTTTGAGAAATGCCCCAAGATTGTTTGAGATAAAAAATTCAACAAATTTTTCAACGTCTGGGTCATCAATGTTATCAATGATGAGATAACCCTTCTCGGCTGTAATTTCCGGTCTAACTCTGTATTTCTTTTTTATAACCTTTGCAAGGATCTTCTTCTCAAAATCTGCATAAAGAGTGTTTCTCCAGACTAACCTCACGCTTTCTCCCAAATCTTCAAAATATGAGTGGGGAAGCTTAATTTTGATCATGTTTGCCATTCATAAACGATGGTTTAAAAATCTTGAGTAAATTTTAAATGTCTAATTCGTACATTCTCAGCGATAAATGTGGACATGGAAACATTTTAATATTATTGTCGCTTAAAGTATAATGCTGAACTGGATTGCCCAAGGTGGTACCTATGTGGGGAAAGATTGAGCATTACTTTGATGAATATCCTGTTAGAAAGCAAATAGCAAAGACACTTTTGAAATACGGACTTAAGGTCTCAGACGACATGAAAATCAAATGCGGCAATATTGAAGTACCATATACAAAGATAGCGAAAGCTCTTGACGTTGACAGAAGGGTCGTTAAAGAAACTGTAGCAATGATCCTCAAGATACCAGAGCTTAGAGAAATATACACAAACTTGGAGCCAACAGTTCACATGAAATTCGTCGGCAGGCACGTGGGTTACGGAGTTATTGAAATTGAGCCAGAGCCGAGAGCTATTGGAATTCTGGCAAAAATAGCAGGCAAAATCGCAGAGAGGGGAATAAACATTATTCAAGTTGTGGCCGAAGATCCAGAACTTTATCCAGAAGCTACCTTAACTATAATCACAGAGAAGCCAATTCCAGGAGACCTTATTAACGAGCTTTCAAAACTTGAAGGAGTCAAGAGGATCTCAATATACTAATTTCAAGCTTTTTCTGCTTAACTTTTTATGTTATGCTGGGCGGTGTAACTTTGCCATGTTGTCTCCGCAACTTAAAAATGTCTCTAAGCATTGATGGCATGCTGTGCACTTTGAAGGCTCCTCTATTACACCAAAGGACATTTTTGCTACCTCCATTTTTAACTTTCTGTTTGAAACTAAAAGTTTGTTTGATAAAGTTTATAAATATCAATTTTGAACCAAAAGTTAAGGATGTAAAAACTTTCAAGTTTAAACTCTTGGAGGGTTGGTAATGGAAGAGGCAAGCAGAATAAGCCGTTACCTATACACCGTGATTGTGCTTTTTGTGATTTGGCTTTTCCTGACGAGCAGCCTTGATCCGCAAGAATTGATAATAGGCGCATTGTTTTCCCTAATTGTGGCAGCGCTAACTTACGAAGTATTCACGGAGAAGGGTCTTGCAAATCTTCACCCTAAGAGGATTGCATATGCTGTAGCATATGTGCCCTATTTTCTTTGGGCAATGATAATGGCAAATCTGGATGTTGCCTACAGAGTGCTGCATCCAAAGAGACCAATAAACCCGGGAATTGTTGAGTGCAAAACGGTTCTAAGGAACAACGTTGGCAAGCTCACCCTGGCTAACTCGATAACCTTAACCCCAGGTACGATAACCTTGGACGTAAAAGGGGATCGCTACTTCATTCACTGGATTGATGTTAAAGATGCCACTGTTGAAGGAGCATCTGAGAATATCACAAAACCATTTGAAAAATTCTTAAAGGTGATCTTCGAATGATAGGAATTAACGTTTATCTTGCGGTTATAGTAGTAGCGACGCTCCTCAGTATGTACAGATTTTTTAGAGGACCGACGACAGTTGACAGACTGGTTGCTGTTGATATCATGACCACAATAACGACTGGACTAATGGTTCTGTTTGCACTTTACTACAGGAGAGCAATATTCCTTGATGTCGCACTGGTCTATGCAGTTTTAGCGTTTTTAGGTGTCATAGCATTCGCAAGATACTTGGAGGGAGGGATATGATCGCGGAAATTGTTGGGGAGTTTTTAGTTCTCTTTGGAACGATATTCTACTTCCTGTCATCTCTTGGTCTTATCAGAATGCCCGATGTTTACAACAGAATGCAGACTGCAACTAAGAGTGCTACACTTGGTTCACTTGGCGTCATCATTGGAGTTGGCATTTGGGCAATTGGATATGTTGGTTCCTATGCATGGCTCCCAAAAACCCTCGTGATTGCAGTGTTTCTGCTGTTAACTAACCCGATAAGTGCACATGCATTAATCAGAGCGGCATATAAGAGCGGAATTCCCCTGTGGGAAGGCAGCATTGTTGATAAGTACGGGGAGTATCTAAAAAAGGAGAAAGAGGCTTCTGAGGAGACAAAGGAGGGAGAGCAATGATTAATTGTGTTCAATGTATTGAGTATCTAATTGTCATCCTCATGATAGTTTCAGCAATTTTCGCAGTAGAGTGGAGGGATTTATTGGCAGCAGTGGTTGGAATGGCTGCAGTGAGCTTATTCGCGTCAATCGCTTTCTTCCTGCTCCAAGCTCCAGATGTTGCCATGGTTGAGGCAGCTATAGGTGCAGCAATGAGCGCTGCCGTGTTTATCTTTGCAATAAAGAGGACCGAGAGGTATGAGAGCGAGGAAGAAGGAACAGGGTGGTGGGTTAGATGGTGAAGAGGGTACTGGCTATCATCCTTATACTGATTACTGGATACTGGCTTGCAAATGCACTTGCTCAGGTTCCCTTTGGTGCTGATAAGATGCTCGTTGGAAAGTATTACCTTGAGAATGTGAAGGAACAGACTGGTGCCGTAAATGCCGTTACAGCTGTTGTCGTTAACTACAGAGGTCTCGATACACTTGGTGAGGTCACTGTTCTGTTCATAGCAGCTACAGGGGTTGCTGCTCTGCTCTGGAGGAAGAAAAGGGAGAGAACAGCCAAGAGCGAAGGCAGTGTTGTCCTCCAGACCGGTTCAAAACTGCTGTTGCCATTCATAATGCTCTTCGGTGCTTACATATTCATTCATGGTCACTTAACACCGGGAGGAGGATTTCCAGGTGGGGCAACAATTGCAACTGCATTCTTAATGCTCTACTTAGCGTTCAGGGAGTATGAAATTCCGCACAACGTCTTTGAGCCTCTTGAAGGTTTGGCTGGAATGGGATACGTTGCAGTTGGTCTTATTGGCTTGATAATTGGTGGGTACTTCCTCTTTGATTGGATATGGCAAACGTGGCAACTCGGTCATGCCAACATAGGGAGGCTCTTCAGTGCTGGCTTCATACCGATAATCTACACGCTGATTGGTCTCAAGGTTGGAACCGAGCTTACTGGAATCGTTGACAACATGGTTAAAGAGCCCAAGGAGGGAGGGCAATGATCAGTGCCTATTACTTCGGAGCAATCTCACTCATTTTGATTGGGCTTTATGCTGTTTTGACAAAGAGGAATCTGCTTAAAATCCTCGTAGGACTTAGCATAATGGAGACTGGTGTGAACTTGCTCCTAATAAGCGTTGGATATGTAAGCGGTAGAACTGCACCTATTCTAACGGAAGGAGCAACACCTCAAACGACAGTCGATCCAATACCGCAGGCACTTGTTCTCACGGCAATTGTTATTGGAGTCGCAACCATGGCTTTAGCTTTAACCGTTGCTATAAACCTCTACGAGAAGTACAAGACTTTGGATATCGAAAAGATTAGGGGGTTGAGAGGATGATGCAGTACGCTTCACTTCTCATAGCTTTACCTCTCTTCAGTGCATTCCTCGTTCCGCTTATTAAGAGGGCAGGCAAAAAAGTCATCTTGTATTACCTGAGTTTAGTAACTCTAATCCAGACAGGGATAGCAGCTTGGGTCTTCAAGGAGGTTTACACAACCGGAAAGCCGATAATAGTCATTGCTGGTGGATTTAAGCCACCCGTTGGAATAAACCTCTATATTGGACACTTTGCAGCACTGTTTATCCTAATTATCGCAATAGTGAGCTTTTTCATGACAGTGTTCAGCATTAAAGCGATTGCTGTTGAACCAATTGACAAATATGCGATGCTGTTCCTTCTCTTGATGCTCGGTTCAACTGGAATGATCGCAACAGGGGATATATTCAACCTCTTCGTATTCATGGAGATCACAGCCATCAGCGCTTATGCCCTGACGGGTTATAACAAGACCGGAGAAGCCAGCGAAGCTGCAATGAAGTATATAGTTCTGGGTGGTATTGGTTCAAGCTTCTTCTTGGTTGGTATAGCATTGCTCTACGGGAGCTTAGGTACATTAAACTTAGCGCAAATTGCCATGCTTGCTTCAAAGATCAATCCTACAGTGGCTCAGGCAGCATTGGCATTGCTTGTCTTTGGATTGGCAGTTGAAGCCGAACTATTTCCGCTTAACGCTTGGGCACCAGATGCTTATCAGGCATCCCCTCATCCAGTAACAGTAATGTTTTCAGCCTTTGTCGTTAAAGCCGGCATATATGCAATGATCAGAATTGTCTATCTCTTTAAGGATACCCAGGCATTTATGGGAATACTCAGTCTGCTCCTAATACTCGGTACCCTCACAGTCATTGTCGGTGAGCTTTCTGCACTGAGGCAAACAAACGTTAAGAGAATGCTTGCCTACTCGAGTATAGCTCAGATTGGTCTCATAGCAGTGGGCTTTGGAGTTGCAACGCCTCAAGCCATTGATGCTGCCGTATTCCACATGCTCAACCATGCAATAGTCAAAACATTGATGTTCTTGGCTGTTGGCTATGTTGCAGTAAAATTTGGAAGCCCACAAATAGAAAACTTCCGAGGTTTGGGGAAGAGAATGCCACTAACTGCTTTTGCCATCACAGTTGGAGCAATAAGCATTGTAGGAATACCACTGTTCAACATATTCTGGAGCAAGTTCAAGCTCTTACTCGCAGCACTTCAAGTGGGGAAGACTGGCATAGTGGCATTAATTCTTGGTGCAAGTCTGGTTGAGGCGGTTTATTACTTTAGATTGCTCCACTTAATGTGGTTTGAAGAAGGGAAGGGAGAAAAAGTTGAGGAGGACTTGGCGTTGGGTGTCATAATGCTCCTGTTAGTTGCTCTAATAGTTGTCATAGGAGTTTATCCAGATTTCGTATGGGGAATCGTTCAGAAGGCATCGGCTGATCTTTATGATGTGGCTCAATATGTCAAAAATGTTCCCCTTCTGCAGGGGGTGAGCCCATGATCAACGAGCTCATGATAATAATTTTCGCACCATTGTTGGCTGGAGTTCTGGCATGGTTGCTTGACATCAAGGGAGTCAGAGAAGGCTTGGGAGTCATTGGTGCTGCACTCCCCTTGGCATATCTCATCCAGGCATATCAGACCTTAGGAACCCAATCGAGCATCCAGTATTCAATACTCCTCGCAGGATTCAAGTTTGAGTTCCTCCTCTATCAAATCAACTGGATATTTGCAATGATTGCTGGAGTTGTAGGCTTTGCCGCAGTGCTGGGAATGGTATCCACAGCAAGGGACAGCTACGAGTGGCTGTTTGCTTTGATGAGCCTAACAGGTGTCTATGGAGTATTCCTTGCTGATGATCTGGCGAGCTTTTTCATCTTCTGGGAAATAATGACATTTGGATCATTTATGATGGTGCTCAAGTACAACAGGAAAGCCTCTCTTAAATACTTCCTGCTCAGCGTCTTTGGAGCCTACGCCATGCTCATAGCAATAGGTATTATCTATGCAAAGGTTGGCGCTTTAGACTTCGCGACAATTCAACAGGCGTTTTATCAAGACGCCATGAGGGGAACTTTTGGAGCTGATACCCTCTTCAGCAGAAATGATATGCTGCTGGTCTTTGGGCTGTTCCTTGTAGCATTTGGTGTCAAGGCTGGAATGTTCCCGCTTCATGTATGGGCGCCTGATGCGTACAGCGAAACCAACCAGAGCTATACGGCAATGTTCAGCGGTGTTTTAAGCAAAGCTGGAGTTTATGGAATGCTTGTGATATACATTCTCCTTGGAACAAGGCTTGTTTATCAATTTGGAAGAATTGGTGCAGCTCCAAAGTTCGGCTATATAATAGCCCTTCTTGGAGGTCTCACCATAATAGTCGGTGGTCTTTTAGCTGCTCTGCAGGAAGACATTAGAAAGCTCTTCGCTTATTCAAGCATAAGTCAGATTGGATATATCCTTGTAGGTATAGGAGTTGGAACAGCACTGAGCATTGAAGCTGCAATCTATCACGCAATAAGTCACGCACTCTTCAAGGGGCTCTTCTTCCTCATAGTGGCAACGATAGTGCTGAGAACCGGTAAGACAGAGTTTAAAGACATGGGCGGTTTAGCTGAAAAGATGCCGATAACCTTTGCAATGGCATTCGTTGCAATCCTTAGCTTAGCTGGAATTCCCCCACTCGTTGGATTTGCAAGCAAGTGGCTGCTCTTTGAAGCAGTAATTCACGAGAACATGCCAATCCTTGGTGGCATGATCTTCTTCGGCAGTGCGATAGGTTTCGTTTACCTAATCAGGTTCACCTATGCGGTGTGGTTCGGTCAGAGACCCACAGAGTTGGATGACACGAAGGATGCTCCGCTTCCGCTTGCAATAGCTATGGGAATTCTTGCATTGCTCAACGTTGTCTTTGGAATTGCACCGGGCTTAGTCGCTAAAGAGCTCAACAAGATATTTGGCAAGGAGGTCATTGGGGGAACTATATACGAGCTTAACCTCGGCTTTGGTAGATACAATGGTCTGTTCATTACAATATGGCTTGTAGTTGGCATAGTGATTGCTGCAATAATCTACTTCCTCGGAGCAAAGGTGAGGAAAGTCCCGGTTACAGACACCTACCAAGCAGGTAATCCCGTAACAATGGAGTACAACTTAACAATCAGAAGAAACTTTTTCCTTCCATTGAAGGAAACCCTGGCATTCTGGCTCAGAATGAGTTTTGACAGGCTTTATCAGGACATTGGAAACTGGGTTGAAGACTTGGCAGAAACACTGAGGCACTATGTGTACAATGGGAATGTTCAAGCCTACGCTTGGTATCTGGCGATAATTCTGTTAATCCTTGCATTATGGGGGGTGTGAAAGATGCTCGAAACAGTCTTGAAAGCGTTTTTAATCCTGCTTTATGCAACTTTTGTAGGTTTCATGTTCATGGGAATAATTAGGATTGTCACTGCAAGAATTCACAGAAGAGTTGGGCCGCCAATTTATCAGCCTATCCTTGATACAATAAAGCTCCTTTCGAAGAAGAGCAACATAACACACGGACTCATCTATGACTTTGGAATCATCTATGCATTAGGAGCAACAATACTCGCCCTGATGTTCATACCCCTTGGAAGCATAAGCATCCTCAGGGCATATGGTGACTTAATCCTCATCACATTCCTCCTTGAAATCCCAATGCTTGGCATAATGTTTGCCGCCATGAGCTCCGGTAACCCTTGGGCTGGCTTAGGAGCACAGAGAGCTTTACTTACGCTGCTGGCAATTCAAGTTCCATTAGGTTTTGCAATAGTAGCCTTGGCAGAATTCTACGGAACATTCAGCACTTACCAGATAGTGATGGCTCAGCAGAGCATGGGATGGAGCATAACCCATCTGCCCCTGCTCTTGGCGGCAATAGCCTATGACATCGTTCTGCAGGCAATGTTTGGTAAAGAGCCATTTGACATCATGATTGCTCCGGGTGAAATCTCATTGGGTCCAATGGTTGAATTTGGGGGCAAGCACATGGGAATCCTCCAGATACAGCATGCTATAGCACTCTTCGCTGAAACATTATTCTTCTCAAATATATTCCTCGGGGGTGCAGTTATCACGGCATTTGCAAGCCCAATCCTCAACACCATAGCGAGCTTAGCAGTGCTCTTGATCAAGCAAATTGCAGTGCTGATGATTGCCATATTCATCGGGGCAATATTCCCAAGATTCACAATCGACCAAGCTGCAAGATTCTACTGGAAGTGGCCAACCATAATAGCGGCTACGGGAGCTATATTAGCAGCTCTGTGAGGTGATGAAGATGGTAGACTGGCGTTTATTTGAACCTCTCTTTGAATTCGCGAGAAAGAGAAGTCTGTGGATTGTGGCATTTTGTACAGGATGCGGTGGAATAGAGATGCCGCCTTTAATGACCTCAAGATACGACCTCGAAAGATTTGGTATGATGCCAAATCCAGCCCCAAGAATGGCAGATCTGTTCCTTATTACTGGATATGTGACTCCAAAGACGCTGAAGAGAATAATAATTACGTATGAAATGCAGCCTGATCCGAAATACGTGATGGCTCACGGTTCATGTCCGTTGAATGGAGGTATCTACTGGGATGCATACAATGCAATCAAGCATCTTGATAAGTACATTCCAGTGGATGTTTACATAGCCGGTTGCATGCCAAGGCCAGAGGCAGTAATGGATGGGATCAAAAAGATCATGGAGATGATCGAAAACGGAACTGCAGATGGGTGGAAAAGATACAAGGAGAACTATGAATACTACAAGAAAAACCAAGATGAGCTGTTTGGAGAGGGATGGCGTGAGAAAGAGGCGAGAAAATGGATACCATGGCTGATGGACAAGAGGAGGGAGGAATGACCATGAAGGAGCAGGAAATTGTTGAGATGATCCTTAAAAAAGCTCCATATGCAGAGGGGAAGGTTAGAAGAGAGCGGAGGATTGAATTTAAAGTTCCAGCAGATAGGATAAGAGATTTTTTGACCCTAATGAAAGAGAGTGGGTTTGAACTCATGCTCCAGATAACACCGGTCGATTGGATCAAAGAGGGAGAGATTGAGCTTATATACCAGATATGGAGTGTTACCCACAAAATTCATGCAATGGTCAAAACAAGGATTCCAAGGGAGCTTGAGAAGGCAAGAATGCCAACTGTCAAGGACATTTATCCAGCCGCTGAAACATATGAGAGAGATGCACATGAATTCTTTGGAGTCTACTTTGAGGGAAATGAAAAGATGGAAATGCCTTGGATACTTGACGACACTGAGCGTGGAACTTATCCACTTAGAAAAGACTTTGACATGCTGAGCTATGTCAAAAAGAAGTACAAAATCCTTGACAGGTTTGATGAGAACAAAGACAATTATGTGATTTGAGGTGGGAGAAATGGTTTCACAAAGTGAATTGATTAAAGAAGCGAGAGAAAACGGTATGGATCTGTTGCCTCTGGATAAAGACACCTATGAATTATTCTTCGGTCCCCAGCACATGGCAACCGAAAACTTCAGCATAATTCTGAAGATGGATGGTCACAGGGTTGTTAAGGCGATAGCAAATCCTGGCTTTTTGCATAGAGGCTTTGAAAAATTAGCGGAGCTCAGACCGTGGTACACAAACATTGCCCTACTCCTGAGAATCTGCGTTCCCGAACCGGATGTCCCCGAGATGATATATTCCATGGCAGTTGAGGAGATAATGGGATGGGAAGTTCCCGAAAGGGCGCAGTGGATAAGAACTGTTGTACTTGAAATGGCAAGGGTCTCTGCTTATCTCTTCTGGACAATGGGTATGGCATTTAAACTTGGTGTCTACACTGCAGGTCAATGGGCTGCAGCATACAGAGAGAGGTTTATGGCACTCTTCGAAGAGCTAACTGGAGCAAGAGTTTATCACATCTACACGATTCCTGGAGGAGTTAGAAGAGATATCCCTGGAGATAAGTGGCTCCGCCAACTGAAGGATACTGTTGAATACGTAAAGAGCAAGCTGCCTGATTTTGACCATTTAATATTCGAGAACTACATAACATTTAGAAGAATGGAAGGTATCGGCGTTATGGATAAAAAATTTGCGTTAGAGGAAGGTGTGACCGGGCCAAACCTGAGAGCCACTGGAGTGCCGTATGATGTAAGAAGAGCTGATCCATACCTCCTTTATCCAGAACTTGACTTTGAGGTTCCTGTGTTAAAAGAAGGAGATGCTCTATCAAGGGCTTTGATCAGGAGGTATGAGCTTGAACAGGATCTCTACATTCTTGAGCAGCTCCTTGAAATGGGGCCACCAAGCGGACCTTATAAGATCCAAGATCCGAGGCTGAAGAACTTACCGAGGTTCAAAGTTCCAGCGGGCGATGCTTTTGCCCATGTTGAATCTACAAAAGGAGACTTTGGCGCATATGTGGTTAGTGATGGGGGTAACAAACCATACAGAGTGCAGATAAGAGGACCGAGCATTGCCCATGGTATCAGAGTCCTTGAACAGCTGTTAGTCGGGGCGAGAATAGCAGATGTTCCAGTCATATTGGTTAGCCTTGATAACTGTCCACCCGACATTGACAGGTGATGAAAATGGAAGAGATTGATTTTAAGGTTGCACCTGAGAGCAAAATCAAGAAAAAACCCTCATATATTAAGCCTTGGCTTGGGTTAAAGTACCTCTTCAAAAAGCCCGTGACAATCAAAATACCCTATGAGAAAACTCAAATCGCTGAAAAATACAGAGGATTCCATTCACTTGACTGGAAAAAGTGCATTGGCTGTAACTTCTGTGGCCAGATATGCCCGGCGAGGGCAATTGAGATGACATGGATTGAAGTTAACGGCAAAGCTGAAAAGAGACCGCATCCGAAGATTGATTATGGAAGATGCACCTTCTGCCAGTTCTGTGTGGATGTTTGTCCAACGGGGGCACTTGGCTTTGTCTCAAATTACATGCTTACAACGGAATGGAGAGAAGAGGAACTGTTGCTTTATGACTGGGTTCCTATTCATCCCGACAAAATCAAAGAAATCAACGAAAAGTATCCGGACTATAGATTTCCAGTTTCAAAAATTGAATTCAACAAGGAGACCAAAGAGGTAACATACTACCTCAGGGATGGCGAGGTGTTCAAGTTTAGGATTCTTGGCTATGGAGTTAGACCACCGGCAGCAGCTAAGCCCAAACCAGCAGCTCCAAAAACAGGAGAAGCAAAGAAAGAGCAGGGTTGATTATCTTTTTCTCTTTTCTTAGGCTTTTCTTACATGAGAAAAAATCCTTTTTATCCTGAAAAACTCTGAGATGCCAATTGTCCATTTTGTCAAGAGTGAACCCTATAAACACAGATGAGTTCTCTCAGTTTGGTGACGGTCATGGAGGCTCAGGTCTGTGAGTACTGTGCGGGTAGGCATCTTAACGAAATAAAAGCCCTCTTAGAGGAAAAGAAGTATGGAGTTGAAATCATTAAGTGCATCGGTTTGTGTGCCAAATATGGCTGCGGGAGGATTAACGTTAAAATAGGAGAAAAAGAAATTTCCGTTGAGAACTTTGACGATTTCATAAAGGCTTTGGAGGGGGTTAAAATAGCCAAATAACAATGCTCTCTATAGCGATTTCAATTTTATGCTGTTCATTGAAAGTAACATTTTGTTGTTAAAAACTCTGTTATTCTCATCAAAAATTTTTGATACAAAGCGCAAAAAATAAATATCTGTTTTTATGTTAAGTGTACCTGATGATTAAATAACGCTGAGGTGCAGGTATATGAAGATAATGCTTGGGAGGATTTGGGACAGCCTCAAGTTTGGAGAAACTGTCTTGTTAGAGCATTCTGCAACAACCCCCACTGCTCTGGGGTTGTGCCACCTGATAAAATGGGCTAAAGGAAAGGAGTATGACGTATTGATAGATGACATTCTCGACTCTCTTTACCTGTACAAGATGCACATGAAACTCTCTGGATGTGGAGACGAAATCTTGGACAATGTTAGAGTTATCAAAACCGGCGGCAGGCTGGAGGTTGGAAAAGTCATCGAAAGGCTCTCAATAAAAGAGCCGGTAATTCAGGAGCAGGAGTATAGGAGGGTCTTTGGTCCTCTGTTGGAAGAGACAAA
This sequence comes from Thermococcus barophilus MP, assembly GCF_000151105.2. Classification (NCBI taxonomy): domain Archaea; kingdom Methanobacteriati; phylum Methanobacteriota; class Thermococci; order Thermococcales; family Thermococcaceae; genus Thermococcus; species Thermococcus barophilus. Next base: position 735,470 of record NC_014804.1, on the reverse strand, counting down.
AGTTGTTAATCCAGTTGTGGGCTTTGAGAAATTGCTTCTTCTGACTAATTCCAAGAGGGAAATCATAACGACCCTAAATAACATTCTCTCCTTTGTTGGGGATGAGAGAAGGATAGCGTTTTACTTCATAAATGTTGACGTGCTGGAGAGCATAACTCCAAGGGTTTTGCCATTGCTGGAGGAAATTGCAACGACCGTTGTTAGGATAACGAAAGACGGAAGGAGCTTCAGATTTGCAGTTGTGAAGTCCATAAACAACGAAATTGACGGCATGGAGATAAAAGTGTAGGACATGCTGGGAGCCCATGGTATATGAAGGAAATCATCAACCGCTTTGTTTACAACTATTTACATTTTTTATTTTTAGAGGCTTTTTATTTCAGAGTCTTGCCAAAGATTAAGTCAGAATTTTAATTTTCATTTGAAGGAAATATAAAAAGCTGATTTTTGGATGAAGAAGTTCAAATAACTTGACAAAATACCATATACCTCCTGATTGCTTTGAAAGTTTTTTCACAATATTAATAAAACCTGCTCACCAATTTTGACATGGTGATAGAGATGATGAGAGCGCTGGTGACTCTTACTCCTCCAGAAAGCAAGCGCTTAATTGCCAAAGCGGTTGTTGCCTTAGATGAAGTTCAATATGCATTAAAGCACGGCTTTGTTTACATTGCAACAGGTACTACAGCGGCATACATTGCAGAGGAGATTTTGGGGAAGAAAATTGAGAAGGAGAAGTGGACTGTTGGAGTTATAAGCAAAGGGAGAACATGTGTCACGCCGAAGAAAACCTGGCCCAAGCATCTTGTCCTCTACAAAGGGAAACCCTTTGAAGGCGATCCAGTGGAGGCGCTGAAAGAGATGGGACCAGAAGATGTTTTCATTAAAGGGGCAAACGCAATTGATCCGAACTGGAACGTCGCAGTTTTCGCAGCAGCTCCAGATGGAGGAACAATAGGCAGGACATTTGGGTGGACAATAACAAAAGGCGTCTTAACGATTACCCCAATAAGCCTTGAGAAGTTTGTTCCAACTCCCGTTGAATACAGTGCAAAAATAACAGGAATTCACTCATTTGATTGGGGAACTGGGCTTTACTCTGCACTGGTGCCAATTCCCCATGCAGTTCCAGTAACTGAGGTTGAAGCATATGACATCTTGGCTAACGTTGATGCAATTCCAATAGCTGCTGGAGGAGCGGGAGGAGCAGAAGGGAGCGTAACTTTGGTTTTGGAAGGTGACGATGAGGACATGAAGAAAGCCAAGGAAATCACGAAGCAGATAAAGGGAGAACCCTACCTTAAGCCTTACACTGAGAACTGTGAGAACTGTCCATTTGCAAAAATCTGTGGAATCGGAAGCGGAGCTTTTTAGTCTCTTCTTCAAATTTATTGAGGTACCTCAAGGTAACAATCTGGTGAGGATCATGCAAAAAAACAAGATGATAGTGGTACTCTTTATTATGCTCATAGTTCTGCCGCTGGTCGCTGCAGACGATGATTATGAGAGTGAGGAAGCCCAATTTGGAGGACTTGCAGAGGTGGGATTTGCTGTGATAACCGCTGGAATAGTCCTCTATTCTGTAGTCAAGAGAACACCTTTCATAGAATACAAAAAGGGGCATTTTTTCATTGCTGTGAATCCGGAAATGCCCTTTTTAAGGCTCCGTGCCCCGCTTTCCCTGCTCGACATACACCACCTATTAGTGATTCTGGGCTCGCTCATGACCCTACCTCACTTCATATCGTGCCAGGACTACAGCACACCTGCTGGCCTAACCGGTCTTTTACTCGGTTTCATACTGCTCATTGAAAACATAAGTGGTTTCTATGGGCGTTATCTTCATGCGAAGGTTGAAAAGCTGAGGAGAGAAATCAGTAACCCCTACCTGAAAGAAGCGTTAAAAAAATTCAGAAGGTGGAGGGAGTTCCACATCGCTTGGACTGTTGTCATGTACATTATTCTTGTGCTCCATGTTATCTTTGTAGATTAATCTTTCAAATACTCCCTCCAACTATTTCTATTCTTCCTGAAAATGGAATTTAAGCAATAGAAAACTAAAGAAACACGGGTGCCTCAAAAGGAGTAACATTTTCAACCTTTTTGCCAAGTATCACAGTGTCTTCCTTCTTTACTGCACCCTCTGGAACCATGAGCGGTGCATGCACAATCGCCAGCGCCATTCCTTCTCGTGCTTTCATTGCCCTGTGGGGAACTACTATGGTTGTTATTGGGTCCTCCTCAATCAGCAGTCCAACTCCGTGTGTGTATCCTGTTATATAGTATTCTTGGAGTCCCTTCTCCCTGTAAACCGCAGCTATGTCTCTCTCCACTCTGGAAAAAGTTACTCCTGGCAGGGTCTTTTCCAAAGCGATTTTGTGAACTTCTTCCATTGCCTCAATGGCGTTCTTTGCTCTCTCGTTTGGCTCTCCGATGAAAAAGCTCCTCGTCAGGTTTGCATAATAATGGTTGTAGTCGGCGCCAATTACCACGGTTACAAACCTGCCCTTCTCAACCCTAACGTCTCTAAAGGGCTCGGCATGTGCCCTCGGTGTTGCGGATACATAGACCTTCGGGTCCTCGCTCCCGTTGAGCATCAGCTCACGGTAAATCTCGGCAGCTATCTCAAGCTCGCTCTTCCCGGGCTTTATCTCCTCCATTGCCACTTCCATTCCCTTTACCGCAATTTTTCCCGCTTTTCTTATGTTCTCAAGCTCCCAGTCGTCCTTTATCATCCTCAGCTGCATTGAAAGGTGCCTGATGTCTTCGATCTGCACTCCCGGATTGAGCTTTTTGAAAAGCTCATAGAACAGAATGTAGGCATCCCTCTCGATGGAGAACTCCATGCCGATGGTGCTGTAGCCGTTCTTTGCAATCCACATCGTCACCATTGCCATCAGGTCTTCCGTCTTTTGGAACTCCTTAACGTTCTCAATCCAGCTCTTTTGCATAAATAGTTCCTTTTCACCTTTGGCAACAATAACTACCGGCTCCCCTTCTGCAGGAATGAGGAGGCTCGGGCGAAGCCATTTGGTACCTGTAAAGTAAATAAAGGTGGAGAGTGTCCTTATAACGGCTCCATCTATCTCGTTTTCCTTTAAGAGCCTTTGAAACTTCTCAACTCTCTTTTTAAATATCTCTGCTTTTTCCCTCATTTACCCCACCTTAATCACAAGGAACTTCATCTCCAGACTTCCCGTGTTCTCAACGCTGTGGGGGACCTCCTTTGGAAGGTAAACGAGGGTTGCCTTCCTAACCTCTTCTTTTTCATCCCCAACTTCAACCATCCCTTTGCCCTTTATGACGTACAGGAAGGCATCCACAGGAGTGGCGTGCTTTTTAAGCCCCTCCCCAGGCTTCAGGGTTACGTGGAGTATCTGGACATTCTCCATACCAATCAGCTTTTTAACATCAACCCCATGAGGGTTGTCAATTCGCTCAGCCTCTCCCACTTTTACAACAATCACATTTAGTCCCTCCAGTCTAAAAGCCTTTTCTCTCCTTCAAGTTTTCTGATTTCAGTCACATCTTGAACAACTTCAAGTGTTCCCAAGTACTCTCCATTTTCATCTCTGACCGCAAAATAGCGGATATGTATAAATCTCCCCCCCATCTGAATCCAAAACTCTGCAACGTCTTTTTTGCCCTCCTTAAAAGCCCTAAGAATCTTGTTTACTACATGAACACTTTTCGGTGGATGGCAGAGCTGTACAGGTCTTCCGATAACTGAGGGTGTTCTTGTGAATATTCTGTCCCCGCCTGAGAAAAACCTCACCCTATCATCTTTGTCTATGAAGGTTATATCAACTGGAAGATGCTTGAAAATCGCGTTTATTTCTTTTGGTGAGAGATAGCCAGTGTCTAACTCCAAGTCGCCTTCCCTCTTTACTTTAGTTCTGTCTCCTTCAAGCTTCTGTCCCCTCAGTGCCATCTGAACTTCCTTTGGTAGGCTCAAAATCTGTTCAGCTGTTAAGGTTGGGTCAATCTCATAAGGATGAAGAGGCTTTGCCCTTGGCTTCCACTCATCTCCGGGCTTAACTTTGTAATACCCTATTGCCTCTTCCTGCTGCTTAATGGCAACCCACTCTCCCTCGGAGAGCAGGGCTTTCAATGTTGGATACAGTATGTTGTTTTCCCTGAACACCATGTCAACTAAAGCTCTTGAAAGTTCTGAGGCTTTTTCTTTCACTTTACTTACAAATTGCTCCCACTCCATTTCGTTTTCTCTGTTTAATATTTCGATTAGCTGCTTTATCATTGCTCTTATCTCATCATGCTTTGTCCAGAGTACTGTTGGAACAGCTGTAATCCCTCTCCTCTCAAGGTATGGGAAGATAAGCATCTCTTCCCTGTTGTAGTGGGTAAAACCAACAGCTCTGAGTTGGTTGGCTATTCCTTTGAGAACACCAAGAATTTCCTGTCTCATCTTCTCATCCTTCGTGTTTGCGAGAGTGGATGCATAGAGATTCAGCATTTCCGCATCTTTCATTATTTCCCTGTTCTCCTCATAGAGCGTATGGAGAGGATGTCCAGGGGGGATATCCTTTATTTCCTCCTTTTCAACACCAGCGACTGCTTCTCTGAAGAGCTCAACATGGATGTCGCACATCTTAGCTATGTCCCTCGCTGAAATGCCTTCCTTAACGAGCTCCTGTTCAATGAGAGGTATTTCAAGGGGAGAAATGCTCCTTAAGAGTTCCTTAAACTCCTCCTTGAGCTTTTCAACATCCTCGCCGCTGTGGATTTTCTTCAAAAGTTCTTTCATTTTTTCTTTCTTATATTCACGGTTTTTTAGGAGTTCGGTCATTCAGCATCACCCCTAACCTTTTCTTGAATAAGAAGCGCAAGCCTGCGGAGCTTTTCATAATCTTCATTCTTCGGCCTCGCACGAACCTCAAGGCTCCCGAGGAGCTCTATATTTGAGCCTTTCAGCACTTCAAGGAGGGAATCTTTACTTCGCCCGTGCCACCCATAGGAGCCCATTATCACTGCATATTTTGCAGGCGGTCTAAGTGCCTTTACGAGGTATGCGGCATAAATTGCAAGAGGGTGGGCACCTCCAAGGACTGTGGGAGCTGCTAAAACTATCACCCTCGAGTCCACGAGGTCTTTAGCGATTTCCCCTATATCCGAGCTCACGAGGTTGTAGACCTTAACATCTATCCCCTCAGCGGTCAGGAGAGCTGCGAGCTCCCTCACCATTGTCTCGTTTGCCCCCCACATGCTGACATAGGCTATGATAACCTTCTCCTTCGTCTCTCCACTGCTCCACTTTTTATACGCCTCGATTATCCTCCTGGGATTCCTGTATATCGGGCCGTGGCTCGGGGCGATTATCTTAATCTCAAGCCCCTCGATCTTTTTGAGTGCTTTCTTCGCCATGGCCGAGAAGGGCATCATTATCTCCCCGAAGTACCTCTGGGCGTGCGTTAGAAGGTCGGGCACGTCATCGTCGTAAAAGCCCCCAGCAAGGTGAGCCCCAAAGAAGTCACAGGGAAAGAGTATTTTGTCCTCGACGAGGTAGGTAAACATTGTCTCCGGCCAGTGAAGCCAAGGTGCCTCTATGAACCTGAGGGTCTTCCCTCCCAGCGAGACGGTGTCGCCATCCTTCACTACCATAATCCTCTCATCGGGGACATCATAGTATGCTTTAGCCATGTTCGCGCCTTTTTCGGTTGCAATGAGGATGACCTTTTTGTTTCTCTCCAGTAGGTATGGAATTGCACCGGAATGATCGGGCTCGGCGTGATTCATCACTATGTAATCAATATCGGCTACATCTACGATTTCGTTTATTTTTTCCTCAAGCTCCCTCTCAAAACCGGGATTTACGGTGTCTATGAGGGCGGTTTTTTCTCTTCCTACTACCAGATAGGCATTATATGAAGTTCCTTCTGGAAGGGGAATTAGAGAATCAAAAATTCTCCTGTTCCAGTCTTTAACTCCAACCCAGTAAACATCTTCAACAATTTTTACAGCTTTCATAATTACACACCTTCATGACGTATGTCATATTCAATACTTTTAAACCTTTCTACCCATTCATGTCCAGCAAAGTTTATATGACACTTGTCATTATAGGTTTATGGTGAAGCGAATGGAGATTAAAGCTGTGCTGGACCTGAGGGGGCTAAACCCCCCGGAACCTGCTGTAAGGATAGTTGAGGCATTGAAGGATCTGAAAGAAGGAGAGGGCATCGAGGCAATAGGTGACAAACCGTTCAAAGGCATCCTCCCAAAGCTTGAGGAGGCGAGCTATAGACACGAGCTGAAAAAAGCTGGAGATGCCTACATCTTGAGGATATGGAACGATGGGAGTGCCGGGGAAATTTCAGGACTTGACGATGTGGAGTGTGCAAAAGAAATCGAGATAAACGAGAACACAAACGTCGGGATGCTCATAGAGAGGTATCCCGAAGCTCTTGAAGTGCTCATCGAGTACGGCTTCACACCGCTCAAAGATGAGACCCTGAGAAAGACCCTGGCAAAGACAATAACACTGAAAGAGGCCAAAGAACTGGGCAATCTTTCAGATGAGAAGTTCGGGGAACTATTAGAAAAGCTTAAAAAATTGAAAGAATGAGCTCAGTCGAGCTCCTCCGCAAGAGGTGAGCCCTCTTCTATTTTTACACCTTTGTTGAGCATCTCTCTTAAATCTCTTTCTGGATCGCTTATTAATCTGAGGTCAAACTGCCTCCTGAGGATCTCAAACACATTGGGAGTCAGGAACTCTGGCGGCCTTGGTCCGATGTAGATGCCCTTGATTCCCAGGTAGAGGAGCGAGTAGAGTATCGCTATGGCTTTCTGCTCCATCCAGCTCAGGACTATGCTCACCGGCAGGGAGTTCACATCCGTCCCGAGTTCATTGGCGAGTGCTATTGCAATCTCGATTATCGAGTACACGTTGTTGCACTGGCCGAAGTCCAAAAAGCGCGGAATGCCCTCAATGGTGCCGTAGTCCCTCGCGTTGTAGCGGAACTTGCCGCATGCCGCAGAGAGTATCAGCGCATCCTTTGGAATCAGCTCGGTTAGCTTTTCATAGTACCCCATACCCTTGTGCGGGGTGTCACAACCGCCCACGACGAAGATGTGCCTTATCTTGCCCTCCTGAATGAGTTCGATGAGCTTATCCTTCATGGCAAGGACGTTGGCGTGGTGGAAGCCGGTGAGGAGCTTTCCGCCGTCGTAAGCCTCCATCCTGGGGGTTTCAAGGGCGCGCTTTATGAGCGGCTCGAAGTTGTAGTCCTCGATGTGGCGAACCCCTTCAAGGCCCGCTATCCCAACGGTGAAGATTCTGTCGGCGTAAGCCTTCGTCGGCTGCTGGACACAGTTGCTTGTGCCCAGAATGACGCCCGGGAACTCCGCGAATTCCTTCTTCTGGTAGAGCCATGAGCCTCCCCAGTTGCCGTAGAGCGCTTTGAACTTCCTCAGCTCGGGGTATGCATGTGCCGGAAACATCTCCGCGTGGGTGTAGACCTTGAGCTCATCCTCAAGGCTCATCTCCTCGATCTGCCTGAGGAGTTCATAGAGAGCTTTGTAGCTGTGGCCGGTGACGAGTATGCTGTGTCCCTCCGCAGTTCCGGTCGGGACTTCAACCGGCTCCGGCCTTCCGAAGGTCTCAACGTAGGCCTTATCGAGGAGCTTCATCGCCTCAAGGTGAACCCTTCCGTTCTCAAGGATGAGCTCAAGGAAGCGGTTCTTGTCGAAGTTGACGTTGGTCAGGGTCGAGTAGAGGGCCTCAGCCAAAAAGTGGCCTATCCTCGGGTCGTCGTAGCCGACCTCAAGGGCGTGGTAGTAGTAGGCCGATGTTCCCTTTATGCCGTAGAGCAGGGCCTCCTGGAGCGAGTTGAGGTCAGGATCCTTGCCGCAGACTCCCCTTATAGTACACCCTCCCGCCAAACTCATCGAACACTGGTTGCAGAGCATATCTAAATTCTCAGGTACCTTTATCACTTTCAATCCCTCCTTCTATGACATGTGTCATAATTTCAAGATTATCTATGAATTTCTCTTCATAAAAACTTTTTGGTTGTTTAACATAAAGAGAAAATTTCCGTGTGTAAATGGAACTTATAGAACAAAAATCCGACATCTATTTAGCAAAAAGTGAATTTTTATGGAATATAATATAACAAAACATTAATTAACGTGCTGTCTGATATGACAAGTGTCATAATATCTTTGATAAACTAACAAGTACTCTCTTGCTTTAGCAGAAGTCTCAAATTTTGTCTTGATTTTCATAAAGGATAAATTTACCCTCTTTTCGAAACCCTTATATATGTCATGTGTCATAATAAACAACTATGAAGATAAATGCTTTCGAAGTTGCTTCAAAGTATGTATACCCCTCACTGAGGAGGAGATTAGTTGAGATTCTGTACAGAGATCATAAATTGACTCAAACTCAAGTCGCTGAACTTCTACATATTACCCAATCAGCTGTTTCAAGGTATTTAAGAATGAACAGGGGAAGTTTTATTGACATCTCCAATTTTCAGGATATAGATAATTACCTGAAAGAACTTGCAGATAAAATAATAAAAGAAAAGCTTACAGAATACCAAATACATGCAGAACTCGTTGAAATTGCCCTTAAAATGCTTGGAAAAGGGTATCTCTGCCCTATTCATGAGAAGATTGATCCCGAATTAGACCCATCAAAATGCAGGATATGCATAGATTTATTTGGGTAGCTATACAGCTCTGTCCAGCAATACTTAAAAGTGGTCTTTGTTTAGTGATAAGCGGGTGGAAAAGATGGTTATTTATTTAGACAATGCAAACACGACTAAGCCAGACCCCGAGGTAATTAGGGTAATGCTTGAATATTTTGAGAGAAAATATGGAACTCCTGGAGGGGAATTTGGGCATATATTTGACGAAGAATCCAGAGAAGCTGTTGAAGAAGCGAGGGAAAAAATAGCGAGGGAAATAAATGCCTCTCCAGAGGAAATTATCTTTGTCTCCGATGAAACTGAAGCAGATAATTTGGCGATAAAAGGTGTAGCATGGGCTAAGGGTAAAGGAAAAGTCCTGGCAAGCAAAATTGAGAGAAAAGCAATTCTTAACACAGTCAAAAGATTGGGAGAGTGGGGCTTCCAAGCTTATGAAGTTAGTGTTGATAAAGAGGGTTTTATCAACCTTGATAATCTCCAGGGCAACTTAAAAGACGCAATTCTCTTCGCCACTCACTTAGGAAACTTTGAAATTGGAACTATTCAAGATATCAAAGCAATATCTGAGATAGTCCACGATAAAGGTGCTCTCCTTTATCTGGACGCAAATCATGCCTTTGGTAAAGTCAAAATTGATGTCAAAAAGCTGGATGTTGACTTAATGAGCATTACTGCCCACTTAATCCACGGCCCTAAGGGAATTGCCGCACTTTATATAAGGGATGGGGTTAAGCTCAAACCTCTTCTCGATGGAGATGTGAGAGAAAGGGGAATAAGACCGGGAATGATAAATGTTCCAGCAATAGCTGGCTTTGGAAAGGCTGTAGAGCTGATAAACTATGATGACGCTAAGAGAATGGCAAAGCTTAGAGATAAGCTAATTGATCTGCTCTTAGGCATCCCCGATACAAAGCTCAACGGCCCAAGAGGAGAGAAAAGGCTTCCCAATAATGTAAACGTTTCATTCGCTTACGTTGAAGGAGAGAGCATTTTGCTTCACTGTGATCTAAGGGGGTTAGTGTTCTCAACTGGTTCCGCATGCTATTCGCAAGAACTTTTGCCGAGTCATGTGATTAGAGCCATTGGAGGTTCATTTGAAGATGCCCACGGTTCAGTGAGGCTGAGCCTAAGCAAGTGGACGACTGAAGAGGAGATAGTAAAAGCATACGAGATTATAAGGGATGTCGTTGAAAAACTGAGGGAAATCAGTATTTATGGTGGGAAGAGATGATAAAAATCAATGTCATCGGGAAGGAATGTCCAATTCCGCTTAATGAATTCAGAAAGGCGCTGAGAAAAGCCAAGGTTGGAGAAGTAATAGAAATTGTCGGAACTCATGAGCTGAGCAAGGGGGAGATAGCACTGGCAGCAGACGAAACTGGGCAGGAAATCCTCGAAATTGATGAGAAGGACGGTATTTGGAGAATTGTCGTAAAAAAGGTGAGATAAATGGAAAGATTTGATGGTAGAAAATGGGACGAGAAAAAGAGGATAGGCTACTCAAGAAAGGTTCTTTACTATTTTCTTCATCCAAAAAATGTTGGAGAAATAGAGAATCCAAGCGTCACGGCAAAAGCAGGAAGTCCAGCATGTGGAGACATGATAAAGCTCTATTTAAAGATTGAAAATGATAAAATAGTTGATGCTAAATTTAGGAGCTATGGTTGTGCTGCAAATATTGCAACTGCCTCAGTGCTTACGGAAATGATCATAGGAAAGACTGTTGAAGAAGCTAAGAAAATTAAATTTAAAGACATTGTGGAGGAGCTTGGGGGTTTGCCGCAGATCAAATATCACTGTGCAGTTTTAGCAGCTGAAGGACTTAAGCAGGCATTGGCTAAATGGGACGTTATTACGGGAAAGAGACAGATCGATGAGAAATTTGTCAAGCTTATTCTTGCAGCGGTTATTGATCCGCTTACTGGGGAAAGCGTTCTTAGGGGGGATAAGTATAAGGGATGTAAGATTGAAGGCAGAAAAGTTAAGATAATGCTTAATATTCCCAAGGACAGTCCAGAGGCTGAAGTTTTCGAAGAACAGATAAGAGAAGCTTTTGAAGGACTTGATGTTGATTTAGAGATTGAATTTACGGAATCATGAAATTTTCTTCAACAATTTCTTTTTAAACCCTTTTTCTAAGCTCTTCTCGGTGAGAACATGGACGAGCTTGAGATGATTAGGAGAAAAAAGATGCTTGAGCTCATGAAGAGGATGGGGATGGTTGAGGTTAAACCAAAGGGACCAAGAGTTGTTATTGAAGTTATTACCTCACCAACATGTCCTTACTGTCCAATAGCACTTCAAATGGCTAAAGAGATAGCGAGGAGGCATCCTGGAGTGATAGTAAAAGAGCTGAGCGTTGCGACTCCAGAAGGAAGAAAAAAGGCAATGGAACATAACATCTTGGGAACACCAACAATTCTAATAAACAACAAGGTGGAATTTATTGGAGTTCCTCCATTTGTGGAATTTGAAAGAAAAGTGAAAGAAAAGCTCAGCTCTGCCTGATCTCCGCAATTTTTCTTTTAGTCTCTTTAACTTTCTCTTTCCTAATTTCTGCTTTCTCCTTTTTCATTTTCTCAACATCCTCTTTAAATGCCCACTTCAGCAGTGGGGGAGTTATCAGCACAGAAACGGTGATGAAAATAAGCGTTGCGGCTATAAACTTTTGTGCATCGCTTTGGGGTATTGCACCTCCGTGAATTGCAACCATGAGATCAACGAGAGCAACTTCAGTTCTTGGGATTGATCCTATTCCCATCTGAAGAGATTTCTTAAAGTTCCAGCCCATCATCATTGCTCCGATTCCCCTTCCGACTACCTTTCCTATTACAGCTATACTTGTTAGAACTGCTGCCAGTGCCAGTGCATCTCTACTCATGAAAACCTTTAAATCAAGCATTGCCCCCGTGTACACGAAAAATATTGGGATTAAAAAGCCATATCCGATGGCTTTAACGTCTTCTGCTATTTTTCTCCCTTCTGGAAGCTTTGATAAAACAAGGCCCGCCATAAATGCACCTTCAATTGCAGCTGCGAACCATTTTTCAGCAAGTGCGGAGAAGAGGAACATTAACGCCAGAACCATAGCCAGGACACCTTTTTCTACATGAAGCCATTCAGAGAATCGGATGTATTTATCGATGGAATACCATGCAACGACACCTGTGATTATAAAGAAGGCAGTCATCTTTCCAATTAACCCCAAAATGCTACCTGTTCCAACGGCAAATATTATCAGTGCTATGCCCAGAAAGTCATCCATAACACTTGCACTCAGCGACGCTGCACCCACTTCGCTCCTCAAGACACCCAAATCCATCATGACCCTAACTGTTATCCCAATGCTCGTTGCTGTAAGCAGAACACCGCCAGCAAATGCCTCTCTGGAGGGGTATCCCATTAATTTAAGCCCAAAATATCCCATTATTAAGGGAGCAAATACACCCATAAGCGTGGAGACCGTGGCAACTTTCCCAGTTCTCTTGATCATTTCCATGTCAGTGTCAAGACCTCCCAAGAAGAGCAGGAAGATTATCCCAAGCTTTGCCAAAAACTCGAAAGTTTCATTTGAATGTAAAGTTAAGTACTCTGGACTGATAACTCCAAAATATATCAGATTCCCCAAAATCATACCCATCAGAATTTCTCCCAAAACACCTGGAAGCTCAAAACGCTCCATTATGTTGTCGCCGATCTTTCCCACAATTAGTGCTACTCCGATTGTGAAGAGGATCCACTCTGGCTCCATTGGGCACCACCTATGCGCATCAGTCTCATAAACTCGTTGACCAGTATCCTGAGGCTTATTTCTCCTACAAGTTTCCCATTTTCGTCAATGATTGCCAGTAAAGGCACTTTATATCGTTTCATCTTTGTTAATGCTTCAAGGACACTTGCATCCTCGTTTATTGTAAGAACGTTGCGCTCCATCACATGTTCTGCCCGATCTGCCCCTCCAAGGATCGACTTAAAGAGATGACTGATGTTTCCAAGTCTTGCTTTCTGAAGCTCGGGAGGTAGGAGAACATCCACAATGTTGATGTATCTGATAACTCCCTCAAGCTTCATATCATCTCTGTTATTGACCACCCACACATGATGTCGGGTTCTGAGCAATTTTAAGACGTCAACTACTGGGGAGTCCTTTGTTACAATTGGCATTGAAGCTAATGGAGGCATCACCTGCTTAACTTTCAATGAGTGGAATGTCTGAAGTGCCTTTTCAACCTCACTCATCCTATCACCAACCAGCTCTAAGTTTTCCAGCTATTTAATGGTTTTTGTAAAAAGACATGCATTCGTGGGCGTTTATATGCAATACCCAAATACTTAAATTAGCATATCCCGATACTCATCCATAGGTGATTTTAATGAAAAGGATTGTTGCTGGAGTAGTTTTCGCTGTGGTTATCCTCGGTGTGTTTGCCAGTCTGTGTATTTCAAATAATAATACTATGACCTCCCCATCAGCCATGCAGAGTTCATCTGTGAATACACAAACTCAGTCACAAAATCAAATTGATGTTTCAAAGCTCCACTTTTACATGTTTGGACTTGCAACATGCCCCCACTGTAAGAAAATGAAACAGTTATTGCCAGAGGCTTTTGGAAAAAACTCACTCACCTACTATGAGCTTCAAGGGAATGATCACAACAGCAATCTTTTTTCTGAGCTGTATTCTATGCTCGGTGTTACTGGAGTTCCTGTTATAGGAATATTCTATGATAACCGCTTGGTGGCTATTGTCGAAGGAGAAATCCCAGAACCTTCCAAAAATGTCCCAATAATCGTGGAGACTGCAATAAAGGAGAAAGGAGTTCTTTTCATAACTGATAAAACATATTTAATACCGTTAAATCAAACAGAAACTATTAAGAAGCTTGAAAATATTTTCATGAATGGTGAGCCAAGTGAAGGATGAAATCAAAACCCTTCTGTTGATAATTTCTTTATCTTTTGGACTAACTATTCTGGTGCTTTTTCTCGTAAACCTTCAATCGATGATATTCCCCCTTATCTCTCTGGCGGTGTCAGATTCCATAAACCCATGCACCTTTGTCATCTATACCATGTTTCTCATTGCCTTGTCGCTCAAAGAGGGAATTTCAAAAAGGAAAATTTATGAAATAGGCATGGCGTTTGTAGTTGCGATTTACATATCCTACTACATCCTTGGAATTGGACTTGTTGTGTTTACAAGGAGCATTCCAACATGGATAGCGGGAGTTGTATCTCTAATTTTCGGTTTTTACACATTCTTTACCGGATACTTTGAGAAGTCAAGAGTTGCAGGAAAGAAAAATGTCAGAAAATCTATCTTCAGACAGGAAGCAACGTTGTTTGGGGCATTTGCCTTAGGTGTGATGGTTTCATTTACTCTCCTGCCGTGTTCTGCTGGAAGCTATCTTATATATGCGATTTTGATCTCAAAGATTGGAAGAACATTGACCTGGATTCTACTGGGGCTCTATAACCTCATATTTGTTCTGCCGCTCCTTATAATCCTTTTTACAGTGAGCAGTATAGCCGAAAGTAAAAGTCTATCCCAAAAAATCGTTAGAAGGTCAAGGGAACTTTCAATGATAGCTGGTTTTGTCTTAATGCTCCTCGGTGTTTATGTTCTATTCTTTTATTAACTCTCAAATCTTGAGAAAGCTTAAATTTACTAAAAACAAAACTCAACTTGGTGTTATTGATGCAGGAATGGTATCAGTCAAGGGCTCTGTATGAAGCAATTTCAAAGCTCATAGGTAATCGGGATTTCAAAACCGCAGTTCAAATTGCTGAGACAATACCTGATAAAGGCATAAAAGCAAAAGCATTTTCAAAAATAACAGTTGAAATGGCCAAGATGGGTGAAGACTATCGGGAGGTCTTGAAAAAGACGCTTGATGCCATTTTTGAAATGGAAAATGAGGACAGCATAACAAAGGCACTTATGAGTCTTGCCTTTGAATTTCTGAATCTTGATATGATCGATGAGAGTCTTAGGATTGCATCGATGATTAAAGATGTTTCCAATCGCTCCAAAATTCAGGCAGAGGTTGCCATATCTCTCGCAAAGAAGGGAAAGATTCCGGAAGCACTTAAACTTATTAACGATATCTTGGATGATGATGTCAAAACATGGGCGACTTCAAGATTGGCTGCAGAGATTAACCAAAAGCGGGAGGATTGACATTATCTTGTTAAACTTTCACTTTTCGTTTACTATTTTTGATTCAATTAAATTCACAATGTTTTTTTAACCTTTTCTCAGAGGTTCGTGAAGCCTTAAAAATAAGGGGGTGAAATGAGATGGTAGGGGGAGAGATAATAGGTTTAATGGGAATGTTGCTTCTGGTAAGCTCCTGGGTTCCTCAGACAATCGAGACAATAAGGACGAAGCAATGCCCTCTAAACTTTAGGTTTATACTCATCTATGTGACGGCATCAACTCTGCTCACGATATACTCCTACATAATCGGAGACTGGATATTTTTAATGCTGAACGCCCTTGCAGCTTTTCAAAGTGCTGTGAACTTATATGTTAAAGTGAGATACGGCTGATTAAATTTTGACTTTTGCTCCCACTATCTCTATTTTTGGAGATTTTAAGACTCGAATATACCATCCATCCGCATCTTTTTCGAGTTTTATCACAGAAGTTGCTGAATCTATTAGGAATTCCAGGGCATTTCCTATATTTGCGACAACTTCCTGATTAACGAAATATATCGCAGTACGTTTTTTGTTTCCAACAAAATCCTTAACTGCCATCAGGATCATCTTCAAATCTTTTGGACTTTCTGAGTAGAATGCTAAGAGCTTATCAAATCCAAGCGTTACATCAAAGACGAATTCCTTATCCTGCAGTGAGCTCTCAAATGCCTCTTCGTATTTTCGCAGGTGAATTGCTGCGTCTTCATCTACGCTGATTCTGCTGATAACATTTCCCACATGTATCTTGCCGCCTTCTTTGATAACGGATATCCTATCGTCATCGAGATCGAGTTCTATGTCAATATACTCCAACTGCGTTTTGTATGTGTACAGCATGTCAAATATGTCCGCCACATAAAGATCGAGACCTCTCTTTTTGCAGTATTCCACTACTTTTCTCAGGAGGATATACGATGGAGAGATTGGAGGATATAGGAATAGAACCGTTTCTCCCCGTTTAAAGCTCTCAAGTAGTTCAAAAACTTCCATCTTAAAGTCCCTCCTTCAGGTAGTTCAGCATTTCCTCTATGCTGAATTTGAATTGGGAACCAACAAGGGAAGGATAGGGCGACTTTAGGAATGTCACCAAGATGGTGTTGCCCTCTTTCTCAAGTCTTACGACACTTGTTGATATCTCTTCAAAAATTGGGAGCACAAGAGGTGTTTTCTTTAACAGTTCTCTGTTAACAAAATAAAAGGCTGTCCTTCGTTTATTCCCGAGGTAATGTGTTCGGGTAAGAAGGAATAGATACCGCTGGTAAGAGGGATAAAGGTCTGTTAACCTGTCAAACCCAAGAACAATGTTTATAAAGAAATCTCTCTGGCTCAGTATTGAATCAAAAGCTGCTTTATAGTTTTCATACTGAATGTAGAACTCACCGGTAAGTCTGATTTCAGAGACTACGTTGCCGACTTCTTTATGCCCTCCAATTTTCAGTACAAAGACATCCTCGCTGTACAGGAAGTCAGTATTCAGACCAGCAAAATCGAGATACGTCTTATAAAGATGTAGTGTGTCTAAGATATCATCGATTAGAAGAGGGAGTCCAAGCTTCAATGAGTATGTAGCAAGGACGTAGAATGCTATGGGGTAAAACGAGTCGGGTGTGTACTCTATAAGAACGATCTCTCCTGGTTTGATCTTTGAAAAGTGTTCCATCAGGTATGAAACCTTTTCTACCACGCAGAACACCCCCCTAATTAACTCTACCCTCGATTGTTAAAAATGTTATGGAACAAAGCTGAAAAACGAAAACAGAAAAATTAGGCATTTATTTTCGTTCGTAAATACCAATAAGTTCACCATATTGGATAATATGTCCTTTCATAGCTTTTTCCAGATCTCTCTTAGTAGCCCCCGGCTTCAAATTCAGCTGGGTGTCAAGAACGTAGATCTTAAAGTGGTAATGGTGAATCCCGTGTCCGCGAGGAGGACAAGGGCCGTTGTATCCAATTCTCCCGAAATCATTCCTCCCTTGAACAACATGTATTGGTGACTCGACAACGCCTTTTTTGGGTATATTCTCGGGTATTTCATTGACAGGAGGGATGTTCCATGCAACCCAGTGGACAAAAGTTCCTATTGGAGCGTCAGGATCGTCAACGATTATTGCAATGCTGACGGCTTTGTCACTGAGACCTTCGACTCTTAGAGGTGGACTTATGTCTGCCCCTTCACAAGTATACCTGCTTGGAATAGGCTCACCGTTCTTAAAAACGGAAGTCACCTTAAGACTCATCCTATCATCTCCATGCCCTACACACCCCGATATCAAAACAAAAGCTGAGATAAATAGGACAAGCAGTTCCTTCATGATGATCTTTTCACTTTTTAAACGTAAAAATATTTCGGAAATTGAGCAAGTATTTTTAACCCTTGCGTTGTAAATTTATAAGGTGATAAAAATGAAGCTCGCCGGTAAAGTTGCCCTTGTTACCGGAGCATCAAGGGGAATTGGGCGGGCAATAGCAGTTGCATTGGCACAAAAAGGAGCAAATGTAGTGATAAATTATGTTCGCAATGAGGAAGAGGCAAAGAGAACTGAAGAGTTGTGTAGGGAATATGGTGTTGAAACACTGGTTATAAAAGCTGATGTAAGCAGCAGGGAAGAAGTAAGAAAGATGGTAGAGGCTGTGATCAAAAAATTCGGCAGAATAGACATCCTGGTTAACAATGCTGGCATTCTTGGAAATTCTATAAATCCCCTGGAGATAACAGAAGAGGAGTGGGATAAGGTAATAAGCATAAACCTAAAAGGTGCCTTTCTGGTTATTCAAGAGGTTCTGAGATATATGAAAAAAGGGAAGATCGTGAACATAACATCAATCGCAGGAAAAGATGGAGGAACCGTTGGGGCACACTATGCTGCTTCAAAAGGCGGTCTTATAGCCCTAACTTTTAACTTAGCAAGACACTTAGCACCAAACATTTTGGTGAATGCAGTTGCACCAGGTCCAGTTGATACAGAGCTTATACCTCCAGAAATAAAGGAGAAGCTCAGAAAGCTTTCCTTAACTGGGGAGATAGCAAAGCCGGAAGATGTCGCTCATGCTGTGATTTTTCTCTTAGAGAACGACCACATAACTGGGGAGCTCATAGATGTGAACGGCGGCAGGCTGATGGATTGAGACAAAGTTTTTATCCTCAAATTTCTTTTTCTCTTTGATAGCCATGAAGCTCATATACGAAAGGGAAATAGACACTGAGAGTATTGTTGTCTCTCCCAGACCCGTTTGGAAATGTAGAACTTGTCCAGTTTATGGTAAAAGCCCTTCATGCCCTCCATATGTTCCCTCATGGAAAGAGAGCAAAGAGTGGATAAAGCATTTTAAGAAGGCCCTTCTGCTCAAGTTCCAGCTTGACTATGAGGACTTTGAGGAAGAAAAGAGAAAAGTCCTGTTGTATCTGCTTCAGAAAGAAGAGGAACTTTTTAGAAAAGGGAACCCCTATGTGTTAGCTCTCTTTCCAGGAAACTGCAATCTCTGTGAGGTGTGTGAGTTTGAAAAGAGCAAACAATGCAAAATGCCAACAAAGGTAAGACCCTCCATTGATGCTATAGGAATAGAGCTTTCCAAAATTGTTGATCTGAACTTCGGCGAAAGTGTTTTGTATGGGTTGATATTAGTGGGGTAAGAGTGAAAATGAAGGCATATATAACAATGCTCGGTCGTTCCACATGGGCAATGATAAATGCATATTACGCTGTGGTTATGGAGAAAAAGTACAGGCCCAATGAGATCTACATTTTCCTTGAAGACATATATCAAGACAAGATTCCAGTTGCAGTTGAGGCGCTTAAAATAATATCTGCTGCCTTCGGGTTCTCACCAAAGGTTGAAGTGATAACCATAGAAGAGGCTAACTTCAAGGAAGCAAGGAGAAAAGTTGAGAGCCTTTTGAGAAAGCTTAAAGATAAAGGATTTGAAATAGCTATAGACATAACTTCTGGAAGAAAGGCATTAGTGGCTGGAGCACTTGTCCATGGGGTGCCGCTGAAGGTGGACCATGTTTTCTACCTCGCCCTTGCAGAGAAAGATCTTCAGTTTGCGAACAGGCCTTACATGATGATCCCTATCCATTCTCAAAAGTTGGAGGACTTTATGGAGGGATAGTGGTGGAAATTATTATTGATAAGCCTGAAGTCCAAATTCTGCTCAACCTTCTTCCCGACGATGCTGTTGTATCATATCCGCTTTATGGGAACTTCCCTCTTTTGAAGTTCAGAAGAGAAGGATATGGATACGGGATAGAGGCATTGACACAGCCGGAGGATTTCTCTCGAATTCTGTCAGAGAAAAAGGACAGTTTTCACGACCTCCCAACCTACAGAGATTTTCATGAGTGTGTTTTAGCTTCTGGTATTCTAAAATACAGCAATCTTGACGATTTTGAGAAACATCTGGAAAGCTATGCACTCTTAAGCAAAAGAGTTATCTTTGCTTTGGATACGAATATCTTCTATCACAGGTTCGTGTCCTCTTACATCCCCCTCCAGAGGTATGAGCTTGCAGTGGTTGACGTTGTTATCTGGGAAATTGAACAGTCAATGAACTATAAGTACCATTTGGGGCACATAAATGCTCTGAAACGCATCCTCCCCAACTCATACCTTCTGGATGAATTCCACAACAGGAGAATGAAAAAATCAAGAAAAGCAGCATATATTGCTCTTAAGGAATTTAAAGCATTAAAGGACAGGATAATAGAAGTTAGAAGGGTTCATGAAGAGTCGGGAACTAATGATGAGCTTATTGTCAAATCACTTAAGCAGTTCGACAAAGAAACGCCTTCTCTTGTAGTTCTTTTAACAGCAGATATTGCGATGACCGATATAGCGGAGCTTGAAGGGGTTGAATACTTCCTATTTGAGTATCCCCATGAAAAGATTTCAACTCACCATGCAACTCCGTACCAGATGAGAACTCTGCTCTTTAACCTTGCAGCGGTGTTTGGTGTAATACGGGTTGAAGATGTCCTGATTTTTGGAGAATTTGGCGGAAAGGTAAAGCTAAATGACCTTAAACTGAAATTCTTGAAAAACTCAATCTACCACGAATTCACATTCCATTTGAAGCTCAGCAGGAAGCTGAAAGAACTAAAAATAGAAAGATAATCAGCGGAGCATGCCCTCAAGTTTCTCCACATAACTAATGCTTCTTTTTATATCAGCAAAGTATCCCTGTGCTTTCATTATGTGCTCTTTTTTGACTTTCTGTCCTTGGGCAATTATGCTTGAAGGGGCAAGCAACTGAACAGCATACCTCAGACTTGTTTTTTCCCCGAGCTCTGCGAGGTACTCAATTGCTTCATCGCTTATATCGATGCCTTCTTCTCTGGCTCTAATTTTCACGATTTCCCTGATTTCATCTTTTTTGTAAGGTTCTGTGTTGATGATAAGCAGTCTATCCAGCATGTCAATTGGAATGCCATGAGGGGCTTCAATGTCAGTTCCTCTAATCTTTGTCTTCCCCCTGTTGGTTGCAAGGATCAAAATCGGTGCCAGCTCACTTTCCATAGCTCTTGCAAGGAATGAAAATGCCTCTATATCAAGCATGTGGCATTCATCAATGAACAATACACCCGGAACGAGCACGGCTTTCCCTTCTTCCACCCATCCCTTAACGGTCTCATCAACCCTTTCCCTGACCTCGTCTGTTATCTCCAGTCCTCCTCCAAAAATCAGGGTAAATATTCCTCCGGCTCTTGCGTTTACAACGTCCAGGTCGTGAAGTGTAACAGTATATGTAAACTCCTTGATTTTCAGCACCGGACCACTTGGCATTTCAACCTTTTTCTTTAGGAAGATTCCTTCTTCTTCCTTTGTTGTTCCGATTTTTGAAATTCTTCCACTTTCTGCATCGATCTGGATTACATCACCCTCTTCAATTCCAAGATCGAGGAGTTGGTATGCAATCTCCCTTCCTGCCCTAATCGTTTTTTCATCATCCTTTGTTCTAAGCGTCAGTATCACAGATTCCGGAATCTCAACATATGGATTGAATGGGTGCCTTGTTCTTCTGATTTCAATTTTCTCAACTTTTCCTTCATACACTTTTCTTTCTTCACTTATTCTAACTCCTATAGCCCTTCTCAATGCCTGCTTTAGGAATTCTGTCTTCTTTATTTCAGCTGAGTATATCTCACTTCCAGAGATTTGAACGAATGGTACATCTTCGCCAAGCTCTTTGGCGATACCTATAGCGATTGCTGTTTTTCCGCTTCCGGTTGGCCCAACAAGGAGTATGCCCTTTCCAGCAAGTTTGCCCCTCTTTATCAGCTTAACTGCAATTCCTGCTGCCTCTCTTGCTTTAATCTGCCCGACCATGCCATCTGCAATGAACTTTGCCTTTCCATTTTCATCCAGTCCGAGACCTTTGATATGGGAATGACTTCCTACTCTCTCGAAGCTTACCTTTGCAATTTCCTCTATAACTGCCATCCCATCACCCCCTTAAAATACCATTTTGTTATTAAAATGGAGGTTGCTTTAAAAGATTAACGGGCGAAGGTTTTTGTTCGAGAAAGAGTTTCATTTATACAACATAAGATTCCACTGGATATGAACCTTCTTTCTTAAAACTTTTTCGTCCGAATTTACGACTTAAGATAATAATACGAAAGATTTAAAAATAAAAAAGCGAAAGATTTAAAAAGATTTTGGTTCGGGGTGGGGCTATGAAGCGTTTAGGTAGGGTTTCTCATTATGCAAAGCAGGGTTTTCTGATACTCCGTTCTAATTGGATCCCATCATTAAACGATCCAGTTGTGGATAAGGATCTTCAGCTTGTGGGCATCGTTAAGGATGTATTTGGCCCAGTGAAGATGCCATATATAGCGGTAAAACCAAAGGTAAAGGCTCCTGAGAAGTATGTTGGACAGGTTCTTTACATTGACGAGAGAAAGAGAAAGAAAGAGACTCAGAAAAAGAAAGGAAAAAAATTCAAGAGAAAGCGCCCTGCCCCCAGAAGGAGGGGGTGATTGTTTGATTTCTGCCGAAGACTTTAAGAAATGTCCTGTCTGTGGGTCAGTTAGGCTTATCTACGACCCCGAAAGAGGAGAAATCGTGTGCACAGCATGCGGTTATGTGGTTGCTCAGAACATAATTGATTCGGGTCCAGAGTGGAGAGCATTTGATGCCGATCAAAGGGTGAAGAGGGGTAGAGTTGGGGCTCCAATGACAATGATGATTCATGATAAGGGTCTTTCCAGCACCATTGATTGGAAGAACAAAGACATTCATGGTCACGATATCTCGGGTACAATGAGGGCAAAAATGTATCGTCTTAGGAAATGGCAGAGGAGAATTAGGGTCAGTGATGCTGCGGAGAGAAATCTGGCATTTGCTCTAAGTGAGTTAGACAGAATGGCATCCCAACTGGGTCTTCCAAGAAATATCAAAGAGATGGCGGCTGCTCTTTATAGAAAAGCTGTTATGGAAAGGCTCATAAGGGGGAGGTCAATTGAAGGAGTGACAGCTGCATGTTTGTATGCAGCATGTAGAATGGCAAAGGTCCCAAGAACCTTGGATGAAATTGAAGAAGTTGCAAGGGTTGACAAGAAAGAAATAGGCAGGAGCTACAGATTTATAGCAAGGGAGCTTCATTTAAGGCTTACCCCAACGAGTCCAATCGATTATGTAAGTAGATTTGCTGATCAGCTGGGTTTGAGCGAAAGAACAAAAAATAGAGCGGTTAAGATACTTCAAAAAGCCATCAAACTTGGTCTTACCAGCGGGAGAGGACCTATGGGGGTTGCTGCCGCTGCATTATATATTGCGAGCGTTCTTGAAGGAGAGAAAAAGACTCAGAGAGAGGTTGCTGAAGTAGCTCACGTAACTGAAGTTACGGTGAGGAACAGATACAAGGAACTTGTAGAAAGACTTAACATAAGATTAAGCCTATAACAGAACCAGATGAGGATTCAAACCCGTCGCTGATTGATGATGAGAGGGGACCTCGCCGATGGTTCGGATTGGTATTTTAAGTGATACCCATTATCCGGATAAAACCTCCTATCTCCCAAATCTAATTTTTGAAAAATTTCAAGAAGAGAATGTGGAGCTTATTATTCATGCTGGAGATTTAACATCTCCAAGCGTTAAAGAGGTTTTGGAGAATGTTGCTCCTGTTGTTGCTGTTAGAGGAAACTTAGATGAGCCAATTTTTCCTGAAGAAAGAATCTTAGAAGTGGAAGAACTCAAAATTGGAATTATTCATGGACATCAGTTTCTTTCCCTGGATACCCAGACGCTTAAGTATAAAGCCCTTGATATGGAGGTTGACATTTTGATCTTTGGACACACTCACAGGTTCTTCTACGAGGTCTATGAATTCATGGGGAAAAAGATAGCTCTCTTAAACCCCGGTTCTCCAACGGTACCAAGGAGGAGTGATCCGACTTTTGTAATTGCGGAGATCAAAGACAGAAATCTCAATTTCAATATCTTCAAGCCTTGGAAAACTCAATGGCAATATCCATAGAAAAGCAAAAATTAGAAAAGCCAAAAACGAAAGAGCTTCAGCTCTTAATAGCGAGCTTAATGTCCTCAGCCTTGACTGTCTTTCTGCCGGCGTGCTTTGCGAGGTCAACAGCCTTCTTTGCGATCTCAACAGCCTTCTCCTCGAGGTGCTCGGCTAAGAGCTTGGCTGCTTCCTCGCTGACTCTCTGTGCACCTGCCTTTCTAATCAATCTATCAACCGGGGCAATTGGCAACTCAGCCATTTTCCCTACCTCCTTAAAGTTGTTTTACTAATATTTGCATTTTATTCTTTGAAAGAAGTCCTATATAAACCTTTCGGAAAAACGCCGTTTTCCTCTGATTATACGCTTATCATCCTTATAATTATTGAGAGTTAAGGCAAACTGCTGCAGATAGAACAAAGTTGCGAATTTTTAGGCTTTGTGTATTATATTGATGTATTAGTCAAAATGCTTTTCTTGTGCTGGATACTCTCCTAATTGGGCATGTTTTTGTAATGGTATCATCGTTATTTTTAAAACTTTTATTCTTAAATGTGGCGGTTTTGAGCATACAGAAGAGATATACCGATTTTAAATCAAAATCTGCCACCTCGTAGTGTTAAGTCTTTTAGTACCATTGGAGTTCAGCAAAAACCCACAGTCAGGAGATCCCCGTATCATGTTAATTATACCGTTTAATTTTGTCACATTTTTGATCAATAACGTTTATATACCTCTCGAGCCAATCCTATTATTACCTCAAAAACGGAGGGAGTTAAGATGTCTGAGAAATTTGACAAGATATATGACTACTATGTGGACAAGAGTTATGAACCGAACAAAAAGAGGGACATCATAGCAGTGTTTCGTATAACTCCGGCAGAAGGTTACTCCATAGAGGCTGTTGCAGGTGGTGTTGCTGCCGAGAGCTCAACTGGAACCTGGACAACGCTCTACAACTGGTATGAGGAGGAGCGATGGGCGGACCTTTCTGCCAAGGCCTATGACTTCCATGACATGGGCGATGGTAGCTGGATAGTAAAGATAGCATATCCGTTCCACGCCTTTGAGGAGGCCAACCTTCCAGGACTTCTCGCGAGTATAGCAGGAAACATTTTTGGAATGAGGCGTGCCAAGGCACTTCGCCTTGAGGATATTTACTTCCCGGAGAAACTCATTAGGGAATTTGACGGGCCTGCCTTCGGTATGGAAGGCGTCAGGAAGATGCTTGAGATAAAGGACAGGCCAATCTATGGTGTCGTTCCAAAGCCCAAGGTCGGCTACTCTCCGGAGGAGTTCGAGAAGCTCGCTACAGAGTTGCTCATGAACGGTGCTGACTACATGAAGGACGATGAAAACCTAACAAGCCCCTGGTATAATCGTTTCGAAGAAAGGGCTGAGATAATCGCGAGAATCATCGAGAAAGTCGAGAACGAAACTGGCGAGAAGAAGACCTGGTTCGCCAACATAACCGCCAACGTTCCCGAGATGGAGGAGAGGCTTGAAATCTTAGCGGATCTCGGCCTCAAACATGCGATGGTTGATGTTGTCATAACCGGATGGGGAGCACTGCAGTACATCCGTGATTTGGCAGCTGACTACGGCTTGGCTATCCACGGCCACAGAGCGATGCACGCTGCCTTTACGAGGAACAAGTACCACGGCATCTCGATGTTCGTCCTTGCCAAGCTCTACAGGCTCATAGGCATAGACCAGCTCCATGTCGGAACGGCTGGAGC
This sequence comes from Thermococcus barophilus MP, assembly GCF_000151105.2. NCBI lineage: Archaea > Methanobacteriati > Methanobacteriota > Thermococci > Thermococcales > Thermococcaceae > Thermococcus > Thermococcus barophilus. The sequence continues at coordinate 710,384 of NC_014804.1, read as the reverse complement.
GGGGAAGCTTGAGGGAGGAAAATGGGATGTTATTCAGAATGCAAGGATATTCAGGGAAAGCCACTACAAGCCCGATGAAAACGATGTCTTCCACCTTGAGCAGAAGTTCTATCATATAAAAGCAGGATTCCCGACCAGCTCTGGTGGATTACATCCAGGCAACTTGCCGATAGTCTTTGATGCTCTTGGAACTGATATAGTTATTCAAGTTGGTGGAGGAACCCTTGGTCACCCAGACGGGCCAGCAGCAGGAGCAAGGGCAGTCCGGCAGGCAATCGATGCCTACATGCAGGGAATTCCGCTTGATGAGTATGCAAAGACTCATGAGGAGCTTGCAAGAGCTCTGGAAAAGTGGGGCCATGTGACTCCAGTTTGATGTTTCTTCCTTTTTCTTAAATGTTTAGGGGATTATAAATGGTTGCACATAAACTCCAACATTCCTTGTTGTTTGTTGCCTATTCGTCAAACTTTTGAGGAAAAGAAGTTTTAACACCTTACTTTTCATTTAGCATCGGTGAGTCTAATGCATCCAGAAGGATTTTTGGAAGTTATCACTGGCCCAATGTTTGCTGGGAAAACAACAGAGCTGATAAAACGGATTGAAAGGCAGATTTTTGCAAAAAGAAAGGCAGCGCTCTTTAAGCCCTCAATAGACAACAGATACAGCGAAAGCGAGGTTGTTGCTCATAACGGGCTGAGATATGAGGCGTATGTCATTCCAACTACGGAGGAAGGGGTCAAGATGATTTATGAGATAACAGAAAGGGAACGACTTGAAGTTATAGGTGTTGATGAAGTCCAGTTTTTCCCGTTCTCAATTGTTGAGACTTTGAACAAACTGGCGGATGAAGGTGTTTATGTCATTGCTGCTGGGCTTAATCTTGATTTCAAAGGCGATCCTTTTCCAGTTACCAAGGAGCTTTTGGTTAGAGCTGATAACATAGTTTATCTAACTGCAATCTGCACTGTCTGCGGAGCCCCAGCAACGAGAAGCCAGCGCTTAATCAACGGTAAACCTGCCCCAAGAGATTCGCCCGTAATCTTGGTTGGCGGGCTGGAAAGTTATGAAGCAAGATGCAGAAAGCATCATGTGGTTCCATGACTTTTAGGTTTGGTCATGCCCTTTTATCATTTTAGGCGATTGTAATTCCTCTGCTTAAATTTCATCCAGAGTTAAGGTTCATTTGAGATAGTTTAAACCGAAAAGCTTAAGTTTGAACTTTTCTAACATTAAGTTAGATAAGTGGGGGTGAGAAGAATGTTAAATAATGAGATGGGAAAACTGCTGGATGTGCTGGGAAATGAGACAAGGCGTAGAATACTCTTACTTCTCACCAAAAGACCCTACTTTGTTAGTGAGCTTTCCCAAGAGCTGGGTGTGGGACAAAAAGCTGTTTTAGAACACTTAAGGATCTTGGAAAGAGCGGGATTGATTGAAGGAAGGGTTGAAAAGATTCCCCGTGGCAGACCAAGAAAGTACTATACGATTAAAAGAGGTTTTAGGCTTGAAGTCCTGCTAACGCCGTACATTTTCGGAACAGAAATGTATGAGCCGAAAGCTCCAAGGAGAACGGCTGAATATGAACAGGCAAAGGAACTGATAAAATCTCAGGAACCCGTAGAGACTAAAATTAAAGAGCTCGCAGAGTTTCTAAAAGACATTGAAGAAAAGATAGCTGAGCATATGCGGGCAAAGCAAGAACTTGAAGAGGTAAGACTGCTCGCAGAGGCATACATAGAAAATCTCATGCGCAGGATAGCCCAGGAGAGTGAAAGCGAATTTGAGGAAATCCTCAAAGAGCTCGAGGAATACCTACCAACTGAGCTTATGGCTGAACTGAAAAGAATAAAGAAAGAGCTGTATGAGGTTTAGAGTATCTTTCCTTCCTGCTTCATTCTAACGAGTTTTGTCAAATAGCCGGCAATTCTGTTCCTTATAGTTTTGCTCTGTACTGTTGTTAGCTCCTGAACTTTTCTTTTATTGTGCTCGAAGTCTGTTGTAAACTCATTTGGATATCTGTCCAAAAGCTCCCTTGCGACTCTCTTAATGAAACCTTGCCTTATGTTTCCCATTTTCATCCCTCCGATAATCTTGACATTACATCCAATAGCTCAATCAAGTAAATCTGTTTTAAACTTTTCGTGGATTTGCTAATTGTTAGATAAAGCTGCACTGATATCCCGCAGTTTGATGTTAGATTTATAAATCCCAAAGTTCACTACTCTGATTATGACAAGAGAGGTAATTCACTGTTACGGTCATGAGAATATCAAAGCTACCCATAAATCGACTTTGGAGATTACAAAAGAAGATTTCTTAACCCCCAGAGGGGATTGTATAATCTGCATTAAGGCAGATAAGTCTCTCAGAGATCTAAGCGACGAATTTAAACAGGCTCTTAAATCAGGAAAAAAGATCAGGATCAGGATTATCGTTGATGATCTCGTCGATGAAATCTTTGCCTCAGGAGATGAGCGGTTAACTTTTGAAAACGATGTTTCGATGGTCATACGAAAAAGCACCTATATTGACGGGCGAACCCTTGCTGTTAAAGCCAACAAAGCGGCTAAAGATATTGACAGGAGAATAATTGAAAAGTTAAAAAACCCAAACCAAAAAGCGGTCATTGAGCTAATTGTATATGATGACCCCGCGCAGCGCTGATGGAAGGATGATGAGGATTTTAAGTGCTGACCAAAGATTTAAATATCCATCCTTTTTATTAACTTTTGGTGAAGAAAAATGCTTGAAGGGTATTACATTATTGAAAATTCAGGGGTAGTGCCAGCAGAAAGGAGATTTAAGTTCAAGGACTTAAAAGCATGGGGTTACGATTTGCATTTGGGGACAATAGAGGGTAAGAGAGCTTATTTCGTTTCAGGAGCTGGGGAGAAAAGAGAAGGGGAAAGCTACACCGTAAAAGGAAAAGAGTATCGTATCACAGAAACTCAACAGGAGATTCCTCCAAATGCAAGGCTTTTAGCCAAGATAGTCATTGAGAGAGGTCAGCCTTACCTGGTTTTCTGGCTCGAAGAAGAAGAGCAAACTTTTCCCTTGGCAAAAGAAGATCCGCGAATCATCCTCAAGCGTTTCTGGGACACAAAGAAGTTTAAGCAGCTTTTGAAACATGTCAACAGTGTGGGTTTAACAACAGATTTTTATAAGGACAATGTGTTTACAAAGAGTGTTCCTTTACCCTATGAAGAGTATCCACCAAAGGTTAGGCGTGTTTTGAGAGAAGTTAGAGACATTCACAGAGATTTAACGGGTTTTGGCAGGTTTGTATTCCAATACTATGGGGAAGAAGACAAAATGCATAACTACCGTCTCTGGTGGCTTTTGCCGACAATTTATCTGTTTGATGTTGAGATAGCAAATGAAGTTGACAAAATTTTGGGGATGCTGGATTGAGTGATTCTTATGTTTTTGTTATTCACTTTCTGATTTTGTTTGAGCAGATGTTTGTTTAGACTAACTTTGCAAATATCGTGAGATATTTAATATAACTTTTAGGTGTTATTGTTTAAAATCTTTCAAAGTTTGTGTTATATTTTTGTCATATGTATACTATGTTACTCGCACTGTTATGTAACATTTTGTTATAAAATTTCAACAATATTTTCCTAATCGTAACTGTTATATACAACATTGTGCATATTGATAGATGCCCTTTATGGGCAGGAGGGAAACTCAATGGTTCCTGGCTCAATTTTGTTGTTGCTTTTGGCGATAGCAGTAGGGTTGATTATACTATTTACAGGAAAGTACAGAGTGCATGCATTTTTGGTTTTGCTAGCAGCAGCATACTTTGTGGGAATATTCTCAGGTCTTGGGCTTGCAAAAACAGTAGATGCCATTGCGGCTGGCTTTGGTGGAACTTTAAAGTCCATTGGAATAGTGATTGCCGCGGGTACCATAATCGGCTACATCTTGGAAAAATCAGGTGGAGCAATATCAATGGCTGAAGCTGTCTTAAAGATCGTTGGAAAACACAGAGTCCCTCACGCAATGAGTATCATCGGATACATAGTTTCAATTCCAGTTTTCTGTGATTCTGGATTTGTGATTTTGTCCCCATTGAACAAAGCCCTTTCCAAAAGAGCAGGAATATCTCTGGCAGTTACGGCTGTGGCATTAAGTACCGGATTGTACGCCACACATACTCTTGTTCCACCAACTCCTGGGCCAATTGCCGCCGCCGCTAATTTAAACGCAGACCTTGGGTTAGTCATCCTGCTTGGACTTATTGCATCAATTCCCGCTGCCTTAGCTGGTTTGTACTATGGTCTTAAAGTTGGCAGCAAGATATATATCGAGCCAGATATAGAGGAATCATATGAGGATTTAATTAAGAAATACGGAAAGCTTCCACCAGCAAAATGGGCTTTTGCTCCTTTAGTAGTCCCAATAATTCTGATAGTTCTAAAATCAATAGCAGACTTTCCATCTCACCCCTTTGGCACTGGTATGGCAAAAGAATTCTTCGACTTCATTGGACATCCAATAACTGCCCTTCTACTGGGAGTTCTGTTGTCATTTAAGCTCGTCGATAAGCTTGATGAGCATGTATATGGACCAACTGGCTGGGTTGCAGAGGGATTAAAAAATGCAGCCATTATAATCTTGATAACTGGTGCTGGAGGATCATTTGGATACGTTCTCAGACAAACTGGAATCGGAGACTACATAGGAACAACGCTCTCATCATATCATCTCGGCTTAATTCTGCCCTTCATAATAGCAGCTTTATTGAAAACTGCCCAAGGTTCCTCAACAGTAGCCATAATAACAACTTCAGCCCTTTTGGCACCGCTGTTACCTTCACTTGGTCTATCCACTCCTTATGGAAGGGCATTGACAGTTCTTGCAATTGGTGCAGGTTCGATGGTTGTAAGCCACGCAAACGACAGCTATTTCTGGGTGGTTACACAGTTCTCTAATATGGACGTGATGCAGGGATACAAACTGCAAACGGTTGCAACATTTGTTGAGGGCATTGTGGCAGCGATAGTGATCCTGATAATGGGTGCAGTCTTGCTTTAAACCTAAATTTTTTAGCCTTCTTTTTCTAACTTTTCCTTGGTGGTGGCCCATGAATATTAACAAAGACGAACTTCTAAGCTATGGAGATGTTAAAGCCAAAGAAATAGCCCTAACCCTGATGGAAGAAGCCATAAAAAGTTCAGATCCCTATGAGGCCGTCAAAAGAGCTCTGAAAATGAAAGACGATAAGCTTATTGTTATGGGAAAAGAATTTCCAATTAAAGGCAAAATCTACGTTCTGGCATTTGGAAAAGCTGCATGTTCAATGGCAAAAGCTGTTGAAGAGATTCTTAGGGATAAACTTGAAGAAGGAATCGCTGTTACAAAGTATGGCTATGCACTCCCACTGAAAAAAATAGAAGTCATTGAAGCGGGACATCCGATACCAGATGAAAACTCAATGAAGGGAGCTTTAGCTGGTGTTGAACTTGCCAAGAAAGTTGATAAAGATGATATCCTTTTGGTGCTCATATCCGGCGGCGGTTCTGCCCTATTCTGCCTTCCGGAGGATGGAATAAGCTTAGAGGACAAGATAAAGACAAATGAACTTCTGCTGAAAAGCGGTGCGAAAATTTATGAGATTAACACCGTGAGGAAGCACATCTCAAAAGTCAAGGGTGGAAAATTAGCCAAACTGGTGAAAGGGACGCTGATAAGCTTAATTCTCTCAGATGTCGTTGGAGATCCTTTAGAGGCAATAGCGTCTGGACCAACGGTTAAAGACCCAACGACTTTTGAAGATGCTTACAGAATTTTGAAAGTCTATGGGATATGGGAAGAGATTCCAGAGGGTGTAAAAAGACACATAGAAAAAGGTCTCAAAGGAGAAGTTGAGGAGACGCTCAAGGAGAATTTGCCGAATGTCCACAACTTCATAATCGGCAGTGTCTCAAAGGCTTGTGAGAGTGCAAGGGGGAAGGCTGAAGAGCTTGGTCTGAAAGCATACATATTAACGACGACACTTGAGGGGGAGGCGAAAGATGTTGCTTTAGCTTTGGGCTCAATTATAGAAGAGATCTACAATAAAAACAGGCCCTTTGAGAAGCCCGTGGTTTTAATAGCTGGAGGGGAAACGACAGTTACAATTTTGGGAAAAGCAGGCATGGGTGGGCCTAATCAAGAGATTGCCCTAAGCATAAGCCGGAAAATATCTGGATTGAGAGGGACGGCAGTCTTGGCAATGGACACAGATGGAACTGACGGTCCTACAGACGCTGCTGGAGGATTGGTTGATAGCTACACTCTCGATGTTTTGAAAAAAGGAGGGACTGATGTCGATGAGTATTTAGCAACTCACAGCACTTATGATGCCTTGAAAAAGGCGAAGGCTTTGCTCATTACGGGACCAACAAGAACGAATGTTAATTCGATTTTTATAGCAGTTATTGGAGTTGAATAAACTCCCATCCTCTTTTATGAATCTCAATCCCTTCTGTTTTTACATTCAGCCTTTTGATTTCCTCTTTTAGTTGCTTTATGAATCTCCAAAACTTCTCATCGTTAACCATAGTTTCATAGCTTTCTGGATAGTTATCTCTCAAAATCTGCTGAAACTCTTTCCCGCTTGCTCTTAAGTTTAACACCTCAAAGAAAAAGTAGTCTGCATAGGATTTTGTTTCCCTAACAATTGCCTCAACATCTGTGATCCCTGGAATTATGGGACTTATAAATGCGTATGTCTTTATCCCTTCTTCATGGAGAAGTTTTAGGGCATTAATTCTCGCCCTCTGGATTGGAGTCAACGGCTCAAAAAGCTTCTTTTCTTTTCCTTCAAAGCTGTTAACTGTCAGGCCAACTTCGATGTTTTTAAACTGCCTAAAAATATCAACGTCTCTCGTAACAAGAGGGGACTTTGTAAGAATGCTTAGGTTTGTTCGCTTGCTCATATTTTGCAAAACCCTTCGTGTTAGTTTCACTTTTGCTTCGATTGGTTGATAGGGGTCAGAAATGCTTGACATTACAACTCCCCCCTCTACATATTTCCTCGCAAGTTCTGGAGCATTGACTTTTACTTCAATCCAGCTTCCCCACTCCCCGTAGGGCTTCCACTTGCAGATAAACTTTGCATAACAGTATTTACAGGCAAATTGACACCCAACGTATTGGTTGATAACATAATCAACGCCGGGAATTCTGCTTTTTGTGTAGATGCTCTTGGCTTTTGTTTTTACTATCCTCACATGCACCACAAACTTAAATATCCATGGGAGGTTAATACATTTTTGATAAGGATGTTTGGCAGTGAAATTTATTCATCTGGACGCTTTTGGGAGGTAGACCTTGCAAGAGGAATTGGAATCATAATGATGGTTATTTCGAACTTTATCACCGATTTGCAGTATTTTCTCAATTATTCAGGGCATCAGGTGTTTTGGAAAGTTTTTGCCTATACAACAGCATCAATATTCGTCTTTATCTCTGGGCTATCATTTTGGATAAGCTATTCGCGAAGCATAAAGAAGAACCCGAGACCGTATAAGAAGTACTTAAGGAGGTTTGCAAAGCTCTTTGGGTTGGGCATCCTTATAACAATTACAACAAAGGTTCTCCTAAGCTCTGGAACGATATATTTTGGAATTCTTCACTTCCTTGGGGTTGCAAGTTTGTTGGCAATACCATTCTATCGCTTTAAGGAAAAGAACATCTTTTTTGGAGTATTCTTTTTGTTGGGAAGTTTGATTATATCCAAAATACATGCGAACACGATAGCTTTGCTTCCTCTTGGTATAACTCCATCCGAATTTTTCACACTTGATTATTTTCCGATATTCCCCTGGTTAGGTGTTTATTTGTTCGGCATGGCTATGGGTTCTCTTCTCTATCCCGAGGGCATGAGAAGGTTTAACCTGGACTTTCCAAGAATATTGCCCGTTAGATTTGTATGCTGGGCTGGTAGGCATACCCTTAAGATTTACATTGTTCATCAGCCAGTTCTTGTGGGATTGTTGCTGCTAATTTATGGTTCTTTGCCGAATTTAAGCCTGTGAGGTGATTAAATGAAATTAAGGGAGATGGTAAAGGATGTGCTGAAGTTCGTATTTTTGATGATAGATGAAATTGTAGTTGGGATATTCTTGTTTGTAGTCCTTCCATCTGCTGGGGTTAGGGTTCCTTTATCATTATCTGTCACTGTTATAGCGCTTCTCGTTATAAAAGACATCGCAATAGTGCCATCTTTTGGGCAGATTTTAAGGAAGAAGGCAGAAGTAGGCATCGAGGCATTAATGGGAAAAGAGGCAGTTGTTGTTGAGGATTTAACCCCTGAAGGGATTGTGAAAATCGGAAATGAATACTGGAGAGCAAAATGTATAAATGGACATGCAAAAGCTGGAGAGAGGGTAAAAGTTGTAAGGGCTAAAGGTCTGAAGCTTCTCGTGGAATGCCAAGAGTAGCCAATACCTGAGCTATCTCTTCTGGATTGTTAGTTGAAAATGAGATGCTCCATCGTTTTGTGTTTAAAACAACGCACCCTTTTGCGGGCATATTGAAGTGGATGAATCCGGAGCAACTCATCCATCCGCTGTACACCTCAAAACTTATAATATCTTCAAGCTTTACTGTTTTACGTATTATCAGCCCTAAAGCGCCTCTAATCCTGATTTCTCTGTCATCAATTTGGATCCTCATGTAAGAGATATCGATTGTTAATGGAACAACAAATGCCCCAACAGCAAGCGGAATTTCAATGCCCTCTCCAGCCTGATACGTTGCCCAAAAACCGATAGAAAGTGAAAGCACAACAGGCAATATTACAAGAACGGGGATCCATCTGCTGGTTATTTTTTCTTCATAGAGCATTTTACCACCTATTAATGAAAAAGTTTTCATGAATTTAAATGTTATTACCGCAATAGTTTTATTTATTCATGCCAACTTAGTTTCAGGTGGTTCTATGGTTAAGAAGATGCCTTTGGATAGGTTAACAGACGATGATATCCGAGAAATTCTCACAAGATATAAGCGGATTGCTCTCGTGGGAGCATCTCCAAAACCCGAAAGAGCCAGCCATGATGTCATGAAATATCTCCTGGATCATGGGTACGATGTTATCCCGGTAAATCCAAGATACGAGGAAGTGCTTGGTAGAAAATGTTATCCTTCCGTGCTTGATATTCCCGGTGAAGTGGATATTGTTGACCTGTTTGTAAGGCCAGAGTTTACAATGGAGTATGTTGAGCAGGCGATTAAGAAAGGTGCAAAAGTTGTGTGGTTTCAGTTTAACACCTACAACAGAGAAGCATTCAAAAAGGCAAAAGAGGCTGGACTTACTGCGGTTGCCCATAGATGTATAAAGCAAGAACACGAGAGACTGTTTGGAGATTTGTAGTGTTAGCCCTTAAACCTCAGCACGTGAATATCTCTAACCACTCTATGCCTTTCCTCAAAGTCAGTGTATTTCGCTAAGACTTCAAAGCCAAGCTTTTCCAGCCATCTTCTTTCTTTCCTGTATATTCTCCCATCCTTGAGCTTGTATGCTGGAAATACAAATACCACTCTCCCATTTCTTTTAAGCACGTCTCTAAAACTGTCGAAGACCTGATAGTAAAAGCGGTCAAGTTGATTTGCCATTTGTATGGCCTCTCCCCTTGTGGGATTATACTTAAGAGGCTTTCCCAGCCAGGGTTCTGTAACTATGGCATCGAACTTAGTTCTAAAGCAACGCTTAAGCTTTCTGGCATCGCACACTTCTAAGTGAGCGGTTTTTTTGACTTTAAATTCTTTCTTCAACCACTTCAGGTTTTCTTTTGCTCCTTTAATTGCCTTAGGATCTGAGTCACTCCCATATGCGTTCAGCCCTTGGAGGAGGAATTCCTGCACTATTGTTCCAATGCCACAGAAGGGATCTAAGAAATTTCCTTGCCTAATCTCTGTCAGATTAACCATTATCCTCGCTAATCTGGGAGGGATTGAAAAAATTGCCCTTTGAACTGGTCTCTCAACATCAAGCTTTTTCAGCTCAAATGGGTCGGTAATTTTTATCGTCTCGCCCACCCAGAGTTTTTCTCCATAGATGAACACAAAATCCTTAGTCTCTGGAAATCCTTTTAGAATTAGTTCAGAGGGCATAGCATAGACCTTGGCTGGCTTAAAGAATTTAGCGGAACCTTCACCCTTAAAGATTTTCTTTATTTGGCTTCCAAGCTTTCTCCAGAGCTTCCAGTCCTCTTTCCCGTAGATGCTAACTGTAAAAAGCTTTGAATATGTAAGTTCTTTTACTGCATTTTCTTCATTCCCTGTGATCCTTACAAGCTTCAGTGCACCGCCAAGTCTGTGAAAAAGGTGCTCTACTTTTTTGGAGCTCTCAAAGATTATCCAGTTGTGGGAAGCTTCAATAACATTAATTTTGAGTCCGAATCTTCTTACAAATGAGTAAAACTCTGCTTCGCTCAGCTTAGGATTCTTTCCAAGTATTAATGCATACATAGTGGGAAGCTAATAGCCATGCTTTAAAAAGATTTGGCAACCGAAAATTAATAAGGATTGACACCCAAACAAAAACAAATTAAATCAGGTGATGCATGTATGCTCATTAAAGAAGCACTCGCTTCAGTGGATGTTATCCAAAGCCCCTATATTAGGGCCGTTACTTATGCAAGAATTGGGGCAACACTGGCGCTGGCTAAGAATCCTCTGTATGAACAAGCATTTAAAAAGGCTTTCGATGCTGCAGAAGAGATAGACAATCCAATCGAAATCCTAAAGGCTCTTCTGGCTATTGCATTTTACCTTGGAAAAGCAAAAATGAAATCCTCAAAAAAGATGTTTAGACAGCTTGCTGAGGACATCATGATTTTGCCAAAGAAAACCCGTGATAAGCTGTTTAGGGATCTAATATCTTACATGCTCCAGCTTGGTGAGATCGATGAGGCGTTTTATTATTCTGAGTACATATCAAATGAAAAGTTGAAGAACGAGATACTCGTGAACATCCTAAAAGAATATCTAAGTACTCTTGTTGGAGAGAAGATTAGGATTATATACAGAATTAGAAAAATTGAGTTGATTCTTGATCACATTAATAAGGAACCTTACAGATCATATGCAATTGCAGAGATCATAAAGTCCTATTTAAAAATTGGTGAATATGATAGAGCGATTTTAATGATAAAAGAACTTAAAAGTAAGTACTGGCTCAAACAGACAGTAAAAGAAGTTCTATTTTATTTAAAACACAAGGATCTTGATAAAAAATATGCTGATCGCCTTCTAACTGTGGCAATTGAAATTTCTGATAACCTTGGAATTGACATAAACGAGGATTTAGCTGTGATATTTGCTATAAACGGAGACATAGCTCATTCAGTGGAAGCACTCTCACACGTGAGTGATAAAGAGCAGAAGCTCATTGAAATTATGAAAGCTCTCATGGAAAGAAGACCCGGTACTGTTATACCTTATCTTCAAACACTCGATCCCAAGGACTCTGAAATAGCAAGCAAGGCTGTTCTGAACTATCTTATAGACAACCCCTCTCCCAAATACTCGTCCATCGCAAGATATATTTCGGAAAAAATTGAGTCAGAAGAGGTCATTGTTAAAGCGGTTCAATATTACCTTAAAATTGGACAAGTTGTCGAAGCTGCTCGAATGACAAGCAAACTAAAAAGCAGGAAACTTCGTTCATTGGCTTTGGGGGACATTGCCCATTATCTTCTGAAGAATAACAAGATCGGGGATGCTCTTGATCTTGTAATGCATGTTGAAGATCCAAAGCTCTCTTCGGTGCTTATATCTGAAATATTGGTGAAAGTAATTGAAGACGAGCTGAAAAAAGAACATAGGGTGTAAAAAGATGTCCATTATTACCAGATTGTCCAGAACTGGTAAATACGAAAAAATTGAATTTGTTTTAAAGCTTGTGGATAGGATTTTGGCAGGGGATGATATCTTCGATGACAGAGTTCTGCTTATGGATACCATCGAAGAGATGTACCGCATACTACGGCAACTGGCATTGAATTCAAAAGATGAAAATCTTTTAACAGCTTTTGAAAAAATGGCAATTCTTAGGCATTCTCTTCAAAGGGAGAATGTGTTTGATAGGAAAACTCTCAGCGATATTAAGCCCGTTCTTTTAAATACGCTCAAAGAGCGAAGCGGCAGCCTTTGAGCTAAAACCTTATGAACTATTAGATGTAACTACACTTAGCAGGTGAATAGAATGAGAGTTGTGTCTACAGGAATCCCCGAACTGGACTTGGCATTGGGAGGAGGGCTCATTAAAGGGGGTCTTATTGTAATTTCGTATGAAAGTGATTTAAATGGCTCTGCTGGGTGGATATTAGGGCTCAAGATTCTAAAGAACAGAATTGATGAGGGGGATTTAGGAATTTTGATCAACCACAGATACCCGCTTTCGAATCTTTTCAACCGCCTTTCTGTAGTTGGTTTAAATGCTGAGGCAACGCTGAAAGAAGGCAGGCTGAAGATACTTGATGTATTTGGATCATTGTATGGCATAAAATATTCGTATGAGGGGGTTCATCAATTTGGAAGCTTTGATCCAAGGATGTATATCCCGAAGATGGTTGAGCTCTTTGAGAAGATTTTAACCCCAGAGCAAATTGAAAACTCAATTGCTGCGATATTCACGGCAGGTTCTTTTGCAATGCGTATCGGTGAGGAAAGATACATGAAGGTAATTGAAGAATCTATGGCGTTTAATGAAAAGTTAAAACTTGAAAAGGGCATTGCATTTCCAACGAGAATTTACTTTCTTAACAGGGATGAGATTTCACCAAGGTTCTCAGCATGGTTGTCCAGCATAGCTGATCAGGTAATATCTATAACATCCCATGAAGTTGAAAACAGGATTGGTGGGAAGCTTAGAATAACCAAATCTCTTCTTCCGAATTTTGAGCTCAAGAGCTTTAGATATTGGGTTGCCAAGGGGAATATAGAGATACTTTAGTTGTTCAATTTTAATCAAAACACCTATATGAATTGAGCAACCATAAGGATTTATGGGAACAGCGATGGCAGAGAACGACGATGTCGAGAAGCTTGCAGAGGAACTAAAGACCTTAAGAAAAGCACTGGATGAGCTCATGAAAAGCTTTGAACTTGTTTCCCAACTGGCTCAGAACTATCTCAGACTCATAAACATCTATGCACAGTATGGAGAGCTCAGCATTGATATTGTGATACCCGAGATCAGACACGATCCTATTGCGAGAGAAATAGTCAAGATAGTGTTTGACCTCAAAAAAGCGAACATAAGTCAAATAGCGAGGGAACTTAAAGCAAGACGTGGGAAAGGCTCGAGAAATACCGTCAGGGAGAAAGTGGAGCTCCTTTTGAAGCTCAACGTTTTTGAAATGGTGGAAGGCGAGAAAGGAAAGTGCTACACACTGAGAAAAGAAGTGATCAATAAGTGGTTTGATTTAATCGGAATCCCAATTAGGTTTGATCAGAGATAATAATTGTTGAGGTGATAGAGATGGAGTTTGATGAAAAAGAGTTTGAAAAGGAAATAAAGAAAAAAGTCCTTGAGGCAATGGAAAAAGCTGTGGATAACGAAGACAAGATAAAGAAGCTGATTGAAGAAACAATAAAAGATCTCACCCAGCAACTCAAAGAAGCGAAAAGCGAGGAGGACTTAGAGATTATAGAAGAAAAAATTGAGATAATGAGAGACATGCTGAAGACATATGAAAAGAGCAAAGGTGATGAGGAGGACATACAAGAGCTAAAGGAAGTTATGGGTGTTCTCTCAGAGAGCCTTCCAAAAATAATGGACTCCATATTTGGCCCAATAAAAGAATTAATAAACGAAGCATACGACCCAGATAAAGCCGAAAAATTCGGTAAAAACGTTGCCAATTTTTATAAAGAGCTCGTTGCGGCAGGTATGGATCCAGATAAAGCGTTTGAGCTTACAAAAGAATACATGGAGAGCATGAACTTCATAAAAACGCTGATAGCTGCATTCATGAAAGAGAAAATGGGCAAAATAAAGAATTTTGAGGAACTAAAGAAATTTGGAAAAAAGAAGGTGACAAAAGACTTTGAGGAGGAGCTTTAATGGTTCTTTCTTTTTTCAGACTTTTATTTTTGATACCTAAGCTTCTGTGGAACTTAGCAGGGATCAAACGGACAATAAGAAAGAGCAAACGGAAATTTAAGAGGGTATTGGTAAAAAGCGGTGTTCCCAAGGAATTAGCTGAAGAACTTGCAAACGAATATGCTTTGCCCGATGACATCATCTCATTAAAAGCTCTTGTTAAAATTCCAAAGTACTTAAAATATACAAGGAGAACTTAGCTTTTCTTTGCGTATTGGGCATAATATACAAGTGCTTTCAGGAGATCATTGAATCCTTCATATGTGACCAAAGACAAGAGTATGGGTTCCTGCTCTAAGCGCTTTTTCACAATTTGTCTAAGTTCCTCAACCCTCTCTCTCGGAACTAAATCGATTTTGTTAATCACAACAATTATCGGCTTTTCGTATCTGAATTTCAATATATGGTGGAGCTTTTCCATTCCCCTATGGAGACCGTATTGCGCATCGATCATGTGAATAATGATATCGGCTGATGTTATTTCATCTAAAATTTCCTTAAACTTTTCCTCACTTAAAACCTTCCCTCTGAACTCATATTTGGGATCAAAAAGCCCCGCCGTATCAATTAATACAAACTCATCTGCTCCCCCGAATGGATTTTTCATAGTCTTTGGAATCTTAATTTTTCCAAAAGTTTTCCTTATGATACTTTTTGTGGTTCCTGGAATCTCAGCAGTTTCGGAGACCCTCTTTCCCAGGAGTGCATTCATGAGCGTAGACTTACCTACGTTTTCGGCACCAATGATCGCAACCTTTATCATGTTTCTCACCGATAAGTATATCACTCAGAGGGTAATATAAGCATAAAGGTGGTTGAGATGCCCAAGAGGGTTAAGTTCGGTCATCACTACTATTACATCGTTCTTCCCGATGAGCTGAGAGATAATAAATTTCGAGGCAAAAACGTAGTTCTTGAGGGAATCGTGGAAGACAAACCACTCATAGAATTCCTTCCGATGGAACTGCCAAGCTACAGAACAACTTTTCGTATAAATGGTTTGAAAATTGAATTTTCGGGTACTCCCCATATAGGGATAGGGGAACAGGTGAAAGTCTACGGCAGATTTGTGGGAGATGGAATCATAGCTAAGGCTATAGAAACTGAAAAGGCTTTGTACGTCTCGGAGGAGTAGCTATGCTGAGGCTGTTTATTGAAGCAGGAAAACTTAAGCGCTTGCCCAGGATGGGATGGTTGCTTAGAGGGGTTCCGAATCCTGAAAGTGTTGCAGATCACAGCTTTAGAGTTGCTTTTATAACCCTTTTCTTGGCAGAAGATCTTAGGAGCAGGGGTATTGATGTCAATGTAGAAAAAGCCCTCAAGATTGCCCTTCTCCACGACCTTGGAGAATCCAAAATTACAGATCTCCCTTTAGATGCTCAAAGATACGTGGATAAGAGAAAGGCTGAAAAAAAGGCTGTTATGGAGCTTTTACTTGAGGTTGGGGAGAAAAGCTTAGAATATTTTAAGCTGTTCGAGGAGTATGAGGAAGAAAGCAGCTTGGAGGGTAGATTAGTCAAGTTTGCGGACAAGCTTGAGATGACTCTTCAGGCATATGAATACGAAGTTGCTGGTTTTGGCAATTTAGATGAATTTTGGTCAGCACTTGAATATCTAAAGAAAAGCGAATTTCACAAGTATTTCCAAGAGCTTATTGAGGAAGTGGAGAAGCTTAGGAAAAATTAATTACTTCTGACATCCTAACTTCTTTGGTGATTTTTATGGGAACAAAAAAGTTAGGTGAAAATTTGTATCTCTACCCGGGAAGTCCTTCAACGATGATAAAAATTCATGAAGGAAAAGCTGTTCTTGTTGATGTGGGACATGGAAGCGGAAGACATAAAGATCTGCTGAGGGAAGTTAGGAAGCTCGGGAGTGAAGTTAAGGCTCTTTTAGCAACTCATGGGCATGCCGATCACATAAGCGTTGCTACAAAAATTGACAAACCTCTTTTCATCCACCGCTTTGAATTTTCTATAGCAGAAAGCCCTCTTAATAGAGAGCTCCTAACTTTTGGCTCAAAAGCCCCCGAAGGCTTCCTTGTGTTTCAGTTCCCACATGAGGTTAAAGTTCATGCTATTTTTGAGTGGAACGATGAACTGTTTGGTCTAAAAACAGTAAAGCTCAGCGGACATTCACCGGGAATGACGGGTTTTGTAGATGAAGAGAACTGTGTCGTCTATAGCGGAGACAGCTTCTTTGGGGAGAGGATAATTCAAGCTGTCGGTGTGCCTTATTTGGTCGATGTAGCACTATTTAAAGATTCAATTATTCAATTACATAATTATGCAATTGAAGGATTTCTGCTGATACCCTCTCATGGAAGACCTGTTAAGGAAGAAGAAGCTGAAAAATTACTTGAATTCAATCTTCAGAGAGTTGAGGAAACTGAGAAGAAAATTTTAGAGCTACTGAAGAGACCTATGAGCATAAGTGAACTGAGCTACCGCTTAGCCAAGACATTTGGAGCGAAGATAACCCCTCAATCTTTGGCGTTGAATCAGGTTCCAATAAGGGCATTCATAGCAGAGCTTTACAACAAGGGAGTAATTGAAGCAGTGATTGAGAAAGATTTGAAGTGGAAAGTGAGGTGATAAAATGGAGAAGTTCAAGATTATACCTGTGGGAGTTGTTAGAAAAGATGCTGGGGAAGATATATTAGAGATTTTCCCAAGGTTTAGGGACGCAGCTGATGGCTTACACGAGGGGGATTTTATCAAGCTTATCCTCTGGTTTCATAAAAGCGACACTTTAGAAAAGAGAAGAGTGTTGAAAGTCCATCCCCACGGCAATCCGCAGAATCCCCTAACCGGAGTCTTTGCTACCCGCTCTCCCGTGAGACCTAACCCCTTAGCCATATATACTGTCCGGATTCACAGGATCGAGGAGGGCAGAATATACATTGATCCTATTGATGCCGAGAATGGAACACCAATAGCTGACATAAAGATCTTTGTTGAGAGCTTGGACTGTCCAGCCAGAAGGGAACTCGAAGAGTGGGAGCTTGATATTGAGAACGCACGGCAAATTGGCAAGCTTAATTTAATTCCAAGAATAAGCGAGCACTTAGATGAACTTGAGGAAGTATCTCCAGAGGAGTTCACGGCTTTAATAGTTGAATTGGGCTCAAGGACAATATACTTAACCGCCAAGGATCTTGCAGACTTAATAAGATTTCTAAACGAGACCTATGAGAGACTGCCAGTGGAGATAAAAGATAAGCTGAAATCTCAGAGTTCGTAGCCGTTATCCCCGTAGCAGATGTAATAGTAGGGGCAGAACTTACACATATAATTTCTCCATCCATCGGGGGGTTTGTCTTTTTCGTAATGTTTTTTCACAATGTAGAACTGCTTTATCGTTTCCTTGAACAGCTTTTCATCATAGGGGATCTCAAAAGCCTTGAAATTTTTCCCTTTGACTATTGGAAAGCTTGAGAAGTCTATCCATTTTAAGACCCTGTGGGGGTTCTCATGAAGTTTTACATAATAGAGGTAGCCATACTCGCTTTCTGCCCATCTCAGATAGATGTTTAGCTGGGCGAGGTGGTACTCATAAGGCAGCCTTGGAAGTGAAGTTTTGCCTTTTATCTCAATGGGGAAATCCCGATAGGCGTCAATTCTCCCATGGATTTCAAAGCCGAGACGAGAAGAGCGAAGAACTATGTGCTTTTCAAGTTCAAAGCCAAATTGCTTACTTAAAATTTCACCTAAAACATTGTGAGTCTTGACGCCTTGGTTCAGTCTAACTCTAACGAATTCAGGCCATTTCTCTGGATATCCTTTAAGTCTAAAGTATATGCGCCGGGGACATGTTAGAGCTTCGCTTGCATAAAACTCAAGAAGTTCATCGCTCATTGTTGTGCCTCCTGATGGAAGTTAAAGTAGCGTCAGCTAATACCGACGTCATCACCGTTCAGACTGGGCAAGGCCCATCATCCGCTGAATAAAGTATCTAAAACTAAGCTTAAAACCTTTGGGGTGTGTTGAAAGAGTAGGAGAACAAACAAAAATAAGAAAATCAAGCTTTACTCTTCCTTAAAACTGCAGAATCTCTCTTTATGGAATAGCTTAATCCGTAGGCAGGCCAGAGTCCTGGGGGCATTGAGTAGTGGTGCAGATTTCTTAAAATTTTTTCTGCATCTTCCCTGCTCTCTGCAATAATTCTGAGGCTGTCTTTTGTTAAAATAACATCGCCCCTGGGCAGTTTCAGAACAATCCTATCTTCCTCAACTTCGGGCTTTGCCCTCATTAAAAGAGCCTTCAAATCCTCATAGGCATCCTCTGTGATTTTTTGTTCAAGAACTCCATTCTTTTTCTTCTTTGATTTAAATATATTCATGAGCCAAAAACTACTCGAGCCTTCATCATCCATTGTTTAACTCTACCCCCGCTTTGTTCTCAATACCTTTATAGGCTTCCCTCTTTTTAAGCTTTTTCAATCGCTTTTTGCCGAAACGACAAGTTACTACGAATGATTTATGATACCAAAGAGTTTTAAACATCTCATAAGGAGCTTACATCTGATGAAGAAGAGAAAGACCCAGCTCATAAAACCTCGAATAAGGGAGATACTGAGCAAAAGGCTTCCCAAGGGATTAGTTGATCTTCTCCCCAAGCACTGGGTTCAAATTGGGGATGTTTTGATCCTACCGCTTAGAGAAGAGCTTTTACCGTACAAATACGAAATAGCCAAAGTCTATGCTGAAGTTTTGGGAGTAAAGACCGTCCTAAGGAAGGGCCGGATTTTAGGGGAATTTCGGGAGCCCCACTATGAAATCATTTATGGCAAAGACACGGTAACGGTTCACAAAGAGAATGGTATTTTCTACAAGCTTGATGTGGCAAGAGTAATGTTCTCCCCAGCAAATGTTAAGGAGAGAGTTAGAATGGCAAGCATAGCAAAATCCAATGAGCTCGTCGTGGATATGTTTGCTGGAATTGGGCATCTCTCGCTCCCAATAGCAAAGCACTGCAATGCTAAGGTCATTGCAATTGAGAAAAATCCATATACGTTCAAATTCTTGGTGGAGAACATTGAGCTCAATAAAGTTCAGGATAGAATGACTGCTTATAACATCGATAATAGGAATTTTCCTGGAGAGAACATTGCGGACAGAATTCTTATGGGTTATGTAATTAAAACTCACGAATTTATCCCAAAAGCTTTGGAGATTGCGAAAGATGAGGCAGTAATTCACTATCACAATACTGTTCCTGAAAAATTGATGCCCAAGGAACCATTTGAAACTTTCCAAAGAACGGCAAAAGAGTACGGCTATGAGGCTGAGCTTTTGGAAAGCAGGATAATCAAGCGCTATGCCCCCGGAGTCTGGCATGTTGTTTTAGATGTGAAGGTGTATAAGAGGTGAAAGTGCTCTATGTAACATTATTTTAAGAACCGGATCTCCACAACATCACCAATCTCAAACTCTCCCCCAATCAGCTTTATCTTCTCTTGGTTGCAGTAAACCCCTATGCCCTTCACTTTTTGTTGATTTGCAAATATCTGGAAATCGGCATTAAAAATCCCAACTCCATTGGGAAGCTCTTGACTTACTGAAAACTTTGCTTCAAGAATCTCAACTTTTCTTCGTTTGCCAAAAATTGCTCCGTAGTGGTAGTGAGGCAAGCCACCTTCAATTGGAAGACCACCGAAAGATAAGGGCGTTAGATTTTTCTTTCCTTTCTTTAGAGGCTTCAGCCAGTAGTAGTGTTCAGTCTTCTCAACAACCTCAAACTTGTTCCCTTTAATTGTGGGCACGAGTTTTAGAATTTTTGGATGCATTAAAAAGCCTCCTCTTGCTCTGTATCTATCTTTGCAATCCCTCAGTTCAAAGTGAGCATGTCTGTCGCTCCACGGCCTAAAAAAGCCTGAAACAACCAATTCACCGATCTCATCTCCTAAATAGACTTTATCTCCAACTTTAATGCTGGGTTTAACATGAAGAACTTTTAAGCAGAATCCATCAACTTGAAAAATCATGAGGTAGTCCTCTCTAACAGGGATATATCGTGGAGTTCTAAATTTTTTAATTTCCAGAATTTTTCCCTCTTCAAATGGAAAAAGAGCTTTTTTGAGAAAATAGATATCAATTGCGGTTCCAACCTTATGTCCAGGATATGGAGTATTAAAAAAGCTGAACCATGCCTCTTTTGGAATTTTGAAGTCCAATCCTTCAACCCCTGCTATCTTCATTTTTATTGCCCCATAACGGCTCCCAGTCATCACAGATAGCGTTCATGTGGGTTGTTTTCATGTGCTTTCGGCATATCCCCTGTGTTAGGAAGTAAGAATCAATCGGACCAAACCACCGACAGTTTTTGCAAGCTTTTAGCTTCTCATCCACTTTACCCACCACTCAACACTGGCATTACCTTTATTTCATCCCCATCTTTCACAATAACGTCTCCTCTCGCCACTTTTCCGTTAACCATAATTATCTTGTCATGTAATCTGTCGTAACCCTTGACGATCTCCTTTAATATCTCATCCACTGTTTTCGGTTTATCAACTTCAATATAAATCTCTCTTGATCCAGCTAAATGAGCCAAAGCACCCATGAGTTTAATTCTTATCATGAGTATCACCTATAGGAACATCTTCAACAGGCAAATAAAAAGTTTTCAAAAAGAGAAGATTAATGAAGCTCCGTAACCTTCTCAAGCTCCGGAATGACGAAGTCAAGCTTGAGCTTCTGGAGTGTTTCCTTAGTTGGAATTCCTCTCTCGTCCCAGCCGCGCATCTTGTAGTATTCACTGAGCAGCTTGTCGTACTTGTCCTCCTCAAGGTGCTTGCCCTTGTATGGTCCGCTCTTAAGTCCCTCAATGAACCATCTCTTTGGTGGGTAGTCCATCCTTCTGCTCCAGTTTCCGTTGAACTCTCTAACCCAGTAAGCTCTAATCAATGCATATAGCCTGTCAGCTGCTGCAAAGAGGTCGTCCCATGTGTATGTGACTCCAGTTATTGCCTTCAGGAGCTTTGGATAATAGTCAATGCTTAGCCCAACCTCAATCCATGGCAACCTACATGCAGAGAGCATCTCGAACAGTCCACCTCTGTATCTCTGCAGCTCAATAACCTTTGCAGCCTTTTCTGGGCTATATGTAATCTTGTACTCAACCTTCTTTGCCTGCTCTCCTTCAATTGGTGCTGTACCGATTTCCCAAGCAATAACCCATGCTTCCTTGTGGTGGGCACCGATTGATGATGTTGCAAATGCAAGTGCCATTGCGGGATAGATATAACTGTTGTAACCGCTTACTTCCAATCCTTTAACGTGCATTGCAAAGTTTTCTCCTCCTTCCACTTTTTGAGCCATTCTCATTACACCTTCAGCGGCGAAGTTTCCAAGCTCGCTACTCCTGAATGCAATCTCTTTGACAAGTTCTTTTGCTCCCTTGTAGTCTCCGAATGTTGGGCCTTCTTTGAGAAGTCCTTTCTCAACAGCTTCCATGACAAACGCTATTGAGCCACCCAAAGATATTGTGTCAAGACCGTACATGTCGGCGAGTCTGTTCAAAACTGCAACCTTGTTGAGCTGTCCAATCCCAAGGTTTGAGCCCAACAATGCTACATTTTCATAATCGAGCTCGCTCTCCAAGCCCTCGGCGTCAAGAACAACGTTTCCACAGGGCATGTTACAGTAAGGACAGCCACGCTGCTTGACCTTCATGCCCTCCAGGGTGTAACCATCAATTGATCTTGCAAACTTGAATGAACCGTCTTGGAAGTTGTATGTTGGAAGTGCTGAGTTTTCATTTGTCCATTCTACAGCTGCCATCGTTCCCTGACGGTGCCAGAACTCATAGGTTGGCTTGCTCAATATCTCATCATAAGCCTCTTTGCTTAGTTTTCTTAACTCTTCTTTATCTGCCACTGGAATTTCCTTTGTTCCTTTAATTACAACAGCCTTGAGCTTCTTGCTTCCCATTACTGCACCAATACCGGGTCTTCCTCCAGCTCTTCCTTCTTGTGACATTATAACTGCATATTTCACTAAATTCTCGCCACCCGGTCCAATGCTTAATATGCCCACATTCTTGCCGTGGATCTTCTTCAGCTCTTCTTCTGTCTTAAAGGTGTCAAGACCCCACAATCCTTCAGCACTGAGAATACTTACATTATCATCTTCAACGTAAAGATACACGGGCTTTTTGGCTTTTCCTTCAATAACAATGGCATCATAACCAGCCTTTCTAAGATGCACAGTTGCCATTGTTCCTATGTTTCCGTCCCCATATCCCCCAGTAAGTGGACTCTTAGCTGCAACAACCAATTTTCCTCCGCTTGGCGTTGGAAGGCCGTTAAATGGTCCAGCAGCTATGACAAGCTTGTTTTCTGGGCTAAGAGGATCAACTCCCTTGACTTCATCCCAGAGAATCTTTGCTGCCAATCCCCTTCCACCGATGAAGAGTTGAGCAATTTCTGGAGAATATTCCTGCACTTTGACTTTGTTGTTTGTTAAATCGACTCTTAAAATTCTTCCCCACCAACCTTTCATAGAACCACCGTATTTCATAATGGTGAAATTCTATAAAAGTTTTGAGTTCACAAAAACCTTTAACTGCTCCATCTTGAGAAAATATAAATATTTAACGATCCTTATTCAAATAAATTTTTCTGTTTAGCAAATTTTTTCGAAGCTTCTCCGTAATAAACGGTACAACATGAATTGTTTGCGATCATTGATGGCTAATTTCGAACATCCAGCGCTCTCTTTTTCGAACCGAAAACTTTATAAAGTTTAGCTACATATGTAATAATGAAGTTACATATGGAGAGGTGATTCAACATGAGAAAGAAAATATTGGGCGTTGGGTTGTTGGCTTTAGTGGTTGGTTTGGTATTTGGAGCAGCTGCAGCATACCAGGGTGCCCCTTCAGAAACAGCAAACACAACAGAATGTCCATGTGAAAACTTTGTCAAAGCAAGATACATGCATGGTCAAAATGGTGAGCATGGAAAGGGAACTCCTCAGTTTATGGGGCTTGGAATTAAAGGGCAGTACCTTGGAGAAGCCAATGTTGATGAGCAGCAGATACAAGAATATTTAAGCGGTGTCACCATTGAGGGGTTCACAACTCCAAGAGGAATTACAGTGCAAAAGTTAGTGCTTGATGGAGAATACATTGGAAAGATAGTTGGTGACTACGACCTCAGCTCACTTGAAGTGTACAAAGCATATGAGACTCAGAACGGAATAAAAGTCTTCTTGAGCTACGATGGAAACATTGTGGGATTCTTCCTTATGAAATGATTTCCCTTCTTTTTTATTTTTGGAGGTGGGCTTTGTGGAGTTGCTGAAAAAACTCGAAATTTTGTTATCATCCTTAATCATTGAGAAGAAAGAAAATGCTACCCCCGTACATGTAACGGCTCAAAAAGAAGAATGCACTAAAAAGGATTGTGGGTGATGGAAATGAAGGCACCAGCGTGGTTAAGAGGAGCAGTTGACTTAGTTTTAACAGTAGTGTTTATACTCATAGCGGTATCTGGAATTGCGCTTTATCAAGCCCCGTCAGGCAGAATAGCAGACGCCATTGGATGGACGTTCTTGGGTGTAACTAAGGACACTTGGGAAACAGTACATACATATCTGGGATTTGTCATGATTGGTTTAGTGGCAGTTCATTTAATAATCGGATTCAACAGCATGGTTGTCATGCTTAAATCTGCATTTAAGAAAAGTAGGGTTAAAGTGGCTGGAAGTCTAATCTTAATTAGCTTAGTACTTGTTGGTGGATATTTTGCATTTGCCGCATTAACTGCCGAGGAAGAAACTACATCTGAGACTACATCATCTGAAGGGATATCGGTAACGGTTGATAACACAACAATAGAGATAACGGGCTCTATGCTGAAGAGTTTGACATTAGAGCAACTTGCTGAGATGTATGATGTCGATCCCCAAAAACTCGTTGAAATCTTAAAGGCAGACTATAATATTGAAGCACAGCCTGATCAGCTGCTTGAGATGGTAGAGGTTAACAATGAGTTGGACAGAGAGCAGTTTAAGGAAATCTTAGCTGAAGCCATAGCAAAAGCAAAACAGGGGGGAGGTTGAATGCCTGGGCCATATTTTCCCTCCTTTTATCCTGAAATGACAAGGATAGATTATTTGATAATTGGCTTTTGGGCAGTCTTGGTCATTGTGGTTGCATCTTCACTGTATATGCTGAAGAGATCCTTGGATGCACTCCTTGAAGAGGTCAAGCAGACTAATTCAGTGGCACAGCAGTTAAGGGATCAGAGCAAACACATCAATGAAGTCCTTCAAGAAGTTTAAAGTTCTTAACTGTTTCTGACTTCTTTAATGTTCTTTTGATGTCTTTAAATTGACTTTTGATGTGGTTTTAAACATAGATAAACGATTGCAAACGTTATTTAACAATCAACAAGGAATTGGACAAAATACTGGGCTCAAATTGAACAAACAGAAACAATAAGTGACGATTTCGTGAAAAAAGCTTAAATATATCTTGTTTATTAAAAATAATGGAGGTGGTGGAGAATGATGTGGAAAAAAATGCTGTCAGTGGTGTTTGGCATGATAATCTTAGGTCTCCCATTGACATTTACGCCTGTAAATGCGTCAGAAACCACAGTAGTCATTTTAGTGAGTGACAATGAGGCAGACTGTGCATTGGCGGATTATATTGCGAATATAACGGTAAACGTGAATGTTGTAATAGTTAAGACTCCTTGGGGAATCTACAATCCCAATGTAACTGCGGAGATAATCAGCTATGCCCCAGATGAGGTCATTATTATTGGGGGACCAGTGGCAGTTCCGGAGGAATACGTTGAAGATCTGCAGAATTTAGGCATTAACGTTGAAAGATGGTGGGGACAGAACAGGTATGAAACGGATTTGGCGGTAATAAAAAATGCCACAGTGAGGTTTCAGCTTCAGCTGCAGAACAGAGTTGTCCTTGTGGCAGGTACCGACTTGGCAGGAATTGAAAAGGCACTGCAGCTCGCAATCCGTGAGAGGGCAATGATAGTGCTGGTGAACCAAACCACGAACATTACAAAAATTATGGAGCGGCTGCACGTCAGGGCAGGCAACTTCACAATAATCGGAACCCCTGCCATGAATCAAACAATGCTTCACATTATGAAACAGCTTAGAAAGCAGGAATGCAACTGCACAGAGCTCCATCTCAACATAACTGCTGAGAGGGCCCTTGAGGCAATACAAATAGCTGAGGAAAAAGTGAACACAGCAAAAGAGCTCGCTGAGAATGCAACAAATCCTGCCCTTAAAACTCTCTTAAGAATAGCAGAAAAGCAACTTGAGGATGCAAAAGATGCATACAGCAGTGGAAAGTATGGACTGGCATATGGTCTTGCAATAGCCGCAAAATCCAAAGCAGAGGTTGTCATCAGATTTGCCGGTGAAGATATTAGAAAAATGATAATGAGCGACATTAAGATGAAGCTACAGAGGGAAATCATAAGAGTCGAAGCTCAGCTCATGGTCATGGAAAGATTGGGGGTCAATGTAACAGCGGCGTTGCAACTGATGGAGGCAATAAAAGCAGCTGTAAGAAACGGTGATTATGACACTGCCCAGGAGCTTATGATAAAGCTTAGGGAAGAACTGAGAACTTGCTATTTAGCTGGCAGAGGTATCATAAAAGGAAAAGTGCATATGCCCGTTAGAAGAAGAGAACAGCCCTGAATCCAGTTTTATATTTTTCAGCTTAGTTATTAGCAGATTAAATCATGATGCTTAAATAAGCTGCTAAAATTAGAAAGAGCAAAGTAGATTGAGAGGTTCTGCTTTTTTGTATATCCTTCAGGATATTGCAACCTGATTATCTTCAAGAACGCTGATTTTATCCAGAGGCATTAACTTGCACCGAAAACTTTATAAAGTTCAGCTACATATGTAATAATGAAGTTACATATGGAGGAGGTCAAGAACATGAGGAAGAAGATATTAAGTTTAGGGCTGTTGGGTCTCATGTTTGGTATTATATTCGGCAGTGTAGCAGCAATGCCATGGTGGGCAGATACATGGGACAGAGGGAGCAACACAACATGGGATAGACCATACGTTGCAATCTATGGAAACGACACACTCACACAGGAAGAGATTGATGGATTGCTCTGGATGAGGGAAGAGGAAAAGCTTGCGAGGGATGTCTATTTAACACTCTATGAAATGTACGGTTTGCAGATATTCCAGAACATAGCAAGCAGTGAGCAGATGCACATGGATGCAGTGTTAAGCTTACTCGAAAAGTACGGCATTGAGGATCCAGCAGTTGATGAAGTTGGAGTATTCACAAACCCAGAGCTTCAGGCTTTATATGACCAGCTTATAGCAATGGGAAGCCAAAGCGTTGAAGATGCACTCAAAGTTGGGGCACTTATTGAGGAGACAGATATCAAGGATCTGGAGGAGTGGATTGCAAAGACTGACAATGCCGACATAATCCAGGTATATGAAAACCTCATGGCGGGTTCAGAAAATCATTTGAGAGCATTCACAAGCGTGCTTCAGAACTATGGTATAACATATGAACCCCAAGTAATCAGCGAGGATGAGTACAATGAGATAATCTCGAGCCCTATGAACACTGGAATGGATGATAAAGGTAGAAGTATGAGAGGATTTAGAGGAGGAAGATGGTGAACTCTTTCTTTTTCCATATTTCCATTTTGTGGTTAAGCATTGTGGAGGGTGAAAATATGGAAGCTGTTAAAATGTTTCACTTCGTTGAATACGGGGAATTTCCAATTGAAGAAATTCCCGTTGAAGAAGTTGAGGAAGATGCATTAAATGTCTTGAGAAGTACAAAGGTTGAGAAATTTCAGACATCAAGAGGCATTGTTCAAAAGCTCAGTGATAATTATGGTCACTATGTCGGAAAAATTGTCGGTGATTACTCAATTGAAGAGCTGAGCATTGGAAGTGCATATCAGACTGCCTTTGGGATTAAGGTTACACTTGATTATAATGATAAAATTGTTGGTTGGTTGTATCTACCAGAGTAGGGTGATGAAAATGCCCAGAGGATTTGGGGGCCCAATGTTTGGTAGAATGGGGTGGTGGTTTGGAATCTTTGGAGTATTCCTCCTGCTGTTTAGGTTAGCCTTCCTACTGCTGCCGTTCATACTAATTGGTGTACTGATCTACCTAATCGCCAAAAAATGATTTCGAAAAGTTTTTATTTTCCCTTTTTATAATAGTACGTAAGGGAATTCTGGCTTATGCAATAATTTAGATTACGTGGTGAAAATGGTTGGAAGCATACAAGAACTGACAGTGGTTGCGGAGGCATTAAGTGTTCCGATAAGAGTCAAAATACTCAAGATGCTCTGTGAAAAGGAGTGGTATGTTTATGAGCTTGCAAAAGAGCTTAACATTTCAAGACAACTCTTGTATCTCCATTTGAAAAAACTTGAAAAAGCGAATCTCGTTGAAAGTGAGCTCCGGCTTGAACCCGGTGATCCAAGAGCTAAAAAATACTACAGGGCAAAACCTTTTAGGTTCGTAATAGATAATGACATTATAAAAAATCTGAAGGAGGAGTGAAGGATGCCCGCATATGGTGGAACACCAAGTGGATGGATTTCAATAATTTTAGGTTTAATCCTCATTGTCATTGTCGTTTTTGCTTTCTATCAGATGAATAAAACTCTGAGTGAGCTCAAACTTGAACTCAGCAACCTTAGGAATGTATTAGAGGAAACAAAGAGATACACTGAAGATGTTAAGAAGAAGCTTGAGGAAGTTTGAAATATTTTTATAGGTTTTTGCTTATTTTTTAATGATGGATATGTGGTTCCGCAGAGTAGATATCGGGGAAATTGAGAAAGCAAAGAGGGCAATGCCCCATTATTTTGAGGTGCTCTCTGGCAAAGAGAAGCCTAACTTTTTCTATGTCAAGCAGGTGAAGGTTGATTTTTCAAAAGATGACCCACTTGAAGAACTATGGAATATCCATGAAGAAGGTATGGAAAAACTGAGAGAAAACGATCTAAGCGAGAGCCCTGAGAAAAGTTTGCTTGATCTCAAAGCTTTAATAGCAGACAGAATCCTTGAGAAATGTGAGCTCTGTGAGATTAAGTGCCATGTAAACAGAAAGGAGAGTATTGGCTACTGCCGAGTTAAAGATACATTAATTGCAAGCGACTTTTTGCACATTGGAGAGGAGCCTGAATTAATTCCATCGTACACCATATTCTTTTCTGGGTGCAATTTTAGATGTGTATTCTGCCAGAACTGGGATATAAGTCAGTACAGGGTTGGATTAAGATATTCTCCAGAGGATATGGCGACTAAAATTGCCGTTGCATATGCAGAGGGAGCCAAAAATGTTAATTTTGTTGGGGGTGAGCCAACACCAAATTTACCTTTTATCCTTGAGACCCTCAGATACGTTAAGGTTCCAATTCCGGTGGTTTGGAACTCAAACATGTACATGAGTGAGATTGCAATGAGACTCTTGGATGGGATAGTCGATGTATACTTAGCCGATTTTAAGTGGGGCAACAACGAAGATGCCATTAAATACTCAAAGGCTCCTCGCTATTGGGAAGTCGTGACAAGGAACTTTCTCCTGGCTAAGAAGCACTATAAAGCAGAATTCTTGATAAGGCACTTGGTAATGCCGAACCATCTGGAATGTTGCACTAAGCCTATCTTAAAGTGGATATCGGAGAATCTCGGAAAAGAAGTTAGGGTAAATGTAATGTTTCAGTACAGACCAGAGTACAGAGCGGATAGATACCCGGAAATTGCCAGAAGGCTGAACTATGAAGAGATGCAGAGGGCTGCTGAGCTTGCTGCAGAGTTTGAGTTGAAAAACGCAATGATAGGATGAAAGACATATGGTGAGGTGATACCGTGCACAATCTCATATCTGCTCCTGACGGAGTCTCTCTTGGAAAAGTTGCTTTAATTGTAGCACTATTTTTAGCACTATTTATTCTGAGAACTTTGTTGGAGAAACACTTGGAGAAAAGAAGCCTGAAAAAGGAAAGCTAACCCCCAGCTCTCGCTAACCTAAGCTTTTCCATAAACTTCTCTACTTCCTCTTTATCTCCGCTAATAATCACCTCATACCTGGGCATTCCATGAAAAGGTTTGGCTTCTTTAATCTCCAATCTAACTGCAGCGTTTGATTTCTTTAGGATCATCTTAAGCTCTTCTGGTGGAATGGGAGTTATTATTCTCATTTTTTCACCAGTTCTTTAACAACTTCAAGAACCTTAACAGCGTGTCCCTTAGCTTTAACCCTCTTCTTTTCCCACACAATTTCTCCCTCGGGGTTTATTATAAAGGTGCTCCTCAATACTCCCTCTCCCCTCATCTTTCTGCCCCAAGCCCCCAAACTCCTTATCAACTTAGCTTCTGGGTCGCTGAGGAGTTTAACCTTAAGATTGTGTTTCTCTTTAAATCTTCTGTGAGACTCAACGGAATCTTTGCTGACTCCAATGACAAGAACTCCAAGCTTCTCAAATTCAGGTAAAAGCTCTGTGAACTCTTTAGCCTCTATAGTACAGCCAGGGGTGTTGTCCCTTGGATACACGTAGAGGACTACCCACCTGCCAAGAAAATCCCTCAGCTTTACTTCCTGCCCATTTTCATCCAGAAGGGGAATCTCAAGATACTCCATAAAACCACCTGATTAGAATTAGGACAGCCTAACTTTATAACCTTTCCCCTAAACGAGTTCTGTTGGCAAATTTATATTTCCCGATAGACATTCAAATACTCCTGCATCATTACAAATTTAGCGTTTTGAGTCTTGTAATAATCAATTAACCTCTCTAAAAACATTAAAGCCTTATCTCCCGTGTTGAACTTGCAATCAAGTCTTATCCGTTCCTTTTTCATTGAAACAAATTCCCAAGGATGAGCGAAGTAAATTCTGGGTTCCCTTAGCTTTTTATGGATAGCCTTCTGTACTGACCAAGGTAGTCTTAATATGGAAGATGTAATTGAGACTGGAACCTCTAAAACACCATCAACCACTTTAACTCCGCCTTTATACCCTTTGTATCTTGCCTTTGAAGAATCCAAGAGTATTCCATTCTTACTTAAAGCTGGAAAAAGATAGTCGGGAAATTGGAGATTTGGTGCTCTAAAGGACACAACGTCTCCAAATTCTCTCAAGATATTTAATGCCTTCTCAAGAATAAAATCTGCTCTATCCTTTTCCAGTTTATCAAACCGCTCGTGGTTAAAGCCATGACAAGCAAGTTCATGTCCTTCATCAATGATCCTTTTTGCAAGATTTGGATATTTTCTTGCCATCTCGGCAGTGAAGAAGAATGTTGCTCTGACATTTTTTTCGTTAAGAAGATCAAGAATCTTTGGCAAACCTTCTTCCATGCCTCGGGTAGTGTTTAAGTATGGTGGACAATCCTGCTCGACATCAAAGGTTAAAGACACCAGCATTCTTTATTCCTCCCTTCAGCATCTGATGAAGTGCGTACAGAATGAATGGTCTCTCTTCGAATGTTTCTATCGTCTTCTTGTATATCTCGACTATTTCTTTTGCTATCTTTTCCCATGTAAATTCCTCTTTTACAATCTTTCTTGCATTTTTGCCCATCTTTTCAACCAACTCTATATTGTTCAGCAGATACAGAACGTTTTCAAGCAGTTCCATGTCATCCTCCGATATTAACCCTGTAACACCGTGTCTCACTATCTCACTTATTCCTCCATGGTTGTTTGCAACTACAGGGACTCCACAAGAAAGTGCTTCAAGAGCTGCTATCCCAAATGCTTCATAAATTGCTGGGGATAGGTAGATATCACTTGCCCAGAGATACTCCCTGACCTTTTCCCGGGGTTGTTTTCCAACCATCAAAACCTTATCTTGGATATGATAAGCTTTAATGAGCTCTTTAATTCTCCTTTTCTCCGGACCATCACCTATTATAACGAACTTTATATCCTCTATCCTGTATTTTTCTATAATTTCTTTTGCCAGTTTGGGTATTACATTCACCCTCTTTCTTTTTGTAAGTCGTGAGGTTGTTGTTATTACTATTCCTCCATCTAATCCCATCTTACTCTTCCACTCCTCTTTATCTTCCACAGGTCTCCAGAAATTTGTGTCTATCCCATTTGGAACAACGTATATCGGTCTGTTCCTTAAACTTCCTCGTAATATGTTTTCCAAGTCCTTCTTAACAGCATTGCTAACTGCTATGAACCCATCAATTTTTCTGAGAGATGTCTGAAGCAAGAGAATATATGTTGGATTTAGTATTGAATTTCCCAAAAAGGAGTGATTTGTAATGATACTCGGAACACCTCTGATACCGCTGGAGAGGTTCGAGACTCCAACAGCTATTGGAGAGTAGATGCTGTGTCCATGGGTAATGTCGAAATGTTCTTTTTTGTAGAGTTCATTCACCCGTTTTAATAGATCAACTCCTATACTCACATGGAAACTGTCAACTGTGATTCTCCCCTTAAACCGGTGGACTGTATAAGGTAAAGTATTATCTGGATACTCTCCCAGACGCGTTATTATATGAACATCATGTCCCTGCTCAACCAAGTTTTTGGCGAGATCGTGGATATGATGTTCTATACCTCCGGTACTTGGGAAGAACCAATCAGAGGCTAATGCGATTTTAAGGCTTTCCATATTTCAGCACCTCCAGACACCACTAATGTTGCAAATCCTACTGCTGAGCTCATTACATAGGATATGAAGCGTTCAATTAGTGTTATTGAGATTGCCAATGTTGAGGGAATTCCAAAATAAACAAGGGTTCCTATTAGTCCGCCTTCCACTATGCCGATTCCCCCGGGGGTAAATGCCATAAGGCCAAATATCAAGTTTGCAAGTGAGATTATTGCCAGAAACTTTATACTTGGATTCCAGCTAAAAGCAAGTGCTATAACCTTGAGTCTCATGATGTCTAAGAACCACACTAAAAAGCTCAATCCAACCCCCATCATAGTTAGCGATGCTCTTTTTCTGAGAGACAACAAGTTAACAAGCTCCTCATGACTTAATTTGATTTTGAGCAGTTTAAATGATAGGATTACAATCTTTTCCCAGTTGAGCCAGACAATAACTGCAACAAGAAATAGGGATAGTATGATTAAAATGGCATGGTGGGCAAAATAGGATATTCCCATAACAGCTAAGAAAATTATCGGAAATATCTCCAAAATTCGCTCGTACACTATACTGACTGTTGAAATAGCAACAGGTATCTTATATTTTTTTGCAACCCAAGTTATCCTAAGTATCTCCCCTCCACCTCTGCTCATTGGGGTCACGTTGTTGACAAAAATTGAGGAAAGGGTTATTCGTAGGAGTTCGATTATGGGAATGTTCTTTCCAATTGCATTTAGGACAACTTTCCAGCGAAGGGCATAGATAAGGGCGCTTAAGTAGTACAAAGCAACTGCAATGCCTATCAATTCGAATCCCCTTTTGTTTAGTGAGGTAAGTGTCTTAATGTATGGAGTTATGTCGATCATCTTCCCTTCCCATACTCCTTCATCAGGTACCACAATTAAAAGTCAATTGGTTCACTTTTCTAAGTTATCTGGAAGATAAAGTTTTTATTTACCTGTCTCCATTTTGTGTAGAGCGTTTGGAGGTGTTCAAAGTTGAATGAATTCGTATATATCTTCTTACTTTCACTATTACCAACTTTTGAGGGAAGATACGCAATAGTGTATGGAATTGCAAGAGGATACCCGTTATGGGAAACTCTTTTGACGGCTTCTTTGGGCGTTTTGCTCCTTTCTTTAACCTTGCCCCTGTTTCTACCTCTTATTGATGTTGTAATGGTCAATCTTGAAAAAACGTTTCTGGGGAAAGTGGCAGAGGTGTATTTAAAATATGTGCAGCGGGTTAGGAAGAAAGCTCACCCGTATGTAGAAAAGTGGGGATTTTATGGGTTGATAATATTTGTTGCTGTGCCTTTGCCTGGCACCGGGATCTGGACTGGGAGTTTAGCCGCTTACATCTTTGGAATGGAAAATAGGAAAACAATTCCCGCCCTGATTCTTGGCGGTTTGTTGAGCATGATGATAACATTAATCCCGAGTCTTGGATTTCGCTTTTTAGTTTAGCAACTGTTATAAAACCGCTTATCTGATATATTTTAAAAGAGGTGCTTAAAGATGAGGCTTCCTTCCCATAAAACAAAGATAATTGCTACAATAGGGCCCGCCTCTAACTCAAAGAACATGATTGAAAGGCTGATAAAGGCTGGGATGAACGTTGCGAGAATCAACTTTGCGCATGGAAACTTTGAGCAACATGCAGAAACAATTGAAACGATAAGAGAAGTGTCCGAGAGACTAAATACCCGTGTAGCAATTCTTGGGGATTTGCCAGGCTTAAAAATTAGGGTGGGCAAGCTTAAGGGCGATGCTGTTGTTCTGCACAGAGGGCAAACTGTGGTGCTGACAAATAGGGGGATAGAAGGAGACGAAACAACAATTCCAGTGGAATGTGAGGCATTCCCAAAACTGGTTTCTAAGGGGGATGTAATATACCTAAGTGATGGATACATTACACTAAAAGTGGAGGATGTTCAGGGAAATGATGTTATCTGCAGGGTAATAGTTGGAGGCACACTCTTCTCAAGAAAAGGTATCAATATTCCAAAGATCAATCTTCCACTCGAGGCAATTACCGAGAGGGATTTAGAAATTTTGGAGTTTGCCCTTGAGCATGGTGTTGATGCCGTAGGGATTTCCTTTGTTGGTTCGGCATATGACGTTATGAAGGTCAAGAGATTTGCCGAAAAGAGAGGAAAACAGATTTTCACAATAGCAAAGATTGAGAGACCAGATGCCGTTAGAAACTTTGACGAGATACTCAATGCTGCAGATGGAATAATGATAGCACGTGGCGACTTAGGAGTTGAGATGCCAATAGAAAAGCTTCCTATAATCCAGAAAAAACTTATAAACAAGGCAAATCTTGTTGGAAAACCCGTCATAACAGCAACTCAAATGCTCGTATCAATGACTGCCGACAAAATCCCAACAAGGGCCGAGGTTACAGATGTTGCAAATGCTATATTGGATGGAACTGATGCTGTCATGCTCTCCGAGGAGACGGCAATAGGTAAGTATCCCGTTGAAGCCGTGAGGATGATGGCAAGAATTGCAAAGACCACTGAAGCATATAGGGAGTCTTCAGGACATACAAGAATGCTTGAATGGAAGGAAAAAATACCGAAAAGAGGTACAATAAAAGATGCCATAACGAGAAGCATAATTGAAGCATTAAACACGGTTGATATAAAGTACATTCTAACACCCACAAGAACAGGACAAACTGCCCGCTTGATTTCGAGATTCAAGCCAAAACAGTGGATATTGGCTTTTGCTGAAGATGAACAGGTCTGTAATAGCCTGATGTTCTCCTACGGTGTTTACCCCTTCTGCGTTGAGGATACCACAAATGAACAGGAGCTTATTCAGCTCATAAAGGATCTTGGAATTGTGAAGACCAACGATACTGTGCTTTTAACATCGGGGAAGCCAATAGAAAAGACAGTGGGGACAAATACAATAAAGATTTTCACGATCGCTTAATTCTTTTTATTTTCATAGCAAATGGAAGAAAAGAACGAAATCAAAGTAGCATTCTTGCGTCAACTGCAACTGCCTCATCCTCATAAGCAAAGATTGGGTTGATGTCAAGCTCTTTGACTTCTGGAAGCTCGAGGGCCAATTCACCAACTTTAACAATTATGTCTGCCAAAGCCTCAATGTTTACTGGTTTTTCTCCTCTTGCACCGGCAAGAATTGGGTAAGCCTTGATTTCTTTAATCATTTCAAGTGCTTCTTCCTTTGTTATTGGAGCAACTCTAAAGCTGACATCCTTAAGAATCTCAACGAAGATACCACCAAGACCAAACATGACAGCTGGACCAAACTGTGGGTCTCTAATCATACCAACGATAACTTCCTTTCCGAGTGGAAGCATCTTATAGATTATAACACCCCAAAGATCTGCATCTGGCTTGTATCTCTTTGCATTTTCCATGATTGTTCTGAAGGCTTCTCTTGCTTCATCATCGTTTTTGATGTTAATCTTAACACCGCCGGCATCGCTCTTGTGGATGATCTGTGGTGAGACAATCTTCATGACAACTGGATAACCAATCTCCCTTGCAAACTTAACGGCTTCCTCCTCATTTCTTGCAACCTTGAAATCTGGGGTTGGAATGCCGTAGAGCTTGAGAATCTCCTTAGCCTCTGGTTCTACAAGAGGTCTGCCCTCAGCCTTGGCTTTTTCGATAATTTCCCTTGCTTTTGAAACCCTATCCATCTTTACCACCTCTAATTATCATGACTGCAGTTTCAACTATGTTTACAATGTTAAAAGTCTTTCCATCATTTGCTTCAACTCGGCTTGAAGCTGTCGGTCTCTATAAATAGTATAAAAGCCAACTATTCTTGGTGAAAAATAATGAAAAAGAAAATTTTAGGTGGAATTTTTGTGGCTTTTTTGCTCTTGGCAATGATAGTACTTCATCAAACAAGGGCTGCAGATGAAAGTGGGACTCTGGTTCTCTACGACTCTGCACGCATTGGAGTTGTCGAGAAAACAATTACCTTGGATCTCAAAAAGGGATTCAACGAAGTACCTCTTGCGGAGATTGAAGGTTTGAATATCGAAGAAATTACTTTAAAGCCTTTGAGCGATAAAGTTATGGTCTTGGGAATTAATTCGCAAGCATACCCAACCAAAGGAGTGTTTGAAGCAAACATTGGAAAAACTGTCACAATAAAGCTGAAGGGCGGTGAAACAATAACGGGAAAGTTTTTAGGCTACAAAGACGGCAAGATAGCAGTTCAGGGGGATTCTTACTATCTGATTGAGCCCGAGGAAGTTGCATATATGAAGATCACTGAATTGGGAAGCAAAGCCAAAACTCAAACTTATGCCATTATACAAGCTGAAGAAGATGGAAAGTATAAGTTCAAGCTGATTTACAGAGTTCAGTCGATTGGCTGGAGCTCAAGGTATAAGCTCTACCTAACCAACAAAGCTTTGCTCTTTGGATACATAGTGATTGACAACCCTACAAACAAGACATTTGAAGACTTTAAAGTTATGCTTGTTTCGGGAGAAGTGAACTTCTATGCTCCTCCGCAAGTTGTTATGGAAAAGGTCTATGCGACGGCAGAAAAGGCAGCTGCTGGAATTCCAGAGCAACCTCAAAAAATTGAAGCATTCTACCTTTACAACCTTGGAATGCTTAGTGTAAACTCCTTTGAAAAGAAGATGATACCTTACATTACCCAAGAGACATCCTTTGAAAGAGAGTATCTATACGAGAGCTATCCCTACGGTGGAAGTAATGAGATTTATGAGATTATATCATTTAAGGCTGAAAAAGTGCTTCCCGCTGGCATTGTAGAGATTTACAAAGAAATGAACGATACAACAGTTTTAATTGGCGAGCAGAAAATTGACCATACCGCTAAAGGTGATACATTGAGGCTCAAGCTCGGAAGGGATGTTGATCTGAAAGGTAAAACAGAAATCCTTGAGCAGAGAAGAGAAAGCGATTCAACATACTACAAAGTGAGGATTACAATTGAGAATTTTGGAAACAGGACGAAAGAAGTTGTTGTCAGGCATTACAAGTGGAGCGGCAAAATATTGAGCTCTACAGTAGAGCCAATAGATGATACAGCACACTATGTGGAGTTTAAGATAACCGTAAAGCCAGGAGAAAAGAAGGAAATAGTATTTGACTACAAAGTTTAAGCCTTTCTGAGAAGAATCTCGAAGGCTTTTTCCTCTTTTACAACTTCCAATACAAGGCTCTTATCGTAGTCAATAAAGCGTGTGCTTTTGAGAGTGTAACCTTCGCCCTTTAAGTGCTCGTATATTTTGAGGCCAAGCTCTCCAAAAATTTCCGCAGCCAAAGTTGCAAAGCTCGGCTCTTTTATCCCAAGCTCTTGGTGATACCTCCGCGCAAGCTCAAAAACATCCATGCCATCACCTCAACATTTAGTCATCTCCCCTGAATTTATAGGTTTCGCCCTTTAATAGTACCGCAGAACGAAATCTTTAAAAGTCCTCGTTGTTACTAACTTTAGTGGTTAACATGAACAATGCAAAAAAGAAGGGAGAGCAGTATTTCAAAAAGGGCAAGGTTCTGTGGGTGCTGAAGTATAAGAACAAACTCTATGGGAAGATTCTTGGGACTTATCCGTATTACGTTGAGGTCGACATAAAAAGTGGAAAAAACAGATGCACTTGTCCTATTGGGAAAGACTGCAAGCATGTATTTGCTGTGCTGGAAGCTTTTGAAAATGGGAGATATTTTGAGACTTCAAGCCATTTAGTGGAACTCTCGCCACAGGCTGTTGTAGATGAGATCATTTTTGAAAATCCAGAGATTGGAAAGTCCATTGTCTTAAAGGAGCTGATCTATTATGTGAATCACGATGAGAGTGGAAGCGAAGCTGCGAGGTTATTCAGGAAAGCTCTTGCTCTGCTAAAGAGGGAGTTTTCAGAGGAATTTTATGAGTCCTTGCTCATACAGTTTGGGGAATTTAAGAAAGTCTTTTATGATTATGAGCTCATCGAGGAGCTTGAGAGAGAGCTTGAAGAATTGAAAAAATTTATGTCAAATAATCCAGCAGGCTCTTTGCCTTAATTCTCCTCTTCAACGTGTCATAAACTTCTTTTCCGTCAAAATCGAAGGAATACTCAACACCGAGCTCGTCAAGGAAAAATTTCATTATCTGAAAGGCATATTTTGACTTATTTCCTCCCATTTCTACAGCTATAAAGGGCTTACCACGATTTCCAATTATCACATCAAAATTCAACCTTACACCTAAATCCACATCAATAAAGCTTATCTTTTCTTGTGTTTTGAATTTTTTCACGAGAACGTTTGCAAACGTTGATTTTAGCTTTTCTACAAGCTTTATTGCTCTCTCATACTGCTCTTCTGTGAGCTCAGCCTTAAGCTTAATTCTCTCGATTATCATTGTCCCACCCACAATGGGAATCTAAAAAACCCTTATAAACTTTGCATTACCTAAATAGAACATTAGAGGGTGAGAAAATGAAAGCGATTTATAGGGAAATGTGTCCAAACTGTGAGGATAGGATTAGTGATGAACGCTTGTACAAGAAGCATCCATGTGATGTTTGTCTCGATAGGGAAATTCAGGCTGAAATTTACTTTGATTTGATAACGGGCATTAGAGAAGCTCTCAAGCTGCGTAGAACACTGAAGCACTGGGAGAATATCTACAAGCTTGAGAAGAAGCTGAGGGAAATTGAAGATCTCTTTGAGAAAGCCACGGGTTTCAACTTCTGGAGTGCCCAAAAAACCTGGGTAAAGAGGCTAATTAAAAACAAGAGCTTTTCCATCATAGCTCCAACAGGCATGGGTAAAAGTGTTTTTGGATCATTCATGGCATTGTATTATGCCAAAAAGAAAAAGAAGAGTTACATAGTCTTACCAACAACACCGCTTGTGGTGCAGACAATTAAGAGAGTGAAAACATTTGCAGAAAGGGCTGGAATTGAGATCAACCTCGCTTATTACCACGGTGGCATGAAGAAGAAGGAAAAAGAGGAGATGACTGAAAAAATCATGAGCGGGGATTTTGATATTCTCATAACTTCAGCCCAGTGGCTTGCGAGAAACTTTGATGAGATGCTCAAGGATAAGAGATTTGACTTTATCTTCGTTGATGATGTTGATGCATTTCTGAAAGCCTCAAAGAACATTGACCGCTCCCTTATTCTGCTCGGCTTTACAGAAGAGATAATCCAGAAGGCATGGGAAATTATAAGGCTGAAGAAGCAGATGGCAAAATTCCTTAATGGCAACAGCCCAGACAAGCAAGAACAGTTGAAGGAACTCAACAAGCAGATTAACAAGCTTGAGAGAGAAATAAGAAAGTTCAAGCGGGAGAATAAAATTGGAGTATTAATTGTAGCTTCAGCAACTGGAAGCGCAAGGGGAGATAGGATAAAGCTCTACCGTGAGCTTTTAGACTTCGAAGTAGGAAGCGGAAGGTCAGCGTTGAGAAACGTTGTTGACAGCTATCTCTTCCCAGAGAAGTCAATTGAGGAACATGTTGAAGAACTTTTGACAAAACTTGGTAAGGGAGGATTAATATTTGTCCCAATTGATCAAGGAATTAGTTATGCTGAGAAGCTTACACAGTATCTTCAAGAAAAAGGCTTCAAGGTTGAGCTTGTCTCTGCAAGAAACAAGAAAGGCCTGGAGAAGTTTGAAAACGAAGAAATTGACTATTTGGTTGGTGTTGCAACCTATTATGGAACAATAGTTAGGGGATTAGATCTGCCACACTTGATCAGATACGCAATCTTTACAGGCGTGCCGAAATTCAGGTTCAGCCTTGACTTAGAGCAACCCACAATTTACAGGGTCTTAGGATTGATGAGTGAAGTCATGGAATTCCTCGATGAGGAAGATAGAAGAGAAGGCGAAAGGCTTTATGCTCGCTTGAGGCGTTTGATTAGAAACATTCCACAGTTTGAATTGATGAAAATTGAAGAGGCATTGGCTGAAGGTCTGCCGTTGGAAGGATTCCACAGCCATGTCCTTGAAGTGTTCAAACAGAGCGTTGAGTTCTTGAGGAGAGTTCTAAAGAAAGAAGAAGTGCTCAAACGCATAGAAGAAGATCCATTCGTCAGCCTCAAAGAAGAGGAGGGAAAATGGTACATTGAGATCCCAGATGTTAGAACTTACATCCAGGCAAGCGGAAGAACCTCACGTCTCTTTGCTGGTGGAATTACAAAGGGCCTGAGCGTAATAATAGTGGACAACGAAAAGGTCTTCAACGGCTTGAAGAGGCAGATGAGATGGCGCTTTGCTGAGTTCGAAATGAAGCCGTTTGAAGAGCTTAATCTTGAGGAGCTTTTGAGAGAGATTGACTCTGATAGGGAGAAAGTCAGACTAATTCTTGCTGGAAAGATAAGTGAAAAGACCAAGGATTTAGTTAAGTCTGCCCTCATGATAGTTGAATCTCCGAATAAAGCCAGAACAATTGCTAATTTCTTTGGACAGCCAAGCAAGAGAAGGATTGGCGACTTGGTGGCATATGAAGTCAGCATAGGCGACAGAATGCTCACGATTCTGGCAAGCGGCGGGCACATGTTCGACCTCGTTACAACGGAAGGTTATCACGGCGTTCTCATAGAGGAGAGAGATGGGAAGCTCTACTTCATACCAGTCTATGACACAATAAA
The DNA here is from genome assembly GCF_000151105.2 of Thermococcus barophilus MP. Classification (NCBI taxonomy): domain Archaea; kingdom Methanobacteriati; phylum Methanobacteriota; class Thermococci; order Thermococcales; family Thermococcaceae; genus Thermococcus; species Thermococcus barophilus. Next base: position 670,054 of record NC_014804.1, on the reverse strand, counting down.
ACGCTGTAGAGACTGCGGTCATCAGTTCGTTGACTGGGAGGAGAGAGGAGTCTGTCCAAGATGTGGCTCAAGGAATGTTAGGGATGCTCTGGAAAATGTAATTGCAATGCGTGAGATAGCTCAGGAAGTTGATGAAATTCTCATAGGGACTGACCCAGATGTAGAGGGAGAAAAGATTGCATGGGATATCAGGAATGTCCTGAGTCCTTACACCCCAAATATCAAGCGTATTGAGTTCCACGAAGTTACAAGACCTGCCATATTGAAAGCATTGAATGAAGCGAGAGACGTTAATGAGTTTAGGGTCAATGCCCAATTAGTGAGGAGAATAGAGGACAGATGGATTGGATTCGAGCTCAGCCAAAAGCTGTGGGAAGTTTTTGAGAGCAGAAACTTATCGGCTGGTAGAGTTCAGACGCCAGTTCTTGGATGGGTGATACAGAGATACAAGGAATTTGTAGAGAGCGAGACAGATTTCATGGCGCTGACTTTGGAGAACGGCTTAAGCGTAACCCTTGAAGGCGTTAAAGACGAAGTCAACGAGATAATCGTTGAGGATGTACAGATTGAGGAGAAGGAGATAAACCCATTCCCACCATATACCACAGATACAATGCTTCAAGATGCTTCAAGGTTCTTAGGATTTTCCGCTCCTCATACAATGCAATTGGCACAGGATCTTTTCGAGCTTGGTCTTATTACTTATCACAGAACTGATTCAACTCATGTCAGCAACACGGGTATTGAAGTTGCAAAGGAATACATTAGCGAAGAAATTGGAGAAGAATACTTCGCTCCAAGAAAATGGGGTGAAGAGGGAGCACACGAGTGTATAAGACCCACAAGACCAATTGACACCGGAAGATTAATGCAACTGCTGAGAGATGGTATCATTACCCTTGCAAGGGGACTTACAAGAGATCATTTCAGGCTTTATGACATGATATTTAAGCGGTTCATGGCATCGCAGATGAAAGCTGCGAAAGTTCTCTATGAAAAAGCTGTGATCGATGCAAGAATTGCCAAGACTGAGATTGAAGGATACGTTGAAATAATCTTTGATGGCTGGACTAAATTAAGGGCACCCCCATTAAAACAGTTACCAAGGCTTGAAAAAGGACAGAAGCTCAAAGTCATTGAAGTTAAGAAATGGAGAGCACCAAAAGTTTCCCTTTACACTCAGGGTGATCTGATTGCCCTTATGAAAGAGCGTAAGATTGGAAGACCATCCACCTATGCAAAGATTGTTAAGACCCTTTTGGACAGACACTATGTCATTGAGACAAAGGGAAGGAAGAAGTTAGTCCCAACGGAACTTGGAACTAAAGTCTATCACTATCTCATAAGTAAATACAAAGAGCTTGTAAGTGAAGAAAGGACGAGGCAGCTTGAAGAGCTTATGGACTTGGTAGAGGAAAACAAAGCAGATTATCAGGAAGTTCTCAGCAATATGTATGAGGAAATTAAACAGTACATCTTAAAGTGATGTCTGTTCTTCTTCTTGTTATCTACTTTGTTTAGTAATATATTGTTGCATTTGATCAATATTGTTGCCTGAACCAAAAGATTTAAAATTATAACTGAGTAAAGGTTTTGTATATGCATGCAACATTGATAAAATCAGATGAAGTTATGTTAAAATCAGAAGTTTAAATAAGATGTAAAACTAATTGAGTTGGAAAAAAGTTATATACCTTTGGCTCACATATATTTTAACAGAACCATGATGGTGGTAAAAATGGCAAAAGACAGAATGGTAGAACTTTTACAAGAACATTTTGAATTGAACTTATACGAAGCAAGGGCATATGTTGCCTTGGTCGCGTTTGGAGTTCTTACTCCAGCGGAGTTGGCCAGCGTTTCTGAAGTCCCAGCACCAAGAACTTACGATGTGTTGAGGAGCTTGGAGAAGAAGGGCTTTGCCATCAGCCAACCTGGCAAAGTCAACAAGTACAGACCGGTTCACCCGAAAAACATACTTGAGAAATTCATTGAGGAGTGGCAGGAGAGAGTTAAAGAAGAGCTTGAGGCAAAGAGGAAGGCCAAGGAGGAGCTACTTGAACTCATGACGCCATTGATAGAGACAGAGATTCCAAAGTACGGTGTAGAGAGAGTGTGGGTTGTTAGAGGAATCAGAAACTCAACACTCAAGACAAAAGAAATGCTTGAGGGCGTCCAGAAGGAGATACTTCTTGCAGACGATGGATACGTTGCAATAAACCTTGAGGATGACATCATTAAAGCTATCGAAAAAGGTATTACCGTTAAAATTGTTGTTACCAAGCAGATACTCCCAAGACTGCAGGCATCAAAGCTCATGGACTACTACAAAAATGGAAAGTTTGAACTTAAGGTTATTGACACTCTTGAACTGCCAATGCTGATCTGTGATGAGGAAGTGTTCTTTGCACTTGAAGACATGGCTGCCAGGTACTTCAACTATGAGACCCAAGTCTGGATTAAAGACTTTAGAGTTGTTAGCCTCTTTAAAGGAAAGTTCAATGAATACTGGGAGAAGGCAACAAAAGTTTAGCTCCTTTTTCTTTTATACATATTTGAATTCCTCTTCTTCGCGGGTTCTTTGCTTGAGCCTCCAGAGTATTTTGCCCTCTTTCTGAAGGCTTTCCACTTTTCCCTGTTCTGCTAATCTAAGCAATATTCTTCTGACTTCAGGATGAGAAATCCTAACTTCTCTTGAAATTTCTTCAGCTGTTAGTTCTTTTCCTTTAAGAATGTTTAAAACCTTTAAATGTTTCATTCTTCTCCCTCCAGTTTTTTGTATCTCTCCAGGATTTCAATTATCTTTTCCATGACCCTTAAGTGCTTTTCGAGTTTCTCAATATCATCAGGTAAATTGTTTGCCAATACCTTTAGTTTCTCCATTAGTATCTCCTCAATACCCTTTAGCTCCGCTTTTCTTTGTTTTTTTCGATGTTCACACACAGGACAAAAGACCCTTCCATTTAATTCAAAGAGGGGAGAGCCACACTTGGGGCAATGCTTGTCGAGCATCTTTGCCCCTGAAAGTAGGAGAGGGGTTATTATTTTTCTTATCTCTTCATCGCTTAGTGCCATTGTTACTCACCGCTTAGCAATTGAAATACATCAGCTAAGGCTTTTTTTCCTAAACGGGAACGTTTTATCTTATCTGAAATCTCCGCTATATCAAATGCCACGATGTTGAAGTTCCTCTTAATTTCTTCAAGGATGTTGAGAAGTTCCTCCAATGTAAGTTCACCATGCTGAAATCGGGCAATTTTGTAGTCGGGTAGGAGAACATCCAAATCAATGGTGAGATATATTTCTTCTCCAAGGTACTTTTTAGTATCTTTTATTATCTCATCTATCGGATGATTCTTCAAGCTCTTGTAAGCTTTCCATTTACCTCTTGTTTTCCTGCTTCTGGGCAGGGCAGGGAATATCTTAACCCGTCTTGTCCATAGTTCGGTCCCTTCTGTGGTTGGTATCATCAGGACGGGCCCAATGATTGAGGCTTTTTCAATTATTCTTTCTGAGAGAGCATAAGCAAGCCAGGATCCATGATCAAGATAGTCATGCATTAGGTCAGTGTGGGCATCTATGCTTATAACTGCCTTTGGCTTTAGCTTTTGAAGTATTCCATATGTTGCAAGATGATCACCAATTATGTATGCCTCATCCACGGGTAATCTCTCAGAAAGCAGTTCAATGGTATTTGATTCAACAACCATGTAATCCTCAATAAGCTTGTTTTTTTGAAGAAAGTTGAGAACATACATGACGCCCTCTCTATTTGGTTTTTCTCCAAACGGAATAAATGTAACCATCGTAATTCCCAAGATTTAATTCAGTGAACTCTTTTTAAACTTAGTCCACTGTTGTCTGTTTTCACTTGACACACAATTAAGTAATCAAATAATTATTTAATTATGTTTGCAAATTCTTGTCAAAAATTTTGAGAGTTAAAGTTAAAAAGTGTGCAATTGATGTTAAGGTGGAAGCTCTAAGAAAATATTCGGAGGAGTTCAAGATGATTCTGCAAGTTGCTTTGGATTTGACTGATATTGAACAGGCTATTTCTATAGCAGAAAAAGCTGCTCGCGGCGGTGCCCATTGGCTCGAGGTTGGAACTCCACTTATTAAAAAAGAGGGAATGAGGGCAGTTGAACTGATGAAAAGGCGTTTTCCTGATAGAAAAATAGTAGCTGATCTAAAAACTATGGATACCGGAGCATTAGAGGTTGAAATGGCAGCGAGGCATGGAGCAGATGTCGTCTCTATTTTAGGAGTTGCTGACAATAAAACAATAAGAGATGCCCTTATGGTAGCGAGAAAATATGGGATAAAGGTAATGGTTGACCTAATTGGAGTTAAAGATAAGGTCAAAAGAGCCAAAGAACTTGAAAAGATGGGAGTCCATTATATTCTTGTTCATACAGGGATAGATGAGCAAGCACAAGGAAAGAGTCCGCTTGAAGATTTGGAGAAAGTTGTTAAAGCAGTCAAAATCCCAGTTGCAGTTGCAGGAGGATTGAACTTAGAGACTATTCCTAAAGTCATTGAACTTGGTGCCACTATAATTATCGTGGGTGGGGCAATAACCAAGTCGGAGAATCCAGAAGAGGTTACAAGGAGGATAATTGATCTCTTTTGGGATGAATACATGCAGACAATAAGAAAAGCTATGCATGATATAACTGAACACATTGATCACGTTGCTGATGCACTCAGGCTTGAAGAGGTTAGAGGAATGGTTGATGCAATGATTGGAGCTAACAAGATTTTTATTTATGGGGCAGGAAGGAGTGGTCTCGTGGGTAAAGCTTTTGCTATGAGGCTAATGCATCTTGATTTCAATGTTTATGTGGTCGGAGAAACAATAACCCCAGCATTTGAAGAAGGCGATTTGCTGATAGCCATCAGCGGGAGTGGAGAAACGAGGACAATAGTTGATGCAGCTGAAATCGCAAAGAAGCAGGGAGGGAAAGTCGTTGCCATAACCTCATACAAGAACTCAACACTTGGGAAGTTAGCTGATGTCGTGGTTGAAATTCCAGGAAGAGCAAAAACTGATGTCCCGACTGATTACATAGCGAGACAGATGCTGACTCAGTACAAATGGATAGCTCCCATGGGAACGCTTTTCGAGGATTCCACAATGGTCTTTCTGGATGGGATAATTGCACTCTTAATGGCAACATTCCAGAAGACCGAAAAGGATATGAAGAGAAAGCATGCGACCTTAGAATAGGGGTCACCATGATTTCCTTCACCCATATTTTTGTTGGAATTGGAAACAGTGGAATAAGGATTGTGAGAAATATTGACATACCCAATGCTGTCAAAGTGCCCCTTGATTCCTCCTATTATCTCTTTGATAAAAAGAGACATTCTTTTGTAAAGCAAATTAAAAGCTTTTTTGGAAGCCTAAGTGATGATACGATAATCTGGATTATTTTTGAGGACAAGCCAATTAACATCGAAATTGTTAGGCTCATCAACGATGCTCTTACGAAGGATGTGATTCGTTTAGCTTATGTGCTCTCCCCCTATAAAGAACTCGTGCATGAGGAAAGACCAGAATGGGCTTATAGTTTTGAGACCGTGTTTTACGATTCACTTTCGGAGTTTTTAAGCACATACACAGCAATACCCTTAGAAGATGCATTTAATGCGGCAAGCAAACAAATTGGACTCATGTTCTCAAAGCTTTACTATTATCTTGAAAATCAAATGCTCGTTAACATTGACTACGCTGACTTGTTTAACATGATTAAAGGAGGCAACATTGGCATACTGCGAATCCTAAGGGATGTTAACTTTGAATGGAACTGGGGAATATGGGACAGGGGGTTAATCAGCATAATGGTAGGTAAGAACGTACCTCTAAAGAATGCCCACGAGATTTTGGAAAAGTTTCAGCATCTTCTGAGGGAAAAGGACATAATATGGGGAGTTAGAATGAACAAGGAGCTTGATAATGAAATCGAGATTTTAGCACTTTTAATCAAGAGGTGGTCAAATGGAGGCAATTCTGTTTGATGTAGATGAGACACTTTTAACAGAAAAACCATTAATGATGCTTTTTCTTCCTCAGGTATATGAAGAGATTTCAAGGAGACTTCAGATTAGAAAGGAGGAGGCAAGGGCTAAGTTTCTTGAGGAGATACTGAGTCGGAGGAATACTTACGAATGGCACGACTGGAACTTCTTTTTCAGGCTTTTCAACTTAGACCTAAGGTATGAGGAACTTCTAATTGCGTATCCTCATAAGATCCATGTGTTTCCTGATGTGAAGCCAACTTTGGAGTGGTTAAAGTCAGAGGGGTACAAACTTGGAGTCGTTACAAGCGGACCAACCTATCAAAAACTAAAACTCAGAATAGCGAAACTCGACAATTATTTTGACGTAATTGTCACCAGAGAGGATGTAAACACAATAAAGCCAGATCCAAAGATATTTATATACGCATTGGAAAAGCTTAAAGTTGAGCCAAAAGAGGCAATAATGATTGGTGACAGCTTGCAGCAGGATGTATACGGTGCAAAAAATGTTGGAATGATCGCTGTTTGGATCAACAGGAATAATGAAAAAGGGTACAACTTCGCTGATTACGAAATTAGAACCCTTCATGAGTTGAGAAAAATCTTGGGGGGTTTAAAATGAAAGAGATATTTAGCAAGGAGGGAATTTTTGTTGAGTATAAGGAAAAGATAGTTAAACTTGAAAATGGTGATATGCTGATCCACACTCAGGAATCCCCAACAAAACTTTGGTGGGAACTGAAAGAGGTCCTTAAGGGTAAGAGAGTTAAGGTTGTAGTATATGAGATAGAGGAATGAAAATGATAGCTCACATCATAAATACTGATATCTATGGCAGAGGAATTCTGAAGGTTTACCTGGAATACCGTCTCAGAAATTTCAATTTCTTAAAAAATGCTGCAAAATTGCTCATAGATAATTCGGAAAAAGTCTTAGTTGTCTCAAGCTTTCCCATCCCTCCCATGAACATCTGTGAAAATGATGGACCATTGGGAGCTTTGGCACTTTACAAAACTGTTGAAAAAATAGGTGGAAAAGCCGAGATCTGGGCACATGAGCAGGTGAAAAAGGCTCTAAAACCTTTTGACATCACTTTTGTGGAGCAGCCAGATGTATCGGAGTATTCCCTTCTGATAAGCGTTGAAACTGTTGGAAGAGCAAAAGATGGAAAGTATTACTCTATGAGTGGGTTTGAAGTAAAAACCACTACCCCTTTTGACGAAATATTCTTAGAAGCCAAAAAATTAGGGATACCAACCATAGGAATTGGCGATGGTGGTAACGAAATAGGAATGGGGAAAATTAGGCATCTCATTGAAAAATACATCCCTCTTGGAGGGAAAATCGCATCCATAGTTGATACCGATGAGCTCATAGTTTCTGCAGTTTCCAATTGGGGAGCTTACGGACTGGTAGCTCAGGTTTCGCTTGAGGTTGGAGAAAACCTTTTGGAAGGTTGGGATGAACGAAAGAACTTGCAGGTTATAGTTTCTGCCGGGCTTATTGATGGAATAATCAAGAAACCTGCTATGAGCGTTGATGGGATAAGTGTTGACATCCATGAAAAGATCGTTGAGCTTTTAAAGGAAACAGTGAATTACCAGCTTTAGTCAGAAAGGTAAGGTGGTTGGAATGAGAATCGAAGACTTCATAAAAGATGAGAAAAGCTTGACTATAATCAAAAAGGCAGAGGAATTTGCCAAAAACTTTTTTGAAAGAGAGGGCACACACGGGTTTTCACACACTGAAAGAGTCCTTGCACTTTGCATGCACATCGGAAAAAAAGAGGGTGCAGATTTAGAGGTTTTGGCTTTGGCTGCGCTTTTACATGATATTGCAAGACCTCTTGAAAGCAAAGGAAAGATTGAAGACCATGCTAAAGAGGGGGCAAAGATTGCAAGACGTTTTCTTAAAGGTCTGGGATATGAAAAGACTGACCAGGTTGCCCATGCAATTGAGGCACATCGCTTTTCAAAACCACCAGAACCTCAAACTCTTGAAGCAAAAATTCTCAGTGATGCGGATAAGCTTGATGCAATAGGAGCGATAGGAATTGCAAGAGTTTTCATGTACTCCGGAGAGCACGGAAGGAGCATAGAGTATTCCCTCAAGCACTTTGAGGAGAAAATTCTGAAGCTTAAAGATTTGATGTATACAAAAACCGCTAAAGAAATGGCACTTGAGAGACATAAATATGTAGAGGAGTTCATAGATAGAATAAGGAAAGAAATTGAAGGCGAGCTTTAGGACATATTGTATCCATCCAGTATACTCATATACTGGGAGAATCACCGTTCTGGTTATCCGCTACTTTTGGGAGTGTCGTAGCGGATAACCTTCCACCCTCTGCTCATCGGGTGGCTTTCGGGGGGAACGGGGACTCCCCACATCTTCCGTTTTCCAGTCTCCATTCGGGCTTAAAACCCCACATACCGGAGACTGCCACACCAATAAAAACAATTATCCAAAAACTATTTAAAAATTACGCAAAACAAAAGAATCCAAGAATTCCATTTGTCACCACCTATGAAACAGCCCGAATTTTTGAATGATAAGGTTTTTAAATAACTCTCACAAAAAAGTGTTAGCTTGTTATGTTCATTTTTAATATTAATAGGAGGTGAGCAAATGAAAGCACCAATCTGTGAGGTTTGTTTAAAAACTGACGACATTCTATGTCCAGCAGATGAAAAAAAGCTGCAAGAGGGTGTTATTTCTGAACTTGACGTTAAAATTGCAAGACTGCTTTACAAACTCCTGGGAGATGCTGACATAGAGTTCAAAAGGGCTGTTGAGGCTGGGGACTTAATTGTGATTATGGTTGGCGAAGGAGATGTTCCGCTTACAATTGGCAAAGGTGGGAAGAATATCAAACTCCTGATGAGGGAGCTTGGTAAGAGGATCAGAGTAATTGAGGGGAGAGAGATCAAGGGGACAGATGATGTTAAGAAGCTTGCAACGGATTTGTTCTATCCAGCAAGTATATTTGGAGTTAACATTGTCTATAAACCAAACGGCGGACAGTACTACAAGGTCTTAGTTCTTCAGAGGGATAAAAACAAACTCCCAGAGAAACCAGAGGTTCTGGAGAATATTCTAACTCAAATCACTGGAAAAGACTCCAAAATTGCTTTTATTTGATTTCATTCTTTTGGAGGTTTGAAAATGTATAGAACCCACTATTCAAGTCAAATAACTGAAGAACTTAACGGACAAAGAGTTAAAGTTGCTGGCTGGGTTTATGAGATCAAGGATCTTGGCGGAATTAAGTTCCTTTGGATTAGAGACAGGGAAGGAATTGTTCAGGTAACAGCCCCCAAGAAGAAAGTCAGCGAAGAGATATTCAAATTAATACCAAAATTAAATAGCGAGGATGTTGTAGCTGTCGAAGGTATGGTAAACTTCACGCCCAAAGCCAAATTAGGATTTGAAATAATACCAGAAAAGCTTGAAGTACTTTCAAAAGCTGAAACACCTCTCCCATTGGATCCGACAGGAAAAGTTAAGGCTGAACTTGACACAAGATTAGATAATAGATTTATTGACCTAAGAAAGCCAGAAGTCATGGCAATCTTTAAAATTCGGTCAAATGTCTTTAAAGCCGTAAGAGAGTTCTTCTATAATGAGGGCTTCATAGAAATTCATACTCCAAAGATCATAGCCACTGCCACAGAAGGGGGAACTGAACTGTTTCCAATGAAGTACTTTGAGAAGGATGCTTTCTTGGCGCAATCTCCACAGCTTTACAAGCAGATAATGATGGCGTCTGGTTTGGATAGAGTTTTTGAAATTGCCCCAATATTCAGGGCAGAAGAACATAACACCACAAGGCATCTGAATGAAGCATGGAGCATTGATGCCGAGATCGCTTTTATTGAAGATGAAGATGAAGTTATGCAGGTGTTAGAACGCCTTGTGGCATATACAATCAACTATGTGAGAGAGCACAATGAGAAAGAACTCAAGATCCTCAACTTTGAACTCGAAGAGCCAAAGTTGCCATTTAGGAGAATAACTTACACAGAAGCTTTGGAGATCCTTAAAGATTTGGGCAAAAATATTCCCTGGGGTGAAGACATAGATACTGAAGGAGAAAAGCTCCTTGGTCAGTATATTAAGGAGAACTATGATGAGGATTTGTACTTCATTTACCAGTACCCAAGTGAAGCTAAGCCGTTCTATATTATGAAGTATGATGATAACCCAAAGATTTCAAGGGCTTTTGACTTAGAGTACAGAGGCGTAGAGATAACCTCGGGAGGTCAGAGAGAGCACAGATATGAAATTCTTAAACAACAGATAGCAGAAAAAGGATTAAACGTTGAAAGCTTTGAGTTCTATTTAAAAGCCTTCAGATATGGAATGCCACCACACGGAGGCTTTGGCTTAGGTGCTGAGAGATTAATTAAGCAGATGCTCAACTTGGGCAATATCAGGGAGGTTATATTATTCCCAAGAGATAGAAAAAGACTGACACCATAACAGCTTTATACTCCTTTATCCTTTTTTCCATTTAGGCTGATAAAACCTTGGAGGAGAAGAATATGAGAAGGATGGCTTTAATGTTAATTGGATTGTTATTTTTGTCAACAGCCCCAGCTGTAAAATCTGTCTCTGTTCCAGAATACGCGGGGTTAAGCCTGATTGAACTTGGACTAAAAGATTCCGTTGTTTTTGGAATCTATGAGATTAAATTCACTGATGTTGATCCGTACTGGACAAAAGCTGCCTTGGACATTTATGAGAACGGTGTCAAAAAAGCAACGGCAGTGCTTGGTTTGGGGGACAGCTATTACTACCCAAGTTCCACTAATCCGCTCCTGAGAATCACATTAAAATGGACCCAAGCAGACAGAAAAACAATTCTGATAGCAATTGACTCTCCTCTGATTAAAATAGCCTCCGATGTGAGATTAGACGAAGGAGACTCCTACACTCTTCCGGCTGGATTTCCAAGCATAAAAATAAAGCTCGTTGATGCCTACGATACAAGTGCGAAGTTCACTGTTTATCTGCCATATACCACACTGACTAAAACAGTCAATGAAAACGATGGCTTTGGAGTTGCATATAAACTGACTGATGAAGTCTCTTATTACCCATATGTCTTTGTGTTCCTAAAGAGCTCAGTAAAAAATAGCTACGCCACTGTGGATATTTATGTTCCAAAGTATGCCGCGACAAAGCTGGAAATAAAGAAAGCAACTGCGAAAGAAACTCCAACTGAAACAAAAGTTGAACCAACAGAGCTTGTATACGACGATATCCTATATGTCGGAGAAATCCTCACGATAAACTATAATTCAACAATATATAAGCTCAGACTTAACTCAATAGGATACTACTCAAGTTTAAGCCTTTTTGATAAGAATAACAAACCATTAGAGACTTTTAGCGTAAAAGAGGGAGGTAGCTATACAAGCAAAAAAGCTCCAATTAGAGTCGAGATCCCTCCGAACAGTGTTGATCTTACATATAACCGCACCTACATTAAAGTCTATGCTCCAAGCGGTGCAGAGGTTCCCCCAATAGTTCGGGAAGCAAAAATAAAAGTAGACTTAAGCACAAATGCTAAAGAAATGCTGCTCAACAGTGAAGAGCTAATAGTATTCGTGAACGTGGAGAATCAGGGAAGAGGAAAAGCCTTCGATGTCAAAGTAATGGCACCACTGCCAAACAACTTTGAGCTGAAGAGTGGAATCGGCACTTGGTCGCTGAAAACTCTTGATGCCTTCACAAAAATGCCGGTTCTGGTATATACACTGAAACCAACTCAAGTTGGCAGATATGACCTTGGAAAAGTAAAAGTGGAGTATTACAATGAAGCCGGACAAAAGAAGGTTATAAGCTCAAACGAGGTAAAAGGGATAGTGGTGTATTCAATTCCGGAGATTTCCCTCTCTGCAGAAGCTTTCAATGGAACTTGGAGCAATTACATCACAACACAAGAAAAGAGCATCAAGCTTAGATTCAAAGTATCAGCCGGAAAAGGAAATCCTGAATTTGAGTTCATAAAGAACGCAACCCTTGAACTCATACTACCAGACAGCATTGATGGTGAAACGACAATTAAGCTCGGAGATATAAAAGCTGGCGAGGAGAAGATAGTCGAGGGGCAATATGTTGTTCTCAAGCAGGCAGTTTCAATCATAGGTGCAAAGCTCAAATATCAAGACCCACTTGGCAACTGGCACGAGGAGTATTTTGGCAACCTATTAATTATCAATTCAATTCCACCAAAAGTCATTGTTGAGGAGAAAGTCCAAAAAGTATATCCAAAGCCGGAGGAATTACCTGATTATATAAAGAAAACACTGGACACGTTAAAAGATCCAACACCACTTGCACAGGCCATTGAGAATATTACAGTAAGTTATCTTCCAAAGAAACCGGACTATAAGACTCCTTTAATAGTTATTCTGCTGGTATTGGTCGTTGCTCTTGGGGCTGCAACGGTGAACTACAGGAACAAGTATGAGATTGTCAGGAGTAAACTGGAGAGGAGAAAGAAAAGACCTGGGGGGCTCCCCAAGAAGGAAGAAGAGGAGCAAGAAGTAAAAACCCCAGAATTTAAGAAGGAGGAATCTCCTTAACTTTTTCTTAATCTTTATATATTCTTTTCTCCCCTTATTTTAGGGATGAAGCATGTTCAAGTACAAGCAGGTTATGGTCATTAGGCAGGATTTAAAGCTCAGCAAGGGAAAGTTGGCAGTTCAAGTTGCCCACGGTGCAGTTACAGCAGCATTTCAAGCATATAAGGAGAAACCAGAATGGTTCAAAGCATGGTTTCACGAAGGACAGAAAAAAGTAGTTGTAAAAGTGCAGAATGAAAAGGAGCTCTTTGAGTTAAAAGCAGAAGCAGAGAAACTTGGAATACCGACTGCCCTTATCAAAGATGCCGGATTGACTGAAATTCCTCCTGGAACAATAACATGTCTGGCAATTGGGCCCGCACCTGAGGATCTCGTCGATAAAGTTACAGGACATTTAAAGCTGTTATGAGGGGTATGGATGGACTACAAAGAGTTTTTCAGGCAGTTTAAGCATTTAAGTGAAACTCCGGGTATCGGAGGAAAAATCAAGCAAAGACCCGAAGATTTCATAGTTGTTGAAATAGTCCCAAAAAGGCTAATTAGTGAAGGTCATTGCTTAATTTACAAGCTCAAGAAGAAAAATTGGGAAACAATGGCAGCTGTGAAAGAGATTGCAAAAAGAATCGGGATCCATTATAAAGAGATTGGATTTGCTGGGACAAAAGATAGACATGCACTTACTGTTCAATACATAAGCATTTGTGATACGTCACTAAAGGAAAAGCTTGACTCTCTAAAAATCCAAGATATAAAGCTTGAGTTTGTGGGTTATGGCAAAGCTTTAAAGCTTGGCATGTTGATCGGAAACAAGTTTGAAATTGTAATTAGAGAGCCAAATTTACCAATTGAGGAAGCTTTTGAAAGAACAAAGGAGATAATAGCTGAGCTTAAATCTAAAGGGGGATTCCCAAATTATTTTGGATATCAGCGCTTTGGCGAGAAGAGAGTTGTGAATCACGAAATCGGGAAGCTTCTATTGAAAGGGCAGTTTGAAGATGCTGCAATTAAATTTTTAGGTGAATACACCGGTGAAATGGAGGGTGATGAAGCGAGAAAAAATTTTTTAGAGACCAAGAACATCGAAAAAGCATTGGAGGAATTTCCTAAATTCTTGAGATACGAAAGAGCGATGCTCTATCGGTATAAAGAGACCAAGAGCTGGAAAAAAGCGTTTGCAGTTTTGCCGAGACCGATCCTCAGAATTTTCATACATTCATATCAGTCATATCTTTTCAATAAAGTCCTTTCCAGAAGAATTGAGGAGGGGTTACCCCTAAATGAGGCTTTAGTTGGTGATATTGTCTGTCAAATTAAGCACGGAATTCCTTTGAGGAGCAAGACTTTCAAAGTCACAAGAGGAACGCTAAGGCTGGTAAATGAAAAAATCAAAAAGGGGGAGGCAATGGTTACAGGTCCAATATTCGGCTTTGCTTCCCGTTTAGCGGATGGGGAAATGGGAAAAATAGAGAGGGAGATACTTGAAGATGAAGGGATAAACCTAAAAGAGTTCAAAATGAAAAGTTTAAAAATCTTGGCTGAGCCTGGTGGAAGAAGAGAGCTTTTAATAAAGCCTTTGGAGTTTAAATATAAAGCTCTTCCCGAAGAGAATGCTATGGTCTTTAAGTTCTTCCTTCCTAAAGGAGTTTATGCTACAAGCGTCTTGAGGGAGATTATGAAGGATCATTGAGGTGGTTTATATGATTAAAGTCATTTCGGTGGATATTGATGGAACAATAACTTATAAGGACAGAAGGCTTCACGAAGAAGCTCTCAGGGCTATTAGGTTGGCTGAAAGCTTAGGAGTCAAAGTGATGCTTGTAACAGGAAATACTGCAGGCTTTGCAATGGGAGCGAGTATTTTGATTGGAACTACGGGACCAATAATAGCTGAAGATGGTGGAGTTGTTGCGGATCATAATGGAAATAATCGTATATATCTTGGGGACATGGGAGAGTGCATGATACTCTGGAGTGAGCTGAAGAAACGCTATCCTGAAGCGGAAATGAGCCACACGATGAGATATGGTGAAAGAAGGGCTGGTCTTGTTCTAAGGAGAACTATCTCTGTTGGAGTTGTTAGAGAGCTCATAAAAGAGCTTGGATTGAATTTGGTTGCTGTTGATTCAGGATATGCAATCCATGTAAAGCAACCTTGGGTCAATAAAGGTAACGGCATAAAGAGGGCATGTAAAATCTTAGGTATAAAGCCAAAAGAAGTCGCCCACATTGGGGATGGGGAAAATGATTTGGACGCTTTTGAAGTCGTTGGTTATCGGGTAGCAGTTGCTCAAGCCCCAGAAAGTCTAAAGAGAAAAGCAGATTATATAACCACAAAGCCCTACGGAGAAGGAGGAGCCGAAGGAATACTGCATGTTTTAAAAAGGTTCGGGTATCTTTAAGGCGAAAACTTTATAAACTAACTCCAATGTCTATAATTTGGCAGGTGGGCCGGTAGCTCAGCCTGGGATGAGCGCCGCCTTGGCAAGGCGGAGGCCCCGGGTTCAAATCCCGGCCGGTCCACCAAACTTGGGCGGGCCCGTGGTCTAGACTGGTTATGACGCCACCCTGACAAGGTGGAGGTCCGGGGTTCGAATCCCCGCGGGCCCACCAGCAAACTTTTCTGGCGAAGATTTGACCAAAATTTGCTATCCTTCTCCAGATTGTGCTTCATGCATACAGAAAGCAAAAAAGAAGCAATTTAAAAAGTCATCTCCCAATAAATCCACAACCACTACAAGCTTGTATTGGGATTTGTAGGAAAAGCTTTTTATTTTGTGAAATGTTTCACAATAGTGTAAAGCTTTTGGGAGGTATATTTATGGGAGTTGAAAAGGTTCCAAAGTACGATATTCCAGTAAAAAAAGTTGAGTATGTTTTCATTGAGCTGGAAAAAATGAAGCCTCACGAGCAACTCGTCCAAAAGGAACTTGAAGCGTTTATCGAAAGTGTTACAGGTTCGGGAGTTTTTTGGAAGCCGATGCTCTTAGCTAAAGTTCCCGGCGAAGATATGTACCTAATTGTCGATGGACACCACAGATGGGCTGGTCTTATGAAACTTGGGGCTAAAAAAGCTCCATCGGTGATTTTGGACTACTTCAGCGATGATGTGAAAGTTTACACTTGGTACCCAGCGTTCAAAGGCGACTTGGGAAAAGTTCTTGAAAGACTTAAAAAAGAAGGACTTACAGTTGAAGAGTGTGAAGATGCTGAAGAATTGGCAGAGAAAGGAGAAATTGCCTTTGCTCTTGTTGGCAAAGATAAGGCATTCAAGATTCTAGGAGGACTGAAAGAGCAGAAGATTGTGAGTAAAGTCCTTGATGAGATGAGCGTTGAAGGAGAGATTGAGCTCATTTACTATGGCCTTAAAGAGGATGCAAAAGAGGACATGGACAAAGGAGAAATTGACTATGTCTTTATCAGAAAAGCACCAAGCAAAGAGGAGGTCATGGAACTTGTAAAAAGAGGGGAGGTTTTCTCACCAAAGACAACAAGGCATGTATTGCCATTTATACCAGATAAGATTGATGTCAAGCTGGAGGATCTCTTCTGAAAGCTTTTTAACTTTTTATTCCAAATATTTCTAAACCAATGATGACGGATCAACCGGCTGAACAGTGATGATATCGGTCTTGTCTGAGGTGTGCAAATTGATTAAGGCGTTAATTTTTGATGTTGACGAGACTCTTGTTTATTACGAGAACTATGATGCAAAGGAGTGGTTCAGCAAATATCTTGAGCCTGCGTTCCAGCAGCATGGTATAAATATAGATTTTGAGACTTATAGGAAGATGGTTAAAGGAATTCTTCCTCGGAGTTACGTCGAAAGGTTTGGCATTGACCATGTAGAATTTTGGAAGCTCGTTGATAATGTGAACCTCAGATACCGGAAGGTGTTAGCGAAAGAAGGCAAGGTTAAAATCTTTCCAGACGTTCCTCAAGCTCTCTCGGAATTAAGAACAATGGGACTAAAACTCGCTGCTGTAAGCAATGCCTCTCAAGACTGCACAGAGTTTGTTTTAGAGCTTTTCAACTTAAGAAAATACTTTGACGCAGTTTTTGGTAAGGATTATTCATATCTTGATGGCGTAAAGCCGAATCCACATCTAATTCTGAAATCACTAAAAGTTTTGAATGTTCCTCCCGATAAAGCTCTCGTCATTGGAGACAGCGAGCTGGATGTGAAAGCTGCACATAGAGCTGGAATTAAAGCAGTTCAGGTTTTGAGGTTTGATAACTTTGTGGAAGACGCTGATTATCACATTAGGACTCTTGACGAGCTTGTGGACTTGGTCAAAAAGTTGGTAAATGAACAAAGGCATTAATAGGATAATCTTCCCAAAAGAAGCTACAGAAAGAATGCGTAGTATCATAAGCAGAAAAATTACAAAAGCGTAAGGGCAAATCACTCAAGCCAAACGCTATCATCTCCAAAGTAGTTCAGCTTAATCACAAAAAGCCTGAATGGCTCTTCCTTTTTATTGACAACCCAATGAACAGTCTTGGGCTTAACTAAAAATATGTCCCCTGGTTTTGCATCATATTCTCTTTCTTCAATGCCGAGCTTTGCTTGTCCGCTAATTATGTAAAATAGTTCATATTGTTTTTCATGATAGTGTTTTGGAACCGTCTGCTTGGGTTTAATTTCAACTATTTGAGCGTAACTCCCTTCAGGAAGCTCACCTTCAAACAATGGGGCTTTCCTATAAGTTCCCCTGTCAATGAACTCCTTAATTTCGGCTTTCATTTCCTTCACCTCCAGTGTAATCTAATTTTACCCTCCTAAAAAGACTTCCTTCAGATGCATATTTAAGTGTTCAAATCTGCGCAAAATCCTTTTATATGGTGGTAATGTAAATTAGCCCAGAGATGAATTTGAGGTGGTCAATATGCAAGATGTTCTCGAAAAAGCCCTTGAATGGGCTATGAACAATTTAAAAGCAGAATACATAGAGCTGCGCTATGAGAACCTCAAAAAGACTAATCTTGAGCTTAAAGACGGAACTTTTGTAACATTCACAAACAAAGTTCAAAGAGGAGTTGCAATAAGAGTTCTTGCGGATGGGGCTTGGGGGTTTTCTTCAACCAACCGCTTAGAGAACTTGGAAAAGGCAATTGAAGAAGCATATAAATTAGCAAAAGCTGGAGCAAAAGCAAAGAGGGAAAAGATTCAGCTTGCTGAGATAAAGCCCGTTGAAGATGTTGTAAAGAGCAAGATGAAGATTAAACCCGTTGAGGTTAACATCGATGACAAAATTGGGCATCTCAGAGAGCTTGAAAAACTCCTTAAGGAGGATAAAGCCGTCAAGTCCACAATGATTCGCTATGAAGATGCCAGTGGTGAAAAAATCCTCCTCACAAACGAAGGGGCAAACATAAGGTGGGACGTCAACTATCTCGTCCAGTACATCTGGGCAACTGGAAAGGAAGGGGATAAGTTAGCCGCAAGCAGGGACTCAATAGGGCAAGTGGATTATGGCTGGGAGATATTTGAGACAAGGGAAACCAATGAAGTTGTTGCTCAGAGAGTTTTGAAGAAGCTCCACGCTCAACTCAACGGTGTTGCACCGAAGAGAGGAGAGTTCCCAATTGTTGCCGGACCAATTATAGTTGGAATCATTGCCCACGAGGCATTGGGACATTTAGCTGAGGCTGATCTTACAATTAACTCGCCGTTTAAAGACCTCATGGGCAAGCAGATTGCACCTGAGTTCGTTACAATGAGCGAGAGAATCGTCGATGGCGGCTTTGGAAACGACAAATATGATGATGAGGGTGTTCCCGTTAGAGATATTCACATCATTGAGAACGGAATTCTGAAGGAACTCATGGTTAACAGGGAATATGCCCACAAGTGGGGAATTGAGCCAAATGGGCATGCAAGAGCTCAAGACTACACTTTCCCCCCAATCATCAGAATGCGCAACACAGTGTTTGAGCCCGGCGACTGGAGCTTTGAGGAGATGATTGAGGACATTAAGTTCGGCTATTATGTTGTTGACTTCAGAGGAGGTCAGGCTCAGCTCAATTCAGCATTCCAAGTTGGTGTGCAAGAGGGGTATATGATTGAGAACGGTGAAATTACTAAGCCGATAAGAGATACTTCCATCAGCGGAATTGCAATTGAAGCTCTGAAGAAGATTACAGCTGTTGGAAAGGACTTCGGAATTGAGACGGGCTTCTGTGGAAAGGGGCAGACGGCATTTGTTAGTTCTGGAGGGCCCCATATGAGATTTGATGGAGGAATAATCATTGGGTGATTGAAATGGAAGAGCTCATCCGCTTTGGTGAAAGGTTTTTTGATGAGCTTGAGATTGCTGTTTACAGAAACAGAGACGTTGGAGTTAACATTGAACTCAATGAGGTTTCAACTTCCTCCGTGAGACAGAGAACAATTACTGTGATAAGGGGCATAAAAGACAAGCGCATAGGAATAAGCATAGTTGACAGCAAGGATAAAGAGGAAATCAAGAAGGCGATTGAGGAAGCATACAAGATGGCTAAGCTAAACGCTCCAGACGAGAAGTGGGTTTCACTTCCAGAGCCAGGTAAATACAGAGAGCCAAAGAAGATAAGCAAAGAAGTCAAGGAGGTTTCTCCAGACTACTTTGTGGACTTAGCAACCAAAGCCATCAAGCTTGCTCTGGAGAAGGACAAAGATTTTGTGGTTGCTGGAGGCGGAGGAGGGGCAGAGTGGAGCGAGAGCTTAATAGTGAATTCTCATGGTATAGATGTCTTCCAGGAAGGAGGAGGGGCTTATTTCTACCTCGAGCTCATTGGGAGGAAAAATGGCAATGTAACCCCGGGCATATTTGAATTTGATGCCAAACTTGGCTTGAACCTTGAGGTTGAGAAAGTGGTTGAAGATGTTGCCCAAAAAGTCAAGTGGGCCTACAACGTTGAGAAAAGCAAGACCGAGGAGGCAAAGGTTATAGTTGGGCCGTGGGCAGTGGCTTCTCTTTTAAGCTATGCCCTCTTCCCAGCGTTCAGCGGTGAGAGAGCAGTTAAAGAAACAACACCCCTGCTTAATAAAGTTGAACAAAAAATTGCAAGCGAGCTTTTGACTATCTACGATGATCCATTCCATGAACTCAGCTTAAAACCCGTTATAGCTGACGATGAAGGAGTTCCAACGAGAAAGAACATGCTCATTGAAAACGGTGTCTTCAAAGGCTTCGTATGGAACAACTACTGGGCTAAGGTTTATGGGACAGAAAGCACTGGAAACGGAACAAGGAACCTCTCAACGGGCGGAATTGGCATAGGGTTCCACAGCATTGTCATTGAGAAAGGAAAAGAGAACCTAAGCGACTTGATAGCTGAGATTGACCACGGCTACCTCATTGATGGCTTCCAAGGAGCACACTCAAGCAACCCGGACAATGGAAACTTTGCCGTCGTCGCTAATCCGGCGTTTCTAATTGAGAACGGTGAGATTAAAGGCTCAACGGTCTTCATGATGAGTGGCAATGTTTACGAGCTGATCAATCAGATTTACGAAATCAGCAAAGAGCAGAAAGTAATTCCGTTCCACGGAACAGCAATAACTCCGTGGATTGCCTTTGAAAATGTCAGGATTGCTGGGAAGTAATTCTTCTTTGTTATTTTTTATCTTAAAATACCCAACACAATAAATACTGCCAAAGTCAGGATGGTATGGGCAAAGGTTGCACTTATGGCATCTTCTGCTTTTAGGTTGTAGTATGCAAGAATCGCATTTGCAGATATAGCTGGGGGCATTACTGATTCAACTAAAACGGAGTAGAATACCTCCTCACTATAACCGTAAAGTGTCGTCACAACAAAAACTGCTGGTATTAAGGATCGAAAGACCAAAACTTCAGCAAAACTTTTCAAGGTGAACCTCTTCAGCGTTATTCTTGAGCCGAAATAAATTAGGAGAAGGGGAATTGTGAGCCAGCCAATTCTTTTTATGACATTCAAACAGGGTATCTTAATGTTGAGCACAACTGCAGTAACTCCCAGCACTGTTGCTATTGATGGAGGAAAAAACAGGGAAGTTCTCAGGCTCTCTTTTAGGGTGGAAGCATGGTCTGAGAAATGGGACGCCACAAATGTTACAATCGGCACAACGGTCATTGATGTTATCGAGGCATAAATCACAGCCGGTGTTATGTCATTTACAAAAAGGCTTACTATGGGGAAGCCCAGAGCTGATAAATTCGGATACACAGAGAGAACGATAAGCGCCCCTCTCCACTTGTGATCTTTGATAAAAGCATATCCATAAAGATAAGATGAAAGCAGGCATATAACGATCACAAGGACAGCATATATGAACACGATCTTTATGCTGAGGAGATAGTCAAGAGACTTGCTCGCTATGTTCCCGAATATCAAGAATGCGAGCAGGTATTTACTCGCAAACCTCCCAACTTTAGCGAGATTGAACTTCCTCCCAATTAGATGGCCGAAGGCAATTAGGATTAGCATTTCTGGGACTTTCATGAATTAATCCAGCCTGACCACCCGTTAAAAATCTTTTTGATTCAAGCTTCCGATAAATTTTTATATACTAATCATAAGTATTAAAAAACATACCACAAAAGGGCATACTACACAAAACTGTGATGATAAAAGTTACAGAATGCATGGGGGACTATAAATGACAGGGTTGGGGAAAAACTTCTGGCTCTTCGCAGTTGGAAGATTTGTGTCTCAGATAGGATGGGCAGTTCACGAAGTTGCCCTCCCCCTGTATATTCTCGACAAAACCAAAAGCGGAAGTATGATGAGCATTTTTGTTATGGCTGATATCATACCTTCCCTGATATTCATGCCCTTTGCAGGTGTTGTAGGAGATAGATACAACAGAAAAGCCCTGATGGTTGGTTTTGATTTGCTTAGGGGAGTCCTCCTTTTTGGAGTTGTTTTTCTCAACCTCCTTGGGATATATCAGCTCCTTATCCTGCAGATTGTTCTTGCAATAATGAGCACATTTTTTGGAGCCTCCACAAGTGCCATGTTTCCTGATCTGGTTGAATCTGACAAACTTGAGAAGGCGAATTCTGTAGTGAGCTCTTTCACAATCATTGCCCGCCTCATTGGACCCGCCCTTGGTGGGTTGATATATGCAATTGGTGGCATAAAGCTTGCATTTACGATAAATGCTCTCAGCTTTTTTGGTTCAGGTCTCTTTGAAATCTTCATACGGTATGAATGGAAGACGAGGGAGATAGAGAGTCTCGATGAAATCATAGCAGATATCAGGGAGGGGCTTTCATTTCTAAGATCGAGCCGATATCTCATGATTTTGATAAGCTTCGCCCTGTTTATGAATGCATTGGGTCAGCCATTTGGGTCTGTGCTTGAGCCGTATGTTTATAGGGTAGTATTAAAGCTGTCAAGTCAGCAATTTGGAGTTCTGCAGTCAACACTCATGGTCGGCATGCTTTTGGGCAATATCTTAGTTGCAGCAAGGCTTGGAAGAAGAGCAGGGAGATTTTTCTTTAGATCCCTCTTTTTCAACGGTGCTGTGATGTTTGCCTTTGTCCTTCTAATTTCGCCTCTTACAGAGCTCTCCATAAGAGTTATCTTCATATCTCTGCTTGTAATAAATCTTCTCTGGGGCTTCAGCAGTGCAATAATCAACATTCCTCTGCAAGCAAAAATCCAGAGGGCGGTGCCAAGTGAGCTCAGGGGGAGAGTATTTTCTGCTCTTGGAATGTTGGTGAATATCTCGACTCCCTTGGGTTTAATGGTCATCGGACCCCTGCTTGACATCTATCCGGCATGGGAGGTTGCCTTTGGAATCTGGTGCCTAATGTTTTTGGTAGTGCTTACTTATTATATTAGGTTTAGAGATGCACTGGTGAACGGTTAAAATTCAAATTCAACTCCGTTTTCATCTCCTTCCCAAAGGACGATTTTCTGGAGCTTAATGGTTGGAGGTAGCTTTTCTTCAACCTTCTGGGCAATCCACAGTGCTATGTTTTCAGTGGTGGGATTCTCAAAAAATTTATTAAGGTTTTTATGCCTCAAATTAGCTATGACACTTTCAACAATCTTTCTGAGCTCCAAGAAGTCAATTATATACCCCTCCCTGAGCTCCCCCTCTACAACTACTTCAAGTCTAAAGGTGTGACCGTGAATCTCCTCTGGCTCTCCATTAATAACAACAGCATGAGCTGCATCAAATTTGAATCTTTCTCTTATTCGGGCTTTCATTAAACCACCAAGAAACCTTCTGCTTTCATGTTAAATAATGTTCGGTAGAGACAACACCTGTTTATGCACAACTAAGCATATTTCCATTTACCGAAAATAACCCACCGTAATGTTTAAATTTCACAGCACTTATAAAGCCAATAACATTAGTTTTTCGAGGTGATAACGATGACAAGGTATATGGTAACATCAGCCCTGCCTTACGCTAATGGCCCCATCCATGCAGGACATTTGGCTGGAGCATATCTGCCGGCTGATATTTTTGTCCGATATCTCAGATTGAAAGGAGAAGATGTTATTTACATATGTGGGACTGATGAGCATGGAACACCGATAACATTCAGGGCATTGAAAGAAGGCAAGAGCCCGAGGGAAATTGTTGACTACTACTATGAACATATAAAGACCACTTTTGAAAGAGCTAAGATAAGCTTTGATTATTTCGGAAGAACAGAGCTGCCAGTTCACTACAAGGTCAGCCAGGATTTCTTCTTAAGAGCCCTTAAGAACGGACACCTTGTAAAGAAGGTAACAAAGCAGGCTTACTGTGAGCACGATAAGATGTTTCTTCCGGATAGATATGTAATCGGAACTTGTCCCTACTGTGGAGCTGAGGAGCAGAGAGGGGATCAGTGTGAAGTTTGCGGTAGACCTCTAACCCCTGAAATTTTGATAAACCCAAGGTGCAATATATGCGGAAATCCCATAACCTTTAAAGATTCTGCCCACTATTATATTAAAATGCAGGACTTCCAAGAAAAGCTTAGAAAGTGGATTGAGAGCAATGAACACTGGAAGCCCAATGTTAGAAACACCGTTCTTGGATGGATAAAAGAGGGACTTGAAGAGAGGGCTATAACAAGAGACCTCAACTGGGGAATTCCAGTACCGCTTGAGGACAAAGAGATGAGCGGCAAAGTCCTCTACGTTTGGTTTGAGGCACCAATAGGATACATATCAATAACGATTGAGTACTTCAAGCGCATAGGTAAGGAAGAAGAGTGGAAAAAGTACTGGCTGGCAAACTATGATGGGGAAGAGACAAGAATAATCCACTTCATCGGGAAAGATAACATACCCTTCCACGCAATTTTCTGGCCAGCTTTCTTAATGAGTTACGGGAAGTTTGAAGATAAAAATGGAGAATTTAAGTGGCTATTGCCCTATGATATTCCGGCCAATGAATATCTCAACTTAGAAGGCAAGAAGTTCTCAACCAGCAGAAACTGGGCTATTTGGGTTCACGAATTCTTGGATGAATTCCCGGCTGACTATCTCCGCTATTATCTAACAGCAATAATGCCCGAAACAAGGGATTCCGATTTTAATTTCAAGGACTTCAAGGCCAAGATAAACGAGGAGCTGGTCAACATCCTTGGAAACTTTGTCCATAGGGCTCTAACCTTCGTTAACAGATATTTCGATGGAAAGGTCCCTGAGAGGGGAGAACTTGATGAATTGGATAGACAAGCGTTTGAGGAAATTGAGAAAGCCTTTGAGGAAGTTGGAGAGCTAATAGCAAAATACCGCTTCAAAGACGCACTGAAAAGAGCAATGGCGCTTGCTACCTTCGGAAACCGCTACTTCGATTACCAGCAACCCTGGAAGACCGCAAAGACTGATAAGCTGAGAACAGCAACGACAGTTAATGTTTCGCTCCAGATCGTCAAAGCCCTGGGAATTATAATTGAACCCTTCCTCCCAGATGCAGGCGAAAAAATATGGCACCTCTTAAATCTTGAGGAGCTCAAGCGCTGGGAGTTCACAGAGATTCCAGCTGGACATAAGGTCAGAAAAGCTGAGATACTCTTCAGGAAGGTCACTGACGAGGACATCATACTCTTTATAGTCAAGCACATCGCCAGGGGAAATCCGGAGAGTGCAAAGCTTCTCCTTGAAAAATACTACAAGATGGAGGATGTTGTAAGGGTAACCCTTGAGAACTTTGGAGAGAAGAGAAAGGAAGAGGCAATGGCAATACTTAAGAGCATTTATGGAAAAAAATTTGAGAAGAAAGAAAGAATGGGAGGCGGAAAGATGGAATATGTAAAGTTCGATGATTTTGCTAAGCTTGAGTTAAGGATTGGGAAGGTTGTTGAGGTCAAAGACCATCCAAACGCGGACAAGCTCTATGTCCTTAAAGTTGATCTTGGCGAAGAGGTTAGACAGCTTGTTGCTGGGCTTAAGAAGTACTACAGCAAAGAGGAGTTGCTCAATAGATATGTTGTTGTCATTGCAAATCTTGAGCCGAAGAAACTCCGTGGTGTAGAAAGCCAGGGAATGCTCTTAGCGGCTGACGACGGTGAGAACGTGGCTCTGCTCATGCCAGATAAAGAAGTAAAATTGGGAGCAAGAGTTCGTTAAAGCCTTAGCTCCACCCAATTCTCTCTCTTCTTCTTGTAAACCCTCACCAGCCCCTGCTTCTCAAGGCGCTGGAACATCCTCCAGGCGGTCGTCTTAGGAATCCCAAGCATCTCTCTGACTTCGGCCTGCTTAGCCTTCCCGCCCCTGTCAAACAGGTAGAGCAGGGCCTTCTCCTCGTCCTTTGTCAGTTCGTACTCTTTGAGGCGTCTCTCAAAGTCCTCCCTGCTGATGCCGATGGCTTTTTCTCCTCCTCCACGCCTCATGTAGACAAAGCCCCCGCCGGCGGCAAGGGCAAGGAGGGTCAATATACCAACCATCGTCCAGTTCATGGAGCCTTCGCTGGAAGTGCTTGAACTCTGAGATGAAGAGCCTGGGCTTGATGGTACCGTTGAGTTGAAGGATTTAGTGGTTGTTCCCAATGTTGGGGCAGCTGGAGCCTCAGTTCCTACTGGTCTGTATTCAAGGACATAAGAAACCGTCTGATTTCCAGGGGGCATGAGAATTGAGTTCCCATTTATCTCGAGAGGTATATCTGTAAGGTCAACTATAACAGCGTTATCTGGAAACGTGATTTTAACGGGGATGGTTGAACTGAAATGGACACTCCATATTGCTCCTTTCTTTGATGTAAGATCGGGAGTATAATAAGTTATTTTAATTGGGATGGCGTTTTCGAAGTATACGGTAAGAATGGAACCGTTTATTTTGTACGGTAGAGGATTCCCATTCTCATCGATAACGGTCAGCCCTTCAACGTTGGTGGCGAGAAGTGATATGGAAAAGCTGACCGTGTAGTTTTCTGGGATAATGACCTCAGATACCTTAACGTACCCGTCGGAATAGACTGTAAGGCTTAGAGACTCGACGGAGTACTGCCCGCTTATGAAAGGCAGAATCATGAGTGCAATTGCCAGCACTATTGCTGCTTTGCTCCTCATCTCAGCACCTCCAGAAGTTAAGAAATTCCCCTTAAAAATATTCTTAAAACCAAGAAAAAGATACTTAAAAAGATGTTCACTCCTCATCCTCCGACTCGTCTTCACCGTTGTGTTCCCCGTCTCCGTTGTTATCCTCAGAGTCCTCATGCTGGCCGTTATCCTCATCATGAGACTCCTGCTCTTCGTAGTTTCCAGTGTTGCCATCATCATTGTCGCTTTGTTCTTCATAGTTCCCATTCTGGTCATCTTCACTCTCATCACTGGTGTATTCGTCCTTGTGCTCGTCCGTCTTCTTGTGATCATCTTCGTATTCATCTTCGCTGTCCTTTTCATCCTTGTGCTCTCCTTTCTCTTCTATTTCCTCCTTATACTCCCTCTCTATCTCTTTGGTATCTTCGATTATCTCCTTCAGCTCCTCGTTGATGTCGTGGAGCATGTCAAGGGCTTCCTCATACTGGCCGCTCTCAACGAGGGCGTTGAACTGCTCGTACATCGTCTGGAGCTCCATGAGGTTCTCCTGCAGGTACGTGGCGTTTATCGTGGAGTTCTGGAGCATGGCAAGCAGTTCATTCATGAGCTTCATCTGCTCTTGGAGCTTCTCCATGAAGGCCTGGCTTATCTCATCGGCCTTTGCGCTGACTATCTGCTCCTGGAGCTCCTCAACGGCATCCTCAAGCTTGTCCATTAGCTCTTCCGCATACTCAAGGTCCGCCTTGAGGGCTGTGACGTTGCCGCTGGCAAGATCCTGGGCGACGACCATATAAGCCGCTTTAGTCTCGTTGTAAAGCTCCATGACGTAGGTGACGTTGAGGCCCTCTGCTTTGGCCTCCGCGATAACTTTCTCCACGTAGGGGAAGTACTCTCTGGCTCTCTGGAGCTCCTCCTTAGCGTCCATTATGAGTTCATAGTACTCGTACTGTTCCTCCATTTTCTTCTCCTTGTGCTCCTCGTAGTAGTCGGTGAGCTCCTCTATGGCCTCTTTGTAGAGGTAGAGGGCATTCATGGAGGCGTTTATGCTCTCGCTGTAGTTGCCGGTGTTGTAAAGCTCCCACGCCTGGGCACGGGCTGTTTCAGCCTGGGAGTAGAGATCAAGGGTGTAGTTAGAGATCGTGACGTTGCTCGCATTGAGCTCGGCCATCAGGCCTGCAGTGTAGTTGGCGACCTTGTCCAGTATCAGGAGCAGATTGTACGCCTGAACAGCGCTCGTGTTCTTTGTAGTTGTATTGGTGACGTTGGTCATGTTAACAGGAGTGGTGTTGGTCACGTTCGTGGCGTTGACCACTAAAACGTTGCTCACTGCGGTTGTGTTGGTTGCCGCCCATGCAGTGCTTAGAGGTATCAGTGCCCCTATGAAGAGCACCAGCAGTGTTTTCATACTCATCTTCATGGGTTCTCACCTGATAGTAAGTATGTGTTCTCTCTATATTAGGAACCCGCTGGACTTTGCTCGTTTCATAACGTTTCTCCGAGTTTCTCTTTTATAAAAAAGCATTTGCAGAGAGAAAATGTAAGGCTGAGGGTTTACTTATATTTATCCGCTTCTAAAACTTAAGCTCCACCCAGTTTTCCTTCCTCCCCCGGATTATTTTTACTAATCCTTGCTTCTCAAGACGTTTAAACATCCTCCATGCAGTGGTTTTTGGAAGTCCGAGGGCGTTTCTTACTTCAGCCTGGCTTGCTCTACCACCTTTTTCAAGGATATACAGCAATGCGCTTTTTTCTTCGTCATTTAGATCAAACTTCTCCATCTTTTTTAGAAATGCCTCCCGGTCAATTTTAATGCTCTTTGAGGACCTTTT
Source organism: Thermococcus barophilus MP (assembly GCF_000151105.2). Classification (NCBI taxonomy): domain Archaea; kingdom Methanobacteriati; phylum Methanobacteriota; class Thermococci; order Thermococcales; family Thermococcaceae; genus Thermococcus; species Thermococcus barophilus. The sequence goes on along the minus strand of NC_014804.1, from coordinate 642,151 downwards.
GGAGATCAGCTTTATTCCAATAAACACTGCGCTGATAATCAGAACACTTGTGATGAGATAGTATACCCAATTCTGGGAAGCTTTTTCTACCCCATATCCCAGAGTATATGAGATACTTTGGTTTCCGGGTGGCATAGAGATTACATTTGCGCTTATTGAAAGGGGGATATCGCTAAGATCAACAACTATTGCGTTTTGGGGAAGCACAACCTTAAACGGATAAGGTGAAGAAACGTTTAGAGTCCAAACAAGTCCATGCTTGGAAGTTAAATCAGGAGTGTAATATGAGAGTTTTATAAGTTGAGCATCATCAACATAAATAACCACACTATTCCCAGAAATCTCAAAATTAAGGGGATTGCCATTTTCATCTTCTACAATGAGGTTTTCGTAATTCTCACCTAAAAGAGGGACACTTATTTGAACAGCATAATCACTTGGAATGATTTGATAACTGACTTCAACATACCCATCTCTGTAAATGGTGAGTTCCAATTCAGAAACCGTAAACTCAGCACTGACCAGTGGAATTATAAGCAAGGCGAGACTAATCAGAGTTATGGATTTCTTCATTTACTCACCTCCAAAATAAAAAATCAGGAATGAGAGAGGATAAACTGCTCAACACTGTAAAGGAGCCTCAGTGCAATCCCAAAATGTTCCCTTGCAAGGGCGGGCTTTCTTTCTTTGAGCAGCCTTAATCCTATTTGTAACTCCTGTGCAGCGGTTCTAAGTTCAATTTCAGCCCTTCTTGTATCAACTCCTCTTCTTTTGAGCTCTTGTAATGCTCTGGTATCTTTTCTAATCCTATCTTGCATCTCCCGGAGAAATGCTCCAGCGTCTCTTTTTATTTTCTCTTCAGCGAATTTTTCATGAATTCTATTGAGGCTCCTGAAAAATGCATCAATCTCTGCTTTGTTATTGATTATAACCGTTAAAGCATCTTCCCATTTTTCTTGTTCTGCCAAGCTTTTGACTTCATCATAAATTGCTTTTATCTCCTCAAGCTTATCCTCCGCTTCGGCAGTATCTATTCCTCTAATTTTTGCCTCTTGTATAGCCCTCTCAGCAAAGGCAATACCTCTGCTCGTTCTCGTTAAAAACCCTTTTACAATCCTGTCAGCGTTTGCATAAGCCAGCTCTTTTCTAACTCTCCTCAGTTCTTTGTCGAGCTGCATCTTCTTTTCTTTCGCTACTTGGAGGTCTTCTCGTGCTTTTCCAAAATCTTTTGCCTTAATATCCTCTAACACAACCTTATATGCTTGCTTTGTTTCATTATAAAGCACTGTCAAGTTGCTGACATCAATTCCCTCTTTTTCAGCCATTCTAATGGTTTTTTCAACGAATTTAAAGTATCTGATTGTCCTCTCTATCTCTGCTCTTATCCATTCTCTTGCATCTTCAACTTTTTCTTTTCCTTCTTTTAGCTCCCTTAAAACAATCTTGTAATGGTGCATAGCCGTTAATGCATCGAGTATCGAGTTGTAATAACTGCCGTTGTTAAACTCTTCAAGTGCCTTCTCTTTGTACTCTTTTGCTTTCTCATAATGTATCAATATTGTTGAGTTCTCAGGAAGCTTATCTCTAATGGGTTCAATTCTCTTTTCAGTGAATTTATCCAATCTCATAAGTTGGTTGATAAGCTGTTCTGCAATTATCTGCTCCCTTGTTGCGTTATCAAGGCTTAATTGCTGAATTTCTGTTGTGTTGCTGGCTTCTTCTTGGGCTACACTCAATGGCACTAAACTCCCCAGAAGCAACACCATCAGTGCCCAAGCGATTCTCATGGACATCACCAGATATGAATGGGATTTTGGCTTATTTTAGGAACCCGGTGAAAAGAACGTTTCGAAACGTTCCACTTACTGATTTTGGTTTGCTCTTTTAGTATTTAACTTTTTTGAGCAAGAAAATTCTAAAATTTTGAATTTGAAACAACAAGAAAAAAATAAATACTGCAAAACTAAAATTTGACATGGTGGCATTCTTGAAGAGGGAGCAACTCAAATTTCTCTTAATAAACCTCCTTGCTCTGGCTGTCCTCCAGCCGGGAGCAGTAGCTTTTGCTAACTTTGATGCTCCTTATGGATTTTTAAAAGACCTCTCTGCATGGTTAGAGGCATATATTGGGGTTATGCCTTTAATAGTCATATATGCCGTGTGGGATCGTGAAAAACTTGGAAAGAAAGTAATTGGGGGCTATTTAATATTTACTGCGCTACTGATGTCTTTATCTTACTACCTTTCCAAGCTTGTGGTTGCTGACATAAATCCCAGCTTCTCATTCAAAGACTTCTTAATACTGTGCCCAGTAAGTACTCTGTTGGCTCTTATGCTCTTTATTCCAAGTCTTGTACATATTCACAGGCTCTACTATTCGTATGATTTGCCTCTGGTAATAGCAGAGCTTTTGGTAGTTCTTGCTGTGTTTTTAGTGTACACAAAGCTAAGAGAGAGTTAGGGGTTTATCGATAGATACAACCAGAGCAAAGCCCAAGCTTAAGAATGCCATGGCAAATCCCGGTGAAAGCACCCACCACCAGTACCCCCCGTATAATGCTCCTTGTTGTAAAGCCTCAACAACGAATGAGCCCCAGTTTACGCCAGGTATTAATCCAAAGAAGCCGAAGATTGAAATCAAGGCAACAATTCTTGGCATCAAAAATGTGAAGTACCTAACGCTGTACTCTGAAATCACCGGTAAAATGTGCCTTCTGATGACATGAAATCCCGAAGCCCCCAAAGAGATGCTGGCAGTAACGTGCTCTCTTGACTTTTCTTGGATTGTCATTATCCTGATAGTCTTGGCAAACTTACCTACCAGCAATATCGAGACCAAAAGCATGAACTTTATAGGATTAACTTCAACACGAGCCCCAATGCCCTGCCTCGACATGACCCACGTGAGAACAACGAGGATGGACAAAATTGGAAGGGCTGTAAGAACTTCCAAGAAAAATGTGACTATGGAAGAGAACAGGTTTCTAAAGTAGCCAGAGATTAAGCCGAGCATAAGACCCAAAGCAATTATCATAAATGTTGTGAATAGTGCCAAATAGAGTGTATTAACCATGCCCTTAACAAATCCCGCCCATATATCCCTACCATAGCTGTCAGTTCCAAGCAGTCCATAACTTGTCCCATAAACGATGACTTCTGGAGGGGCTGAGCAGTTGCATAGAACTCTGAAAGTATAAGTGCCCTTTAGTGTGTCAAAATTTGAATCAGCAGAAAAAAGCAGCTCTGTAGGTGTTTTTGTTCCTAAATCAGCGTCAGTTAAGTTGAACCTCTCCCTCAATGCTCTAAAAATTGAGAGGGCAGTTCTATCGTTTGTATTCAAGGTAATATTCTGAAAAAGCATCCCATCATAAACATTAACTAAAATCCCATCCGGTCTCTTTACGTCAATAACATGAAGAGCTGGATGAGATATGATAACCGCAATGTCGTTGGGCTTCTCATCGTATTTATGTTCATAGGTGTAAACATAGGAGCTGTATCCTTGGGATGACCAGTTTAGCTCGGGAGTTAGCTTAACAGTTGAAATCCCTCCTAACCAAACAGGCTTTGCCCTTTTGGGGTAATTGATCCAGTATACTACGTTTTCCCAGTTGTCAAGCTCCTCTTTGGGGACTGAGAAATAACTTGCAATAACAAAAATTGTGAAAAGCGCTAAGATCGCCGTACCAATTTTCTGTCTCCTTCTCATTTTTAACTCACCCTTGGATCTATAACTCCTTTGAGAAATTCAAGAAACAGAGAAACACCGAAAGATATTGTGGCAATTATAAGGGTGGTTGCAAAGAAGAGGTAGAAGTTGAAGGTGATTTGGACACCTACATTTGGTATTATCTCCCTTACAAAGGAGTTTTTGAGCACTAAGCCGAGACCCATCAAACCAAAAAGGTAATCTATGACAAGATAATCCGTAAACATCTCCATGAACTTTTGGGCTGTAAAGCTGCTCAGCACGATTCCAATGTTCCTTAGAATGTGTTTTCTGTAGATGAGCTTTTCTGGAATGCCTTTTGCTCTCTCTGTCTGTATGTAGGGCTGATACATCTCCTTCTGTGTTTCCCTCGCAACTATGCTCATGAACTCCCAAATAAATACCAGAAATAAAGTCATTATGGGAAGAATGAGATGCTTTACCAAATCCACAACATATGCAACGCCATATAGAGGTTTTGGTGTGAAAAGACCGCCTGTAGGAAGGACATTCAGCTTAACAGCAAATATAACTATCAGCAAAACTCCAATCCACCAAGAGGGCAAACCATTGAAGAGTCTTGTTATACCCTCTATAATCTCCAACAGTCTTGGATGATTTGCAAGCTTCATTCCAAAGATAACTCCAAAGGCAACAATTAATGCCACAGAGCTCAGCATTACAGTTAGAGTTACAAGGGTTGCACGAGAAAGACTTAGCTCTCTTTCCTTTCTTTTATCAATTTGTGTCTTTAAAGGCTCTCCTTTATTTAAGAGGAGCTGAATCCCCATGATGAACGGATTTTTTGATAAACCATACTTTTCAAGGAGAAGGTGTTCATAAATATACTCCCAAGGTTCAACACCCTCTTCTGCTGCTTCTCTTTTTATCTGCTCATAAAGAACTGGATTTTTCATTCCAATACCATATGCCGCTAAATCCTTAGCTCTTTCCTTGAGTAGGTGATTAGCAGTGACTCCTGCAGTTAAAACCAAAATCAGCATGACAGTAATGTATATCGCAACAATCTTCCCTAATGCTCTCTTTGCAATCCTCATGGAGCACCTTCATCAATTTCTTTTGTCAGAGTTATAAGATTTTCTGACGAAAATGATAAAACTACAATAACACTTTGTTATAATCTACAGAGAGATAAAACAAAGTAGTGTTTAAAAAGGTTAAATCTCACGGCACAACAAAGCCCAAACCTTTCAAGATCATTCTGATTGCGATTATGAGAAGTATCAGCGAGAATCCCATTTTGAGACGCTCTGGATGAATTTCATGGGCAAGTCTTGCTCCTGAAAAGCCTCCCAGTATTAATCCCGGAGCTAACAATATAGCTTTGTCAAAGTGGACTTGTCCGAGGATATAATGACCAACTGTCCCAGCTAATGCTGTGAAGAACAAAGCAACGCTTGATGTGCCAATAGCATAATGGATAGGAAGCCCCAGAGAGTAAAACAGCGGGACATTTAAAATTCCACCACTTATCCCCAAAAGCCCAGAAGAAAAGCCAGATACAACCCCTATCACTGGAACTTTCCTATAATCAACTTTAACATTTCTTTTTACTGAGGGCGTTTCAGGCTTTTTAATAAGCTTGTATGCGACATATATCAAAGCAAAGCCAAATATCGCACTTAACTGTCTCGTATTTAGGAATGCGGTTATATAAGCACCAAGCAATGCAGATGGAATTGAAAACGCTTCTTTTATTACAACAACTCTAAAGAGAACGTTTTTTCGCCTCAAATGCCCATAAGCAGATGCAAGAGCACTCATGGAGATGCACGCCAGACTCGTTCCGATAGCTTCATGAATAGGCAAACCCAAAAGGGTCAGAACGGGAACTATCAGGAAACCACCGCCAATTCCAAACAGCCCGGCGAACAAGCCTATGAAAAAGCCAATGAATATTATGGAAATGTGCCAAAGCATGAAAAAGAATAAAAAAGAACAATTTTAAAGATTACGGAACCGCAATTCCCAGCCCTTTTAAGATCATTCTCAATGCCAATAGAGCTAAAACCACTGCAAATGCTCTTTTCAGGTTTGAAGCCTTGGTTCTCTTTGCTATTTTTGCTCCAAGCTGCGCTCCAATAATTAGCCCGGGCACCAAAAGAACAAGCCACTGAGCTTCAACGTTTCCCATCATGTAATGCTTAATTGCCCCGCTTGCAGCGGTGAAGACTATTGCAAAGCTTGAAGTCGCAACGGCATAGTGAATTGGCATTCCAAGCCAAACAAGGAATGGAACGTTTATTATCCCCCCTCCCACTCCCAACAATCCGGAGGCTATTCCAGCAAAAAATCCACCAACTGGAACAAGCTTATAGTTTATTTTAACGTCCTCAAGCTTAACTTCACTTGGCTCTGCCGTCTTTTTGCGGTAAATCCTAATTGCAACGAGTATTAACGTAGCGCCAAAGATCACTTTAAGCTGTGCTGGATTCAGCAGAGAGGTCATCCAAGCCCCAATGTATGCTCCGATTATTGCAGTGCTTGCCAATAGCAGTCCTACCTTGTAATGAACTCTTTTCTGCCTGGAATATGCCAAAGCAGAACTAAGCGAAGTAAACACAACAGCCGCTGATGAAGTTCCCACAGCGTGGTGAATTTCAACTCCCAAGAGGTTGAGTGTGGGAACTATCAAAAATCCGCCGCCCAATCCGAAAAGAGCGGCTAATATTCCTATGACAACACCAACTGCGAAATAGCTGATATATCTGAGCAATTAACCACCCCCTGATTTAAAGCTCAAACACTATTGCCTCGATCAGCTTTATCAGGGCATCTAAATCATCCAAGTGAAGCATCTCTACTTCGCTGTGCAAATATTTAATGGGCACGCTTAAAGCAAGAACTTCGCTTTTGTGCTGGAATACTGATGCATCAGTCCCTCCGCCGGTGACACCTATCTGAAGAGGTATCCCGTTCTTCTCGGCTATCCCAACAACCCTCTTTGCGAGTTTTCTTGTGTAAACTGCTGAGTTGTCCACAGCCCTAACCACAGCACCGCTGCCTAATTTAACGTCTCCCGTTAAGAAGGAGCAGCACGCAAAAGAGTCAATGGCAAAGGCAAACTCCGGGCTGTAGTGCTCTGCCAAAAACTTAGCGCCCTTAAGCCCTATCTCCTCCTGCACAGTGAAGGCGAAGATGAACTTTCCATTCAGGTCATGATCAACTAAATCTTTGATCGCCTCAAAGAGTGCAACAGCACCAAAGCGGTCATCAAGGGAGCGAGTTGCAACATAGCGTTTGTTTAAAACAGCAAAGTGCTTTTTGAACACGGCATAATCCAGCGGCTTAACTCCCAGTGATAGAGCCTCCTCCTTTGATTCCGCACCAATATCGATCTCCAATGCATGCCAGGGAATTGTGTCAAACTTCCTCTCGAGGTTGAGGTGAACTGGTGTAACCCCTATAATCCCGTCAAGCTTTCCATTCTCCGTTATCACATCAACGTGCCTTCCAATTAAGAGTCTGTCATCAATTCCGCCGATTTTTCTGAACTTAAGCTTCCCGTTGTTTGTTATGCCCGTAATTAAAAGCCCGATCTCATCTATATGTGCCATGAAAACTGCTTTCTCCTTACCTTCTCCGAGCTCAACTATTAGATTCCCTATTCTGTCGACCTTATAATCCGCAAAAGGCTCAATCCACTCAATCAGCTTTTCCCTAACTTTCTCTTCATATCCAGAAATCCCTGGAATTTGGGTTATCTCTTTGAGCTCTTTAGTAAGGTGCTCCATACTATCACCTCACAGCATCTTTATGCTTTCAATTGGTCTAATTTTTAATACATCTCTATTGACTAAATCTTCCGGTATTTCGCCTTTGAAAACTTTCAGCAGATTTTTAACCGCCTGAATGCCCATATCAAGCATTGCCTCTTTTGATAAGCCCGCATAGTGGGGTGTTAAAACCGTTTCCCATTCTATCTCAAATAATTCACTTTCTTGAACTGGCTCATTCTCAAAGACATCTGTCGCATAACCCTTCAGCTTTCCTTCTTTAAGAGCTTTAATCACAGCTTTTTCGTCAACCAAAACGCCGCGACCAATGTTCACAAGATACTTGCCTTCCATGAGCTTGAGTGTTCTCTCGTTAATTATGTGGTACGTTTCTTTTGTTGCTGGAAGTGCCAGAACAACGATGTCGCTCTGCTTGAGAACCTCCTCAAAGGGCAGATATTTTGCATTAACTTCCTTTTCTATGTCTTCTTTTCTGCTCCTCGACCAGTACAGTATCTCAGTCCCTAATGCTTTGGCTCTTCTTGCTATCGCTTTTCCAATTGCTCCCATGCCGAGAATTCCAACTCTTTTGCCATAAACACTTTCAATATTCTTAAAGCTGCTCCACACAAGTTTTGGAGATTCCCATTTTCCCTGTCTGATAAATTTATCTGAATAGGCTATCTTCCTAAGCAGGGCAATCATTAAGCCAATTGCAAACTCCGCAACAACTTCACTCAAGACTCCGCTCACTTTAGTGACATAGATGCCTTTTTTTGTCGCTGCGTTAATATCAACGTGATCATATCCCGCTGAATGACAGCTTATTACTTTAAGCCTTTCAGCTTTCTCGATGATTTCAGCATCAATTTTGTTAAGGGGTGATATTATAATGCCGTCGTATTGGTGGATTACTTCCATGAGATCTTCTTTCTTAGGGTAAAGCAGAACATCGGCATCACAGTATTTTTTGAGTTCTTCCAGTGGTTTGCTTTTCATCTTGAACAATACAGCCACTTTCGGTTTCATGCTATCACCTTTAGACGTTTATCGAAACGAGCTAATAAATCTTTTTGATTCAAAGCGAAAAATTAAAAACTTCTTCTGAAGTCTTAAGGGGTAGGTGGTGTTATGAAGGTAGAGCGAAACAAATGGCAGAACAACTTCAGCGAGTGGTACAATGAGCTTATTGAAACAGCTGGAATACAAGATAAAAGGTATCCAGTAAAGGGAATGAACATCTGGCTGCCTTATGGCCTTAGGATAATGAGGAACATTGAAAAGTTCATCCATGAGGAGATGGAGAGGACTGGACATCAAGAAGTCCTATTCCCAGCGTTAATTCCAGAAACCGAATTCCAAAAGGAAGCCGAACACATAGCTGGATTTGAGGGAGAGGTATTTTGGGTAACTCATGCAGGTCACGATCCTTTAGATGTGAGATTGATTCTCAGACCTACAAGCGAGACAGCCATGTATTCAATGTTCGCGCTTTGGATTCGCTCTCATGCGGATTTACCATTCAAAATATACCAGATTGTCAATGTTTACAGATACGAGACAAAGCACACAAGACCACTGATTAGAGTTAGAGAAATCAGCAGGTTCTTTGAAGCCCACACAGCTCATGACAGCTTTGAAGATGCCGAGAGGCAGATAAAAGAGGACTTAGAGATATTTGACAACTTGGCTAAGAAGCTTGCATTGCCCTACATAGTCTCAAAGAGGCCAGAGTGGGACAAGTTCCCGGGAGCTTATTATTCCCTCGGTGCGGAGGTTGTAATGCCCGATGGGAGAACTCTGCAGATAGGAACGATGCACAACTACAAGCAGAACTTCGCAAAGGCATACAACATAATGTATGAGAAAGAAGATGGAACCCATGAATATGTCCACCAGACAACCTATGGAATGAGTGAGAGACTTTTAGCCGCGGTCATTGCTGTCCACGGCGACGATAGAGGAATGGTTCTCCCACCAACAATCGCACCAATTCAAGTGGTTATAGTTCCAATTCCAAAGAAGGACTCGCCCTATGATGTCTTTGCATATGCAAGAGAGATTGCCGAGGAGCTTAAAACCGCTGGAATAAGGGTTCATGTTGATGAGAGGGACATAAGGCCAGGAAGGAAGTTCTATGACTGGGAGCTTAAGGGAGTCCCACTGAGGATTGAAGTTGGTCCGAGGGATGTTGAAGGACAAAAGGCTGTGCTCGCAAGAAGAGACACCCTTGAGAAGTTCACAGTTGAGAGAGCTGAGCTCATTGAAAAGGTCAGAGAAACGCTTGATGCAATAATGGATAACCTCTATGCAAGAGCTAAAGAGTTTCTCGACAGCCACATTAAGAGGGTTGACACACTTGAAGAGGCAAAAGAAGTCTTTGAAGACAGAAGAGGGGTCGTTGAAATCCCGTGGTGTGGGGAAGAAAGCTGTGGACTTGAGATGGAAGAAATCCTTGATGCAAAGATGCTTGGAATTCCATATCCAGAGGAAGAGGCAAAAATTGAAGGCAAAAAGTGCGCTCACTGTGGGAAGGATGCAAAATTCATTGCAAGGTTTGCAAGAACTTATTGAACTCGTCTTTTTCTTTTCTCTTGGTGAGTTATCATGATACTTGGAATTCATGACGGCCATGATGCTGGAGCTGTTTTAATTAAAGATGGAGAAATTTATGCAGTTAATGAGGAGAGACTTAATCGAATTAAGCATTACCGCGGCTTTCCAAAATTAAGTGTTCTTAAAGTGCTTGAAATGGGGAATGTAACTCCAGATGAAGTTGAACTCATTGTGATTGCCGGCATCTTTAGAAAGCGCTCCCGTCTTTTGGAGCTTGAAAAGAACTTAGCGAAGATTTTTGGGAGGGATTTCAAGAGAAAAGTTCTCTATGTTGAGCATCACCTTGCTCACGCAGCCTCAGCTTATCTCACTTCCGGCTGGAGAGAGGCGTTAGCTTTAAGCATAGATGCCGCTGGAGATGGCTCAAGCTCATCAATTTACATCTGCAGAGATGGTGAGATGATTAAGATTGCCCAGTCCACTTATCTCGATTCCCTTGGGGATTTCTATGCATCAGTTACGGAGCTTTTGGGATTTAAGCCTATGAGGCATGAGGGCAAGGTAATGAGCCTGGCAGCTTATGGAAAGCCGAGCTATGATTTATCCGCGATAATTGAGCTTAATGGTTTAACCTTCGAAAACCATCTCAAAGTCGTTGGAATTGAGGCAACTAAAAAGCTGGCTGAATTTTTCGGTTTTCCATTTGAAAAAGCTAAGGAAGTTTCTGCCAACTTAAAGAAGGGACAACTCAGCGGAAAATTGGAACAGAAAGCCATTGAGATAGCGGCATCAGCTCAGAAGCATCTGGAAAAAATTGTAGATGAACTTGGGCTTAAGCTTACAAAGCATGGAGTACCCTTGGCTTATGCCGGCGGTGTTGCACAGAATGTTAAAGCAAACATGGTTTTAAGAAGGCACTTCCCAGATTTGTGGGTGTTTCCAGCCATGCATGACGGCGGTTTAGCCTTTGGAGCTGCGGTTTATGTTAAATCACAGCTTGAAAGATTGGATGGTAGATGGAAGCCATTTAAGCTGGAACACGTTTATCTCGGTCCTTCTTACCCTGAGGATGAAATTGAGGAATTTTTGAGAGAGGAAGGAGTCAAGTATGAGGAAATCAGGGCTGTTTCAGGTTTTGTAGCTGATTCCCTAATTGATGGAAAAATTGTTGCATTCTTCCAAGGAAAAATGGAGTTCGGACCGAGGGCTTTAGGCAACCGCTCTATTTTAGCAGACCCAAGAGATGAAAGTATTAAAGAAAAGCTCAATTTGGCTTTGAGGAGAGATGTCTTCCAGCCATTTGCACCTACAATCTTAGAGGAGAGGATTGGGGATTATTTGGTTGACCCATATCCAAACAAGTTCATGACAATGAGCTACTATGCCACAGAGGAGTTCATAAAAACAGCGCCAGCAGTTGTCCATGTTGACGGCACAACAAGACCCCAGACCCTTGAGGAAGAGGATAATCACACGTATTACAACATAATTAAGCACTTTGAGAAGCAGAGTGGGGTTGGCGCCGTGCTGAATACCTCATTTAATATGCATGGTGAGCCAATAGTTTGCTCACCTGAGGATGCGCTGAGAACGTTCAGAAATGCAAAGCTTGACGTGCTGGTTTTGGAGAAGTTTGCTGTTTATTTGTAATTTTTCGACTCTATTTTCCTTAAATCGAATATTTTACAGCGGCAAAATTATAAATCTCAAAGCTGAGTTCATTTTGGTGATTCTCATGGCGCTAAGTGATGTATTAGAGCGTGTAAATCCTTCTGAAATTAGAAAGCTTTTTGATTTGGCTCAGGGTATTGAGGGAATAATCTCATTGGGAATCGGAGAGCCTGATTTTGATACGCCAGAGCATATCAAGGAGTATGCAAAAGAAGCTTTGGACAAGGGGCTAACGCATTATAGCCCTAATGCTGGGATCTCAGAGCTTAGAGAAGCGGTCGCTGAAAAGCTGAAGAGGGATAATGGCATTGATGCAGACCCTAAAACGCAAATTATGATAACTGTCGGCGCTAATCAAGCCTTACTGATGGGCTTTGCAACATTTCTTAAGGATGGAGATGAAGTTTTAGTGCCTTCACCGATGTTTGTCAGCTATGCTCCCGCTGTGATTTTAGCCGGAGGAAAGCCTGTGGAAGTTCCGACTTACGAAGAAAATGAATTTCGCCTGAATGTTGATGAGCTTGAGAGGTATGTAACTTCAAAAACGAGAGCTCTGATACTCAATAGCCCAAACAACCCAACTGGGTCAGTTCTAACTAAAAAAGACCTCGAAGAGATTGCAGATTTTGCAGTCGAGCATGATTTGATTATTTTGAGCGATGAGGTTTACGAGTATTTTGTCTATGACGGCGTTAGGAACCACAGCATTGCCTCCCTTGATGGAATGTTTGAGAGAACCATCACAATAAACGGCTTTTCAAAGACTTTTGCAATGACTGGTTGGAGACTTGGCTTCGTCGCTGCTCCAGAGTGGATTATTGAGAAGATGGTTAGATTTCAGATGTACAATGCAACTTGTCCCGTAACGTTTGTTCAGTATGCAGCCGCTAAGGCTCTGAGAGACGAGAGGAGCTGGAGGGCTGTTGAGGAGATGCGCAGGGAATACGACAGAAGGAGGCAGATGGTCTGGAAGCGCTTAAATGAAATGGGACTGCCAACAGTCAAGCCCAAAGGTGCTTTCTACATCTTCCCACGCATAAAAGACGCCGGACTGACGAGCAAAGAGTTCAGCGAGCTAATGATCAAGGAGGCAAAAGTTGTAGTGGTTCCAGGAAGTGCTTTTGGAAAGGCTGGAGAGGGCTATATAAGGATCAGCTATGCAACAGCTTACGAGAAGCTTGAGGAAGCTATGGACAGAATGGAGAAAGTGCTGAAGGAGAAGGGGTTAGTATAGTGTTATGCTCACCTTCTTTCCTTCATTTATGTCAATCACGGCATAATGTCCTCTGAAAAGAGGACCCGGGTTTACTATAAGCGTCTTTCCAATTTCATCAACTCCCCTCGCTTCGTGAATGTGGCCGCAGATAACTAAAGGAGGCTGTTTCTCCTCTATGAATTTTCTCAAAGCTTTGCTTCCCACGTGAAGCCCAGTAAATGTCTTATCAACTTTTGTTTTGTAAGGCGGGACATGCATAAGCAAAATGTCCCCATCACGGTAGTTTTTGTTTAAGCTCTCCCAGATTTCATCGTCATGGAACTCCCAGATTGTTGAGAAGGGAGTTATGTTTGAACCACCAAATCCCACAATTCCAATTCCATTAATTTCAATTCTCTTATCGTGGAGATTTATTCCAAGTTCCTCAAGCAAATCCAAAACATCTCTGCCATCACAGTTTCCCATTACAGCATACACTGGCTTTTTAAGTTCCAAAAGGTACTTCAAACTTTTTTCAGCGCTGTTTCTGCCTTTAAAATGCGTTATGTCTCCGGCTATAAGAAGAACATCAAATTTTTCATCCTTTATCTTCTCTACAAGCCATTTCACCTTGTTTTCATTACCATGGATGTCTGTTATTGCTATAATCCTCATCTCTTCACCCCCGTACCAATTTAGCAATCAGTCCTTTAAGCGTTAGCCTTAAATCTATGAAAACTTTTTCATAAGTTGGTGAGAGCATGGAAGAGTGGAAGGAGAGACTGAAAGAAGAAGGCTACATTGAGGTGGGGGATTTCATTATAGAAGTTAGTGTGGACTCAGAATGCCCCTGTAAAGATGATGAAGTTTACCCCGTAATAATGATCTATGATAGAAAAACTGAAAGCTGGTACTATGTTGATGAGCCTTTTGACCCTGTGAACAATTTCACCGAGGCGTGGGAGGAAGGAATAAAGGTTCTTGAGGGATATATAAACGGAAAAGAGCCAAGGCTCAAAAGAACTCCAAAGAAATTTGCACCTGACGATGTAATTAAAAGATTTGCAGAAGCCCTAAAAACCCTGGAAAATAAAACAGATTCTCAATCTGAACTCAATGTTTAAAGTTTAAACTTTTAAATCATATATCGAGCACAAAGCCAATATTTGAATTCTTTCCAAATTTTGTGAATTTACCTCCAAATCATGAAAAAAATGTAGAGAAAACCTTATTTAACTAAACACAGTCATTTTTCTTGGTGTTAAAGAAATGGGCACTACTCCTCTCCGCAAGGAGTCTGACCCCATTAAAGAATTAATACCCTGGGCAAGGGATGATGCAATTGTGCAGGCATTTGAGGAAAGGGAGAGAGAAAGGAAGGAAATCTTAGAGATGATTAGGAATTTCCGAGATATATCTTTTCTTCCAGAAGATGCCAGAGAGATATTCGGCAACATAGAAAAGAGGGACAAAAACTAATAAAACACGACTTCAACCTCTTCTCCTTCTAAGTAGCCTTCGCTGTCCTCTGGAATCGTTATGTATCCATTGCTCTCCACTAAAGAGCTTATCAACCCACTTCCACTTTTCCTTATTGGCTTTGCCTTTCCATCCTCATACCAGACCTTAACGAACTCATATCTGCCGAGGGTTGATGAAACCTTTGCTGTCAGCCTTGCTTTAACTTTAGCTGGCTTGAAGTTTGCCCCAACAAGCTTTGCAAGGGCGTATTTAACGAAGAGGTGAAACTGGGCAAATACTGCAACTGGATAGCCGCTCAGTACAAAAACCCTCTCTCCATATCCAACAGGTCTCCCCGGCTTTATTGTGGTTCCATGGAAGAGCAGATTAACGAATCTATGGGCAAAGTCTTTGTCTCCAAATGCACTACCTCCGGTGATCAAAACCAAATCACACTCGCTCTTAGCTTTCTCAAGTTTTTCTCTGATAATGCTTTCATCGTCAGGTAAAATCCCGTAAAACACTGGCTCTCCGAAGTACTGCTTAACTAAGCCCTTCAGCATTATTGAATTGCTTTCCAAAATTTTACCGCTTTCAAGGGCTCTTTCATCGAGCTCTTCGATGAGCTCATCTCCCGTGACAATTATTCCGACTCTTGGCTTTCTCCTAACCTTCACCCTCTTTATTCCAACGCTTTTTAAAAGTGATAGATCTTGAGGTCTGAGTATTTGTCCTTTCCTGAGTATAATTTGCCCCTTCTTTATGTCCTCACCTCTGAAGGCAACGTTCTGTCCCGGAGCAACGGGTCTCAATACGTAGATTTTGTTCCCTTCCCTTTTTACTTGTTCCTGCATGATGACACCATTAGCACCTTTCGGCAGTTTATTCCCTGTCATGAGCTTTACAGCCTTTCCGTGTGTGACCTCTGTCTTGCTCTCCATCCCTGCAGTTATCTCATCTACGACCTCCAATTCAACAGGGGCGTATTCTCTCGCTTGGAAAGTGTCTTCAGCTCTTACAGCATAGCCGTCAACTGCTGAACGGTCAAATGGCGGAGAATCTATCGGGCTTTTCACATCTTCAGCGAGAATCCTTCCAAGGGCTTCATCCAGGCTTACTTCTTCAACATCTGGGATTTCATTAATGTCATTAATCATAAGCTGGAATGCCTCTTTATACGGCATGAGCTTTTTGAATTCGCGCATTTGAATCACCGAATTATTTAATTATGTAACTGTGTAATTGTATCATTCTCTTGCGTGCTTTAGAATGTGGTAAGCCTCCCTCTTAATTATCTCAACCCCGATCTTCACAGCATTCAAGCTGCCCGGCAAGCAAAAGACCACTTTGCTTTCTTTGTCCCTTATGATTCCGGCCGTTGCCCTTGTCAGCACTGCAGCAGTTCCAATTTCTTCAAAGCTTTTCAACCTGAAGATTTCGCCAAAGCCCACAAGCTCCTTGTCGAACAGAGGTTTTATCGTCTCAATTGTGACATCTCTCCTCGTTACTCCTGTTCCCCCTGTTGTTATTACCACGTCGGCTTTGTCAAGAGCCTCAAGCACCGCTTTGAGGATTGCAAGTTTCTCATCAGGAACAATCTTGTAGTAAACGTTTTCATTTCCTACCTTTTTTAATTCTTCAATTATGTAATAGCCGCTTAGGTCTTCCCGTTTACCGACACTTGCAGTGTCACTAACCGTTATAACTGCAAATTTAAACTTTTTGGGAGCTTTTGCCCTGTGCTCCTCGTGGGACATTTTTACACCACCGTTTAACATTATGCAGGAAGGTTAATAACTTTTAGCCTAAGGTTTACCTCAAATTTATAAGAATCCTTTTTCACATTTCTTTGGTGATTCTATGCATGAGCTCTACACCGTTTTAGCTGAATACTACGATGTGATTTACCGACGCAGGGCAAAGCGGGTTGGAGAAGAGATAGACTTCGTTGAGGAAATTTTCAAGAATGATGCAAAAAGAGAAGTCAAGAAGGTTCTTGACTTAGCTTGCGGAACTGGAATTCCAACGGTTGAGCTGGCAAGGAGAGGCTACGAGGTTGTTGGCTTAGATTTGCATGAAGAGATGCTAAGAGTTGCAAGGAGAAAAGCCCAGGAGCTTGGGCTAAATATTGAGTTCATCCACGGCGATGCTCTTGATATAAACTTTGAAAATGAATTCGATGCAGTGACGATGTTCTTTTCAAGCATCATGTACTTCGATGAAAATGCAATTAAACAATTATTCAATTCTGTAATTAAAGCATTAAAGCCAGGAGGAGTATTTGTTGCGGACTGGTCTAATCTATGTTTTTTACAGTTTGATAGAGCTCCGACTATATGGGAAGAGAAGAACGGAGATGAAACAGTAATAACAACAAGCTGGAAGGAAATTGAAAATGCAACCCAAAGGTTTCATTTGAAATATTTAGTTCAAATTTTAAAGCCTAATGGCACTATTAGAGCTTTCCACGTTCACGAGGTTCTTAATGCCTATACCCCCAGAGAGATTCGCCTTTTGGCGGAAAAGTACTTTAGTGAAGTGAAAATTTATGGAGACATGAAGAGAAACTTAGGGAAGAATGCATACAGATTCTGGCTCGTTGGAGTTAGGTAAACTTTTTAAACTCCGAGTTCATCTTTATTCTTTGGTGGTGCCTATCGTCCATCGGAAGACAGGAGAGCGGTCCGAAATGTTCCCGGTTAGGAAAGCGCTACATAGCAACTGGATTAGTAAGTTCCTTGGCTTCGTCAGTTCTTGGCCCGTATCTGAGTCTATGGCTTAAAGGCATTGGTCTGGGCTTTTCTGAGATAGGTTTAACCCAGAGCGTTTCTGAGATTGCACAGCTCATCACTGACTTTCCGACTGGAGGAGTTGCCGACAGGCACGGTAGAGTCAAGACCTATGCCGCTGGAAGCTCCCTCTTTGGTATTGGATTGCTTATCATAGGACTCACACATACCATTTCGGCAGTTCTGGTAGGGGCTACACTTTCGGGTTTTGGCATGGCACTCGTAAGTGGAACATTAGTTCCATGGCTCTATGATGCGTTAAACGACAGAAAATCAGTGCAGCAAACTCTTGGAAAGTTAAAGGCAATTTCAGGACCAGTGAGATTCGCTGGAGGAGTTATTGGCGGTTGCCTTGCCTCGGTCGCTCCAAATCTGCCAGTGCTAACCGCGGGGGTGCTCTCGATAGCCTCTGCGATAATAGCTCTATTTCTGCTGCCCGATAACTGCGGCAACAGAAAAGCAAAATATATGGAGCTGCTTAGAAGAGGGTTGAGGGAAATCAGAAAGAACAGAGCACTTCACTTACTGTTAGCTTCCTCTTTCTTTCTGAGCTTCACTGCAAGAGCATTCTTCACCTTTTGGATGCTTCTGCTGGTTCAACGCGGTCTTCCCAGAGAATATCTTGGAGTGCTCTTCGCTTTACTGCTTCTCTCAACATCTGCAGGAGGTCTGATTGCCCAAAAGCTTGAACCAACATCGAAAACTGCGGCAATGTTGACAGTCCTGCTTGGGACAGAGATTGCCATGCTTGGTATCATTGAAAACTTGGCTATAAGCATTGCCCTGCTCTTTGCGCTTGAGGTAACCCTCAGTGCAAGGTTTCCTGTAATGGCAGTGCTTAGGAACAGCTTTATCCCAAAAGAAGTCCGCTCAACAGTGACTTCAGCGATGAGCACTGTCGGAAGCGGATTTACAGCTATAAGCAATGTGATGGTTGGTGCCTTTGCTGAGAAACTGAGCCTCGGGAAAGCGTATTTTATCGCGGGATCTCTTGGGATGCTGGCGGCACTCCCCCTGCTGGGATTAACCTTTTTAAGTGTCCCTGATGAAAGAGGAAACATGCCTGAAAAAGTTGATGGAGGTTGATAACATGCTGCCAAAGAATTATAATCCCGAAGAAGTTGAAACCAAGTGGCAGCGCTTTTGGCTTGATGAAAAGATTTACAAGTATGAGCTCGATGAGAAAAAGCCCCCATATGCAATTGATACACCACCGCCATTCACAAGCGGAACACTTCACTTAGGTCACGTGTTAAGCCACACATGGATTGATATCGTGGCGAGATATAAGAGAATGAGGGGCTATAACGTTCTTTTCCCACAGGGCTTTGATAACCATGGGCTTCCAACTGAGCTTAAAGTGGAAAAGGAGTTCGGCATAAGCAAGGACGAGCCAGAGAAGTTTCTGCAGAAGTGTATCGAGTGGACTTGGCAGGCTATTGAGGCAATGAGAAACCAGTTTATCAGAATTGGCTATTCCGCCGATTGGGACTTGGAGTATCACACAATGGATGACGAATACAAGGCTTTAGTGCAGAAATCTCTGCTTGAGTTCTACAAGAAAGGTCTGCTTTATCAAGCAGAGCACCCTGTGTTCTGGTGTCCAAACTGTAGGACTTCCCTGGCAAAAGCGGAAGTAGGTTATGTGGAGGAGGACGGCTTCCTCTATTACATAAAGCTTCCACTGGCTGATGGGAATGGCTACATTCCAATAGCAACAACAAGACCAGAGCTTATGCCAGCCTGTGTAGCTGTATTTGTACACCCAGAAGATGATAGGTATAAAGATTTAGTCGGCAAGAAGGTAAAGCTCCCAATCTTTGAGAGAGAGGTTCCAATCTTAGCCGATGAGGATGTTGATCCAAGCTTTGGAACTGGAGCAGTCTATAACTGTACTTACGGTGATGAGCAGGACATAGTGTGGCAGAAGCGCTACAACTTGCCGGTGATTATTGCAATTGACGAATATGGAAGGATGACAGAAGTTGCCGGTAAATACAAGGGCATGAAGACAGAGGAAGCAAGGGAGGCAATTGCAAAGGACTTGGAAGAGATGGGCTTGCTATATAAAAAAGAGAAGATAAGGCACCGCGTTTTGAGACACACAGAGAGAAGCAGCTGTATGGCTCCAATTGAGTTATTACCCAAGAAGCAGTGGTTCATCAAGGTGAAGGAGTTCACGGAGGAACTTGTGGAAGTTGCGAGGCAGATAAGGTGGTTCCCGGAGGATATGTTCTTAAGGCTCAAGGACTGGGCGGAAAGCATGGACTGGGACTGGGTTATCAGCAGACAGAGGGTGTTTGGAACTCCAATTCCATTCTGGGTGTGTAAGGACTGTGGACATATAATCCCGGCAAGAGAAGAGGACTTACCAGTTGACCCAAGATTTGACAAGCCGCCTGTAGAGAAGTGTCCAAAGTGCGGCTCGGCTAACTTGGAAGGAGTCAGGGACGTCCTGGACTGCTGGATTGATTCATCTATAACTCCACTTGTTATTACAAAATGGACTAAGGATGAGAAGTGGTTCAAACATAACTTCCCAACAGCTCTAAGACCTCAGGGAACAGACATCATAAGAACATGGGCATTCTACACAATCTTCAGAACTTACATTCTCACTGGACAGAAACCATGGCATGACATCCTGATCAACGGAATGGTGGCTGGACCAGACGGAAGAAAGATGAGCAAGAGCTATGGAAACGTTGTCTCGCCAGAAGAAGTGATTCCAAAATATGGGGCCGATGCCCTAAGACTCTGGACAGCATTAGCCCCACCGGGAGAAGACCACCCGTTCAAGTGGGAAACTGTGGACTACAACTTCCGCTTCCTCCAAAAGCTCTGGAACATCTTCCGCTTTGCAGAGAGGCACATCAAGGATTTGGACTACAACGCAAACAAGAACATCAAGCTCGAACCCCTTGACAGATGGATACTCTCAAGGCTTCACCGCCTAATCAAGTTCGCAACAAACGAGATGGAAATCTACCGCTTCAACCTGCTCACAAGGGAGCTTATGACTTTCATTTGGCACGAGGTTGCAGATGACTACCTCGAAATGATCAAGCACAGACTCTATGGAGAGGACAAAGAGAGCAAGCTTAAAGCAAGAGTGGCATTGTATGAGCTGCTCTACAACATCCTCCTACTGCTCGCACCATTTGTGCCACATATAACAGAAGAGCTCTACCAAGAGGTATTCAAGGACAAAGTTGGGGCAAAGAGCATCCACCTCTTGGAGTGGCCCGCTTACAATGAGGCAAGAATTGATGAAGAAGCTGAAAAGCTCGGAGAGCTTGCAAGGGAGATCATCGGTGCAATGAGAAGATACAAGAACTCACACGGCTTGGCTTTGAATGCAAAGCTCAAGCACGTGGCAATTTATGCAACTGACAGCTATGAGATGCTCAAAGCAATAGAGAAAGACATTGCAGGAACAATGAACATTGAGAAGTTAGAGATTGTAAAAGGTGAGCCTGAGCTTGAGGAAAGAATCGTCGAGATTAAGCCAAACTTCAGAACTGTAGGACCGAGATATGGAAAGCTCGTTCCAAAGATTGTTGCATACCTCAAGCAAAATGCTGAGGAAGTTTCAAAGGCGCTCAAAGAGAGCGGAAAGGTGGAGTTTGAAGTTGAAGGGCAAAAGGTCGAGCTCAGCAAGGACGACATAGTGCTCAGGAAGGCAGTGTTCAGTGAAGGGGAAGAGGTTGAGACGGCAGTTGTGGGAGATGCCGTGATTTTGTTCTTTGCTTGATTTTCTTTCATTTTAACAATTATAACACAGCAAAGCCGCTCTCTTCAGCAGAATAACCCTGTAAAGCTTTCCATTGATAATTCTCGCTACCGCTATCTTGTTGAGATGATGTATTCTCTTTCTCTCAAGGGCAACAAAGTTGAGTTCTCTTAAAACCTGCACGAAGTCCTCCCACCGTATGTTGAGCCATCTCGAATACTCATCAAAGAGCTCTTTCTCAACAACCAGATACTTCCTGCCGTCTATCAGATATCTCCTCTTGTGCTTTGGCAGTTCCTTTCTCAGTCTCCACCTTGCATGCAACGGTGACTGCACTGTAAGAATGGCTTCCTCCATACTTTTGCCTTCTACGAGCATCTCAAGGAGGATTTTGAGTATGTGATTTATCCTGTCTGGAACTCCAATAATGTCTCCTCTAAGGACAATTTTCCTCCTCCTAACTTTGATTCCCTCACTCTCAAGGGCTTCCCCAATCTTCGCAGTTGTTCCCTTTTTAGTTCCACCGGTATCGACAATTCCCCCAATGATAAAGGCACCAACACTGAAGTCTTCTTCGCTTAAAACCTCCTCAGCTCTCGGATCGAGGAGAACAACTTCATCAATACCCTTCTCCTTTAAAAACTCTGCAGTCGGACCTTCATAAGCAGTAACTCTGTCAAGAGGAAAATGTGCTTTTTCTTTAAACTCTTCGTTGATCCATGTTAACGCTAAAAGCTCGCTCCAGAGGTAATCTCTCAAAACACCATAGCTTTGAGCAGCCTGAAGGGCAACCTTATTCTTTTCCTTTTCTGTGTGCTTTTCCCAGTGCATGAGGTCGATTATAAAGTAGGGGCAATCATTTGGAAGCCTCGCTCTTAAATCTCCGGGAGAAATAACCACCTTAAACTTCTTTGCTATGCACGATGGGGCATAGGCGTATTTTGCTTCCCCTGTTCGTCTTCCGCTTAAGTCCCAAGCTATTGCTGTGGGTTCATCAACTTCAACTATAGCTCCCTTACCTTCAAGAACATCCAATGCTATGTCCTGGAGCTTATTCCTCGACTTTCTGTATCTTTTCGAAAGCATGCCTATTTTGTTTATTCCTTTCTCTCTGAGCAGTTCTGCAAAAATTTCGCTAAGCTTTTTCATCGGCATCGGTTTGAGCATCGTCAGTGAATTTTTAAGGTTTTCTCTCAAAGCTTAATAACTTCAAAAGCAGATACATTGGTGATGAGAAAAGGTATTGCTGAGCTTCCACTTCACGGGGGTCATGTCCCGCTTTGGCTTGCTCAAAGGATGAAAAAGCTGGCAAGGTTAGTGCTTATTCTTTTAGTTGATGAATATGGCACAAAGGGAGTTCTTGAGAGGTTAGCGGATCCAGTTTGGTTTCAAGCCTTGAACAACCTAATTGGAATGGACTGGGATTCGTCAGGAAGCACCACCGTAACAACCGGGATTTTAAAGGAAGTCCTCTCAAAGGAAGAACTTGGCATAAAAGCCGCTGGAGGAAAAGGTGCCAAGAGCAGAGAGACTCCAGCTCAATTGAGAGAGATATGTGAGAAATATGGACTCGACAGCAGTGAATACGTCAGAATTTCCCGGTTAGTTGCCAAAGTTGACACAGTTGCTTTACAAACGGGATACCAGCTTTACCACCATGTCTTCTTCCTTGATGAGGAAGGAAACTGGGCAGTTGTTCAGCAGGGTATGAATCCAAAGGTCAAGCTTGCAAGAAGATACCACTGGTTTGATAATGAAAGCTTTACGCTGGAGCCTCACAAAGGGATAAGCGGGATCAAGCTTGAGTATGCGCTGAATACTGTTGATAAAAACACAAGAGAATACCAAAAAATCCTGCTCGATATCGTGAAAGAAGATCCAAGAAAGCTTGAGAGGGAGCTCAAAACTCTTACGGCAGTTGCAAAAGGCTACAAACCTCTGGTTGTCTACAAACCATATGAAAAACTAAACCTGTCCGATACAGTTAGGAGATATAAAAGTCTGGGACAGATTGAGCTGAATCAGAGGGCTTTGGAGCTTGCAAGGGAGCTGAGTGTGAAGAATTACGAGGAGTTTTTGCTCCTCAAAGGACTTGGCCCAAGCACACTAAGGGCTTTGTCCCTTGTATTGGAGCTTGTGTATGATGTCCATCCTTCATGGAGAGACCCAGTTACTCATCCTCCCGATCCTTTTAAGTTTGCATATGCTGTGGGTGGAAAGGATAGGGTACCCTTCCCAATTGATAAACCTACTTACGATGAGCTGATTTCTTTCCTTGAGAAGCTTGTTGAAAAGAATCCACAGGAGAGGCAGATAGTTAAAGCTGTTACAAAGATAACCAAAAACTGGAAGCCACCTGAGGAGGATAAAAAGCCTACTTAACAAATCTCTTTTATCGTTCCGATGTAAATCTAAGTAAAAAACTTAACCTCTTTTACTTTACCTAAGTGAGGGGTCTTCATGAAGAAGACCAATACAATACCGATATTCTTGTTAATAATGTTAGTCTGTGGATGCATTCAATCTTCTCCTACCTCCCATACTTTGGCAACTTCCATGCAAAAAACAATATCATCTCCAAATACATCAACATATACAGCGACTCTATCAACACTTATGCCAAAGGAACGAATTAAGGACTTCAAGGTAACAGCTAAATGGAAAAAGGAGTCTAATGTTCTGGTCCTATACTTAGAGGTGAAAAATCAAACTGCATGTACAAAAATTGATGGGAAACTGAAGATAACAATAAAGGACGAATTTGGTATTCTCATATACAACGGAACTTTGACTGTTCACAGATCAGATTTCCTATCTTACAGTGAGGAACTCACCAATGTCTCTGGCAATCTTACAGAACCCACTGTGTATAAAGCCCGATATGTACTGACCAACTTTCAAAAGGGCATTTCAAGTAGTGGCATCATTGATGCAACATTAATTACGAAAGATACTATGTTAAAAAAGGTTTTTAAAGCTCAGAATCTCCCTAAAATGAGTGAAAAAGAAAGAATGCAGTACTTTGAAAAAGTATATCTTAGGAATTCAAAGCCACTAAATGTGACACAAAAGAAGGCTAATATTATACTCGAAGTTTACCGATATGGAATTTATGTGCATCCTCTAACTTTGAAGAAATACCTTAGGATAGACACCAAGATTAAGAATCTCGGAAACAATTCTGTAGAATTAATGATAAGAGAGCCAGCAAAGCTTACTGTTGATGGATTTTCAGTGATAGAATATCCCAAAGACATTTCAAGCATTAAAAGCAAAAAGCTTGAACCTGGTAAAGATATAACCGAAGAATTTCTTTTCCCGATGGAGGAGATAAGTCTGGAGGGCAGAGAATTTATACTTGAAGTCCACGAAACAGAGATGCTTCCCGAGAGAGAAGCAGAAATAATGCTTCCAAAACTTAAATTCTCACTGAACTATACACTGGTGAATATATCCAAACCAGCTGAAAAGTTCCCAATTGAGATAACACTCATGAAGTATGCTGTTTTTGAATATGAAACACCAGAAGGAAAAGAGGAAGGGGTAAAAGTACTTCTGAAAATCAAAAATACAGGAGATAATGAGGTGAAAATAGATCTAAACGGAATTACCCTTGGAGGTGAGGTAAAAATTGCGCCATTCACATGGTTCTTAACTGTGGGCCCCCATTCTGAAAAACAAACATGGTTGCTATTTCCTTATGTACAGGGAAAGACAACCCTAACAGTGCATCTATATGACCTAACAGAGCTTAAGGATGAGTTAATTGAGATTCCCTTTGAGATAAAGGGAACACCAAGGACGAGGGAAATAAAAGTCAACAAGACGATAGAAGAATACCCTTTAAAAATCACGATTGAGAAAGTTGAGGAGATTCCATATTTGGAGATTACCAAACTGAAATCGCTTGTAAAAATATATCTTACGCTGGAGAACACTGGAGAAACAGCTCTCCCGTTAAACATTGAACAGTGGGGGCTCTTGACTTCAAAAGGTGTATTGATTCCAGGGGATGTTGTTATGAGCAATCTCACAAACGTTATAGAACTCACTCCGGGAAATTGTGTATCCGGATATGTAGTATTTAAAGACATTCCAGAGGATGCCCAATATATTCTGAAAATTAAAATTCCGAATGCCCTAAGAACAATTGAATTCAAAGTTAAACTGCCAATAAGACTCGGGGAATAAAACATCCAACTTTGATTATTATTTTAAATTTTCGGGACAAATTTTATTTTTTGTTATGGTGGGCCCGCGGGGATTCGAACCCCGGACCTCCACCTCGTAAGGGTGGCGTCATGACCAGCTAGACCACGGGCCCATTCCCGACAAAGTTAAAGCAAAGGGGAGATTATAAATCTTTCGCTAATTTAATAATCTCCCTCGTCAAGTTTTTCCTTCACGTATTCGGCTATTGCCTTCGCAACTGTTGGGGGTACTGCCTCACCAACGCTATCATACTGCACGTCCCTTCCACCAAGGAATATGTGGTAATCTGGATACCCCATCAATCTTGCCTGCTCTCTGACAGTTAAAAGCCTGTCATCGAAGGGATGAATGAACCTGCTGCCGCCTTTGACTGTGGGTGCAACCTTATAAGGATGAAGCCTGACCCAGTTCGTGAACTTCCTCTGTGAATCACCAAACTTCTGCATTGCCATTCCCCATCTAAGGCGCATAATTTTTCTCTGCTTCCTTGGTGATAACGGAACATATCTGTGGTTGGGAATTTCTAATGCCTCAGGCAGCCTCGGGTCAGGTAAATCCCCGATTACATCCCATACTGTCAGCTTTCCCCTAACTCTCTTGGGTTTGATGCGAATGTTCGAAATAAATACTCTCTTCCTTCTCTGAGCGGTTCCGTAATCTTGAGCATCAAGAACGTTGAAGTAAATCTCATCATAGCCAGCTTTCTCAAACTCGTATTTCAAGGCATCTTTAAGCTCACCTTCCATAATTTGAGGCACTTCCTCCATGACAAATATCTTTGGCTGAAAATCCTTCACAAAGCGGATGAAGTGTAAAACAAGCTGTCCAATTGGGTCATTGTAGAGCCTATCAAGAGGATTCTCCTTTCTCTTTAAATTTGCGGCTGTGTAAGGCTCACATGGAGGTCCACCTATTATTACATCCGGCACTCCAACATCCCTCATGACATCTATGGTGTGAATCCTCTTGATATCTTCAACATACATCCTAACCTCAGGGAAGTTGAACTTGTAAGTATCAGCTTTTGGGGCAAAATTTTCAATAGCAGCTAAAATCTTAAATCCCGCTTCCTTAAAACCCCTGCTAAATCCTCCCGCACCAGCGAATAAATCAATGATCGTGTACATATATACCACCTCACTCATCATTAGTGAATAAGCAAGGTTTATAAGGATTTCAAGTTAGCTGTAGATGAGGCGAGACCGGTGGAGCGAGAGATAAGCGAAGAAAAACTCAAGAAATACTTTGAAATAACAGAACAAGCCCTTGAAAAGCTTGAAATAGCAGTGCACGAGAAAAGCCTCCTCTATTCTGTTGCGAAAGACTTTTTAACCATGGCAAAAAGCTATTACAGTGACGCCAAATACTACTATGAGAAAGGTGATTATGTGACCGCTTTCGCCGCTTTAAACTATGCACATGGCTTTATTGATGCCGGAGTTAGGCTTGGAGTGTTTAAAGGCGAAGACAACAGACTCTTTGCCTTCGGGTGAGTGACGAGGTGGGAAAAATGGGTGATTATATAGTGGTTTTAGAAGCCCCGATAATTGTGAGAGACGTTGAGACACCAGAGGATGCGATAAATGTTGCCGTATCGAAGGTTGCGAAGGCTTTGAATAAAGAAAAGCTTGACTTCGTGAAGGTTGAAATTGGCTACTCCCAATGTCCTGTGTGTGGAAGCCCGTTTGAGAGTGCTTTCGTTATTGGGAGTATTGGTTTAGTTGGAATTTACCTGACCCTTAAAGTCTTCAATGCTCAGAGCTTAGAGCATGCGGAGAGAATTGCAAAAGCTGTTGTTGGAAAGGCTTTGAAAAGAGTCCCGCTCAAGGTTTTTGAGATTAAAGAAATTCATAACGGAAAAGAAGGGGAAGGATTTCATTTTGATGAAGAAAGTGCTTGATTTGCTTTCATACAATTTTTTCAAAGAGATGGCTCCAGAGCTTTAATGGGGTTAATTCTGTAAGCATCAGCATACCAATTAAAATCATTAAAATACCAACTGCCTTTTCCAGTTTCCTGTCACTGCTTCTTAGAGTGAGTTTATTTGAGAGGAATCTCTTGTTTATCCACTGTGCCAAGTCTTTGGAGCTGAGTACCAGATAGAAAGTTAACCCCACACCGAGGGCATAAATGAACATTACAATGACTCCTTTTGTAAAGTTCCTGCTTAATGCTGCTGTTAAAATTGCAAAGCCAACATATGGAGCGATACATCCAATCCAAGTAGCTCCCAATGATGCTCCAAACAAAAAGTCTGCAAATTTGCCTCTGAATTTATGATTTTTCTCAGCAAAGCGTTGAATTCTGCCAATTTTTGAAGTGAAGTACAGATTGGCTTTTTCGCTTACCATTATTGTGCCAAGAACGATGAATCCAGTTCCCCCGATTAAATAAAGGAGTGCCGTAATCTGGGATATATATGAACCCAAGGCCCCAGCCGCTCCGCCAATTAAGGAAAATGCGGCAATCATGCCGAGTATTATAAGTCCAAGATTCCTTTTAGCGAGTATCAGAGCAAATCCGCTGACAACCAATGGCAAAACACAGGGAGAAAACACGCTTAAAATACCAGCAGAGAAAATTGTTAGGAGAACTGCGAAAGTTAAACGGCTCTCATTTTGCGTTTGTGCAGCGGTTGTGGTAGATGCTTTGGGATTTGGGGTCTTAACATTTGCCTTCTTTTCAGTGGTTTGCTCGATGAAAAACTCAAAACCCTGTTTATTCAGCGCCCCGACAGCGACTCCCCTTAAGATCTTCTCTCCGTTCTCAACTTTAAAAACTACCATTGTTGGAGTTCCAGGAACTGAAACTGTAACCTCTTCTCCAGAAGATTTGGGGGTGTAATACCCGGAATTATCTGGCTGAATCACAAGAACCTTGCTGTAGACTTTATATCGGAGTGATGTTACTTCCCTTCCCTTGTAAACGTCCACAATTATAGGGACAGCTCTTTCTGAGAGAAGTCGGACTATACTGGGATCTGCAAAAACATTATCTCGCATATATTTACAAGCAGGACAGGTTGGAGAGTAGTAATAAACAAAGATATATTGACCCTCATTAGTATTAATGACCTCTTTAAGCTCATTTTCTGTTGCAACTGGAATGAAATTAACAGCTCCGTATTTCACAGTTGGAAGAGTATCCACCAATGCAGGCATGATAAGCAGGAGAAAAATCAAAATGCTAATCCTTTTCATGTTCTCCCCTCAAAAGGGAAAGTTCTTGAGAAATTAAAAGGATTTTGTTGAATAATTTTTCTTGTTTTCTTAGCTGGGATTATAAATGTCATCTTGAGGATTTTTAGCCTTTTCTAAATAAAGCTTTTAAGCACTTATCAATCAATCCACAACATAACGTGTGGAGGTTTTGCCATGACAAAGTTCATATTTGTCACGGGTGGTGTTGTGAGCGGTCTGGGAAAGGGGATAACAAGCGCATCAATAGGACTTCTCATGAAAGCGAGGGGCTTTAAGACCACAAACATTAAAATTGACCCGTATCTCAACTATGACGCCGGAACTATGAACCCTTACCAGCATGGTGAAGTCTTTGTTCTTGATGATGGTGGAGAAGTGGACTTGGATTTGGGCAATTATGAGCGCTTTTTAGATACCAATCTTACATTTGACCACAACATAACGACAGGAAAAGTTTATTCTGCAGTAATTGAAAAGGAGAGACGAGGGGATTATTTGGGTGCAACAGTTCAAGTAATTCCACACATCACGAATGAAATAAAGGAAAGAATAAGGAGAATAGCCAGAGATCATGATGTTGTCATTATTGAGATTGGTGGAACCGTCGGTGATATCGAGAGCATGCCCTTCCTTGAGGCGGCAAGGCAGATGCAGCTTGAGGAAGGAAGAGAGAACGTTGCATTCGTGCATGTAACTTATGTTCCAAAGCTTAAAGTTGTTGGCGAGCAGAAGACAAAGCCAACCCAGCACAGCGTTAAAGAGCTTAGAAGCTTGGGAATTCAGCCCGATGCCATTGTTGCGAGGAGTGAGGACCCTCTCGAAGATTCTGCAAGAAAAAAGATTAGCCTCTTCACAAACGTTCCAGAGGAGGCTGTGATAAGTGCCTATGACGTTGAAGACACTTATGAGGTTCCACTTTTACTTGAAAGAGAGGGACTCGGAAAATACCTCGTTAAAAGGCTTGGTCTTGAAAATAGAGAGCCTGAATTGAAAGCCTGGGAAAAAATGGTTGCTAAATACAAGAGCCTCAAGGATTCCATTGAAATAGCAATAGTCGGAAAATACGTGAAGCTCAAGGACTCTTATCTTAGCATAATCGAGGCATTGAAGCATTCAAGTGTTGCAAATGAAGTAAAGGTAAAAATCAGGTGGATTGAAGCAGAGGACGTTGAGAAATATGGTGTTGGTCTGCTTGAAGGTGTTGACGGCATAATAGTTCCGGGAGGCTTTGGTGCGAGGGGGACTGAAGGCAAGATGATGGCAATCAGATATGCAAGGGAAAATGACATTCCGTTCTTGGGGATATGCTTTGGATTCCAGCTGACTGTTGTGGAGTTTGCAAGAAATGTTTTGGGGCTTAAAGGTGCACATTCGACGGAGATTGATCCAAACACTCCATATCCAGTTGTTGATTTGCTACCTGAGCAGAGAGGTATTGACAAGCTTGGGGGAACAATGCGTTTGGGAGCGTACCCCGTAAGAATTAAGCCAAATACGTTAGCCCACAGAGTATATGGAACAGAGCTTGTGTATGAGAGACACAGGCACAGGTGGGAAGTCAATCCTGACTACATTGAGGAGTTTGAGAGAGCCGGTTTAATTTTCAGCGGAATATCTGGAGATGACAAGAGGAGAATGGAGATACTTGAATTGCCAGAGCACAGGTACTTCATTGCAACACAGTTCCATCCAGAGTTCAAGTCAAGACCCATGAAGCCAGCCCCAGTGTTCAGGGAGCTGGTAAAAGCGGCAAAAGAAAAGAAATTTGGTAAATGAACTTACTCTTCTTCCATTTCTTCTATGAGGAATAGGTAAAACAAGGTTGCAGCAGCCATTGAAAAGGCGTTGCTCAGTCCGTTAAAGGGAGCCGTTACGATGCCCGCAAGGAGCTGGTTGTTAATGAATCTTGTGAGCATTGTAGGAAGGTTTATAATCGCTATGGCTATAAAGACAAGAATTCCAAAGCCAATCGTTGAAGAAAGCCTGTTAAGTGCAAGCCTGTAAACCTTAAGTGCCGACCTTATGGATTTTGTTTTCACATATGCAGGTATAAGAAGCAAAGATGCTGGAGCGACATAAAGTAATATAAGCAAAGATACAATTGCCAAGAAAAAGAAGTTATCCATAACGCTTCCGGGTATCGTGAAGGATTCTGCTTTCATTATTTCGCTGTAGAGATACGCAAATGGTGGGGCAATCACTAAAATGGTAACTACCCAGCCAAAAACATTCAAAAAAGCCACTTGAGGAAGATTTTTGAGAGCTTCAACTATAGTCTGTGCTATTCGATAGTCCTTCTGTCTGATAATATCTAAAACTCCGCTACTAACTGAATAGCCCGAAATTGCCTGCATGATAGACGTCAGAATTCCAAAAATTACAGCATCTTTCACAAAATCATGAACAAAGTTTCTCAGCTGCTCCTTTGCAACCTCGGCACTTTCCTGGGGAAAGTGGAAGTTGGTATTGTTGTTAGAGGTGTTGATGGGGGCTAAGATGAATGCTATCAGAATAGGCACTAAAACAAGGGCTGGATTTTTTGTGAGCATGTTAATGGCGTTCTCCATAGACTTTATAGCTCCCACAAGCACCACCATAGTTAAAAGCAATTCCATAGGTTAAAAATGTTACTATGTGTGAGAAGAAAAGAATGAGAATGAGTGTAGGAAACTTCAGATTTCAAACTCGTTAAGCTCTTTCTGCACTTCTTCCAAGATTTCTTCTTCGAGGTCTTTTTCTTCCTTTGTAAGTTCAAGATAAAGCATCAGACCCCCAATGGACATCACGGCTTGTGTTAAGGCTTGGAATGGCGCTTCAATTAAATTCAAGAGCAGCTGAGCTGTGAACCCTGAAGATCCTAATGCCATAAGCCCCATGAAAGAGCCCGGCACTACCATGATAAGAATCACAGAAATCAACAGCAAAATCCCAAATGCTAAAGTCGAAAGCTTGTTTTTGAAAGCTACACTAAAGCATTCAAATGCTGCCCCTATTGACCCTTTGATTACATATATTGGAACGGCCATTGAGCCCAAGCCAACAAGGAAGAAAACCAAGGGCAGTTCAAGAAGTAGGACGAAGAATAGAACCATCATAAAGAATGCCTCGGACTTAAGCATAGCTCCAGCGGCCAGCATAAGGAATGCAGGAATTAACGGAACCATTATTATTACAAAGATAATCAGCCCTATTATCACATTGACAACAAATACTTGGATCATATTTTTAATTCCATCTACGAAAAGCTGAATCAGGGAGTACTCCTCACCTTTTTCTGCTGTAAGGGCACCTTTTACAACCGCATACTGACCAATTGCATTTAGCAATGCCGAAAGAATGCCGAGAAGAATGATGATCTTAATATAGCTCATGAATTTCTCCATATTTTCTTTTGGAATTATGCTACCGTGCTCCTCTACTATAACGTTCCCCTCCTGCTTTTGCTCAAAGTTTTTCTGCATTTCTTCTGTAAACAGGGCTGTGTAGTTCTTCAGGAGATAAGCCGAGATCGGTGCAATTATGAGTGCAATAATAATGGGTATGAGCAAGAGTTTTGGATTTTTAGTTATGGTTTCTATAGTTTTGGCAAAGGCATTTATAGCTCCCACAACTACCACCTTAATCAGTAATTGATTGAAATGTTTTAAATTTTTCTGGGAAAAAGCTTATAAACAAACTCCTTAAAATGCCCTTAGGATTAGGATCATCGTGAGGTGAGAGATATGGCAATCTGGCAAGGAAGATCACTCAAAAAGCCTTCAGGTGGAAGAATTGTCCTCGCAAGAAAGAAGAGAAAGAGGGAGCTTGGAAGAGAGCCAGCTTTCACCAGAGTTGGTGAATACAGAGAGGAGAGAAAGATCATCAGGACATTTGGTGGAAACAGAAAGGTAAGACTTGTCCAGGCACTCTATGCAAACGTCTTTGATGGAGGAAAGGGCAAAAAGGTAAAGATACTCGGTGTCGTCGAGAACCCAGCAAACAGGCAATACGTTAGAAGAAACATCATCACAAAGGGCGCAATCATTCAGACTGAGATTGGAAAGGCAATCGTTACCTCAAGACCGGGGCAAGATGGTGTCATTAACGCTGTTTTGATAAAAGAAGAAAAGAGCGCCTGATTTTGAACCTTTTTTATAATTTAAATTTTGGCAATCTTTTTAACTTACTCTGGAAATTTCTTCCTCCAGCTCTGGTTTTAGGATTTCCAGTATTTTCTTTTTAACTTCATCGACTCCAAGCCCCTCTTTAGCCACAATTCTTATGGGTTCTATCCCTTTCGCTCTCAAGAACTCTTCCGCTTTCCTTATCTTTTCTTCATCAGCCACATCAACTTTATTCAAAACGACTATGAATGGAAACTCTTTGAACTCCTCATAAATCTCTTCAAAGAGATGCATCTGCTCTTCAAGTGGGAATCCGCAGTACTCTGATGGGTCAAAGATGTAAATTATCACTTTTCCAAGGTGCTTTAGTGCTAAAATTGCCTGCCTTTCTATTTCATTGCGCTCACTCAGAGGTCTGTCAAGCAAACCGGGAGTGTCTATCACCTGATACTTGAGCCAGTGCTCCTCAAACTGCCCAACGTTAATTCCCTTGGTTGTGAAGGGATAACTTGCAACTTCTGGCTTCGCATTTGTGAGCTGCCTGAGAAGAGTTGACTTCCCGACGTTTGGATGTCCAGCTATGACAATGGTTGGCAGGCTGAGGTCAATGACTGGCAAATCTTTCAAAACATCTCTCGCCTTGTTGAGATACTCTAAGTTGTCTGCTATATCTTTAATGACGCTTGCAACCCTTCCGTAAAACTGCCTTCTAAGCTGAGCAATCTCATTTGGGTCTCTTGAGTATCTAACCTTTTCCACATATCTCTCTTCAAGCGTTCTTATTGTCTTTATCGCCCAATTCACAGAGGCTAAAGCCTTATGGAACATCTTCCTATCAACGAGTGTATCGACTAACTCCTGATAGAATGGGGGCAGGGTTGAGACACCAGGCGTTCTGTCAAGGATTTTCCTTAAATTATCCCTAATGACGTTTGAAACTGTTCTTATTCTAAGCTCTTCCCTCTGTCTCGCTTTGCTTATTTTATTCCCTCGCGGAGTGAAGGATGAAGCTGCTTTCTCAGCTCTCCTAAAGGCTTTATCAATAAGCTCATCAGCTAAAAGAATGGTTGGCATTTTTTCAAATGGGTTTTTCATCTCTCTCACCTCTTTCTTCGTCTCGCCTTTCTTTGATTTTGCAGAGAGGTTTTTAAAGCTTTGGAGTTAGAATCTCTCCAAAATCTTTGGGATCTCCTGAGGCTCAAGCGCAGTCTCAACGATGTAGCCTTTTTCAATCAGGATTCTGTTAAAGAGCTCTTCCCTCTTCCAGCCGTCTAAAGTTATATCACCATGAAACATGACCTCCGGGAGAAGGAGAATGCCTAAATCCACCTCCGGTAGCTGTTTAATAGCCCTCAATACATCGTATCCCGTCAAAAGTCCCGCTGTGCCAATATTCCCACCAAATACCTCATTCCTAACCATGACAACGTTGAGCTTTGGGAATAGGCGCTTCATCTCCGGATATGCAAGCTCGCCCGTTAAGATATACGTTGGAATATTCATTTCAATGTCAAAGGGCTCCAAGCCAGTTGTGAACTCTCCTAAAAGAGCTTGGAAAATTGGAGGAATCACTATTTCAATACCCAGGTCTTTTTGCTTCTCCAATGCAACGCTTTTCACAAAGAGAAGCTCCTCTCTTGTCAGTGCCCTCGTTTTTGAAAATCTTGTAACCCCAACCGGAAAGAGTCTGACTTCATGAACTCCAAAACTGTCCAAGTCATCCAAAATTTTCCCAATATCACTGACGTTGTATCCAGGAGTTAGAATTATATCGGCAATCATTCTAAAGTGTTCTACAATTTTTGGAATTAAATCAATAACTTTTCCAGCATTTCTGTTGTGCATGAGCTTTATCCTGACATCCTTTTTAGTGGTGTGAAGGGAAATCTGAATCTCATCCAAGCCAGCATTGTAGAGTGATTCTATGCGATTTTCATCAAATCGAACATTTGCTGATGTATCTGTAACGCGAATCCACAAATCATAGTGTTCTCTTGCATAGGCAACTCTCCTTTCCAGCTCGGGGTCATTTAAAGTGTCATGCTTGGCAACTCGATAAATCATCT
Source organism: Thermococcus barophilus MP (assembly GCF_000151105.2). NCBI lineage: Archaea > Methanobacteriati > Methanobacteriota > Thermococci > Thermococcales > Thermococcaceae > Thermococcus > Thermococcus barophilus. Next base: position 607,719 of record NC_014804.1, on the reverse strand, counting down.
GGGGAGGATTTTGAGTAAGATAACAGAATACGCAGTCATTTCCACAGGGGCCGGCTTTAGATGAAGGGGGAATGATCAGCAAATCATCTCGCTCATCAACCATATCCAGCTCAAATTTTGTGATTTTTCTGAGTTTGTAGTCCTCTGTCAGTTCATACATGGTTAAAAGGAGAAAAAGTTGCCTTAAAAAGAATTTTATGGATAATTTATCCCAGCTCGATAACTTTGCCTACGTAAAGCGGCTCAAAGGCTCTTCCAAATTCAGTCATGAAAAATCCCATTGCTTCAAATCCCGTGCAATGGCCAGCATAAATCTTCTCAACTTTTAGCTCCTTCAGTTTCTCAGTGATTTCTTCCAAGAGCTCAGGCTTTGCACCGATTAAGTGAAATCCGCCGATGAGAGCTCTGATTGACTTGTTCATGACTTTTTGTGAGTGCATGGCTATGTTGATTACTCCGCTGTGTCCACAGCCAGTTATTACTGCTACACTATCACCTAAGTCAAGAATTAGAGCTATGTCATCCTTTACATCATCTTTCACGAGCTTTCCGCTCTCAATTCTGTATCCAACGGTTCTGTCCCATGTAGTCCTTTCAATTTCTCCGCTTGAATAGATGCCCTCAACAATCTGGATGGGGCTTCTGGTCAATATGAACTCTGCTCCCAACTCTTCAAGCTCTTCTCTCTTAAACGGCAGACTTATATCTCTCAAATGCGGCTTTAATGCAACTCTTTTAGCAAATATGTCTGGGTGAGCGATGATTGTCAGCTTCTTTCCTCTCCTTGCTCCAAGAAGAGCTTTTAAGCCCTCTGTGTGATCGTAATGCCCATGAGTCAAGAAGAGATAATCGATATCTGCAGGTTTAATTCCCAATGCCTCCATGTTCCTCAACAAAATTTCTCCATCAACTCCCGTATCAACTAATATCTTGTATCTTTTGTGCTCCACTAAAGCGGAAAAGCCATGTCCTCCAAAAAGACCTTTCTTAAATCCACTGTGGTTTTCAAAGAGGATTGTAATTCTCATCTCCACCACCAAAATTAGATTAGCCGAACAGTATAAAGCCTTTTTTCTCGAAAAGTTTATGTTTCCAAGTGCCCAAATACTCAAGCAGTGATCTGTCATGAATTACATCGAAGCGGTTATAATGGGTATATTGCAGGGATTTACCGAATGGTTGCCGATAAGCAGCTCGGGGCAGGTCATGCTGGCGATGATGAACTTTTTTGGGATTTCTCCTGAAAAAGCTTACTCCTATGCTCTGCTCCTTCATTTTGGAACACTCTTTGCAGTACTGTTTAAATTCAGGTATGAACTGGGGAGAATTCTGATGAATCTTGTGACATTGAGATGGGGCGAGGAGGAGACGTTTCTTTTTTATTCAACACTTTTCACCGCAGTTATTGGACTTCCACTTTATAGGGCATTCAAGACAATTGTCACATCACTAAATGCTGAGGCTGTGAACGGAATAGTAGGCTTTGCTTTGATACTAACTGGGGTCATCTTGGCTAAGAGCAGGGAAAAACCCAAAGACGAATTTGGGCAAATTGTTAGAAAGAAGAGAAAAAAGGAAGTTACGATTGTGGAAGCTATGGTTGCAGGTATCGCCCAAGGTATTGCTGTTTTGCCAGGAATTTCACGTTCAGGAATGACTATTGGAGCGTTGCTTTTGCTTGGGGTTGATCAGAAAAAAGCTGTGAGACTTAGCTTCTTGATGGCAGTTCCGGCGATCTTTGGTGCCCTATTCTTGGAGCTTCAAGCTGTAAGTGAGCCCATCACAGTGTCCTTAGTTGCCGTGCTTAGTGCGTTTATTGTAAGCCTGCTGACACTTGAGGGGATGCTTAAATTAGCAGAAAGGTTAAATTTCTCCAAGTTCTGTATAGTATTTGGTAGCATAGCGGTGGTTGTCTCGATAATGGGGGTGTTAATTTGAAAGGTGTGGTACTTGCAGCTGGAAAGGGAGAAAGACTAAAGCCTTTAACCGATGACAGACCTAAAGTCCTGCTGAAAGTTGCAAACAGGGCAATTATAGAGTACGTTCTCGAGAATCTGTATCCTTTCGTTGACGAATTCATAATCATCGTCAGATACCAGAAAGAGAAGCTGATTGAGTTTTTAGGGGATGAATATAATGGTAAACCAATCACTTACGTGGAGCAGACTGAGGGCGAAGGCACTGCGAGGGCAATATATTCTGCAAAGGAATATATTGAGGGTGAATCCTTTTTGGCGGTAAATGGGGATATCTACTTTGAGAGAGAGGCAGTGAAAGCTCTTCTTCATGCATTTAGGAAAGCAAATGCTGCTCTTTTGGTTAAGGAGTTTGAAGATTTGAGCCATTTTGGAAAAGTAGAGGTTGAAGGGGAATACGTGAAAGAAATCAAAGAAAAGCCGGGAAACGTTAGGGGATATGCAAATCTGGGAATCTATTTATTCAAGCCAGATGTCTTTGAATTCATTGAAAAAACTCCACTGAGCAAGCGCGGTGAGTACGAAATAACAGACACGATTAACCTTATGATAAAATCAGGCAAAAAAGTTGCCTATGCAGTTTACGATGGCTATTGGAACGACATCGGAAGACCTTGGGATCTGCTCAATTTGAACGAGTACATCCTCAAGAATCACTTAAAGCATGAGATCAGAGGAACTGTGGAAGAGGGAGCAACGATAATACCACCAGTTGAGATTGGAGAAGGAACAGTTGTTAAAAGCGGTGCATATATCGTTGGTCCGGTAAAAATTGGAAAGAACTGCAAAATCGGCCCTAACTGTTTTATAAGACCGTATACGAGCATCGGCAACCATTGTCACATTGGAAATGCAGTTGAGATTAAAAACTCAATAATAATGGACCACAGCAATGCCCCCCATTTAAACTACGTGGGTGACTCAATCATTGGGGAGAATACAAACTTAGGGGCTGGAACCATAACAGCCAATCTAAGGCACGATAATAAAACGATAAAAGTTGAAGTAAAAGGCAAGCTTGAAGACAGCGGAAGAAGAAAATTGGGAGCGATTATTGGGCACAACGTCAAGGTCGGAATAAATGTTTCAATATACCCTGGAAGGAAGATTGGTAGCAACTCATTTGTTGGGCCTGGAGTAATAGTTGATAAAAATATTCCTCCAAACAGCTTGGTTATTGTTAAGCAGCAAAAGGAAATACATGAAAGGTGAGGAGTTTTGGAAACAGCTTCAATAATTGGGATTCTCAATTTTATATCCCGATGGATACTCTTCTTGGTTGTCACATATAGGTTCATCAAGACAAGAGAAAAAGGTTGGGCACTACTCATGTTTGCATTTTTTATAAATGCTTTGGATATTGAAAGCTATATATTAGATCCACTTGGAATACAGATAAAAGAAGAAGTGTATGAAATAGCCGGCATGATTCCAAATTTTCTGATATCACTGCTCATAATGTGGGGTGTAATACACCTCAAAAGCAAACGTGCAGAGATTAGACACGTAATTGGCATGGGAGTATATGTATCCCTCGTCTATCTATGGTTGTTCTTTGCAGCAACGCCTTTTTTTGATGAGTTGCCTTTTGCTATAAGAGCCCTCCCTTCATCCCTTGCATTTGGAGTATCTTTGATATACCTTGGTATTATGCTCAGAAGGTATATTGTCAGGAAGAAGACACTCGAAGAGCTTTTTCCATGGGGGTTGATACTCCTCGGTGCACTTAATTTAATGTATCCTCTCATAAGAGAAATGCCAAGATTCGTCAATGCAGCATTTCTTTTAGCAGGTGTTTTTAGAGTAATTTCCGCGATTGGTGCGGTTAAATTTGCTTTTTATCCAATAATGCCACCTCAGAAAAAAAGAGAGAAAATACTTCCAAAAGAAATTTACTTGTTCACCGATAGCAAAGAGGTCGAGTATATGTTCCCCACACTATTTCTTGAGAATAACGTTATTATAATTACAAGAAAGGATCCACGAACGTTTCAGTTAGGAAACGACTTCATTATATATTGGATAACCAGAGTTGGAGAAGGAAACATCGAGGAAGATCCAAGAATTTTTGCCATTTCCCCAACAAAAATAGATATTCTTGTGGATCTTGTTGCAAGAGGATTAAAGCAAGGGTATAACGTAGTCTACGTTGACGCTTTTGAATATCTCATGCTTGAAAACGGATTTAAGGCGGCTTTCAAGTTTTTACTGAGCCTTAAAGATCATGTTATCTCTAAAAATGGGACATTAATTCTTGTCGTGAAACTGGATGCGCTGGAAGAAAAAGAGAGAAAACTTATTGAAAGAGAGTTTTCAAAGTTCTGAATCAGCGCCAGAGTTCAAGCTTATCAAGGAATCTCTTTGCATATCTCAAGTCCCTCTGAAGCTCTACTTTTTGGAGAATCTGTCGTTCAATGGCTCTGAGTGCGTCATGGACTGCTTGAATAGCTCCCCACGTTTCACCTGTTGCCACAAAAACCCCTCTATCTGTTACAACCCTCATCCTGGCTTGATACAGGTGTACCCCCCTGAACTTCTCATTGAACCTTCTGATGTACAGGTAGATTATTCCTTCATCACCAAGAACATCAGCGTATCCATCGACGAATTTCTTTATGTCGCTTATGATCCTCTCTCTGGTAAAGTCGCTCAGTATGTGCGCATCTCCTCCGAGCTGAAGGTAGAACTTGGCTTCTTTCTCCACCATCCTGGAGATTGGGAGCAGCAAATCTTTAACTGTTAGGATACCAACGACCTTGTTTTCTTCATTAACAACAACCAAACCGTCAATGCGGTTGTCAATCATGGTGGCAACTGCTTCCCTTATTGTTGCATCTGGAAGTATTGTTATAACTCCTCTGATCATGACTTCTCTCAGCTGGGTTGAGAAGGGGGGTATCTTTTCACCCACAAGCTCCCCATATTGTGCCTTGAATCTTGGTTTTATGAAACGGATTATTAAGTCATGGAGTGTCACAAGACCTTCAAGCTTGCCCTCTTCGTTTACAATTGGAATTCTCGAAATTGCATGGTCTCTCATTGTTGCAAGTGCCTTTGCCACTGTATCATCTGGTTTAAGAGTAATGACATCTGTTGTCATGAACTCCTTAACTTTCCTCTTTCCAAATTCCTCCTTGATTACTCTATCTAAAATAGCCAGATCACTAATTACACCAAAAATGTTTGTTTTATCTTCTCCAACAGGCAGTGATCTCAAATCAGTCTCAATCATGAGCTTTGCAGCATGGCTGAGATCATCACGGGGCTTGATAACAGGAGCAGGTTTGTAAACATCCTTTACCTTTGCCTTGGTTGGATCCCACTTAAGGTGGGATTTAATTATTAAATCCTGAGTGACAACACCTTTGTATGTGCTCCTATCAAACACAAGAATTAAATCTGGATCTTCTTTTTCAAAGATTCCAATTGCTTCAGAAAGTGGTGCATTCACATCAATTTTTGCAAATTTGTCTGTCATAACTTCTTCTACAAGAATTCCGACCACTTCTGTCACCTCCTTACAATTTTATCTACGCTTTTGTTCCATTTAAACCTTCTCTTTGATTGGAGCTCGAAAATATTTTAGTAATAAAATGTTAATAAAGTTTTTGCTGATAAGCTTTATAAAAGCTCAGTATAACAATCTCATGGAGCCGGGGTAGCCTAGCCAGGGAAGGCGGTGGACTCGAGATCCACTGGGCGTTTGCCCGCCGGGGTTCAAATCCCCGCCCCGGCGCCAACGCCGAGCTTTTTATATGATTTAAAAAACACAACAAAATAATTAAACAATTACGTAATCACCTTTGCGCCATCCTTCTCAACAATTACTGTGTGCTCAAACTGAGACACTAATCCTCCCCGGATTTCTTTCAATATTGGGTAGCTGTAAATTGCTCCAGCTTTTTCAAGCTGCATTAATGCTAACCTCAGCTGTGGTTCTGGCATTAAATCCTGCACCCATCTGTATGCAAAAGGCAGAGTAGAGAAGTTCTTTTTTATATAATTGAGTAGGATTCTTGCTTGAGGCATCCTCACAGGTCTGTTTCTTACAAACATAAATATCAATGCTGGAGGAACTTCAATAACCTGTCCAGCTCCGGTAGTTGCGAAAGGCTCTATCGCCAGTACTTCCCCTTCTTTCAGTGTATATGTATCATGAGGCCTGTAAATGTTAGGGATCGAAATTCCAGAATGCAGCTTGTATCTCTGGATCACGTGCCCACTAAGGTTCACTATTGGGTTAAAACCATAACCTCTTATGGTTTCTTCAATTACTTTTCCAATCTCATTTATTTTAACTCCTGCTCTCACAACACTTACAGCATTTTCAAGCGCTTCTCTTGCGGCTCTCATTAAGTCGTCCTCTTTCATTCCGACTCTAACTGTTACTGCAGTGTCTGCTATATATCCATCAATATGAACCCCAAGGTCGACTTTTAAATAATCGCCTTCCTTAAGAACAGTGTCATCACCCTTATACGGGGTATAGTGGGCGGCAAGCTCGTTTAGTGATAAATTGCATGGAAATGCAGGCTTTCCCCCAAGCTCTACAATTCGTTTTTCAACAAACTCTGCTATTTCATACAGCGAAACACCAGGTTTTATCAGCTTTATTACTTCCTTTCTAACTTGTTTTGCAATTTCACCAGCTTTAATGAGCTTTTCTATTTTTTCATTCATTTAACTACCCCCACAATCTTTTCATAAAGTTTAAGTGCCTTTTTCTCGGCTTTTTCTATAGTTTTTTCCTCATTTACGACAAGGATTTCTTTATTCAACATTAAAGGCTTTCCGTTAACTATCAAACCGTCAACATCTCCAGCCCTCATGGAATAAACCGCAAGGGTAATTGGATCATAAAACGGCTTGAGATGCGGTCTGTTAATGTCAATAATCATTAAGTCCGCCAGATATCCTTTTTCAATTCTTCCAGCCTTAAATCCAAGGGCTTTTGCACCGTTTTCAGTTGCAACCTTGAATACTTCTTCCGCTTTTGCTATAGTTGGATCCCAGCGGTGATTTTTCTGAGATATGGCAAAAACTTTCATCTCTTCAAACATATCAAAGCTGTTGTTACTTGCAACTCCATCTGTCCCTAATGTTACGAGAACACCGTATTCCTTCATTTCTGGATATGGCATGACTCCCCCAGAAGCAAGTTTTAAATTAGAGATAGGATTGTGAGACACTTTAACACCATACTTGGCAAGAGTCTTTATTTCAGCCTTTGTGAGCCAAACCGCATGAGCAGATAGAAGATTTTTATCCAAAAACCCGATGCTTTCCAGGAGCTCAACGGGTCTTTTTCCGTAGCGTTTCTGAACTTCATAAACCTCCCACCTTGTTTCTGATAAGTGAATCTGGATCAAAAGTCCATATCTATCTGCAATTTCCTTTGCTTGCTGAAGTATTTCAAGGTTGCAGGAGTAAATTGAGTGAGGAGCAATGCTTGGTTTTATTAATTCATGGTTTTTATATTTCTTTACAAGCCTCTCAACAATTTTAAAAGCCTCTTCAGGTGTTTTAGCATCGGGAGAAGGAAATTCAAAAATGGTGGTGCCCAAAACTCCCCTTAACCCCAAAAGTTCTAAGGCTTTGGCAACACTGTCCATGAAAAAATACATATCAGCAACTGCTGCGATTCCAGACCGAATCAGCTCAAGTCCTCCAAGCATTGCCCCCCAGTAAACATACTCCCTGTTAATGTATTTCTCCGCAGGCCAAACAACTCTTTCAAGCCAGTCCTTAAGCCACATATCTTCGGCAATCCCCCTGAGAAAGGTCATTGGAAGATGAGTATGAGTGTTGTAAAACGCTGGAAGGATGAGCTTATCTTGGGCGTTAATTACAAAGTCATCTTTCCGAATTTCGCCATTTATGTCCTCAATTCTGTTATCCTCGATGTATATAGTGCCTCTCTTCCCATTTGGCATAATTCCGTTCTTAATTAAAACTCCCATGCTCCACCCTCACGAAAATCTTTTATTTGTTTGTGATTTTTAGTTTTGTGGTGAGCGAATGCTTGGAGTCAGAAGATACATAAATTTAACTGAAGATCTCTTTGTTGTTAAAAATCTAATAGGTGCACTGCTTCAAGGTATCGGTCTGGCTTATCTGATCCCCCCTCTAATTGTGTGGTTCTATCCGAATGAGATTGTTTATGTTTACTACTTTGTAATCCCTGGAGTAATAAGCATTCTCCTTGGGGCTTGGCTTGGGAGACACGTCAAGATGATTGAAGATGTAAACCTCAGGCAGGCAATGATCTCAGCTGCATTTGTCTGGCTCTTTGCTTCATTTATAAGTGTTGTTCCCTTCATGAAAATAGCCCATATGAGCTTCATTGATTCGTATTTCGAAAGCATGTCTGCTTGGACTGGAACAGGGCTAACGATGATGAGCAATCTTGAAAGCTATCCTCACATACTCCTCTTCTGGCGTTCATGGATGCAGTGGCTCGGCGGAATTGGAATTGTTTTGGTTGCCCTTACTATTTTAATTCGCCCAGGAGTTGCAGCAGCAAGGCTTTACAAGGCTGAAGCAAGGACTGAAAGAATACTTCCAAACTTGGCCAATACTTCTAAAATAATCTTCCAGATATATGCAATTCTAACCCTATTGGGCATCTATCTCTATTACATCAACGGAATGCCAATGTTTGATGCAGTTATTCATTCAATGACTGGTTTAGGAACCGGTGGTATGAGCTCTCACGACCTGAGCATAGGATACTTTAACAGCTTGAGTATAGAAGCAGTTACTATTTTTCTCATGATAATGGGTGCAGTAAACTTCACGGTTCATTATAAGATGTTTAAAAACCGGAGTATAAGGCATTTTTTCGAGGATATTCAGGTAAGATACATGTTCATTTTCCTTATTCCGACGATAGTGCTGATAGGCTATTCCCTAATAACTTGGAACCACATGCAGATCGCCAAAGCGTTTAGAGAAAGTGTTTTTCATGCGGTATCTGCAATAACATGTACAGGGTTTTCAATCGATGATCTTTCGAAATATCCCGAGCTTGCAAAGCTTTTAATAGGATTTTTGATGGTTGTGGGAGGAGGAGCGGGAAGTACGGCAGGTGGTATAAAGCTCATTCGAATAACGCTGACCTACGAAAGTCTAAAATGGACAATCCAACAGGCAATTCTTCCCAAAGGCGCAGTCATAAAAAGGAAGGTCGGTAATTACATCTTCTCAGAAGACGAAATTCAGGAGGTGTTCAGCTTTACCATGACTTATTTCGCCTTCTTGCTTATAGGAACCGTGTGGGTAATGGCAAGACTTGGAGTCTCCATTGCCAATGCGTTCTTTGAGGTTGCCTCCGCTCAAGGAAACGTAGGGCTGAGTGTTGGTATAACATCTCCTGCCCTTCCTTTGGACATAAAGATACTCCTGATCCTCCATATGTGGATTGGAAGGCTTGAGATATTCTCCACACTTGTCTTTATAGTCAGTGCCCTGATGTTGATACCGAGAGTCGTGGAGAGGGAGTAATAATGCTCATAAGAGTTGAGGATCTGAGTTTCAGATACTCAAGGGCAAAAGAGTACTCCATTAAGAATATCAATTTGAAGATAAGGAAGGGAGAATTTGTCGGGATACTTGGACCGAGCGGGAGTGGAAAATCGACCCTATGCCTCACCTTTAACGGGATAATACCTCACTCTATAAGGGGAGAGCTTAGAGGGGATGTTTACGTAAAGGGATACAACACCAAAGAGACAAGCGTCGCAAAGCTGTCTACAATTGTGGGTCTCGTTCTTCAAAATCCCGATTCTCAGCTTTTCAACATGACTGTCGAAGAAGAAGTTGCATTTGGTCTCGAAAATCTTGGTTTGGATCCTGAAGAGATAAAAAGGAGAATCAAATGGGCATTAAGGATTGCAGGTTTGGAGGGTCTTGAAAATGAATTTCCTCCAAACTTAAGCGGTGGTCAAAAACAAAGGTTGGCGATTGCAAGCGTTTTGGCAATGAAGCCTGAGGTTTTAGTTCTGGATGAGCCCACTTCACAACTTGATCCCCTTGGTAGAGAGCAGGTATTGAGCTTGATAACCTTGTTAAATAAGGAGCAGGGCATTACAATAGTTCTGGTAGAGCACAATACAGAGTACATCCTGAGTTTCGCAGATAGAGTTGTGGTTCTCGATAAAGGCGAAATAGTGCTGGAGGGCAAACCAAAAAATGTCTTTGAAGAAGTGGAGCTTCTTCAAAATCTTGGAATCAGATTGCCTGCCAGCGTTAGAATATCCCACAAACTAAAAAAGAAGGGACTTTTAGAGAGATCAGCACTCAGTGAGAGAGAGTTAATAAATAAGTTAAAAAGCATCATGAAAATCTAAATCTACCAGCAAGTTCCTCCTGTAATTCAGCGATCTTTACAAATGCTTCGAATCTCAACACTGGATTCTCTATGTCCTTTAAAAGTTCCATAGCTTTTTTTAGTATTTCTTCCGCCTTCTTTTTGTCCCTCTTGGACTCGAATTCAGCCATTTTCCAGAGTGCCATGACCTTATGGAAATCGCTCTGGATGTGTGTAATTACTTTGGCTGCATCATCTTCCCTGCCCTCCTTATAAAGATGGAGCGCCATATATGAAAGAATTACATCCAGCTTCTTCCTGTTTCTAACGAGATTCATTGCATATGCTGCTTTTTCAAGGAGATCATTTTCTACCAGCGAGTAAACTATTTCAAAAGTTACATCGTCATCTTTCAGCTTTTCAGCGAGATCAAGGCTTGTTCTTAGTGCCAAATCTCCCTCGAGGCTTTCATCAATCAGATAAAATGCGATTGCAATATCTGCAAAAACAATAGCCCTTAACCTTTCTTCTGTTATGGAATTTGCCAGAATAACAAGCTCTTTTAAATACTCCCTAAAAGCTTCCTTTTCATGTTTCAATACGCTTCCAAACTTATTAATGCTTTTCTTAGCTAATTGAACTATCTTCTTTACGATACTTCGAACCCCAAGAAAAAGGTAATAATCGTTTTTAATTCGCCTGACTTCACTTATTGCCGCATTAATGTCTTCCCGCTTTAAAGCTGCTTCAACTAATCCGAATATAGCATCGTCTTTCTCTCCTTTTGTGAGTTTGCCGAGATGTTTCCTGAATTTATTAAGTTTGGGAACCATTTTTCTTCAACTTCTCAAGCAGAAGCTCCAGATAAGATCTCCGCTCAAATCTTTCAACCCCAAGATCTTCAAGAATCCCCCGAAGCTTTTTGACTTCGTTTTTAATGTCCTTTTCTTCTTTAACGAGCTTTTCAATTTCGATGAACTTCCCCAATCCTTCAACCTCATCAAGCGTAATTGTCACACCTTTTTCAACGTAGTATTTTTCTCTGACTTTCACAATAGTTAGGACTTTTTCAAACCCCAAGGAAGTCAGTAAATCAGAATATGCATCTACGTCGCTTATAGGAACTTCTATCTCTTTTCGGGTTTTTGACATGTCATCCAGTTTAGGACCTTTATAGGTTAAAAATGCCTCAAAATGTCCGTTAAACCGTTTTATCCTAATCCGTAGAGCTTCATCAGTTTTAGAGAAATCCCTGCACGGATGCTGGTAGTAGATATCCTCATGCATCTCTTTTCTCATGAATTCAAATCTTCCCCTAACTTTTTCAAAAATTCTATCATTGGCGTACCCTTTAAGCTCAATTTCAATCATTTAAATACCTCCTTAAGTTTTTTCAAACAGTTATCACAGTATTCCCTGCTCTTTAAATCCGTATCAAGGATTGAGTTGGAGAAATGCATAACACATTTGGGATTTGGACAGTGCTCGAGACCAAACACATGGCCCAGCTCGTGCATGGCTTCTTTTATCGCTCTATTTTTCAATAATTCCCCATTATTAATTTCCCCGTAAAACTCAGGTCTGAGCCTGTGTAACGAAATTATCGCGACCTTCAAGTATGGGCTTGCCAGACCGAATATGAAGTTTAAGCCTTTTTCGTATAAATCAGCGTCTGTTATGCCAAGGGCAGCCCCGGCTCTTAATGTGTCTTTAATTTGTGCCAAAGTAGGAAGGAATGTCCTTCCAAGAAACTGCCTCCTATTCCAATTGTATTCCACAGAAAAGTTGTCTATACCGATTTCTGAGAGAATAACAGCATGCAGCCCAAACCTTGAGTAAAACTGCTCAACATAATCAGCAACAGCGACAACAACGTCTTTTTCAATTTTTTCCAAAACTATTGGAACTACTATGAGTCTTGCCATTTTAGTCCCCCATGGAACTCTCAGTAGACAGGAACATCAACCCAACATCAATAGTAACTCTGCGCCAATAAAAGATAAGGCTTTTGGAAAATAAGTATTAAGAAAATCAGGGGATTAAATTCATAGGCTTGAGTTCTTCAAGGAAATGCTTGGCCAGGTTGATTGTGTTGTCAACATCTCTCACATCAGCTAATTCAACTTGTGAGTGCATGTATTTAATTGGAATGCTTAAAACGGCAGTTGCAACACCTTCTCTATTGATCTGCATGATGTTTGCATCCGTTCCTGTTGGTCTTGGGCTCGGCTCAACTTGAAGCGGAATCTCATACTTCTTAGCGACTTCTTCGGCGAATGCTCTGACCTTTGGATTTATGTTTGGACCAACGTCCATAACGGGACCTTTGCCAAGCTCAACGACAATTTTGCCCTTATCTCCGGGCTGCTTAGCAAATGTTACGTCCATTGCAATTCCAATCTCAGGATCAATTGCATAGCTTGCAACCCTTGCACCCCTCAAGCCAACCTCCTCCTGAACACTTGCAACAAAATATATGTCAGCTTCATGATTTTCAACAGCTCTCGCAGCTTCTATCATTGCATAAAGGCAAATTCTATCGTCCAAATATGGAGATGCAAACCTATTCTCCGTGAGCTTTGTGAATGCCGGGGCAAATTCCATAACTGTTCCAACTTTAATTCCCATCTTTTCAGCTTCTTCTTTTGAGTCTGCACCAACATCAACAACAATCGTATCCCAGTCTGCAGCTTTTTTCCTCTCCTCTGGCTTTGTTAGGTGTGGCGGAATGTGACCAACAACTCCATAGAGTTCTCCGTTCTCTGTAAATATTCTAACCCTCTGGGCAACTAATGTTCTTGGATCAACTCCTCCAACAGGAACCACGTGGAGGTAGCCGTTTTTATCAATGTGATTTACCATCAGGCCGATTTTATCCATATGTGCCGCAATCATGATTTTTGGTCCGCTCCCCTTTTTGTGGGCAATAACATTGCCAAGCTTGTCAATTTTAATTTCATCAACGTAATCCTTCAAAGCCTCAACAACAACGTCTCTAATTCCTAAAAACTCGTATCCGCTGACACCGGGAGCTTCAACAACTTTCCTCAAAAGCTCAAAGTCTACCACTTTCACCACCTCGTTTAGATTCCTATCTTAGTGTGTTTAACTATGCTTAAAAGGTTTTATGTGCTCGACGAGAAATTAAAAACAGAATCAAAGCAAAACCTGCAAAAATGCCTCTTCTTCAGGCCCAAGCTCTTCAATTTCCCATACCACTTTATTGCCATCAATGCTGACTTTGCCCTTTGTAGCCCTTGCATCAACTGCATTTATCACCTTCTCATATCTTAAGTTTTTAATACCTCTCAGCTTGGGAGCTTTGACTTTAACAAAGTAGTACTTATCAAGTTGCTCTTCAAGTATTATTGGCATGAAAAACGCTACATACGATGTAGTCCCAAAGAGCACTGCAGAAATGACGAAGATTATAGGCAGGTAACCATAGCCCCTTTTCGGCTGCTCAATCTGGGTTGGTGTCTCATTAAGCTGGATTGGTGTCGGAGTTCTTGTCGTGGTTATTGTTATGGTTGTCTCTTTGGGCTTTGGTTTTTCAGCAGTTATACTTATCTCTGCTCCTATGTACCTTGAGCTCTCAGCCTTCACTGTGATCAATCCATATCCTGTCTCATTTAAACTTATTTCTGCTCGTCCGTTCTCATCTGTCACCGCATAAACCCTGCCGTTTGGTCCGATCGCTTCAATGCTGACATTTGAGATTCCCTTCCCAGAAGCATCTCGGGTATATAAAATCAACGTCCCATTTTTCTGCTCCCAGCTGATGAACAGCTTTTTAACCTCAACAAAGGTTTCAACGATTCTTCCGTCAAGATTTAGCTTTATCTTGTAAACCCCAGGTTCTTTGGCTTCGTATTTGACAAGTCCATATGGATCAGTTTTAAAAAGCACTCCTTCAATTTCGACTGGTACGTCCTTAACCCCATTCCCTTCTTTATCCACAACCCTCACATAGATTATGCCATTCTCAAAGTATGCTTCATAGGTAAGGTTTCTTCTGTATACTAAAAAGTTCTTTGTGATTGTCTTTGTGATTCCAGCAAACTCTGCTCTTAGAATTATCGTATATTTTCCAACATCAGGTTTTGGAAGAAACAGAGTATATGACCACTTATCCTGGGGATTTATGTATGTTACCCAAGAATCTTTTTTCAGCAAGCCCTCCTCGGAATACAGTTCATAACTTATTGTTCCAACTATAACTCCATTTGAAAGCGACTTTACGATAAGTGTAGCCTCAACATCACTGCCATAGAGGTATCTGTCCTTAACTTGGATGTCAAGCTTATAGTCAATGACCGTAAGGACTCTCACCTTTATTGGCTTTTCAAAAAGAAGTGCACCAACACGACCGACAATTTTCAGATCATATGTTCCGGCTCTTGCATCATCTTTGATATAGATGGTAAGTTCAACAGTGGTGTTTTGATTGGGTTCAAGCTTAGATATTGCTGCCATTGTGTACTGGAAGCCCTTAACGGGTCCAGAAATATACACAGTTATGTTGTAAGCAGTCTCATTTCCAACATTTCTAACCGTAACAGGAATTTTTATGATATCTCCAGGTCTACCTTCGAAGTATTCCTGCGAAACGCTTATTATGATTAACGGCTGAGCTTTCACCAGCGGAACAATGGGAAACATCAATACCAAAATTATAGCAATAGCAGGCCATTTATTCACGCTTAATCACCTCATCCAGGGACATTTGTTTTCCGACTATTTCATCAAACCTTAACCCTTTATACCTTGCATCTCTCAAGCTTATTTTATAGTTTTTGCCGCTTTTTGTAAGCTGATTCGGATAAAAAAAGTACCAGCCGTTGCTTATGAACTTCACCGCAATAATCGCTTTACCTCCAAATTTTTCTGCAAAATTCATCAGCTTGTCTACATCCTCTGCATTAACATAGAGTTTTTCCCCTTTAGTGCTTTTAACTTCAATGCAGAAGTAAAGCTTCCCATTTCCAGCAACTATATCAACTTTTTTGCTTCCAGCAGAGCGGATAACAGCAAAACCCTCCTTTTCGAGCATCTTAATGAGCTCCCTTTCGGCACTTGCCCCCTTTCTATACCTCATACTACCCCCTCAATTTTCCACAGTTATCAGTTAAATTATGTCTGGTCAAGATTTATAAGTTCTGCCGGAAAGTTCAGTGTGGTGGTGAAAATGGCAATTTATGAGTTTGAGGGAAAGAAGCCTAAAATCCATGAAAGTGCTTTTGTTGATGAAAATGCTGTTATAATAGGGGATGTTGTTCTTGAAGAAAAGACCAGTGTTTGGCCATCAGCTGTTCTCAGAGGAGATATTGAGCAGATTTATGTCGGAAAAGGTTCAAACATCCAAGATAACGTCAGCATACACACATCACATGGACAGCCGACAATAATTGGCGAGTATGTGACCATTGGACATAATGCGGTTGTTCACGGAGCAAGGATTGGAAACTATGTAATCATAGGGATGGGTGCTATTGTCCTTGACGGAGCAAAGATCGGCAATCACGTTATCGTTGGAGCTGGAGCATTAATTCCACCAGGAAAAGAAATCCCAGATTATAGCTTGGTCATTGGAGTTCCAGGAAAGGTGGTCAGACAGCTCAGCGAGAAAGAAATTGAGATGACCAAGAGAAATGCTGAAATTTATATAGAACTTGCTGAAAAGCACCTTAGAGGCAGAAGGAAAACAAAGTGATGCCGAATGTTAATTTACAGGGTGATCTCCCACATTCCCCATATTTTATTTAAGCCAGTTTATGATTTGTATGAGCGCTATCTTCTGGAAAAGGTAAAGGCTAATGGCAGGATTCCCAAACATGTGGCAATTATCATGGATGGAAACAGGAGATGGGCCAGGAAGCTTGAGAAACCTCCTTGGTATGGACATCTCTTTGGCTCTAAAAAGCTTGAGGAGATTTTAGAGTGGTGTAGGGAGCTTAACATTAAAACTTTAACTGTTTATGCGTTCTCTACTGAAAACTTCAAAAGGAGTCCTGAAGAGGTCAATGCCCTTATGAATCTTTTCGAGCAGAAGTTTAAGGAACTGGTTCATGATGAGAGAGTCCATAAGTATGGCATTAGAGTTAACGTGATTGGGAGGAGAGAGCTTCTGCCAGAGAACGTGAGAAAAGCCGCTGAGGAAGCGGAAAGAGCTACAAGAAAGTACAGCAATTATATTCTAAACATAGCTCTGGCGTATGGTGGGAGAAGTGAGATAGTTGATGCCATAAAGAGAATTGTTGCCGATATCGAAGATGGAAACATAACCAAAAAGGACATTGATGAGGAGCTTTTGAAAAAATATCTTTATATCCCCAATATGCCCGACCCTGATATCGTTATAAGAACCGGGGGCGAGATCAGGATAAGCAACTTTTTGCTCTACCAAATTGCCTACAGCGAGCTCTTCTTCGTTGATGTGTACTTCCCGGAGTTCAGAAAAATAGATTTTCTCAGGATAATTAGGGAGTATCAGAAGAGGGAGAGACGGTTTGGGAAATGATGAGGGTGAAGGGACAATTAAGAATAAGCGCTATATCCTCTTTCCCTTTTTCTTTGGGCTTGCTTACGGTGTAGGCATATTTTCAGTCTGGTGGATATTTAGATTGGGAAGATACCTTCCTGATATTCTTGACAACCTGATAGTGATATCCGCTAATCTCGCTCCATAAGCTTTTATCGTCTCTGTAAAGGGAGGTAACAAAACTGAATTAGTGAGGGTGAGCAAAGTGTTCTGACTTCAAGCTTGGAGCACAGCAAACTTTGATCAAACTCTTCGTTAGAAAAAGTTTGTATGGAGCCGGGACCGGGATTTGAACCCGGGATCTGGGGATTACGAGTCCCCCGCCCTACCGAGCTAGGCTACCCCGGCACCCAAGAAAAGATGAGAGAGGGTTGACTTATAAGCTTTTCTTCAGACAAGCTCCCTACCCGTTGTTGTCATAACAAGCTTTCCATGCTTAACTCCCTTGAGGCTTATAAGTCTCTCGGCAATTTTCTTTATCCTTGTGGCTTTTCCTTTAACAACCACAACTTCAAGACAGTTGTGCTCATCCATGTGGACATGCAAACTTGATACAATTTCATCAATATAGTCGTGCTGCAAATCCAGGAGCTCCTTAACCACCTCAGCTTCGTCATGGTTGTAAACTATTGTAATTGTTCCAGCAACCTCCTCATCACCAACCTCCCATTCATGCCTCACAATAAAGTCCCTAATCAAGTCCCTAATAGCTTCGCTTCTGTTTGTGTATCCTTTTTCATCAATAATCTTGTCGAATTTCGCAAGCAAATCTTGTGGAATAGAAACCCCAAACCTCACGATCTTCTTCATAACACCACCAAAATAGCTAAACCTAAGGTAATATTTAAAGATATTTCAGCTCAGCAAATATGTCCAGAAAAGTTGATAAGGTAACAGACCCATTTTACAAATAGGGAAATGTTATGCAGATTGACTTACGTAAAGCTGGATTAATCCTGATTGTGATATATGTTCTTGCCCTCATGCTTGCGTTTCGACCCCCTCAAGTTAAAAAGCCTGTTGTACCGGTAAATACATACTCCCTTGAGTCAGACTATGAGTACATTGCAGAACAGCTGGGATTTCTAAGTGACGGGAAAATAAGTGAAGGGGAGCTTGAGATTATAGAAAAGGTATATCCTGTTTATAAATACCATACATCACTCTTTGAAGATGTCGAAATTACCGACACGGAAAAATTTGCAGAACTGTGCTGGCAAGTTACCCAAACCCTAAATTCAGTGCCCCTTGCTCTCAGAGATGATATGCTGAGATTCCTCTTTTCAGATTCTCCATACACCTTGGAAGAGTTTTCTAAAAAGGTGCAGATCTTCAATGCTCAGGTTAGGGAGTTCGTGAATGTTTATTCTACCCTCCCACCACATATCCGCACTGGGATAGAGAACTCGCATTATATATACCAAGTAAGAAGCTTAACTGAATACATTCAGCTGATTAAAGAGCTCAGCATGTCTTTATCTGGACTGCCACCAAAAATCGTTAATGCTATAGACAACATGCAGGGGCTTTTTGGCGGATTTGAACCATATGAGATTTCTGAGTTTATTTCGGGGATAAATGCAGTTAGGCATGAGATGCTGTCAAACACAACTTACAGAGAGTGGTTTATAAGGAATGCTCATAAATTCGAAATCTCTAAGGTATATAATACATGGACTGAATTCCAGAAAGAGCACATAAACGATAGAACTCCGCCAAGAATGAGAGGTAGAGTAGAGAGTCTGCCCTCAGGTGCTGTTGAAGTATCCTTAACTATTGAAGATAACGCAAATCCGCCACGTCAGGTTAGAATCTTTGTAAACGGAAAAGAAAAAAGCAGCACCAAAATAAATACGGAGTCTCTGAGCTATACGCACGTCATTCAGTTCCCATTAAAATGGGGGAACTATACCATAACAATAGAAGCCTACGATGCAAAAGGAAACAAGAACTCCATTAGTCTTGTACTGGCTCATTACCCTCTGGTATTCCCCATATACTTTAACGGAAAAGGACGGTATTGGTTTCAGAATGCCCAGCTATATACAGAGTCACAAATTGAATACATGTGGAGAAAAGCTGCTGAGTTTAAACCCCTGCAGGTCTATGAAGCTGTTTACCCGGATTTGGGCTTCACTCGTTATCATAAAATAAAACTTGACGGTGCCATGAAATTTTTTTACGACGATGCAAAGCGTAAGCTCCTCAACTACTACAAAAAACCAGTTCCTTTTTACTCGATTACTCCCCTCCATATTGCATATTTTGTGAACATTTACGTCCATTCTTATGACGTGCCAATAGTGGGAACACTGGAATCGGGAATATGCGGATATGACGGAGAGACCGAGGTAGTTTTCCTGAACAACCTTTTCATGGACTTCAACATAGACGCATGGGCTATTCAAATCCCCGCAAGTTTAAGCGGAGGGAAGCTTGACCACTCCGAGGTTATCGTTATATGGAGAGTTCCTTTATTGATCGGGAGCAGTTATAGAGCATTTTATGTTCTTGGTCTTGATCCCTATCCCAAGATTCCAGAGCATATATATCCTTTTGAACCAGATTGGCCTAAAAAATATTCCAGAGAAACCATTGAACTGATGGCTCTTGGGCTGATCCCATACAGACCGGATAAGTTTGCATTAAGAGAATTTTACGAAAGATTTGGAATCAAAGTTACTCCTGCATATCCACTTAAGGACATATCCAAAGAGTTCATAACGGGGTATGAATTTTTTGCCTCTTACATAAGCTTTCAGATAAGCGATGCATACATGAAAAAACTACTTACGATGATTACTCACGGAGATTTATCAATTCTTAACGAGCTTAACAAACTTGAAGCCGCCAGATCCCTTTGGTATCGCCTTGATGGGCATAATTTATATTCAGGACCAGGCTACTCTCCAGATTACGTTTACATTGACAGCGATGGGAACTTTTATTATGTCCATAGAAATCGCTCCAAAGCCTTTTCAACCTCATAAGGATGCTCCAAAATTATAACTCCTTCTCTCTTCAGTGCTCTTAGGTGTTCCAAATCAACTTTTCTAACATATATCTTGAAAATCTGACCATTTGGGGCTTTAGTTTCGACAACGGGCTTTGAGTCAGTTGGAACCAATATCAGTGGAACCCTGCTCTTCAAAGCTTGGGAAGCACAGCAAGATAAGAGGGAATCAGCGATTCCGAGTCTAATCTTGGCAACGGTGTTTGAAGTTGCGGGAGAGATAATGAATACATCAAATCTCTCCAAGTTAAAGGCGCCACATGAGGGAAAGGAAAAGCCCTGTTTAGATTCCTTAACAAGAGGAAACTTTTCAAGCCTATCAAAAAGTTTGTACATTTTGGCAACTTCCTCGCCCGCTCTTGATAAGAAGATTTTAATTTCGTGCTTATCCTTCAATTTCTCGAGAATTTCAATACTTTCCTTGAGGAGATGCCCTGCTCCGCTGATCCCCCAAGCAATCCTCATATAATCACCCTAACAGTCCTTTAATTCTCTTAAAAATCTCTTCCGCTAAGTAAATTGCCTTTTGGACTTCAAAATCCTCAAATGGCTCTATTGGTTTATCCCAGTATCTTCCATAGAAATAACCCTCTTCAAGTCTATCTAAAAATTCATCGTCCAACAAAAGCTCCCTAATTTCCTCAAACTCCCCAACTAAATCCCTCAGAAACATCAAATCATGGGTTCTGACGTATTTGCCAGCTTTTTCTTCAAGGAGTAGTTTTAGGCTTTTTTCTATTGCTTGCTGGCAGTGAAATATTGCCATCTCATAGTACCCTTTTTCATATGCACTCTTTGCCAAGTCAATATCTGCTTGAATAAGCCTCAACTTATAAGCTCTGCTAACTCCCATCTAACCACCCTTTTTCCATGTTTTTCTATGAACTGAAGTTTTCGTTCTTTTGCTCTCTTCTTTATTTCTTCCTTTTTTTGTTTCCATTTTCCTGTTGAGTAAATCTCCTTTCCAAATGCCACTGCAATATATACAACACCTTTGTTGAGGTCACTAAACTCACAAATGTTCAGATCAATGTATTTGCCAAGTTTGTATCTGTATTTGATCTTTAGCCTCCTAATTTCCTTGAGTTCATCTTTGGAAGTGTTATCGACTACTACAAGAATATCAATGTCTTCAAAGCTTTCAGAAGTCAGAACAGATCCAAAGATTATAACTGCTACTAACCGCTCCCCCAACAATTTTTCTAAATCCCTTGCAAAATTCTTTAGCTCTTCTATGATTTCCTCATTCATTTTTCTCAAGTGAACTAACATATTTTCGAAATTTAACTTTTTCCCAAAAGGCTTAAGACCCTTTAAACCCTTCTCTCAGTGGTGATAATATGACAATCGAAGTCCCAAACTACGGGAAAATTGAAGCCAGAGCAGTTGTTTTTGACTTAAACGGAACTCTGGGAGTTGAAGGGAGAGTAAGCGAGGAAGTCAAGAGGCTTCTTGAAAGGCTCAGCGAGAAATACATCGTAGTTGTTTTAAGTGCAGATACCTTTGGGACATTAGAAGAGGAGTTCAAAGGCTTAAACGTCAAAATCGAGCGCGTTAGGGATGGCAATGACAAGCTTGAGAAGGCAATGAAGTATGAACCGTACATTGGAGTAGGCAACGGCAATAACGACGTTAGAATGCTTGAAAATGCTGAATTAGCTTTCTGTGTGGTGGGTGAAGAAGGAGCAACAGTTGATGCACTTTTAGCAAGCGATATAGTGGTTAAAGACGTTAAGGATGCAATAGCAATGCTGCTGAATGAGAAGAAGCTGATAGCGACGCTGAGAGGATGATATATGAGTTATAAAACACTCAGAGGCATAGGGACTGCTGAACTTGTTATTAAGAAGTCTGTCTTTATAGGCTATGCATCTCCGGCGAACTCGGAGGAAGAAGCAAAGGCATTCATAGCCAAGATAAAGGCACATCACAGAGATGCAGCTCACAATGTTTCTGCTTATCTGATAAATGATGGTAAAAGCTTTGCCCTCCGTTATGACGACGACGGCGAGCCCAAAGGTTCTGCTGGAAAGCCCGTCCTTAAGGTCATTCAAAACAAAGGACTTAGCAATGTCGTCGTTGTGGTTACGAGGTACTTTGGAGGCATAAAACTCGGATACGGTGGATTAGTTAAGGCTTACAGTGATGCAGCAAGTTTAGCGATTGAAAACGCGGGGATATCTGAGATTTTCGAAACAGAGCGCTTTGAGACAGTATTTCCTTACAACCTTTACCATACAGTCAAGGAAACTGTTGAGAAAAACGGTGGAAAAGTTGTTGACGAGGAATATGGAGAGCGTGTAAGGTTCACAGTGGAAATAAGAAAAGGTGAAGCTGGGTCTCTCATGAATCTTTTAATCGAGAAAACACGGGGACGGATTAAATTAAGGCCCCTTTTCATGAGGAGTATTTAAAGGATTATAATGCTCACTTCAAAACCCCCTCCCAAATTTTCATCGCCTGCCACTTGTCTAAGAACTCGTTGAATGTTCCACATTTAGGCGAATAAACACAAAGCGGGCATCCATCTATACATTTACAGCTCTTCAAGTGCTCAAAGCTTTTTTCCATCAACTTTTCTGCATTTTCATAGAGTATCTCTGCTAATCCAAAGCCTCCCTCATTTCCATCGTAGATGAAGACTATCGGCTTCCCTATGTGTGGTGGATTCGGAAAGCTCTCATAACTGTAGCCACCAAGCTCTCTGCTGTCAACGTAGGTAAAGATTGGGGCAATTTTTATCATGTTGTGCTCTATTGCATGCAATCCGTTCCCTATGCCGTCTTTGCTGTCAATCATTTTCTTTATAGCTAATGCAAGCTCATCATCTTTACTCTTTGCTTTCTCAAGAACATCTCCAATTGTTTTTCTTATGTAGTAGGTTGTAGCTCCTAAAAGCTCCGGAAAGAGCTTCCTCCTATCCAAACGCTCATAGATGGAAAACGCCAAATCTCCTTGATCTTTCTCAAGTGCTATCCTAAAGAACTTATGGAATTCCTCTCTGGCAATCTCTCTAATCTTATCGGGAAACACAAGCCAGATGCCATCAGTTTCAAATTCTCTTTCCAGAGGCTCATCAAATTCAACCTTGGCGAACTTTTCCCAGTCGAGGATTTCCCATTCTTCATCGCTCAGTTCCGTAAACTCAAACCCTCCAACAAGAGGTGCATAAATTTCACCTTTCAGAATACCCTCTTCTCTAAGCTTGATCAGCTCTTGGAGGTAGAGATGTGTATCTTTTCCTTTCACAGCAAAGCCCCAATACCTATGCTTAACTTTGAGCCGGCCAATATAGATTTCAGCATCTTTGAACTGCTTTTTCTTGTAGATCTCAAGAATTTCAACTTCTTCACGCTTTGAGGCAAAAGTTTCAACTTCCCAAAATCTATTAAGCTGCTTGGCAAAGATGAAGTGGAATTTTCCAATTTTCAGCTTATCTTTAGCCATGTAAAGCTCTCCTCTTGAGAAGTATGCCATTCCCGGCAGTAATGAGCGATAGTACTCTGGGTTGTCAACCTCTTCAATGAGGTAACCTTTAAGCTTGAGCCAGTTTATGAAGCGCAGAAGGTCGCTTAAGCTTTCTTTTTCCAGTAGCTTATACCTTATCCACGGCTCATCTAAAACCAAGAAGTAACTTTCATCACTTGCCGTTCTGATTGATGAATAGCTAAAAGCTGGTCTTAAAATTCTAAGCTCCTTCTTCCCAGTTAGTGGGTTTTCGTAGAGTTTAGCCTTTTTCTCCTTTATCAGCTCTTCAGCTACGGCTTTTTCGAAATCGTTCAGCTCATCCCAGTCAAGGACTTTAAGCTCGGTCAGGAGGTAGTGAAGATGCTTTTTGACAACCAAGCGATTCTTCAAATTAACGGGCATATATTCGATTATTCCTTTCTCCAACCGCTCAACAAGCTCATCTAAGTGCTCTTTGTAGTAATAGTCCAGACCGTTCTTTCTAAGAACAATGCCGTTTATTGCTTCCCTCTTTTTTAAACGTCCAGCTCTTCCGAAGCGCTGGATTAAAGAAAACAGTCCATCTGGTGGAATTCCATAGTTGATGACGGCATCCAAGTCTCCGATGTCTATACCAAGCTCTAAAGCATTTGTTGTTAGCAAAACCAAAAGCCTTCCTTCTTTAAAGTCCCGCTCAATTTCCCAACGGATGTTCTTGGGAAGGGTTCCTTTGTAAGTGGATGTTTTGTAAACAGCTGGTGATGAAAGCAGAAACCTCATGAGCTTCTCAGTTCCTTTCCTTGAATCAAAGAAGACAAGAGTTTTAACCCCCTTCTCTGCCAATTTCTCAACTACGGCTCTCAAAAGCTGCATTTCATTCAGCCTTCGAGGTTCGAAGAGAATTAGATAGCGCTTTGGAAATGGATTTGTTGCCCCTGTAACAGCTTCAAACTCCAAACCAAAAAAGTCCTCAGCAAACTCTTTCGGATTTCTGAGAGTTGCAGAGAGGGTTATAATTTGAGGTTTTGCACCTAAACGCTTTAATGCCTTTAGCAACCGTCTGAAGACGTAAGCGGCATTTGTCCCAAAGACCCCTCTGTAAACGTGAAGCTCATCAACAACCAAATACCGCAAATTCTTTAAAAGCCATTCGTAGTCTTTCAAATTCCTTAAGATGTTGTAGTGGAGCATATCTGGGGTTGTGAAGATGACTCTGGGCTTTTCTCTTAAAATTATCCTTCTCTCGTTCCACTCAACATCTCCCGTTAAAATCTTTGCATTCACCATTTTCTTTGTTATCTGAAAGAAGTGGAAGTTCTCAAGGGAAAATTTCTCATACTGGTTGTTTATTAAAGCGCGGGTTGGATAGATCAGGAGATAAGTGTGCTGAGGGTTTGAAAGGTAGTTATCAAAAATAGCCAACCTGAAGATCTCACTCTTACCGGAGGCTGTAGGAGTTGTTACAACAATGTTTCTTCCAGAATAGAGTTTTTTAAGCGCTTCAACCTGATGCTTATACAGCCTAAATCCCAAGTTCTCCACGAGCTGATTTATTTCGGGATTTTTAAATGCAAACTCTCCATATATCCCCTCTTTTGGTGGGAACTCCCTAACTGAAACTATTTCGCTTTCAAGATTGCTGAAAAGTTCTTTTATCATGTGTCTAATTATACCCGAAGAAGAAATAAATTTTTGGGAAATTCAGATCTGACCTCCTCCCCGCCGTGAAGGGGTTCAACCCCTCGCCATTGGCGGTTCGGTTTGCGGGCCCATCACCTACTCCCGTTGCCAGTTTCAGCTCAGCCCCCAGGGACGGTCTCGCCCCCATTACCCCTACCGGCAAAACCGGATTGGGGTTATCGCCTCCCAAACACTAACTGCCCAAAAGGGCAGTTTTCAAAGGACGCCTGTCGGCGTCCGTTTCAGGGGCACGGTGAAAGCCCTTCAAGAGAGCTATCCCTGAAAGGACTCTCTCAGAGTCTTTACTACTTTAAAACTTAAAAGGCTTTCGGTGATTTGAACGGCAGACTCAAGAATATCACACCCCCGCCCTAAAGGGCGAAGCTTTCGGAAGGCAAGGTAAGATATCGCAACATTTTAAACCCTTTCTGAAAACCATAGACCGGTGAGAAAAATGAGAGTTGCGGTCATTGATTATGATAAGTGTAACCCTGACAAGTGCGGTCACTTCCTCTGTGAAAGGGTTTGTCCCGTCAACAGAATGGGCGGAGAGGCAATAATAATAGACGAAGAAAATTACAAGCCGATAATTCAAGAGGCATCATGTACGGGCTGTGGAATCTGTGTGCATAAGTGTCCTTTCAATGCAATAACCATCGTGAATCTTCCAGAACAGCTCAGTGAGGACTGTGTTCACAGATACGGCGTAAATGGATTTGTCCTCTACAGGCTGCCAGTAATTAAAGAGGGTATGGTAGTTGGAATTTTGGGGCCAAATGGTATCGGTAAGACAACAGCTGTTAAAATCTTAGCAGGCCAACTGCTCCCAAACCTCTGCGGCGACAACGACAGCTGGGACAACGTGATTAAAGCCTTTAGAGGAAATGAACTCCAGAACTACTTTGAAAAGCTGAAGAATAAGGAGATAAAACCCGTTGTAAAGCCCCAATATGTGGACTTAATCCCCAAAGTAGTTAAAGGAAAAGTGAGGGATTTGCTTAAGAGAGCGGATGAAAGAGGGCTCTTTGATAAAGTGGTTAAAGAGCTTGAACTGGAGGGTATCTTAGATAGAGAAATCCGGCAGTTGAGCGGTGGTGAGCTGCAGAGGGTTGCAATAGCTGCGGCAGTGTTGAGAGATGCTCATTTTTACTTCTTCGACGAGCCCTCTTCGTATCTCGACATAAGGCAGAGGCTGAAGGCAGCGAGGTTGATAAGAAAACTTGCTGCAGAAGGCAAGTCAGTTTTAGCTGTAGAGCACGATTTAGCAGTTCTTGACTACCTAAGCGATATTATCCACGTAGTTTATGGTAAACCAGGAGCTTATGGTATATTCTCAATGCCAAAGGGAACGAGAGTTGGGATAAACATATTCCTCGACGGTTACCTTCCAGATGAGAACGTCCGCTTTAGGCCGTATGAAATAAGGTTCACAAAGCTGAGCGAGAGGAAGAGTCAAACAGGAGAAGTTCTGGTTGAGTATCCATCTTTAGTTAAAGACTATGGAAGCTTTAGGCTGGAAGTTGAAGGCGGAGAACTGTATAAGGGAGAAGTGGTTGGCATAGTTGGGCCAAACGGAATTGGTAAGACCACCTTCGTGAAGATGCTCGCTGGAGTTGAGGAGCCGACAGAAGGAAAAGTTGAGTGGGAGCTCAAAGTAAGCTATAAGCCTCAGTACATAAAAGCAGACTATGAAGGAACTGTGTTTGAGCTTTTAAGCAAGATTGATGCATCAAAACTCATGAGTAGCTTCTACAAGACCGAACTGCTGAATCCCCTTGGCATTCCAGAGCTGTATGACAGATCAGTGAATGAGCTCAGCGGCGGTGAGCTACAAAGGGTTGCAGTAACTGCATGTCTGCTTAGAGATGCTGACCTCTATTTGTTGGACGAGCCTTCAGCTTATCTCGACGTTGAGCAGAGATTGGCAGTTTCAAGGGCAATAAGGCATCTGATGGAGAAGAATGAGAAGACGGCATTAGTTGTTGAGCACGATGTTTTGATGATCGACTACATAAGCGACCGCTTGATCGTCTTTGAAGGTGAACCGGGTAAATTCGGTAAAGCGACAAAGCCAATGGGTATGAGAGAGGGCATGAACCGCTTTCTTGCTTCTGTTGGAATCACATTCAGAAGAGACCCCGACACCGGAAGGCCGAGGGCAAATAAAGAGGGCAGCGTTAAGGACAGAGAGCAAAAGGAAAGAGGAGAGTACTATTATGCCGACTGAAAAACTTTCGCTTCTCATTATCTTCTCTGTTTTTGTAGTTTTTGACTGTTAACTCTAATTAATTTCAAAATGAGGGTTTGTGAGTGGTTTGGATGTTTTTAGTAATTGTTTGTTGTTAAATTACTTTGCGTTGCAAATTTTTGTTAAAATTGTAACGTTTTGAATGTACACATTTGGATTTAGGATCTTTGGGACTTCTTTGGTATGCTTTCCTCATGGAAATTTGACCATTTTAAAATTAAAAGCCAATAAAGTTAGATTTTTGGATTTTAAAGCGTGAGAAGGTTTTGGAAGTGCTACGGGCATTGTTGTGCATCGGCTGGAATCATAAAAGGAACCGCCAATTGGGGTAGTGGAGTGATATCAGTACGCTAATTAGAGGGTTATCTTGGCTTTGTTATTGACCCTTCGACAAAAAGCTTTTATAATTCAAGAGTTCTTATACTCTTATTGGGGAAATAAGGCAAAATCCCGCCCTGTTCCAATAAGACTCCAAGAGAATTGAAAGTGAATCTTTGATTGAGTTCCTTGAGCAGCAGCCGATTCCAGTTCCAATAAGACTCCAAGAGAATTGAAAGAGGGTGTTAGGGTTAGGACGGGTGTTGGTGTTAGGAAGTTCCAATAAGACTCCAAGAGAATTGAAAGTATTTTTCTATTTTAGTGCATCTTGGGCCATCCTCCGGTTCCAATAAGACTCCAAGAGAATTGAAAGACATTCACAATCCCTGAGAACACGATTTACGAGCTAACGTTCCAATAAGACTCCAAGAGAATTGAAAGCTGAGCGGAGTTGCGAACCTTGGAGATATTCTTGCAAGTTCCAATAAGACTCCAAGAGAATTGAAAGATCGGACTGATTCTGATTGGAATATTCTTATTCATGCAGTTCCAATAAGACTCCAAGAGAATTGAAAGCCGTGTACGGAAGAAGCGAGGAACGAGCCGAAATGCCGTTCCAATAAGACTCCAAGAGAATTGAAAGATTATTGATGAAATTGCTCCTCCAACAGTCCCTATTACTCGTTCCAATAAGACTCTAAGAGAATTGAAATATACTTCACGCTTTTGCAAGCTTTTGTGTAGTAAACAAACATTTTTAAAGTACTCTTGTCTTACAGACATTTAGGTAAGCCTAAATTCTGGGGTGAGGGTATGGAAGCAGTAATATCAGAGAATGTCAGCATTTACTATGGGAACTACGAAGCAGTTAAAGGACTAACCTTTAAACTCCATGAGGGTGAAACTCTGCTCCTAATGGGGCCCAATGGTGCGGGGAAAACAACTCTACTCAGAACATTGGCTGGATTCCATAAAGAATACACTGGAAAGCTGTCAATTTTTGGTAAACCGCCGCATGAATCTAAAGACTTAATCTCTTATGTACCTCAAAGCCATTACCTAAATGAGAGAGTTCCCCTTACAGTGCTTGAAGTCGTTGCAATGGGGCAAATCTATAAAAAAAGTTTTGTACACTTTAAAATCCCAAAGGAAATTCTAAAATCCGCAGAGGAGGCACTGAGCTTTGTTGGGCTGGAGAGTATAAAAGATAAGCTTTTCAAAGAGCTCAGCGGAGGACAAAAGCAGAGGGTTTTGTTAGCAAGAGCGTTGATCTCCAATCCGAAACTCCTCCTCCTGGATGAGCCCCTCTCTGCGTTGGATCCAAGCGCAAGAGCTGAAGTTGCAGGTATCTTAAACAAGATAAAGAAAGAAAGAGGCATTACAATGATAATCACGACTCATGATGTTAATCCTCTTACAGAGATCGGCGACAAAGTCATGCTTCTTAACAGAGAACTTATTGCATTTGGAACACCGCCTGAGGTTCTCAGGGACGAAATAATAAGCAGGGTCTATGGTTCACTATCAAAAGCAGTGAGAGTTGGGGACAAATTATACTGCATCATTGGAGATGTGCACATCCACAGGGGTGAGAGAAAGTGATTCCGGAATACCTACTAAGGGCACTTTTTGCAAGCATGATGATAAGTGTTCTCCTTGGCATGCTCAGTCCCCTAATCAACATGAAGGGTCTGGCTTTTCTGACTCATGCAACATTCCACTCCCTTCTCTTTGGAGCAGTGCTGGGAATGATTTTGGGACTCTTAGTTGGCAATCTTGGTATAATTGTGTGGGTTGCTCTCGTTGTGACAGTTGTTGTTGTTATCATAATAGCAGAAATTGAAAACAGAGGATTTACAAGCGATACTGCCATTGGAATAATTTCAAGCTTTGTTGCAGGAGCAACAGTTCTTGGCTTTGGAATTCTCTACAAAGTCACAGCATCAAAACCGTATTTTGCTCTTTCGGAAAGCATAGTTGCTTATCTCACTGGGGAAGTTTTTTTGATAACAATCTCTGATCTGGAAATGTTAATCTTTGGCGGTTTTTTGCTCTTCCTGCTTATGTTCCTTCTCTATAGGGATTTCCTTTATGTAAGTTTTGATCCTGAGGGAGTGGAAAGCTATGGAGGGAATGTTAGAGCGTATCTAATGATACTTTATATCATTGTAGGCGCAATTGGAGCATTGATAGTCAAAACAGTTGGCTTAATAACGCTTCAAGTTGTTGCTGTGCTTCCCGGTGCAATTGCAATGATGCTCAGTGATGATTTAAGAAAAATCGTGGGTATAAGTCTCTTTCTGACACTTAGTATTGAAATTCTGTCGATATTTTTGGCATATGCTACCAACATTCCTCCAAGCGGAATAGCAACTATTTTATTGGGTGTGATTTACGGAACGTTAGTATTCAGGAAATGAGGTGTCAAGAATGAAGCTTGGAGGAATTGATGAAGCAGGAAGAGGGCCGGTTATAGGTCCTCTCGTCATAGCAGCAGTTGTAATTGATGAGAAAAACTTAAGCAAGCTTGAGGCTCTTGGAGTCAGAGATTCCAAAAAGCTGACACCAAGGAGAAGAGAAAAGCTGTTCAATGAGATAATTGAACTTTTAGACGATTATGCAATTATTGAGCTGAGTCCGGAGCAGATAGATGAAAGAGAAGGAACGATGAATGAGTTTGAAATTGAAAATTTTGTTCGAGTTCTTAATTCCCTAAAAGTGAAACCCGATGTCCTCTACATTGATGCCGCCGACATAAAGGAGAAACGTTTTGGCGAAATAATTGGGAAAGGCCTGAACTTCTCCCCAAAAATAATTGCTGAACATAAGGCTGATGCTAAGTATCTCCCAGTCTCTGCTGCATCAATTTTAGCCAAAGTCACGAGAGATAAAGCAATTGAGAAGCTCAAAAAGCAGTACGGTGAAATTGGCTCTGGTTATCCAAGCGATCCAAGGACGAGAAAATTTCTTGAGGAGTACTACAAAGAGCATGGCGAATTTCCGCCCATAGTTAGAAAGAGCTGGAAGACCTTAAGGAAAATTGAAGAAAAGCTTAAGGCTCAGACTCAAAGAAAGCAGAAGAATCTTCTTGATTTTCTGAAGTGAACTCTTGAGGTTCTTTCTCTTCGGTTTTAGCTTTCGTAGTTTTTTGAATAAATTCCTTCTGAATTAGCCGAACAATTGGATCTACAATCTTCAAAATCCAGCCCCAGTAAAACTTCAGCGATTCCTCAAAGTACTCCCATTTTATCAGTTCATACGCCATAACCCCAAGTGTCACAGCCCCAGCTGGGACGAGAGGAGTTGCATAAAACGAAAACTGTGTTTTTCCACCGAGAACCCACTGGAGAGCATAAAACCCAATTGTTGACCAAAAGATGCCAAAGGGTATAAGGATTTTTCCCCTCTTCTTGGCGGCATAGGGAATAGCGAATATGAAGACTATCATCGAGAGCATTAGAATTGGATCAGTGGCTGCAAAGACATCGGGGTTGTAGTGAAAGGGGAAAGGCTTTAGGCTTATGAACCACTGCCAGAAAGGTGAATTTGCTGGATGTTCACCTTTAAAGCTCAGATGCCATGAAAAGCTTGCTATGAACTCCTCAATCCATCTCTGAAAGCCGATTGCCATTATTATTGGAATTTCCGGGATTAAAAAGGCAATTCCTGGGAGCACAAAGAGAATCAGGAGGTATCGCTTAAGGCTCATCCTATCTTTTAGTGCCTTTATCACCAAGACGGGATAAGGAAATGCACCGTTGAGCTTTGCTGCTGCAGCTAAGCCGATTGAAATGCCACTCAAAGGATAATCACCAATAACCATCACATACATAAAAATTGCAGTGAATAGAGCAACATAAATGTCAAGCATTGCTGCCAGTGAAGTAGCATACAGCAGAGGGTCAAAGGCAGAGAATACCAGGGCAATAAATGCCGCCAGGTAGCTTCTCGTAATTTTTAATGCCGCGAAAAATACGAGGAGGTTAATTATTACATGGGCAATTAAGCCAGGCAGACGCCAGAATACTGGTTTGTCTTGGATTAACATGCCCAGCATTATGAAATCTTTTGCCAGAAACGGATGCTCAGTGTTAAGGTAATTCTGGATGCCTTCTTTATCAGGGTACCGAAAACCTGGGATTACATCAACACCTTCAATCTTTTTTACGTCTTTAACAAATCTGCTGAAATTGCTCTTTGGAATCTCATAGTATACGGCTGGAAAATTCGTATATGGGGTGTACTTTGTGTAGTTGTATTTTTGGGCAATCTGCCAAATCTTAACTTTCATAAGGTCAACATTGTATTCTTGAGAAAAATTAAATGGAATGTATTCAACCTTTATCCCAAGTTTTGAGACAAAATCCGGGACCTTTGGAGGTTCAGCTGCAGTATAAGTTCTTAGAATTGTAAACCTCCAAAAAGAAACCTTCACTTCTCCCTTAACTTCAGGTTCAGTGAGAAATACTATGTTAACACCTTCACTTCCAGTAGTTTCATTGATGTAATGGACATCAATTCCTAAGCGGTGTAAAACGTTTCGAGAAGCTGAAACGTACCAGACTTCATCACCAATATAATCATATAAACCCTCGCTTGAAGCTTGCTTGTATGTGTAGTAAAATGTTCCAACAATGATGAGAGCGAGCAGTGCAAAGTAGAGCTTTTCTCTTCTCTTCATTTCTTCTCCCATCTTTTCTTTTCTTTTCTGCTTTAAACTTTTTCGCAAAAATTTAAAAGAGTCCATCCTAAGGAAATAGCGGTGAGAGAATGGAAGAGTATATTGAACTTGCAGTTGAGATGATAAAGAAAGGGTTTGATGAGAGAAAGATTAAAGCGAGACTTCCAAGAGAGAATGCTGACGAGATAATCGAGATAGCGAGAGCCAGAATTAGGGCTAAAGATAAATTCTCAAGAAGGGATTTATGGATGGATTTAGAAGGGCTGAGGTATGCTACTCATGAGGCAGTTGCCGAATACAGGGCTAAGAGGGTAAAGCCAGAAAGCATAGCTGATGTGAGCTGTGGGATTGGTATACAGCTTATCTTCTTCGCTAAATATGCAGAAGAAGCCTATGCAATTGATATTGATGAGAGGAAGCTGTTTTATGCAATGAAAAACGCGGAGAAGTATGGCGTTAAAGAGAAGATAAAATTCATTCATGGTGATTCCTTAAGTGAGGAGGTCATAAAGCAGGTAAATGCGGATGTGATATTCTCTGACCCCGCTCGTCCACCAGAAATGCCCGAAAGGAGGCTGGAAGATTTACTTCCAAGTCCCCTCGAGATTTATGAAGCTTACAAGCATAAAACAGATGCATTTATATTCGACCTACCCCCACAGATTAGGCGCGAAAAAGTCCCCTGGAAAGGCGAATTTGAGTATATTGACTTATACGGACAGCTGAACAGATTAACTTTCTACTTTGAGCCCTTAGCAAAAGCTGAACGCTCTGCAGTGCTCTTGCCAAAAGGGGTTAGGCTTGAAAGCAATCCAGATCTTGAAAACATCATCGAATGGAGCGAGCCTAAGGAATATCTCTATGAAATCCCCCAGAGTATTGACTATGCTGATTTAATAAACGAGCTATTTCACACAGTCAAGGGCAAGCTTTACATGTTATTAAGAGAAAAACGCCGTGTATTAGCAACCAGTGATGATGAAATCAAAAGCGAGTACTTCAAAAGGGCTTATGTCATTACCGGAATCGTTAAGTTTCACCCTCTCAGAATTAATGAATTCCTGAGGAGAGAAGGATTTGGGAGGGCAACGCTTAGAATTTCGATACCCGATAGCGAATACTGGCGCTTTAGAAGAAAAGTTGAGAATAACTTGAAGGGTGAAAGGAGGGCATATATCTTCCAATATAAAGATAAAGCCATAATTGCTGAGCCCATCTGAAGCTCAAAGCACTCTCTTTGCAAACTGCTTGTAGTGGTGGAAAAGATCAAGCGCCCACTTTCTTGCTTTAGGATCATAACTGACCAAATCCATGGTCATGTCATATCGCCCATCCGGAAAGAGAAGCCCAAAGGCAAGCACGTAGTCTGTAACTGTAAATGAAACTCTGGGATTCCACTCTAAGGTATAAATTCGCATATTGGAAAGTTTCTTTAGGGCACCCAGCTCTTCGTCCTCAAGCATGTTGATGAACTTTTCATATGTCTTTTCTGGTAAAATTGCTTCGATATCAGCCCCTTTAAATGCAAGCTCTAAAAAAGCATCCGAGTATTCCCTGAACACCACAGAGGAAATCGCCCTCACCCATTTTGCCCTCTTGATGAGATCCGTGTACAGTTCATGAGGAGATTTTAATTCATCCGGTGAAGCCACAACAAGCTTGGAGTTTTTGAGATTTCCAATGGTTTTGAGAAACTCTTCTGGAACCGGTTTAACGTCGTGAGTTAGCCAGAAATTCTCGAACTTTGAGATAGCTTCAAGTGAATCTACAACATTCTTGAGCTGAATGTAGACTAAGTAGCCAATGTTTGTAAGCTCATACTCTCTTGTGCTTTCATTTTGACGCACAATATTTCTACTTTCCAGAGCTTTTAAAGCGTGGAGTATTGAAGAAGGCGTTGATCTAAGCTCATTTTGAAGCTCTCTCAAGACTTTAGGCCCACGTCCAAGCGCCAGTATCAGATCACGTCGCAGTCTTGAAGTAAATATTAGCCTCAGGAGATTCCCACCATCCATTGCTATCCCCTCTTTATTCTTACCAGCAACAATTAAAGTTTAAAAATTTCTTCATTCCTCATTAGATATTTCACTAATTTTAACATTTCTTATCCGTTTTGACCCAATTCTCAACGCCTTAAAATAGTTTATGTGTTCTTCTGGAAGGAAATTGTCAAGTTTGGTCATCCGGAGACGTTTCTTCTTATTATTTTTTCTGGCTTTCTCTTGTCTTACCTTTATTGGAGACCCTATGAACTCATCGAGCTTTTTGTCCATTCTCCCACCCGAAGAAATTGAAGGGTTCGATTATATAGGCTTTTTGATAACAATATGATAAATGAGAAATCAACCATTTAGATTGGTGAACATATCGGGAGGCAGAAACGGGAGCTGTTATACAGCGGAAGGATGCTAAACCGTTCTACACCATACAAAACCTTAAGAAATTACTTTAAAAACAGTTTTGAAATGGTTTTAGAGAAACTCTTTTAATTAAGGAAAGCATCTAACAAAAGGGAGTAAAAAGATCACATGAGGGATCGGGCATGTGTGGAATTATCGGATACATCGGCGAAAGAAAAGCATGTAATGTTCTTGTTGATGGTCTGAAGAGGTTAGAGTACAGGGGATACGACTCTGTCGGCATTGTCACTGAAGAGGATGGGAAACTATACATCAGAAAGGGAGCTGGAAAGATTGATGAGCTCAAAGAAAAGCTTGGGCTTCTTGAGATGCCCGGAAAGAGGGGAATAGGGCACACAAGATGGGCAACACATGGAATCCCAAATGATATCAATGCTCATCCGCACACTGATTGTACCGGCAAAATTGCAGTGGTTCACAATGGAATAATTGAAAACTATATTGAGCTCAAAGATGAGCTCCTCAGAAAGGGGCATAAGTTCAAAAGTGATACAGATACTGAAATTATCGCCCATTTAATTGAAGATGCCCTGAAGGATTTTAATAACTTTGAAGATGCCCTTAGGTATGCCCTGCTGAGACTTAAAGGCTCTTTTGCCCTCGGGATAATATATACTCATGATAGAGAGCATTTGTATTTTGTTAGAAATGAGAGTCCGCTCGTTTTAGGGATTGGACATGGAGAGATGTTTGCTGCTTCAGATATTCCCGCATTTTTACCGTATACAAATAAGGCTGTGTTCCTTGATGATGGGGAATATGCTGTCGTGACAAAAGATTCCTTTGTTGTAAAAGACCTAAAAACAGGTCAAGTCAAAGAAAAGAAAGTCCACGAAATTAACTGGACATTGGAAATGGCAGAAAAACAAGGGTATGAGCACTTCATGCTTAAAGAGATTCATGAACAGCCAAAAGCTGTAAAAGAGGCTATATATGGAAACCTGGGGATGATTGACAAAATCGCAAGAGAAATTGCAAATTATGAAAAGATATACATCGTCGCCATGGGGACCTCTTATCATGCTGCACTTGTGGGCAAATACATTTTCCAGAGACTCGTGAAGAAAGTGCCGGTAGTTGAAGACGCAAGTGAGTTTAGGTACGAGTTTGAGGATTTAATTGATAGAGATACCCTTGTTATAGCAATCACACAGAGCGGAGAAACTGCAGATACTTTGGCTGCAATAAAGTTGGCTAAAAAGAAGGGTGCTAAAGTTCTCAGTATAGTAAACGTTGTTGGAAGCATGGCTACAAGGCTCAGCGATCTTGTGCTTTACACCCATGCAGGACCAGAAATCGGTGTTGCCGCAACGAAAACATACACAACCCAGTTGACTGTTATTAGCATGCTTGCGATTGCACTTGCGAAGTATCTCAACACTGCTGATAGAGAGTACCTTCAGAAGATTGAAGCGGAGTTATATGATATGCCAAAGTACATTGAAGCCGCTCTTGGGTACGAAAACAAAATAAAGAATCTTGCAGAACGTCTTAAAGAAAAGAGGGACTTCTTCTATATTGGAAGGGGCATAAGCCTTGCCACTGCCCTTGAAGGGGCACTCAAGCTTAAGGAGATAAGCTATATACATGCGGAAGGACTTTCCGCTGGAGAGCTGAAGCACGGTCCTCTGGCGTTGATCGAGGAAGATGTCCCAGTAGTTGCAATAGCACCAAGCGGGAAAACCTTGGAGAAGATGATATCCAACATTCAAGAAGCTAAGGCCAGAGGAGCACTGATAATAAGCTTGGGAGACAGCGAAGAATTGAGAAAGGTCAGTGATATCTTGATAAAGATGCCCAAAGTTGATGAAGTTCTAAGTCCTATAGTTTATATAGTTCCTCTGCAACTATTAGCATATCACCTATCGGTCCTGAGGGGTAATGATCCGGACAAGCCAAGGAATCTGGCAAAATCCGTTACCGTTGAATGAGGTGGTTTGAATGGTGAAGACGAAAGTTAAAGAAAAATCCGGAGAGCAAAAAACTCATTCCGAACAATCATTCGATTTTAACAAACTCAGAAGGTACGCTTTTCCAATCTTAGTCGTGATTGTTGCGTTAATTGGCTTCAAAATCAGATATCAGACAGCAAGCTACAAGTACTTCATAGATCCCGACACATTCTATCATTTTGAAATTTATAAGCTCACAATAAAGGAGTGGATACCAAAATACTACATGATGGCGGATGCACCTTTTGGATCTAAGATAGCCGAACCCCTTGGACTTTACATGCTACCGGCATTGCTGTACAAATTCCTTTCCATATTTGGATACAGCGAAATAGCGGTCTTTAAGCTCTGGCCACCTTTGGTCGGATTCTTCAGCATTATTGCAATCTACTTACTTGGAAAGAAGTTCCATTCAGACTGGGCTGGGCTCTGGGCCGCTTTAGTCATGATGTTTTCCACAGCACACTTTGTGAGGACATTTTCAGGAAACAACAGAGGTGATGGACCGTTTTTGATGTTGTTCCTTTATGCCGTCATTGCACTGTTTATGTATCTGGACTCGAAAAGCAGAAAGAGATATCTGTGGGGGGCATTATTTGTGATATTTTCCGTCACCTCTCTGAGTGTGTGGAACGGTTCTCCATTTGGATTAATGGTTCTTCTTGGTTTTGGTAGCGTTTATGCTATCCTTCTGTTTATCTTTGGAAAAATCGAAAAATTCAAAGAGTTCATCAAAGACTTTTATCCAGCATATTTTGCAGTGCTCATTTTGGGGTATTTGCTAACTCTACCCGGCATAATACGCGTCAGGAGCTTTATCAGGTTTGCCTTCGAGGTATTCATAGCACTTGTACTGTTAACCCTGGTGATGCTCTATGGTGAGAGATTTAAGCTGAACTATTCTGACAGAAAACACAGATTTGCTGTAGTTGCGATAATAGTCCTTCTGGGATTCGCTGGAGCATACGCATATGTAGGTCCAAAGCTGTTTAAGCTCATGAGTGGGGCATACCAGTCAACTCAGGTTTATGAAACCGTTCAAGAGCTTGCAAAGACAACTTGGAATGATGTCTCAAGATACTATGCAGTGAAATCCTCAGATGGAATGATATTTTTAATCTCTCTGCTTGGAATTTTAGCGGTGGCACTTCGCTTTGTGCTTAGCTTGTCCAGAGAAGGAAAAATCGATGAAAAGCAGCTGTTTGTACTGATTTACTATACAATGTCCCTCTACTTAATGTGGACTGCAGTGAGGTTCCTGTTCTTAGCTTCAGGTGCCGTCATTTTGGTATTCGGGATACTTATCGGAGAGCTGTTTAGCTTTGTTGAGAACATGAAGGAGAAAGCATCCACGAAGGCTTTGTACGCTGTGCTTCTAATAATTCTCTTTATTCCAATTCCAGTAGTTGGTGCAACAAGCATGAATTCTCAAGCAAAAGCCATGGCAAGAGCGGGCTCAGTAACCCCATCTTGGGAAGAAACATTAAAGTGGCTGAACCAGAATACACCCAAGCTTTCAACTGCCACTTCATGGTGGGATTATGGGTACTGGATAGAGTCGAGCCTTCTCGGTAATAGGAGAGCTCCTGCTGATGGAGGGCATGCAAGGGATAGGGATTACATCTTAGCAAGATTCCTTGCAAATGATGGAACAAAAAGTGAGGTCGACTTTGAAAGCTGGGAGCTCAACTACTTCATAGTGTGGACGCAAGACATCTTCAAGTTTAACGCAATAAGCTATCTCGGGGGAGCAATAAGCAGAAAGGAGAGGGATAATCTTGGCATGATCCTGCCTTTCCAGAAATATGGGAACAATCTCTATGTGCTCAACCAAAACCAGGTTATAAGGGTAATTGAGCAGAACGGCAAGAAAAAGGTTATAATTCAAATCCAGAACCAGCAGCTTGAACCCATACAGGCTATATTTGTTCAGACTGGAGAAGTAGTCAGGGAACAGGGAACATATCCCGGTATCGTGTGGATATTTCCCAATTATGCTCTTCTTACATATCACAAAATAGCCTTCAGCAACTTTATCAGGATGGCATTTTTAGGAGGAAATGGGGTTCCAAACTTCCGGCTTGTTAAATCAACGGGCGACATTAACGTCTATGAGTTCCACCCATTTGTAGTTTACAAGATAGAGGTTTATAAAAATGGAACGTGGAGCCCTATCAAAAAGCTTGAGCCCGGAGAGTATAAAGCCAGACTCTACATATCAGCCTTTGGTAGAGACGTGAAGGATGCGACAATAAAGCTCAGGGCATACAAAAACGGAAAGCTGATAGCAGATGAAACAATAGCAACCAATGTTAACATTGATCATCTGAATGAGAAACCAGTTGAAGTAATGCTCAATGTTCCAAATGCAACTAAGTATGAGATTGTACTCATCCAAAAAGGCCCTGTGGGAGCATTAGTAAGTGCCCCAGAATTCAATGGCAAACTTTCCAACCCAATTTATGTTGTCCCAGAGGGAAAAAGCGGTAAACTCACATTAAAGGCAGAGTTTGACAAGGACTACACAGTTAGCCTATATTTGAGGGCTACAATTATCTATCTGGTCAGAACACAAGGAACAAACAATGAGGACGAGAATGCAGCATTTGAGCCATATATGGACATCATAAAGTATGTACCAGTTAAAGAAGGCATTTCAGTTAAAGCTGGTGTAAACACAATAACTGCAGATGTGGAGATGCCTCAAGTCTTTGCCCAGTATATAGAACAGCTCAAGCAGAAGTACGGTGCCGATAAAGTTATTATAAGAGGCAAGAGAATTGAGCCAGTGTTTATAGCGGACAAAGAGTATGTGATCTATAGCCAGGGTTAGTGTTTGTTTCTCACTATTTTTATGTCGTCTAAACTTTTTAGTTTTGATCTTTGAACTGTTTCTTCAATTTTTGTTTTAATTTCTTTTTTTGGTTTTAGAATTAGGCATTCCACTTGAGAAAACCCCAGCTTTTTAAGTGCATAAGCTCTGTGGTGACCATCAAGGATGTAATATTTCTTCTGATGTTCCAACACTATAATAGGAGCGTCGTAACCATGCTTGATCTCCTGTAAAACAATTAGCAGCTTTGCTTCACTTAGCTCTCTTTGAGTAGGTATCAGGATATCAAGCGGAAGATATTTATGATCTATGATGAATTTAACGCCGTAGATAAGCTCGTTTTCTCGTTTGAGGTGTCTTGCTCTTTCGAATGCTTTTTCTCTTGTTATCAAGAGTATCTCCTTCTTTTCTGTCACTTCTTAACTCCCCTAACAGCTATGAACGCCCCAAGATTCTTCAACTTTTTGTTAACTTTGCGGTCAACTTTCTCTGCAATCCCAACAAACGGGAAGAATGATGGGAAAAATATAACACTCTTGCTTTCCACATCGCTGAATCCTGCATTTGCTAAGAGTGATTCCAGTTCTTTTGAAGTGTAGAACCTTGCATATCTGTATGCTGTTTCAACAAACAGGCTTTTAACTCGCTTGAAGAGGAACCACAAGCTTTTTCCATTCATGGTTCCAATAACCACTTCCCCTCCTAGCTTTAATATCCTGTATATTTCATTCAGAACTTTTTCAGGTTCGTGAATAAACTCAAACATTGTAACGCTTAATACCAAATCAAAGGCTTCTTTTTTGAATGGCAGGTTGTATGCATTGGCCCGGATAAAAAGAACATCTGGGATTTTAGCTTTGGCAATTTTGAGCATTTCTTGACTCAGGTCAACCCCTATCACATCAAAGCCCCTTCTATAGAGCTCGAGGGTGTAATTTCCAGTACCACAGCCCAAGTCAAGTGCCCGTCCTCTTTTCGTTTTAATCATAGAAAAAATGAGCCTTTTTTCCGTTCTATCAACGTACTGCCCAACCTTTGTTTGATACCATGCATCATAGCGGTAAGCAATTTTATCAAAATACTGTGCCATCTTAAATCCCAAGCTTGCTTTCTATTGTGATAGGTTTATCTATCCTGTCATCAATTTTCACACTTATTACCACCCTTTTTGCTCCAGCTTTGAAAATTACTTCATGGCATCTTTTAATTAGTCTAAGAATTGAATCAATATTGCCTTCTACTACGGTTCCCATTGGGCAGACCATGTACTTTAGCCCACTCCTTCTTATCTCCTCAATCACTGGTTCAAGATAATTTCCAACACTTGGAGTATCTGTTCCGAGAGGAAAGAGGCAAATTTCTGCAACAGCCATTAACCACCACCAGCGGGGGGGAATATATGTACCACATCCTCCTCTTTCAGCTCTGTATCCCAAAGCTTCAGATGGACAATATTGTGTCCATTGACGAGTATCATGCCGTTAACGTCTCCATCTTCATCAATTAGCTCTTTTTTGATCCCTGGAAACATCTTGTCAAGCGTGTCCAAAAGTTCCTTTACGGTTTTTACACCCTTGATTTCAATCTCTTTTTTTCCGGTCAGGTCTCTCAATGTTGCATAAAACTTCACTTTCATCAAGACTCACCCAAGTCAAGTTTGTTGTTTGAAATAAAAGATTTTTCTGTCATTCATGCTCCTTTCTCTTTTTCTCTTTGTTGTAGATGTAATCTAAAAGCGGTCTGATTCTCTCCCACACTTCCTCAATTCCACCATGACCGTTAATTTGGACATATACCCCCTGTTTTCTATAGAACTTGATTATTGGTCTCATGTTTTTTATATAAACGTCATACCTCTTTGAAACGATTTCCGGTTTATCATCAGGTCTCTGGATGATCTTCCCGCCACATATGTCACACGTGTTTGGGATCTTTGGTGGTTTATAGTGGACATGGTATACTGCCCCGCACTTACTGCATATTCTCCTTCCACTTATTCTCTCAATGCTTTCCTCCTTTGATATGAATATATCAATTGCAACATCCAGCCTAATTCCGTGATCATATAAATAGTTCTCCAATGCCAAAACCTGCTCTGCAGTTCTGGGATATCCATCGATTATAAAGTTGTTTCGTGTTCTCCTAAGTCTTGAGAGGACAAGAGTATTAACCACAATGTCGGGGATTAAATCTCCCTGTGAAAGATATTTCTCCATCTCTCTTCCAAGTGTAGTACCTTTGTTTATTTCTCCCCTAATTATATCGCCGGAGGAGATATATACCAGATTGTATTTTTCAATTATTTTTCGAGAATGTGTGGATTTTCCGCTTCCAGGAGGTCCAAAAATCAGGATATTCATGCAGTTCACCGATACTGATTTATAATTTTAAACAATAAAAAGAATATGGTGGTTAACATGCCCCGCCTCTTAACTGGTTTTGTTAGAGCGGCTGGTTATGCAAACAAGGTGAGAAAAGTTTTATTCGCTATTACAAGGGGAAAAGTTAATCCCGAAGAAGTTGTTAGGGCTGCCGCCGAGCTTAACCAGTATCTCTTCAACAAATTCCAAGAAATTGGAGTTAAAAAAGAGGACGTTGTAAGAATTGAGGCTGAGTTTGATATTAAAGATGGAAAAATTGAATGGAATTTTGACAGCCTGAAAATCGAGATTTACAAGAAGGAGGAAGAAGAAAAGCTTGCAGAAGCAATGCGTGAGGTAGAAGAGAGCGAGAAAGCCCTCGAACTTGTAGTTGAAGAGCTCAGCAAGCTATCAGAAAAGCTAAGAAGCTTAAGTGATGAAATATCCCAACTTGTCCAAAAAATTAAGCAGGAGCACACAGCATTAAAGCTTGAATTCGAAAAAGAAGAAGCCTAAATACCCAAATTATCCAGAAAGATGTTGACATAGGCAATAACATGTGAGGTTAGGTAACTCTTTCTTCCGATGCTAATCTTTTCTGCAATGTTTTCAAGGAAAGCCTCATCTTCATCAGATAATCCAACATGATCTCCAAGAATAAACGCAATGTTTCCTTTAAAGTTAACCTCAGCTATCGGTTTACCTTCTTCGTGAAGGTAGTAGAGCTTTGCAGTCTTGAGGGTTTTTCTGATTATGTCCTCAAAGGTTAAATTGCTGATGTGAATTCCGGGCAAGACTTGATGCTCTTTGCTGGGATCTTTGATCCTTTCGCCAGCTTTTAGTGCTTTAATTATCAGTTTTGCAATGCTCCTCTCATCTGGATTTATTGTCTTGGGTCTAATCTCGCTACCTTCGAATCGAATGGTTTTAGGCGGATTCGGAGGACCATTTAGATTTAGCCAAACCCTAACATTTTTGCGAAAGCCATGGGAGAGCAAAAAAGCGGAGTTAATGCTTCGGCAGAGTAAATCAATCCTACCACTTGTCCCGGGTAGATCTTTCAGACTGAAATCCGCTTTTGTATGAGCATGATTTGCTTTGATGATGAAAATCCTCATTGTCATCAAAATTAAAATAGAAAAAGGCTTTAAAAAAATCACTCGAGTGCCTCAAGAAGTTTCTCAAGGAACATCTTTTCTGGATATGCGCCCTCAAACTCAACTTTGTCGACACCGTCAACCTGTATGACAATCTTTGGAACCGCCATCACCCTGTACTGGTCAGCCCATTCTGGGTACTCAATAGCCTCAACCATGTCTCCAAGTATTTTGTTCTTTCCAGCAAGTGCATTTTCGAGGGCAAACTTGTGAGCCATTCTAACTGCCATGGGGCAGTACGGACAGGTTGGGGTGACAAAGACCAAGATTCTGACGTCCCTATCGATTTCTTTGAGTGTTTCCTTGGTTTCTTTCATCAAGTCAGTTGTTCCGTTGGAGACATCAACTATGTCCTCAAGGAATGCACCGAACTCGTGCCCTGCTGGGAGACCAAAGTATCTGACGCCAAAATCCTTTCCGTCTTGGGTGATTACTGTAACTGGAGCTCTGTCAACCCTGTATCTCTGTGCCAGTTCCTTTTCAGTGTCGAAGTCATGAACTTCAAAGCTAACAAGATCACTCAGCTCGCTGATTTCCTGAACAAGCTGCTTTAACTGCTCGCAGTACTGGCAGTGATCTTTGCCAATGAACACGATGAGCTTGACTGGGTTAGTTAGCTTTGAGAAAAACTCCTCTCTTATGACCTTCTTATCTCCATCGCTTATCAATCCCATTCCAAACACCTCCAAATTCTTGAGCTAAAGGTTTATAACCTTTAGAGTGCAACATTTTAATAAAGTTTGCAAATTTAAAGTTGTCAACCAAAGGTTGGATGCACACTATATAAGCTTTACGCTACAAATTTGAGTAGGTGGGGGACATGTCTGAACCGGATATATTTTACATTCTGGGAAATAAGGTGAGGAGAGATTTGCTCAGTCATTTAACTTGTACTGAATGCTACTTCAGCTTATTAAGCAATAAGGTTAGCGTTTCCTCAACGGCAGTCTCAAAACACCTCAAAATCATGGAAAGGGAGGGACTCCTCAAATCATACGAGAAGGAAGGTAAATTCATAGGGCCTGTTAGGAAGTATTATAAAATAACTTTGTCAAGCACTTATGTTGTCACTGTGACTCCTAATTTATTTTGGTACAGGGGCATAAAGCTGGACGAAAAGCCCAAGTTGAAGAGATTTGAAATAGATCTGGAAAACCTTGAAGAGTCTCCCAATACCCTTCAGTCTATGGTTCTCAACCTTATTGATGCCAATAAACAGCTGCACATCCTGCTGGAGGCTTTAAAGTCTCTTGAAAGCTATAGGGATATGCTTGTGAAGACGATAAAGGAACGCTATTTGGAAGAGATCGGAGACATGACACAGCTGGCAATACTTCACTATTTGATGCTTTATGGTGAAGCTACAATTGAAGATCTCAGCGATCGCTTAAACATCAAGGAGAGGGAGGTCATCAAGAAGGCTGAAGAGCTAAACAAGTTTGTACCGTTAACAATAAAAGACAGAACAATAAAGATAGACGAGGAAAAATTGAGAAAAGTGGCAAAATAGCAAGGGGGTCCATCTATGGCGCTTCCACAGGTTGAGATTCTAATTGATAAAGAAAAGTGCTATCTTTGTGGCTCTTGTGTAGCAGTGTGCCCAAAAGAAGCAATAATAATTGAAAACGACGAATGGAAG
The DNA here is from genome assembly GCF_000151105.2 of Thermococcus barophilus MP. NCBI lineage: Archaea > Methanobacteriati > Methanobacteriota > Thermococci > Thermococcales > Thermococcaceae > Thermococcus > Thermococcus barophilus. The sequence goes on along the minus strand of NC_014804.1, from coordinate 563,146 downwards.
TTCTTTCAAGAAAAATGCATTGGGTGTAAGTTCTGCGTTTTGGCATGTCCAGTTGGAGCATTGAGTGCCAAGGAGGGTGAGTGAAATGGAGCTGCATTATGATGTTGTAGTGGTTGGAGCCGGCATTGCGGGGCCAATTCTCTCAAGGAATTTGGCTAAAAAGGGATACAGTGTTCTCATGATTGACAAAAAAGCCGAAATTGGAACACCAAAAAGATGTGGAGAAGGCTTAGGAATAGAGGCATTTAAAAAGTATGACATTCCGTTGGATAGGCGTTTTATAAATAGGGAAATTTATGGTGCTGCAATATATTCCCCGAGCGGCTATAGACTTGAAATCAGGTATGATAGGGTTGCAGGTGTAATCTTGGAAAGGAAAATCTTTGACAAGATGCTGGCATATTATGCAGCCAAGGCTGGAGCAGACGTTATGGCAAAGACAGAGGCTGTTGGCTTAATAAGAAAAGAAGGCAAGATAGCTGGAGTTAAGGCTAAGCACGAAGGCGAACCTTTGGAGATTTATGCTGACGTTATTGTCGCGGCTGATGGGGTAGAAAGCAGAGTGGCAAGATGGGCTGGAATAAACAGCTTTTTACCACCTCACGAGATTGATTCAGCCTATGAATATGAAATGATAATCGAGAATTTTGAGTTCGATCCAGATTTGATTCACCTCTACTTTGGAAATAACATCGCCCCAAGAGGCTACGTATGGATCTTTCCAAAAGATGAAGATAGGGCAAATGTTGGAATTGGAATAAACGGAGATAATCCCAAAACAGCAAAATACTACCTCGAAAAGTGGCTCAAAGAGAACAACATAAAGGGAACAAAGATTCTGGAGGTTAACGTCGGTGGAGTTCCTGTTGGCGGCTTTTTGAAAGAACTCGTTAAAGACAACGTTGTAGTTGTCGGAGATGCGGCAAGACAAGTAAATCCAATGCACGGAGGAGGAATGGCGGAAGCCATGGAAGCGGCAACAATAGCGAGCAAGTGGATCGACAAAGCTTTGAGCGAAGAGAACCTTGAACTTCTCAAAGGTTACACAGAAGAATGGTGGGCTGGAGAAGGTCAAAAATTGCTTAGGATTCTAAAGGTCAGGCAGATAAGTGAGAAGCTCAGTGATGATGAGCTTGATGCTGCAGTTCAGGCATTAAGCGGTGCAGATGCTGAAAAGATAGCTGCTGGAGACTACAAGGAAGTTTTCAAAGCACTGATAAAGCATCCAAGGATTCTACTCAAACCAAAGATGCTTAAACTTCTGAAAGAGGCGCTTTAATTTTGGCAACTTTTAAGTTTGCTATTTTTTGACTTATTACAAACAATCTGCATCCTTCTTGAAAAGTTTTTTATACAATTGTGTAAAATTTAATATTTGGGGTGAACCTAAGTTGGCAACTGCCTACAAACTTGCTGTTTTGCCCATAGTCGGTAGCATTTTGGCAAGAATAATGGGACCGACATCACCAAAGACAGCAGCATATCTTTTCGTGATATTTTTGGTGCTTTATCCTGGATGGTTTATTTATAAGACGTCAATTGCAGGATTTTATGAAGAGGAAAAGGGTCAGATGATAAAGGCGTTTGTGTTATGGTTTGCTTGTTTTGTTGGGGGAGTTGTAATACTTTTTGCTGGCTAATATTTATTTTTGTCCATTTTCTTTTTGCATTTCATATCCAGACATACTTCGTATTCCTTCTTCCCTTCTTTGATTTTTACTACTGGAGCATTGCACTCGGGACAAACTTTTCCTGTGGGGATTATTTTCCCTCTCTGAAGAAGAGGATATGTGACATCGCAACTGGGCCAGTTAGAGCAACCTACAAACCGCTTCCCAGTTTTTCTGTTGTATCTCACAACTAAATCCCCACCGCATTTGGGACATTTTCCCACAATTATTAGGTTATTACTTTTCTTTTCATGATTTTCAACAGCGTTTTTTATGGCTTCTTCTTCCTCAGCTGTCAGCTCTTTAGCAGTTTTTTTCTTTGATTTTTTGTTTTTTTCACGTTCCAACAACTTTTCCATGAGTTCCTTGCCTATGTCAAGTTCTTTGGCTTTAAACTCCCTGAGAATCTTTATCAGCTGACCCCTTGCTTCTTCAATGACCCTATCCTTGCTAAGCTTTCTCTTCATAATTTCGTCCATCTTCTCTTCAAATTCCCTTGTAAGCTCAACACTTACAATTTCTGGTACGTTCTTTTCCAAAGCTTCAACTACCTTCATGCCAAGAGGGGTTACCCTAATTTTCTTTTTTCCCTCGATATATCCCCTTTGATAAAGCGTCTCCAAAATCTGTGCTCTTGTTGCCTTTGTTCCTATTCCCAGATCCTCCATTTTCTTGATAACACTTGCCGGCGAATATCTCGCGGGAGGTTTTGTCTTCTTTTTCTCACGTTTGATTTGAATAACCTTGACAGGTTCTCCCTCTCTAAACTTGGGCAGAATAACTTCATCAAAGCTGACATATTTACCGTAAATTTTAAGCCAGCCCTCCTTTACTGTCCTTGCTCCACTCAAAATGAAGTGGTGATTGTTTGAGTTTATTATGACCTTCATAATCTCCCTAACTGCTGGATCTGCAAATGCTGCCAAAAATCTTCTAACTATCAAATCGTAGATGTTCTTTTCCTCCTGAGTTAGCTCTCCGGGTTTGGGCAGTTCACCAGTAGGGTAAATTGCTGGATGAGCTGGGTCATCTTTTTGCCCTTCAACTGGTTTCAACTGAGGTTTACCCAAAAGCTCATGGGCGAAAGGTTTATATTCAGGGATCTTTGCGAGGCTTTGAATTATGTATTTGTAGTTTAGATTTTTTGGGAGCTTCTGAGAAGATGTTCTGGGGTATGAGCAGATTCCCATTTCATAAAGACGCTGTGCAATGTCTAAGGTCTTCTTTGGAGAATAACCAAAAGCAGAGTAAGCTTCTCTCTGGAGTGTTCCCAAGTCAAATGGATGTGGGGGATTTCTCTTCTGCTGCTTGACTTCAACTTTCTCGACAAAAGCTGGCCCTTTCTTAGCCTCTTGAACAATGCGCTTTGCTTCTTCCTCATCTAAGATGCGCTCTTTTTCGTAGGTGGCTGTATACTGCTTCCCGTTTTTCTCCAAAGTCATCTTTATGACCCAGTATGGGGTTGGCTTGAAGTTTGCAATTTCCTTTTCCCGCTCAACTAAGAATTTGAGCGTAGGTCCTTGAACTCTACCTGTACTCAAAATCATCCATTTACCGCTTGCACGCTTTATGGCATGCGTCAGAGCCCTTGAAAGGTTGACACCCCAGTACCAGTCGAGGATGTGCCTGGCTATTCCGGCATCTGCCATTCCAAAGTTTATTGTCGGTTCAAGGTTGTACCACGCCTTGAGGATGTCCCGCTTTGTTAATGCAGAGAACTTCATACGCTTTGCTTTCTTTGGATCAACACCGCAGGCATATTTTAGTGCTGTATAACCGATTACTTCACCTTCAGTATCATAATCACAAGCCACAATAAACTCATCAGCTCTTTTTGCAAGCTCTCTCAAAGCTTTGATATAATCTTTAGCATAGCTTTTTCCTTTTTCAGCAACATAGACCGGAACCCATTCGATGTCAAAAATCGGATAGCCATAGGTTTTGGTTTTTGGAGCCAATGTATAGAGATGACCAACTGCTGGAGCTACGATGATCTTCTTTCCATCACGGCTTAATTCATAATATGGAACCCCATAAAGTGTTTTTCTTATTGGTTTTCTTTCAGCAAGGGCATATGCAATCTTTTTTGCGACATTCGGTTTTTCTGCTATGATCAGTGTGACCATAGTAACACCTTGAGACAGTTGAAAGGAGGATATAAAAATACTGTGTGGCGCAGGGTATTTATATGTTCCCTGAGAGGTTTATAAAGGTGACCTCAAATGAATGCACACCCGAAAGTTAAAAAGCTGAAGGACATGGTGGAGTATCAGGAAGGTGCAGTAGTAAGCAGAACCATAATAGATAAGAAAACCGGCACAGTAACAGTTTTTGCGTTTGATAAGGATCAAGGATTGAGCGAGCATACTGCTCCTTTTGACGCGCTTGTTTATATCTTAGAAGGCAAAGCTGAAGTTGTGATTTCAGGGAAATCCTATTACCTTGAAGAAGGAGACATGATAGTGATGCCAGCCAACGAACCTCACGCTTTAAAGGCGGTAGACAAGTTCAAGATGTTCTTAGTGATGATAAAAGAGGAATGAACTCATCTTTTTCCCTTTTCTGAACCCTTTAGTTTTTCTGGAGTGTGGGAAATTCGGGGGGCATTAAAGATGTCGCCCCCCTGGGGGTCCCGAGGTCATCGCAACCCAATACTCCTCGGGCATAATAATGTAGGAGCCAAAGACTTATAACACTTAGCCCTACATGAAGTATGAAAGTACAACAGGTGTAAGCAATGACTGGAACAATAAGCAAAATCGTGAGATTTGAGGATGAAGAAGAGTTTTTAATGGACATGGAAAATATCATGGAACGCTTCACATACTTAACAAGCCGCTATGGAGGAGGGAATGTTATTGAGGGGTTCCTTCTGTGGGACTATGTGGGAATTCAGGATGATGAAGGGATAAAGATATTCCGCATTGGAGAGTTTCCGTACATTGAGGGCACGCTTAAAGTTGATTATGAAACCTTGAGAATTTTGGAGAGGTATTTTGATGAAATTGAAAGCCGTTGGAGTGATTTAAGCGTTGAAGAGATTGATTATTTCATTAGGATGCTCAATGAAGCATTAGAGCGGGAAATTGTGTTCTATGAGGCATATGACTTAGGCTTAAATAGAGATGAGGCATACCTAATTTTAAATATTAAGGCGCTCCATTATCTCGATCGAGTAGTGGACGCTGAAGATAGAGAAGTTTTGGAAGAAGCCGTGGGGCTTTTAATGAAATACGTTTGAGGTGGGTTTCATGCTGTTCAAAAAGAAGGGGCTCTTCACAGTTAGTGATGCAATGAGGGTAGTTGAGATTGCAAGCAGGGAAAATGCAAAAGAGATCATAGTGATGTGTGAGGTAATCGACGAAGACGCAAAGAGGAGGCTGTGGGACTATGCAAATGCGGTGAGGCTGATGGCAGATTTAACTGGAGAGCAGAGAGAGGTTAGAATTGAAATCCTTGAGGGCTATGTGAGCGATAAGGTGAAGGGAATTGAGCTATAGGCTTATTTTAGCTGAGATCTTTAACAGCTGGCAGGGTGAAGGAGGGAGTGTGGAAGGCTCAGCTTTCGGTAGAAGACAGATTTTTGTCAGATTTGCTGGTTGCGACCTTAGATGTGTGTGGTGCGACTCAAGGCAGTTTATAGACGCCTCAAAAGTCCTACAGTGGCGCTATGAGATTGAGCCTTTTTCTGGAGAATTTAAATACAAACCCAATCCAGCCACCTTGGATGAAGTTGTTGATGTTATTTTGAGCCTTGACACGGGAGATGTTCATTCAATCAGCTACACTGGGGGAGAACCAACTCTACAAATTAAACCTTTGAAAGCGCTAATGGAAAAATCGAGTGAACTCGGCTTTAAGAACTTCCTCGAAACTCACGGAGGTTTTCCAGAGAGGATTGCCGAAATTGCCCATCTTGTCGATTACGCAAGCGTTGACATAAAGGATGAAAGCGCAAGAGCAACAGGTGCGTGGAGAGATTTAGTGATGATGGAAGTTGAGAGCATTAAAATCTTGAGGAAGGCTGGTGCAAAGGTCTATGCCAAGCTTGTGGTTACAAAAGACACCAAGCTTGAAAACATCGAATGGTATGCTTCTCTTCTTGAAGGCTCAGCCCCACTGGTAATTCAGCCAAAGGAGCCAATTGATTTAACACAAAAGCAACTGATGGAGTTTTATAAAGCTGCTGCTAAAATCTTGGGGAGAGAAAACGTTGGGCTGAGCTTTCAGGTTCATAAGTACTTGAATGTTTTGTGATTTAAAACTTTTTAACTTCTTTTTTAATATATACCCAGGCGATGATGTAGATTGGCCTTTGGGGTATTGATGCCCGGGATCGACGTAGCTGAGCCTTCACAGCAATCCAACCTCTGCAAGTGCAAATTCAATCTCTTGAACAGCCTGCTCATCAAGTAGCAGGGAGGGCATCCTTGGGTAACCAACATTTAAGCCAAGCATGTTCATAGCTTCCTTTATTGCACTTATCTGGTTGTATCTTTTCACCAAGATCTCGTTGAGATAGTTTATCATCAGTTGAAGACGTTTAGCTCTCTCATATTTCTTTTCAAGAAAAGCGGTGTAAAGCTCAACGCATAAGCGGGGAGCAACATTTGCAACAGCTATAACTGCTCCATGGGCTCCTAATGCCAATGCTGGATAAATCAAATCCGCAGTTCCAGCTAAGATGCTCATATCTTCGCCGAGTCTTCTGATAAGCTCACCTATCCTCCCAATTGAGCCACTTGAATCCTTAATCCCTATTATGTTCGAATATTCTTCAACTAAGTGCTCAATTACTTGGATTGGAATGTTTATGCCAGTGAACTTGGGAACATTGTAGATCAGGATCGGAGCTTCAACGCTCTGGGCTATTGCAGAATAGTGAGCAAAGAGCTCCTTTTCATTGGGTTTGAAATAATAGGGGGGAGCTATCAAAAGGGCATCAACACCAAGATTCCAAGCTTCTTTTGCCAGTTTTACAGTCTCTCGTGTTGAATTTTCAGTTACACCGGCAATAACTGGCAGGTTTGTTTCTTCGCAAACTATTTTTAAAACTCTCATCTTCTCTTCAAAGTTCAGATACGGGAACTCGCCATTGCTCCCCAAGGTTACAAAACCGCTCACCCTGGCATTTTCAAAGTAGTGAATAAGCTCTCTCAGGGCTTCTTCATTGATGTTCTCATTGTCATCAAATGGTGTCACATGGGGAACATATATGCCCTCAATCAAACGAAACACCAACAAAAGTTGGATTTTCAAGTAATAAATTTTTTGATGAACAAGCTTTTAAATTATAGTGCATAAGAGCTGAAGTGGGATTTAAGTATGAAGTGCTTGATAGTAGGACATTTAACCCATGATATAATACTCAGAGGGAATGTTCGAATTGAGAGAATTGGTGGGGGAGTGTACTATTCTGCCTTGGTGCTCTCTCCTTTCTGTGATGTGGAAATTATAACCAAAGTCGGAAAAGATTTCCCAAAAGAATGGTTGAGAGAACTTAAAGAAAGGGGAATTTGGATTACGCTTCTTCCCTCAAAATACACTACAACCTACGAGCTTAGATATCTCGATGAAAACACACGAATCTTAAGGCTGCTGTCCAAAGCTGACTCTTTTAGAGTATCTGAGATTCCTACTGATAACTGGGACATTATACTTCTAAATCCTGTTGCCAATGAGATTTCAGGAGAGATCGTAAAGAAAATGAGAGGCTTTATCTCCATTGATGTCCAGGGATTCGTCAGGAGCTTTGAAAACGGGAAAGTTGGACTAAAGAAAACCAACGCTTCATTTTTAAGCAACGCCAAAATTGTCCATGCAGATGTTAATGAGTTTGAGATGCTCGATGAGATAGATAACAAACCAGAAGTCATGCTCATTTCTAATGGAGCTGATAGAGGAGAAGCAGTTTATAGAGGGGAAAGGTATCACTTTGAGCCCATAAAAATGTCAGTTGCTGAAACAACAGGTGCTGGTGATTCTTTTTTGGCATATTTCTCATACTTCTACAAGCAATACCCATTCATGAAAGCATTAAAAATGACGGTCTCATTCACCGCATTTTTCCTTAAATATCGCACTCCTTTCTTTGATTTTGACGAAGCCAGAGAAAATGCTAAAAATGTGAAAGTCGAAAAAATAGTGACCGATGAAGAGACGTCAGCACGCTGAGAAGTGATGATACGGGACTTCTCTGAGGCAAAAACTCGGGGTGGGAGGTATGGACAGGTATGTTTTGCTAATTAAAGCTCCTAAAGGTTATGATATGGCTCCAGTCAAAAGGGATATAACAAAGCTCATCTTAAAAAAATACCCCGAATTAAAAGCCGAAGTTCATAAATGCATTGGCTTAACGGTTGATTTAGTGATCTTCTATAAGGATGGCATTGTTTTAATAAAACGCAAACACGAGCCTTTCAAAAACCACTGGGCTTTGCCAGGTGGCTTCGTTGAGTACGGAGAGAGAGTAGAAGATGCAGCAATTAGAGAGGCAAAGGAGGAGACAGGGCTGAATGTTGAGCTGATAAAGCTCATTGGAGTTTACAGCGATCCTAACAGAGACCCAAGGGGACATACAGTTACAATAGCATTCTTAGCCAAAGGGCATGGAAATCTTAGGGGAGGAGATGATGCCAGAGAGGCAAAAGTCTTCAGCTTTGATGAGATTAAGAGCTTAAAGCTGGCTTTTGATCATGGTAAGATACTTGATGATGCATTGAGAAGCCTAAGGGAGGTGAGCTTATGATTGATTCTGTGAGGTTTGGAGAGATTGTTGTCCAAGGTAAGGAATACCCATATGACATTGTTATTTATCCTTCTGGAAAAATTGAACGGAGAAAAAAAGAGCTGTCAAAGAAAAAGCATGGAACAAGTCACAAGTTTGATCCGGATGAGCTGAAGGATTACCTTAGAGAGGATTTTGATATTTTGATTGTAGGAACCGGAATTTATGGTGCTTTAAGGCTATTACCTGAAGCTAAGGAACTTGTCAAAGGCAAGGAAATTGTAGAAAAACCGACTCCAGAAGCAATAAAGCTCTTCAATGAGTTGAGAAAGGGGAAGAAAGTATTAGGGGTTTTTCATATTACATGCTGATTCTTTTCAATTCAAGTTTCATTCAAAAGGATTATAAGTAATGGGGGCGTTACTTAGTAACGGGGGCATTACTTATGTTATTTGATCCACGACCAAAGATGGATAGGAAAGAGCTTTTTGACAGAGAAGAAGAAATTGAGTCGCTTAAGAAGCTCGCTGATAAACCATTGGTTCTGCTTTTAGGAATTAGAAGGATAGGCAAAAGTTCAATTTTAAGGGTCGCTCTTAATGAACTCGGAAATGGTATTTATATTGACGCAAGAAAGCTGTACTTTGACTCTGGAGGCTGGATAACAAATGACGTGCTAATTCGAACATTCGAAAAATCTCTAAACTCTCTAAAAGGTGAATTCAAGGAAAAAATCATAGATGCATTGAAATATATTAGAGGTGTCAAACTTTTTGGAGTTGACGTAAGGTTCAAAAGAGAAGTCCTTCTTTCGGAAGTTCTCGAAGCTCTTAATGACGTTGGTGTTGTAATAGGAATTGATGAAGCCCAGTATCTGAGGTTTTATGGCTCCAAAGGAGGAAAAGAGTTCCTGGCACTGCTTGCATACAGCTATGATAATCTTAGGAACGTTCATTTTATCTTAACTGGTTCTGAGGTAGGACTTCTTCATGACTTTATTGGAATTGATAATTATGAAAGTCCTCTTTATGGGAGAGTCTGCGAGGAACTTACCATCGTCCCATTCTCAAGAGAACTCTCAAAGGAATTTCTTAGACAGGGATTTGAAGAAGTAAGCATCCAAATAAGCGAAGATGATATTGAAAAAGCCGTTGAGATACTCGATGGGATTCCAGGTTGGCTTGTTGATTTTGGTAACGAATACATTAAAATTAAAAGCCTCGAAAAAGCCTTAGAAGGTGTTATGAAACGAGCTGAGGACTTTTTAAAAGGGGAATTAAAGGAGCTGGAAAAAAGAAGCCTCCGCTACGTTCTGATACTAAAGGCAATAGCAAGAGGGTACGACAGATGGGAGCTTATAAAAGATTATCTGGAGAGAAACAGCAAGAGAGTTCCAAACTCCAGGCTCGCTGAATTGCTTCGGAATCTTGAAAAAATGAGCTGGATTACGCCGGAGCTTAAAGATGGCAGAAAAAAGTACAAAATTATTGATCCTGTTGTTGAGAGAGTTCTAAGAAGGTAATAAAGCTAAAGTAACCTATACAAAATCCCTAAACTTACCAAACCAATTCCGAAGCTTATGAAATATTCAAGCGGATACGTAAGCAGAAACAATGGAAGGGTAATTACTCCAAAGAGCATCCCGACCAGAATCATAAGTACAATCATATGCCCAATGTTGAATTCTGGGATTCCAAGCTCAACCTCCTCATAGCGGAAGAAATATGCCATTGTCAGAAATGAAGCATTCAGGGGGAGTAGGAATATATAGGGGAACAGGATGAGAGCCTTTGGATCATAATAAACGGCGAGAATCAAAATCAAGCCCGAAAGTAGCATAGGGATCACAGACATTGAGAGAGCTTTGCTGAGGGCGTATTCTCTCTTGGTGAGCGGCAAGGATTTGAGGAAGTCTAAAACTTTGCCCTCTACCTTAAGCACGGCATCTGCTCCAGGGATTGTAAAGACCCCCAAGATGAAGAGGAAGTAAGTTGCTCTCATAATTGAAAGATTTCCACTTTGTATTGTCATGAGTATCTGGGGCAGTAAAACATAAATTGGCATCAAAAACCCAGTTATCATTGCAGTCTTTCGGAAGATTATTTTCAAATCCTTGAGTGTGAGATTGAGGACTTTTCCACCAAGAGAGGCTCTGAATTTTGATGTCTTGGTTTTTTCAGATTCGAGCTTTGGTTCAAGAATCCCGCTCCAGACTCTTTTGAGAGCAAGCTGGTAGAGAGGAATAAACACCGCAACATAAAGCAAAAGCATTACAACGCTCTTCTTTGGATCAAAAATCGAGGAAATTGTAAAGGGATAAGCTATAGAGTACCTGCCAATGACTGCAGCAACCTTTTCGCTGTGCTCCTGAATGTACCCTTGCATATAGCTTACCCCATAGAACAGTCCCATAAACGCAAATATCGCCAGAATTTTAAGAAGATTTTTTAAGCTTCCGCTTCTGCTTTTTCTGTAGCTAATCCTAAGCCCAAAAGTGGAGTATATTATTAGTCCAATTGTGTGACCAGCAAGCATTCCCACGAAAACCCACAGCAGAGCTAAAATTCCATTCAAAGGATACCTCATACTGACAACAGCTATGCTTGGCAAAATCATTGCCAACGCTGGGATTTGATCAATTCCCAAGAGCTCACTTAAATAGAGTGCTCCAATTCTTATCGGTAAAGATTTCATTGGTTCAAACAAACCGAGCGAGACCACATAAGACGATTGGACTGTTGTAACATAAAGTGAAAATATGAATGGAATTAATGCCAAAGAAGACAGCATCGCAACTATATAGGTTTTGTCATCAGAAAAGAAAAGTCCTATAGCCATCATGATTCCAAAGAAAATGAAAGCTATGCTCTGAATTGCAACGTTTCTTTTTATGCTGACTGCATTCTTGAGGTGCTTTTTGAATTTTTTCTCGTCATTTGCTATCTGTGGATTCCTCTTTAAAATCTGGTAATGGAGCTCGCGGTAAAGAATCTTAACAACCTCAAACATTTAACACACCTATAGGCTTTCCTTGAGGGCCTGAACTATATGAACAATCTCATCTTTGCTCTCTGTGAGCTTGAGGAAGACATCTTCGAGACTTTCCTCATGGGCTTTCTCTTTAAGCTCTTCAATTGTTCCCTCTGCAATTATCTTTCCCTGATAGATGACGCCGATTCTATCGCAGATGACCTCAGCTAAGGACAGAATATGTGTGGAGAAAACTATGCTCTTTCCTTCATTTTTGAATTCAAGCAGAAGCTCTCTTAAAATTCTGGCTGACTTTGGATCTAACCCATTCATAGCCTCATCCAAGATGAGAACTTTTGGGTCATGTAAAAGAGCGGTTATCAGAGAAACCTTCTGCTGAGTTCCAAAGCTGAGCGTTCCAATGAACTGCTCTAAATACTCCTCAATGCCAAAAGCCTTAACAAAGTAATTCACCCTCTCTTCAAGTTTATCTTTAGGAATCCCCCTTATGCTTCCGACAAAGTTGAAAAGTTCGCTTGGTGTTAAGCTTTCATACAAAATTGGTGTCTCTGGAACATAGCCAACTATTTTTTTAACTTCAATTGGATTTTTAGCGACATTTATCCCTTCAACCAGAACTTTTCCGGTGGTGGGCTTCAAAATTCCGGCAAGGATCTTCATTGTGGTTGATTTGCCACTTCCATTTGGTCCCAGAAGACCGTAAATTTCACCATCGTGAACATGAAAGCTTATTCCATCAACGGCAATTTTGTCCCCAAATTTTTTAGTTAAGTTCTCAACTTCGATCATCCAACTCACCTTAGTTAAAGAGGAAGCACTTGAGTTAATAAAATTTTGGGAGAGGTTTTATAACTTAAGAAGCGGAGTTAAGTACATGAAGATCCTCCTTGTGACGGGAAAACTTGCTGAGCCGTTGGTGAGAAAATACGGTAAAGACTGCGATGTATTTGTAGCTCCCGTCAGCGTAGCCGCTTTTTTGACACCAAAGCTCATAGCCCACTACCTAAAAAAAGCCGGCATAAAAAGTGAAGATCACGACTTAATTCTCATCCCCGGCCTTGTTAGGGGCTCAGCTCAAATAATCGAAGATGAACTTGGCATCCCAACGTTCAAAGGACCGAAATATGCCTTTGATCTGCCTCAAGTTTTGAAAGCGTTGAGAGAAGGCTTCAAGCTGAGCAAGGAAGTTCCCGCCGATGATCTCTTTCAACGGGATGCGCTTAAGAAGGTTGAGGATATCAAAAATAAGACGAAAAACAAAGTTTATATCAAAAGAGCCCTCAAAAAGCCCTACAACTTCTTAATTGGAAACCTGCCGGTAGGCTTTGACTTTCCACACAGAATCTTAGCTGAGATAGTCGATGCACCAGAGCTGAGCGTTGATGAGACAGTTGATAAAGCGGTTTATTACCTCGAGAGTGGAGCAGACATCATAGACATTGGGATGGTAAGCGGAGAAACGAATCTGGAATTTATCGAGGTGATTCCAGAAGTTCGAGATGCTCTGAGGGAAAGAGGATATGATGTTCCAGTAAGCTTTGATTCCTTAAACACGAAGGAAATTGAGAGAGCTTTAGATTATGCCGACCTTTTCCTCAGCATTGACGAGAGCAACCTTGAGGAGATTGTGATTGAGAAACCAGTGGTTTTAATACCTACAAACCAGAAAAAAGGATTCTTTCCAAGGGATCCACATGAAAGAGTTGAATTTTTGGAAATGCTCAAAGAAAAAGCCATTGATTTAGGTTATAAACGAATTATTCCCGACCTTATTCTTGAGCATATCCCTAACTTAGCCCGCTCAATCACAGCTTTTCAGCTCTATCGCGAGAGAAATCCAGATGATGTACTATTGGCTGGTGTTGGCAATGTTGTTGAACTAATTGATGCTGACAGCGTTGGGATAAACGCAGTTATGGCAGGTTTCGCCAAAGAACTGAAAATTTCTCTGCTTTTAACTACGGAAGTTAGCCCCAAATGTAGAGGAGCAGTCAAGGAGCTGAGGAGAGCTTTGGACATGATGCTCTTCGACATGCCCAAAGATTTAGGTTTTGATCTGCTGATTTTGAAGGAGAAGAGGAGCGAGAAAGTTGAGTATGAGATTAAATCCCCTATAATTAAAGCTAAAGAGAAGGAAGTTAAGCTCGAAGATATTTACTTCAGGATTTCTACAAAAAAGGGGAAAATCTGGGTGATTGCTCATAGAGGATCCGAGCAGATTTTGACGATAGTGGGAGAAGAACCAAATGCAATAATTGACACAATTCTTGAGCACTTCCAAATCTCACCGAGGCATGCTTTTTACCTAGGAAGGGAACTTGAGAGAGCCAAAACAGCCCTAAAGCTTAAACGCTCGTACATACAGGAGGTCGAGCTGTTCAAGGAGTTCTACTGAAAAACTTAAAAATTAAGGAATAAAACAATTTAATGGCGGGCATGTGATGACCTTTCTACGGTCTGAGCTCTGCGATGATGACTACAGCCAGGGCTGATCATTCATCAAAAATCGGCGGCTTTGGTTTTCTGAACTTTATATCGAGTTCTTTCCTCTGAGTGCTTACTTTCTCAAGCAAGCTCCTAACTTTCTCATTCTCAGGATACTTGAGTTTGAGTGTTGTCAGAATTCCCTCTGCAAATCCCAATATGGAAACTTCAACAAATTCTTTGCCCTTTTTGGATTCGAACTCTTTGTTTAGGGCTATGAATGACTCAATTCTTGGAATTAGGCTTTCCTCTCCAAGCTCTCTGCAAAGGGTTTTGAGCTCTTCCATGATGTGCATCTTCTCACCTCAGCTTTAGATTGAAAAATTTAATAGCATTTTCCTCAGTTATCCTCTCTACTTCTTCAAAGCTCAGCTCTTTAAGCTTTGCTATCTCTTCAATTACTACCTTTACGTAGCAAGGCTTATTTCTCTGTCCTTTAAATGGGCTCATATAAGGAGAGTCTGTTTCTACCAAAACTGCCTCAACATCGAGAACTTCTGCCGCAGCTTTGACTTCTGGAATGAAGACAATACCAGTGTTTATCCCGATGTAATGTCCGTTCTCTGCAATCTCCTTCGCCAGCTCTTTACTTCCAGCGAAAGAATGGAAGTAAGCATTTACACCATAGTGCTGAACAATTTCATATGCCTCTTTTTCAGACTCTCTGGCATGAATGACTACAGGCTTTTTAATCTCAAGTGCTAATTTGAGGAAGTGCTTGAAAATGTTCATCTGATTTTCTTTCTGCTTTTCATTTTCAGCGTAGTGGTAGTCCAAGCCAATTTCGCCGACTGCAACGATTTCATCTTTATGATCCCATATGAACTCCTCAACCTTCCTAACCTTCTCCCAATTCCCCCGTCTCGCTTCGTTTGGATGATAGCCAAGCGTTGGGAAGATAAAGCCGAAGTAAGGCTTCAGCATCTCCCAGCTTTTCCATACATGAGCTTTTCTGTACTCCGTTATTGAGTCAACAACGGCTTTAAGCTCAGCTTTACACTCATCTATAATTTTTGGTGCATCCCGCTTATAAAACTCAAAATGAGCGTGAGCGTCTATCATACCATCACCAGATGAAGGGTGATTTTGATTGATTAAAAACTTAACTTGATGAAAAACACGGTATAGGAAACTTCAGAATTTAAGCTCTTCGCTTACTCCCCTCTTCCTCCACACGATTTTCCCATCTTTCCTAACAACCGCCAAAATCCTGTGATAAGGAATCTGCGTTTCACCAATAAAGAAGTAGCCGTGCCCAAGTTCAATGATTTCTACGGGGATTTTCTTGATGTTTTCATAAGCTCCCCGGTGTTCAATCACTATGTAGTAATCGCTCTCGTTTTCTCTTGGGTCGTACTTTATCTTTGCCAATGCCTCTTTTACCGAGCCCTTTCTCATTCGAAGTCCTCCAGAAGGTGCTTTATGTACTCAAGGTTTTCTTTCCAGTTTTTAATTACCCTTCCATGACCCGGCAAACCAAGATAGACGTCAAGCTTTTCAAGCTTCTGGAGAGACTTTTTGAGCATCTCTAAGCTTCCTGTAGGA
The DNA here is from genome assembly GCF_000151105.2 of Thermococcus barophilus MP. Classification (NCBI taxonomy): domain Archaea; kingdom Methanobacteriati; phylum Methanobacteriota; class Thermococci; order Thermococcales; family Thermococcaceae; genus Thermococcus; species Thermococcus barophilus. The sequence continues at coordinate 547,729 of NC_014804.1, read as the reverse complement.
AAATCCGTCCTTCCAACAGTCTTGTTGAAAATTGTGTCTCCAGTGAAGAGCAGCTTTTCATTCGGCTCATACAGGCAAACGCTTCCCCTTGTATGTCCGGGAGTGTGAATTACAATCAGCTCAAGGTTGCCAACTCGCAAAGCCTCTCCACCACTCAGCTTTAGGTGGACTTCATGGGGAGTGTAGCTTCTTCCATGGTAGAATGAGAGTATCACGTAGTCATCTCCGCGTTCCAATGCTTCAGCCGTATATTTATGAGCTGCAAAGTAAACTTTGATTCCTCTCTCCTCGAAATATCTCCTAAAAGCCATGTTCCCACCAACATGATCAAAGTGCTCATGGGTATTGAAAATTGTAATTTTTTCAGCACCTTTCAAATAGTTCTCATTGAGCCAGATATCTATGTATTTGTGCCAGTACACTCCAGTCCCAGTGTCTATTATCAGCGCTTCATTTTCGTCTCTAACTAAGTATATGTTTGAGTCCCAGCCAATGCCTTTGAGCATTACAGTGTTCGGCGGAATCTCGATGGGAATCATGTTCATCACCTCAAAAGGGGCTCCAGGGGGGACCGCGTCCTCATCCGAGGGAGCGAGTCTCGTCAGCAAGGGTAAAACTCTTCATCGCCCATTTGAAAATTAGCGCCAAGGTTTAAAAAGTTAGGGAGACTTTATAAAGGCTCACCACTACTAATGGTTAGGTGATTTGAATGAAAGCTGAGAGAGCCAAGGAAATTTTGATTAATCTGCTGAGAATCCCTTCCCCTTCAGGAAAGGAAGACAGACTGGCGTTGCATATCATGGAGTTCCTCCACAAACTCGGTTATGATGTCCATATAGAGAGCGATGGCGAGATAATAAACCTCATCGTTAATCCTGATGCCGAGCTCTTCTATGAGGTGCACATGGATACAATTGACATAAGGGTTCAACCATTCATAAGAGGCAACATCGTCTATGGAACTGGAGCGAGCGATGTAAAAGGAGGTTTGGCGAGCATTTTGCTTATGCTTGAAAGCCTAAAGAAGGAAGACAAGGACTTAAACGTTGGAATTGTGTTTGTCAGCGATGAGGAAAAGGGAGGAAGAGGATCCGCTTTGTTTATGGAACGGTACAGACCAAAGATGGCAATTGTTTTGGAACCAACTGATCTTGAAGTTCACATAGCCCACGCTGGAAACATTGAGGCTTACTTTGAGGTTGACGGAAAAGAAGCCCACGGGGCTTGTCCTGAAAGTGGAGAAAATGCCATTGAGCTGACTTATAAAATGTTAGAGGAGCTTAAGGCTTTGGAACCATTTAAGCAGAAAGGAAAGTACTTTGACCCCCACGTTGGACTGCAGGAGCTTGTCTGTGAAAACCCATATTACTTAATCCCAGCTCTATGTAAGGGTCGTCTTGAAGCTCGTCTGTTACCGGAGCAAGAAGTTGAGGATATTCTTGACTTATTTGATCCAATACTTGAGGAGTACACGCTGAGATATGAATACACAGAGATATGGGATGGTTATGAGCTTGATGAGAGTGAGGAGATTGTTCAGATAGCTAAGAGGGCAATGGATTTAACTGGCTTGGATGAATTTGGAGGAATGAGGAGCTGGACAGACGCAATAAACTTCATGTACAACGGAACAAAGACCATAGTCTTTGGACCCGGCAACTTGGATATTTCCCACACAAAGAATGAGCATATAGATGTGAGAGACGTCGTTAAAGCGAGTGAGTTCTTAACTGCCGTGAATGATATTTTTGGGAAGAGCTGAGGTTTTTGTTTTTCTTTTCAATAGGAGTTCTCTATCTGGAGATTTTGCAATTATCCTGAAGGGAGAGCGGTCAAAATTTCGAAAATCTTAAATAGTTTACTTGCAAGTAATTTACTGGTGAGTATATAATATGTTCATCGATAGGGAAACCGAGATGAAACTGCTTGAGGAGAGGTTGAAAAGGGGGAAAGCAGAATTCATAGTTGTATACGGAAGAAGGAGGATCGGAAAGACAGCTCTGTTGCTTGAGTTCATAAAGAAACATGGAGGGGTTTATCTCCTCGCAAGGGAAACGAGTGAATCTGAGAATCTAAAACGCTTCTCGGAAAAGTTAGCTGAGTATTTTAACGATGAATTTCTGAGGAAAAATCCACTTCAGAGCTGGGACGCATTTTTTGAGTATCTTCATCAAAAATCTCTCAAAGATAGGCTCATCATCGTTATCGATGAATTCCCCTATCTTGTGAAGGGGAACAAGGTTTTGCCTTCAATACTTCAGGAGTACTGGGACTTAAAGCTCTCGCAGGGGAAAATATTTCTCATAATCTGCGGCTCCAGCATTTCCATGGTGGAAAAGCTTTTCGGCTATAAAAGCCCCCTTTACGGCAGAAGAACTGCACAGATGAAGCTTAAACCCCTGAATTTTTTCAGTGCGAAGGAATTCTTTCCGCGGTATTCTCTTGAGGAGTTTGTAAAGGTCTATGGGATACTGGGAGGAACCCCAGCATATCTTCTTGAGTTCAATGACGAAAAGAGCATTGAAGAAAACCTGCTGGATTACTTCAGAGCAGATTCGTTCCTCTATGGAGATGCACTTTTTATCCTTAGGGAGGAACTCGAGGAGCCGAGGAACTACTTTGCCATAATGGAAGCGATAGCGAGGGGAAAAACTACGCTCAATGAAATCGTAAACGAAACAGGTTTGGAGAGAGCCACTGTAGGGAAATATCTAAGTGTTCTCATTGACCTCGACTTAGTGCGAAGAGAAATTCCCGTAACGGCAAGCTGGAAGAGCAGGAAGGGGAGGTACTACATAACTGACCCGTATTTTGCTTTTTGGTTTCGCTACGTTTATCCCAACTCAGATTTAATAGAGACCGGAGAGGGTGAAGAGCTCATTGAGCTCGTGATGAAGGACTTCAACAACTACCTTGGCTGGATTTTTGAGGAAATTGCAAAGCAATTTCTAATTGAGCTGAATAAACGGAAAGAGTTGCCTTTCAGGTTCATGAGGATTGGGAAGTGGTGGCACAAAAAAGAGGAGATTGATCTGCTTGCTTTGAATGAGCGAGAGAGGAAAGTGTTGTTTGTGGAGGTTAAATGGAAGAATTTGAGTGAGAGAGAAGCTAAGAGAATTTTGGAAAAGTTGGAGAGGAAAAGCAAACTTGTAGGATTGGAAGGGTGGGAAATGGTTTATGGGTTGGTTGCTAAGAGAGTGGAAAAGAAGGAGAACTGGCTTGTTTGGGATTTAAAGGACTTCGAAAGGCTTATTTCTTTCAATGCTGAGGTTTGAGGGGTGGTGCCCTTGTCACTTCTGCCTTTGGCCGGGATGTTCATATTCGGGGGGAAGAAGAAAGAGGAAGAAGATATATACGCAAAACTCGCAAGAAAGTACGGGCTGACTCGGGACCAGGTACGAAAAATCGGATTCCTTATAGTACGTGGTACGAGAAACATCCCAAAGCTGCTCAAGCGTGTGGATCCCGAACAGGACGAGAAGAGAATCCATAAGGTGCTAGAGGCTGTAAAGCATGTGGATGACACAGGTGAACCCTATATATATAAGGAGCATGGAATCCCGTGACTTCTACCATAAAAACGTAAAGCAAAAGCACCCAGAAGATCTACGCACAATGCTTCTCCATCCATTCCTTGCACTCACACTCTCCCACATTGCCAAGAGTACGTCAAAACATGTCGGACATGCAGTGGGCGACGCATTTGATTCACTAGTGCTCGGTGGAGTAAAGTACGGTGAAATGAAGCAAAATCCCGAAAAAGTAGCAGATGAAATAATATCGGCAGCAAGAGAAAGAGGAATTCCTGTAAAGAACGAAGATAAAGAAAAAATAATAACCGCTATCCAAAAAGCATCGAAAATAGTGGATAAACTAACAGGAGATGTATCTGAAGAGAAACTCGACGCACTCTATCAGGCACTAGCAGAAAAAACGGACGATCCGCTATACATCCTCAAGAGAAACGGCATCGACATTGAGCCAGAACTTGAAGAGTTCCGTCAGTTCCTCGCCGAAATCTCTGGCAGGAAAACAGAGACAGAAGACTTGAAAGTTAGAACACCTAAGACAGGAATTCCTTCAGAAGTCCTCGCTATCGTTAAGGGGCTTGAGTTCGCGGACTTCTCTGAAAACGCTATGCAAAAAGCTGAAAAAGAGCTTCTTGAACTCATTGACGGTCTTTTGGACGACGAGAAGAACGCACTTTGGGTCTTTTACGCGGTGAAGCTCCTCAGGTTGATCCAGCGAAAAGACCTTGGCGGCATCAAAAAGTTCGAGGATTAGAGAAATTGCCTTTAAAACTAAGTACAGCCTTCCTAAGAGGTCTTTCCGGAATCACGTAGAGACCTCTCCTCGGCTTTACCAGCAGACCTGCATCCACAAGGTTCCTGAGCATGTTCTTTATTCTGACCCCTGACAGTCCAGTGGTTGCTTTCACCTCAGCTATTATTTCCTCAGTGGTTACTCCAGTTGATGGCCCTTTCGCAACTCTTTGTAGCGCAACTATGTATCCAGGGGATCTATATATCCTTAAAAAATTCTGCAGATCAAGGGTCCAGAGCCTGATAGCGTATTTCACGGTCTCCTCAAGAGCTTCTGAATGGAATAATCCCCTTGTCCTGAGCTTTCCATAATACGCTAAAAAGCCCGGAACGCCCGAGAGCTCGATAACTGCTTCCTTAAGTTCCTCTAACTCCACGGACGGAAGCCCCAGCTTGAGGTACTCCAGCCCTTCCTCAGTTGACCACCTCGTGATGTTCACCCTCTCCACGTATCTTGCAAAAAACGGTCTTTCGCCGCTTGGGTTTATTACTCGCTCAAGAAGTCCCGGCATTGATCCAGAAAGTATCACCGTAACGTTCTCAAAGGAATCTGAAATCGTCTGGAGGATTCCAAGCATGTTCAGCGGTGTGAACCGTGGGAGAACCTGCGCTTCGTCAAAGACGATAACAGTCTGTTTGCCCGTCCTGTTCAGAAACCTCAAAAGCCCGATAAATGCGTTCTGGAACTCTACTATCCCCCTGGGTCTGATATCCATTCTTAAGATGCCAAAATTCAGGGACGCGGAGTAATCAAGGACTTTTGTTGGAATATTCGTCCGTACGGGAGTCAATTCTAAGTAGCTTATTGCTTCCCTCCCCATTCCAAAGGCCAGGTCATAGTAGAGGTAGTAGAACTCGGAGCCATACTTGTTCAGAAAGACGTTTATGACGCTCGTTTTTCCAACCCTTCTTGGCCCAAGAACTGCCACAAAGTCTCCATCTTGGATTGCATTATATATTCTTCCAACAGCTTCCCTGTGCTTCCTTCCGAACAATTCTTCCTCCTTCCTAACAGGTCTCGTGCTGAACAAAATAAACACCCTTTTATTAGTATCGGGGCGATACTTAATAACTTTTCGGAGTGTCTAAGAGACAGGTTAACAATAGATGTGTTCAGTCTTTTCTCACTTTCCCATCTCTCCCATCCACCCAAAATCTCCTCGTCCTTATAAACTCCCTTTCACGCTCCATCAGAGCAACCAGTAGCGCCTCACCTCTGTACTGGCTCAAAAGTCTGGCTGCAGTATCTGGCCCCGTCCCGTAGCTCGCTAAAGCCAAAACTGCATCGAAGCCGTAACTCTGAACTAAATCGGCTGCCTTTATTAGCTTTCTGTAGGCTCTCTCCTCACTTTTTTCCAGCTTTTTACTCTGTTTGAGTTTTTTAAAAGCTTTGAGGAATTCTTCTGCATCAATTGGATGAGCAACGGCAATCATTCTTGAAGAACACTTGGGACACTCCAGATACTTTAAGCGCTCCCTCAAGCGGGAAACCTTCGTTCTTGAGCTCCAGCCACAGTTTATACACACCAGCATAACTTCAGTATCCAACAACCTTTGTTTGAACAGCTCAAGGATTTCATCTTTTTCAAGCTCTCCGCTAATTAGGAACTCTCCGCCGATGTTTATATTCATCTCTGCTAATGGTGAAGGTTCAGAATTTAAGGTGGTTTTAATTCTAATTATGCCGCTTTTTATTTTGTCCAAAATTTCAGTTGCATTCTCGATGTCGAGCTTGTCATGGAAAAGCTCATTTAGGGTTTCCTTCTCAATTATCGTGCCTTCAAAAAGTCTCTCGATTTTTCTTATTTTAGCTTCTCTCCTCAAAGCGCCAATCCTCTTTGCCACGTTCAGCATTCTCCATCTGTAAATTATGCTCCCCCTTAAGCTTTTTGAAATCACAAAGGGCAAAGCTCTGCCGTCTTGGAGGAGATAACTTTTCACTTCACTCGGATTGAGCTGAAATGGAGTTTTAAACACAATTGCATGGGCTTGCGCTCTCATTGTGAAAACTTTACCATATCTCATTGAGAGAAAACTCCACACAAATCTTCCAATGGCTTCATTAACCTGATTCCCAAAGTCCGCATGGACTACAAGAGCCTTTGGCAGGGATTCAATACCGACATCTCTATCTGTGCTTAAAGGCTCTTGCATTTCGAGAATTTCCTTGGCTTTCCTCAGCTCTTCCTCACTAAATTCAACATCTTTAATAATCCTTTTCGCTCTCTCAAAGTCAAACAGCAACTCCCTTTTCAGTCTTCCAACATCCAAAGCGACTTCTAAAGGAACAGGAATCATCTCACCTTCCCAGCTCGGAATTGCACTCTCAAGGCTTTTGCTCTCTCTCACTTTGAGCAGCTTTGCTTCTTCATCAATACCAAGAAGGATCCAACTTTTGCCATTCATTATGAACTCCGTTCCCTCCTCCAAATCCATGACAAAGCTCTCGTCCAAACGACCTATTATATGCCCGCTTGAAACGTCAAAAACTCTGTAAGATATCTCATCGGGAATTGTTGAGAGATTTTCGTAGTAATAAGCATAAGCTCCTCTCCTCAAGAAGAGAATGCCTTTATCTTCATCACAGCCTATCAGATGAGCCTCTTGCAAGATGTTTAAAACTCCTTCATAATCCTCCCATTTTAAGTTTCTGTATGGGTAAGCTCTCTTGGCAATCTCAAATGGCTTATCCTTTGGTAGATGTTTATATTCAATCAGCAAGCCGACAATGAAGTGAGCTAAGACATCGAGAGCATTTTCGTACGGCTTAACTCTCTCAAGCTTTCCTTCAATAGCTCTTTGAGCTATTATTAGGCTTTCAAGATAATCCTCAACATTAGCCGTGATTATGTAGCCCCTGCTAACTTCTCCCAATCTATGCCTTGCTCTCCCTATGCGCTGAATTAGTCTGTTTACTTGTCTCGGACTCATGTATTGAACGACAACATCCACGTCTCCTATGTCGATGCCGAGCTCCATAGAAGAAGTGCATATCAAAGCTTTGATTTTCCCCTCTTTTAGGAACCTCTCAGCTTGTATCCTCGCTTCTTTTGACAAACTTCCATGATGAACTTCAACTGGTTTGCCCCAAGCTTTTAAGCGATGAGCTAAGATTTCAGCAAACTGCCTTGTATTTGTGAAAATCAAAGCCCGTTTATGCTTCTCCACAATATCCCAGAGAACCCTCAAACGAGTCGCCACATCTACAGGAAGCTTTAACTTTTCAGCAAGCTTTAAATCTCTTTCATCAGGAGAGGGGAAGAGGACTTTTACTGAATACTCCTTTCTGAGTGAAGGCTTTACAATGACATCAGCTTTTAACCACTCCTTTATCTCCTCCTCATTTCCAATTGTGGCGCTTAATCCAATTCTCTGGAATTCCGCAATCTCAGAAAGCCTCTCGAGACCCAAAATTAACTGTACTCCTCTTTTATTGTCAACGAGCTCTGCTATTTCGTCAACAATGACGAATTTGATATTTTTCAAATAAGCTCTGAGCGATTTCATTGTCAAAATAACTCCAAGAGTTTCGGGGGTGATTATCAAAAGGTGTGGAGGGTTTTTTGTCTGCTTTGCTTTTTTATATGCGGAAGTGTCGCCGTGTCTTACTTCAACTCTAATCCCAGTTTTAGCTCCCCACCATTCCAAACGTTCAAGCAGATCCCTGTTCAGAGCTTTGATGGGAGCGATGTAGAGGGCGGAGATTGGTTTTAAACCATTCTTCAAAATTGCATCTAAAACGGGCAGAACAGCAGCTTCAGTTTTTCCGCTTCCCGTGGGAGCAATAATTAAAACACTCTTTCCTGAGCTAATCTCACTAAAAGCTCTAAGCTGGAGTTCATTAAGCCTGCCAAACTTTTCTTCAATGGCTTTTCTAAGGAGGATATGCATGTTAGTGGATAATTAGTAACCTTTATTAATTTTGATACCAATTTGCAACTGATGATTGAGGAAGTTGTCGAGGAATTAAAGCTGTATCCATGGATCATTGCTGTTTATCTCTTTGGTTCTCAGGCTACTGGAAAAGCTAAACCATATTCCGATTATGATATTTGCGTGATAACTGAACCTAAAATAACCAAAGCCCAAAGGCGTGAAATCTTGAGCTTTTCCTCACGAAAGATTGATATTTCAATTTTCTGGGATTTGCCGATATATATCCGCTTCAGAGTTCTTAGTGAAGGAAAGCCGTTGTTCGTTAGAGATGAAAAAAAGCTCCATAGAATAAAAGCAAGAGCATTCAAGGAGTACTGGGATTTTAAACCCCTTTTAGAAAGGCATCTGAAGAGGGTACTGAGCAATGTTTGACATCGAGAGAATTGGAAAGATTATCAGCGATATAGAGAGGTTTCTTAGTGATTTAGATAGCATGGAGATTAAGAACGTTGATGATCTAAGGGATAGAAAAACATTTTATGCCTCTTCAATGCTTATCTTTGTTATTTTAAATTAGGGTAATAGACTTGGGGGAGGAATTAATCCTCGCATATGGGTTGGGAATTCCAAAGACATATAGAGCGATTTTTAAAGAGCTTGGAAAAGCTGGAATCATTGACAAAAATCTTCAAACTGTGCTGGAGAGTCTTGTGTTCTACCGTAATGCTATCGCTCATGAGTACTATGATATTGATGGGGAAGAGATTTTTGAGGTAATAAATTCCCTTGACGCCGTGAGACGATTTGTAAAAAGGGTAAAAGAAATCCTTCAATCATAGAAGGCTCTCTTATACAGCTCCTTTATTTCCTCAATGCTTGGCTCAACTGGGTTGAAGTTTATCAGCGGATCGTGGTAGGCTTTTTCGCTCATTTCGTCAAGCTTTGATAGGAATTCTTCCTCACTTACAAGTTCACTCAGCTTTGGAACTCCAAGCATCTCATTGAACTCTCTGATGACTTCAATCAGCTCTTGAGCAGTGTTAAAGCCCAGCTCTCTTGTTATCTCTGCATAGCGTTTTCTTGCATATTCGCTCCTCATGTTGAACTCCATAACATAGGGCAAGAATATTGCATTTAACAAGCCGTGAGGGGCAATCCAAGCCGCTTTATGGCTTAAGCTGTGGCACAATCCTAAGCGGGCATTAAGAAAAGCTATTCCGGCCATTGTCGCTGCGTAGTGGACATTTTCTCTTGCCTTTTCATCACCTTGAACTGAGAGCGGTAACCACTTGTAGACGAGCTTTATGGCTTTGATCGCCATTGCATCGCTGAAAGGTGTCGCTGCGGTTGTTGTATAAGCTTCAATTCCGTGCACCAGAACATCCAGTCCGCTGTTCCTTGCAACTTCTTTTGGCATTGTCCTCGGCAACCTTGGATCAAGAATTGCAAACTCTGGCGCAATTTCAAAGCTTACCAAGTTGTATTTAATATCTCCTTTTTTAAGAACACTCGCCGCTGAAACCTCACTCCCGGCTCCGCTCGTTGAAGGGATTGCTATTAATGGAGTCTTGAGCTTAGGAATTGGCTTTGGCTTCTCAAAGCGGCTTATGAATGCAACCTCCTCAAACTTAAGCTCTGTGCCATCATAGAAAACCTTAACTGCCTTTGCCACATCTATTACACTTCCTCCGCCTAAGGCAACTATCAAGTCTGGCTGGAACTCTCTGACCTTTGGCATTATACTTTCGACGTATTCATAGCTCGGCTCTGCTGGAACTCCTGTTATTGCTTCAACCTCTGCATTTGCATCTTCCACATAGTTCATTGCCTCATTTAAAAACCCGTGAACTCTCATTGATTTGCTTGAGAATATTAAAACTCTGCTGTGCTTCTTTGCAATGCTCTTTATGTAGCCCAAGCTTCCTTCCCCTAAGACTATCCTCGTCTTTAAGCTGAAGAACTGCATGAGCATCACCGGAATATAAGAAAGATGTTGGGAAAATTAAAGTTTATCCTCCAAATCCTCAAAACAACTTTTTCAAGTTCCTCTCAAATGGAGGATAAACAACGCCTTTGTCTGTTATTACTGCCGTCAGATACTTGTGAGGCGTAATATCAAAAGCTGGGTTGTAGACATCAACGTCTGGTGCTATCTTACAGCCGCCGCATGTCAGCACTTCCTCCCTGCTGCGCTCTTCAATTGGTATCTCCTCGCCGCTCTTAAGGCTCATGTCAATTGTTGATAGCGGTGCAACTGTGAAGAATGGAATCCCGTGCTCCTTAGCTAATACAGCCAAAGTATAAGTTCCAATCTTATTTGCAAAGTCGCCATTTGCAACGATTCTATCGGCACCAACAATTATGGCATCAACTTTTCCCTGCTGCATTACAAAGCCGGCCATATTATCGGCAATGAGCTTGAGTGGAATACCATCATAGTGATACTCCCACGCAGATAAGCGGGCACCCTGCAGAACCGGCCTTGTCTCGTCAACCCACAGTAAGTTGAGCTTTCCTTCTTTGTGCATAACCCTTAAAACGGCACCAACAGTGCCGAGATGAACAGTCGCCAAGCTTCCGGCGTTACAATGAGTTAGTACATTCCCCTCTGGCAGAATTTCGGCTCCAATGTGTCCCATCCTTAGGTTTGCTTCAACATCTTCATCCGCTATTTTCTGAGCTTCCCTGACTATCAAGCGCTTTATTTCAGCTAAGCTGTCTTCTCTGTGTTCTTCGACAAGTTTTTTTATTCTATTGAGAGCCCAGAAAAGGTTCACCGCTGTCGGACGGGTGTTTTTCAGGATCTCATATGCCCTGTAAAATCCATTAAAAAACTCGTCCTTTGTTTCTGCCCTGCTCCTCTCGGCATATAAGGCTAAACCAAAAGCAGCTGCTGCTCCTATAGCTGGAGCACCTCTCACCTGCATTGTCTTTATGGCTTTTGCAACCTGCTCAACAGTGCTTAGAGATATGACCTTAAACTCCCGAGGTAAAAGCCTCTGATCAATGAGGTAAACTTTCTTATCTCTATACTCAACACTCCTTGGGAGCTTGGTAAGTTCCTCTGGCTTGTACTTAAGCTTCATTTCCACCACCTAATGAACTTCTCAAATTTCTGATTTAAGCTTTGTTCTTTATAAATTTAAAAATCAAAGATGTGGCGAATATATCAGAGATTTGCTGTAGCTAACCACTAAAATCCTAAAAACGAACATTATTTTCGAGGTTAAACAATAATAAACGATTAAAAACGGTTGTTAACGATAAAAAGGACAAAAAGAGATATGGGGGCTTTTTTATAAACAAACGTGAATGTTAATTGACGATTTCGTGAAAAAAGCTTAAATACAACGTTTTTAGTAGAAATAAGTGAGGTGAAAGCGCATGATGGGAAGAAAAATACTTGCTCTCTTGTTTGGGTTTTTGGTTTTAGCAAGTGCAGCACCCTTATCAAAGGCTCAGAGTGGAACAGCAACCAGCTTAAATTTAGTAATATTAGTGAGTGATAATGAAGCTGACCATGCTCTGGCTGAGAAAATTGCCGAGTACTTAAATGCATCTGTGGTTGTAACACCGTGGGGAATTTACGACCCAAATGTTACATCGGAGATAGTTGCAAGAGCCCCGGACTTAGTTCTTGTAATCGGAGGTCCTAATGCTGTAGTTGATCAATATCTAAGTGACCTCCAAGATCTTGGAATACCATATGTCAGGAGATGGGGAGCAAACAGATATGAAACCAACCTTGCAGTGCTTCAGTACTTATTTGAAAACTACTCCGAATTGATGAAAAATGTTAAAGTTGTCATCGTTTACGGAGAGGATGTAACGGCAATTAGAAGAGCTGAAAACATAACTGGAAGGACAATCATAATCTATGTGGACGAAGACAATTTTGAAAATCAGACTCAGATACTCAATTTGCTGAACACTACAGCGGTCGTTATAATAAACACTCCATATTCAGAGAACATTACAGAGAGGGTTAGAGAAAGGATCCGTGAAAAGCTTAACGCCAATGTAACTTGTGAAAATACGACCATATCCGCAGAAGATGCCTTGCTTGCTATTCAAATTGCAGAGAACAGAACAGCCCTTGCTGAATCATTAATTGCAAACACCTCTATTCCTGCCGCCGAAAAACTCCTTGAGAGGGCAAAGGATCACCTCCAAGAAGCTAAAGAGGCATATAATGAAACGAAATATGGAAAAGCGTACGGACTTGCCATTGCAGCCAAATCACTTGCAGAGGTTGTCATAAAAATGGGCAGTGAGGAGATGCAGGTAATGATGCACAAAAATGAAACTATGAAGCTCAAGATACAGCTGGAAAAACTTGAAGACATAATTGAGAGACTTGAAGAGCTTGGATTCAATGTAACTGAGGAGAAGAGCCTATTGGAACAAGTAGAACAAGCATATGATAACGGGAACTATGAGTTAGCCAAGCAACTTTTAGCTCAGCTTAGAGATATGATAAAAACAAGGTATCACAGTGAGAAGGAGCTCATAAGGGTAAGATGGGAGGAAAAAGAAAAGCATCATAGAGAAGGCAGGGAGCACAAGGAAGAGAATCATCATGAAGAGGGACATCACGAAGACCACCATAATGAGAGCGGCGAAGAAAACAACAGCTGACACATCTTTGATTTCCACAATTTTTTAATTTTTAAGCAATGTTAAAAGATTCTGGTGATGCCATGAAGATCTTTGTAACGGGAGTGCCTGGAGTAGGAAAAACAACTCTTGTTCTTAAAATTGCAGAAGATCTCAGAAAGAGTGGCTTTAGGATAGGTGGGATGGTCACACAGGAAGTTAGAGAACAAGGGAAAAGAGTTGGATTTAAGATTAGGGCACTTGATACTAATGAAGAGGGCACTTTAGCATGGGTTGGAGAAGGATATCCCAGGGTTGGAAAGTATTTCGTGAATGTTGAAGATTTAGACAAAATAGGAGTTTCTGCAATAAGAAGAGCCATCCGAAATGCAGATGTCATAATAATTGACGAAATTGGTGCGATGGAGTTCAAGAGCAAGGAGTTTGCAAAGGTTATAGAGGAAGCTTTGAGGAGTGAAAAGCCCCTGCTGGCAACTCTGCATAGGAGATGGGTGCATAGATTCAAAAACAAAGGAAAGCTCTATGTCCTAACAGAGGAGAACAGGGAAAAGATAAGGGAAGAAATCTCGCATGAGCTTTTGAAAGCACTAAGTCCTTAGATCTCCACCAGAACTATTGGCTTATTTTCAACCTTAAGTATCTTGGCTTTGACACTGTACACTCTTTCCAGAACTTCCGGTTTGAGGTCTTTAGTATTTCCTTTCCACTCAACCTTCCCTTTGTTCAGCAGAATAATTTCATCAGAGTACTGTAATGCCAAGTTTAGGTCGTGCATAACAGCTATAACTATTTTCTCCTCTTTGATGTCCTTTAGGAGGTTCATTACAAGCAGGGCGTGGTTGATATCCAAGTGAGATGTGGGCTCGTCCAAAAGAATTACCTCGCTTCCCTGGGCCAATGCCCTCGCAATGAGGACAAGCTGGTATTCACCGCCACTTAAGTTCGTCACAAATTCTTTTCTTCTTTCCCACATCCCAACTTTCCTTAGGGCTTCTTTTATATCGCCCCTTGTTGCATATGTGCCCATTTCAACAAACTCTTCAATCGTGAAGGCAAATTCCGGAACGGAGGTTTGAGGAACGTAGGTGATAAACTTTGCCCGTTCTTTAGGTTTTAACTCAATCAAGTTAATGTTATTAAAGTTCACATACCCCTCAGGCTTAAGAATACCCACCATGCACTTTAGCAAAGTGGACTTACCCGCACCGTTGGGGCCAATGATAGCAAGGAGAGAGTTCTTTTGAGCAGAAAACTCCACATCATGGAGGATTCTTCGTGAACCATATGAGAATGAAATATTAACTTCAAGCATAAAGTTCCCCCCTTTTACGCTTCATAAGGAGGTAAATGAAGAAAGGCGCCCCAAACAGAGCCGTTATTATGCCTACAGGTATTTCAGCAGGTTTTAGTACTATCCTTGCCAGTAAGTCTGCAAATACCATTAATGACCCTCCAAAGAGAGCTGCTGCTGGTAAGAGGTTCTTGTGGTTTGGTCCAAACATTAAACGCATGGCATGAGGACTTATAAGTCCAACAAATCCAATTATTCCGCTTGTTGCAACAGCAAACGCTGTAAGCATGGAGATCACAAATATTATAATTTTTCGATAGAAGTTCAAATCCAAGCCGAGTGCTATGCTCTCTTCTCCAAAAAGCAGAAGGTTTAGCTCTTTCCACCTAAGCATCAAAAATGAAAATCCCACAATAGATGAAAAAAGAACAAGCTTGACATCATCCCACGTTGCCCCGTTGAATGTCCCCATGAGCCAGAAAATTGCCATGTGGATTCTTTCTCTTCCAACATAAAGGAGGTACGAGGTTACAGCATGAGCAAAAAACCCAAAGGCGATTCCTGCCAATAAAAGTGTATCCACCGGTATGTGGTCATCAATTTTTGAAATATTGTAAACAATACCAACTGAAATCAAAGCTCCAACAAGGGCAAAAATCCCCATGTGTGTTGGAAAATACAAAGCCGCCAAGGCGGCACCTACAGCAGCTCCACCACTTATTCCTAATATGTAAGGATCGGCAAGAGGATTTTTAAACAGAGCTTGGGAAGCTGTTCCAGCAGAGGCAAGGCTGAGTCCCACAAGATATGCAAGTAGCACACGGGGCATTCTTATCTGAAGTATTATCGTCTCAGTTGTGCCAAGTTTCTTGGGGTCATATACTGCTAATTTTAAATTTTCAAGGGTGAATGTGCTCAAAATCTTAGAAAAAGGCAAATTAACTGATCCAAAAGCTATGCCGGTAAAGATAAGGATGACTGAGGACAACACTAGGGTCATGAATTTTTTCATATTTCCACCTGGATTATTTGTCCATCTTTTTCTTAAAAATCTAACTCAACAAAAGGCTAAATACCATGAAGTCTAAACAATAGTATTGGTGGTGAAAAATGAGGAGGATACATATCTCATTATTTTTGTTGATGATAATGATATTGACTGCCTTGCCTCCTACCCATGCTGAGGTTGTTGCTCTTGTAAAAAATCCACGTCCCCCAGTTATAATTGTTGGGAATCTTTATCCAAAATTCCTTACTGTTTCCCCAAATACTTCCTATACAGTTTATCTTTACGGTATAGATGACGTTGGAATTGTAAAGATGGGAATTTACTATAGGGTAAACAGAGGAAATTGGAAGTGGCTCTATGCTTCAGAAGCTACGGTAAACGAAAATGAGACTATGTATAACATAATAACAAGTAGGTTCTTAACCCAGAAATTCAATTTCACGACATTTTATGGAAAGGCAACTATACCTCCCCAACCTCCGGGAAGTTTAGTCGAATTCAAGGCAGTTATTGAGGACAAAGAGGGAAACATTGTCGAAAGTCCTGTAGGGATATATTTTGTTCCGAATCCCGGGGGCAAAAAGATACTTATAGTTGATCCTTCCCTAAAACTTTGGGGAATGGTTCAAAATCTCAAGGATTTGGATTTGATGGTCAATCTCTCCTTTGAAAGATATCATTATAACATGAGTGACTACAAAGATGTCCTCTCCCTGCTCAGACCTTTTGGTAAGCACTCCGATTTCCTGAGTTTCCACAGCTGGCAATATCTTGCTGATGAATACAACATTGCAGTGATAACTTCCAATGAACTGTCTTCTGCATTAGAGGAGTTCAAGCCAGATGTGATTATTTTATCTAATTTGTGGATGAAAGAGTGGGAAATTTCAAGGAAGGACATAGACAAGCTTCTCAGATATCTTAGAATAAACAATGCTGGACTGATAGTGACTCACGGTACTTTGTATGATGGGACTGTATTTAAAAACAAACTCATAAAGTTAGGTTCGAGTAAACATATTGGAGGATTTGAAGCGTACAAAAACGGCAGTATAGCAACAGCTTTGGGACTTGAGCTTTTACCCTTCATCGAGGAGGTAAAGCTGAAAGCAGTTGAATTGGGAAAGTCTTACTTATCAGAGATACCCTCAATTTTGCCGTTTATACCTTCATCTGCCAAGATCGGAATAAAGAACAGAGAAATCATTAAGAGTACTTCACTTCTTGAATTCACAAATGAGACAAGAACTGCTTTTGGATGGCAATATTTGCTGCCTCCTAAAAGCTTAAAGTTTGCAAAAGATAGGATTCGGAGTTTAAAGCTTGATGTTAAAGATGACATTAAGGAGTTTGCCGAACTTCAAGAGGAGCTTTTTGGGAATTCAAATTATCTAAAAAGCGTATCTGCACTGGATTTCACACTGATTGACAAAATCATTGATTCAAAAATCTTAGACGACAAAATTTCAATTCCTGTTGGTTTTAAAACGCTCAATTTAACTGCATCTCAGGAGATTATCGAAAGAATTAGATTGCTGAAAGCAATAAATCCCGATATCGTTGACATAGTGGCGCTTTCAACTGACTACATGGGAGCAATAATAACAAGAGATCAGAACCATAGAGGAGACGGATTCAGGAGTGCATATGTTTCCTTTGAAATTGAAGCTGGCGGGAGGAAAGAGTTCAAAGTTTTGAAAGACTTGATCGAATGGAGCTCGGAATTTAGACCCATTAAGACATTTGCCCCAATTGTACAAACAGTCATACTTGCAAATGACATTGATTGGGAGATAAAAGGAAAAGAACTCAAGAAATCCTTAGAAAGCTTTGGAGTAATGGTTATTAGAGCAAAACCTCAGGAGTTTGGGAAGCTCAAGAGCTCGAGATTTATAATAATCCTTGGGGGCCCAAAAGCATACGATGGAGTAGGAAAATATGTACAACAAGCACTAAGCTTAGAAGAGCAGGAGAAGATTATCAAAGGGGAGCAAGGAATATTCATTAAAAGAAATGTTTGGACAGAAAAGCAAATTGTGATAATTCTCGCTGGAAAAGACAGAAATCAAACGGGAGAAAAAGTAAGCAAATACTTAAGTGGTGTAAATGAGGAGTACATAGATCTTCTTGCAGAATTCTTTGTAAAGTAAAATTTTGCTTTCGTGTTTTTATTAATATTTCCGAAAGGACAGAAGCAAGCAAAAGAGTTCTGGTGCCCCGGCCGGGATTTGAACCCGGGGCGCGGGCTCGAAAGGCCCGCATGTTTGACCGGGCTACACCACCGGGGCGTCCAATATCTTAAGCCCTAAGTCCATTTAAAAAGTTTTCGTTCACAATTCTTTTAAATTTGCACTTCCCTTCTGAATTTGATGAAAAATGCTTGGAATTAGAGTTCATAAACATGAAGGTGAAAAAGTAAGAAGAAAGCTTATCGAGCTTGATGTTCTGGATAAAAACTACAAAGTTAAGCGAGAGGGGGATTTTCTAATTTTTCCCATAAAAGAGAGAGTTGAAGGATTTGAAATCGTTGAGACAGAATTTGAACCAATTGAAAAGAGACCTCACAGCTATCGGGAAGTTGTAGATGTTCCTGACTATCTAAGATCTCTTCTTCCCTCTTCCTTTGATATAATTGGAGATATAGCAGTAATTGAACTCTCAGAGGAACTTATGGAGTATGGGAAACAAATTGGAGAGGCAATTTTAAAAGTTCACAAGCATATAAAAGCTGTTTTCGCAAAAGGAAGCGCAGTTTCTGGAGAGTTTAGGATTAGACAGCTCATCCATTTAGCGGGGGAAAAGAGGACAGAGACATTGCATAGAGAAAATGGAATAAAGCTTAAGCTGGATGTTGCAAAGGTTTATTTCTCCCCTCGCTTAGCAACAGAAAGAATGAGAATCTTTAAAAAAGCTAAAGAAGGAGAAATAGTTTTCGATATGTTTGCTGGTGTTGGTCCTTATTCAATTTTGCTTGCAAAAAAAGTTAGGCTCGTCTTTGCATGCGACATAAATCCCTGGGCGGTAAAATATTTAGAAGAAAATAAGAGACTGAATAAAACGCCCAATGTAATTCCAATCTTGGGAGACGTCAGAAAAGTTGCTGGTCAGATTAAAGCCGATAGAGTCATCATGAACCTTCCAAAGTTCGCACATGAATTTTTAAGAGAGGCTATGCTGAGTGTAAAGAGCGGAGGAATAATTCACTATTATGGGTTTTCTCATGAAGATGACTTGTTTGGGAAACATGAGGAAAAAATCAAGACTGTTGCGAGAGAGCTCGGGAAGAAAGTCAAATTCTTGGAAAGAAGGAAGGTTAGACCTTATGCCCCCTACCAATATAACATCGCTATTGACTTTAGGGTGTTCTAACGTAAAATGTCAATTGCTCTAAGGGAAGAGGCCTAAAGGATCTTTTTAATCCTATCAATCCTTGCTTCTATAAACCTCGTCAGGAATCCTTCATCGAACTTGAGCTTTCTCCCATTCAGGTAAGCTCTGTATACCTCGAGAGCTTCTTCATCCCGAATTTTCTCAAGAGCATTTACAATATCCTTCTTCCTGAGGCTTTTTGCTCCATTAATTAGGGCTAAAAGTCTTGCGGTTTCTCCAGCTAATATATGCATCAGCTTTGGATTCCTCTTAGATCTCTCGATCAGCTTTAAAATTCGCTCTATTCTCCAGCTCAAAAGATTCTCAAATTTATATTTTGGTAGGATATTAGCTATATCCTTGCCGTAAACGACGATGTGATTTTCAAGAAAATCTTCTTGATAGATGGTCAAAAACTTGAAAGGAACTCCTCTTCTCAGTGGATCGCTTATATTCTCCAGATATTCCCACGCTAAGTCAACTTCAACGGCATTGATTTCTTTGGTGCAATCCTCCAAGACTTGCCTAAGCTTTGGAATAATTGACTCATCTTTTATTATTACTGCAAAAAAGTCCAAATCGCTTACATTTTCGAGAAAATCTCCCCTTACAAATGAACCATAGAGGATTAGGGAATAAAGCTCATTTTTGAGCTCATCATCCTGGATGATCCGCTTTTTAATGCACTCTAAAAACTCCATAAACATCACGGCTCTTTAAGCTTTGGCTTCGGCTCAGCTAAGCTTATCGTTCCGTTAATTTTCTTAAATGACACTCCATTAATAACATTGCTTGGTGAGGGTACAGCTTTTTCCTTTTCATCCTCCACTATCCAGCTTAGTTTATCTCCTATTGCCACATCAAGAGCTTTGATAATTCCGTGGGGTCCCTCAATAATGTATTTTGCAGCTTCCCTGGGGATGTAAACACGCCATGGCTTGGCTTTTTTGAAATCTACAACCTCTCTTGCCGAGTTTAGAAATATAACATCAATGCTCTGAAGCATGAAAAACATATGTATTGAAGCATTTGCCCTTGTTTCGGCTGGCAGAATGAACACAAGGGCATAATTGACATTAGGAGTAAGCATTAAACCTTTAAACCTTTTAAAAAAAGTGTCCGCCAATTTGACTTTTCCGTGCCACATCTTGTTCTTAGTTTCGTTGATTAGCATGTTCAATAATTAAAAGTCATGGTTGATAAAGTTTCCGTGGGACAAAAACTTAAGAAAAAACAGAAAATTAAAGCTCGCCTTTTAGAGCTTTTTCTCCAAGCTCAAACCCCTTGTGGAGAGCTTTCAGGTTTATCTGCTCTGTTCCTTTTGGAACAGCATCCAAGACAGCTTTTTCTATTGCTTCTCTGCTTACAATTTCAGTTAATGCAACAAATAATCCCAATGCCAAAATGTTCATCGTTAAGCTCAGTCCTGTTGTTTCTTCAGCAATTTTAGTAAGTGGCAAAGCATAAACTTTGAGCTTCAATTTTTTCTCGACTTCTTCATTTCTGTGTGGTATCAAATCCTTCTCGATGATTAATATGGCATTTTCCTTTAGATGAGTGAGGTATTTTTGGTAGGCTTCTTGTGATAAGAAAACTGCATAATCTGGACGTAAAGTTTTTGGATAGTCAATTGGTTCATCACTTATAACAACTTCAGCCTTGCTTGCCCCACCTCTTGACTCGGGACCATAAGACTGAGTTTGAACAGCGTAAAGACCTTCATAAACTGCTGCAGCTCTCCCGAGAATTACACTTGCCAAGATGACACCCTGACCACCAAAACCGCTGATGAGGACTTCTTTCCTCATTCTTCCCACCCCATCATCTTCTTTGCCCTTTTCTTGTACGCTTCGTATTCCTCATCCAAGCTCGGCCTGTCCCTGTCAACAAACTCACCAATAATAATCTTACCTTTAAGCTCCTCTGGGCTCATGTTCTTTGCTTTGCTTATTGGCACTGTAATCTTGTTGTACCACTTTATCAGCTCGGGGGCAGTTTTCATTCTGTTTCTCCTTCCGAAGCTGATTGGGCAGGGTGAAAGGAACTCAACTAAGCTGAAACCTTTCTTTTGTAAAGCTTTCTTTATGCTGTTTATACCCTGAAGATAGTTAAAGACAGTCCATCTTGCGACATAGTTTGCCCCAGCGGCAACAGCAAGTTCAGCAATGTCAAATGGATTTTCAAAGCTTCCGTATGGTGCCGTGGTTCCTCTAAGTCCTTTAAGTGTAGTTGGCGCTACTTGTCCTCCCGTCATTCCATATGTGAAGTTGTTGATGAGTATTACAGTGACATCCAAATTTCTCCTGATTGCATGAATGAAGTGGTTTCCGCCAATTGCTGCTGTGTCTCCATCTCCCATAAATGCTATGACCTTCAAATCTGGATTTGCCATCTTTATTCCAGTGGCAAAGGCTAAAGCTCT
Organism: Thermococcus barophilus MP; assembly: GCF_000151105.2. NCBI lineage: Archaea > Methanobacteriati > Methanobacteriota > Thermococci > Thermococcales > Thermococcaceae > Thermococcus > Thermococcus barophilus. The sequence continues at coordinate 526,823 of NC_014804.1, read as the reverse complement.
TCCGTGAGTTGTGTGCAGACCATCAAAGTCCACAAATCCTGGAACTCTTGACGAACATCCAATTCCGCTCACCCAAACTACATCATCTTTACTCCAACCGAGCTCATCGATTGCCCTCAGTGTGTATTGTAAAACTGAACCAATACCACAGCCAGGACAGAAAATCGTTGGGAGCATGTCCTTTCTTAGATATTTGTCCCTAATTTCATAGCTGAGCTTCAGATACATTTCTCACACCTCTTAACGGCTTTAACAATCTCCTGAGGTGTATGAACTTCTCCACCAATCTTCGGAATAAGCTCAACTCTCGCTTTTCCATTTGCTCCTTCTTTGACAAGATGGTACACCTGCCCGAGGTTCATCTCCGGAACGTAAATTGCATTTACCTGCTCTGCTATCTTTTCGATCATCTCAAAGTCAAAAGGCCATACAACGTTGAGCTTAAGCAAGCCTGCCTTAATTCCCTCACTGCGGAGCATCTTTACAGCCCTAATTGCAGAACGAGCAACGATTCCATAGCTTATTATTGCTACTTCAGCATCATCAAGATCAAAAGTTTCATAATCGATGATATCTTTTTTGTTCTTTTCAATCTTGTTTACAATTCTTTCAATAAGCTTGCGGTGAATTTCCGCATCTACTGTCTTTGGTCTTCCTTTCTCATCATGGGTAAGTCCAGTAACATAGGTGCGGTATCCTTTTCCAAAGATTGGCATTGGAGGTATTAAATCACCGTGAATATCACCAAATGGATACTTTGCTTCCTCTTCATTTGCGGGTAACTTGCGGTAAATGAGTTCTATATCTTCTGGATTTGGTATGTCAACTTTTTCACGCATGTGTCCAACTTCAGCATCTGTAAGAAGAATAACAGGTGTTCTGTACTTTTCAGCCAAGTTGAATGCCCTAATGGTCATATCAAAAGCTTCCTGAACGGTTGCAGGGGTTAACACTATTAAGCTGTGGTCTCCGTGAGTTCCCCAAATTGCCTGCATAACATCACCTTGAGCTGCTAAAGTGGGCTGCCCCGTCGAGGGGCCACTCCTCTGAACGTCAACAACAACTATAGGTGTTTCAGTCATAATGGCATAACCCAAGTTTTCCATCATCAAACTAAATCCTGGACCACTTGTGGCAGTCATAGCTTTAGCTCCAACCCATGAGGCACCAATAATAGCAGCAATGCTTGCTAATTCATCTTCCATTTGAATAGATACACCATCGACAAGGGGCATGTAGAGAGCCATTGCTTCAAAAATCTCGCTTGCTGGAGTTATTGGATAACCTGCATAAAATCTACACCCCGCTAAAATTGCAGCCCTTGCTATAGCTTCATCACCTTGTATAAAATCACTTTTGCCAACGGGAAATGGATATTTCATCTTGATCCCTCCTCATAACCAACCCTAAAGGCTTTCAAATTAATATCTTCGGTTCCTTTTGGAACTCTCCTCCTTATAGCCTCTTCAACACTCTCTTTCTTAACAACTCCAGTTTTGGCAACCAAATAACCAAGAGCTACCATATTGACTGTCAAGGCCAGCCCTGTTTTTTCCTCCGCCAATCTTGTAAAAGGAGCCCCAATAAACTCTCTATCCGGCTTAACTAAATCCGTGTCAATTATTAAAAGCCCATCTTTTCTAAGTGAGTCTTTTGTAGTATCATAGCCAAGCTGAGCCAAAGCCACAAGAACATCAGCCTTAGTGACAATCAAGTCGTAGATTGGTTCCTTTGAAATGATAACATCAGCTATTGAGTGTCCACCTCTTGAAGCTGAGCTGTAATCCTGAGTCTGAACAACATTTAGTCCTTCAATTGCAGCGGCTTCACCCAAGATTACACCTGCCAAAACAACACCCTGCCCACCTATACCGGCAAGTCTAATCTGCATCTTCATCACCCAGACCAAAGTGCTCGGCAACTTCATCAATCAGTTTGTTAAGCTCTTCCGTGAATTCTGGCCTTTGTCTGTTAACAAATTCCCCGATTACAAATTTTCCTTCTAATTCTTCCTTGCTCATGTTCTTTGCCTTGCTTATTGGTATGGAGTTCCTGAGGAACCATCTGAGCATCTCAGCCGGTTCTTTCATCTTATTCCTCCTTCCAAACTGAACTGGACACTGTGAGATGACCTCAACAAGTGAGAAGCCCTTCACTTGGAGAGCTCTCTTTATGCTCTCAATGAGCTGGTAAACGTGAGCAGTTGTCCACCTTGCAACATAACTCGCTCCAGCTTCAGCCACAACTTCGGCTATGTTCAAAGGATGCTCTATGTTTCTGTAGGGTGTTGTTGTCGTTTTGGCACCAAAAGGTGTTGTTGGAGCCACTTGACCGCCAGTCATTCCGTAAATGAAGTTGTTCACCAAGATGACTGTTATGTCAATATTTCTTCTCGCCGCGTGGATGAGATGATTTCCACCAATTCCAGCTAAATCGCCATCTCCGCTAATCACGACGACCTTTTTGTCTGGCAGACCAACCTTAACACCTGTTGCAAAGGCTATTGCCCTTCCGTGGGTTGTGTGAAGGGTGTCAGCTAAGAAGTACGGTGACGCAATCCAGGCTGAACAACCAATTCCACTCACAACAACCAAATCCCTTGGGTCAATCTTGAGCTGGTCAATTGCATTTGCAAAGGCATTGAGAACAGTGCCACCACCACAGCCGGGGCATAAAGCTGTCGGCAAAGCCTCTTTTCTCAGATATTTTGCCATTTTATATTTGGTGTAAATCTCCTTAGCCATCTCACACACCCCTTATCTCGCGGAGAATTTCTTCAACCGTTAAAGGAATTCCACCGATCTTGTTAACCCCTTTTAGAATTACGTCATCGTTCACATAGCGCTGCACTTCAAGGATCAGCTGCCCAAGGTTCATCTCTGGGACGATAATTGCTCTGACCTTCTTTGCAAGATCCTTAACCTTTTTACCTGGGAACGGATGTACGGTCTTTGGAATGAAGAGCCCAACTTTTATGCCCTCCTCTCTTGCCTTGAGAACAGCACCAAGAGAGGGACGAGCTGAAACTCCCCAGCTTATTACGAGGATTTCCATATCATCGGTGAAATACTCTTCCCACTTTTCTATCTCCTTTTCGTGCTTCTCAATCTTCTTGTGCAAGCGGTTTACAAGTTTTATGTGAACCTCTGGAGTGTAAACATCCCTCAAACCTGTCTCTTTGTGAGTTGAGCCTGTTACATGAGTGAAGTAACCGTGACCAAAGAGAGGCATCGGCGGAACAAGAGAACCATCAACATCACCAAATGGATATTTAGCCTCTTCCTCATCTTTGGGGAGCTTTCTGTAAACTATCTCAACTTCCTCCGGATCTGGAATTCTTATCTGCTCTCTTGTATGCCCAATTATACCATCAGCAAGCAGAATAACCGGAATCCTAAGCTTTTCGGATATGTTAAATGCTCTTATCGTTTCCCAGAACGAGTCTTCAACGCTTATTGGTGAAATAGCAACAATTGGATGGTCCCCATGAGTTCCCCATCTTGCTTGGAAAAAGTCCCCCTGGGCGCCTTTTGTTGCTTGTCCAGTTGACGGGCCGCTTCTCTGGACGTCAACTACAACTATTGGAGTTTCAGTCATAATAGCATAGCCCAGATTTTCCTGCATCAGGCTGAATCCCGGACCACTTGTAGCAGTCATTGATTTTAAACCTGTCCAAGAAGCACCAATGATAGCAGCAATACTCCCAATCTCATCCTCCATTTGGATGTAGTAACCCTTAACTTTTGGCAATTCTCTTGCCATTGTCTCGGCAATTTCACTTGCTGGTGTTATTGGATAGCCCGCATAGAATCTACAGCCTGCAAAGATCGCTCCATACGCTATTGCCTCATCACCTTGCATGAAATAGTTTCCCTTAGGGTAAAGCTTTCTTAAAAGTCTAATCTGCTCTGGTTCATCACCCTGAATAATCATAGCTACCACCTAACGGCTATGGCGAAATCTGGACACAAGAGTTCACAGAGCTTGCATTTAACGCATTTATCAGCGTGAACTGGAACAGGATAATGAACACCTTTTTCGCTCAGCTCTTTGCTCCATTCAAAGACTTTTCTTGGGCAAAGTTCAACACAGATCCCGCAGCCTTTGCAAAGAAAAGTATCGACGTCAATTTCCACCTGGTCAGTTTTTCCTATGGTGAGATAGCCCTCCGTCTTAATTTCGACATCTGCCATAATCATCACCTGCAAATTGCTCAAAGTTTTTACGTATGTAAAACATTTAAAGCTTTCGAAAACCAAAAGTGTGATATCGCCCAAAGTAAAGATTACATATCTTTGTGCATTAAAAAGAGAGTTTCAAGAGTTTATTCAACAGTTTTGACAATGCAAATGAACACTTTTTTAGAAGATTTTGCCATAAATTATGTTTACAAATGTAAAAACATGGTGAAGTTTAATAAGTGAGTAACTGCCAGTCTAAGAGCCCCTCCTGAACTATATATTCCCACTCCGCTATGCATTCATGCTCGAGATTCTCAAGATATTTGAGTTCTTGGGTTGTTGAAAACTTCCTTATTGCATCGGCAATCATCTTATCACACTTCCCGCAATTATGAGGGCCTCTTTTTGAGCCGGCTCCTACTGGATCGCTGAGGATTCTTTTTTCCGGAAATGTCATTTTTGCCCATTTTAATATTTTGACAACACTCCACAGCCAAGGAGGTCTGTATTCCCGTTTTTCCCAGAGTCTTTCATAAACTGTACCCTTTTGTATGTTTGTGATGTTTATGGAAAATGTATCAGTATAAGGGGCGGCTTTTTTTATGCTCTCTTTTACATCTTCAATCCCGTCTCTCTCGCTTAAGAAAATTGGCTTTAGGAGGAGATATGTTTTAACCTTCGCACCAGCACTTCTTATTTCTTCACTGGCATTGACAAATTGTTCAAAAGTATTGCCCTTGTTTATACATACATCCGCTATATCATTGTTTGCGGTCTCAAGCCCAATTGCAATTTCAAAGTGCCTGTCTTCGGCAATATCTGCAAGTTCCTTAACGGCATTGTATCTCACAAGCTCCGATCTTGATTCAATCACAATTTCCTTGATATTATCATACCCAGCCAAAAGTTTGAAAATCTTTTTTCTCGTCTCTGGTTTAAGCTCACCGTCGTCAAGAAATGAACCAGAAGTAAAGATTCTCACGGCAACTCTCTCTTTATCTTCAATTTTTTTAAGAGCCTTTTTCACATATTCAACTATTTCCTCCTGATTCCACGGCATCTTTGGTGCAGATGCAGGATATGAGCACATGTAGCAGGCTTGCCCTATTCTGTAACGATAGCAACCAATAGTTGGTAGGATTATGAACAATGCAACCCCTTTTCTTCCAGCAACGTTGTCTTCACTTGTCCAATAACTCATTTTCTCACCTACCAAGGCATCGAGGCTTGGGTTTTTAAAGTTGCTGTGATTATTTTCAACTTAAAAAAGAGAAAAGATTATATCTACAAATTTAGTAATTTATCCAGGTGATCGTCATGACACTGAGTCAAGCCAAGATGTATGGAGGAATTGGCGCGATTTTAGCATTAGTAGGTGGTGTAGTTCCAAGGCTGGGCAGTGCCCTAAGCATAGTCGGCATTGTACTTATTCTCTTAGCTGTGAAAGAAATTTCGAATGAAACCGGCGATGAAGCAATTTTCAAGAACTACCTCATCTCATTCATTCTCCAGATCGGTGCGTTTCTTGCGTTAATAATCGCCATCATAGCAGTTCTTGGAACATCGATAATAGCAATGGGCGGTCCAAGAGCATTTGAGCATGAAATGCAGAATTTTGGAGCAATAATGGCAATCATAGGGAGCATTCTTGTGGGCTTTGTAATTTTCTGGATTATGTTTTCGCTTGGTTCTTACTACCTCAAGAAAAGCTATGAGCTGATAGCTGAACATACAGATGTAGATCTCTTTAAAACGACAGGATTACTCTATTTCATAGGAGCTCTGACTGCAATAATACTCATTGGGCTATTGATAATTTTTGTAGCGAGAATCCTTGAAATTGTGGCTTACTTCTCTCTTCCAGAAGAGTTGCCATCCAAGCAGAACTCAGTAATAGTCTGAACAGTTTTTATTTTTCTACCACAAATTTATAAGTTGATTTGACAAGATTAATCCATGCCAAAGATACTCATAACAAACGACGATGGTATTTACTCAAGAGGGATAAGAGCCGCAATTGAGGCACTTAGAGGACTTGGAGATGTTTATGTCGTTGCACCAATGTTTCAGAGGAGTGCAAGCGGAAGGGCAATGACTCTGCACAGACCTCTGAGAGCGAAACGTGTAACGATAAATGGAGTAAAAGCGGCTTATGCCTTAGATGGAATGCCCGTTGACTGTGTAATATTTGCACTGGCTCGATTTGGAAGTTTTGATTTAGCAATTAGCGGGATTAACTTGGGAGAAAACATGAGTACTGAAATCACAATCTCCGGAACTGCAAGTGCTGCAATTGAAGCAGCAACCCACGGAATTCCAAGCATTGCGATAAGTTTAGAAGTGAACAGAGAGAAGTACAAATTCGGTGCAGGGGAAGAGATAGACTTTACAATGGCAAAGTTATTTCTGAAAAAGATTGCGAAAGCAGTTCTTGAAAAGGGGCTTCCAAAGGGCGTTGATATGCTCAACGTTAACATTCCCTATGATGCAGATGAAAGCACTCCAATAGAGATCACGCGCTTAGCAAGGAGGATGTACCAGCCGTCAGTAGAGGAGAGAATAGACCCAAAAGGGACTCCCTATTACTGGATTGTTGGCACACAATGTCCAAGAGATGTGCTTGAGCCAGGGACTGATATGTATGCAGTAAAAGTCGAGAGAAAAGTTAGTGTGACCCCAATAAACATAGATATGACAGCTGATGTGGATTTAAAATACCTGAGAGGGCACTTGGGACTTTGATAATGTATTGAAGAGTTAAACCCTTTAACAGGTTTCTCTATATTCATGACGCTACAGTTCCCAGCAAAAGTCGGGTAGTTGGAAACAATAATGGCTTAACTTTCTCTATTCTTCCCTATGGAAAGATTTATAACCCAACTTTTTAACTGAATGATGAACATGCTCATGAAGGTGGTGTAAATGGGAAGAAGGGAAGAGATGATTGCAAAAATTAAGGAGCTGATGACTCAGCCCGAGAGAATTAGAAATATGGGTATTGCTGCTCACATTGACCACGGTAAGACAACATTGAGTGATAACCTGCTGGCAGGGGCGGGTATGATTAGCGAAGAGCTTGCAGGAAAGCAGCTTGTCCTTGACTTCGATGAGCAGGAGCAGGCGAGGGGAATTACAATCAACGCAGCTAACGTTTCAATGGTTCACGAGTACGAGGGAAAGGAGTACCTGATTAACTTAATTGACACTCCCGGTCACGTTGACTTCGGTGGTGACGTTACAAGAGCGATGAGAGCAATTGACGGTGCAATCATAGTCGTTGACGCTGTCGAAGGAGTTATGCCACAGACTGAAACAGTTCTCAGACAAGCCTTGAGGGAATACGTTAAGCCCGTTCTCTTCATCAACAAAGTTGATAGACTCATCAGAGAGCTTAAGCTTACCCCACAGCAGATGCAGGAGAGATTCGTTAAGATAATCACAGACGTTAACAGGCTCATCAAGAGATATGCTCCAGAGGAGTTCAAGAAACAGTGGCTGGTTAACGTTAACGATGGAAGCGTTGCATTCGGTTCAGCTTACTACAACTGGGCTCTCAGCGTTCCATTCATGAAAAAGACTGGAGTTTCATTTAAGGAAATAATTGACCTAACAAATGCAGGTGATCTGAAGACCCTCAGGAAGAAAGCTCCGCTCCACGTTGTTGTCCTTGACATGGTCGTTAGGCATTTGCCAAACCCGTTAGAGGCTCAGAAGTACAGAATTCCACACCTCTGGCGCGGTGATATCAACAGCGATGTCGGTCAGGCAATGCTCAAATGTGATCCAAAAGGTAAAATGGTCATGGTTGTTACAAAGATCATCATTGACAAGCACGCCGGTGAGGTTTCAACAGGCAGAGTCTGGAGCGGTACCGTTAAGACTGGTCAGGAGGTTTACCTTATCTCTGCAAAGAGGAAAGCCAGAATCCAGCAGGTCGGTATCTACATGGGTCCAGAGAGGGTCAACATGGAGGCAGTTCCAGCAGGCAACATTGTCGCTGTAACTGGTTTGAGAGATGCAATGGCTGGTGAGACAGTCGCTCAAGAACCAATTGAACCGTTCGAAGCTCTGCACTACACAAGCGAGCCAGTCGTTACAGTTGCAATTGAGGCAAAGAACATTAAAGACCTGCCCAGACTCATCGAGGCTCTCAGGCAATTAGCCAAGGAAGACCCAACACTTCAAGTTAAGATTGATCAGGAAACTGGACAGCACTTACTCAGCGGTATGGGAGAATTGCACTTAGAGGTCAAGCTCTACAAGCTCAAAGAAGACTGGGGCATTGATGTTGATGTTTCAGAACCAATTGTCGTCTACAGAGAGAGCATCACAAAGGTCAGCCCAATCGTTGAAGGCAAGTCACCAAACAAGCACAACAGGTTCTACGTTGTAGTTGAGCCAATGCCAGACAACATCTATCAGGCAATTAGAGATGGCGAAATTCCAGAGGGAAGACCAAAGGACAGAAAAGCTGTTGCGAAGAAGCTTGCTGAGCTCGGAATGGACTACGATATCGCCAGAGGTATTGTTGATGTCTACAGAGGAAACATATTCCTTGACAACACCAAGGGTATCCAGTATCTCAACGAGGTTATGGACTTACTCATTGATGGTTTCCACCAAGCAATGGATGAGGGGCCACTTGCAAAAGAGCCGGTCATGAAGGTTATCGTTAGATTAGTCGATGCACAAATCCACGAGGACAACGTACACAGAGGTCCAGCCCAGATTTATCCAGCAATTAGAACAGCCATTCACTGTGCAATGATGAAAGCTGGTCCGGTCCTTTACGAGCCATACCAGAAAGTTATCATCAACGTTCCATACGAGTACATGGGCCCAGTCAGCAGGGAAATCAGCCAGAGAAGAGGTCAGCTCCTTGATATGAGGCAGGAAGGTGAGGTCATGACCATCATTGCAAAGGCGCCAGTTGCTGAGATGTTTGGATTTGCTGGAGCAATCAGAAGTGCAACAAGTGGTAGAGCATTGTGGAGCACTGAACATGCAGGATTCGAGAGAGTTCCCCAGGAACTTGCTATCCAAATAATTAGGCAGATCAGACAGAGGAAGGGGCTCGATCCAAACCCACCAACGGAGAAGGACATCTGTCCACAGTTCTGACTTTTTCTCTTCTGACTTTTTACAATTTGATTTTTGCTATGGTATTTCTGTAACAGTTATGGATTATTTTCCATTAACTATGTCAGAAAAGGTTTATATAAACGGAGGGTGGAATATCTTTATAGATCAAGGTGGATAAAGTGAAAAAGGTGGTAATTCTTATTACGCTCCTTTTAGTACTCTTAATTGTTGGCGGGAAGAATCAGAGGATCGAAGATTCTGATTCTGTAGATATCATGAATTCTGAGAATGTAGAAAACAGTACCCAGAAGATGTTATATAAAGGCAATTTGTCTCTTTCTGTTAGTGTTTCTCCAAAAGCTTTGACATCAAACGAAATTTTCAACATAACCCTCAGATTGAAAAACGTTGGTGCTGCTCCGGTGAGGGTGATAGCTCCCATGAGATGGATCTCCCTAAGTATCGAGATTTATTTTGAGAATGGAACCCAGATTAAATATTCTGGCCCAAGACCCTCGCTCTTGCCTCCAACGGATGAAAACCTCAAGGTTCTTCAACCTGGTGAGGAAATTGTTGGTATCTACGAGTTTTCATGGGGCAGAAGACATGAAGATGGGAAAATAAAGGACTGGTATTTCCCGTGGAAGGGCAGATATAGGGTGGTAGTTACGTACAATCCAAATGTTAGATATTCAAAGATTACACTTCCCTACTGGAGGGAGAAAACACTGAGAGCTGAGGATTGGTTTGAAGTTGAGAGGTGAAAAATTGAAGGAAATGAAGCCGGCAATACAGTTTATCTGACCTCCTCCCCGCCCTGAAGGGTGAGGGTTCCTCTCGGGAGTCATAACCCCTCCTCCAGGGCGCTTCATTGGTTTGGGGGCTCATCACTACTCCCGTCACCGGTTTCGGCTCAGCCTGCAGGCCCGGTCTCAGGCCCATTACCCCTACCTGCCAGAGCAGACAGGCTCGGGGTTATCGTATCTCAAACTCTAACTGCCCAAGAGGGCAGTTTTCGAAGGACGCCTGTCGGCGTCCGTTTCAGGGGCACGGTGAAAGCCCTCCAAGAGGGCTATCCCTGAAAGGACTCTTTCAGAGTCCTTACCACTCCAAAACTTAAAAGGCTTTCAGTGATTTGAACGGCAGACCCAAGAATACTGCATCCCCACCCTAAAGGGCGAAGCTTTCAAAAGAAAAAGTCAAAGAGTTCTACACAAAACGAGTTAGAGCATACACATTGGATGCTCTTTGTTCTGAAAGTACCATTTTGCAAAAACCGCAATTAGTTAACTTTTTAAACCCTCTCCTGTATCTTCCTTTGGACTCATGAGGCTCTCTTGCAAAAAGCGGGTTTCCCGCTCAAGAGAGCCGAGGTTACAGAAAGCTTTAAAAACCTATCCCAGTCAATAAGGTTAGGCAGAAATTTGGAGGTGGATAAAAATGGCAAAGGAGAAGCCACACGTTAATATTGTGTTTATCGGACACGTCGACCACGGTAAGAGCACCATGATTGGAAGACTGCTCTTCGACACAGCCAACATTCCAGAGCAGATCATTAAGAAGTTCGAGGAGATGGGTGAAAAGGGTAAGTCATTCAAGTTCGCTTGGGTCATGGACAGGCTCAAGGAAGAGAGGGAAAGAGGTATTACAATTGACGTCGCTCATACCAAGTTCGAGACCCCACACAGATACATTACAATCATTGACGCTCCAGGTCACAGAGACTTCGTTAAGAACATGATCACCGGTGCTTCACAGGCTGACGCTGCAGTTCTCGTCGTTGCAGCCACAGACGGTGTCATGCCACAGACCAAGGAGCACGCATTCCTTGCAAGAACACTTGGTATCAACCACATAATTGTCTGTATAAACAAGATGGATATGGTTAACTACGACGAGAAGAGGTTCAAAGAAGTTGCCGCTCAGGTCGAGAAGCTCCTCAAGATGCTCGGCTACAAGAACTTCCCAATCATCCCAACATCAGCATGGGAAGGTGACAATGTCGTTAAGAAGAGCGACAAGATGCCATGGTACAAGGGGCCAACACTCATCGAGGCACTTGATCAGATTCCAGAGCCACCAAAGCCCGTCGATAAACCACTCAGAATCCCAATCCAGGATGTTTACTCAATTAAGGGTGTCGGTACAGTCCCAGTCGGTAGAGTTGAGACAGGTAAGCTTAAGGTCGGTGATGTAGTCATCTTCGAGCCAGCCAGTACAATCTTCCACAAGCCAATACAGGGTGAAGTCAAGAGCATTGAGATGCACCACGAGCCACTCCAAGAGGCTCTTCCAGGTGACAACATCGGATTCAACGTCAGAGGTGTCAGCAAGAACGACATTAAGAGAGGTGACGTCGCTGGACACCCAGACAAGGCTCCAACAGTTGTCAGACCAAAGGACACATTCAAGGCTCAGATTATCGTCCTCAACCACCCAACAGCCATTACCGTTGGTTACACACCAGTTCTCCACGCACACACCACACAGGTTGCCGTTAGATTTGAACAGCTCCTTGCAAAGCTTGATCCAAGAACAGGTAACATCGTTGAGCAGAACCCACAGTTCATCAAGACCGGTGACTCAGCTATCGTTATCCTCAGACCAACCAAGCCAATGGTCATCGAGCCAGTTAAGGAGATTCCACAGCTCGGTAGATTCGCTATCAGAGACATGGGTCAAACAGTCGCTGCTGGTATGGTCATATCCATTCAGAAGGGCGAGTGAAGCCCTTTCTTTCTAAGTTCTTTCTTTTAACTGAAGCTTCTTAAGAGGTGGCAAAAATGCAAAAAGCAAGAATCAAGCTTGCAAGCACCAATATAAAGTCCCTTAATGAGGTAGCTGATCAAATCAAGCAAATTGCAGAGAGAACAGGAGTTAGGATGAGCGGTCCTATACCACTCCCAACAAAGAGAATCAGGATAACAACAAGGAAAAGTCCGGATGGTGAGGGAACTGCAACCTTTGATAGATTTGAGCTCAGAGTTCACAAAAGGCTTATTGACATTGAGGCTGATGAGAGGGCTATGAGGCAGATAATGAGGATTCGCGTTCCTGAAGACGTAACAATCGAAATCGAGCTTATCTCATGATTGCTCTTCTTATTTTTAGTGCCGGGGTAGCCTAGCCAGGGAAGGCGCGGGCCTGGAGAGTCCGTGGGCGTTAAGCCCTCCGGGGTTCAAATCCCCGCCCCGGCGCCATAACAAAACTTTGTTCTCCCCTGCATAAATTATCAAGGCATACACAAACTCTTTAAGCATTTTTAATTAAGCTTTAGAGTGTATTGGGATTGTGCAGGAATAATCCAAATCCTTTGGTGAGCCGTATGAATCAAGAAGCCAAGGGAACACTGTTTGCTTTCATCGCACTAATCCTTGTAGGAATTGAACCAGTTGTTATTAAATCAAATCCAGTTAACCCTCTCAGCTTTGCAGCGTTTTCTGCATTGTTTGCCTCTTTGATATTGTGGGTAATGATTTTGCCCTCAGGCAAATGGAAAGAGCTAAAAGAAAGCCCCGAGCATCTTCATAAAGCTTTTCTTGTGGGCCTTTTTGGAACCGCTTTGGCATACATTGCGTACTCATATGGCGCCAGAATGAGCACGGCAATAAATGCATCTCTGATAACAAGGAGTGAGGTATTGTATTCGTTTGTCCTTTCATACCTATTCCTAAGGGAAAGGATAACTAAAAAGCAGCTTGTCCTTTCGCTGATAATTCTTTTGGGGATAGTCCTTGTAATAACTCAGGGAAGATTTATAGAGCCTAAGAGAGGGGATGTATTGCTTTTGCTAACACCATTATTCTGGCAGATCGGACACACAATTGCCAAACAGTTGAAGTACTCCCCATATTTAATAGCTACCCTCAGAAACACATTTGGGGGACTGATTCTTTTAGTTTTGGCTCTAAGTCTTGATTTAGAATTTACAAAACTTGCTGTAGTTGAGGGAGTGATAATTGCGCTAACTCAAGTTTTGTGGTACTCAGCAATAAGACTCATCAACCTCTCAAAGGCTACTGCAATAATAACACCAGCACCAGCCGTTGCCATTGGACTGTCAATACTTCTTGGGGAGAATTTTACGGTGTATCATGCTGTGGGCTTTATTCTGATAATGATAGGAACCCTGGGAGTTTCAAAAATTAAGAGTGAACGGCGTTAGTCATCAAAGAACTCTAATGAGTTTCTCATGAGTTTTTCAATTGCCCTCTTTTTCTTCTTTTCAAACTCTTCCTTATCTAAAAACTCCCAGTAGTGTTTCGGTTCTGGGAACTTGCCCTCCTTCACATCGGTTCTGTATTCTTCAAGGGCAAGCTGAATCATGCTTCCCAAGTTGGCATATTTTTTGACAAATGGTGGAACATTTTCATAAATTCCCAAAAGATCATGCCAGACCAAAACCTGCCCATCAACATATGGTCCGGAGCCAATTCCAATCGTTGGTATCTTAACTTCTTCCGTTACAAGTTTTGCCACATCTGCAAGTACAAACTCCAGAACAACAGCAAATGCCCCCGATTTCTCCAAAGCTTTTGCATCCCTAAGGATTTCCTCGATCTCCTCTTCAGTTTCGCCTATCAGGCGGTAGCCACCTAAACGGAGATAGCGTTGGGGTGTTAAACCGGTGTGTCCCATTACTGGAATCCCAGCCCTCACAAGCCTTTTAACAAGCTTCTTGTGATCATAACCCCCTTCAATTTTCACAGCATCAGCACCTGCCTGAATGAGCCTTGCCGCGTTTCTAAGCCCTTCCTCAATGCTCACTTCATAGCTCATAAAGGGCATATCTGCCAAGACTAAGGCCCTCTTAACGGCTTTAGCAACAGCCCTCGTGTGGTAAATCATCTGCTCCATAGAGACATTTAAAGTATTTGGCTCGCCGTAAACTACCATGCCGAGGGAATCTCCAATAAAAATAATGTCAATTCCCGCTTTATCTGCTATCAGTGCTGAAGGATAATCATAAGCTGTCACCATGGCAATTTTTTCTTTTCCCTTCATCTCCATAATCTTCCTTGGAGTTATCTCCCTCATATTCTCACCCAAGCCTAATAAACCCCCAAGGAATATTAACCTATCGGAGGTGAGAGAATGAAAATGAGAAAGTGGGAGCATTATGAACATACCGCAGATATAGGAATTAGAGGATACGGAAGAACTCTTGAAGAAGCTTTTGAGAATGTTGCCATAGCACTGTTTGACGTAATGGTAGATGTGGAAAAAGTCGAACCAAAAGAAGTGAGAGAGATTGAAGTTAGCGGTGAGGATTTGTATGCTCTGCTCTACAACTTCCTTGAGGAGCTCTTAATTCTCCATGATACTGAAGGGCTTGTATTTTCAGACTTTGAAGTCAAGATTGAGAAAACCAAAGAGGGGTACAGGCTCAAAGCCAAAGCTTATGGAGAGTCCTTAGATTATGGAAAACATGAACCCAAGGAGGAGGTTAAGGCAATAACATATCATGACATGAAGATTGAGCAGTTGGAAGATGGAACTTGGATTGTCCAATTGGTGCCGGATCTGTAAAGCAAAGCTCTTAAATTACATAGAGAGTTAATTTAATTGGAGGTGGGGGAATGGTTCCATTGAAAAGGATAGATCAGATAAGATGGGAGATACCCAAGTTTGACAAGAGAATGAGGGTTCCCGGGAGAGTCTATGCAGATGATGTTTTAATTCAAAAAATGCGTCAAGATAGAACACTTGAGCAAGCTGCGAATGTAGCCATGCTTCCTGGAATTTACAAGTATTCTATAGTCATGCCAGATGGTCATCAGGGATATGGTTTCCCAATTGGTGGTGTTGCGGCTTTTGACGCCAAAGAAGGAGTTATCAGCCCAGGTGGAGTGGGCTATGACATCAACTGTGGAGTGAGGTTAATCAGAACAAACCTTACCGAGAAGGATGTAAGACCAAAGATCAAGCAACTCATTGATACGCTCTTCAAGAACGTTCCAAGCGGATTGGGTAGCAAAGGAAGGGTCAGGCTTCAGTGGACCCAGCTTGATGACGTTTTAGCAGAGGGTGCAAAGTGGGCAGTTGACAACGGCTACGGATGGAGAGAGGACTTGGAGAGACTGGAAGAAGGAGGGGGAATGGAAGGAGCAAACCCCTCTTACGTAAGTGATACAGCAAAGAGAAGAGGTGCACCACAGCTTGGCTCTCTTGGCAGCGGAAATCACTTCCTTGAGGTGCAAGTTGTGGACAAGGTATTCGATCCAGAAGTGGCTGAGGTTTACGGCCTTTTCGAGGGGCAAGTGGTTGTGATGGTTCACACAGGATCAAGAGGTTTGGGTCATCAGGTTGCAAGCGACTATCTCAGAATTATGGAAAAAGCCAACAGAAAATACAGGATCCCATGGCCAGACAGAGAACTTGTCAGCGTCCCGTTCCAAAGCGAGGAGGGACAGAGATACTTCAGTGCTATGAAAGCTGCTGCAAACTTCGCTTGGGCAAACAGGCAGATGATCACCCACTGGGTAAGGGAGAGCTTTGAAGAAGTGTTCAGACAAAAAGCTGAAGATCTTGGGATGCACATTGTTTATGATGTTGCCCACAACATAGCCAAGCTTGAGGAGCATGAGGTAGATGGAAGAAAAGTTAAGGTTGTTGTTCACAGAAAAGGTGCTACAAGGGCATTCCCACCTGGGCATGAGGCGGTGCCAAGGATTTACAGAGACGTCGGGCAGCCGGTGCTTATTCCTGGTTCAATGGGAACCGCAAGCTATGTCTTAGCTGGAACCGAAGGGGCAATGAAAGAAGCATTTGGTTCAACATGCCACGGCGCTGGAAGAGTTCTCAGCAGAAAAGCCGCTACAAGGCAGTACAGAGGGGACAGGCTTAGAAATGAGCTCATGCAGAGAGGAATCTACATCAGGGCAGCGAGTCTAAGGGTTGTCGCTGAAGAGGCTCCGGGGGCTTATAAGAACGTTGACAACGTCGTCAATGTCGTTGCAAAGGCAGGAATTGCAAAGCTGGTTGCAAGGATGAGACCTATTGGAGTTGCCAAGGGCTGACTTCTCTTTCAATTTTTGATTTGTTTAATTTAAATCACTTGTCATGAACCTCACATAAGCAAGGGCAAAGGGTAGCATTAAAAACACCACCAGCATTGCTAAGTTGTTCAGTGCAAGTGCCAGAACTTCTGACAGGGGGAGGTATGAATTGGCTATTCTGTCTCCTGCAAATACAGCAAGCACTAAAGCGGCATAATGATGGGCTGGATTTATGAGGTGAAGCCTCTGCTCCCAGAGCAGAACGTTCTCTCTCCACACCCTAAACGCTGGGCCATAAGGCGGCATTTCTCCGGCAAGATGCTCGGCAATTAAAGATACTATAATTCCATAGACCAGAGTTAAGAAGATCGCCAGCCCGATTGAGATAAGCATCGAAGTCTCGGGCTTTCTAACCATTGTTGAAATAAGAATTGCGATGCTTAGAAACGTAAGGGAGTACAGCAGTGTTACAAGGAATGCAATAAGCCCCCTAAAAAAGGATTCACCATCGATGGGAATTCCAATTATCAGAAGGTACGCAACGGTAAAAAGGTATCCTACCATGACGGTTATTCCAAGAACGAGACCATTTCCCAAAAATTTTCCATTTATTACCTCATCCCTGTACACGGGATGTCCAAGAAGTGTCTTTATTGTTCCGGTTTCAATTTCCCTGTTTATGGCATCGGCTCCAAGGGAGGCTCCCATTATGCCGCCAATTATCGTGAAGAAGGAAAAGTTAGCTATAAGCATCATTGAAAGCGGTGTTTGAAATACTTCTCCTCTGGTCCCAAAGGGCTCAAGATTTGTAGTGCCAACAGTTGGCTTTGAGAGCTCCGCAAGATGATTCCTTAAAGCGTATGCCACAAGCAGGAGGTAAATAACGTAAAGGAGAAGGATTATGACAAAGCGCTTGCTCTTTATTGAAACGTAAAATTCTTTCATTGCTATATTGAAGACATTCATCTCCTCCCTACCCTCCTCATCATCCATATCACTGCACCAAATGTCAAGAGGAGTATCAGAATTCCAAGGTAGGCTGATTTTGAGCTCTGAGTTACTCTAACCGTTATCTGAGTACTTGCCTGTGCCTGATCGCCCTTGGCTGTGATGGTTATCTGGTATGTCCCAGCAGGAGTGGTTTTTGGCACCTTCACGATAACCTGAACGCTCGTATGTTGAGAGGGCACTGCAATTGCCTTGACGTTCCCACCACCAAAAACCATCGGTTTAAGTTCAGGAATTGAGCTGGGGACAACCTTAACGTCCCAACCCTGGGGAGCGGAGACCTCAAATTTTACATTGGTTATTGGAGCTGTTCCAGAGTTTTGAAGGTTTACAACAGCCCTTCCCTCACTTCCAGCCTTAACGCTTATCATCGGTGTTTGGGGATAAAGCTCAATCCTATATTCACCAACAAGCTTAACCATCAGCGAAAGAGTTCTTTCAATTCCGGAGGAGCTTTTTATGCTTATCGTGATGTTGTAATTGCCGGGCTGTGCATTGAACGGAGGAATTATTCTGAGCAGAACATCTTTTGATTTACCTGCATCAACCTGAACGTTTTTTATAGGGATTTCGTTCATGTAAAACTCGGCAGACCATTCTTCAGGGATTCCTAAACAGGACAGCGAATACGTATCATCATTCTTTCCAAGATTGTTTATTGTGAACGTATACGTTCCAATTCCTCCGGTTTTAACCTGCACTATATCTCCTTGACCCTCTACGGTAAAGTAGTAGGGAAGCTTGACCAGCGTTACGTCAAGGCTTTTCTCTTCTCCATCCTCAAGCTTAATGATTTTTTCAAACTTCTCATAGCCCTCTTTTTCTATCACAAGCAAATATTTTCCGGACTTGACCTCAAGCTCCACTTTTCCGTAGCTGTCCGTAAAGGCCGTTTCATTTCCGACCGTTACCTCTGCTTTTCCAACAAAGTTCCCATCTTCGTCTTTGACCGTCAGTATGAGCTTTGCGGGTTCCCCTTTGTGGGTCCTGTAGATGAAAACCGACACCCTCTTTTCTATACCGTTTACAGAGAACGCTATACTATGCATCCCAAGGTCTGCATTCCTTGGGGTTTCAATAACGAGGGTAAAAGATAACTGTTTATCCAGAAGGGCTGACCTAACCCTCTGTCCATTAAGCATGAAGTAAACGTTCCAGTTTTGAGGCTTCCCTTTAACCTCAAGGGTGACCTCTTTTTCCTTTCCTTTGTTGATTATCTCAACGGGAAGCTTTAAGGTATCACCTGCTTCAGCCTCCACGCCGAGAATTGGAACTTTCACTTCCATGCCACTTTCTTTTGTAACGCTGATTTTCACAGCACCTATTTCTTCACCAACTGCAAAGGTTACTGTTTCAATACCTTCACTGTCTTCGGGTATCTTTACATCAAGGAAAAGCTGTGCAGAGCTTTTTGGTCTAAGAATGATCTCACTGACATCATATCCACTCTGTCCGTCGATTATCTTAGCGTCCCAGCTGGGAGGCTTTGAAGTTACCTGAACGGGAAGCTGCAGCTCATCGTTTCCGTTGTTTATTATGGAAATTGGAATCCTAATTTCCTCCCCAGCCTTGACGTTTAGGCTTTCAAATGGATAATAGATTTCATAATCTCTCTTCTCTTCCAATTTAACGCTGACGTCGGCATAATAAACACGCAGAATTTCACCATTGTACACAAATGCAAGTTTGTCATAAACCCGGGATGTGTTGCTCTTCACTATTATCTCAGCCCCATTTATGCTTAGCTCAGCGCTTTCTTCTGATGAGTTTAGGATTTTTATGGAGTATCCATTCACACTGAATGAAAGCCCTGCTTTGGGTTTTATCTCATTGAACAGGCTTGGCTCATACTGGACAACCAAAAAGACTTCTTCACTTTCGGGATTAAAGCTTCCCGGGATTATCCTGATTTTTTCTGCTTCAATTGTATCATTCAGCCCTGCAACTTTTATTATCTCATTACCTTTGTAGATTATTGCATAGGGCATCAGAGTTTCTTTCTCCTGCGTTATCTTGATTTGATACTTCCCCACTATAAGGGTTTCACCTATCTTTACCTTTCCCTGAAAAACTTCAATCCATGGCTGAGCCTGAGCAATTGAAGACAGAAGAAGAAACAGCAACATCACAGTAGAGAGCTTCTTCATTTTTATCACCTCTTGTAGATTGTCTTCAAGAAAACATCCTCCAAACTTGGCTCCTCTATTTCAAGGCTCAGAATCGTTATCCCTTTCCTTGACAGGTATTCCGAAAGCTCTTCCCTGATATCCTCCTTTGCAAATATTATTGCCCTACTATCGCCGATACGTTTGATGCTTATTATTTCCGGCAGATCAATTTCGGGCAGAGGCTGTTTGGTTTCCACCTTTATCTCATACCCTTCAAGCTCCATGAATTCTTTTTTAATTTCCTCAAGGGTTCCTAATGCTCTAAGCCTGCCCTTCACAATTATTCCAACCTTATCACTTAGTTCTTCGACTTCGCTCAATACGTGTGAGGAGAAGAACACCGTCTTCCCTTTTTCGCGCTCTTCCTTTACGATGCTCTTCACCAAGTAAGCACCTTCAGGATCGAGTCCACTCGTTGGCTCATCCAAGATAAGAACCTCGGGATCGTTTATCAGAGCTTGAGCAAGCAGCAGGCGTTGCTTCATTCCTTTTGAAAATGTCTTAACTTTCCTGTACTTCACATCCCAAAGTCCAACGAGCTTTAAAAGCTCTTCAATGCGCTTTTCCTTTTCTTGCCGTGAAAACCTATAGAAGTTTGCGAAAAAGTCCAAGTTTTTCCAAGCTGTTAGTTCTTCATAGATGGTGGCATTCTCTGGCAAAAATCCAATCTTTTCTTTTACTTGAATTGGCTCCCTGAAAACGTCGTGTCCGAGAATTCTTATGCTCCCGCTGTCGGGTATGATAAGGCCGAGCATGCTCAATATCGTTGTTGTCTTTCCAGCACCGTTCGGGCCAAGAAATCCAAATACAATGCCCTTTTCGACGTTTAATGTAAGATCATCAACAGCCTTTAAATTTCCATAACTTTTTGTCAGGTTTTCAATCTCTATAGCGTACATAGAATCACCTCAAATCAGCTTTCATGAATCTCAAATAGGCAAGGGCAAATGGAATCAGCATCATGACAAAAAGTAAGACTATGTTCTTCCAAGCCAAGCTCAGTGCTTCAACATATGATACACCTGATATCTGAGGTGATACCTGAAATGCCACGCCAGAGGTAGCAATTTGAGAGGAAGTCATTCCATAAAATATTGCATTGTTAATGTTTTCCATGTGAAAACCAGGCTGTATCATGAGAAATGTCTGCACCTTCCTAACGATCTCCTGAATTGCTTGGGGTGATGCTCCACCAGAGGCAAAGGCCTTGATGGCTATTACCATAGACACAACCATCGGATAAACCATCTCAAGAAAAATTGGGAGTATTATTGCAACTATTATTGCTGTCGAGGGCTTTTTTATCGCCGTTGAAAGGAGCACCCCAAGTGAAAGGTACACAAGGGAGAATAGTACGAAGAACGGCAGAGGCTTTATGAAAGTCAGAAGTATGTCAGTGTTGAGAGGAATCCCTATTATAAGCATCGATGCTGTGCTCACCACAGAAAAAATTGCAAAGCCAAACATAACAGTAACTGCCCTTCCAAGGAGTTTTCCAAGGATAAACTGATCTCTGTAAATAGGATGCCCAAGTGTCACTTTTATCGTTCCGCTTTCGATTTCTCTGTTTATCGCATCAGCACCTATCAGCATGGAAAATATTGCAAGAAAGTTCTTTGCTGTTGAAAGGAGGTTTCCCCTTATGGCTCTGCTTAAAAACTGCTCGTCTCCGGATGAAAATGGAACATTCATCATTACACTCTTTAGCCAGTAAGCCATCCCAATTCCAGCTAAAATAAAAATTGCAAGTGTTATTGCTAGTCGTTTGGTTTTAATACTTTCTTGAAGGTCTTTAATTGCAACATTCAAAATTGGGTTCATTGTCACCACCTGTAAAGTAAGCTTTACATTCCTTTATGCTGTGCTTGTTTATAAAGCTTACTATTAATATAAGTTTGACCGGAATAATATGTGGTAGGAGTCCCTTAAAGATATCTATCCCAAGATTTTTACGGTTCCACTGTCAGGGATTATTAAGCCCAACATGCTTAGTATTGTTGTGGTTTTTCCGGCACCATTTGGGCCAAGAAATCCAAAAACATCTCCCTTATGCACCTCCAAACTTAAACCGTCGACAGCTTTAGAATTCCCGTAACTCTTCGTGAGGTTTTCAATCTCTATGGCATACATACTATCACCTCAAATCAGCTTTCATGAACCTTACATAGGCCATCGCAAAAGGAAAAATGAACATGATAAGTAGTGCAGTGATATTCTCCCATACCAGCCCAAGACTCTCTACGATTGATCTTTCCTCCACGACACTCTGCTCATAAGCTAAGGCCGATACTATATCACTAATTTGAGGTTTTCCTCCAAAGAGTATCCTGATTATTTCCTGATAATGGTAGTTTGGAGAGATATAAAGGATTTTCTCTGCCGTTATTGTCAGCTTGGTCAGCCATGCCTGATATGCCTGGTCTTTAAGGAATATCTCTTGAAGCTGTTCATCGCTCAGATTTGTAGCATTCTCGGGGATATTGGGAACTGGAGGCAAGCCAGCCACTGCAAATGCTACTACCCCAGCGATTATTGAAAGCAAAAAGCCAAAGAAGACAAACAGGAAAATTGACATTATTAGAGCATTTTTAGATTTTTTAATGAGTGTTGAAACTAACAGACCCAAGCTCAAGAAAACTAATCCATAGAGCGTGCTGAAGGGAAAAGTTGCTAAAAACTTCATCAGGTCATCTCCGGTTATTAGAACTCCTAAGATTAGTGCAAAAGCCACTGTTAAGATATAGAACAACGCTAAGGCTACGCTAAGGGTTAACAAACCCCCCAGGAGCTTGCCAGCAATTATTTCATCCCTATATACTGGCTTTGAAGCTACTAACTTTAGGGTTCCTTTTTCAATTTCTTCGTTTATTGCAGTTGCTCCAAGGAGAATTCCTAATGAGGCTATTGAGTAGTTGAACGCATTGGAGAAGCTTGAGAGGAAGAGCATTTGGAAGGGCGTTTTATATAAGTTTGCACTTATGCCAAGTCTTTTTGAGCTATAAATCATTCCCAGAGAGATTATTGTGAAGAGAGCTATTATTATTTGAAATTTTCTTGTTCTAATGCTAACTTCGAAATCCTTCATCGCTATGTTGATGGCTTTCACACTCATCACCAGTTCTTGAATAGCAATTAATTTGTTTAAAATAATTACCTTTTATATATTGTCACTTGTTCAAACAAAATTATAAGAAAAAAAAAACACGGCGACAATAATTATGAAGAAAACTTTAAGTAGTATCCACAACATTCATAATATGAAGAACCAGGAGGTGTCCCAAATGTGGAGGAAGGCTTTAGTGTTAGGGTTGGTATTGATAACCATAGGGATGGTAGTTGGAGGAGCGGTTGAAAGCAGCAATATAGGACTCGCATTATGGGCTTGGCATGCATGGCATCATAAGGACACAAGTGGGGATAAGAGTACCGTCGAAGCAGGGTCTGCTGTAACTGCGGCTGGTAGTATACTTTGGGGCATTGCCGAGCGTCAGGCTGTTAGAACAACTGCTACTGTCGTTGCATCGTATCTTGGGTTAGGTTTAATAGGGACTGGAGTTTTGATTGTTGGATGAGCTTTTATTCTCGAACTTTTACTTTTACCCTTTGGAGGGAAGCATAATGGCTACGAGTACAATTGCTATCTTGTTGTTCCTTGTGGGTATTGGTTTTATAATTATTCGGGGAACTTACAAGACGCTTTTCATATCCTCTTTAATATCATCTATGTATTATGCTGTTGCTTATCTCAGATTTGGTTTCAAGTTTCCGCTATTTCCCGTTGCAATGTTGTTTGTGGGAATGATATTTTACCTGAACTCAAGAGATCAGATGATATTAAAAATTGCGGGTATAACAGAGATCATAGCTTCACTAGCATTTTTAATCTTGCCTTGAGGTGTTAAATTTATGAAAAGGCGAAGAATATTTTTGATTCTTTCGTCATTGCTTTTCTCTATTGGCTTTCTCTTTGGTTTTAAGTCTTTCAGAACGTTATGGGATTCTTTATGATATTAATTCTGCACCCCTTTTGGAACATGAATTTAATGAGAACATGTTTTCTTTCCATTATATTTTCCTTAACAACCTTAAGGTTGTATTATTGCTTTCTTTCGGCGGTGTTTTAACGTTTGGTGGCTTAACTTTCTTAAACTTGATTTTTAATGGTGTAAACGTAGGGGTAATGTTCTACGCTTATCTAAATTTAGGGGAGCTTAAAACTTTCTTCCTCTTGATTCTCCCTCACGGCATCTTCGAGATCCCTGCTATCATCATTGCTGGTGCTGCTGGTTTTAAGATTCCTTACGAGCTGTTAAGATTCGCCTTGGGTAAGAAAGAAGAAATAATTAGCGAGGAGGACGCTAAAGAATTCTTTAAACTCTTTCTTATCTCAATGATTCTGATTTTTATTGCCGCATTAATTGAGAGCACTATTACGGCAAAAATTGCCGAAAGCTTGGGGTGATTGAAATGTGGAGGAAGGCTTTAGTTATAGGGTTGGTATTGATAGCCATGGGGATGGTGGTAGGAGGAGCAGTTGGGCATGAAAGCTTTGTAGTATGGAAAATTACACATTCCGAGAAAATGGGGGCTGTAACAATTGGTGGGGGGCTAGCGATGGGAACAGCACTTATTAAGGCTGGCATAGTAGCCACGCTAGGTGCAGCTACAGGATGGTTTCTTGGAGTAGTTATCGTGGGAGTATAACTTCTCAGACAACATCTCAGAGGGAAACGAACATGGATATGAAAATGCCCAAAGGCAAGACCGCACATGACAACTGGGTTATAGACGCAATAACCGTTTTACTTGTTGCTTTTACTCTCCTAATTGCCTTATTGTGGTGAATTCCCAATGTCTCGTTTAATTTATTTGTCTACTCTCATTTTCCTTTTTGGATCGATTATATCACAAAAACCAAAGATTGAGGAAGTCATTGATACGTTAACTACTCTTTCTCAAGAATAACTGCCGTGCCATATGCAAAAATCTCAGCGGCTCCAGCGGCAATGCTCGAGGTCATGAAGCGAACGCCAATGACGGCATTTGCTCCCATGCTCTTCGCATGTTCGATCATCCTTTGAATTGCCACTTCTCTCGCCTCGGCAAGCATTTCAGTGTATTCTTTGACCTCACCACCAACTATATTTCTAAGCCCAGCAAGGATGTCCTTTCCAATGTGCTTAGCCCTAACGGTTGCCCCTCGCGCAATGCCAAGAACCTTGACGACTTTGTAACCAGGAACATGCTCGGTGGTTGCGACAATGAACTCATCCATATTATCACCCCCATACCTCGGACTTCGATGTATTGTAAGAATTCAAAGCTTAAATACTTTTCCATTGTAGAAAAAGTGGTGGTTGCATGAAGCTCACTCATGTGGATGAAAAAGGCGTTAAAATGGTGGAAGTTGGTCATAAGGATGTTGTGTTTAGAAAGGCGATTGCCAAAGGAAAGATAAGGCTCAAACCGGAGACAATAAAGCTTATCCAAGAGGGTAAAACTAAAAAAGGAAATGTACTTGCAGCTGCACAGATAGCTGGAATTTTGGCAGTAAAGAGGACTTGGGAGATAATACCGCTGTGCCATCCTATTCCGCTAACTGGTGTTGACATAAGCTTTGAGTTTGGAGAAGATTACATTGAGGCAACTTGTGAAGTAAGAGCATACTACAAGACAGGGGTTGAGATGGAAGCTCTAACAGGGGTTAGTGTCGCTTTACTTACAATCTGGGACATGGTGAAAGCCGTGGAAAAAGACGAGAAGGGACAGTACCCGGTTACGAGGATTTATGACATTAGAGTTGTCGAGAAGATCAAAGGAAACTATCTTTAATTTCACCTTTTCCCTATTCTCTGCAGTACCCCCAAGATGTAGTATTCCAAAATCCTGAGAAGCTTCTTTATAACAAAATACCCACCGAATGCTAAGAGAAATTCCAAAGTCGATATCCTTTTTGACAGATACACCAGAATCACCGCTATTGGAAACCAGACAATAAAGGGCTGGAATTCCATAAGAATCTGCGCTTTTTTAGAGCTTTGGCTTAAAATTAACTTTTTTAGTGTAGCCTCATCACGAACCAAGTAAGCGTCTTGCTTTAGAATTCCCTCTTTGGTTAAGGGCTTTTTGCTGATTACGAGCAAATTTCCATCGTCAAACTTCATCAGGTAGACATACTTTTCATTAACTGCAGATGCGAGAAGAGAATCAACTTTAAGCTCTGCATCGTAAGAATTATCGTGAAATTCAATGAACTTGATGCTTCTCAGCCTTAACCCCTCTTTAATTTTCTCTTTCTCAAATTTCAGCTTCCAAATTCTCAAGTGATATCTTGGGCTAATGAGTTTCCCAAACAGCATAACAACCGATACACATTAAAAATTTTAAACTTTATGTTGTATTTCAGGGGAAAATATTCATAAACTTTTGCGATAAGCATCAAGAGATGAGGCTCAACAGCGAAGCGAGAGCAATCTACAAAAGCATCCGTGAGGAAATAAAGAAAAGGATTCAACTTAAGGAGAGCTTAGCTTATCTTGATAAATTTGAACCCACAAATGACAAAAAGGAGATTCTTAGGAGACAGACTTATTTTAAAGAAAACTTTCCAAGAATTGTGCCAGAACTGAAAGGGATATTGGCAAAAATCGAGCCAATTCGTTTTAAAAAGGATTTTCTGCACGATAGGCTTTTGGTCGTTGATGAAAGTGAATTAGAAAAAGCCCAAGCTTTGGGAGTGTGTGAAGTCTCAACAGAGCCTTTGGAAGGATATGATTTGACCCTAAGCACCGTAGGGATTGGAATTGACGTCGAGCTTAGCATAAGTGAAATTGCTCCTGAGCTCTATATCATGCCTCTTTGGGAGAATAGAGAGACATTGAAAGCTTTATCACAAATTGCTAACCTTCTTGGAGAAAAAAGTGTTGCTGAATCAATTTTGAAAAAGTTAGGAGAGTTAGAGGAAATAATGAAGCGAAGAGAATTGATTGAAAACCTTGACGAGCTGATAGCAGAAGAAGAGAGAAGGTTAAACAAAAAAATCGCAGAAAAGCTTGAGAGATTCAGCCTAACTTTGACTGGTAAGGAGCTATTGGAATTTCTAAAAGAGCTCAGAGAAGGGGACTATGGTGCAATATTTAAGCACTTCAGCGAAATTGAGAGTGAAATCCTTGAGGAAATAAATGAAGCGGAGAAAAGACTCAGTGAAAGGCTAAACTTTACTGTTGAACTGTTTTCACGAGAAAACCTCTATCCCATCGAAGTCCTTCCAGAGAGCATTGAGGCTTTGCACCAAGAACTGGAAAGGGAACTCAAAATTGAGTTGTATTTGAAGAGTCGTGAAATTCTTGATGAAATAAAACACCTCATACCAAAGCTTAGAGAGGAGATAAACAAAGCCTATGAGCTGGAGTTTTTAAGGGCTGTGAAGGAATTTACAGAAGGGTTTACATTCCCAGAGCTGATTGAAGGAGGAATCACTTTCATAAATGGGAGGCATCTGTTCATTAAGAATCCTCAGCCGGTTAGCTATGTTGTTGGAAAGGCTCCAATAGAGTTTAATGGTGTAAACGGTGAGAGGGTCGTTATTTTGACAGGTGCAAACAGTGGTGGAAAAACTTCACTGCTTGAGCTTACCTCTCAAATAGTTATCTTAACTCATATGGGCTTTCCAGTTAATGCCGAGAAAGCTTGGGTCGAGGTTTTAGACGAGCTTTTCTTCTTCAAGCGAAAGCGATCCATTTACGGTGCCGGAGCTTTTGAAACAGCTTTAAAGAGCTTTGTGAGAGCACTGACAAGCGATGGGAGAAAGCTGATTTTGATTGACGAGTTTGAAGCAATAACAGAACCCGGAGCTGCTGTCAAGATAATAGCGGAGCTCTTGAAGATTGCTTATGAAAAAGGATTCTATGTCATCATTGTGTCACATTTGGGCGAGGATTTAAAGAAGGAGCTGCCCTTTGCGAGAGTCGATGGTATCGAAGCTCAAGGCTTGGATGAAAATCTCAACCTAATTGTTGACAGACAGCCAAAGTTTGGGGTTTTGGGCAAAAGCACTCCAGAGCTGATTGTTGAAAAGCTTTACCGCGCCAAGAGAGGAAAAGAGAAGAAGATTTTTGAGAGGGTGTGGCGGGCATTCACTTAATCCACTTTCTCTCCCTTACATACCTGCCTCTGCTTTCAATCTCCTCTATCTTTTCTTTCAGCTTTTGAGCTTTCTCTTCGCCTCTAACCTCTACATAGCCCTCAAGAACAGCCTCGAAGCCTTCCTCAAACCATTTGTAGTGTGTGCTTTCCATAGCTCTCTTTAGTAGATGTAAATCAACGCCTTGGGCTTCAAGTGTGTTATCAAACTCTGCCAGCCCAAAATCTATGAGGTAAATTTTCCCATCTCTTAAAATCATGTTAGATGTTGTCAAATCTCCATGAACAATACCAGCTTCATGCAGTTTTCCAATTTGTCTTCCAATTTCACGGCAAAATTTTAAACGTTCCTCTATGGGGATTCTCTCCAAATACTCCTTCAAACGCTCTCCTTCAATGAATTCCATGACAATTTTCATATCCTTCAAATCAACTTCATAGATATAAGGAACATTAACTCCAAACTTTTTAGCTCTGTGCAGAATTCTCGCTTCTCTAACAGTCCTCTCTTTTCTCAGCTTCTGATCAATCTCCTTTATCCTGTATCGTTTAGAAATGCGGTGCTTTATAATTACTTTTTCACCATTAAATGGGAAATAAAGCTCTTCAAATTTAGCTAAATAGATTTTTGCTTCTGCTCCTTGCTTTATTAGTTCCATCAGCACCACCCGCTTAATCTGTAACAAGCCTAAAATCCTCAAGGATATCCTTATTGTTATTATATCATCGATTTTTACTATGAGGATTCCAGCATCATCTTTTATGACAAACCTTGCAGTGTCAACATCGTTCTCTTCCAGCTTTTGAAGGGCATAGCTAAGTCTATCCCCAGGGCTTTTCAGCATATCATCTACAAGCGATGCACGATTTTCAACCTCAATATCCGCTAAGTTGTATTCGGCAATTTCTTTAAGCATGGCTCTAATGTTGTCTTTTCTTATCTCGTAAATTTTTACTTCCTCCATATGCCCAACCTCTTTTTTGTTTGTATCTCATGGTTAAATATCTTATCCACCTTCCACATCTTAATTCCTTTGTGATTGTTCTATTAAGTTTGGCTTTTTTCAGACAATTTGACAAAAATTTCAGTTAAAATATGAATTTTTGAACAAAAGTTTTTTATAGAACACTAACGTATGAAGAGCGTATTGAAATCTTAGGAGGAAAAGAAAATGGCACAGCTTGTTGGACAGGGCGGACAGCCAATAGTTATTCTACCTGAGGGAACTCAAAGGTATGTGGGTAGAGATGCCCAGAGGTTGAACATCTTGGCTGCAAGGATTGTTGCTGAGACCGTTAGAACAACTTTAGGACCAAAAGGAATGGACAAAATGCTCGTTGACAGCCTTGGCGACATCGTTATCACAAACGACGGTGCAACTATTTTGGACAAGATTGATCTTCAGCATCCAGCTGCAAAGATGATGGTTGAAGTCGCAAAGACCCAAGATGAGGAAGCCGGTGATGGTACAACCACAGCAGTTGTTATTGCCGGTGAGCTTCTCAGGAAAGCTGAAGAGCTGATTGATCAAAACATTCACCCAAGCATAATTGTGAAGGGCTACACCTTAGCCGTTGAAAAAGCCCAAGAGATACTTGGAGATATTGCAATAAAAGTAGACCCAGAAAATGAGGAGACCCTTATGAAGATAGCAAAAACAGCAATCACCGGTAAGAGTGCAGAATCACACAGAGAGCATTTAGCGAGGCTTGCAGTTGAGGCTGTCAAGCAGGTTGCAGAGAAAAAGGACGGCAAGTTTGAGGTGGACATTGATAACATCAAGATTGAGAAGAAGGAAGGAGAAAGCGTTGAGGAGAGCCAGCTTATTAAAGGTGTCGTGATTGACAAAGAGAGGGTCCACCCAAGGATGCCAAAGAGGGTTGAGAGAGCTAAGATTGCACTCATAAACGATGCTCTCGAAGTTAAAAAGACTGAGACTGATGCAAAAATAAATATTACTGCTCCAGATCAACTTTATGCGTTTCTTGAGCAGGAAGAAAAGATGATTAAAGACATGGTTGACCAGATTGTTGCTACTGGTGCAAATGTTGTGTTTGTTCAGAAGGGTATTGATGATTTAGCACAGCACTATTTGGCTAAGGCTGGAATCCTGGCAGTGAGGAGGGTCAAGAAGAGTGACATGGAGAAGTTAGCAAAAGCAACAGGAGCCAAGATAGTCACAAATGTAAAAGACCTGACTTCGGAAGATTTAGGTTATGCAGAGCTCGTTGAAGAAAGAAAGATCGCCGGCGAGAACATGATCTTCGTCGAGGGCTGCAAGAATCCAAAGGCAGTGACAATCCTCATCAGGGGTGGAACAGAGCACGTCATTGATGAAGTGGAAAGAGCCCTTGAAGATGCCGTTAAAGTCGTTAAGGATGTCATGGAAGACGGAGCAATTCTCCCGGGAGGAGGCGCAACTGAGATTGAGCTCTCTATAAGGCTTGATGAGTACGGAAAGCAAGTTGGAGGAAAGGAAGCTTTAGCAATTGAGGCATTCTCAGATGCACTTAAGATAATCCCCAAGACATTAGCAGAGAACGCTGGACTTGATACAATTGATGTGCTTGTTAAGGTCATCAGCGAACATAAGACTAAAGGTAAAGCAATTGGAATTGATGTTTTTGCTGGTGAGCCTGCTGATATGCTTGAGAGGGGTGTCATTGAGCCTGTGAGGGTTAAGAAGCAGGCAATCAAGAGCGCAAGCGAAGCAGCAATCATGATCCTCAGAATCGACGACGTCATAGCTGCAAAGAGAGTTAAGAGCGAAGGCTCCGGACAGGGAATGGAAGGCATGGGCGGAATGGGCGGCATGAACATGATGGGTTGATGCTCCTCTATTGTTTCTTTTACTTTTCTATCATCTACATTTTGTTAATTTTGGTAATAACGACTTGTACCATAACTTTAAGGAAGAAACAAAAATATGTTGCCCGCCCGTAACCCCCGCCTTCATTGAAGCCATGGAACGGCATTCTCAAGCGGGTTAACCCAGGCGGGCAGAAGTGTGCTCGGTCAGGGTTACCCACGGTCATCGTGCTCCGTAACGCGGAAGGCTCTCCCGTGGGGACCTCGCTATGACCGAGCTGTTGCCCCCGCATCGCCCCCCGGTTCATTCTCCCCGGGGTCCTCGCGCAGGGGCAATATATTATTCATTGCATTGGCTTATAAGTTCTTTTATCCACCAAGCAATTTAGTTAATAATGCCCAGTTTTTGTCACCTAATGCAGATTTTTCGGCAACCAGTATCAGAGTTGCTTTGTGAACTAAGATCAGGTCTCTCAGCTTGGTGAGAAACTTCATGACTGAAGTAGGCTCGTTATATACCAAAAGGTATTCCAGACAGTCAATGATTACAATACCTGGGGTGTTAGTATCTGCAGCCGCCTTAAGGTATCTGTATGTGAGCTCAGTTATCTTTGCTAAATCTGTTGGGGATACGACTTTTTGTGAACCGTCCTTAGTTACTGTGGTGACAAAAAAGTATTCCCACTTCTCTGGAACATTTGTTATGTTTCTCAAAAACGCCAACGCCGGCATGTCTTTGAGTTTTAGCTCCAGTTGCTTGTATTCGTTTTGGTTTACAATCAAGACCCCGGGTTTTAGGTCAATCTTCCTCGCTTTTGATTCAGCAGGGATCTCATATAGCTTCGTGAAGCGTGGAGACAAGACCAAACGTATCATGGTCGTTGTTAGGAAAACAATTAGAACCGTTGATGCTGTAAGTCCAATTGGAGCATACCATTCCTCACGTGCAAAGAATGGATAGGGTAATAGGTGAAGTCCAAACAGGACAAAACCGTAGTAGAGATACCGAACGCTCTTTTCATATACATTTACTAAGTTTCTTAGGAAAATACCCGCAAAAATCAGAAATCCTCCCGCCAAAAACCAAGACCCACCAACAATTAACGTCCACTCATTTATCCCAGCATAATTCTTCAGAAGTACCAAGTATATGACAAAAAGAGGTGGCAGAACAGTGGCTTTTTGAACCTGTGTCAAGGGCAAAGTTTCTTTTTCCTCTTCCAAGAATATAAGTATTCCATAAGTGATCAGAGCTCCGAACAGTGCAATGAAGAATGAATTCAGTACGTACATATTAAACCCTGCGAAGAGTATTGTTAGAAAATCTGAAAGCCATGCAAATGAGAAAACCAGAGCAGATTTTCTCTTAGTTTTTAAATATGCTCTGAAAACAAACACAAACGCTAATAAATCCAGTGTCATGACGAGTAAAACTTCAGCAAGGATATATAGGGGTATTCCTAACATGACACTCCCTCCCTACTTGGGTTGGCAAATCCATCCCATTCAAAAGGTTTTATAGGAGGAACCCTCGTTATGAGCTCATCTTCAATCTTCACTATCAATATTTCAGGTCTGGCAATGATTATACCTGTTAGTCCTCTTTCCCAGTACTTGGCGATTCTGTATCTTCCATTCTCAGGAACAAGAGGTAAGATCACTGTGAAGGGATAGTTGGGATAGTATTGAATATTTTTACCCCTATGCACCCCTATAGCATCTCCAAATGCAAAATACCCATAAAGGGGAATGAATACCGAATTTTCAAAGTAATCCTGATAATGCTTAATCACTTCAGGCGTTGTGCTGGTACCGCTCAACATTATGGTTTCAAGATTTTCACCGAAAGGCTTGAAAATATCCAATAACTGTACGGCAGTTCTTATCAGGTTTATTTCATCCCTTTCAAGAACCCTTTGGGTATATCTAACAAGAGGAGCCAAATATTTCATTGCAGCTTGAATACCTTCTTTTTCAAGAATTTTCTTTAAGCCCTCAGTCTCAGTTGCAACAAAATATAGAATTCCCCCATATGACCATACCAGTTCACTCATTTCTTCCTGATACCAGCCGTATGGTCCGTGAAGCAGGGCTCGCAGTTGATGAGAATCGTTGTACGTTTCATCAAGATGATAAACTTCGTCAAGAGCCCTTCGAAGATAAAAAACAAGCAGATCAACATATTCATGATCCCAGTGGCAAAAAGACCTCGGTCCTGTAGTTCCAGAGGATTGGTAGAATCTAAGTTTGCCCTTGTAGTTTCTTGGTAAAAATCCAAGCCAGTTTTCTCTTAATTCGTCACTCTCAATAGAGAGACCAGAATTGAATATTTTCTCAACAGTTTCTTCAAGGCTGCCTTCAAAAATAGAGTCCAAATCTATCCCCCGCTTTTTCTCAACAGCATGCCAGTATGGAGTATTCTGGAAGTGAAATTCAAAGATGTTCCTTAGATACTGTATTGCGGAGCTCTCATCTAAATGAAAAGGATCATCGTACATCTCTTTTACTTCTGCATATCTCATGAAATCTTTTTTGTTTCACAAGTTTTTAAAAGTTTTGTATAATCCTCAATTAAAAATTGAAGTCTTATCAATTTAGTTCCCAAATCCTTAAATATTTTTCAGAGATATTTAAGATGGTGGTCTTTTATGTCAAAGCTGGTCGTTGGCAAAACCGCCCTGGAACATTTGGAAGAGCTAAGATACACTGCAAAAAAAGCAGCAGAAACCACTGAATTTTGGAAAGAAAAATTCTCCAAGATTGATATTGAGAGCATGACACCAGAGACACTTGCTTCCGAAGTTAAAAACATTCACATACTTCCAAAAGATCTTTATAATACTGAAAGGGTATGGCCAAGTTACATTAAAAACTACGATATCTTTTACACCATCGTAAGGACAAGCGGAACAACAGGTCAGCCAAAGAGAATACCCTACACAATAGATGATAAGAGGAGAGTTGCAAGGCAGTTCATACCTTGGTTTTATGAATACTTTGAGAAAGGGGACAGGATAGCATCTTTCTTTCCCCCACTGCCGTCTGCTTCAGGCATTATGGGGTATGGAGCTGTCGAAGAGCTTGGAGCAAAGGTTGCATACTTCCAGATTCCTATCCAGTTCATCCGCATGCCTGATCTGTTGATAAACGAACTGAGATCAATAAAACCAACTGTGCTGTTCTCTTTAACGACAACGGCATTTCTCCTTGGACTAAAGCTTCCAGAAGATATCCGCAATGATATCAGGGTAATCCTCGTTGGAGGTGAGACGCTGACCGAAGAGCTGGCAAAAGCTACATTGGAGAACTTCCCAAATGCAATGATAATAGACGCACTCGGAATGTCTGAGGAGGGCGCTGTGGGATACAGAATTGTAACAAAGAAAAAGACAACCAACTTCTCATTCCCTGAGTCCATAATAGTTTTAGAAAGCATCGAAGAAGAGGAATACAAAGAATATCACAAGATATACGTAACGAAGATAATGAAAGAAGGCGAGCTGACAGGTCTGCCTCTGTTCAACTACGATGCTGGGGATCTGGCGAGGGTCGAAAACGGAGAAATAAAAAGCATACTCAGAATAAAGGATGCAATAAGCTTGGCAGGAGCAACATTGTATCTCGATCAGATTATTAGCATCGTTCACAGGTATCCGTTCTTAATTGACTTTGTGATTATTTACCATCCGCTATCACCCAGCAATCCAAAGCCGAAAGCCATCATAAGGGTTGGCTATGTAGGAGAAAAGCCTGCTGGGATAGAAGATGAAATTAGAAGTCTGATATATGAAGGCAACAACCCTGTTAGATACGAAGTAGAAGATTCAAAACAGGCTGAGCTCATAATTGAGGCAGTTCCAGCAGAAAAAGTCAGAGAAGGGCTCCCACAAAAGCCTGGCAAGACAAAAAGAATCTTCATTGTTGGCAAGGATATTTGACTTTTTCTTTTCTTTTTGATGCTTAGTTCTTTGTGTAGACAACAGCAAAGCGGAATAAATTCTGACCTCCTCCCTGCCGTGAACGGTGAGGGTTTAGCTTAGCCCCTCGCCATTGGCGGGGAGGTTTGAGGGGCTTCATTGAAGCCAAAAATCAGCCCCTCGGGCTCGGCCTTGAGCTTCCTGCTCGTTTTAGCTCCTGACTTGTTAAGTTTTGACTGATACTCAGCAATCTTCCTCCGCCAGTAAAAATCAATGCTTTTGAGTGGCCTTCCATTAACCAGAAAACTCTCACCGTTTTCAACATAAACGGCCATCAAATTGTTCACTCCCAAGTCAATTCCGGCAGAGAGGTTTCCCCTTGGCTTTCTCGGAACGCTTACCCATTCCCCACTTTCAAGCTTCTCCTCTACCGTAAAGCTAATGTGGGCATACCACTTCCGCCTAACGTCATCATAGGCGATTTCTAAGCGTCCTTGCTTGCCCTTCAAGTGTATTCTGCCCTTGAACTGGATTTTGAGTTTCCCAAACTTGCCGAGACGTCTCAATTCAATAACGTTCCCATCAATCTGATACTGGTCGTTCCTAAGGGGGATTACAAAGAGTTTTTTACCATTCTTTTCCTTGACGAATTTTGGTGGTTTCGGTTTAAACCATTCGGGCAGTTCACCCTTCTTTTTCTTCCTGTTGAGGGAGAAGAAAGAACGCCACGCTTCAGCGTTCTTTCTGGCTAATTGCTGAACTGTCGAGCCGCCAATCCAATCCTTAAAGCAGTAATAAGCCTCTTTTTCTGTTCCGTTAAAGTCTATTTTCCCAAATTCTTTGAATTGTTTGAGCCTTAGGTAGTTGAGCTTGTTCCAGATTATGGCTGTAGCTTGAGCTAATTCGAAGAGGATCTTCTCTTGAGCTTTTGAGGGCTGAAGTTTAACCGTTACCGAACGCTTCATCTCAAATTGTAGTATTATTTTTAGGCTTTAAAAGAGTGTCGCTTTCCCGCTTAATGGCTAATTTGCAGAACACCGTACCCCGTCCTGAAAGGCGAGGCTTGTAAAAGATAAAAGAAAAATGTCAAATTGCCAAAATCTATTTAAAACGCTTTTCTGAAATTCTTTCAGGTGAGGATGGTGGACGGGAAAATTATACATGATCCCATTCATGGAAGCATGAAAATCAAGGGAGTCATTCTGGATTTAGTAAAGACTCCAGAGTTCCAAAGACTTAGGAGCATAAGGCAGCTTGGCTTGGCATATCTTGTATATCCAGGAGCAAACCACTCCCGATTTGAGCATTCCCTTGGAGCCTATAACATAGCGAGGAGGCTTGCCCAAGAGATCGAGCTTGATAAAGATGAGAAAACTTTACTTGAAATGGGAGCATTGTTACATGACATTGGACATGGACCGTTTTCTCACACATTTGAGCAGATTTACAAGCACTATGTCAAAGAGTACGACCACATGCATCTTGGTCAAAACATAATCCTCGGAAAAATAGATATCATTGATGGAGAGATAGAGAGCAGAGAGTTCATTCCAGAAATAATTGAAAGTTATGGTTATTCCCCAAAAGAAGTCGCTGACTTGATTTTAGGCAAATACGAGAAGCGCTATTTGGGTCAAATGCTCCATGGAGATGTTGATGTTGATCAAATTGACTACCTTATGAGAGATGCCCACTATACTGGCGTTGCCCATGGCATTATTGACATTGAGCGGCTTTTAAAAGTCCTGAAAATCCATGAGGGACAGCTTGTGGTGGATGAGAAAGGAATTGAGGCAGTGGAAGGGATGATGGTTGCCAGAGCTTTGATGTATTCAAGGGTTTACTTCCATCATACGGTTAAAATTGCCGAAGGAATGCTAACGAGAGCTTTGGAGTTTGCTCTTGAAGAAGGCCATCTCTGGGACTTCTGGAAAATGACTGATTGCAGAGTCTTTGTAGAGCTTGAGGACCTTGAAGGCTACCCCGGTGAAATTGCAAGGCGCATTAAATACAGGGACATATACAAAGCAGCTGTGCTGGCAAGTGCAGATGAGCTTTCTGCAGAGGAGAAGAAAGAACTGCTGAGCGCATACAGAAACGTCAAGAGGAGGCAGGAAATCGAGAGAAACTTGGCGGATGCTGTTGGAGCCAAGGAAGGTGAGGTGATTCTTGAGTTCTCAATTGCAGATCTAATGCTCAGTGAACCAAGACTAAAAGCGACGGAAATCAATGTACTGCTCCACACTGGAGAACTTCAGCCCCTTACAAAAGTTACTCCCCTGGCAAACGCACTGAAGAGAAGACAAACTCCAAGATGGGCTGTGCTCATTGCTTCACCAGCAAAATACGTGAATAAAGTTAGGGAAATCTGGAAAAAAGTAATTTTCAGCTGAAAATCTTTTTCTTTATCTCTTTCTTCAGCTCTTCAATCATCTCAATTAGCTCATCAGCATCCCTAATTTCTGAGAGGGCTTTTTTAGGTATTAGCGGAATTTCTCCAACAACTTCAGTTTTTGTTTTTTCCAAAATGAAGACTCCATCGCTGTGGATTATCTTGCTGACCTCATTGATCATCTGAGCTCTTTTTATTGTTGTCTTGGTTTTTCTCTGGTCTATCCCTGTTAAAATCTTGAACTCCTCCTCTTTCGAAATTGCATTGAAAGGAGCCTTTTTAATTTTAACAACTCCCATCCCAAGAGCTTTTAAGCGCTCAAAGATTTCCCTTTCAAGCTCGTTCTCTGGCTTTACGTCAAGCTTAGCTTCAACTTTTGCATGCAGGATATCAATAGGCTTAGCCAGGGGCTCATTGAATATCTCCTCCAATCTAATGGCAACATCTAAGCTGACGGCCTGTTCTCCTCTTTCATAATTCTGCAGGCTTTTTCTTGAAACTCCCAACAGCTCGGCAAGCTCACCAATGCTATATCCATACTTTTCTCTCAAATATCTTAGATACTCTCCATTAATTTTGACGTAAAAGCCCCCTCTTTCAGCGAAGATTGCCGGCAGTTCATTTTCGACTATCACATCGTAGAGGGTTTGTGGATTCAATGCGTAGATTCCAAAGCGCTCGTAAACTACCCCTTCCTCAAGCTCATCGTTTTTTGTCTTGAGCCCAACTATGAGCGGAGAAGCCTGGAAGAACTTAGCTAATCTTTTTAAATCCTCAGCCTGCTCTTTTGTGAGCGTGTCAATGTTCTGTAAAACTTTGATGAATAGCAATAGGAATAACCTACTCGCCACTAAGTCAAAGCATGCACCCTTAAACTCCATTCTCGCGGTTCTAAATCCTGTGCCTCGCAAGATGCTCTCGACGACTCTAATCAATCTCTCCTTTTCCATCATCATTTATAAATAGGAAAAAGAACTTAAAAATTTAAGGTGTATGGTATGCAGAGACCTATAATCCTAACTGGGAGGAAGGTTTCTCTCGGCGTTCTACTGAGAGAGGACATACCGAAGGTTTGGCTGTGGTACAACGACAGAGATGTGAGGAGATATTTATCTTCACCAGATGCTGTGTTCTACTTTGAAGATGAGATGGAATGGTACGAAAGAATCAGAAGGGAGAAAGAGAAACACAGAGTTTTTGCGGTTATTGAGAATAGGAGCGACTCTCTCGTTGGATTGATTGGAGTTCATAAGATTAATCACAAGAATGGGCATGCTGAAATAGGGTACTTTTTGAGCAAGCAGTACTGGGGGAAAAGATATGCAACGGAAGCAGTAGGATTGGCCTTGGAGTACTGCTTCAAATGGCTCAATCTAAGGAAAGTTTATGCAAGGGTTTATGAATATAACGTAGCTTCGCAAAGGGTTCTTGAAAAGAACGGCTTTAAGCTCGTGGGAAGGCTAAAAAAGCACGTCCATATCCCAGAGGAAGGCTTTGCTGATGTTTTATTTTACGAGCTATTTAAGGATGAATGGGAAAGCTTTTAACGTTCTCTTCTTTTCTACGCTTTGATGATGCTTCACATAGGTCTCGACGACACTGACTCACCAAATGGCATGTGCACAACATATCTTGGAGCTTTGCTCTATAGAGAAATTTCACGGTTAGCGGAGCCCTTAGATTTGCCGAAGCTGATCAGGCTGAATCCCAACGTTCCCTACAAGACGAGAGGGAACGGTGCAGTTGCAATGAGCTTTGAAGCTGATGAAGAAGATGTTCCAAAGATTAAGAATCTTGTTCTCGAATTTGTTGAAGAACTTGCCGATCTAACTCATGAGAACACGAATCCGGGTGTGGTGTTTTTGGAGGGGGAAATTCCAGAAGAGCTGACTGAGTTTACTTATCGGGCTATCTGGGAGCACATAAGTATTGAAGAAGCAGAAAAAGTTGCTAAAGACGTTGATGCTGAAATCTACAAATTTAAACTTGGAAGAGGAATAGTCGGAGCATTGGCGGCAATTGGGCATCCTCTTAAAGAGTTTACTTATGAGCTTTTGGCATATAGAAAAAGAAGGCTTTGGGGAACCCCAAGAAAGGTAAACAGAGAGAGCGTTTTTGAGATGGATAGGCAGTTCTATCCCTTCACCTACGATAACGTTGATCCATATAAGGGCTCGGTTTTAATCACCCCTCATGGCAAAGACCCTGTTCTGGTTGGCATTAGAGGAATTGACAAAAATAAGGTTCTTCTGGCTTTTGAAAGCATAACAATTGAAGAGCCACTCGAATTTTACCAGATTTTTAAGACGAATCAGAGCACGGATGAACATTTAAGGTTCAAAAAGATTGCAGATCTTAAACAATTCGATAATGCTGTAATTAAAGCAAAAGTTGTAAAGAGTTACTGGGAAAAAGGAAGGCACGTCTTCTTTGAAGTTGACGATGGAACCGGAAGGCTGAGGGTTGCTGCATTTGAACCGACAAAAGGGTTCAGAAGATACGTAAGAATGCTGATTGAAGGGGATGAGATTATAGCGGCTGGGGGAGTAAAGGAGTTTGAAGGTGTTTTGACGCTCAATCTTGAGAAATTTTATCCAGTAAAGCTGGCTAAGAAAATTGAGTATAGAAAGCCGAAGTGTCCAAAATGTGGTGGAACAATGAAGAGCAAGGGGGATTACCTGAAGTGCAAAAAGTGCGGTTATAAAATGCCTAAAGTTTTGATTCCTGTTGAAGTCCCAAGAAAGCTGCAAAAGAAAATTTACGAAGTCCCACCAGATGCAAGGAGGCATCTATCAAGGCCTTTGGTGTTACCGCTTGGTGAGGAGAAGATTTTAGAGTAGTTGTGATCCCTGTAGATGTAGATTCTTATGAAAAATCATGAAACTACCTTAAGGCAACTCAGAGAAAAAAAGCGTAAGTCAAGTTCACAAATCATGAACAATCTGTTCACAAAACGTGAACGAAAAAGGAGAAAATCTCAAACCTCCCACTCGTGAATCAATTTGCCTTCAGCAAATACATGCGTTGGGTAGCTCTCCATGTGGAACGGGTCACCATTCCAGACGACAAGCGAAGCCCACTTGCCCTTCTCGATGCTTCCCAGAATGTCATCTACCCCGAGGATTTTGGCATTGTTGTGGGTGATGATCTTTATCGCCTCTTCCTTGCTCATTCCTAACCTTATGAAGTGCCTCAATTGCAGGTAAAGATTTGCTTGAAGCGTTACCGGGTGGTCGCTCATAAGCCCAAAGAGGGGCTTCACTTCAATGAGGTATTTAGCATTCTTCCAGTCTTCATGCTTCAGCTCAACCTTGTAGGGCAGAGAATCGAATGGACCATAGATCAATGGAACATTCTCTTTCTTGATCTTCTCAAACGTCTCTTTGCTGTGAACATCACCAGCATGTTCAATGGTTATCTTAAGCCCAAACTTGCGCTTTATCATGAGCAGTGCTGCTATATCATCCTCTTTGTGCACGTGAACTCTCAGAGGCTCTTCCCCTTTCAAAACTGGGATTAATGCTTCAACAGTTGGTTCAATCTCCTCAGGCTCTTTCTTACCTTTTTCAAGCAGAGCAATTGTCTTCTGAGTCTTTATGAGCCAATTCAGGAGAATTCCAATTGCTCCCATCCTTGTGCTCGGTCTTGTTCCTTTCCACTCCTTAGTTGACCTTGGATTGTACCCAAAAGCCGCTTTAACGCCGACGTACTTCATAAATGCATCCTCGATGTCCCTTCCATAGTTTTTAATCAGAACAGCCCTTCCTCCGATGATGTTTCCACTTCCTGGTAGAACTGAAGAGTACAGAACTCCAAACTCAATTGAGTGTTTGAAAGCTTTGTCGTCCATATAAATTGAGTACAAAGCGTCAACTAAAGGCAGAACTGAATCCATCTGCTCGTTTGCTTCTCCTTCCTGATAGGGCTCACCATAGCGCTCCATCCCAATGTGTGAGTGTCCGTCAATAAACGCGGGCGTCACAACTCCTTCCGCTATTATTTCAGCATCTTTGGGCTTCTCTTTTGTGATTTTCTTAATTTCTTTGTCAAAAACAATGTAGATGTTCTTTTTGAGATTGCCCAATCCATCATATAAAAGAGTTGCTTTCACAGCCTTCATGACAACCACCGAATAAATTTTCATAAAAGCGCTTAAATGTTTGTCGATGATTTAATTAACGAATTAAATAATTAATCTAATTCTGTAATTAATGCAAAGCAAGGAAAAGATTAGTTTTGCTGTTAAAGGAGGGATGAAGCTCTATCACTAAGACTCTAGAAGAAAGCACTGCAGAAGTCCAAAAGAGATGCACAAAAAAATGAAGTTAAAAGCAGCAAATATTTTTGATCAAACTTTGCTGTGCAAAGTTTGTTAGAAGTACATTCCCATTTCCTCTGCTATCTTTCTGAGCCTTTCAATTCTCTTCTGTGTCGGTGGATGGGTTGAGAACAGCTCTGCAAGGCTTACTCCCCTGAACGGGTTTATGATGAACATGTGAGCTGTTGCTGGGTTGCCATCTCTTAAAGGTCTCCTTGAGACATAATATTCAATTTTCTCAAGTGCTCTCGCCAGTGCCCACGGCTTGCCGCTTATCTTTGCTCCACTTTCATCTGCTAAATACTCCCTTGCCCTGCTTATTGCCATCTGAATCATCATTGCAGCTATTGGAGCAAGAATAATCAGAACTATTGCTCCCAGGATACTTCCCGATTCACCTTCCCTGTCCCTGCCTCCAAATCCTCCAAGCCAGAGCATCCAGCCGGCCCATCTGGCTATCATGATGATTGCCCCAGCCATAACTGCCGCCAGAGTTTGGATAAGAATGTCTCTGTTCCTTATGTGGCTTATCTCATGAGCTAACACGCCCTCAAGCTCATCTCTGTCCAAGATTCTCAGTAAGCCTTGGGTTACCGCAACAACCGCATGCTTTGGATCTCTACCAGTTGCAAATGCATTTGGAACATCAGTAGGCACTATAGCAACTCTTGGTTTTGGTATTCCAGCTTCTCTCGCAAGATCCTCAACTATGCGGTGAAGCTCTGGGGCTTCCATTTCATCAACTATTCTCGCTCTATACCAAGTGAGAACGATTTTATCGCTGTACCAGTAGCTGAAGAAGTTCATAGCTAATGCAAATATAAATGCAAAGATCATCCCTGTCTCACTGCCGAGCACGTACCCTAATGCCATCAGCAATCCGGTGAGGAACGCCATTAATACGCCAGTCCTTAACCACAACCCAAGTCCCATATCACTCACCCCCTAAATTTAAGTACGGGATGACTTCCTCATAAACCTGAGTCCAATCTACAATCCCAACCCTCTTTTTAACACCCTTGTTCAAAAGATCTAAGATTTCTTCAACGACTTGCTCTGGTGTTTTCCCAGTGGTATCTACTTCGATTACATTCTCATGCGTGTCAATGGCTTCAACCAAGCAGACATCAACCAATTCAGCCTCAACGTTTTCACTTATCTTTTCTCTGCTGTAGCCCCTCTCCTTTAATCTTTCTCCAATAATCTTTGGATGCAGGCGTAGGATTATAACTTGGTCAGCAGGCATAAGATGACTCAGATGTCCATCAAGAACAACGTTTTTTCCTTTAAGCTCTTTTTCAATGAAGTATGCCAGCTCGTCAATTTCGACCTCGAGCTCATCCCCTTTAATCTCGCCAATCTCATGCCCAATTGCGAATTTCTTGAGGTCGACATACATGTACCCGAGTTTTTCTGCCAAAAGTTTTGCAACTGTGGTCTTTCCCACTCCGGGGGTTCCGCTCACTGCAATTATCATTTTCTCACCTGAAATTAATTTAACCTTCAGCTTTTTAAAGATATGGTTTATTTAAGTTGATTGTCGAAGTAAACTTAGGTATTAAACGAAAGTTTTTTAAGGGAGGAGTGAATAATAGATTTTCAGGTGAACCGTTATGGAGAATTTGAGGTTAATTCAGAAAAAATTGGAAGTCGTCAAGAAACATAAAGAGTTGCTCATGCTTGAAGAAGCCAAGCTTGTTAGGATGATGTACCAAAGAAAAGTTGGTGTTTCAAAAAAGCTTGCTGTTGTTAAAAGAGAGAAGGCTATGGCATTAGCTCAAGAAGCCAAGCTTTTGAGAATCCTCAAGCAGAATGGTCAAGTTTTGACTGTTTGAATATTTTGCTCTTTCAAAATTTAAAAGGTCAAGAGGAAGTCAGAAAACATTCAGCTTGTCCTCTATGATCATCCTTTGTATTTTTGTTATGTTAGCGAGCCATTCATCTGCAATTTCATAGGCATCTCTCTCAAAGCTCTCAATCTTGTAGCCCTGCTTTGGAATTATCTGTATGCTTGCAACCAAGGGCTCGTCGATTGGCTTTCCAATCTGGCTGAGAATTCTGACGTAAACCTCCTGAACCCCTTCAATCTGTTTGGCAA
This sequence comes from Thermococcus barophilus MP, assembly GCF_000151105.2. Taxonomy (NCBI): domain Archaea; kingdom Methanobacteriati; phylum Methanobacteriota; class Thermococci; order Thermococcales; family Thermococcaceae; genus Thermococcus; species Thermococcus barophilus. The sequence continues at coordinate 483,710 of NC_014804.1, read as the reverse complement.
TGTCATTTGCAATCAGCATTGCAAGGAGGTTGTAAATCTTACCGACGTGGCTGACTGGGTTCTTTCCTGCGGCAGCCTCCATGCTCATGTGCCTGTTTGGAGTAATCAACCCATTAACCCTGTTGCCTCTGCCAACTGAGCCATCATCACCAGCTTCAGCTGATGTTCCGGTGACAGTTATGTAGTATATGTCCTTTTCTGGGTCATCTGCGGTGTTCACATAAATGTTGACCTTTCTGCTTGTATGTTCTTCAACCAACTCCTTAACAGCGTCATAAATTCCCTGTTTAACTTCCATGTACTCCTTTGGATTGGCAACTTCGCTGTCAACAATAGCGGCAGCAATGGTAAGGTCTATCTCATCTCCCTTTCTTAGACCCATAACTTTGATGTCTTCACCAACAGCCGGCCACTTCTTTTTGAATTCTGGACTGTTCAAGAGCTTCTCGGTCTCGAGAACAATTTTCTCCGTCTCGCTGAGAGGGGCATAACCGACTCCAAATGAGGTATCATTGGCCAGAGGAATTGGATTCTCCTTTGCTTTGTTAAATACGCTTACCAAATCAACACTTCCCTGACCAATTCTTGAATCAATAACAACGTGTTCCTCAACGTTCAAGTGTCTAACAGCTTTTCTCAGATACTCTTTTGCGGCCTTTATGGCAACTTCATGGACTGGAAACATTTCTCTATCAATGAACTCAACGGCTCTACCTGAGAGAAGGATATAGATCGGCTTTATGACCTCTCCGCCACCAAACCTTGGATATGCCCTACCGCCTACAACTTCAACTTGGTCGGTGTTGTGGTGGAGTATAATTCCGTATCTTTTGATGTACTCTCTTGAAAGAGCCCTGCTCACCGCTTCAGCTATACCGTCGGCTATGCTGTCCGGATGTCCAATTCCCTTTCTTTCAACTAATTCAACCTTCTGCATCTCTACTGGAGTCCTAATGAGCTCTTCCACAACTATATTCCTCTTTTTCTCTGCCATGAGCATCACCTGTGAAGCTTTTCATGCATAGCTCTGAAGGTCCGTTTATATATTTTTCGGCATATCTTTATGCAGAGAATATAACTGAAAGTTATTAAACAGAGAAAATCCTTAAAATTCATGGCGGGGATAAAATAGTGGACATCCGACCATGCCCGGTGGCCCGACCGCGTGAGCGTTTGGGCAGCTATGAGCGCGAGGGACGATGCCGGGCGGACAGGGCTTGGCCTCCGGGGCCGCTTGAGGAAAGCCGACAACGGCTGACGATGAAGGCGGTGGGATATGCCAAGCCCATATTTTTTAAGTTTTTCCTCTAACAAGTTTTGGTGAAGATGATGAAAATTGCAGAGATAATAACCAAAATCAGAGAGGTTCTTGATGAAAAAGATGCCCTTAGAGAGGAAGCTCTAAAAACAACAAGAGATATTGTTCGTTTAAGCGGTGATGCAATAAAGGCTCTTCATAGAGGGAATTTCGAGTTGGCTGAGAAAAGGCTCAATAAAGCTCAGGAATTAGTTAAACACCTCAAGAATATGCTCAAAAACCACCAAGATTTGTATTTCACGGGTTATGTTCAAAATGCACATCAGGAGTTTGTGGAAGCAATGCTCTTTTACAGCTATCTGAAAGACCAAGACTTCCCTTCCCCAAGAGAACTTGAAATTCCAGAGGCAGATTATGTCTTAGGCATTGGAGATTTCATTGGTGAGCTGAGGAGGTATTTCCTAATTCTGCTCATGAATGGGGACATTGCAAAAGCAGAGGAAGTCTATCACTTCATGGAGAGTGTTTATGAAGAACTCATGACTCTTGAATATCCAAAGGGATTGGTTAATATAAGACAGAAGCAGGATCAAGCACGCTATATTCTTGAGCGTACTCTTGAAGACTTAACAAGAGCAAAGATAAACAAAGCTTTAGAAGAAAAACTCGAAGAGGCTTTGAAGGAATGAGCAGAGCTAATGTGAACTTTAAAAAGATTGCTGAAGTGCAGAGAAAGCTCAGCAAAAGGATAGTTGAAAAACCATTGGATATTTCGCGAATTAAAACAATTGGTGCAGTTGATGTTTCATATAAAAAAGGCAAGGCAAAGGCGGCTTTTGTTTTGTGTTCCTTTCCTTCATGTGAGATTTTGAAAGCTAAAGTCATTGAGACTAACGTTGATTTTCCATATATCCCAACATTTTTCTTTTTGAGGGAAACAAGACCAGTTTTATTGGCAATAAGAGGAGAAACCTTCGATGTTCTCTTAGTTGAGGGACATGGCAAAGCTCATCCAAGGGGCTACGGTTTGGCGTCTCACATTGGTTTGCTGCTTAAAAAACCGACGATTGGAATTGCTAAGAAGCCTTTGAGAGGTTATCCAGAAGGTTCTCTTGTGAAAGTGGGAAAAGCTTATGTAAGCGTTGGAAATTTAATTGATTTGAACTCTGCAGCAAAAATTGTAGAAATGGTAAATGAGAACGGCTACCCCAAGCCGCTTAAAATTGCAGATAAACTTTCAAAGGGTGCTGAAAAATGAAAAAGCTTAAATTAATCCTACAGATTGCAAAAAACGGTGCAATCGGTGAAAAGGTTAAAATTACCCTTAGAGAGCTATCAAGAGAGCTTGAGGTCTCTCCCCAAACTGTTTTAAGATGGCTTGATGAACTTGAAAAAGAAGGATATATAACGCGCACAGTTGAAGGAAAGAAAACCTGCATCGAGCTGACTGACAAAGCTCTGATGTACCTGGAAGAGCTTTATGAACAACTCTCGAATGTTTTATATCAGGGGGTGATAATTGGAGAAGTTATTTCAGGACTTGGAGAAGGGGCATACTATGTGAGACAGTATGCTCCCCTAATTAGGGAGTATCTTGGATTTGAACCATATCCCGGCACACTCAACATAAAGATAATTTTCCCAAAGACTATTTTTGATGCACTATGCAACGTCAAACCAATACTGATTCCAGGCTTTGTTAAGAATGGAAGGACTTTTGGGGATGTTAGAGCCTATAAAGTTAAAATAAACGGAATTGAAGGTGCCATAGTGATACCCTCAAGAACCATACACCCTCCAAGAATCGCCGAGGTTATAGCACCCATTTACTTAAGGAGGGAGCTTAACTTAAAAGATGGCTCAAGAATAAAGCTGAAGGTGATAAGATGAAGAAAGAAATTATGAGCATACTTGGCTTTGGAGGGCTGGGCATTACCTTAAGCTTTTTTCTGATAGTCATGGTGTATCCTTCATATACAGCCATGGAAAAACTCATGCCTCTTTATCTTGGAGGTTTAATACTGGGCGGTATTTTTGGCATGGTTAAAGGGAATATTAACGCCAGCGGATATGCATTCATATTGGGATTTTTGATAACTACTGTCCTTCATCTCCTGTGGATTAGTTTTCCTTTCAAAGTGTCTTATGCTTTTGCTTTTTTAGCTTTGGTTGTCTTCGTGATGTGGATCGTGGAATCAACAAGCACCTTAGATATAGCAGTCACGCCTTTTGCGTATTTTGGAGGGTTTATCCTTGCAGCCATTCTGTTTAGGAATGTTGAGATGTACAAGATTGAGGGCTCGGTGATGAGCATTGTTCTTGTCGGTGTTGCAGGGGCGGGAATAAGTCTTTTAATGAGCATGTTCAAAGCATTTGTTGAAACTGCTCAGACAGCTAAGAAGAAAATTTAAAAGCAGAAAAAAGAACTTAGATGTGGTGGTTGGAATGGTAATGAGACTGTCAAAACTTTATGGGAAACAGATATACAACACCAAAGGATACTACGTTGGCTATGTTGACGAGGTCTTGATTGACATCGACAGAGGGCATGGAAAGGTTTTAGCCCTTGGATTACCCGGCGAGAAAGTCGGAATTCCCTACGACAGGGTCACCGCGATTGGGGACATCATTTTGGTTAAAGCCAAAGAGGAGTGACCCTTTCAGCTCTCTTTTACTCCCAATGCTTCAAGGAATTTTTCTGTTATAGCCTCTTCTGCAAGTCTGAGTAAGGAGCTCTTATCCTTTGCCAGTTTAAATATCCCAAGGCTTATCCTTGCTCCTCCAGACTGTGCATGACCTCCTCCGCTACCTATGTCCCCAAATGCATCCTTTAGGACTTTTCCAATGTTGATTCTCACATCCCTTGTCCTGGCGGATATCTCAATTCTATCATCAACTATTCCAAAAACAAGGACTGTAGTTATCCCCTCAAGCCTTAGGAGGAAATCGGCAGATTCCGCTATGGCGTCTCTGTTCGTTATAAATCCAACGTTCGAAACAACCACATTCTTGTATATTTTTCTGTTAAGAATTGCTCTGGCGAGGATCTCAGCGGTTTCTGTTGAGATATCCGGATGCTCGATTTTATCAAGGAGCTCATAATTGACTTTCTCTGCCAGGAATTCAATGGCTTTTAGGTCAACATGGCTGAGCTTTGAAAACTTCTTTGTATCAACATAAATACCATAAAACAAACCTGTGGAAAGGGTTTCGTTTAGTGGTAAATTAAGAGCTTTAAAGTATTCGGCAAGTATTGAGGAAGTTGCGTTGACCTCTGGCCTTATATCAACAAATGCATCTTGGGGCAGCTTTTCTTTAAGGCTTTGAAGAATTTGATGATGGTCAATGATAATTTGAATCTTTTTGAAATCGTCCTCTTCAAGAATTGTAAGATTTCCATTGGGTTGGGAGTCTATAAGAGCAATGAAAGGGTATCTTTTAATCTCATAAGAACCCCTTGAAACTTTGCTCATGTCAACTCCAAGAACATTTAAAAGGGCTTTATTTTCGTGATGGGTAATTTCTCCACCGTACACTATATGCACTTTAAATCCGAAGTTTTGTGCTATTGTCTTTAATGCTGCCGCACTTGCCATGGAGTCTGGATCTGGATTATCGTGCATAACTATCAGAAGACCGTCTCCTTTTTGTTTGAGTTGCTGGAGTTTTTTAGCAAGAAGATTTGCATTCTTCTTTTCCCCAAACATCTCAACTATATCAACAACGACCTTAGAGATAGCCTTTCTTGGAGATACAGCGTAGTCTATTTTAACCTCTGTTTCAAATTCTTCCTTAATTTGATTCACAATATCCTCCTGGCTTACATCATCAGGAAGAATCGTAAGAATAGGAATAGATTTATTGTTTGAGCGTATTACTTGGATGGTGCGCTTTATTGTGGGAACATCCATTGTTGTAATGATCGCTAAATCGGCCTTATCTATGTGCGCCTTGAGTAGAGTGGCAGTGTATGAAAAATCACCGTGAACAACTTGAAAGCCACTTTCAGATAGTGACCTGGCTCGTAGCTCATCTTTTTCAATAATTGTGATATCAAACTCCCCTTTCAAAGCTTCTGCGATAGTTCTTCCGATTGCTCCTCCACCGAGTATGAGGACCTTCATTTTTCCCACCTTTAATACAATAATGTTTAAATATTAGCGTGGATGTATTTTAGTAAGAATGCCCTTTCAACGATTTTTGGAGAGTAGTGATATATATACCTAATGGTATATGTGGTGGTGAAATATGCAGCTACCTAAAATGCAGCCGTTTAAAGAAAATATTGTGTCCACAAGCAAGGATGACTTTGTATCACTTATCCGTGAAGCCCTCGCTGATGCTAATGGGACATTTATCAAAATATTTACCAAGGACTCTAATGAGAAATACTATTTCACGGTATTAACGGACAACTCGAAGATACTCGCAGCTTATGGAAAGTTTCTGATCGCGAATAGGGATGTAATCGGAAAGGAAGCACTGGATGCTCTCAGGTTGCTCCTTTCAAACCCAATGGTCGTTGATGTATATACTCTCGATGAGATAACGCTTAAGCTGTCTATTGCAGACAACATTGAGATCTACAGCGCAACCCCCAAAATTGGCATTGAGGAATTCCTCGGAGTTCCCAAGCAGAGTGAGTTTTCTGAAGTTCTTGAAAAGGAGAAACTCCTGGAACAGGTTTTAGAAAAAGTTAAGAGGGAGGAGAGAATAAAACCTGCACCTCAAATTGAGAAAGTCAAAGAGGTGAAAAAGGCAAAAGTTCCAGAGATAATAGAAAAACCCCGGGAGGAAAAGCCACTCAAAGTTCCTAAAGAGGTTCCTAAACCAGCTTCTCAAAAGGTAGCTAAAAAAGAAGAGCTTAAGGTGAAGATTGAAATAATTGGAAGCGAAGCATTTAAACCGGCTCTTGAAGAGGCATTCAAAGAGTACTCAAAAGTTCTTCTCAATGAGATTAAGAAGATGAACGATACAGTCCTTAATGACGTAGAAATTCGCGGTGAAATTGGAACTGGGGTGGTATACTTAACAATTCAACTCAATGCAAATGTCGGGGATGAAAAGAGCATTGAAATTGCAAAAAGAAAGATTCTATTCTTTGCCAACAGGCACATACCTGTTATAGGGAGAGTTTCTGGGCTGAAGCCAATAATTAGAACCGTAAAGGTGAACGTAATAGCTGGTGAGAAAGTTGATACTATGGAGGAAAAAGAAAGAGGAGAGGTTGAGCTGTGGCGACTTAAAAAGCCGCCGACAGTTCAAGTTACTCCCAAGATATCTCTTACAATCGATCCGGAGTTCAGAACATACTTTAGTGCCTATTCAAAGGCCCTTCTAAGGGACATAGAAGATGCGGGGATTAGAGTTGAAAAGATGGAAGTAGAGGTCGAAGGAAGAAAAGAGCATGAAATCAACATAAAGCTTCACGCTTCTGCAGCCAATATGAGCAGAATCCAGATCGAATCATTTGTGACCGCTCTTGCTAAAAAGCATGCTCGGGAGATAGGGAAGGCTCTTAAGAAATATGTGTGGGTGCACAGGGTAGAGGTTGAAAGTATAATGCCCCAGCAACCATCGAGTGTCATGGAATCTCAGGTAAGTACAAAAGCTGCAGAAATCCTCAAGAAAAAATCGGAAATAGAAAAAGAGGTAGAAAAGCTTCTTAAAGAGGCAGGTATTGAGGAGCTGTCGTTCCTAACTGAAGACAAGAAAAAAGATGTAGAGCAAACGTTGCTCAAAAGCCGTATTGAACCTGCTATGGAAACTTTGAAATCAAGAGTTCAGAACGACCTTAAGTTGCTTCCGAGGGTCACTTTTAAGTGGCTCAAGATGAACTGGAACTTCACGGGTTCAAACGTGGAAGTTATATTTGAAGTCAGCTTTGCAAAAGAGGAAGTTGGGGGATTATTTGGGACATTTTCAGGAATTTCTGACGATAAAATAAAAGAGGATGCTATTAAGACAATAAAGAAGGCTATGGAAGACGTTTCAAGGGAATATGGCATAAATATTGTCCCAAAGAGAATAAACGTCCTTGTTCGCTGATTTTTAATTTTATCAGCACTCAAGATCCTCATCATTGCAGAGCTCAGTTCTGCCGAGATCATCATCTGAAATCTTTCAACTTTAAATGCTTATAAATTCATTTATGATATTTGTCGAAACGTTAAGTTTTTAAGCTAAGTGGAAGACAAGATCACATGAACACTCTGATATTTGGAGTGGTACTATCACTTTTGTCAGCATTTGGATGGGGGTTCTCTTCCATACTGATAAAGGTGAGCATGAGGAACAAAAGTGCAATAACTGTAAACATAGTTAGGCTCTATATTATTGCAGTAGTTTATGCAGTCTTCTTTATGGTTAATGGAAACTGGAGGGAAGTTTTAAACTTGACACCTCTTCAGCTTATGGTTGCATTTGTATCTGCCCAGTTCGGGTTTGTTATCGGAGATTACTTTTTCTTTAATGCCATGAAAATCATGGGTGTTTCAAGAACGGTGCCCATAACTTCATCTTATCCCCTCTGGGCAATTTTATGGGCATATTTGTTTCTCGGAAGAAATATCCGCCCACAGATAATATTCGGTGCATTTTTAATAGTCCTCGCTATTATAATTGTGCGGCAGGGGGAAATAGAGGAACATTTGGATATGAAAGGATTTGTATTTGCTCTCTTAGCTCCGTTATCGTGGAGTTTTGCCATAATTACCATGGAATGGCTCTCTGCTCAAATTTCCCCTTTTACATTGGCCGGGCTTAGGATGATGTTTGCTGCTTTGGGCATAAGCGTGTTCTTGAAGAGGTATGAAGGTGAAATAAAGGAAATCACAAGAAGAGAATTAACAGCATTAGCAGGAGCAGCGTTTTTAGGCTTATTCATTGGACAGTATTCCTTTGTGAAGGCTGTTAGTTTAGTTGGTTCCCCAATTGCAGCACCAGTTTCCTCTATAAACCCGATTATCTCGGCAACATTGGCTATTCTTATTCTGAGAGAACCTCCAAACAGCAAGATTCTGACCGGTTTAGTAATGGCAGTGATTGGTGTGATATTGATAAGCACGGCATAAAGGTTAAATTCCCCTCATCCCAATTACTAATGCCGACAGCGAGGGTACAATTCGTACCCTCGTGGGCTCGGTCGAACCCGCCTCCGCAAGAACTCGGGCTCGATGAGCGGAGTGTGCTCACGCCGAGCCCATAGGGCCGGTGCATCCGCCCCCGTGAGTCATGAGCGGGGAGTCTCTGTTGCCGGCCCACAATTTCAAAACTTTTATAATCCTCAAAGTTAATTTTAATAACCGGTGGTTATTATGGTAATTCTCCCCCGCCCCATTGATCCGCGAGAGATACGGCGAATCAGAAAAGAGCTTGGAATTACCCAAGAGGAACTTGCTAAAAGGGCAGGTGTTACCCAAGCGTATATAGCTAAGCTTGAGAGTGGAAAAGTTGATCCCAGACTTTCAACTTTTAATCGAATTCTTGAGGCCCTTCTTCAGTGTAAAAAGGCTCAGCTTAAAGCTAAAGATGTCATGTCTTCTCCGATAATTGCTGTTAAACCATATGATCAAGTGGATAAGATAATTAAGCTGATGAATGAACATAACATATCCCAGGTTCCTGTGATTGCAGGAAACAAAGTCGTTGGATCTGTAACTGAAAAAACACTTGTGAGAAAGAGCCTGGAATACGAAGACATCTACGAGAGAAAAGCTATGGAAGTCATGGAGGAACCTTTTCCAATAGTTAATGAGGAGGAGGACATTGAGGTTGTTAAGTATCTCCTTGAAGAGCATCCCGCTGTTATAGTTCAGAACAAAGAGGGAAAGCCTGTAGGGATAATAACCCGCTCAGACTTGTTCCGGCTTAAGTGATCAGCCAGCCGTCCACTCATCATCCCTCAGCGTCGGAAGGCATCATCCCCATTAGAATGTATTTCGCTTGCAATTTTTAAATCCTAGTTTTTGATTTTCTCCCATTTGACCAAGCTTTCCTTTAGGGCTTTTCTTATGGCTTTTCCGATTGAGATACCGAGCTTTGTTGCAGTTCCAGCCCACTCTTCTCTTCCTTCATAAGCAAACACCCCAATCCCATCGCTTGTAGTTCCAGTTGCATTATAGCCAAGCTTCAGCAGGGTGTAAGTTTTTGCTTCCGTTGCAGTCATTATAGCATTTGCCAATGCTCCAACGGTTAACCCTTTATGTATTATGATAGCAATGTTTATCGTTCCGGGCTTCCATGGCGGAGGCTCGTCACCCGCTATGGCAGGATTTGTTATTCCAGCTGTTACATATGCTTCAACTCTTCCGCTTTTTGCATGGGCGAGAACTTTTGGAATGTCCACAGCGGTCATGAAGCCCACAAAGTCCCTTAATCCGTTCTGCTTTTCGAAATTAAGGCAGTCTTCTTTGTAGTTGCCACTGTAGTTCTTGTGAACGTGCATGAAGAAGAACCCGTTGGCCTTGAATAGCCCCCCGTTATGAGGGGCGTTGCTTAAGCTGAGCATTGGCTCCTTGAAAGGATGAATGTAGTGTTTGTTGACCATGGTGTCTAATACTCTTTTTCGTTTAAGAGCTTAATGATGTGAAAGTTTCGGAACACTTTTTAAGTGTCAGAGAGAAAATGGATGAACCCATTGGGGAGGTATAAAGATGGATCCAATAGAAAAGATGCTTGATGAAGCTGCAAAGAATCCCAAGATGAGAAGAAAGCTTAAAGTCAAGGCACTGCTTTCACTTGTGTTGTTTTTTGTGTTCCTCTTAGCGTTGTTCACTGCAATAGGCATGCTGTGGGCCACAAAAAACGGAGCATTCCTCGGAATGACCAAGGCTCAAATCTTTGCTCTCAGAACAAAAGTCGCTCTCATCATGAACATCCTTATCATTGCTCACATCATAGTCAATCGTAAGGTTTTTGTGAAGGAGCTTAAGATTCTTTTTGGGTGATTTTGCTTTTTTTATTTTTGTAGACTGTTGATTATGCTGGATAAAACATAAAACTAAGAGAAAGAGCAACAGATTAACCCTTCCCTCCAATCTCCATAAGCCTCTCATAAAGCTCATCAACCTTCTTTGCAACATCCTCAGCTGTAAACCCTTTCTTAACTGCCAGCCAAACTGCTCCTCCAGCTCCAACGCCTTCCTTCACATATCCTCTCTCATAGTCCTGCAGACCTTTGAACCTGCTCTTTGAGAAGTCAAGCTCAGCGTAGTAGTAGATTATACCAATATCTTTTGCCGTCTTCTTGAACGTTGAACTCTCATCATTTACAACCCACTTCGTCGTAGCAATCATGAATCTGCTCAAATCTTCTCCCTTTGCTTTGAGCAGAGCAGCTATTGCCAGCATCTGAGTTCCACCTGCTAAGACAACGTTACCTTTAAACCCCTGGGAGAGTCCAATAACGGTTGCCATCATTGGATCGCCAAATTCCTCCAATGCTTTTAAAGGCTCATCTGCAAATCCACCTTTTTCAATGCCAGCTCTTTTGAAGCCTTCCATGATTACCTGCTCCTTCAAGCTCTGCGGGTTACTTGGAGCTGCTGAGCTTGTTCTTGCATCATATCCCAAAGCCCAGAGAACAGCTTGAGCCGTTGTCGTTCCTCCAGGGGTTGATTCACCGATTACGATCTCTCTCAGATTAAGTTTGCTCAGCTGCTCTCCAAATAGCTTTGCATTCTCTATTATTTTTTCTACCTCCGGGAGGGCCTTTTCTCTGCGGAAGTCCCTTCCGACTACGTCGCTTATGTGAACATGGGGAACTAATGGAGCTAAATACGTTCCTCCCCTGACAATTACAATTGGAAAATCAACCAGTTCCTTAGCGGCTTTAGTGATTATAGCCGGTGTTGGGTGCCCTTCTGGAGTTACAGGGATAGCATCAATGATTTTAGGCTTTTCATAAAACAGATATTCGGCATCAGCAGGCGGCGTCAATTTGGTTAACTCCGGAGTTGCTCCAGCAACACTTATTCCCGGGATTGTGCTTATCTCAGTGTTCCCCAAAACTACCAGCATCATGATCTTCACCCCTGGCAATTTTATCCAACAAACTTATATACCCTTCGCTCATATTTTTGCTGAAGGTTGGACAAATAATCCAAAAGGTGGGAATCATGAAAAGAAAAGTCGCCCTAATTTTGACAATTTTGATGTTTGGAGTAATAATAGCGGGCTGTATAAATCAACAGACATCTTCAACCCCAAGCACAACCCCAACAAGTACGACTACCCAAGCAACCTCCTCAAAAGAGATGACAGTAGCTCACACAACCTCAACTACAAAAGCTCCAACGGAGACTGAACAGCGAAAGTATCCAATAACCATCACTGATTTTGCAGATAGAAAAGTTACCATTGAAAAAGAGCCTCAGAGAATTGTTTCCTTAGCTCCAAGTATAACCGAAACCTTATACTTCCTCGGGGCTTTGGACAAAGTTGTAGGTGTTACCCAATATGATGATTTTCCCCCGGGAGTGCAGGAAGGTAGAACAATTATTGGTGGATTCAGCAATCCAAACATCGAAATAATTGCATCTCTCAAACCCGATCTAATCATCGCTACATCTATGCACATGAAATATCTCACTCAACTTGAGCAGATTGCTCCGGTTGTAATAATTGATCCTAAGAACATGGATGATATCTACAAAGCAATTGAACTTCTTGGTAAAGTTGTCGACAAGGAAGAACAAGCACAAAAAGTTATTGCAAATATGAAGTCAAAAGTTGAGGAAATCCAAAGTGCAGTTAAGAGCAAGCCAAAAGTCAAGGTCTTTTATGTTGTTTGGAATAATCCCATGATGACCGCTGGAAAGGGAACTTTCATTGATGACTTGATTAAATTAGCCGGTGGAGAAAACATATTCAGTGATGTTGAAGGATGGGCACAGGTAAGTATAGAGCAGGTTTTAGCTAAGGATCCAGAAGTCATAATTCTCACACCTCATTGTGGAATGACGGTTCAGGATGTATATCACAGCGAACTTTCAAAGACAACTGCCGCCAAGGAAGGAAAGGTGGTGGTAATTCAAAACGACAATGTCCTTGTAAGACCCTCTCCAAGAATTGTTATTGGGCTCGAAGAGCTTGCAAAAGTTATTCATCCTGATGTATTTGGAGGAAAGTACCCCCTCACTGTTATTGACTTCATGAACAGAACAGTCACAATTGAAAAAGAGCCCCAAAGAATTGTCTCACTTGCACCAAGCATAACAGAAACCCTGTTCTATATAGGTGCCGGTGATAAGGTTGTTGGTGTTACAAAGTACGATGACTTCCCACCTCAAGTAGCTAATATTACGAAAATTGGTGGCTTTAGCGATCCTAATATTGAGATTATCGCATCACTTAAACCAGACTTGATTATCGGAACTTCAATGCACCTTAAATATCTTGACCAGCTCCAGCAGATTGCACCGGTAATAATCGTTGCACCAAGAAACATTGATGAAATCTATAAACAAATTGAGCTTTTGGGTAAGGTTACCAACAGAGAAGAATATGCACAGAGTGTTGTTAATGAAATGAAGGCAAAAGTTGAGTACATAACTTCAAGGGTCAGGGAGAAACCAAAACCAAAGGTTTTCTTCATAAGCTGGTGGAACCCAATCTACACTCCTGGTAGAGATACGTTCCAAGGCGATCTTATTGAATTAGCTGGTGGAGAGAATGTATTCAATGATTTAACTGGGTGGGCACAAGTTAGCATTGAGCAGGTATTGGCGAGAAATCCAGAAATCATAATACTTTCAGCTCATGCTGGAATTTCGCCAGAACAGCTCTGTGAGACAGAACTCGCAAAGACAGATGCTGTAAAGAACGGTAGGGTCTATGTTATAAGCGACGACAACATAATTTCGCGTCCAGGGCCAAGAATTGTGCTGGGATTGGAGGAGCTGGCAGAATTCATACATCCTGAAGTTTTCAACTATGAACCACAACCGTTAAAGTGTAGTGCCTCGGTCTCTGGTTGATCTTTCTCCCTCTACCATTTCTTTTGGTGGTTGCCATGACGAATGTTTATCACATTGTCAAGTTTCAACGCGGAGATGCATATGTGCTCTTCCATGGTTGTCATTGGCGCTGTTCTTATTGTGTATGGGCGTTTGAAAAATGGAATCTGTGTCTTCCAGATGATTTAAAGAGAAAGCTTGATAAGCTGTGGATCCGAGGGGATATTAAATTTTTGAGCATTGAGGAAGTTGTGAGAATTTTAAAGGAAAATGGTGTTAAGCTGGCTTTTTTCGGAGGCGGAGAACCTACAATTGATAGAGAGCTCAAACCCTTGATAAAACAGTTGAAAAAAGAAGGGATTAGTGTATGGCTTATCACTAACGGTGAGCTTTTGGATAAGGAACTTGTTGAGTTGGTGAAGGGGGTAACATTCAGCATAAAAGCCTTTGATGATGAGCTTCACAAGAGGATAACTGGTGTTTCTAACTATAAGGTTCTTGAGAACTTTAAACGCTTTGCAAAAAGCGGAAAAATAGTTGCCGAAACTGTTTATGTTAAAGGTATAGTAGAGTGTGATGAAATATTAAAAATAGCCAAATTCATAGCATCACTAAATCCAAAAATCAGGTTCAGAATTGATCCCCTTGTCCAGAACCCCATATATGAAGAGGTTGATGAATGCATAAGAAAAGTGAGAAGAATCCTGCCAAACACGTATAGAATAAGGGGAACAGGAAAAGGTGAGCCTCCCAATTTGCTTTATCCTGAGGTGAGTAAAATATGGGAAAAGCACTCATGATCCAAGGAACATCATCAGGAGCTGGAAAATCTCTCCTAACCTTAGCTTTATGTAGAATTTTCACGGACATGGGCTACGATGTAGTTCCGTTTAAAAGCCAAAACATGAGCCTAAATTCGGCTCCAAGCATAGAAGGGGGAGAGATCAGCAGGGCACAGTATTTACAAGCTTTGGCGTGCAGAAAGAAGCCCTCAATAAATTTTAACCCCATTTTACTTAAACCAGAGGGGAATATGAGGAGTCAAATAGTTTTTATGGGGAAGCCAATAGGAAGTGTCTCCGCTCGTGAATATATGCTCTCAAAGAAAGAGGAACTTTTCAAAAAAGCCATGCAGGTTTTAGATGAGCTTTTGGAAAAGCACGACATCGTGGTAATTGAAGGGGCTGGGAGTCCAGTCGAGATCAATCTCAAAGATTATGATATAGCTAACATGCGTGTTGCAAAACATGCAAATGCCAAAGTTATTCTCGTTACGGACATAGATCGAGGCGGTAGTTTTGCTTCAATAGTCGGCACAATGGAGTTATTAAGCAAAGAGGAGCGGGAACTCGTAATCGGCTTTGTCTTCAACAAATTTAGGGGAGATGTCTCTCTGCTAAAACCTGGTTTCGATTATCTTGAGAAAAGATACGGTAAGAAGGTTTTAGGAGTGATACCCTATATGGAGCATAAACTCCCAGAAGAGGATTCTCTTGTTGAATTTCCAAAAGTCAAGGGTGATTTGCACATTCAAATCATTAAGCTCCCACATATAAGCAACTTCACAGATTTTGAACCCCTCCACTGGGCAAACGGAGTTGATTATGTAACAAAAGCAGAGGAAATCGAAGGGGATTTAATCATAATTCCCGGAAGCAAGAACACGGTTGAAGACCTGCTCTGGATGAGGGAGAACGGCATTGAAGATGCCATACTTGAGGCACATAAAGATGGAGCATTCGTTGTAGGAATCTGTGGTGGCTTTCAGATGCTTGGAGAAAAAATTATTGATAACATAGAATCGAAACGTGGTAAGGTTAGGGGTATTGGTCTGCTGAAAGCTAAAACGGTGTTTGCTGAGACCAAGAGAACAAACCATTTAAAGGCTGAAATTATGTGGGAGCCTATGAGAGGTTTAAATGTTGATGGTTATGAGATTAGGATGGGGCGCTCTGTAGCAAAAAAGCCATTCTCAATAATACGAAAAATAAACGGAGTTAAGGCTTTTGAGCCCGAAGGAGCTGTTGGGAAAGGGGTTTTTGGCACTTATCTCCACGGAATTTTTCACAACTTTGAATTTACAGAGCAGTTTTTGAACATGCTTCGCTTAAAAAAGGATCTTGAACCAATAACAGTACAGAAGTGGAGTATTGAAGAGGAAATCGAGAGGTTTGCAAAGATTGTTGAGAGGAATCTCGACATTAGTTATATTTTGGACAGCTTGGGGCTGTAAATCAGCTTTGCAATTTTTTCTGCAAGCTCCAGCTCTTCCAGAGTGTTCACATTCAATGCCAGCAATGGATTGCTGAGCTTGAAAAATTCTTCTCCTTCTCCAGCTACGGCGTTTAATCCAACAATTGCACATCCTCTATAGACTACAGGGTTGAGATCGTTTGGAACAAGGCTTAGAGGAAGGACTCCCGTTAGGCTTGTCTTTCCATCAAAGGCTTTCCTGATGAGCCAGAAATCACTTGCTTTCACAAAAGGAACGTCTGCAGAGATGCTTATAAATGGACCAAATTCCTTTAAAAGCTCCTGAATATCGTGAACATAGCCCTTTCCAGAAGTTTCAATAAAAGGAATTCCCTCCCGAAGGCAGAGCTCTCTCGTTTTGGGAGTATTTTTGCTCAATGCAACTAAAACTTCATCAACTTTTTCTGCCTGCTCATAAATCCAGAGGAGCATCGGTTTATTAGCTATCCTGAGGACGGGCTTTTCCTTTCCCATTCTGGTAGATTTTCCGCCTGCTAAGATGATTATCATAGGTACCACCAAATGAAAGCCAAGATCAAAAGCGTTCCACCCCTCGTTATCTCAGCCACTGCTCCAATGCAGTCACCATTTAAACCGCCAAAGTTGTCTAAGCTGAGCTTTATGATGTAAGCCCCAATTAGAAATCCAAGAACACTAATAACAGTTCTCCACTCGTAGAGAAAGAAAGGCACCAGTAAGAGAGTGTAGATCATGGTCGCTAAAAGCAGTTGCTTTCTGCTCACAGCTTCCATAAAGTAAGCCCCTAATCCCTCTCCTAAAGGCTTCTTCGTGCTTAAAGCCAGAACCATCGCATACTTCGAGTTCAGCTCTGCCAGAAAAAGGGCATAGAACGGAGTATAACTCAGAGAATAAACCTGAACAAAGAGAATCATTACAACAGCAAAAATTCCTGCTATTCCCGTGTTCAAGTCTTTCATGGCTTTAATCTTCCTTTCCCTGTCTCCTTTGGCCATAATCCCATCGGCAAAATCCGCTAATCCATCAAGGTGGAGCAAGCCTACGGTGAAATATAGGAGCAGAACTGCCAAAATATTTTTCAGAGGAACGTTAAAATAAAGGATAATTGTGGATAAAGCTGACGTGATAACTGCTAAAAGGGGAAACGCCCAAATCCCCTGCCTCGCTTTTTCAAAGTCACCTTTAAGAGGAATCCTTGTCATAAAGGATATGAGGTTTTTCATTGAACCACCCGGCTAATTAATCCAATGTTGAAAAGCCTTAAAAATTCTTTCTCCAATTATTTGTGCAATGAAAAAAGAACACTACCGAATATTGCTCATCGTTGTTTTGGCTCTTGCCTTCATATACACGCTCGGCTTAGCTGGGGTTCTGCCTTTTGCGGTCAGCTATTACATTACAATCCTCTTCATATTTCTGTTTCTCTTCCTTCGCTGGGAGTCTCGGCTGAATCGAAATGCATAGTCTCGAAGAGCTTGGTCATGCAGCCAGCTATGAATCCCCCAACTGCATCGTCCAAAAACGGTGGTAGCTCTTTTAAGATTCCCGGCTTTTTGGTGTCATAGTAGAAGAAGTTAAAAAGAGCTATCTTTCCGCCGATGTACTCTGCAAGGTCAATGCCAATCAGCTCATCTGCAACCAAATTAACTGGATCTCCTTTGACTTTAAAGTTCTTCTCAAGGAGCAATGCAGCCATAAGAAGGGCTTGAACATTGACATCCTTGAGATAGTGGAGCATCAGGGGCTTGAGCTTCTTCCTAATCTTTTCAGCATCTCCTCCAATGTAAAGCTCCAAAGCTGTGTCGAGCATCTTTTCGAGAGTTATACCTTTTGATTCAAGTCTTCGGAGAATTTCTCCAGCTTTCATGCTCTCACCAGCCTAAACCTCAGCCACCAGTATCTTTCACCCTCCTCAACTTCCTCTGGTTTTAGCTCAAAGCTCTTCTCAAATAGCGGACATTTCAAAACCACAGTGTGGAACTCTGCAAACTCTCCTACGGGATCAACATTGGGATTTTCCTTTAAAAACTTCTCTAAGTCTCCAATTGAGCGAAAAGTATAGCCAAGCCACTCCTTTGAGAGCTTTTCCTTATTCACGGCAATTATTGAGTACTCGAAGCCGGCGTTTATTATTTCCTTCGCAAGCTCAAGCGTGTCTCTACCCCATAGCGGTTCTAAAGCTCTTGTCCCGCTCTTTTCAGCGAGCCACTCAACCCACTTTAAATGATCTTCAAGTAGGACATCCCCAGCGATTATGTAATCAACATCAAGGGATGCTATGAACTCAGCGAGGCCTTCACTTCCTTTGGTCATATCAAAGATCAAGAGCTTCTTATTCATTGCGTCTGCAAGCTTTTTCAGCTCGCTTAAGTTTTCGTAGTGAGGTGATATGCCGATTGTAGTTTTCAGTGCCAAAAGATAGGGAATTTCAATTCCTTGTCTTTCGGCTAAGTGCGTTGCATAAAGCCCATCTTTGCCTCCTGAAAAGAATGCCACACCCCTCAAATTAAGCCCTCCAATTTAGCCTGCTCATACTCTTCACGAATCTTTTGGAGCTCTGCCTCGTCCACATAGGGAATTATTGCTCCGCAATCAATGCAAAGCCATGGATAGGCCTTAACAGTGCCGGTAAAAGCTGCTTTTAAACCATGTTTCCATGGAGCTCTCCAGAAATACTGAGCGTGTCCCTCAAATTTGCTCTTCCCTTTTATCATAGTTCCTCCACAGAAGGGGCATTTTTTCGTTTCCATAAGGATCACCTAAAAATTACAGCAGCTTTGGATGTTTTATCCTTTGCTGTCCTCGATTGTGGAATTATAGAGTTGTTTAATTAATCAATTCATTAATTACATAATGTCCCTCTCTATATTTTAAGACAGGAACAAGCTTCTCGACCAATTCGGGCTTCCTTAAAATGCTTTTAAGCCTCTTTTCATGAGCTTTAAAGCTTTTTGAAAGCCAGGAAGGATACAACTTCAACCGTTCACCGCACAAAAGTCCTTCTCTCTCACATCTCTCCCATAAGTCCTCAGCTCTTGCTTTCCCTTTCTCATAAGCTTTCAGATATAAATCCCACAGCGTCGGCTTCCTTGTCCACTCAACTCCCAAAAATCCCATCCCACAGCAGTCCATCGTTTTAGGCTCGTGAAGATTGAAGATGCCCTCTTTGCACGTTGCAAATGCTAAACCTCTTCTTTTGGATTCCTTTGCAAATAATTCTGCAGTTTTAAGTCTGTACTCGAGGGGAACTTGAATGAGAGGTGCTTCCTCGCTTGGCGTCCTCGGCAGATACGATTCCCATTCTCTGCTGTAAACTTCGCTATGCTTAGAAAAGAATCTTTTATAGAACTCAAAATTTTCTCTTTCAACTCTGAGAAACTCAATTATGACCATTTTAGCACCAGCCCAAGCGATTTCATCTAAAAGGTTTTCTACATCTCTATCGCTCAATCCAGGAATTAATGGCTGAATCCTCACTACACTCGGAATTCCGACTTCACTTGCTTTTTTCACCAGCTTTAATCTCTCCTCAATTGGACTCGCCAAAGGTTCAAGGATTCTAACTTCCTTAGAATCTTTCTCTGCTGTTATGCTGACTTGAAGAACCAGCAAGCCTTCAGATGCCAGGTCTTCAAGGACTTTGAGATGCTTTTCTGATGGGTAGAGCTTTGTATTCACAATCACCGGTACTTTGAGCTTGTATGCCAGCTTAAGCGCTTTGAGTGTTATCTTAGCTGGAGGCTGGAATGGATCGCTTAAAGCTGAGAATCTAACCGGAGTTACTGGAATGTTCTCTTCCACGAGCTTCCCTAAGGCTTTGATTAATCTAAAAACATCAAAAATGGGCTTAGGAATTCCATCCTTGCGATACCATCTCGCGTAACAATAAACACAGCCGAGTGAGCAGGTTGTGAAGACCTCTCCCCTAATTATGCTGTGGCATAGACCGCTCACGTGGCTGCTCGTGCCGATTGTAAAGTAGTCCAGCTTGACCATCACTGATATAAATGCAAGTTTTGATTTATATTCATGCTGCTGGAGTTTGAACGCCTGAAAAAGATCGGCGGCATTTACATAAACCCGAGGAACTATAAAACCATGCCGCTATTTTTGAGAGACTGGAGAGATTTGCTGTCGTTAGATGAGAAAACTTACGGAATCTATGCTAAGACTGTCTACAATCCAAAAGAGCGATTTTTGGTTAAAAACGAGAAAGATAAGCAAAAAGCATTCAAACTTGCAGAGCTGTACAATGAATTGCTTAAAAATCCCACCAAATTCTGTCACAAGGAATACTACGAATACCAGCTTAAAGTTAAGAGGTTTGAAGGTTTGCCCTTTGCCAATGGCTGGGTTGGCTCAAAGGTTGTTTTGGTCGGGGAGGCTCCAGGAAGGAAAGGCTGTGGATACACGGGAATATGCTTTTACAGAGATGCTTCCGGAATGTTGCTCAGGAAAGCTCTCTTTT
Source organism: Thermococcus barophilus MP (assembly GCF_000151105.2). Taxonomy (NCBI): domain Archaea; kingdom Methanobacteriati; phylum Methanobacteriota; class Thermococci; order Thermococcales; family Thermococcaceae; genus Thermococcus; species Thermococcus barophilus. Next base: position 463,795 of record NC_014804.1, on the reverse strand, counting down.
CTCTCGGAATTAACCCCGATTTTGTGTATATCACAAATGTTGTAAAATGCAATCCCCCAGAGAATAAGCTCAAGGGAGTTGATAAGCGGGAGCTTTCTCTTCTCAAGAAAGAGCTTGAGATTCTTAGACCTAAAGCCATTTTTGCCCTTGGAAGAACGGCAGAAAAAGCGTTGAAAAGAGTTGGCTTTGATGCTGTCTATTTGAGACATCCAGCTTGGTACGTGCGCAGAGGCTTGAGAGAACCAAATGATGAAATGCTTGAGGAGTATGATGTTGTAAGGAAAAGCTTAAATATTACTAAATGAGTAATATACTTGGTGAGTAATATGTTCTACAACAGGAAGGCTGAGCTTGAGAAGCTTGAAAAAATTTATGCTCACCCGGGTTCAACTTTCGTCGTCATTTATGGGCGTAGAAGAGTAGGGAAAACAGCACTCGTTAGGGAGTTCCTTAAGAATAAGCTTGGGCTTTACTTTTTTGTTGGGGAGAAAGACGAAGCAATGCTGATTGAAGAATATTTGAAGGAGATAGAAAACGTTCTTGGTGAGCATTTTCCAAGCTACTTTACACCAAGATTTTCATCCCTTGAAGAACTCTTTGAATTTTTGCTTGACTTTTCCAAGGAGCAAAAGCTTATTGTTGTCTTTGATGAGTTCCAGAACTTCCGCTCAGTTAAACCCTCTTTCTTCTCTTCTCTTCAAAAGCTGTGGGACATGAAAAATGAAGCAAATCTTATACTCATTGCGGTGGGGTCATATGTTGGCATGATGAAGCGCATTTTCATGGATAACAAGGAACCGCTTTTTGGCAGGGTCGATGAATGGATAAAGCTGAGACCGTTTGACTTCTGGACTGCCTATGATTTTGTGAATACATTTGCTAATGTGCCCCCTAATCATTTTGTTGAGCTTTACTCCGCCCTTGGCGGCATGCCTCGGTATCTTCTTTACTTGAAGAGATACTACACAGGAAACGTGGCTGAAACTCTTAACAACCTCTTTTTTGATGAGTTTGCCCCTCTTCGTGAGGAAGGCTTGAACACACTCAAGCTTGAGTTTGGCAGGTTTTACCGCTCATACTTCTCGATACTGGAGGCTGTTAGCCTTGGATATGCTACGCCAAAGGAAATAAGCGACAAGACCGGGCTTAAGCTTCTTACCGTTGGCAAGTATCTCAGCGAGCTAACGAACCATTACGAATACTTAAGGAGAGAAGTACCCGTCACCGAAGACCCACGAAAGACAAGGAAAGTGTCTTACAGAGTAGCTGATGAGTTCTTCAACTTCTGGTTCCGATTTGTTTATCACAACTATACATACCTTGAGGAAGGTAACCTTGATCTGGTGCTTGATGATTTGGAAAGGAACTTTCCAGCCTTTGTTGGAAAAACCTATGAGAGGATAGCCTTTGAATTCGTTAAGCGGATAAACCTGGGATTTAAACCTCTGAGGGTTGGTAGCTGGTGGCATAAGGGGGAGGAAATAGATGTTGTTGCGTATAACAGAGAAAATATCGCATTGTTTGAAGTTAAGTGGAGTGATTTAAGAAAAATCGATGTCTCAAGAATTCTCAGGAATCTCAAAAGAAAGTCCAAACTTTTGCCACTTACCGGAAGCCTTCGGTTAGGAGTTATCGCCAGAACCATTGAAGATAAGGAGCATTTTTTGGAAAATGGTTTTCTGGTATTTGATCTTGAGGATTTGATGATGAAAAAGAAAGAGTGCTGAGGAATTTAATGTTATTTCTGGTGAAAACCGTTAAATTCTTCAACTTCCAAATACCACTGGTGGTTCTGATGATCGTGTTAGCAACGAAGCATAAGGGAAACAGGATGTGGGAACGGGGCTACCTTCAAGGTTTCTTCAGTGCAAATGAGAGAACTGCCAAGATGTGGCGGCAGCTCATAGAGTATATCCATCCAGAAGGAGAGAAGGCGCTGGAAAAATACGAAGACCTTGAGAGAAAGAGAGTATTCGGGGCATCGGAAGGTGCTGCAAAGCCCATAGTAAAGCACGATCTTGCGGAAGCCACAAAACTTTCCCTCTGGCTCAAAATATTCGGAGAGGCTGCGGCAAGCATTCTGGGCATAACTCCACACAAATTGTTTACAATAATTCTACTAGAAGATGTCGACAGTCACCTACAACCGTGGAAACACCATGACGAAGACCCGCTTGGCATAAACTGGTACTTAATAATAGAGGAAGCATTAAAGGAAAGCAGATATACTGAAGAATACCTCGGCAGAAAGATAGCTGAGGAAGAACTGAAGAAATTAGAGGAAGTCGCGAAGGTCATTGCCAAATTCGTTGATGCGTGGGGCCCAGATAACATAAATCACGCACAGATTTGGCTGGCAGAAGGATCAAACATGGATGATCTGGAAGAGTTCATTAAAAAATACGCCAAAGATCCAGAAAAAGCCTTCCAATACTTGGAAGAACTGCGGCAGGTTATGCACAAATGCATAAAGCCAAAGGGACTAGTTGATCGTCGTCAAAAGGTCGAATCCTCTGCTCTGCTTGAGATTCGAAGAGAGCTTCAGAGCCTGAAAGAGGAAAACAAAAAACTTCAGAAGGGGAATGGAAGAGCTAAGAAGGGAAATCCGCGAGCTTAAAATGCCCGTCCTTAAAAAGCTCCCGTGACTAACTGTTTGACAATAGTTACAAAGAACAAAAAGCTCAAAAGTTAAAAGGACAAAATATCCAGATACTGAACATGGAGTACCTCGGGATATTCATACTCGCGATCGTCTGGGATTTAACTCTGGGTGAGCCTCCCGTTTTGCTTCACCCTACAGTGTGGTTTGGCAGGCTGATAGGCTTTTTTGATAAACATTACAAAAGAAGGAGTCCAGCTTTAGATTTTGTTGCAGGAACTTTTGCTTCCTTATTCGTGATTGCGGTTGCTTTTGCCCTTTCAAGGCTTCCAGGGTTTTTACCTAAATGGCTTTGCTTTGCTTTGAGCGTTTATCTCTTAAAGAGCTCATTCGCCATCAAAAGCCTCGCCCAGCACGTGAGAAACACAATACGGGAGGATATTGAGGAGCAGCGGAAGTATGTCAGCTGGATTGTGAGCAGGGAGGTATCAAAATTAGACAGGGCTCATTTAAATTCAGCAGCAATTGAAAGCTTAGCTGAAAACATAACGGACAGCGTAGTTGCCCCTCTGTTCTATTATCTCATCTTTGGACTGAGTGGGGCTTTGATTTATAGAGCCGTAAACACACTTGATGCCATGATTGGATACAAAAATGAACGCTACCTTTATTTCGGCAAGTTCGCCGCCCGTTTAGACGATCTGCTCAACTTCATTCCAGCTCGCATTACTGTTTTGCTTTTCCTACCTTTTAATCCAGGGAAAGTCATACAATACTGGAGAAAAGCGAGGTTCAAGCTCAACTCCGATAAGCCGATAGCAGCCATGAGCGCCATTTTGGGAGTCTGGCTCGAGAAAAAAGGCGTTTACAGATTTGAGGGAAAAGAACCTAGGTTGGAAGACATTGGGAAGGCATTAAGAGTTTATTGGGCTGTTGTTGAGGAATGGATAGCTTTTGTATTTGTCTCCGAAATCGTTAAATCGTTTTTTGTACAATAACGGATGGGGGTAGTGATGAAGTCCCTTGAAGAGATTGAGGAAATTCTGCGCAGGCACAAAGACGAACTGCATAAAAGATTTGGTGTAAAAAAGATTGCAATTTTCGGATCATATGCGAGAGGAGAAGCTGATGAGCTTAGTGATGTTGACATCCTCGTTGAGTTTGAGAGACCAATTGGTTGGGAGATTGTAGATTTAAAAGAGTATCTCGAGGAAATCCTTGGAATTAGAGTTGATTTGATTACTAAAAACGCTGCATTAAGCCGAAAAAGGTTGTGGGAACAAATTAGGAGGGACATTGTTTATGTCCAATAGTCTGCTGGAGGAAATATGATGCTTAAACCAGTTAAATTTAAAACCCACCACGGCGGTGTAAGAGAAGAGGGGCTGCTGGATTTTTCCGCCTCTCTAAATCCCTACCTCCCAGAATGGGTAGATGAGATGTTTGAACGTGCTAAAACCTTAAGCAAACGCTACATTTATTGGGAAAAGCTTGAAGAGGAGCTTTCGAATTTGATTGGTGAAAAAGTAACAGTCACAGCGGGAATAACCGAGGCTCTGTATCTCCTCGGCATCCTTGCGATGAAAGAAAGAAGGAAGGTAATTATCCCAGAGCACACTTATGAGGAATATGAAAGAATTGCAAGGATTTTTAACGCTGAGGTTATCAAAGGTCCAAACAACCCAGAAGCGCTGGCTGAATTTGTTGCAAAGAGTAGCATTGTTTTCTTCTGCAATCCAAACAATCCCGATGGCAAATTCTATTCTCCAAAAAGACTCAAGCTTTTAATTCAAGCGGTGGAAGATACAGATTCACTTCTGGTTTTAGATGAAGCATTCATAGATTTCGTTAAAGATGCCAGAAGCCCGAAGGGGGAGAACATCCTAAAGCTGAGGACGTTCACGAAGAGCTACGGTTTGCCTGGAATCAGGGTTGGCTATGTCATCGGCTTCAGCGAGGCTTTTAAGAGCGTCAGAATGCCCTGGAGCATTGGCTCTTTAGGCTATGCGTTTCTGGAGTTTGTTGTCAGAGATGAGTTTAAGCATTTGGAAAAAACAATGCCTTTAATCTGGAAGGAGAAGGAACGCATTGAAAAAGCCCTCAACGTCAAAAGCGATGCAAACTTCTTCATAAAAAATGTTGGGAATGCAAAAGGAGCAGTTGAATTCTTCAAGAAGAAAGGAATAGCAGTTAGAGACTGCACCTCTTTTGGCCTGCCAGAATACATCCGCTTCAGTGTGAGAAAAAGAGAAGAAAACGAAAAGCTGATAGATGCTTTCAGAGAATTCTTCCAATACTCTCCATGACGGTGGAGGAAATCCTTTCCCTTGCGATCTTTTCTGCTGTCCTCCTTCTTATTTCATCCTCAACTTCCTCTGGTCTTCCGAAGAATACTGCCTCTGCTGGGCACATCTCACTGCACGCCGGCTCTAAGCCAACCCTTCTTCTGTCAGCACACATGTCGCACTTTGTAACCACCTTAAGCCTTGCATCATAGCTTGGAGCACCGAAGGGACAAACGGCAAGACACATAAGACAGCCAATGCACTTCTTGGGGTCAATGATTACCGCACCATCGGTGTCCTTGTAGATAGCATTTGATGGACAAACGTTCATACATGGGGCTTTCTCACAGTGCCTACAGTTTATTGGGATCGGCAAACCAGATTCAGTGTAATAAATCCTTATATTCGGTTTTCCATGGTGGAGGAAATCACAAACACTTTGACATGTTTCACATCCAATACATAAGCTGTAATCAACGTGAAGAATCCTCCTTGCCATTTTAATCACCTCCCAAGAAGCCACATGTGCATGCTTTCAGCAGCCAGCAGACCATCTAACACCGCTCTACCGACCTTTGATGGCCCGATGACAACGTCACCAGCAGCAAACACTCCCTCCCTGCTCGTCATGTGTCTTGAGTCAACTACAATTCTGCCCTTCTTGTCAACGGCAATTCCAACATCTCCAGCAAAGGGTGGTGTTGGCCTCTGCCCAACTGCAAATACTACGTAATCCACATCGATTTGGAAGTTTGAGCCTTCAATCGGAATTGGTCTTCTCCTTCCGCTTTCGTCTGGCTCTCCAAGCTTACATTTTTGCAACTCAACAGCAATAACTTTGCCATACTCACCAACAATCCTCACAGGAACCGTGAGCTCGAGCCACTTAACTCCCCTCTGCTTAAGGAGGTTTATCTCATAAGCACCGGCAGGAGCTTCCCTTATGGTCCTTCTGTAGCTCATGTAAACTTTCTCCGCTCCGAGGAGTAGGCTCTCCATAGCGGCATCTACAGCCGTATGACCTGCTCCAACCACCATAACTCGTTTTCCTTCAATTGGAGGAACCTCATCCCAGCTCATGTGCCCAAGCTTTGCTGATTTGATTTTGAAGAGATAGTCCAAAGCCGGATAGACTCCTTCCAACTCGACACCCTCAATGTTTGGCATCCATGACTCCCAAGTTCCCGTTGCTATAAGAACAGCGTCATATTTTTCAACCAGCTCATTGAAGTTTATAACATTCTCTACAAATTTATCTCCTTCCTCCTCACCATTTCCAAAGGCAACTTTGGTTTTGGGGAAAAACTTTACTTCAAAGACATTTTCGAGCTCCTCATACCCCTTTCTGACTCTGTATATCGGTATCCTAAACTCCGGAATTCCAAAGAGCATCAATCCACCAGGTTCCGGTAGCTTGTCGTATATGTGAACTTCGTGTCCGTGGCAGACTAAATACCCGGCGGCACTCAGTCCAGCCGGCCCTGCACCAATTATTGCCACTTTTTTCCCTGTGGGCTCAGGTTTTTCCCTACATAAGAAAGCGAACCTCATACCTTTCACCAACTTCACCCCCTAAATCAGGTAGCCTGAGTATTTGTCAGAGACAGAGGAAATCTTTTTCATCTTACATTCATCACAGATAAATGCAAACTCGACTTTTTCGCCCATTTTAAGCAACTGTTGAGCATAATATTCCGCCTCTTTCTTAGTTCGCATTAATCTTCTGCCACATTCGAGGCAGAAGGCATATTCAAATTCCAGGGTTATTTTATCTGGTCTTCTTTCTATTGCCCTTGTTGGACACACATCATTGCATTCAAAGCTACAGTTGCTGCATTTTTCTGGGGAGAAGTGAATTACTCTTTTGTTATTGTCAACTATCCCAATAGCATCAAAGGGGCATGCATTTGCACATGCTGCACATCCTATACACAGTTCACTTCTCAGCATTTCAGCATCACTTTGTTCAATTAAGTACTTATTTGGGCTATAAGGTGCTTTTATGTCCAAATGAATACTTCGTGTCATTTTACATTCTTCAACTAAGGCTATAAAAGCGTTTTTTAAACGAAGCTTTCTCAACCAAAGGTGGAATATCTAAGAACAACAATGAACATCATTTGTCCTTCGCCACTTACTCTGTTCATTTTTCCACCATATACTACAACAGAGAGCGATTTTTGTAGAAGTTACAGGAGATTGAAGCAAACAGATACATTTTAACCTTTGGTTAACAAGCTAAGGGTTTAGAAAGGCTTTTTTATTCCCCACCGTAGTTTCCTTTGAGGAGGTACAAAAATGAGCATATGCATAATGATGTTCATGGGGAGGGGATCTCTATGAGGTATGTGAAGCTGCCACAGGAAAATGTTTATGAATTTCTGGAGCGTTTAAAAAACTTTGGTAAGCTGTATGCTCCCGTGAAAATCTCAGAGAAGTTTTATGACTTCAGAGAGATAGATGATGTCAGGAAAATTGAATTCCATTACAACAGAACCATAATGCCACCTAAGAAGTTCTTCTTCCTGCCAAGAGAAACGATGTTCAAGTTCAGCATATCAAAGGCTGAATATGAAGAGGTTGTTGAGAACGTTGAACCCTTCGTGATCTTTGGACTTCATGCATGTGACATCTTTGGACTGAAGATTATGGACACGATATACCTTGATGAATTCCCAGATAAATACTATAAGATCCGCAGAGAGAAAGGTATCATCATAGGAATAAGCTGTATGCCAGATGAATACTGCTTCTGCAACCTGAGGGAGACAGACTTTGCAGATGACGGATTTGATCTTTTCCTTCACGAACTTCCAGATGGATGGCTCGTGAGAGTCGGCACTCCCACGGGACACAGAATTGTCGACAAGAACATAAAGCTCTTTGAAGAGGTTACAACCCAAGACATCTGTAACTTCAGGGACTTTGAAAAGAAGAGACACCAATCGTTCAGATATCATGAAGATTGGGGAAACCTGCGCTATCTCCTTGAGCTTGAAATGGAGCACCCAATGTGGGATGAGCAGAGTGAGCTCTGTTTAGGATGTGGGAACTGTAACTTAACTTGTCCAACATGCAGATGTTATGATGTTCAGGATATACCGAATCTTGATGGTGACACTGGAGTTAGGATTAGAAGATGGGACTCATGCCAGCTGAGAAGCCACGGCCTGGTTGCTGGGGGACATAACTTTAGACCAACTAAGAAATCCCGTTTCATGAACCGATATTTGTGCAAGAATGCATATAATGAAAAGCTTGGCATAAGCTACTGTGTTGGATGTGGAAGATGTACATACTTCTGTCCTGCAGGGATAAGCTTTGTAAGGAACTTAAGGACAATTCTTGGATTTGAGGAGAAGTCCTGTCCTCCTGAAATGAGTGAGGAGATTCCAAAGAGAGGATTTGCCTATGCAAGCAATATTAGGGGTGAAGGAATATGATGACCACCACTCAAATTGTCCATGGTGATAATCCCTATGCTCTTGAAAAGGTCAAAGTTTTGAAAGTTTACAAGCTCACAGATAAAGAAAAGCTGTTCCTTTTTAGGTTTGAAGATCCTGAGATAGCAGAAACCTGGACATTCAAGCCAGGGCAGTTCGTTCAGCTGACAATTCCTGGAGTTGGTGAAGTTCCAATAAGCATATGCTCCTCACCAATGAGAAAGGGGTTCTTTGAGCTTTGTATAAGAAAAGCCGGGAGAGTTACAACAGTTGTTCACAGATTGCAGCCCGGAGATACAGTTCTGGTGAGAGGACCTTATGGAAATGGATTCCCCGTTGATGAATGGGAGGGAATGGATCTGCTTTTGATAGCAGCTGGTCTCGGTACTGCCCCTCTTAGGAGCGTCTTCCTCTACGCAATGGACAACAGATGGAAGTACGGAAACATAACCTTCATCAACACAGCCCGTTATGGAAAGGATCTTCTCTTCTACAAGGAGCTTGAGGCAATGAAAGATTTGGCAGAATCTGAAAATGTGAAGATCATCCAAAGTGTTACAAGAGATCCCGAATGGCCCGGACTGAAGGGTAGACCTCAGAACTTCATTGTTGAAGCCAATACAAACCCAAAGAAGACAGCTGTCGCCATTTGTGGTCCACCAAGGATGTATAAGGCAGTCTTCGAATCCCTCATAAACTATGGATACAGACCAGAGAACATTTTCGTGACACTGGAGAGGAGGATGAAGTGCGGAATTGGCAAATGTGGCCACTGCAACGTTGGAACAAGCACTTCCTGGAAGTACATCTGCAAAGATGGTCCAGTGTTTGGGTACTTCGACATAATTTCAACACCAGGCTTGCTCGACTGAGGTGAGGAGAGATGGAAAACAGGAAGATTAAAATCGGGTTTTACGCCCTCACATCATGCTACGGCTGTCAATTGCAATTTGCCATGATGGATGAAATACTTCAGCTCATTGATAAAGCAAAAATCGAGTGCTGGTATATGCTGAGCAGAGATAGCAGTGAGGAGAGAGAGGTTGATATAGCATTCATTGAGGGGAGTGTTTCAACAAAAGAGGAGATTGAGCTTGTTAAGAAAATCAGAGAGAAGGCAAAGATCGTAGTTGCCGTTGGCTCCTGTGCAGTTCATGGCGGAGTTCAAAGCTGGGGCAAGGAAAAAGAACTTGAGCAGCTTTGGAAGACAGTCTATGGAGACGGAAAGGTCAAATTTGAGCCAAAGATGGCGGAACCAGTTGAAAAGTTTATAAAAGTTGACTACAAGCTCTACGGATGTCCACCAGAAAAGAAGGACTTTCTCTATGCACTGGGGACATTCTTAGTAGGGTCATGGCCGGAGGACATTGACTATCCTGTATGTGTCGAGTGCAGACTGAGAGGCAACTCCTGCATTCTCATCGAAAAAGGTGAGCCCTGTCTGGGTCCAGTTACAGTGGCAGGCTGTGATGCAAGGTGTCCAGCCTATGGCGTTGCGTGCATAGGATGCAGAGGAGCCGTTGGTTATGATGTCGCATGGTTCGACTCACTGGCAAGGGAGTTCAAGAAGAAAGGCTTCACAAAGGAGGAAATCCTTGACAGAATGAGGATTTTCAATGCCCATAATCCAAAGCTCGAGGAAATGGTTAACAAAATTTTTGAGGAGGGTGAATGATGTATATTCCAATCACCGTTGATCATATAGCGAGAGTTGAGGGCAAAGGTGGAATAGAGATAGTCATGGGAGATGAGGGAGTCAAAGAGGTGAAGCTTAACATCATTGAAGGTCCAAGGTTCTTTGAAGCAATAACCATTGGGAAAAAGTTAGATGAAGCCTTAGCTGTCTACCCAAGAATCTGTTCCTTCTGTTCAGCTGCCCATAAGCTGACAGCCCTTGAAGCAGCAGAAAAAGCTATTGGATTTACTCCAAGGGAGGAGATTCAAAAGCTCAGAGAGTTGCTCTACATAGGAGATATGATTGAGAGTCATGCACTGCACCTGTATCTCTTAGTTCTCCCGGATTATCTTGGCTATCCAGATCCGCTTAGCATGATTGACAGGTATAAGAGGGAAGTTGAATATGCAATGAAGCTCAAAAACATCGGCTCAAAGATTATGGATGTCCTCGGTTCAAGGGCAATTCATCAGGAGAATGCGATTTTAGGCGGCTTTGGAAAGCTTCCAAGCAGAGCACAGTTTGAAGAATTGAGGAGGGAGCTTAAAGAGATCCTCCCATTGGCAGAATATACAGTGGAGCTATTTGCAAAGCTTGAACAGTTCAGCGAAGTTGATGATGAGGAAAACGTTCACATGGCAATTAAGCCAAGAGGCGGCATTTACGGCATTTATGGAGATTATGTAAAAGTGAGCGACGGCTTTGAGTTTCCGGTAGAGGATTACAAAAAATGGATAGTTGAGAGGGTTGTTGAACACAGCTTTGCAAAGCACAGTTTTTATAAAGGAAAACCTTTCATGGTCGGCGCAATTTCAAGAATCGTGAACAACGCTGATCTGCTCTATGGAAGGGCAAAAGCCCTCTATGAGAAGTATAGGGATTTATTCAGATATGACAACTGCTTTGCCAACAACCTTGCACAGGCGCTTGAGCTTGTTTACTTCACGGAGAAGGCTGTCGATATAATTGATGAAACTTTAGCCAGATGGCCAATCAGGGAAAGAGATGCAGTTGAGATTAAAGACGGCTTTGGAGTCAGCATCACTGAGGCACCGAGAGGGCTGTTAGTTTATGCCCTTGAAGTTAAGAATGGAAGGGTCAGCTATGCTGACATAATAACGCCAACTGCAATGAACTTGGCAATAATGGAGCGTCACGTTAGGATGATGGCAGAGAAGCATTATCAAGACGATCCAGATAGGCTTAAGTTCCTCTCAGAGATGGTTGTCAGGGCTTTTGATCCGTGCATTTCGTGTTCAGTTCATATCGTGAAGCTTTAAATTCTCTTTTCTAAATTTTATCTCTGGTGGTTTTATGAGAACTCTAATCCTCGCTCTTGGCAATGAGCTCATGAGGGACGATGGTGTTGGGCTTAAAATAGGGAGAATTTTAGCAGAAAAAGGATACAATGTCCTTGAAGTTGGGACTGATATTTTTAAGCTCCAAAATTACTATAACGGAGAGAAGAGAATTGTGATAGTTGATGCGATTCTAAGTGAAAAATTTGAGCCCGGAAAAATCGTTCATCTGAAGGGTGAGGAAGTCTTTGAGAAGCTTAAAGCTGAGATAAGAAGTGCCCATTTCATGGGTGCAGTTGACGGGCTAAAGCTGATGATGGCTCTGGATGAAAGATTAGCAAAAGCAGAGATTCATTTCATAGGGATAGTTGCCAAAGAAGTTGAACTGGGAATGAAGTTAAGCAAAGAAGTCGAAAATGCAGTTCCTAAGGTTGTCGAGCTTGTTGAGAAGATTGTTCGCTCTTGAGTTTATACTTCACTAAATATCTCCCTCTCTCAAACTCTTCCTCACTCTCTATAATTTCAACAGGCTCAATGTTTAATCCAAAGTTCATTGCTTCCCACTTTATGTCCTCAAAGTAATCGTAAAGCCCGCAGGTTTTACAAAAGCTACCGTCAAACTCAATGATAACCTCATCTCTCTCAGCCTTGATGATTTTGGCTTGAGCTTCACTCCCATGATATTTATTAAACTCCTTGATAACTCTCTTTAGGATTTCCATAAACCCACCCAATTGGGGTTTAGTTTTTCGATTTAAAAAGTTTATTAGACCAACCGAAGGGTTTAAAAATCAAACCCAAAAAGGTTAGTCCGATGATAAGGTTTGCCCAGAGAGAGTACACCGATGAGGAAATTTACGAGATATTAGCTGATCCGGTTAGGGAGTGGTTTAGAGGAAAGTTTGGAACATTCACACCCCCCCAGAGATATGCGGTTATTGAAATTCACAAAGGAGAAAATGTGCTTATTTCTTCGCCAACGGGCAGCGGAAAAACTTTATCAGCTTTTCTCGCTGCCATAAATGAGCTTATTTTATTGGGAAAGGAGGGTAAGCTTGAAGATAAAATTTACGTTCTTTATGTTTCGCCCCTCAGAGCTTTGAACAATGACATCAGAAGGAACTTAGAGGAGCCCCTCAGAGAGATTAGGGAAGTTGCTCATGAAATGGGTTATGACCTGCCGGAAATAAGAGTAGCAGTGAGAACAAGCGACACTTCAAGCTATGAAAAGCAGAAGATGGTAAAAAAGCCGCCCCACATATTGATTACAACACCAGAAAGCTTAGCCATAGCTTTAAATGCTCCAAAATTCAGCGAGAGGCTAAAGACGGTTAAATACGTCATAGTCGATGAAGTCCACGCATTGGCTGAGAATAAGAGGGGAACCCATCTAATGCTCAGCCTTGAAAGATTACAGAATTTAGCCGGGGATTTCGTTAGAATCGGTCTCAGTGCCACTATTCATCCCCTCGAAGAGGTTGCTAAATTTGTTTTTGGCTTCAACGATGACGGAACTCCAAGAAGTGGTTTAATAGTAGATGTTTCCTTTGCCAAAAAGACGGAGATTAAAGTAGAAAGCGTTGTTGGGGACTTAGTTTACACAGATGCGGCAACACTAAGTGAAGCCTTGTACAAGCGCTTGGATGAACTCATTGAACAGCACAGGACAACGCTCATCTTTACAAACACAAGGAGCGGTGCTGAGAGGGTTGCCTATCATCTTAAGAAAAAGTTCCCAAAATATGCGGAACTAATTGAAGCCCACCACTCGAGCCTCTCGAGAGATGTTAGACTTGAAGTAGAGGAGAAATTGAAAAAAGGAGAGCTCCGCTGTGTTGTTAGCTCAACATCGCTTGAGTTGGGCATAGACATTGGAAGCATTGACTTAGTTGTTTTAATCGGCTCACCAAAGAGTGTAAACAGGGCTCTGCAGAGGATAGGGAGAGCGGGTCACAGACTGCATGAAGTCAGCAAGGGAATTATCCTTGTCTTGGATAGGGACGATTTAGTTGAGTGTACCGTTTTGGCTTACAATGCGAGGAATAGAAGATTGGACAGAATTAAAATCCCGCAGAATCCCCTCGACGTTCTTGTTCAGCATCTCCTCGGCATGGCTCTGGAAAAAGTGTGGGACATTAACGAAGCGTATAAGCTTGTAAGAAGAGCGTATCCCTATCACAACTTGAGTTTTGAAGACTTCATGAGCGTTCTTAGATATTTAGCGGGAGAATATGCTGGACTTGAAGAGAAGAAGGTTTATGCAAAAATCTGGCTCGATGAAAAAGAGGGCAAGTTCGGAAGAAGAGGGAAAATGACGAGAGCAATCTACTACATGAACACGGGTACAATTCCAGATGAGGCTAAAATCGAAGTTTACACGCTTGATAGGAGGTTTATTGGAACTGTGGAGGAAGAATTTGCTGAACGCTTGATGCCTGGAGATATTTTTGTCTTGGCTGGAAGGACGTATGAGTTCAAAAAGTCAAGGGGTAACAGGATTTATGTGGAGCCTAAAGAAGGGGCGAAGCCAACGATCCCAGCGTGGTTTTCTGAAATGTTGCCTTTGAGCTTTGATTTAGCCTTGGACGTGCAGAGATTTAGGAAAGAGGTTAAAGAACTCTTAAACAATCCCAAAGCAGAGCAAATCCTAATGGAGAAGTACAGAATAGATGAAAAAGCTGCCAAAGCAATTTTGGGCTACTTCAGAGAGCAGGCAAAGTATTCAACAATTCCAGATGATGGAATCCTTCTGGTTGAGGAGGTTCTGGAGGAGAGAAGGGCAAAGTACTTCTTCCACACCCTGATAGGGAGGAGAGCAAATGAAGCTTTGAGCAGGGCTTTTGCATATTTGGTGAGCAAAAAGAAAAGGTGCAACGTGGGAATTGCCATAAGCGATAATGGCTTCATGCTGATTCTACCAAGAGAGAAAAGGTTGAGTGAAGAGGATATTAGGACTTTATTCCAGCTTGAGGATTTGAGAGAAACCCTTAAGAAAGCCCTGGACAACACGGAGCTGTTGAAGAGAAGATTCAGGCACGTCGCCAACAGAGGTCTGTTAATTTTAAGGAGATACATGGGGAGGAAGAAAAGCTTAAGCAGGCAGCAGTTGAATGCCCAAACATTACTTAGACTTCTTAAAAAGAACTATCCCGACTTCCCACTTCTCAAGGAAGTTTACCGCGAGATTATGGAGGACAAGATGGATATTAAAAATGCGGAGCTGTTTTTGAGCTGGGTTAAAGAAGGCAAGATAAAAATCGTTTTTGAACAAAATGAGCTGCCGAGTCCATTTGCCTTCAACCTTGAAATTATTGGAGCAAGTGACGTTGTGCTTATGGAAGACAGAAGGGAGCTGATTAAGCAGCTACATAGAAAGATAATGGCTATGATCGGGGAGCTTGAATGAGATAAACTTTTTAAGTGTAGACACTCAATATCTCCAGGAGTGGTAATGAAAAGCTGGGTGAAGAGTTTCTTAGGAAGCTTTATCCTGCTTTCAGTTATCTCTCTCGTGGGCTACTACGATTATATAAAAAGCCAGGCATACCTAAATGACCCCCTCTGGAGCCTTGACAAATTCACCACCGGCGGGTTTATTAGAGGCAACTTTTATGGTGACAAGCTTGTCGTCGTTGAGACAAATTTGAGTAGGTTCTCAAACGAAGGAAGTGTCGTTATGTTGTTCTCGAAGCGAGGGGAGCTTTTGGGAAAATTTAAAACGGAATTTAAGGTATATTCCTTTGTAGTTGCCAATGACACACTGTTTGTGAGTGAGTCAAAAATTCTCGATATAAAAGGCTCAACGGTATATACACAGAATTTTGTCTCTGCATATTCCCTCGATGGAAAGCTTCTCTGGCGGCGGAACATCTCTGCCTTTGCTTTAGCTTACTCCAATGGCAGAATTTTTGGAATTGACAAAGGGAATATATTTGCCCTTGACAATAGCGGTAATCTGCTTTGGAAGAAGACAATTGAAGGAAATCCATACAGAATGCTTTCGTGTGAGAAGCTAATCATAGTGAGCACTGAAAACATGAAAAGATATGAGGTGCCGGCATTTTCCCCCTCTGGGAATTTTCTTTGGAAGCTTGAAAATGACGTATCCGCACTGGACACTAACTGTCATTACATTTTAATGCGGGGAAGCAACTGGTATGGTCTCTTTGACATGAACGGCAATGAACTGTGGATAAAAGAAGTATCTCCAAAGAATCAAGTCATCTTCAAAAAGGATGGGATCAGCTTTTACAACTTTTACGCCCACATAGACAGGAATGGAAATGTTTATTTAAGCGAAGCAGATTCCTTCACAATCCTCGATACTAACGGGAAAGTTATCGCCTATTACAACATGCCAATTGGATACTTTCAGATTTCTCCGGATGGAAGGCTTATTTTCGATGAATATCATGTGTTTGTGAATCCGCTCTATGACAGAGACCACGATAAAATTCCCGACGATGAAGATGTTTTTCCTCTAAATAACGAATTGCTGCACCAGCTTTTCTCTGCTTTTGGGATTAGTTTCATCTTTGCCTCACTCTATGAATGGCGGAAGAAAAAAGAAGGCAGAAAAGCCCATGAAGAGTACTTAAGGCTGAAGAGAGAGCTGGAGAGAAGAATATAAGATGTGCTGTTCGTGAACTACCCCGCCCTTCCGGACAGGGACTTCCCGCCCGATAAGTTAAACAAAAAGTTGATTAAGCAGCTGCATAGTAAAATAATGAAACTAATAGAAGAAAAAGCTTAAATATGTCAACGGGCCAAAAATATTGGTGGGCTCTGTGAAAAAGAGGTGGATTGCCAATTTCGTGCTGCTTTTGTTAGCTCTTTATTCTGCTAATTATGCTAAAGTAATCTCGGAAAAAGACCCCGTGTTGAACACTTTGTGGAGGCTAAATTTTGGAAATTTTGAGGAGAATATTGCAGGCATTAAATTCATAGATAGTCGAATAGTAGTTGCGACCTCTTATAGGGGTATTGCAAAGCATGCTAAAAATGGTCACCTCATTATCGTTGATGAGAAAGGCAACGTGATCGGAAATACCACTCTTTTGCACCTTGTTGCTTCTTTCGATGCCTCTAAGAGGATCATTGCATTGGGAACTGCGAATTTCAAATGGCTTAATGAATCTACCTTCACATTTTCTCCTTTTTATCTTATAGCGTACTCTCCAAACGGCTCTGAGCTATGGAGAAGGAAGTTTAACGCAACATCGGTGAGCACTGCTGGGGATTTAATTGTAGCGAGAGGCTATATAAAGAATGGTAGTATTGTGAGGGTCTTTGATATAGGTGGAAACGAGCTCTGGAGTCTGGATTTTGGTGATAAGGTTACAACGAATGGAAAGGTTGTTGCAGTTGCTGAGAAAGGCAAAATTTATCTCTTTTCCAGAAATGGGAAACTTATAAAAGCTTTCAACCCTTGGAAAGGTGCAGTTGCTCGTATGGGACTCACAGATGATGGAAAGCTTGTTGTGGTTTTCTACTCCCGCGATGGACAGTTCTTGGGAGTTTATGACAGGAACGGCAACTTTCTTTGGGGCAAAACTTTTCTGCATGTAGAAGATTTTGCAATCTCACAGAAATATCTCCTTATATATGATGGGGTATTGCATATATTTGACTGGTCCGGAAGGGAGCTCTGGAGCAATACGAAGTATCATCCTTTATATCCAGAAATAGGCATTGCTCTGGGAAAAATTGCCCTCTCCCCTGATGGGAAATTCATAGCTTATGGAAATGCTGGAGTAAAGTTTATTATAAACCCACTTTTTGATAGGGATAAAGACGGCATTCTGGATGAGAACGATGCTATTCCTATAAATAACGGACTGTTCTTGAGAATTGTGATGACCCTTATTGTAGGTGGTTTGGCACTTTGGGTAAATCTATGGGAGCGAAAGAAGGAGCGCGAAGAAGCAAGAAAAAGATATGAGGAAATTAAAAACCGTTTAAATCTTTAAGGCTCAAAAATCCCCTAAATCCCATGCAAAATATCCACTTCCCCTAACGTCCTCTTTTCCCCCAATGTTTCTGGCGATCATGCCATAAGCTTTCTCCCAGTCCTCTAAACCAACCAGCTTGCTCTTCCTCTCCAAATTTCTCAGAACACCTTTAGCTTCCCTCTCTCTCAGATCCTTCCACTTAACCTCAACAAAAAGCACCTTTTTTTCACGCTCATTCAACGCAACCAAATCAATTTCCTCGCTCTTATGCCACCACTTCCCAATCTTGGTGAACCTAAACGGAAGTCTTCCGGCTTTATTTAGCCTAACAAGGAACTGCCTCGCAACTTTCTCAAAAACCCAGCCGAGATACCGACTGTAATCCTCCCGTATCTCTGCAATGTCGAAGGTTCCCGCCTCAATCCTTGACAAATTGGGATAAATGTAGCGGAACCAGAATGCCAAGAAGTTGTCAGCAACGTAGTAGCGTCCCTTCTTTGAGGCAGGCTTTTCTGTGACTGGAACCTCCCTCACAACTAAATCGGTTTCAATAAGGTTTCTAAGGTAGGGAGTTATGTCAGAATGCCTCATCCCCGTGAAGTCCTTTATCTCCTTTGGCGTCGTTTTACCGAGTGCTATTGCCTCAAGTATTCTCCTGTATGTTCTTGTTTCCGTGAATTCATACCTGAGCAGAAAATCAACCTCATCCCTGAAGAAGCTCACGGGATTGAGCAGCTCTTTCTCAAGCCATTCCCAGAAGGGCAGTTTAACTTGGATTATGTAGAAGGGTATTCCATCGGTAAGTCCGTAAATCTCAATCAGCTCTTTCCAGCTTATTCCCGGAAAGAACTCCCTTAAGGTGAAGAACTCCATTGGTTTAAGCTTCATTGAACCCGTTCTCCTCCCGTAGAGTGGGCTCTTGTAGCTCAGCACCTTCTCGGTCATCATGCTTACTGAAGAACCGAGGAGTATGAGCTTAGTGTTTGAATTCGAGAGATCAAGGTCAACCGCTCTTTGAAAGATGGAAACAACTTTGGGGTCTTCCTTGATCATGTTGGGAAACTCGTCTATGATTATCACCTTTCCTTTCAGAGCATGGAGCAGGCTTTCCCAGTCTTCCCTTGTATATCTCACTTCAGGGGCTATTCTCTCCGCAGTTTTCCGAAAATGTCTGAGGTTGTCACTCTCAACCGCCAGATAGTAGATGTGAGGGAAATCTTTAACTGCCTCAAGAACAAGTCGGGTTTTTCCAACCCTCCTTCTACCGTATATCACGATCAGCTCAAATTTCCTGCTCATCAGCTTTTCCCTTATTGCCCTCAGCTCATTTTTTCTGTCCACGAAGTGTTTCATATGATAATCACCATTATCATAATTGATGTTATCACTAATAAATCTTCCCATCCTGAGGCTTTGGGGTGCATAAGAAATCGCAGTAAAAAAGCGTTAGAAGGAAGAAGCTTTAATCTACGCCAAGCACCTTAATCACAAACGCCAATAAATCTGCCAGTTCCTTTATCCTCGTCTCTGGCGAAGCGCCCATGTGTCCACTCTTCGTCTCAACGCGTAGATAGACAGGTGCCCCAACGTCCTTCAGTTTTTTAGCGAACTTCAAAGCATGTGCAGGATGAACCCTGTCATCGTGCAGACCAGTGTAGATTAGCGTCGGCGGGTATTTTTGAGGTTTTACATTATGATAGGGAGAATACTTCAGCAAAAACTTTCTGTCCTTTGGCTCATCTGGATTTCCATATTCTGGAATCCAAACGCTTCCAATGTAGAGTTTATGAAACCTCAGCATGTCTATAACGGGATAGCCTATCAAAGCGGCATCCATAACATCTGGTCTCTGAACCAAAACCGCTGAAACCAAAAGCCCTCCGTTGCTCCTTCCCCAAGCGGCAACTTTATACCCTTCTCTCTTGAGCTTCTCCAAAACAGCTATGAAGTCGTCAAAGACGTTCTGCTTGTTCTCCCTCATTCCTTGACGGTGCCACTCCTCACCGTATTCGCTGCCACCTCTTAAGTTTGTCATCACAAATGTGCCACCGCGTTCAATGAAGGGAATCACCTGAGGAACGAACCGTGGGAGCAGGGCAATGTTGAAGCCCCCATATCCGAAAACCCAAGCTTTATCGCTTTTTGTCCCTTTCTTCTTGACCATGAAATAATGAACCCTTGTTCCATCTTTTGAGGTTGCAAAATCTTCACTGACTTCAAATTCTCCTTCAACTTTGATCTCATCAATCAGCTCAAGCCTGTCTCTAAAGCGGTAAAGCCTGTATGGAACTGTAAAACTCTCGTATCTGAGTAAAACCTGCTCTCCATCATTGTCAAGCGGGTAAACTTGTGCAGGCATCTTAAAGCTTATCCCATCTATAAGCTCCCCCTCAAGTGTAAACACCTTAAGTTTAGAGGAAGCATGAACCAAATAGCCAGCAAGTATTTTATCATTAACAATAACCGCCCACTCAAGCGGAAACTCATCTTCGGGGATTATTTCTTCAACTTTGCCATTTTCGATTGCAATAACTTTTCCAAGCCCTCTTCCTTTGCGTGTGTAGATGTAGAGCTTTCCGTTGATGACATCTATCGGATGTGCTGGAACATCGCTTGAATAAACCTTCCTCCACTTTTCTGGCTCATCAATTGGGCCGAGATAAATATCGGCTTTGTTCCAGCCGAATGTAACCGTCAGCATTGCCCACTTTCCATCCGTGCTCTTGTGCAGATTCATGAAATAGCCCGAACCAAATCCTTCGCCAGAAACCATAACCTCGTCTTCCCCTTTCTTCAGGAAAATTCTCTCCGCTGGAGCAGAAATTCCATCGGGAGTCTTTTCTTTTCGGTAGAAGCGGGCAAAATAATAACCATCATCGAGGAAAACGATATTCCACAAGGATGGCTTTATTTCCTCAATGATTTCCCCAGTTTCAAGGTTAACTATCCTCGTTATCCCCTCATCAGCCCCTCCAATTGAGAAGTTGTAGGCTAATCTTTTCCCATCTCTGTCAACTGTAAATCCTTGAAGGAGAATCTCATCGCCAAGCTCTTCCTCAAGCTTTTTGGAATCAACTATAATTTCTCCAGTCTCGAGGAGTTTTATGAGCTGTCTTCCTGCTTCATTTATCTTCACAAAGGTTCCTCTCTTTGTGATTTGAGCTTCCCAGATGTTGGGCAGATAGTAGTACTTCCTCACATCATCAATCAGCTTTTCTGGCAAATCCTCAATGAATTCCCTAAAGCGCTTGTTTTCCTCCTCAATGAACTTTAGAACTCTCTCATCATTCAGATTCTCCATCCAGAGATAAGGGTCTTCCAATTTAAACCACCATTAAGATGTTAGGCTTAGCGTTATTAAATGCATTATGGTGAAACACAGACTAACCTTAAATACACAAAAAACGAATTTTCAATGGTGATAACAATGATTCTTAGAGGTAAAGTCGTTGGTAGTGAAATTCCACGCTTCAAGCACCGATGGTTTGGAATTCTTGAAGTTGAGACTAAGGGGGAAAGATATAAGCTCTACATGAGTGGCGTTGCTCAGTGGTTTGTAACTGGAGATGAAGTTGAAATTCACGTGAAGGGGAAGCCAAAAGTCAAAAATGGTGAAAAAATCCTTGATTTTGATGACTATGAGCTTTACAAGTTCTATCAGGGGGACAAAATTAAAGTTTGGCCACTGTGGGAGAGGGAGTATGAAGCAAAGCGCTATTCTCCATTAACTGGTGAACTGCTCTATACCTACAAGATTAAGGCGAGGGAAGCAACTTACGAGAGCGACTTTGAGGCAATAGCGGAGCTTGAGCAGTATCATTATGCATCGCAGAAGGAGAAAGTTGCGCTCTGGAGATGCGAGAACGGACACGTATTTGAGTCGAATACGAAGCAGAAGTGCCCGGTCTGCGGGAGCGAAGATGTTCACATCTTGGAGATTAAAGGTTCAACCCCGGCATCACGCTTCTTAATCCTTGAGCTCGAGAACAGAAAGGAGTATGAGCCAAGAATCTTGGCTTACGTTAGAGTTGATCCACCAATTCCTCTGATGCACCGTCGCTTACCAAACGGTGAAATAGAGAAGAACATTCGTGAAAAGGTTTTTCCAGAGGACTGGTTCCATCCGGCATTCTGGCCCGAGCGTATAATGAAGGAGCTTTATGAAGAGCTCAAGAAGAAATATCCTAAAAAAGTCGCCCGCTCAATGCTCTGGGAGGAAGCAAAGTGGCAGGCTTTGAGAGAGAGCAACACTGCTGGAGCGAGAATTGCAAGGGTTGTTGTCCATCCAGACTACCGCTCCGATGGGCTTGGCCAATTAAGCGTTAAAGCTGCATTAGAATGGATTAAGGAAAGAAGAATCCCAGAGATGAGAAAGAGGAAGCACATAGTAGAGACAATAGCTCAAATGGCTCGCTATAACCCCTTCTTTGAAAAAGTTGGCTTTAAGTTTTTATGGGAAACAGCAAGTGGAAGACCTGTCCTCTTTTATCCGCTAAGCGAAGAGGCTAAAGAATACATAGAGCGCTTTTTAAGGGATGATCCATACGCTCCTAAAGACGGAAAACTGTGGAGGCCAAGCTATGGAAAAGTTGAGCCGTTAAAAGGCTCAATAGTCTTCAAAAATGTAAGCAAGGTCTTCGAGAGCGAACTTGACATAAGGGGTCTTCCCGAGGAAATTCAGGAGCTTTTGAAGGCTT
This sequence comes from Thermococcus barophilus MP, assembly GCF_000151105.2. Lineage (NCBI taxonomy): Archaea > Methanobacteriati > Methanobacteriota > Thermococci > Thermococcales > Thermococcaceae > Thermococcus > Thermococcus barophilus. The sequence continues at coordinate 441,847 of NC_014804.1, read as the reverse complement.
TTGGGGTAAGACATAGAGTTATTCAGAGACCTGTCCTGAGAAATCTAAACTTTGAAATCAAGCCAAAAGAGCTGATTGTGGTGGTCGGAGCAAGCGGAGCCGGAAAGACAACTCTTTTACGCTTAATCCTTGGAGCAGCCAAAGGCTACTGGGAAGAGAAGTACAGACCAACAGGTGGAGAAATTGAAGTGCCAGAAAACGTTAAGGTTTCGGTCATGATTCCAGGCGAATTTGAGCCATCCTTTGGTTCGGAGAGCATACTGGAGCACGTTTACAGAAAAATTAGGGATTTAAATGCAGCAGTTGAAGTTTTAAACCGCTCCGGCTTGAGCGATGCTGTGCTTTACAGGGCAAAGTTTAGTGAGCTTTCCACAGGACAGAAGGAGAGGGCTAAGATAGCATCTCTGCTTGCGGAGAAGCCAAATCTATTACTTATGGACGAATTTGCTGCACACCTCGATACACTAACCGCTATGAGGGTTGCAAAGAAGGTCAGCGAAATAATTCGTGAAGCAGGCATTACAGCGGTGATAATTACCCACAGACCTGAGGTCGTTAAAGCCCTCGATCCGGATAAGTTGCTCTTTGTTGGCTATGGCACAGTTAGGGTCAGCAAAGGAAGTGCTCACTCCTGACCACATTTTACTTTTTCTTTGAGCATGCAATACAGTAATGGTGGGCAAGATGATTGAGATAATTGAGAGGGAGTATGAGGTAACCGAAGGATTAAGGCTTGTCATCAGCAATGTGAGCGGACACATCAAGATAAAAGGCTACGATGGTGATACAATAAAAATGAGAGCGGAGAAGAAATGGGGCCTTTTTGCATCAGAGCCAAAAATCAAAGTCAAAAAAAAGGGAAATGTTCTAAAAATCGAGGCTAAGCATAAGAAAACCTTTGGCATCAGCTTGGGTGGAAGTTCGGTGAATTTTGACATCCTTGTTCCGAAAACCGTTGAAGTAAAGAAAATTGGCAGTGTAAACAGCAGAATCTCAATTTCAAATGTTAAGGGAGTTATTAAAATTGGCAACGTAAATGGGTCAATTGAGCTTGAAAATGTGGAGATCAGCAAAGTTGGAAATGTAAATGGACCGATAAAAGTTGTGCTGAAAGCTGTTAGAAACGATGTAAAAATCTCAACCGTAAACGGGTCGATAAAATTTCTGCTTCCAAAAAAAGCTGATGCAATGATCTCAGCAAGTACAACAAATGGAAGAATATTAACAGAGGGCTTTGATAACGTTGCGACTTCTTTGGTGGGAAAATTTGGACCAAAAAGCTTCAGCGCACAGCTTGGTTCTGGAAAGTATTCAGTCAAAGTCTCTACAGTGAATGGAAACATAGAGCTCAGGCTCATATAATACAAAGAACATCAAAAGCCACAGCTCCAATCCAGTGTAAAAGAAAACTCGGCAGAAAGCTTTCACTTTTCAAATCCATTTTCGCGAATATTATGCCCGCAATGAAGGAGTATGGAATCTCCAGTGTCGGTTTTCCTATGTGAATTAGGGTATAGGGAATGTTCTGGAGCAAAATCCCAAGCCATTCGTTTTTTTCTGCCAGTGGGAACAGCAGAATTCCCCTATAAAACGCTTCATGCGCAAACATTATTGCTCCTATCAACAGCTCCTTAAAGATAAAATCACCCCAAGAGGAGTAGCTGAAAATAGGATAAAAGCTCCGGAAGCTCTCTATCCTCGATGCATAAACGCTCACCGGTAAAGTTGCTGAGAAAAGGACAAATGCCCAGATGTAACCTTCCCTCTTGCCAATCTTAAATCCCAGCTCATTAGGCTTGAATCCCAAAAGGTAAGCCGCAGTTAGGGGCAAGAATACATAAAACAGAATGTCATAGAATGCCCATTCGTAGATATTTTTACCCAGATGCCAGTTGAGGATAATAAAAATCAAGGAAACTAAGTAAAGAAGAAATGCTATCATCCTTTGGCTTCCTCTTTAGCCTCTTCTTTCTCCTCTTTAACTTCGGCAGTTTTCTCTTCTTCTGTCTTCTCAGCACTTTCTTTAACTCCTTCAGTCTTTTTTTCTGCTTCCTCCTTGCTTTCTTCAGTTGCCTCTTCTCCGCTTTTCTGCTCCTTTACCTCTTTTTCTATCTCTTCTTCAACCTTTACCTCTGGAGGTTTCAAAAGATCATCAATTGTGGGCTTAAATTCAACCTGCTCATATCCAATGAACTTAAGATCGCTCTCAAGGATGATTTCTCCAAGAATAAGCGTGTTTTTATCAATCTCAACATCGCTGAAATCTATCTTTACATCTTTCTCTCCGACTTCAATCTTGACTTTGCTGAGATCAACCATTGGAAGCCTCAGCTCAATTAATGCTTTAACCTTCTCAATTGGATCTTCAATCTTTTCTACAATTTCCACTTCATATATAATGGTCTTTCCTGCAAGGGGATGATTGAAGTCAACTCTAACCCTCCCACTTGAAACACTCAAAACCCTCCCTTTAAGCTTCTTCCCACTTTCAGTTTCTATTTCAACCTCTAATCCGGGAAATGGCATGATTCCCTGCCTTCTAAACTGACCAAGGGTGAATGTCTTAATGAGCTTAGGATCCCTTCTTCCAAAGGCCTTCTCTGGAGGAACTTCAATTGTGTACTTCTTTCCCACCTCGAGACCTTCAAGTTGCTCATCAAGCCCTTTGAGGACATGACCAGCGCCAATTGCAATTGGCACTGGACCGTAGATACCCTTTTCGCTGTAAATTCCAGCCTCCTTTGCAACTTCTTCATACGTTGTGTCAAAGATTTCTCCAGTCTCTTTGACTTTTCCAATGTAATGAAGTCTTACAACATCTCCCCTTCCCACTTTCATGAGCATGACCTCCTGTTTTTTAAGCTGGTTTAAATTGGGGGAATTGGGTTTTTAAGCTTTTGCTGGTCTTGTGAACAATGCTTTAAAAGGGTAGGACTAATTTCTATTAGGGGAGTGGTAGTAATGCGGAAGATTTTTCTCCCATTGCTACTTTTGATTCTTCCATTAGTGACTCCTGCTCCAACAATTTCGGTAGCCTTCTGTTCCTCCGGTTTCCGGATAATAGTTGCTCCTACGACTTCTGGGGTAATATATGTGGGGGCTGGACTCTATGATCTGAAACCTCAGAATTTTGGCGAGTGCATAGCGATGTTTGACCCTCCAACTCAATATGCCCGCTTTTATTTGGTGAACTCAAGCGATGCCTACTATCTCGGCGGCTACTACGAGTATGGCACTGAGAACAGAACCCTCAATGAGGTACTATCTACGGTGGAGAGGAACGTCGTTCCAGTACTTGGGAATCACAGCGGTGATTATGTCATCTTTTCCTTCAAAAACGGAACATATAAAATTCCCGTCAAGGAACTGATGTTTTACTTGTGGAGTGACAGCCTATTAGATCATTTAGTGGCTTTTCCTTCTGGAATGGGGATTGTAATTGTTCCAGCAGTTGAAATTGATGCCATTGAAAGCAACTTCACAATCATGAGAAAGCCCGGAAAGCAAGTTGATAAAACTCTAATTGTGTTCAATGTTACGTACCATGTGTTTATTGGGTATCTCATTATGATCAACGGCACAGCAATTCGATGGGAAACTCAAAAGGTAGATAGGATGAATCTAACTTGGGATGAGCTTTCAGAGATGTTCAATAAGCCCCTCTATGCTTTTTACTTTGATGGGAAAACGCTGAAGTCCTATCCCTTGATAAAGGTCAAGCTTTCATGGATTGGGAATGCATTTCATCTCTCCCCAAAGTACGAATTTATTAATCTCGCTCCTTCATACGAACACATGACTACACAGAAAGAGATAAAAACAAAAACATTGAGCCCAAATCTCATTTCTGAAACATTTTCAACCTCCATACACAGTACAAATCTTACCAGTTCCCCTCTCACAAATCACACCGTTCAGAACAGCAAATCGGAGATTCCAAAACTTACCTCACTTCTCCTGATATTGCTGGTGGTTATCTCTGTCTCTCTATTCCTAAAACGCAGATGATTGCCACCAACGATAGTCTAATAAAACCCAAGCAAAAATCTTCTTCAGGTGATAGAGGTGAAAGTGTACAATACTCTTACAAAGCAGAAGGAGGAGTTCAAACCTCTGAGAGAAGGAGAAGTCAGGATGTACGTTTGCGGCCCAACCGTTTACGATTACACTCATTTAGGACATGCAAGGACGTACATTGCTTTTGATGTCATAAGGCGTTATCTGGAGCATAAGGGCTACACTGTTTTGATGGTCATGAACTTTACAGATATAGATGACAAAATCATCAGAAGAGCTCAGGAGACTGGTGAAGATCCAAAGGAATTGGCTGAGAAATTCCTGAAGTATTTCCTCGAGGACATGAAGGCGTTGAAAGTTAAGCCGGCTGATATTTATCCAAGAGTTACAGAGCACATCGAGGACATCATAGACTTCGTGAAGAAGCTGGAAGAGAAGGGCTACGCCTACGAAGGCTCTGACGGCGTTTACTTCGAGGTTCAGAGGTTCAGGGACTACGGAAAGCTCAGCGGAATAAAGCTTGAAGAGCTCAGAAAAGGAGCAAGGGTTGAGCCCGGTGAAGGGAAGAGGAATCCAGAGGATTTTGCCCTCTGGAAGAAAGCCAAGCCCGGAGAACCAAAGTGGGATTCGCCATGGGGCGAGGGAAGACCGGGATGGCACATTGAGTGTTCAACAATGAGCACCAAGTATCTGGGAGAGCAGTTTGACATTCATGGCGGCGGAAATGACCTAATATTCCCTCACCATGAAAACGAGATAGCACAGACGGAGGCATGCACGGGTAAGGAATGGGTTAGGTACTGGCTCCATACAGGTTTCGTCATGGTAAAAGGAGAGAAGATGAGCAAAAGCTTAGGAAACTTTGTCACGATAAGGGAGCTTTTGCAGAGATACTCCCCGGAGGTTATAAGGTTCTTTGTCCTGCAGAAGCACTACCGCTCACCTCTTGACTATACAGAAGAAGGGATACAGCACGCAAAGAACAACCTTGAAAAGCTTTACAACACAATTGAAAACATCAGAATTGCCCTTGAAAAAGCTGAGATACCATTTAAGTGGAGCAAAGAGGAGTTTGAGCTCTATGAAGTAATTAGAGAAGCTAAGAGGAAGTTCTATGAGGCAATGGACGATGACTTTAACACAGCTGAAGCCATGAAGCCGATATTTGAAGTGGCAAACGCTGTGAACAAGTACTTAGCAAAAGTGGAAAAGCCAAAGGAAAGCGTCCTGAGAAAAGCCCTTGAGTTTTTCAAGATGGTCGGTGAAGTCTTTGGAATCTTTGAGGAATACTTCAAAGAGACAAAGGAGACAAAAGAAGAAGAACTGATTGAGTTGTTAATCCAAGTTAGAGCTGAGTTGAGAAAGCAGAAAAACTACGCTTTGGCGGATAAAATTAGAGCGGAGCTTAGAGAGCTCGGCATACAGCTTGAAGACACTCCACAGGGCACAATTTGGAAGAGGATAAACGTTTAAATAGCTGAACAACTGAATTACCATCTCCACAACTCATAGGAGGAAACACTTCAATGAATAGGCTATCTCTCAGATTTTACATTCTTTTAACCCTTCCGCTTCTAATGATCGTTGCTGCATTTTTGCTTGACACCCCAGAAAACATGATTAAAGGTCTCAAAGCCATAGTCCTCCATTCTGATGTGCTCCTTGTGGACTACTTGGCGGTCGGCGGCATAGGTGCAACGCTGATAAATTCAGCCCTCCTAACTTTAGCCAACGTATATCTACTTTATCGACTCAAAATCGAGCCCACAGGCCCAATAATTGCGGCGGTACTGACAATAGCTGGGTTCGCCTTTATGGGGAAGAACATAATAAATGTCTGGCCGATATACGTTGGTGGCTACCTATACACCCGATACAAAGGAACATCCTTCAAGAGCGTCATTCTGATCATGATGTTCGCCACAACACTTGCGCCCCTTGTAACCGAGCTCCTCATAAGCCCCTCCTTGGGTAAATTTGGGTTCATTGCTGGATTTCTTGGCGGAGTAATTGTGGGTTTCATAATGCCACCTCTCTCAGCCCACATGCTCAGGGTTCACGATGGATACAACTTGTACAACATAGGCTTTACCGGCGGGCTTCTTGGGGGAGTATTAATGGCAGTGAAGAGGGGTCTGGGAATTGAACCAGAAAAGCAGTTTATATTGAGCAGTGAATACGACCTTGAGCTGAAGATCCTCCTCAGCGCATTCTTTTTATTTCTCCTGTTCTTAGGAGTTTACCTAAACGGCAGAAGTCTTAGGGGATACAGGAGGATAATGAAACTCAACGGAAGAATTGTCACAGATTTTGTTCAGCTTGAAGGTTTTGAGGTTTCACTGATCAATATGGGGATCATGGGGCTGATGGGTTTGGCTGTGGTTGCATTAGCGAAAAGCCCAGTTAACGGTCCTGTTGTGGCTGGCCTTCTAACCCTTGTTGGCTTTTCAGCGTTCGGAAAGCATCCACTCAACTCGCTTCCAGTCATTCTTGGCATTTTCCTTGGAGAAATCCTGATATTCAAAAACATCCATCCAACGGTGTTGGCAATAACCGCACTCTTTGGAACAACGCTTGCACCAATAGCCGGATCTTTTGGAGCTTTGGCAGGGATAGCTGCGGGAATGCTGCACATGTTTGTAGTCCTTAACGTGGGTTATCTCCACGGGGGGATAAACCTATACAACAACGGGTTTTCTGGAGGTATAGTTGCCACAATTCTCGTTCCGATACTTAGAGCATTCGGAAAGGAGGCATAAAAATGGATGAGGAACCCAAAAAGATAGCAAAAATCGTTGATGAGCTGGTAACGTTCTGCCTCCGTCATGGGGCAAAAAAGCTGAGCATTCACATTGAGGATGAAGGTGATGCCTTTAGAATACACTTGCATGTTGACAGGATAAACAGGGACGATCCCCTCGTAAAGGAGCTTACCAAGCTTCTATCCCTGCCAAAACATGATGAAATAAGTGAGTACTACTGGACGCTTGTTGGGGAAGTTGAAGAAGACACGGAGCTTTCAGTTATTGGCATGATGACAGACAGAGCAGAGATAAAATTTAAGAACAACTCTGTGTCGTTAACTCTCTACAGGAAAAAAGAGACGTAAAGTTACTCTTTTTTCTTTCTAAACTCATTTATCAGCTCTTTCGCAGCTTTTACCATCTCTTCAAGAGTTGCGCTATCGTGGCTGATTCCAATGGTTATCTTTGCATGGGTTGTTGCGTATGAGAAATACAGTGTGTTCCCCTGGCTCTTTGCAAAGAACTGCTCCACAGTTTCAGCCTCTTCTCCAACGTCATCTTCTCCACCGGGCATGATTTCTGGGTTGTCATCAAGTATCATTGGTCTTGGCTCCATTTTTCCACCTCCCAGCTTTAATTTACAGACGCTCCTTTTAAAACTTTGAGCTAAAAGGTTAAATATCATTTCGATGAAAATCTTAACGGTGCTAAAAATGATGGAATTATTGTCCCAGCTGATTGAATTTGAAACCGTAAATGACCCAGCCAAAGGAAAGAAGCCAAACAAAGAGTGTCCAAAGTTTATCAAAGACGCTCTTGCCTCTTGGGGAATAGAGAGCGAGATAATTGAGGAAGATGGATACTACACTGTTTACGGTGAAATTGGAGAAGGAACACCAAAGGTCATGTTCATGGCACACTTTGATGTCGTTCCAGTGAATGTAGAGGAATGGAAGACCGATCCGTTTAAGCTGACTGTAATCGGGAACAAAGCCTATGGAAGGGGAAGTGCAGATGACAAAGGCAACGTTGCTGGGGTAATGCTCGCTCTAAAGGAGCTTTCAACAAAAAGGCTCAGTGGGAAAGTGCTTTTTGCTTTTACTGGAGATGAAGAAATCGGCGGCAAATTGGCAATGCACATAGCGGAAAAGCTGAAGGAGGAGAATAAGATCCCACAATATTTAATCAACGCCGATGGGGCTGGAATGAGCCCAATAATCAGGAGAAGAAAGGGATTTGGGGCTGTAATTGAAATACCCCAGCAGAAAATTACAATTAGAGGCAGAGTTATAAAAAAGTCATTCACCATAAGCACACCCGTACTTCAAACAAGACATGCCGCCTACTTCATGCCTGGTGTAGATGCTCACCCAATGATTGCCCTTTCTCACTTCCTAAGGAACAACGATGTCTTTGCTGTGAAATTGGGGGGTAAATTCCTGAAGTCAAACGTTCTGCCAAGCAGAGTTGAGCTGACATATGTGGAACCTGATGAAAGTGGGGAAGAGATTGAGGTAGATTTGGGCTTAACAGAGCTTTTAAAGAGCATAGTTCCGTTAGTTAGAGCCCCGATAAGTGCTGAAAGATACAGCGACTTTGGAGTTTCAATAACCCCCAACTTATATTCATTTGAAAATGGGGTTCATAGGCTCAGACTTGATATAAGGGCGATGAGCTACTCCTCTGGGCAGATAGAAAAAGTGCTTAAGGAAATTTTAGAGTTTAACATTCCAAATGCAAAGCTGACTGTTAGACACAATGAAAAAGCTGGCTATTTATTTACATCACCAGATTCAAAGCTTGTTAGGGTAATGATGAAAATCTTAGAAAGCTTTGGAGAGAAAGCCAAACCTGTTGAAGGTGCTGGGGCATCAGATTCGAGGTATTTCACTCCCTATGGTGTTGAAGCAATAGATTTTGGACCGAGAGGAGGAAATGTTCATGGACCTAATGAATATGCCGATGTGAGTTCTCTTGAACTGCTACCCAAAATTTATGCAGAGGTTGCAATGAACCTGCTTAAAAAGTGATTTTTGCATTTCATTTTTCTCATGGAAACATTTAAATATGCCCAATTCATTAACGCCGTTAAGGGAAATCATGAAGAAGTTTCCAGCATATCTCGCTTCTTGGGATGATATTGAGAGATGGGCAAAAGGAGGAGCTCAAAAGATTCTTGACGAAGGCTGGAAGCCAGATGTTGTAGTCGGGCTTGCAAGAGGTGGCTGGGTTCCAGCGAGGCTGTACTGTGATTATCTCGGCATCAAAGATTTAGTAAGCATCAAAGTTGAGCACTGGGGGATTACAGCAACACCAGATGGAAAGGCCAAGTTAAAATACGGAACAGAGTATCCTTTTGAAGGTAAGAAAGTCCTAATTGTTGATGACATAGCTGACACAGGGGAAAGCTTGACTCTGGCCAAAAGCTATGTTGAAAGCAAGAGTCCAGCTGAGGTTAAAGCCGCAACCCTGTTGGTGATAAAGACCTCAAAGTTCAGACCCGATTACTACGGGGAGGAGATTGACTGGGCGTGGATTGTGTTCCCATGGAACTTCGTTGAAGACATGATAAACCTGACAAACAACCTCTTTGAAGAAAAAGAAAAGCTCACTACAGATGAAATCATAGCTCTTTTCAGGGAGCTTCATGGTATTGAGGTTCCAAAGGAGAGACTTGAACATGCTTTGGGCATAGCAGAGAAGAGAAAAATATTTAAGAGGGAAGGAGAATTCTGGCTCAAACCTTGAGGTTGTGGTATCTTGGACAAGAAGAAAACCATAGAAGCCATCAAAAACCACAGCAATTATTCAAGAGAAATTTATGAAATGCACGAGGAGAGCATAAACAATGCTATCGACAACTATGAGCAGCTGAAAGAGGATTATCTAAATGATCATTCACGGGCAAGGATAGTTAGGATTGTCATAAATGACGACAACGATTTGCCTCTGGCAATTGAGTTCCACAAAAAAGATGATTCATTCAAAGGCTTCAGCATTGCAATTGGGAAGCCGTACATAAAGAGTGACAACAATGGGGAAAACAGAAGAGGAGATGGAGAGAGTTACGATGAAGGCAGCGGCTGAACATAGAATCCATCTTCTATCTTTTCTCCATCATAGATTTCATAGCTGACCAGATAATAGGTTGGATTTCTGTATCTTCTCGTTGAGTACCTGTCTGCACCAGCAATCCAGATTATGTAATTATCTTTTTTCAGGGGATTTCTTATGGCAAGCAGCAGAGATGTCTGAGGTGAGCTGTAGGAGAGTTCCATGAAGGGGATCTCTTTTATATTATCTGGAGTTATTAGAAATGTCCTAACACTTCCGAACTCTGGGTTTTTCTCTAAAATCCAAGCACCATTTTTGTAGACGAATCTCAATGGAAAATACCCCTCAAACTGCTGCACGACCTTATTGCTGACAGGACCCCCTATGAGGATTAAGTCTTTCCTTAAGTCCTCATTTGTCATATTTACATCAGCTTTGACTTCAATTTTAATGTATTCATGCCACTGTGAGTAAAATGTTTCGAGATAGCTTTTCACTATCTCCGCAGTTTCTCTATCATATTCGGATCCTTTTTTATCTGGATTTTGAGTGCCGTAGACAATCACCACTTCCCCTTCTCTAACAGTATCATCCAAGGCCCTTAGGGGTGTTACAGGAACATTGTTCTCGTAAATTTCCTTGGTATTTTCAGGGGGGATTTTTTCAACAAGCTCCTTGAGTATTAGGGGGGTGTATTCACTAAAACTCCGGTTTTCTTTTATGCTTAGGGCTGTGTATTTCTGGTAAAGCGTTATCATGTAATCCTGCCAGAATTCACCCCATGCCTTCTGCATTTGGAGGTTCCACTCGGCATAATCCTTGTCTATATGGCTTAGTGCGAAATATGCCCAAGCATCGGCAAAGCTCTCATAAATCATCATAGTGTCAAACCAGAAGTGGATATCATAAGTCGCCAGATATGGCATGTCCTCCTCTATCGTGTCCTCAAGATAGCGGAGAGGTTCAACTTCAGAGCTGTAATACTCATCAAGTTTCTCGCTGGTGATATCATGTCCAAGCTCATGGTAGATAAAGTCCAAAATCCAAAGCTCATCAAATTTCCTGTTATTTACATAAACAGCGTTGAGAGGAACACCAAATATGGTATCCTTGGCCCTTTCTAAGCTCCATAAAGTTCTCGGGGGAGCCCGTCTTACAAGAGGCGGCATTCCACCGGAGCCGTAAATCTCAGTACCATTATCCTTGGCATAAAAGCTGTGTCCGTGGATGCATAAAAGATAAGGCAGATGAAATTCAAACATTACGTTTGTCAAGTTCATGTAGTGCTTCATGAATTCATCTGGGGGTAATAGGTGAATAGCAGAAGTATACACTTCCAAATCTCGCTTGTAGTATCTTTCATGTGCCTTAAAGAACTCCATGAAGTTCGTATCCTGAGCAAATGTCCTTAGAGCATCGATGATTTTGTCCAAATCTGAGTCCTGCCACCCTGCATAAATCCTCTTCATTTCTGGAGGATTTGAGAATTGAAGGATATATGCATCGAGGACAAAAAGCTTGTAATCTCTTTGAGGAATTGTCTCTGCATCGCTGAAGTATTGCCTCAGTATTTGAACTGCAGTATGGTTCTTATAACTGGCAAAATATGCCTCAACATCTTGGATGTAGTCATGATGGGGTATGACGAACTCATCAGCCCCGAAAGCGAGGTAATAAACGATGCTCAAAAGCTCCTCATTTGGATTTATCTCAACATAAACCTTGTCTGTTTGATACTGATACGAATAGACCGGAGAAGTGAGAATCACAAAAATTAAGAAAATCAAAAGCTTCCTCACAGATCTCCACCCATAAGGATTTTGAACCTATCTTTAAAAAATTTGCACAAGGTTTTAAAGCTAAACAGATTAATGATTTTAGGGTGACCTAAAAATGAGGGCAAAAGCATTAATCCTCATACTCATCCTCACTTCACTATTATCTCCCGAGGTGAGTGCTGAAAAGCCCCTTATAGTCGCAAGCATACCTCCCTTGGCGGAGATCGTAAAGGAGGTATTTGGCGACTCTGTAGATGTCGTTTACATCGTTCCACCAGGAGCTGACCCCCACCAGTACCAGCTTACTCCCGAGCAGATTGACCTGATCAAAAAGGCAGATGTTGTTGTAACAGCCAACGGACATCTACCAGCAGAGCAGAAGATGAAGCAACTCAAGGAAGAAGGAACAATAACCGCAGATGTACTGTTTGCGGAGGATTACGGGAAATACGGCTTCAGATTTCTGCCTGAAAGATGGTACAATAATAAAAACAACCCACATGGGATATGGCTTGACCCATACAATGCTCTGGCAATTGCAAAAGCTACAGCTGAAGCATTATCGGAGAGATATCCGCAGAATCGAGAGCTTTATGTGAGACAGTATGAGAGGTTTGAAACAAAAGTTCTGGCAATAGTTAAAGCGTATAAAGCTTTAGCTGAGAACTCAACTGCCATTATCGAATTGCCCTCTCAGCAGTATGCCCTTGAGTGGCTTGGGGTAAAGGCTGTCGCATCTATAAAGCCTGAAGCAGAGGTTCCTGCCAAAAGTGTTGACGAAATGCTGAAAACAGCAAATGCTGTAGATTTCATAGCTTACTCCTCCAAAAGTCCAGAGGCTCTAAAGAATGCTGCTATTGAACTTGCTCAAAGGTCTGGAAAGCCCTTAGCCGACATAACAACAATCTGGGTCAATAAACCATATACCGAAGTTCTTATTGAAAACTCCAAAGCCATAGTGAGTGTGCTGAACCAGAAAACAACACCCATCCAGCAAACTACAAAAGCAGAAAACATTAATGTTACATATATTATTCTCTCATTAATCGTTGGAATTTCGCTGGGGATGGCAGTTGGAGCTTTGATTAAGAAATAGGAAAAAGAAAAGCTCACTCTCTCTTGTATGGCCTTCCATCCCACTTCGGTGGCCTTACCTTTCCGATTATTCCTGCAACAATGATTATTGTCACTATGTATGGCAGTGTTGCAACAAACTGCCACGGTATTATCTGAGATATCGCCGGATTTGTCCTGACCCATACTGAAAGGTTGTCGAAGAATCCGAAGATAAATCCTCCAATCAATGCCCTGACCGGGTTCCATCCGCTGAACACCATGTTGGCTAATGCTATGAAACCTCTACCTGATGAAATCTCTTTTGTAACAACTCCAAGCCAGTCCACGCTTAAATAAGCTCCTCCAAGCCCAGCTAAAGTTGCTCCATAGACTGTTGCTAAGAATCTATACCTTTCAACGTTAACACCAAGGGCATCTGCTGCCTCTGGATTCTCACCGACTGCCCTAATCCTAAGGCCAAGAGGGGTGTTGAAGAGAACCCAGTGGGTAATGAACACTATTGCAAAGGTTATGGGGATCATTGGACTCAAGCTACCGTATTGAGTATTTATGAGAGGCTGAATCCTGAAGTTGGTGGGGACTTGATGCTGTCCTGCTGTCCCCCATATTGCTGGAATTCCGAAGGCAACTACACCAAGAGCGAGGATATTAACGCCGATACCTGGAATTATGTGATCCCCCTTTAAATAAACGGTTATAGCACCATGAAGCATGCCAAGAAGCATGCCAATAAAAGCTCCGCCTAAAAGGCCTATCCATGCATTGCCGCTTGTTTCTGCAAACATTGCTCCAAAAAGGGCTGCCATGAGGAGTATTCCCTCATATCCAATGTTAACAACTCCAGCCCTTTCACTTACAACTGCACCAGTACTTGTTAGAACTATTGGAACCATTGCCGTTAACGAACCGAGGAGGATCGATACCACCATGTCAATCATCTTCTCACCACCTTCTTAACCAAGTCCCACAGTCCCGGAACTGCCACGGCAACAACAATTATACCCTGAACAACTTTAACCATCTCAAGTGGAACCCCTGCATCTATCTGCATATATGTTGCTCCAGCTTTAAGTGCACCAAAGAATATACCGCTGAATATTATGCCTATTGGATGATTTCTTCCAACCAGAGAAACACCTATTCCATCGAAACCGTACCCGTAAATGTTTGCCATTCCCTGGCTTATAGCATAGCTTGGAGGTCTTCCCATGACTTCAGTAGCCCCGGCAAGTCCGCTCATTATTCCACCTATGACAAATGACCAGATTATAGCCCTTTTTGGATTTATTCCACCGTATTGTGCTGCCCTTTCATTGTACCCGCTTGCTCTCAGCTCAAAACCAAGAACCGTATGCCACAGGATGTAGTAAGTTATGACCGCTGCCACTATCGCAATGATAAAGGCAAGTGAAAGCTCGCTTCCCTTCATCAGCAACGGTAATCTTGCACTTGTAGGAACTTCAAGGGTTTTATTGGGGTCATTTGGATTTGCTAAGGGTCCTAAAACAAGATACAACGCCGTATAAAATGCAATCCAGTTCAGCATGATTGTTGAGATAACTTCGTGAACTCCTCTGTACACTTTTAGGAGTGCTGCTGGCAATGCCCACAGTATCCCTGCAATTATTCCACCTATCAGGCCCAAAACAGGATTTGCAAACATGTTTGTGAAAACTATTGCCGCTATTGCACCGAAATATACCGTACCTTCAGCACCTATGTTGAATATTCCAGTCCTGGCACTTATTGCAAAAGTTAAACCAGTGAGGATTATAGGGGTGGCCGAGCTGAGCGTCATTGACCATCCATAAATGGATCCCACAGCACCTTTAACAAGAGCAACGTATGCCTCCACTGGACTGTAGCCGGAAACCTTCAGCACCACTGCTCCAATAACAACTCCAATAATGATTGCAATGAGGCTTTCAAGTAGGGGTTTTATAATGTTTGACAGCTTATCAGCTTTCATCTTTGATACCTCCCATCATAAGTCCAATCTGTTCTTCTGTTACCTCTTCAGGCTTCACTATGCCAACGAACTGCCCCTCATACATTATCGCCATCCTATCGCTCAGCTGGAGAACTTCATCCAGATCTGCAGAGACAAGCAGGACAGCTTTGTTCTCATTTCTAAGCTTAACAAGGTAGTTCCTGATGTACTCGGTTGATGCAACATCAACTCCCCTGGTTGGCTGGGATGCCACTATTAATTCAGGATTTTTACTGACCTCTCTCGCAACTATGAGCTTCTGCTGATTCCCACCGCTCAAGCTTTTGACAGGTGCATCAACGCCGGGAGCGACTATGTCAAACTTCTCAATAAGCTTTTTAGCATGCTCCTTGACACTGCTCCACCTGATAGAGTTTAGTATTCCCGTGAACTCCTCCCTCCAGTGCAGTCCAAGAACAGCATTTTCTGCAACAGTCATGTCAAGTATGAGCCCCATATGTGTTCTATCCTCCGGAATATGTGCTACACCAAGGTTGTAGAGCTCTTTTGGAGGTCTGCCTGTGATGTCTTTTCCGTTCAGAATTATTTTCCCCTTTTCAATTTTTCTCAGCCCGGTTATTGCTTCGATAAGCTCTGTCTGGCCGTTGCCTTCAACACCGGCTATTCCGAATATCTCTCCCGCCCTAACTTCAAAGCTTAATCCTTTGACGGCGTCTTCTCCTCTGTCCCCCTTCACCCACAAGTCCTCTACTCTTAGAATGGGCTCCCCCGGTTCTTTTGGGGGCTTTTGGATTCTCAGCACGACATCTCTGCCAACCATCATCCTTGCCAAGAGCTGGGGGGTTGCTTCGCTTGTATTAACCGTTCCGATAACTTCTCCCTTTCTGAGGACGGTGACTCTGTCAGTTATTTCCATAACTTCCCTGAGCTTGTGGCTGATGAATATGATGGTCTTTCCTTGTTCTTTGAGTGTCCTTAAAACATCAAACAGCTCCTTAACTTCAATAGGAGTTAGCACGGCAGTCGGCTCATCCAGTATAAGAACATCAACATTCCTGTACAAAACTTTTAAAATCTCAATCCTCTGCTGAACACCAACGGGGAGATTTTCAACCGGAACATCAAGGGGAACTTGAAAGTTCAATTCATCCATAAGCTTTTGAAGCTTTTTTCTGGCATTATCTACATCTATCTTTGAAAAATGCCCGTGTCCCTCCATCCCCAGGATTATATTGTGGAGAGCATCAAAAACCTCAACAAGGGTAAAGTGTTGGTGAACCATACCAATACCATTTGCAAGAGCATCAGCGGGGCTCTTAAATTGAACTTCCCTACCCTTAACATAGATTTTACCCTCTGTTGGCGGGAGCATTCCGGATAAAATTTTCATCAAAGTTGTCTTACCAGCTCCATTCTCACCCAAAAGACCGTGAATCTCACCCTGCTTAACTGAAAAATCCACACCTTTCAAAGCCTTAGTTCCATCCGGGTAGATTTTAACAATGCCTTTCATGTCTATAATGGGAACTTCCTCCATAAGCTCACCTCCAAGAAAAAGAGAAAAGAAATCAAGAGCTCTTCTCCCACTTCTTAGCGAGTTCTTCCATTTCCTGCCAGGTCTTGGCGTTTCTAATAGCTTCAATTTGTTCTTTGTTGAATGCCTTTGGAACTACTATTTCACCGCTGATTATTTTTTGCTTCAGCTCATCCACTGCCTGCCAGATCCAGTCTGGAACCTGCTTTCTTGTCTGCTCAAGTTTTGCAAAGAGCTCATCCTCGCTCTTCAAGCCAAGCTCTTCAAGCTTCTTCTTCTTAACGTCCTCTGGAAGTGAGTTGAACATTGCCTTAACGTCATCAATTGTGCTTAAGCCTACACCGCCGTCAGCCAAGCCAAGCTCCATGATTCCTCCTTTCCATTTGCCCTTAACGACCATCTCAACTGCCTTGTAGACACCGACATCAACTCTCTTCATCATCGATGCAATGATTACTCCTGGCTTGATCCAGTCCTGTGCTGAGTCGACACCAATAGCAAATGGTGGTCCCATTTCTTTTCCTTGGCTCTTGAGATACTCACTAACGGCATCAAAGACACCCAATCCTACAGCACCAGCGACTTGGTAGATAACCCATGCACCCTGTCCAAGCTGAGCCTGGGCAGCGGTCTTACCTTTTGCTGGGTCAGTGAATGAGCCTGTGTAGGTGTACAAAACTTCAATGTTAACGTCTTTTCCGGTCTTCTTCTTGTAGTAATCCTCAGCCCACTTGATTCCAAAGCGGTAACCGCCTTCAAATTTGTAGAGAACTGGGATTTCAATACCGAGAACAATACCGACCTTGTCCTTACCATCGTTTGCCGCTATGAGCCCGGCTAAAGCTCCTGCAAGGGCTGAGCCTTCATTCTCCTTGAACAGAATGCTAACGACGTTTGGCTTGTCTGGGATGAACCCATCAACAATTGCGAACTTTTGGTTGGGGAACTCATCTGCAACCTGCTTGACGGCATCAGTCATCATGAAACCAACTGCAATGATTAGATCATACTTACCGCTTTGAGCGAGAAGCCTGAGGTTCGGCAAGTAATCGCTCTCACTCTTGCTCTGGACTTCCTTAAGCTCAAGACCAAAGTCTTTTGCTGCCTTCGAAGCTCCCATATACGCCATGTCGTTAAAGCTTAGATCTCCCCTACCGCCAATGTCATAAACCACAGCAATGGCACCTTTAAGCTTGGGCTTCTCTTCTGTTGCTGTCTGTGTGGGTGAAGAAGTTGCTGGAGATGACTGGGTTTGGGTGGGTGTTGTTGTTTTTTCACCACCGATACATCCACTGGCAACTACACTAAATGCCAAAACACCGATTAAAAACAAAGCAAGCACTGACCTCTTCATGTCGTAACCCCCTGCAAAGTTGTTTCACTCATGAAGAACTGCACATGCAAATATATACTTTGTGGTGTATTTTGTTAGGTTTTTCGAAAATTTTTCGAAAAATTTATTAAGCTATTCTCACATTTCATCACATGCTGAGAGAAATAGCACACTTAAGTAAAGGGGTAATATTGATCACTGGAGACGCAAAAAAGATTACCAGAATTTTCCTTAATGCCTGGCTTTCAAATGGGATGACGTTCTTGGCAGAGCATCTCCCTTTCGATGTAAAATACCCAGGGAATGTTTTCATAGGAAGTTTAAATGAAGGAATAGAATTTGATGGGTACTTAATATATAATCTCCTTTCTCGACCAAAAAATGAAAGAGCAAGGGTTTATGAGTGGATAAAGGAGCACAGTAATAAGCTGATTTTAATCTATGAGACCAAGTACATGAAAGATTCCGTGCTTCGTTATGGAATTAAAGAATTAATTAATTATCTAATTGCATACAAAAGAGAGACACTCGGATTTGAGAGGATTGATGTCTACAAGTTCGAAGAAGGGAGAGTGGTTGAGAAAAAGACCTATGTGAGAAGGTCATAGAATAATTTTGACTTTCCTTAGCACATCCTCTGGAGATTCCCCAAATATCAGCATCAGTGCTTCTCCTCCCCAATTGCCAAGATGGCATATTATATCCGGTTTTTCACTTAGCATTTTTATTGCTGTTTCAATGTCTCGAGGAATTGTCGCTTCTTCTTTAACCTTTATTTTTTCCAGTTCTTTCCGTCTATCATAGAATGAAACTCTAAATCCGTTTTTTTGAGCTTTCTTTATCAATTCCTCGCTGTATCTTAAATTAAGCGCACTTCTAATCTCCGGATAAAGCTCCATGAACTTTAGGACTGCACTTACTAAATAGTTTGATGCTCCAAATTCTACACTACCAACTGCTTTTACTGTATTCCCAACTCTTACAATCTTGCTCCCAGCCACGTCTTTGGGGGTTCTTGCATAAAGCCTCGATAGTGCATAAACAAAGTCCATGCCAGTTTCCGGCACATGGGGCAAAGTTCTGTCTCCAATTTTCTCAAGCTCCCTTACAGCTTTTACTAAGCTTTCATAGACCCGCCATTTCTCCGCTGGAATTTCAATCCAGGCGTTTTGATTAACTGGGCAGTGCCCTTTCCCAATTCTTGCACCATAAAAGATGCCCATTGTTATGAACTCTTTTGCAACCTTAATTGCTTCCTCTAAGTCCTTCCCTTTTGCTAAGTTTGCAGTTATCGCCGCTGAGAATGAGCAGCCGGTTCCATGGGTGCAGCCTTCAACAAAAGGAGCCCTGTATTCCCTAAACTCCCCACCATAATACAGCACATCAACGGCTTCACTGAGATTTAAGTGCCCACCTTTCACTATTGCCGCTTTCGCTCCCAGCTCTTCAACAATAATCTTTGCAGCTTTTTTTGCATCCTCGAGAGTTTCAATTTTAATACCGCTCAGCTTTTCAGCTTCTGGCTTATTTGGCGTTACAAGTGTTGCCAAAGGTATCACATATTTGAGAAGGGCATCCACTGCATCTTCTCTCAAAAGAGGAGCTCCGCTCTTAGCGATCATCACTGGATCAACCACAAGTGGGAATTCATACTTCTCCATAGTCTTTGCAACAGCCTTTATTATTTCAGCGCTGCTCAGCATTCCTGTCTTAGCTGCATCAACTCCAATATCATCTGCAACTGCCTCAATCTGCTTTGCCACAACCTCTGGAGATACATCATAAATCGCTCTAACCTCCTGAGTGTTTTGAGCTGTGACCGAGGTTATTGCCACCAAGCCGTGAACTCCAAAGGCTGAAAAAGTTTTAAGATCAGCTTCAATACCAGCGCCTCCCCCGCTGTCGCTCCCTGCTATCGTTAGAGCTGTTTTTACATACTTCCTATCATCCACACTACTCACCTCCCAGATATTCATCAATTATCCTCCTCATTTCTTCAGCTGCCTTTTTCACGTCCTCAGCACCAACTATGGCAGAGATAACCGCTATCCCATCAACGCCGATCTCCAGAACTTTTCTAACATTTTCGTGGTTTATCCCACCTATCGCAACAACTGGGATTTTTACTGATTCAACTACTTTTTTTAATCCCTCCAAACCCAGAACTCTGGCATCTTTCTTTGTTTTTGTTGGAAAAACCGAGCCGGCTCCGAGGTAATCGGCTTTTTCTCTTTCTGCCTTCAGAGCTTCCTCCAAACTGTAGACTGAAGCTCCAATAATTAAGTTTGGAGCAAGTTCTCTGGCTATATAAACTGGCATGTCTTCTGGACCGAGCTGAACGCCATCTGCATCAACTGCTAAAGCCACATCAAGCCTGTCATCAACAAAAAACAGTGCGCCATATTCTTTCGTTATCTTTCTGAGCTCTTTTCCAACTCTTACCATCTCCCCAGTCGGCGCATTTTTAATCCTCATCTGTATTGCAGTCGCCCCTCCTTCCAGTGCCGCTTTTGTGGTCTCTATCTCATCCCTGAGCCTTCTATCGGTGATGACATAAAGCCTGAGCCTTTTCTTAAGGTTCAACTTTCCTCACCTTCGCCCGTTCAATTATTAGCTCCTCATCGATTCTGTAGAGCCAGTCATAGAGCTTTACATGAAAGCTCCCCGGATATTTGGCTTCCTCACAGGCTTTCTCAGCTGCAATTCCAAAGATCGCCAGTGCAGATACAGCAGCTTTCAATGGCTCTTCAACAGCTGCAAAGGCACCGGTTATTGCAGTAACCATACACCCTGTTCCCGTGACTCTCCCTAACATCTCATTGCCGTTGTATACTGCGTAAACTCCCTTGCCATCACTCACATAATCTACTGGACCAGTGACAGCCACAACAGTGTTGAACTCCCTTGCCGCAGTTAAAGCCAGCTCTTTAGCCTTGTCCTCTTCATATGTTGCCGAATCAACACCCCTTGTTCTTCCATGCTCACCAAGCAAAGCCGCTATTTCACCAAAATTGCCGCGGAGGATCGTTATATCTCCGATCTCGAGGAGTCTTAGGGCTGTTTCGGTTCTCAGCTTAGTGGCTCCAGCTCCTACAGGATCAAGGACTGTAGGCTTTTTCAGCTCACTGGCAATTTTAACAGCTTTTTCCATTGAGGGAATCCAGTGCTCATCGAGGGTTCCAATATTAACCACAAGGGAATCCGCTATCCTCAGCATGTCTTCAAGCTCATCTCTGGCATGTGCCATCACAGGTGAGGCTCCAAGGGCTAAGAGGGCATTGGCGGTTGTGTTCATCACCACAAAGTTTGTAATGTTCTGAACGAGCGGTTTTCTTTTTCTAACTCTTTCCAAAGCTTTGGCTATCCACTCCATGCTACCACCTCTCCGATAGGTAGTAGAGAACACTCACCAAAACGAAGGTTGGAATGCTTGAGCCGAGCTTAAAGCCAACATCGCTCAAAACTGGAATGTGAACCCCAAACAGCCCTTCAACTGCAAGCAGCATGTAGAACACAAACCCCAACGCCCAGATTATCAGGGCTTTTCTATTGTATCCTGCAAATTTTCCATTTTCATCTAAAAGCTCTTCAGCATTGTATCCTTTCTTGACAAGGAAATAGTCTGTTATCATTATTGCGGTTAGAGACACAAATGCTCCCCCAATTAGCAGGAGAAAGCTTTCATACTGATCAACTGGAAATACCAGAGCCAGCAAAGTCCCCAATGCTCCAACAAGCAGAACTTGCTTTCTTGCATCTGCTCTTGGTGAGATGTTCTTGTAGGTTATTGCCGCTGAATAAACATCAAGGAAGGTTGTGGTCACCGTGGAGAACACTATTATCAGCATTGCGGGGATTCCGATTCCATATGCTGCTATTATTCCAATTGGGTCGCTCTCTCCTATTGCCATATTTGTTAGCGCTCCGACAAAGTAAAACAACGATGACGAGATAAAGTAACCTATGTAGGTTCCCCAGAACGCCGAACTTTTGTCCTTAGCGAATCTTGAATAATCTGCTATAAGGGGCGCCCATGAAAGGGGCATTGCAATAACTAAGTCAAGAGCCAGCATCGTTCCCATTTCGCCCGTTCCGGGCTTTGATAAGATCTCGTTGAGTGAGAACTGCTTCAGCGTTACATAAGTTAGCCAAATGCTCAGTACAAGGAGCAAAGCTGCTGCCGCTTTTTCCAGCTTATCCCAGTTCTTTGGTCCAATGTAAGTCCATGCAGTTACCAGCAAACCGAGAAGAACCACCCAAAGAGCATAGCTTTCAAAACCAAAATGCTTCGAGACAGCATTCATTGCATTTGCACCAACGATCAGCATTATTGCCGTCCAGCCTATGAGCTGGAGGTAGTTTAGAATTGAAGGAAGGACTGAGCCCTTTATTCCTAATGCGCCTCTTGAAAGCACCATCGTTGGAACTCCAGTTTCTTCGCCTTCAATCGCTATTAATCCCATAACTGCGTTGCCGATTAGATGTCCAATTATTATCACCGCTATTGCTGTGAGCAAAGGCAGAGCTGGAGTCAGCAAAGCTCCTGCCCAGAACTCTGCAATGCTTATTCCAGCACCGAACCAAATAGCAAAGAGCGTTAGGAATGTGAAAGTTCTTTCAGATGTGGGTCTTATATCATACCCCCCATCCATAATGCTCACCGTCATAAACTCTTCGCATAATGTTTATAACTCTTTTGTAAAATTCTATAACTAAGTTATACAAATCCTTAAAAAAGTTTGGAACAAGTATGTATATGCTGGATGACGAGCGGTTTCGGAACTGAGAAGTGATGACACCAGCTATCGCCGACAGCTTATTTCTTTTTAAGATACAGTCTCACTAACAGCACAAGAACAACAAACACAAAAATACCTCCCACCAATTTTATCCTTGGTTTTCCATATTCCTTGAAGCTCCCACTCCGGACGTCCATTAAAAGAAGTAGCAGAGCATAGTCCTCAGAGCAGCCTCTATTTTGATAGTCCTCAGCAAGCTCACTCTCGCATTTAGGGGAGCTATAATTTCTCAGGAACTCATCTATAGCTCTTGTTTCGCCAGCAAGATAATACCATAGCAAAGCAGTCGCAGAAGGTCTTATGGAGTCGCTCCACCAGTCGTAATGTGGGTAAAGTTTAAAATTGTAGCATCCTCTGCCGCATTTCTCAACTTCGGCGCAGTCAACTCGCATATAGCTTCTGTTTGTAAGCCTCTTGAAAAGGAATACATTCACTTCTGGCTCCCAACTAACTTCCTCTGGAACCGTGAAGTTCAGGCTTCCGCTTATTGTAAAATTCTTTTCAAGCGCTTTAAACTTCAAGCTTCTGCTCAAGAGATAGTAAAAGGTTCCGTTTTCAGTTATTTGGCTCAAGTTGGTTCCTTTGAATAAGACGCTCAGAGAATAGTTTTCTTTTGAGTTCCAGAATAAATCTGTCGAAATGTAGAGTGTGTAATCACCAGCAAAGGAAATCCTCGTTTTGTTCAGAATGGATACCATAAACCTAACGGCACTCTGATTAATCTCTAATCTTTCTTCTTTAATGAGCACCAGAGGAACCACTAAGCTCTCAAAGGGCTCTCTATGATAAAAGTGAACGCTTGGAAAACCAAGCTGATAGAATGGAAAGCTGTACTCCCATTTGGGTGTTTCGTTTTCGAGGAGATATGTCAAGTAATCTTTGTTAATCAAATTCTCAGGCTTTAGATTTGAGTTGAGCCACTGCAAGGACTTCGATACGTTATATCCCAATCTATGGAGAAGCGCGACAGCATAAGCTGTGGCAACTAAGCTGGGCTTTTCTTTGAATCCCCACACTTTTTCAGCCTCTTTACAGCTCGAAACTCCTACTTTGGAAGAAGATACCGTGTAAACATATGTCCAGTATGTGCCGTTCTTCATAGTTTTCAGGAGATATTGCACTCCTTTCTTTATCACAGGAGAATTTCTAGGCTCGCCAGCATCTAAGAGCGCATACAAAATCAGAGCCGTTGAAGCGGCTCTGGAGCATGTCGTTATATAGCTATACTCAGGACACTTCTTGAATGAGAATCCGTAAAGGCAGGAGGGAAAGCCTTCAAATCCTTTGGGCCTCTCTGCATAGTAATAAGCATCGCAGGAAGGAACACCGGACACGTCAAAAGTTATGATAGGGGGAAATGAACCGTCATCTTCTTGAAGCGACTTCAGCCATTCAGCGTAATTCTGAATAAGCTTTTCATTTGGGATTCCTGACCTTGTAACTGCTATTATTTCCAGGAAGCGGATGTAAATTGCATAATTGAGTTCAGCATTCTCGACAAAATTGACTTGAGCTTCGAGTTTTTGAATAACTTCCGTTTTAGCTTCCTCAAAAGAGAAAGCTGTAGCTGAGGGTAGGAAGAGTAAAATTATCATGACAACTGAAAGCTTTTTCATGAAATTGAATTCGCCAAATACCTTAAAGCTTTTGTGCTGAGAAGCCTTATAAACCTCTCACCCAATTCAATTCTGGTGGTGAAATATGTTTGGAAAGCTTAAAGAGAAGTTAAGCTCATTTGTTGATAAGGTTGCTCAAACTGAAATAAAGGAAAAAGATGTTGAAGAGGCTTTGTGGGATCTGGAGCTGGAGCTTTTAGAGGCGGATGTTGCATTGGAGGTCGTCGAAGAGCTGAAGGAGAAAATCAAGCAGCAGCTGGTTGGTCAAAAGGTTAAAATTGGGACTGATAAGAAAAAGATCGTCGAAGACGCTGTAAGGAAAGCTGTTCTTGAAGTTCTTACACCCGAAAGAAAAATCAACCTTCTTGAGATGATAAAAGCAAAGAAGGAGAAGCCCTTTGTCATAGTGTTTGTTGGGTTTAATGGCTCCGGAAAGACAACAACTATAGCCAAGCTCGCTCATTGGCTCAAGAAACACGGCTTAAGTTCAGTAATAGCAGCAAGTGATACATTTAGAGCGGGAGCAATTGAGCAGGTGGAGGAGCACGCAAGGAGAGTTGGCGTTAAGGTAATCAAGCACCGCTATGGCGCTGATCCAGCTGCTGTGGCTTATGATGCAATCCAGCACGCAAAAGCGAGGGGCGTTGACGTAGTTTTAGTCGACACAGCCGGCAGAAACGAGCTGAACAGGAACCTTATGGATGAGATGAAAAAGATTGTTAGGGTTACAAAGCCTGACTTAGTAATTTTTGTTGGCGATGCCCTGGCAGGAAACGCCATAATTGAACAAGCGAGGCAGTTCAACGAGGCTGTGAAGATCGATGGGGTAATTCTTACAAAGCTTGATGCCGATGCAAGGGGAGGAGCTGCGTTAAGTATAAGCCATGCAATTGGAGCACCGATACTCTTTGTAGGCATTGGGCAGGGGTATGATGACCTAAAAGAGTTCGATGAAAAGTGGATGATCGAGAAGATCTTTGGGGAATGAATTCTATTCCCTATTCTTATGTCCAATTTTATGCATGCAAAAATTTTTAAAGTCTCGCATCTATGTTTCTGTGGAAAATTTTTGCAAAGCTTATGCTTATAAATGCATAAGTTTTAATCACTGGAGGTGATGCTCATGGCAAGACCCAGAAGAGATAATAGAAAAGTTGAAGGGGATGAAGTTATTAGGGTTCCTCTTCCGGAAGGAAACCAGCTCTTCGGAGTTGTTGAGCAGGCTTTAGGGGCTGGATGGATGGATGTTAGATGCGAAGACGGAAAAATCAGGAGATGCAGAATTCCTGGAAGGCTTAAGAGGAGGATGTGGATTAAGGTCGGGGACCTGGTAATAGTTCAGCCTTGGCCTGTGCAAACGGACAAGAGAGGCGACATTGTATATAGATATACAAGAACCCAAGTTGATTGGCTTATAAGAAAAGGAAAGATAAGTCAGGAGTTTTTAACCGGTGGATTAACGTTGTGATGTTCTATGGAGAGATTTGATAGGGAGATTGCAGAGATACTTGGATTAGACGAGCGTAGGGAAAAGGACAGCGAATTGTTCAAAGTTTTCAGCGAGGTATTTGATAAAACAACCGTCGAAACTTTAAGCTACTTTCACAGAAGGGGCAAAATAGAGCAGCTCCTTGGAGTGATTTCAACGGGTAAAGAAGCAAATGTCTTTATGGGAACTGACAGCAAAGGCAACAAAATAGCAGTCAAAATCTACCGAACCTACACAACGGAATTCAGAAGAATCTGGGAGTATTTAGCAGCTGATCCAAGGGTTGGCTACCTTCCCAAGGACATAAGAAAGCTCGTCTTTGTCTGGACACGGAGGGAATTCAAAAATCTGCAGAGAGCAATGAAATATGCTGTTAGAGCCCCAGAGCCAATTGCTTTCCGCAACAACATCTTAATAATGGAGTTTATTGGAGATGAAGTTCCAGCTCCGCGTTTAAAAGATGTGGAGAAAGTATTAGAAAAGAGAGACTTCGAAGAGCTTTATGAGTTCTCGATGAGTGCAATAGAGAGGCTTTGGAAGAGAGGGGATATGGTTCACGGTGATTTAAGCGAGTACAACATCTTGATCTGGGAAAAGCCTGTGATAATTGACTGGTCTCAGGCAACTGTGAAGAGAAATAGGATGAGCTTAACCCTGCTGTATCGTGATTTAAGGAATATCATCAATTACTTCGGTAGAAAAGGTGTTGCTGTTGATGATCTCGAGGAGAAGTTCAAAGAGCTGACAGGTGATTGATATGAGAGATGAGTTTGATAAGCTGCTTAAAAAGTATGAGTATGTTGATAAAGAAGGGGAGAGAAGAAGTGAGTTTGAGGAGAGCATAGATTATGAATCCCTTGGCGAGCAGGAAGAATTTGTGAGGATCCCCAAAGAAAGAATTGGAGTTCTCATTGGAAAGAAGGGCTCAACCAAGAAGAAGATCGAGGAGATCACAAAGACAAAAATTGAGGTAGACAGCGAAACTGGTGAAGTCTTCATAAGTTCAACTGAAAAAACAGACGACCCATTAGCAGTATGGAAGGCAAGAGATGTTGTAATGGCTATTGGTAGGGGATTTTCGCCCGAGAGGGCTTTCCGACTGTTCAACGAGGGTGAAGTTCTTGAGATAATTAACTTAAGCGACATAATCATTGGAAACGAAAAGAATGCCCTGCCAAGAATCAGAGGGAGGATTATTGGTAGGAAAGGCAGGACAAGGGAGATCATTGAGGAAATGAGCGGTGCTGATATTAGTGTTTACGGTAAGACAGTTGCTATCATTGGGAACCCTATTCAAGTTGAGATTGCCAAAACGGCTATAGAAAAGCTGGCGAAGGGTTCCCCCCACGGAACGGTGTATAAGTATCTTGAAAGAAGAAAGAAGGATTTGGAACTTGAAG
This sequence comes from Thermococcus barophilus MP, assembly GCF_000151105.2. Lineage (NCBI taxonomy): Archaea > Methanobacteriati > Methanobacteriota > Thermococci > Thermococcales > Thermococcaceae > Thermococcus > Thermococcus barophilus. Next base: position 415,055 of record NC_014804.1, on the reverse strand, counting down.
GAGGCGTTTATTATGGCAAAGGCTAAAGAACTCTTTAAAGAATTTAAAATCCAGAGTGTCAGCGAGTTCTTCAGAAGAAACGCCGCAATGTTAGGATACACTGGAAAAATTCGCTCCCTTACGACAGTGGTGCATGAGGCTGTTACAAATTCCCTGGATGCATGTGAGGAAGCGGGAATTCTGCCTTATGTAAGGGTTGAAATAGAGGAGCTCGGAAGGGAACACTACAAGATAATCGTTGAGGACAACGGTCCTGGGATTCCGGAGAAGTTCATAACTCACGTTTTTGGAAAGATGCTTGCCGGTACAAAGGCTCACAGAAACATACAGAGCAGAGGTCAGCAGGGTATAGGCATCAGCGGTGCAGTGATGTTTGCTCAAATTACAAGCGGAAAGGCAACACGCGTAATAACTTCAACAGGTGGCGATGAGATAATTGAGGCATGGGTCAAGATTGATGTTGAAAAGAATGAGGGTAAAATCGTCAAGAAGATTAAGCATCCAAATCCAACAGGCTGGAGAGGAACGAGAATAGAGCTCGAAGTAAAAAACGTTAAGTATGTTCGCTCAAAGCAGGGTGTCTTCTGGTATCTCAAGCTCACTGCTATAGCGAATCCCCACGCTCACATCGAGTTGATTGAACCTGATGGGAAGCTTATTGTCTTTCCGCGCTCAAGTGAAGAGGTTCCAAAGCCTCCTGTAGAGATGAAGCCGCATCCAAGGGGAGTCATGACAGACGATGTCTACAGAATGGCAAAGAGAACGAGAAAAAACACCGTAAAAAGATTTTTGATTTCTGAGTTCTCAAGAATCAGCGATAGGAAGATAGATGAGCTCATCAAGTACATAGCCGCAATTAGGCTTATTAACAGCGAGGAAGACAAGAGAATAAAAGATGAGCTCTTTGAGAGATTAGCTAAGGGCGAGGTGGATTTAATTCTGAGGAGTTATGGTAGGAGAGCGAAGAAAGCCATCAGAGAGGTCCAAAAGCTTATGGACAAACCCCCAGAGAAGCTCACTTGGCATGAGGCTGAAGAAATAGTTGAAGCATTTAAGTACATTAAGTTCTTAGCACCACCAACCCACGGCTTGAGACCAATTGGTGAAGAAAACATCGTTAAAGGTCTCACGGGAATCCTCAAGCCAGAGTTTGTCACAGCAGTTACGAGACCCCCCAAAGTTTACCGCGGCGGTATTCCATTCCAAGTTGAAATTGGCCTGGCATACGGCGGTGAGCTTGAAAGCTCATTTAATCTGCTCAGATACGCCAACAGGGTTCCGCTATTATTCGATGCGGGCGCATGTGTAACAACAACAGCAGCGAGGAGCATAGACTGGAAGCGGTATAAGGTTGAGGATTTGGATAGAGCACCTCTAACACTTCTAATCAATGTCATCAGCGTCCACGTTCCTTACACCTCAACAGGGAAGCAGAGCATAGCCAATGAGGATGAAATTTATGAGGAAATTAGACTTGCCATAATGGAAGCTGCAAGAAGACTGCAGACATATTTAAGCGGCAAACACAGAAAGCTGTATCAGGTTAAGAGAAAGAAAACACTTCAGAAGTATGTTCCCGAAATAGCGAGAGCTTTAAGCATTTTAACAGGTGAGCCTGAGGAGAAAGTTAAGGAATACTTCATCAGTCTGATTGAGAGGAAGTTTGAAGCTGTTGAGGAGGCATTAGAACAGCCAGCGGAGGTTGAAGCAGATGCTGAAGCGTGAAATGCCGAAGGAACGCTTTGCATATGATCCGCAGAAAGTTCTCCGTAAATTGGAAGAGCTCGGAAAAGAAATCCTTGAAGAGGTTAAACAGGGAAAGAACCCTTACCTCGATATTCCAACAAGGGGACTTAACAACGTTTACTTTGATGAGGTCAAGAGAGTCATCAGGATGGGGAACAAGCTCTCAAGGAGATACTTTCTCAACGTAGCTCATGCGAGAAAGTTCATGCAGACCTTGCTGATAGCAGCTTACGTAAAGAGATTGGTGAGCGAAGGAAAGCATGCGAGCTTGAGAGAAGCCTACTATGCCAACAAGCACACAATCCCTGGGACTAAGGAAAACACATTTGAAGACCAGAGCGAGAGCGACCCAGTTATCGAAGACTTGGAGAGGATGCTTGGTGTTCTAAGAGAAGAAATGCACCTAACTGCTGACAGAAGAGGTTACGTTTATGGGGACATAACAATCAGAGATGGCGAAGACGAGTTCAACACCTCAAAGCTCGGTATGGGTGGCTGGGCTGTTCCAGGAACAGTTGAGCACATTCAGTTCGTGGACATAAACGTTGATTACGCTTTAGTTGTAGAGACAGCGGCTATGGCAGACCGTCTGATTGAAGAAAAGTTCCCAAAGAAGGAGAGAGCTTTGATCATTGCAACTCAGGGACAGGCTTCAAGAGGTGTGAGAAGATTAATCCACCGTCTGCACTATGAAGAAGGCTTGCCAATCATAGTCTTCACAGATGGAGACCCTTACGGTTGGTACATCTATTCAACAATAAAGCAGGGTTCAATTAACCTCGCCTACCTCAGCGAGAAGCTTGCAACGCCTGAGGCTAAGTTCGTTGGAATGACCATGGATGACATCAAGAAGTATGGCTTAGAGAACGTTACAGAAAAGCTCAAGGGAATTCCGCCAAATAAGAAAGGCGGCCCAACTGGAGATTACAAGAGGATCATCGAAGAAATGAACTATCCATGGTTCCAAACCAAGGAGTGGCAGAGACAATTAAAGCTTGCCTTACAGTGGGGAGTAAGAATTGAGCAGCAGGCTTTGGCTAACAAAAGCTTGGAGTTCGTTGCTAAGAAGTATCTGCCTGAAAAAATTGCGAACGAGGAGTTGCTGCCATGACGACCACTGAGGAGCTGGTCGCTCAGGTGAACAAAATTTTGGACGATATTGGAATTGATATGATGGGGTTATTTGAAAATCTCGACATTCCCGTTCTTGTTTTCTACCTTAACAGAAACCTTGAGATTCTGAGAGAGTTTGAAGAAGAGCTCTCAAGAAGGGTTGGAGAAACCGTACCTTCAGTTAGAGGGATAGATAAGAAGGAGAAGGATCCCCACATAAGATGGTTATATAAGAAGAAGCACAACAGAATTCTGGCTCTTGAGAGGCTGAGAAGTGCAATAGTAGCACACAAAATGGCATTGGCTTTAATTTCAGCGAACTATTCGTTTTACCTTGGAAACCGGGAGATTGACCCAAAAACAATTAGGAAACATGAAGAGATCAAAAAGATAAAGGCAGTTAAAAAACCAGTGGCCCTCGGAAGAATTGATGTGCTGCCTCACTTAGCATATTCTGGAGATGTTTTGAGGCTTCTTGGGCAGGAGAGTGTAGAAGTTAGAGAGGCATTTAAGCTCATAAAATCAAAGCTGAGAGAAAAAGGGGTTGTAAGGAAGAAGAGCTTCAGAATTGAGGTGGAGTATTGGGATAAGGGCAGGTTGAGAAAGACAAGGCTTGATATTCCTACGGATGCGGATATAGAAAGTGAGCTCAGAAAAAGGTTTGGAAAACGCTTCCGCTGGAGGGTTTTAAGTTATGTGAAAACGAAAGGCGTCCTTATCAACAACCACTATACTGTTGATAATCTGGCTCTTGCTTATGCGGCATTCGACCCTGAAAAGGGGCCAGAGCTTTTGGGGCTTGACCTCTTCAGGTATTACTTTTTAACTTCAGAAAAAGAGAGGGAAAGCCTTGGATTGTATCCTGACATAAAGCTCTGCATTGACTGTCATTATTCAGTCTTTGACCTGCCGTTTATGAAAGAAAAGGGTTTTCGGACAGGATTCGGGAGCATGATGATAATTCAGAAGTGCGAAATTGAAAAGATGCTCAGCGGAAAGAGAAGCGAGATCTCAAACATACCGAACTACCTGCTTGGTGGGGCAATACTGTATGGTGTAAGCCCATTTGATGAGAAAAAAGTTGCAGAGCTCCTCGAATTGGATTTGGATAGGCTTGTTGAGGCTATCAGAAAGCTTGTCCTTTCTGGTCTTCATAAGTCTCTCTTTACTAACTTAGAGAAGTTTGAGAAGTTTATGCCAAAGAGCGATAAAGCAAAGAGGTTTTTGGAGCTTCTCCAGGGGTGAGATGGGTGAGGGTTGAGATAACCGCGAGAAACAACGAGGAGTTGCTGAGAAAGATAGACGAGCTCCTTAATGAGAATGTGAGGGAGGTTTATATAAACCTGAGACCTACAAAAGAAATACTTGTGAGAATCCTGGAAAATGCTCCAAATGTAAAACTCATAGGCTGCCCCCCAAGCCTGTACCCAAAGGTCTCAAAGAGAGTTATAAGAGCACTAAGGCAGATGGGTATTGAGGTAGTACCGATCAAAAAATCGAGAGGCAGGCCGAGAAAGTATGACGAAGCTGTTCTCCTCAGGATCAGAGAGCTCATGACTCAGGGAAAGAGTCCAAAAGAGATAAGTAGAGAGCTTGGTATCCCACTAAGAACCGTCTACTACATGCTTAACGGCAGATGAAGCTGGTGCTGCAAATGTCTGCCCGCAGGGGAGGAAATAAAAGAGGAAGTGCAGTAGGTTATTTGGTTATATTTTTACTCCTCCTCATACTGTTCTCGTCGCTCCACAAATACACTGTCAGATCTAAAGCTTCCTCTTTTAACATTGAGTGGATATACTTAGCATGGGGGTTCTTTTTCTTCATAGCTATGGGCATAGCATTGAGATTTCTCTTTGAAACCGGAATTTCCAGTGAAAGGCTTCCAAGAAAGAAAAGCAAATGGTGGAACGTTGCGGAGTTTATCACCCTATTTGCAATTGTTGTTGCCGTTTATCTGCTCCTCACAGCTAAACCTCGATATTTGCCCCGAGGAGAAGCTCCCATTATAAGGTATCCAAAATGGATCATGAGCTTTGGGCTTAACCAGACTGTCATGATCTATTACAAGCCTCTGCCCCTATATGCGTATGCTCTTCCGCTTATCATAGCTGCTCTCCTTGTTCTAACTGCAGTTAAAAGACGGAAGAAACGCATCATAATTATGGGGGAGCCCCACAAATTCAACCCTCAGATGACCTTTGACACAATTGAAGGGACACCTGAAGAAAGGATAATAAAGATGTACAAGAACGTCGTTGCGGGGCTTATTTTAAAAGGTTATCCATATCAAAAGAGCTGGACTCACTGGGAGCATGAAGAAAAGCTGAGAGATATATTCGAGGATTTAGAGGATCTTCACGCGCTTACAAGAATATTTGAGAAGGCTAAATACGCCAAAAGGCTCAGCAGCAAAGACATAGACATCGCAAAGAAAAGCTATGATAACCTGATGAAATTTCTGAGATAGAGTTAAAAAGCCGATTGTTTAGTTCAACTTGGCGGTGATAATAATGGGTGAGATTTTTGAGACCCAAGAGGAAGTTCCGGAGATTAAAGAGAAGCTTCACAGGGTTGGTATAACTAATCTCAGAACTGTAGCAAAGATTAACTGGAAAGGAAAGCTCTACACCTTCATACCTACCTTTGAGATAACAATAGATGTTCCTGAGGAGAAAAAGGGAATACACATGAGCCGTCTCGTGGAAAGCATAACGGAAACTATGAGCGAAGCCGTGGAAGAGGAGGTTAGCAGGGTTCATTCGTCCCTTGAGGAGCTTGAGCTTGCAATAATCAAGCGGTTGGAGAAAAAACACCCACACAAGAGGGCTGAAGTTTGGATAAAGACGCACCTAATTATTGGGAAGGAAACCCCCGCAAGTAAAAAGATAAGCCTTGAGGCTTATGATGTTGAGGTTGGGGTCATAAAAGATGAAACAAAAGGTAAACTCGAAAAAGTACTTAAGGTTACGGTCATAGGGAACACAGCCTGTCCCCATGCGATGGCAAACAATCAAGGAAAAACGCACATTCAGAGAGCAATAGCAACTCTTGAAATACAGACGGACTTTGATGAAGAAATAGCTCTTGAGGACATGGTTGAAGTTGTTGAGAGCTCTTTCAGTTCTCCAACATACACGCTGTTGAAAACTGTCGATGAGAACGCTGTCGTTCAAAAGATGTACCAAAATCCAAAGTTCGTGGAGGATGTTGCCAGAGAGATAATCTTCAAGGCAAAGCAGAGATTTAAGGGCAGAATACATGTCAGGGTTGTTAGCCTTGAGAGCATTCACAAGCACGATGTGATAGCCGAGACGTGGTATTGAGAAAGTAGTCTTAACTCTCCCTCCCTATTACCCTTTTAAAGTTTTCCGGGAAGACTTATTAATCCCAAGCCTGATTCCCTTTTTGGGTGGTGGATGTGAAGTACAGTGAGCTCGATTCAAGACTTCGAAAAGTTTACTCCAGAATCAGAACACTTGATGACTATCACTGGGATTTAAGTGGGGACAAAATAATCGGAAGACACAAGAAAAGTGATCTAAAGATCAGAATTAGAGTGGCAAACAGCAGAGAGGAAGCAGAAAAGCTCAGTGAAGTAAAAGAGGGAGAAGGGCTTGACATAGTGGTTGTACCGAACAAAGGTACGTTTTACATTCACAACGGCACATTTATCATGACATCAAAGTTCCTTAGGGGCACTCTTGTGGATATAAACGATCACATAGTCTGGAGAGGATTTAAGGTTGTGGAGCAAGATGGAAAGCTCATGCAGGAAGATTTTTACGAATATCTTGGCGGCAGGTTCATCGAACACCTGAAAAACAACATGACAATTGGACAGGACTTTGTGTTCTGGCAGTTCTATAAATGTGAAAAATGTGGCAAGTATGTTGATATTGACAGTGTGAGAAGCCACTTAAAGGAGCACGGAATTAAGATTGAGGATAAGGACGAGATGATGTATGAGGTCTTTGAGATAAGCATAATTGACGGTAAGGTGTATGACAAATTCGGTAAAGAAGTGAAAGAGGACAAGCTTAGCGAAGAAGCCAAGGATTTCATAAAAGAAACCCTTGAGAGCTTTAAGTCCTGAGAGTAATTCACACTTGTTTTAACTTTTTTGTTACTTCAGGCAGAGCGAAATTTTTATATTGCCTTACTGTTAACTATTCTAATGCTTTAGTAACAAAGTGTTTCAAAGCATGCCGTAATTGCGGAGGTAAAGAAATGAACATAGAGGGCGAGATTCTAATTCAGGAAATCTTTAAGAAGGAGATAATGCCCAACTCCATAGTCTCAGTAATCTACGACACTTACTCTTCGGCATGGCTGATAAGCTTTGCTCTGCTGAAAAACGAGGTTGATAAGGGAGGTTTCGGCATAATATCAAACTACAATCTCCCCCTTCCAAACCTGTTTAGGGCTGCTGAATTCGTCGGCTTGGATTTAAGTGCAGAACTTGAAAGGGGTAATGCTGCTATAATAGATGTATTTGGATCAAAGTACGGATCACGTTTTAACCTTAAAAACGTGTTTTATTTGAATTATGTCGATCCAGAGACCATAAATCCAAAAATAGACATGATCTATGAAAACAGAATAAAACCACTTCTTGGAGACAGAAAGGCATTCAGAGTTGTGTATACACTGGATGGAGCCGCACTGATGCTTGGTGAACACATGACATTAAAACTTCTGAATCAGACAATTGCCGTAAAAACTAAACTCATGCCAAATTCCGTACTCGTTCTCCCCTTGAACAAAGATGTTGTGTCCCAGCGCTTTGTTGCTTGGATAACAAGCATAAGTGAATATGTAATAGTTGCCTCTTCAAAGATAGGTGATGAGGGTCTTGAGGAAAGGCTCCATTTGGTGAAATCTCCACTTGAGGAGTTTGCCCCATCAACATATACTATGTGGACAACAAAAGGCAAAAAAGCAGAAAGATTAAGGGTAAAGAAATTAACCCCTGAATTTGGGCCTCTGGGAAAGCAGTAACGGCAGAGGTCTTGGCTTGTATGGGAAGCCCTCTGTTCTCTGCTTTATTTCCTTTATTAAGTCCTCAAGCTGCATCTCATACTGCTTGCCGTCCTCTCTCTTTCTAACAGTTATTATACCTTGTCTCTTCTCGTTCTCACCAACTACAATAATATATGGAATCCATTCCTTCTCCGCCTTTCTAATCTTCTTTGTCAATCTATCGCTTGTGTCGTCAACATCAACTCTGATCCTTGCACCCTCAAGCTTTCCTGCAATGTAGAGGGCGTAGTCGAGATAGTCCTCATTAACTGGAATAACCCTAACCTGAATTGGACTGAGCCAGAGTGGGTACATTGGCTTCTTCCCTTGGTTTCTAAGCTTTGCCTGCTTTTCAAGTATCGCATACATCACCCTCTCAATTGCACCGCTTGGTGAGCAGTGTAGTATGAGCGGATGCTTTTCTTTTCCGTCTTCGTCGTAGTACGTGATTCCAAATCTTTCCGCGTTCTCAACATCTATCTGCACCGTCGAAAGAGCGGCAGCCTTGTCTAAGTTATCAACGAAGTTGAACTCGAACTTGAGAATGAAGTAGAAGAACCTCTGCTTCCACATCTCAATTAGAACCGGCTTTCCAATAATTTTCACTAACTCAACTACGAAATCCTTGTTCTCATTCCAGAAGTCTTCCGTGAATCTTATCGCAACCTCATAGTCATCAGGTGTAAGTCCAACGCCCTTGAGGACTTCCATGCTTAACTTATACTGCTTCTTAAACTCCTCCATTGCCTGCTTTAAGTCTTTAGCAACCGTGTGCATATCTGGCATCGTAAATGCCCTGAGTCTCCTGAGACCGCTCAGCTCACCTCTCTTCTCTCTTCTGAATGAATACCTCGTGAGCTCGTACATTCTCAGCGGCAAGTGCTTGTAGCTTATTGTTGCATCTTTCTTTATGAGGAACTGACCAAAGCAAGCGGCAAATCTGAGGAAGTACTTCTTATCTCCACTTTTAACAATGTACTGTCTCGCTGGGAACCTGTTCAGATACTTTTCAAGAGCTGGGTGTTCAAAGTCATACATTATTGGCGTCTCAACTTCCATGGCACCATACTCTATAACCTTCTCCGTAACATACTGCTCAAGTAGTGACTTGATGAGCCTTCCCTTTGGATAGTACCTCAAGTTTCCTGGATCGCTTCCTGGCTCGTAATCAACCAACTCCTGCTCAAGCATTATCTTAACATGAGGCGGCTCCTTCTCAGCTATTCTGCTCTTGCTTATCTCATAGTTCGCAAACTTCCTGAGGTTCTCATGTCCAGTGAAGTCAAACTTGTCAACTTCAACAAGCTCCCCCTCTGGTGTGAGAATGTACCAGTAGCTGACAAGCTCTTCTTCTTTCTTTAGAGCCTCTGGAACCTCTTCCTCTTTCTTAACTTCTCCCGGAACTATCGTCCTTGAAAGCTCTGCCAATGGGTGGCCCTTACATGAAAGCTTAAATGCCTTGTAATATCCAAATGGTGCCCTCTTAACGTTGAAGCCCTCCTCCTTGAGCTTCTCCTCAACTGCCTTAAGGATTTTAAGAGCAGCATCTGGTGAAGCTAACTCACTGCTTAAATGAGCAAATGGATAGACAAATATGTTTTGGGCTTTGACTTGAGAGGCAACGTCTTTAATCTCAGCAACAGCCTTCTCGACAACTTCTTCAGGATTTTGTTCGTCAACCTTCTCGACACTTACAAAAACAGCGAGAACCTCATCGAGCCTTCCTTTCTTTTGCTCTTCACTTATCTCCTCAGGTTTTTTCAAAGCCTTGTCTTTAACTTCATACTCAAGATAATCGCTGTGAATTAGAAGCATCCTCATCTTTATCACCATCCAAGCCTTTTGATGAACTTACTAAAATAATTTCTAAGGATTCTTTATAAAGTATATGCTGTGCCCATAAGCTTAAAAGACCAGATTGTTAAAATTCACTGGGGTGTGAGGGATGGATGTTGAAAATAGGAAGAAAAAATCAGTGAAAAACGGTGATTTTGTTCTTCCAGGGGATTATCTGGGAGTTATTGAGGAGTTCCTCCCTGGAGATGGTGTTATTGAAGAAAATGGGGAGCTCTATTCAACAAGAGCTGGAAAGGTTAAAATAAACCAAGAAAAAATGGAGATAAGTGTTGTTCCAGTTACAGACACCCCTCCAATTCCAAAAGTTGGACAGATTGTTATTGCAAAAGTAATCGAGGTAAAACCTCAAGCAGCAATTGTTCAGCTTCTCAGAATAGAAGGAAGGGAGGATTATAGGGAAATAGCAACATCAAAGCTCGCTGGTATCCACATTTCCCAAGTAAAAGAAGGCTTTGTTGAGGATATGAGCAAAGAATTTAAAATAGGAGACATAGTGAGGGCGAGGGTTTTGACTGATGAAAAAAGCCCAATTCAGCTGACAACAAGAGCACCGGACTTGGGTGTTGTTTTTGCACTGTGTTCAAACTGTAAGACTCCCCTCGTGAGGAGGGGAAATCAGCTCATATGTCCTAAGTGTGGAAGGATCGAAACAAGAAAGCTTTCAGCATTCTACAGAAAGATTAAGGTTTAGGTGTAAGAAATGAAGGCTAAAAAGGTAATTGTTATCCATGTAAGGGACGACGTTGAGAAGGAGGAATTTATGAGGGAGCTTCAAAAGCTTAATCTACCCGCTTTTATATACGTCCATGGAAAGCTCAATTCTCTAAAAATCAATATACAAGGAACTAAAGATGAAATCAGAGACGCAATCTACAAGATTAAGGACATTCATAAGAGGGTTCGCTCCCGCTTATACGCAAACAAGCGTGGTCTCTACAGATACGTGCTGGATGACATATTCCGAGAAGCAGGTGTTAGCATTTCAGCCCCAATACTTTTAAAGACCCTTGAGCTACTCGGTGAGACCGTTGAATTTAAGGACAATGAGCTTGAGACCTCAATGCCATGGAACGAAATAGTTAATCTAACAAGAAAACTTGGAGAATACCTTGCAGACATTTCACTCCAGACCACGAGGCAAATAAGGGAAGTTGCATTACCTTTGGCTATTGTCTTTGACATTGATCCAGAGGAAGTTCTCGACCTAATGGTTGAGGTTGGAGTGGCAGAATATAAAGAAGATAAGTTTAAATACGAACTTGTGAAGAACAAAGAGCAGGCTATGGAGATAATGTTAAAACATTTAACAGGTGAGGAAGATGAAAATTGAAGTTATAAAGCGTGAAAAGAATGTCCTGGAATTTTATCTCGTTGGGGAAGACCATACATTTGCCAACCTGCTTAATGAGGTCCTTCATGAGAACAAGCATGTCACATTCGCTGGATACACAATTGAGCATCCAATTCTCACAGCAAGAAAGCCAAAGTTTAGAGTGGTCACTGACGGAAAGATAACTCCAGAAAAAGCCTTAGAAGAAGCGGCTCAGAAAATATTTGACAGGGCCAAGGAAGTCCTTGAAGCTTGGGAAAAAGCCGTTAAGAAGTAGTTCTGTGTCCAATTAATCTTATTTTTGGCTAAATCCTTTAAATTTTAGCTTGAAGTTTTGACCAAAAAATTTAAGTTTTGAGCGGTTTTTATGCCAAATATGAAATATTCGAAGGACTTCACAGACAAGAATCTCTCAAAGTTTGGAGATTCTCTTGTTAATTTCATATTCTCCTTAGCATTAAGTGAGTATTTGGGGTATCCATCTGCTGGGAGGGTTCCTAATTCTTCCCTGGCTTTAGCTCTTGAGAGGGCGAAGCTTTCTCACTTAATACCTCCAAGAACTGACAAACATGGAAAAGGTGACATAGCAGAAGCTGTAATAGCCTATGCTTGGCTTGAGGGGAAGATAACAGTTGAAGAAGCTGCAGAAATCATTAAAAAGAACCTCAGCCAGGATGTTCTCCACTTCACAAGGAAAAAGGAAGTTATCGGAATAGCCTTTGGAGAGCTCTTAAAGGTGGTAAAGGAAAGGTTAAACCTTTAAATGCTTGTCAGGATTTCGATCAGCGTCTGCTTATCGGGCAGCTTTGCGAACTTATCCGGATCCTTGACCTTCAGCAGCAGTGGAACATCGCCGAACAGTTTGAGAACCTTTCCGAATGGTATCTTACCTTCACCGGGCAGGAGGTGGAGATCACCAACTCCATAAGCGAGGGCATCCTCCGGTTCAACCTGAGGTGTAAGCTTTCCGAAATTATCATGGATCATAAGAATTATCGTCTTTTCTGTGCCGAGCTTGACATCTTCAAGGAGCTTGTTTTCATCCCCCTGAGCACTTAAGAACGCATGTGCCACATCAAGTGCAAAGCCCACATTCTCTCTATCAACGTTGTCCACAACATAAAGCGTGTCTTTAACGCTGAATGTGTTTTCGAGTGCTATCTTAATGCCAAACTTGCCCGCCATATCTGCAAGCTGCTGTATCGCCTCAATCTCCAAGTCAAGCCTGCCCGTTTTTCCGCTTTGCATGACTATTATCTTTGCTCCAAGCTTTATTGCAACATCAACAACTGCCTTTGCGACCTTAAAATGCCTTGAGTAGTAGATGTGATCCCTTAGATTCACGGAGAGAGGCATTCTCACTATGTAGTTTATTCCCACACCTTTCAATGCAGCCTCAACTGGGCGAAGCTTCCTCTCCACGACTTCTCCGTTTTTTATTAGCCCCAGAGCATGCGGGAATATCTGAACAAAATCGTATTTCTTAATCTTCACATCAGCTAAGACTGAGGGCAAGCTCTTGTCTTTGTTCACAAAGTGAGGATAAATGCTGACCCCAATTTCCATCTTTCACACCTGCCTTTGTTTTCCTATGATTGTATAAAAATCTTTGGCACCACATTTAAAAGTTTCCAGCGTAACTTTAATGTTAGGTGATATGTATGGATAAAGAGGAAGTCTGGAAGTATCTCACGTTCATTTTAACCCTTCTTCTCGCATTGGCTATTGTAAGCAACGTGCTCCTTTACACCCAAAACAGCGAACTTCAAAAGGCATTGGTGGTGAACAGAACGACTGAAGTTAAAGTTGAAATGCCGAATATAACCGTCAAGACTTCTGTGGGCAATATAACAGCATTGCAGGCTAAAATTGAAGAACTCCAAAGGCAGGTTGAGTATCTCAAAGAGCAGCTGAGGGAGAAGCAGCCTGCTAAAGCAAATACTACAATAGCCATACTTCCCATAATGGGTCCGATAGATGAGAACATGGCACTGGATGTGGTTTCAAAAATCAGACAGATAAAGGAAAATGAAAGCATAGGCGGAGTTCTACTATGGATCGAGAGTCCGGGAGGTTATGTAGGTCCAGTAAGGGTGATCTACAAGGAGCTAAAAAAGCTCAGCTATAGCAAGCCAGTTGTTGCATACACCGGTGGATATGCGGATTCAGGGGGGTACTTCATAGCCTGTGCCGCCGATAAGATCATCGCTGATCCATTGGCAGAAGTCGGAAGCATTGGAGTTCTCTATGTCCATTATGACCTTGAGCAGTACTACGCCCAGAATGGAATTAAGGTTAATGTCTTTAAAACCGGAAAATACAAGGACATGGGAGCCGAGTGGAGGGACTTAACACCTGAAGAAAGGGAGATGATAAAAAACATCATAGACACCTACTTCCAGGACTTCCTCCAAGTGGTAAGCGAAGGGAGGCATCTTGACATGAACACGACGAAGAAGTATGCAACAGGTCAGACGTGGTTTGCAACAGACGTTAAAGGCATCTTAGTGGACGACACCGGGGACTTAGATTATGCAATTAAAGTTCTTGAACAGCTCATGAACGTTAAGAGTGCCAAGGTTGTTTTGTACAGCGCTCAAAAAACGGACTTTGGGATCTATGAGAGCTCATCCCTCTATATGCCTGCTAATTATGTTTACTCATACATAAGGGGGTGAGCTCATGCAGTGTGAGGAAAAGCTTGAGGTTTTCGAGAACGGCTTTGCCGATGGAAAGTTCAATTTGAGGATAGAGTTTTATGGAAGTGATGCCAGAAAAATCTTGCTGGCAATTATTTACGAGCTGTACCTTCCAGATTATGGAAAGGAGTATGTTTATCCATTCGAATGCGCAAAGGAGTTTTGGGGCATTTACATGGATGCCAGCGAAGTTGAACCGGAAGAGCTTAAGCTCGGCAAGCCCAAGTTTGTTAGCAGAGCAGTTATGGATAAGCTTGAGGCAATTCTGGAGAACATTGAAGCTCCAAGAGAAGTAAAAGAGAACATCAGCTTGGAAAAAGCAGAGATTTATAAGCTTAAAGGTGGGCTTCTTGCACTCGGGAAAAACTTTCTGCTTGACGGGATTAAAAATCGTCTCTTCATCTTTAACAAGCCCTCTGCGAGGGAGCTACTACTGAAATATATAGGGAGATGGTGATATGAAAACCGAAAGCCTTGTCTGGCTTGGAATTTCCCTCATCATACTCTTCTTAGTCTGGCGTACAGTTGAGCCGCTGATCTCCCCAATCATCTTCAGCCTTGCAATAGCATATATATTTCATCCGTTTCATATGCGGCTCTCCCAAAAATTCGGAAATAAAAAGTCCGCAGTCATGCTTACCGCAATGATGGCTCTCTTAGCTGGGGTCCTGCTTATAGGTGCGGCGCTATGGCTAAGGGATGTTTTGAACTATCTGTATGTTTATATAGGCGACTTCTTCAACTGGCTTCTTGGCGTAAACCTTCCTTTTGGAATAGGGGAAAGTCTCCACGCGCTTTCAAAAACAATCCCAGAAAAGCTTGGGGATATTCTACTTGGATACACGTTTTCCCTTCCCAAATTCCTGCTGCAAGCGATAGTTTTCCTTGCGCTGTTTTACGCTATCTTAACAAATTCAGAGTTCTTAGCAATGGAAGTTTATCGTCTGCTTCCGCGGGAAAACAGGGAGCTTGGCATACATCTTGTTGAGAGGGCAAAGATAACCCTCAACGCCATCCTAAGAACCTGGCTGATGCTCAGCGTTCTCAAGGGAATCTTTCTGACCGTTGGGTTTGTTCTGTTTGAGATAACAACCGTCAGCGGTGCGATAGCTGCGGGAATACTGTGCATAGTGCTTGAGCTTTTGCCCGTAATTGGGGGCTGGATACTCTGGGCGATTGGAGCTGCATATTTGATTAAAACCGGTAATATAGCCCTTGGTGTGTTATTTGCAGTATACGGTGCAGTCTTTATCTCTCCGATACCAGATATAACGATAAGGCCAAAGCTTGTTGCTGAAGGTGCAAAGGTAAGCTCAGTCGTCGCATTGGTGGGAATTTTTGGTGGGATAATGTCATTCGGAATAAAGGGAGTTATAATTGGACCAGTGGCTTTAGGTTTACTCGTAACCCTGCTGGAAGAGTGGAAAGAGCAGGAAAAAGAAACATTGAGCAAAGAACCTACACAACCTTCCAAAGCTCGTCACTCAAAGGCTGCTTGAGCTCCTTTTCCGCTCCATCTCTTATGATTATCCTTTTCTTTTTATCTCCAAGAAACTCTCCGATTACTGAAGCAGCAAGGTTCTCCTTCTTAAGAGCAGCGACAATTTCATCTGCATTTTCCTTTGGTGCTGCAATCAGAAGAGCCCCCGAGCTTATCAGCGATAGGGGATCCAAGTTGAAGTACTCACAGATTTTCCTCGTTTCTTCTGCTATTGGTATCCTTTCATAATGAACCTCAAAGCCCAACCCGGATGCATCTGCCATCTCGTGCAGTCCGTTTGCAATGCCCCCCTCTGTAGGGTCGTGCATTGCGTTTACTCCAATTTCGTTCGCTATTAATGCCTCTTTCACAACACTTATCTTCCAGAGAAAGGCTTTTGCTCTCTCAACAAACTCTTTTCCGAATACTCCAACCAGCTCATCCTCCCGCTCACTTGCTATGATTGCTGTTCCTTCAATTCCTGCTCCTTTTGTTAGTATTATAGCATCTCCCGGCTTTGCATTTCCAGCATGTACAAGCTTTTCTTTTTTCACTTCTCCGAGCATTGTGCCGACAACTATCGGCTTCTTTAAGCCGGGAGTGACTTCAGTGTGTCCGCCAATTACTGCGATATCAAGGCTTTTTGCACTCTTATCAATATCGGACATTATCTCTTTCAAAAGTTTTTCATCAGCATTTTCGGGCAGAAGAACGGAAACTAAAAACCACTTCGGCTTTGCTCCAAAAGTTGCGACATCGTTGGCATTTATATTGACAGCATAAAACCCTATATGCTTTTCTGCACCTGTTATTGGGTCCGTGGATGCAACAAGAACGCTATCACCGAAATCAATTGCTGAAGCATCAATTCCAATGCCAGACTTAATCAATACTCTTTCTCCTCGAACGCCCAAGTGCTTGAAAACTACATCCCTAAGCTTCTCTGGCGGAACTTTTCCAACAGGCAGCATTTTTCATCCCAAATGAAGTGCAACTTCAAAAATATAAACATTTAGCTTAAGAGCAAATTCCATAATAAAACGAGAGAAGAAATGGTTTCAATTTAGAGTCTTATTGGAACATCGCAAACTGTTTTGGGATGCTGCAAACAAAGAATCTTTCAATTCTCTTGGAGTCTTATTGGAACATTTTAGGACTGGAAGAATTTCTTATGCAAAGGCTATGCTTTCAATTCTCTTGGAGTCTTATTGGAACTCGAAAGGCTTCTCACGAAAGTTTGAATTTCTCGCCTGCCTTTCAATTCTCTTGGAGTCTTATTGGAACACAAAACCTTCATCCCGATGGCTTCTAATGCCTGCTTGAGCCTTTCAATTCTCTTGGAGTCTTATTGGAACCTGTACTCATTATTCTGCTGCTCTAAGAATTGTGCTTCTTTCAATTCTCTTGGAGTCTTATTGGAACACTTTAAAGGAGATTGAGGAGGCAATAAGATACTTAATGACTTTCAATTCTCTTGGAGTCTTATTGGAACAGGGCGGGATTTTGCCTTATTTCCCCAATAAGAGTATAAGAACTCTTGAATTATAAAAGCTTTTTGCCGAAGGGTTAATAACAAAGCCAAGATAACCCTCTAATTAGCGTACTGATGTCACTCCACTACCCCAATTGGCGGTTCCTTTTATGATTCCAGCCAATGCACAACAATGCCCGTAGCACTTCCAAAACCTTCTCACACTTTGAAATCCAAAAATCTAACCTCTCTGATCTTTAATTTTAAAATGGTCAAATTTCCATGAGGAAAGCATACCAAAGAAGCTCCCAAAGATCCTAAATCCAAATGTGTACATTCAAAACGTTACAATTTTAACAAAAATTTGCAACGCAAAGTAATTTAACAACAAACAATTACTAAAAACATCCAAACCACTCACAAACCCTCATTTTGAAATTAAAGCAAACTAAAGCCAAAGAATTTCAAAAACTAAAACCCCAGCAAGGATCGAAAAATTTTCAAAAATATTAAATGGGACAAAGGCAAATCCATTATGATGAGCCATGTATGTGGTCATCGTTTACGATGTTAACGTCTCGAGGGTTAATAAGGTCAAGAAGTTCCTGCGTCAGTATTTGCATTGGGTTCAAAACAGCGTTTTTGAGGGAGAAATTACCTTAGCGGAGTTTGAACGAATAAGAGAAGGCATTCTTAATTTAATAGATGAGAATGAGGATTCAGTGGTGATTTACAAGCTCCGCTCAAAGCCAAAAAGAGAAAGCTTGGGGGTAGAGAAAAATCCATTGGAGGACATCATCTAAAACCACGCCACAAGCGGCTCATATTCTTGGCTTCCAATGAGATGTTTTATCAGCTTGTACGCCTCAAGCCTGATCAGCCTCTGCTTGGTCACATTTCTCTTTAGCTTTGGATGCTTTACGCTTTTCCTCATTTCTTCGTTGAACGCTTTAAGAACAATTTTCTTTCCTTCGTCATTGAGCAAAACACCGTTTAAATCATCCCTAAAGTGTTCCTTCTTTATTATGCCTTGCTTCACCAAGCGGTTGGCTATGCGGTCAGCTATTATTGGCTTGAAAATCTCACTCAGATCTAAAGCAAGAGAAAACCTTCTTTCACTCGGCTCGTGCAGATAGCTTATCGTCGGTGTCAGCTGGGTGTTGTAAAGTTCGCTGATTATTGCGGGATACAGTCTTGAGTTCAGGAAGCTTATCAGGGCATTCATTTCATTCTGCGGAGGTCTTCTCGTTCTCTTCACAATCTTAAAGCCATCTGGTAAAGTTTCATCCCATAAAGCATAGTATTCTTGCCTAATTCTCGCCTCAATGTTCATGATGTCGGTTATCTTCCTTGCATCATCAAGCTCCTCCAAGAGCTCACCAAATGAAGTATTAACTCCCCAGCGCTTTAAGTTCCGCTCCATGTTTTTTGCAGCGCCCTTTACAAATAGCTTAGCCAGCCTTAGGCGCTTTTCTCTATCAAGATAGTGCTCAGCCTGCTTTATTACCAGATCTCCAGAGTGAAGGCTTTCCCTTGGATAGAATGAGCCGTCATAATAGCCGTAGTGGTTGAAAAAGTGCACTGCTATGCCTTTCTGAGCCAAAAAGTGGAGAGCCTGAGATGTTATGGTAACTTTTCCATAGATATAGATGTCGTAGATGCCTTCAATTGCTAAGGGCTTTTTTCCCTGGGCATTCTCAAAGTAGAGGGTATTCTCTTTCCGGTAAAGGGTTCCGTCCGAGAATAGGGTGAGGGGTTTCTTTCTCATAATATCACCTCAAACCCAGCAGAGCTCATAATACGCACACTTTTTGCACTTCTTTGTTTTCACAGGCTTTGGTGGAACTGAGAGGGATTTTATCTGCTCAACTTCCCCTATAGCTTTTTCCACTTCCTTTTCCCTGCCCTCTAAGGTTATCTCCTTCGTTTCCCTGAGCTTTGGATAATTCAGAATAGCTTTCGCATTTATGCCGAGCTTTTTGAGGTAGTAGAGATAATACAATGCCTGCATCTCGTGGGCTTTCTCCATCGATTTGCCCTTTTTGACTTCGTGGACTTCAATGATATCGCCCTTCTTGATGAAGTCAATGCTTATCATTCCTATTTTGACATCTTTTTCTTCTCCGAAGTAGCTCTTCTCGTGGAGGAATTTGCCCAGATCAACGTATTCACTTTCCTGCTCCATGGTGATGCCTTTTGCAAAATACCAAAGTTTAGTTGGGCAGATGAAGAGGTAGTTAATTTCTGTGCCGCGGATGATGAGGTGGGTTTCGGGGTAGGTATCTGTCATAGTGCAACCTCCACTACACTTGAAGGTGTAACAGTTTGAGGTGTAATTTTTGATACAGCCTCTACTGTAAAGAACAACAAAAACTAAAAACTAAGAAAGCACGAAGAGCTTCCAGTTCTTGCCCTCTCTTGGACGTTTTGAGAGGAGTATGGGATAGTATTTGATCTCATAAGGTCTTCCAGCTTTTTTAGATGAGTATGGGTTAATCTGCTCAAATGTAACTTTCTTTGCAAAGTCCTTTACCGGGTAAATAATTGCCCCTTCAGGAAGCTTTGAGAGTTCTGAAGGGAAAATAGCATCAGCTGGTTCTTTATCTACCCACTCTACGCTCTTTACATAGACGAGTGAATCACTTGTTCCGAGATATCTGATGCTCTGTGCATAGATTATCAATTCCTTTGGAATCCCAATTTTGCTGAATCCTAAATAGATTTCTAAGTCCCCACTGAAATGAACGTATTCCCTAACTCCAAAGCTTGATTGGAACCCTGGTTGATCTTTTCTCTTTTTTAGTCTCTTGATAAAGACACTATTTACTACAATGATCTTAGGAAGTTTAATCCCAACTTTTGCATCTTTTACATACTCAAAGATTCTCTTCCCTTCGCTAACTTTACCGCTTATTCTAATTGCCGTTGCAACGAGAGCCAACTTTATTGTGGACGGTGCGATTAGAGGCAGAGCTAATGCATACTGGGATGAGTAGTCTGGGATCCTATAGGAATAAAATGAAGGAAAGTGAATCCTAAGCCTCAACCATTTCATTTCTCTCCCCCAAAGTTCATCTCGTAGGGTTCTTTGCTCAACAGCGTGCCAATCTTCTCCACGAAATCGGCCACTCCTTTAAACTCAAGAACTTCAATCTCTTCAATTGTCTCAGCTATCTTCTTTATTTCCGCTTTGTAGTCTTCCTTCAACGGAGAAATTACTGGGACTGGAACAGGTTTTGTGGAATGAACTATTACACCCTCAAAATCAACTACATGTGGAAGCCTTGTTGTTGTCATTGCTCCCTCAGGTCTTGCAAACATTAGCTGATAAGCTTTTAATGCAAGTTGATAGCGCTCTTTCCTACGTTTTCCATCGTAGGAATAAACATCTTGTCTTGCCTCATTCAAACCAATGCGCCATGGCTGGAAGACTGTAACAATTGCATATTTTCCAGTTCTTGTAGGTCTGTGATATATCATCTGAGTACCTCCTTCCCTTTCCCCTTCTTCAGTTTCTTGTCTTTTACCCTTTTCTCCGGGTGCATGTCTTGCATGAAGATGTATGTCCCTATAAACCTCTGGAATTCCTAATGCCCATCCAAATTCAACAGTTGATTTCCTTGAAACTGTTGGCTTCTCAACCATAAATCCATGGACATCACAGATATCACAAGTCTTCACAGCCTCTTCAATTACTTGTTTAGGTGATTTAAATTTGCTTTTATTTTTGTTTACTACATGATTGAACCTTTCAGGATGTAGAACTTTACAGGCTTCGCAGAGATATTCCTTATCATCGAGGAGCCACATAAACTCTGAATGAATGTGCTTCAACATTTCTCCGGAAATTCCATCAGTTGTTACAGCTTCCCCAGTGTTTGGGTCAATTATCTTAACGCTTCTTGGCTCAACAACGTTTCCAACATTGCCCTCGTTGTTCAAGCTGTGGAGCTCCCAAAGGGCTCTTCCTAAAATTGCAATTTCAAAAACTTTTTCACTCATTTTCTTCACCTCCTTTCACAAGAGTATAGCTAATTAAGGCAGAACGAACAAGCTTTACTCCATATTCATCAACAAGCCTCATCAGCTCAACTAAGCTTGTTTCTTTTGGTCTGGTCAATGGCTTACCCTTGTAGCCTTTCTTGGCTAATGTCTCATATCTCCTCAAAAAGCGTTTTATTGCCTCTACAAACTGCTCCTTGCTTTCAACATATTCGAGTTCTACCAAAGAGGAATAGTCCTCTCCTATTCTCAGCGCCCTCCTAAGGGCTTTTCCAAAGTCCTTTATAGCTTCGTTTTCAAAAAGCTCAGCTAACTTCGACATTCTTCAACACCTCCAAAAGGGAATCCGCATCATAAACTCCAAATTTTAAACCTTCTTTTTTGAGCTCGTTCCTCAAGTGAAGTCTTGCATAAGAGTAGTAGTTATCTAAAGTTGGTTCTGCTATGAATTTTGCTAAGGACAGAGCTAAATCTTCGTAACCTTTCTTGAATGATGTGAATTCAAATATCTTCAACCACATATCGAGTGCATCTTCGTTGGAGACAACTATGGTATGGAGAAGATCAAGTGGAAACAGTCCAGATGTGAATGGTTTTGGTTGATTACCCGTTTTCATCATGACTCCATATAAGAGCCCGCCGATTTTGGGTGAAAACTTTCTCCCATTACTGAGAGCTTTTTCTTCCTTAACCAGCCTTGTTGCTATATATGCAACTGTTGCAAAATAACCTGCTCTATGAAATCCCTTTACAGAATCCTTCAGCTTTGATCTAATGGTATAAATGTGCCTAATCTTTGTATTAGATGGCAATGGATAAACGGCTACCCAGTATTCTTTGGAATATTTCCACAGTGAAACGTTTATGGCTCCAAGCACTGCAAGATAAAACTCATCTTGCAGAATTTTCACTTGGTCTTCCGAATACGAACTTAGAACGGCTTTCCTAATGCCTTTACTTGCGGCAAGTTCAAGCGATTGTGGGAGAGTTACAGACTTTCCTCCAAGATGCCCACTAAGGAGTTTCTTCACGTTGTTTTCATCGCTGAAAAATTTTCTTATCTCTTGCTTTAGCTTTTCTACTTTTGCTTTGTTGAGAGTGGCAAGGACATAACCCCATTCTTCAAGATCATCTCCAATGTATTCCTGTATTTTGGGTATTCTTGAAAAATCTAACTCTTTTTGTGTTCTAACTTCGTAATACGCTCCAGCATCAGAAATTTCTGCATCTCCAGAGAGAGCATAGATTATAATACCAACTCCATAAGCCTTTGCCAAATCCAAAAACTGCCATCCTTGTTTAGGAACTAAATATCGATTCATATGACTCACCACCCGTTGCAAGCCTATCTGAGATACGCAAAAGCTTAGAAACTAGCCCATATAGACGATAATACTCATTCTCATCGTCAATATTCAATTTGAAAGGAAAACTTCCTGAGGGGCTTTTTCTCAATATCAAGTCGTCTGGAATTGGATATATGGAGAATATATACTCCTGTGCATCCTCAATAAGCTTGAACTTTTGATATTTAGATGACCATGGTGAATGATGATGAGCTATTGCTAAGTAGAAGGCTTTGAAAAGCCCTTCTTCATCAAATTGTTCCATTAAATATGGTTCTAAAGCTTTGGCAGACACAGTTGCATGAGGTGGCAACTTTTTAATCCTTTCAAAGCCGTGAGCTATTGGCTCTTCTCCTTTTTGCCATCCTGCCGCTTTTTGCCAGTAATAATTGAGCTTTCCAAGATCATGCAAAGCCACACTAAGCTCAATCCAACTAATTAAGTCCTTCTTGGAGATACCAAAATATTTGGCAAAGGTTTTGATGGGATAAGCATATCTCGGTAGCATGTACGTTCTCAAAAAGTCAAGTGTTTTTAGTGAATGCTCAACCCATGTTTCTCTCCTTAATTCTTTTAGCTCAAGCTTAAACAGATGTTCCTTTTCTTCAAATTCAAAGCTCTTAATCTCACCACTTTTGTCAAATAGCAGACCAACCTCTGGAGAGTAACTTATTCCGGAAATTATGTAAAACTCAAATGGCATGATATCCTCTTTGCTTTGAACTTCCACGAGCTCATACTTGCTCTCGTATTCGTCGATGAGTGGATTTTCCTCCACACGGTAAATTTTGGCACCAATCTCCTGTAGGTAGTTGAACTTACCAGCCAAAACTCTAAAGTCAACTCTTAACCGCTTAAGGGCAAATGCTTTCTCTGGTTCACCCTTAAGTTCTTCAACGTTTTCATATAGTGCTATCTCAACTGAATAAGCTTCTCTAACATTTTCTTCAACATATGCCCGCTTTCCTTCGTAAACAGCCCTAACCAAACCTCCTAACCGCTCATAGAATTTATATGGATCAAGATAATTCTCAAAAGGTTTAGAGAGAACTTTATCAACCAGCATTACTTCAGCTTGCCAATTCAAAAGCTCAACGCCTTTGAGAGCTTGGATAGTTGGTTCAACAAGCTCTTCAGAGTAAGGAGCATAAGGTTTTCCTGGTTTCTTCTCAACGTCATAAACTATAACTTCTCCTTCACCGCCCCATCTTGCAACCCTTCCCGCCCTTTGGATAAGAGAATCAATAGGAGAAATTTCTGTCAAAAGTTTTGAAGAGGAGATATCCATGCCCACTTCAATTACTTGCGTGGTAATTAAGATTCCTTCCCTTTGTTTCTTTCCAAAAATTTCTAAAACTGTTCTCTCTTTAGCTTGCCTATCTTCTTCAAGAAACCGTGAATGGAGTAGTAATAACGGAACATCTATCTTATCTTTAAGATCCAAATAAAGCTTTTGAGCTTTACTGACGGTGTTAACAACAATTAAAAGGTTCTTAGAATCTTCTAAATGTTTTAAAACTTCTTCAGCAGTTAATGAAGTCTTAGAGTAAAGAGGACTAGTGTCTAAATAGATCTTTCGAGCTTTTCTTGATGCAATTTCATTTTCATCATCCACACTAATTATGTTTACTTTTCCTCCTTTCTTCTCTGCCATCTTCTTTACTTTTTCCATAAAGCTCTCTGGGAGTGTAGCAGACATCATGACAAATGGAAATCCAAGCTTTGAACTCTCAATGCTCATTGCTACCGATGTCAACAGTCCTTTTTCTGGATGCAACGTGTGAACTTCATCAAACACTAGCATTGAAGATGCAACACCACCAACAAAGATATTTCCCCACTTTTTTGGCATGCTTAAGGGCACGCTTAAATAAGCTCCTGCCGTTTGGTCAATTGTTGTAATAATTATGTCCTCCTCAAAAAGCCTGCTTTCAACTCTCTTTCCATGGTGAACAGCAACTCTAAGCTTTTTGAAGGATGCATAGCGTTTAGCCCTATTGCCTAAACTTTCAACAAGAGTCCTATTTGGCAAGGAGTATATAAGCTGGGAAGGCAAACTTTCGTTTAATTCAGAGATAAAGGGAATTAGCACCATTTCACTTTTTCCTGCCCCTGTCGGTGCTCTAACTATTAAAGAGTAGCCATCCAAGAGGTATTCAATAGCTTCCTTTTGGAAATCATATGGAGTAAAGCCTGTTACCTGCCTAAACCTTCTTTCTATTTCACTCATCAACCTTCACCATCCCAAAGCCGAGAGAGTTTTTCTCCCCGAAGCCAGCAAGATATCCAGCTCTAATTAATTCATCATCTCCATATGCCCTAAATATAAGATGCCAAGCCCTCTGGAAAATACCGGGCTTAACCTCGAAGCGCTTGGGCTTTGCACTCAGCACTTCAATCTCAAAATCCTCTGGGGGCTTTTTGCCATAGATCAAGAGGTACTTCTGCTTGAGGTTCTCTTTTAGATTCTCATAGAACTCTGGCTCATCTGGTCCCAAGTCGTAATGCCTCGGCTTTCCAAACTGCATTTTCACGGTAGTTACTGCTATTGGAGAGAGCGTTGAATATATCTTCCCGCTGAACGAAATCGGCTCCGGCAAAGCCTTAACTGTCTCAACGTAGAACCTCTCTCCCCAGAGCTTTACCTCCGGCTCCTGCAAAAGACCGCCTATGAAAGCCTCAGCTATTTCCGGAACAGCTGTAGAGAAGTAAAAGAAAGCCTCCTTTCTGCCGATGAAGTATTTATTGTTGCCGCTCATCCTATGCCGCTCTTTTGTCATGAAGAGCGAAAAGGTAAACAGCTTTGGAACTTTTGGCCTGTGCAGGGACAGGCTCAGCTCTGGATTTACCCTTTGGATTCTCCTATATACCAAACCCTGCAGGTAGTAGAGATGGTTGTACGGCACTTTAAATTCCAAATTCTCATTTCGGAGTCTTATTAGGAACCTCATCCAATCACCACAGCAAAAGACAGGAACTCAAAGAATAATTATGTGGACTATTGTATATAAGTTTTTTCTAAGGACTGGTTTAAGATTTTAAAACTTCATTGAATAATTGGGCAAAAACCAACAGAGGGCTTTCAGTACTTCACTAAAGAATGCAAGAATCGTAAAATATCCTCCAGCCTAAAATGACCTGTCTCAATGCCATAGATCATCGAAACCGGAACTTCCTTCACCCTCGCACCCTTCTTTACAGCCTTTATCAAAACCTCAGTCTCAACCTCATACCTCTTGCTTTCAATCTCGGGCAAAAATTCCCTTCTGATTGCCCTAAATCCGCTCTGAGTATCTCTAACGTTTATCCCAAGCTTTAAACGAATGAGAGAAGTCGTTATGAAGTTGCTTATCTTTCTTATCAGCGGCCTCTCTCCCTGAGCTTTTATTAAGCGGGAGCCTATGACAAAATCCGCCTCACCATTGAGAATGGGTTCCACAAGTTTTATGATCTCCTCGGGCTTGTGCTGCCCATCGGCATCAATGAAAACGATTATATCTCCATTAGCCTTTTTAATGCCTTCACTCATGGCTCTACCTTTCCCTTGATTCTGCTCAAGTCTAATGACCTCTGCCCCAAGCTCTCTCGCCACTTCACTTGTTCTATCTTCACTCCCATCATCCACCACGATGATCTCATCGATGAAGTCAGGCATCCTTTGAAGAACTTTCCCTATCCTCTTCTCCTCGTTGTAAGCTGGTATTATCACGCTTATTCTCTTTCCATTCAACATTTCTCTTCAGCTCCAGAAAGCATTTGGGACAAAAATCGGGAACCCTTGAATCCCACTCCTCAATGGTTGAGGGGGGATTCATCACACAGTTTTCAGAACAGTGATCCAACCCAAAAGCATGACCGAGCTCATGAAGAATTGCCTTAAAAATCCTGTTTGAGAACTTGAGCTTGTTTGGATGATAAAACGGGCTCACAGAGACAGCTATAATATTCAGACCAGAAACCTTTTTTTGGATCCCAAGGAACTTCTCGTAGAAATCGAGATAGGGATTCCTTGTAACAAGCGGAAAGCTGACAACCCCTATAACGGTGTCTGGTATCTCATCGTCAGGCTCTATTTGGTGCATCTCATAAATCTCCTGAACTTCATGACGGGTTTTGACCAGCCACCCGTAGAGGACATCAAGGATCCCCTCAAGGGGATATGCCACCACCTTCCCCTTTCCTGTGTTAATGGTTATTGTGAAACCAGGTTTGGATTCAAGAATGATATCCTTTTCTGGCATGTTCTCTGCGTTCTCCCCAGCCCTAACTCGAGGATGATGGAAGATTAGCCTAATGGGGATGTTATTCTCAGCTAAGTATTTATTAACATCGGTGTATGCATAAAAAACGACATCTCTGTACGAATTGTTGCCTATGTACACGAACCACACGGTTTTCATGATTTCACCTGCAAAGGCTTTAATTAAAACAATGAACCAAAATCTTTAAATGTTTTCTTTCTCACGTTTAGTCGGGCGATGGCGTCCGCCCGGGCTTCGAGCCCGAACCGCCCGTTAAGGGCTGATGACGCCTGTTCTACCCATTCATGCTCATAAAAATGGAAGGAGGCGGTAGAATGGGCTCGAAGCTTAATGAACTTGCGAGATATGTGAATTTGAATGCTGTTATAAACTACATCTCAAAGAGGCGTCATGAAGATGGCGGTTACTGCTTCGTCTCAATGCTGAACGAGACAAATATAAATGACACATACTATGCCGTTAAAATCTATGACCTGCTCAATCTTGAAATTCCAGAGAAAGAAAAAACAATTGAATTTTTAAATAGCTCTGCTCAGCCGCACAGGGCTACAGTTGCTTTAGCAATGGCCGGCGAAGCACTCGCAATTCTTGGCGCTGAAGATTTGGCGAGAGAAAAGCTTGAATACATATTTGCGAAATACAATCCCTTGAAGGGACAGTTCTCCGTTGGGTTAGGTGGAAGTGAGGAATTTGGAGCAGCAACTCCATTAGAATCAACCTATTGGGTCATGAGGCTTGTTTCACTGCTGAACTATAAAATCACAGATGATATGAAAGAAAAGATTAGGGATTTCATAGAAGGTTTTAGAAAAGGAAACGGCTACGGAGTGAACCAGCCAACTGTCACAATGACGTATCAAGCCATATATTCCCTCAATGTTCTTGGATATCCAGTACCAAAAACAAGGTTTTTTGAAGAATGTGAAGTTTACGGAGGATTCACAGAAGTCCCAATGTCCCTGCCTCCATACCTCGAACCAACGTTTTATGCCATAAGAGCATTGAAGCTCCTTGGAAGAAAGCCAAGATACATAAAGGAGCACATAAGATTCATCAGAGCACTGCAGAATCCCAATGGTGGATTCAGACGATCCCTTGAGCTTGGAATTTCAAACTTCCAGAACACGTACAGAGCTTTGAGAGCCCTAAATGATCTGCTCAGCTTCTGAGGAATGGCTATGGATCTGATTGGAATATATCTCAGGGAAGCATTTCAAGGAACTGGATGTCCTATTTGCAGAATCGTTGAAAAGTACGAGAGAGAGGTAATCGGGCATATACTCTACGAACATATCAACAGTCCCAGTGTCCGAGAAAAGTTCTCGGAGAGTCTGGGATTATGTCCATATCATGCATGGAAGCTTAAAGACATTGCATACTCCAATCCCCTCTATGGTGGGCTTGGAGTTGCAATAATTTACGAACACATGCTTTCAATTTATCTCAATGCACTGAAGGATGAAAAGAAAATTGAAGATGGAAAATGCTACCTCTGCGAACTCACAGAAGTCAAAGAAAAGCATACAGTAGAGGCAACAGTGGATAGAATGGATAAGCTGATTGAAGACTACAGGAACTCTGAGGCAATCCTATGCAAGAAACACTTCGAAGAAATTGAAGTTAAGCTTAGAAGAAAAAACCCAGAGCTTGCAGAAGAACTTAAGAAAGTTCAAATTGGAAAGCTGGAAAAAATAAAAACCCTAATGCACCTGTTCATTGAGAAGTTTGATTACAGGGCAACCAAGGCACCAACCGAACAGGAAGCATCATCAGTTCCCAAGGCAATTGAAAGTCTTAAGGGGCTCCCCTTGCAGATAAATTTTGTGAAGAGGCAGAAGCAGCATTCAATTCTCAGAGGTGTTCTGCTTGGAAATAGAGATTAGAGTCACCAACGACGAATTTCAGAAAATTAGAAAGGAGAAAAAAGAGATAAAAAGAAGATTCTATGAGCTTGAAAAACTCGAAAAAACGCTCCAAATACTTGAGATCAACTACCTGCTTGAGAAGCGCAGGAGGCTTGAAGAAAAGCTCAAGGAGATGGAAGAGCATTATCAAATGCTCCTCAAATTCAGCGAAAAAGCGAAGAAAGATAAAGAAAAAATGAAGGAGTTTAGATTAAAGCTCAGCATCGAAAACAGAGAACTGAGAAGAGAGATGAAGAGAGATG
This sequence comes from Thermococcus barophilus MP, assembly GCF_000151105.2. NCBI lineage: Archaea > Methanobacteriati > Methanobacteriota > Thermococci > Thermococcales > Thermococcaceae > Thermococcus > Thermococcus barophilus. The sequence continues at coordinate 386,563 of NC_014804.1, read as the reverse complement.
AAAATCGTGGTAAAACCTGAAGTCGGGTGGAGAAAGGTCACCTTTCACATCGAGGATGAGATGTTTAACCAGATAAAGGAGATATGCATGAGACATGGTTTTAGAGTTGAGGAAGGCATTAAAATTATTCTTTTGGGAGAATTCTTAGATTACGATCCGGGAGAAGACGTGGAAGCTTTAAGAAAAGAAGTTAAGGAACTGGAAGAAAGACTCTATGAGCTTGAAGGGAAATGGTCACCTTTAAAGTTCTCCTCATATGGTATAGCCCTGGACAATAGGAACCTCGCAATTCAGCTTTCAGGTATGATAGCCGAGAACAAGAGGCTGAGAGAGATGCTTGGGAAAGAGGAGAAAGAATACGGGGATATAGAAAAGCTCATACACTACTATTTGAGCTTTGAAGGTGAATGAAATGGATGAAACCCCAGGCGAGCTTATCAAGCAACTTAAACGGGAACTTGCTCTGATGAAAGAGAGGTATGAAAAAGCTTTAAAAGATCAGGAGATACTGCTGAGGGAACTTGAGAGGCTGAGGGAGGAAAATGAAAAGCTACGAAAAGAGAGAAGCAACAAATGAAGTCCAGCTGGAATTGTTAGAACTGACCAAACAGATGTCATCATTAAATTACAAGCTCTATGAGGTATACACAGCCAACAGAGCCTTGGCAATAAAGATACTCGGATATTCATCAGAGAATATTGCTCTCGGAGGAAAGGGGATGAGCAGAGAGGTGGAAAAGATAATTGATTACTACCTTAGGCCGGGTAGAAGAAAATGAGCAGCAAATTTGTGCTTCAGATTGCCCTTGGGGGAGCATTGGGAGCACTTGCTCGATTTTACATCTCTGGACTTCTGCCAGTATACAGAGATTTTCCAGTAGGAACACTAATCGTGAACAGTATAGCAAGTTTTCTGCTCGGCTATATTTCAGGGCTTATGTTCTTTGGTTATGATATTTCACCCAAGACAAGGGTGTTTTTTGGAATTGGGTTTTGCGGGTCTCTGAGTACATTTTCCACATTTTCATATGAAACGTTTGTTCTTCTGAGAGAAGGAGAATACTTAAAGGCATCTTTGAATGTCTTTTCAAACGTATCTCTCACGCTCCTCTTGGTATTTTTGGGATTTATGCTCGCAAGGAGGTGAATGAATTGGTCGAGGTAGAGCACTGGAACACGCTTAGATTGAAGATATACATCGGGGAAAATGATTCCTACAAAGGTAAACCTCTCTACAAAGCAATAGTGGAGAGGTTAAGAGAGATGGGAATTGCTGGAGCAACTGTATACAGAGGGATTCTGGGATTTGGCAAGAAAAGCAAAATGCATTCTGCCGACGTGCTGAGACTGTCAACCGATTTGCCCATAGTAATAGAAGCTGTTGATAGGGGATACAAAATAGAGGAGGCAATCTGCAAAATAAAACCAATGATAAAGGACGGCATGATAACAGTTGAACCGGTAATAGTGGTCTGGGTAGGTACAGAGGAAGAGGTAAGAAAGTTTGAAGATGATGCAGTTAGAGAGAGTTAGGCTTTATAAACTTTGCATGCGGAGAATTTAAGCTCCGGAGTTCCTGCTTTATTTAAAGCATCACTTGTTATTCTGTTCACCTTGGAATGGAAAGGTACAGCTACAACACCACTTTTAATATCCCCTATCTTCGCCTTTATTCTTATCCTGCCCCTTCTGGTTTCTATAATAATAAGCTCACCGTCACGAATCCCAAGCCTTTTTGCATCCTCCTTACTGATTTCCGCCATGGGCGCCTTCATCAGTTTTGCCAGAGAAGGGCTTCTTAAACTCATTTCTCCAGTGTTATAGCTGTTCATGGTTCTCATTGTCACAAGAATAAAAGGATATTCGTCATCTGGAGTTTCCCATGGTAATATATATTCCACTGCTTTGAAATGAGCTTTCCCATCAGGAGTCGCAAAGCTCCATGTGTGGAGTCTCTTCTTCGGTATAATCACCCCTTCCGGTGTTTTCAGTTCTTCAATCTCTCTATCCTCAAGTTCCGGAAAGAGTTTAAAGTACTCAGCCGTTATTTCTTCCACCATCTTATAGTCGAAAGAAGGAAGTCCAAGTGCCTTTCCAAGCAGAGTTAGAATCTCCCAGTCGGGTTTAGCGTCTCCGGGAGGATCACAGACCTTAGAGCTCCACTGAATTCTCCTTTCACTGTTCATGTAACTGCCCTCTTTTTCACAAAATGCAGCCGCGGGAAGAATATAATGGGCATATCTGGATGTTTTAGTTGGGAATATATCCTGTACAACCAGAAGTTCAAGTTTCTTCAGGGCTTCTACAACTTTTCTGGAGTTTGCTTCACTGACGGCTGGATTCTCGCCCATGACATATAAAGCGAGAACTTCTCCCTTTGCAATTGCATCAAAGAATTCTGTAAGATAAAGCCCTCTCTCCGTCGGTATCTTATCCGTATTCCAGATTCTTGTCACTCTTCTCCTAAACTCCATGTCTGTAAGTTCAACATACCCAGGGAGATACTCACTTAACGCTCCCATATAAGCAGCACCTTGAACATTATTCTGCCCTCTCATCGGATAGAGTCCTCCCTTCTCACCCACATACCCGAGCAGAAGTGCCAGATCTATAAGTGCAAGAACATTGTCGACCCCGCTAACATGCTGTGTGATTCCCATACCCCACATCACCGCCCCACTGCCTGCCAGTGCAAATGCCTTTGCGACTTCTTCTATTATCTCCGAGCGTATTCCAGTTATCCTCTCCGCGTATTCTGGGGTGTATTTCCTTACCGCCATTCTGATCTCATTGAATCCCTTTGTCATATTCTCAACGAATTCTTCATCATAGAGTTCATCGCGTATTATGACATGCATAATCGCATTTGCCAAAACAATATCGGTTCCTGGAATTATTTTAAGGAAATAATCAGCCCATTCGGAGCTCATTGTTTCTCTAACATCAACAACTATGACCTTAGCATTTCTCCTCTTTGCCTCAGAGATATAGTGCATAACTACCGGATGTGTTTCCGCTGGATTGTAGCCCCAAATTAAAATTGCATTGAATTTCTCCAGATCCTCATAAGGATTGGTCTGAACACCCATTCCAAGGGTTGCCTTTAATGCATGAACAGAGCTTTCGTGACAAAGACGAGCACAATTGTCAATATTATTTGTTCCGAAAAGTCGAGCAATTTTCTGAAGGAGATAATTCTCCTCATTCGAGCACTTTGAAGAGGCTATGAATGCAACAGCATCTGGCCCATACAGCTCTCTGATCTCTAAAAGTTTGTGAGAAATTTCCCCAATAGCCTGGGACCATGAAATTGGAATAAACTTTCTACCAACTGCCTTGAGGGGCTTCTTCAAGCGATCTCTATGAACAGCAAACTCAGTGGCTCTCAACCCTTTTGGACATATTCTACCTCTGTTCACTGGAGATGTTTTATCTGGAATGACTGTGAGGGTCTCAGGATTAACCCGAAGTCTGCATCCAAAGCCACAATAAGGACAGATCACGCTTTTCATTCAATCACCGCATTTAAATATTTCAGTTAAAATTTAAGATTTTCCTTGATATTTTTTACGAATTTATGTTAATTGTGCCAAATAAAATACACGTCCTAAAAGCTTTAAGGATTAAGTAGAGAATTATTTGGAGGTGGATAAAAATGCTCCATCACGTCAAGCTGATTTATGCGACCAAAAGCAGAAAGCTTGTTGGCAGGAAAATTGTTCTCGCAATTCCTGGGAGCATAGCAGCAGTTGAGTGTGTAAAGCTGGCGAGAGAGCTGATAAGGCATGGAGCAGAGGTTCATGCTGTCATGAGCGAAAGCGCCCAGAAAATAATTCATCCCTATGCAATGGAGTTTGCAACTGGAAATCCTGTAGTTACTGAGATTACCGGATTTATAGAGCATGTTGAGCTTTGTGGTGAGCATGAGAACAAAGCGGATTTAGTTTTAGTGTGCCCAGCAACTGCAAACACAATTTCAAAGATAGCATGCGGCATTGATGACACTCCAGTAACAACAGTTGTTACAACAGCTTTTGCCCACACACCAATAATGATAGCTCCTGCTATGCATTCAAGCATGTATGAACATCCAATAGTAAAGGAGAACATAGAGAAGCTCAAAAAGCTTGGTGTCGAGTTCATAGGACCAAAATTCGAGGAGGGGAAAGCAAAAGTTGCCAGCATTGACGAAATCGTTTACCGCGTTATTAAAAAGCTCCACAAGAAAGATTTGAAAGGTAAGAGAGTTTTAGTAACAGCAGGGGCCACAAGGGAATACATTGATCCAATAAGGTTCATCACAAACAAAAGCTCTGGAAAAATGGGCGTTGCTCTGGCGGAAGAAGCTGACTTCAGAGGAGCTGAGGTGACTTTAATCAAAACTAAGGGGAGTGTGCCAAGCTTTGTAGGGAATCAAATTGAGGTTGAGACCGTTGAAGAAATGCTGCATGCAATAGAAAATGAGCTGATGAGTAAAAAATACGATGTCGTAATCTTAGCTGCCGCTGTCAGCGATTTCAAGCCAAAAGAAAAGGCTGAAAAGAAGATAAAGAGCGGACAGACACTCATTTTGGAATTAGTCCCAACCCCAAAGATAATCCAGAGGGTAAAAGAAATTCAGCCAGATGTGTTCTTGGTTGGATTTAAGGCTGAATATGGTGTTAGTGAGGAAGAGCTTATTGCTCAAGCAAGAAACCAGATTGAGAAAGCCAAAAGCGATGTTGTGATTGCCAACAAAGGCGAGATCGCCTTTGGCAGCGAAGAAAATGAGGTTTACTGGGTTACAAAGGATAAAGTCGAAAAGTTCCCGAGAATGAACAAGAGAGAATTGGCTGAAAAGATCTGGGACAAAATTGTTGAGATGCTTTGATTTTTTGTTTTTGTGAAGACTTTTTCATTAAAAAGCCTCATAAACTCACTTTCCTAATTTTTCCTAGAGGTGTAAGCATGAAAAAGATAGGGATAATCGGTGGAATGAGTCCAGAATCAACTCTCTACTATTACAAAAAGTTCATCGAAATCTCAAGAGAAAAGTTTGAGCCATATTTTTATCCGGAGCTGATAATTTACAGCATCAACTTCAGGGAGTTTAAGGATAATCCCGAGGGCTGGGAAGGGAGAAAGAAAATCCTAATAAACGCGGCAAAAGCATTAGAACGTGCTGGTGCTGAGGTAATTGGGATTTCAGCAAACACTTCCCACATAGTGTTTCCCGATGTTCAAAGAGCCGTAAACGTTGAAATGGTCAGCATAATTGATGCAGTTGCTGAGGAAGCTAAAAGAAGAGGGTTAAGAAAGCTTCTTCTTTTAGGAACCAAAACCACAATGACAATGTCTTTCTACAAGGAAGCTCTCAAAGAGAAGGGCTTTGATGTAATAGTGCCAAGTGAAAATGAGATTGAGGAAATAAACAGGATCATATTTGAAGAGCTTATGTTTGAGAACTTAAACAGCAAACTATGGCTCATTGAGCTGATTGAAAGGTATGTAGAGAGAAGAGAAATCGAAGGCGTTATCTTAGGATGCACAGAGCTTCCATTGGCTATAAAACCAGAGGATGTTAGTGCTGAAGTTCTTGATACCGCTGAAATCCACGTTAGAGCACTGATTGAAAAAGCTTTGGGATGAATTGCCATTTTGGATTCTTTTTAGTTACTCCCTTCACTTTAGTTTCTAATGACCAAATATACTTATAACACTTTCCAGACTAAAACTAAAGCATGAATGTGGATAGTTGTTGATCCCGAAATCTGTCATGGAAAACCTGTTTTTAAAGGAACAAGGATACTGGTTAGTGATGTACTTGAGATGATAGCTGCTGGTATGAGCATTGAGGAAATACTTAAAGAGTATCCACAGCTAAGCGAGGAAATGATAAGAGAGGCTATTGAATACGCAGCAAGGCTCATACGGGAGAATATAATGTCGTTAAGGTTTCTACTTCATGCAGTGCATGTCCCTAAAGGAGCCAAAGATTCAGAAGTTGCAAAAATAGCTAAGAGTACAAATTCAATCCTTCTGACTCGTGATTCTGATTTTGCCAACACTCTAATGTATCCCCGCACGAGTTCCCTGGGATCATTCTTCTTAAAACACATCCTCCGATCCCAAAAGACATGATTGAAAGCTTAGAATTTGTCCTTGAAAATCTCAAAGAAGAGTTTAAAGGAAAACTGGTTATTGCAACAAAAGAGGGATTCAAAGTTATTGAAGTTTGACCCTAAACCTCCTTCGGCGGCACCAAAATCCCAAGCTCCGTAATAATTCCCCTGACATATTTCCAAGGTGTTATATCAAAGAGATAGTTCCTTATCAGAAAGTGATTTCTCTTGAATTTTCTTTCCACAATCTCAACGTCATCAGCCTTAAGCTCCGGATGAACCTTAAAGCTCTCAGCCGCAACGTAAAAAGGAACAGCGTTATCATGACAAGCCAATGCCAAAAGATACGTGCCAGCTTTGTTTATCACACAGCCATCTCGGGTTATGTTGTCAGCCCCAACTAACGCTAAAGTCGCTTTCTTTGCAAAGAGCCCGAGCTGGGCATCTGTGATAACCTCAAATGAAATATCGAGCTTCTCAAGCTCTTTAGCTAAAGCTAAACCCTCATAATCCGGAGCACTCTCCGTGAGAATCACCTTAAAGCGCTTACCCTTCATCTTTGCTGCCTTTAAAATCTCAAAAACTGTTGAAGAAAAGGAGTGTGTGATTATTACCTCGTTTTCATCAATCAGCTCGCTTCCGATATTGCCGATCTCCCTTTTTGCTTCTTCACTAAGCTTTATGAACTCCTCAGCTTTCGCTCTAATGAACTCCGGATTGTTTGTCAAAGGAATAAAACGAACCAAGTTGTAGAGAGAAGCCATCGTGGGATTTACACTAATAATTTCATTGCGCATTTCCTTCAAAGCCTCAAAAAGCTCTTCTCCAGTCAAAACCTCAGCAAGCTTTAGGTAAGCCTCGGCACCTCTTTTGGCTAAGTAGCTTGCCCCTCGAATTCGCTCAGCTTTCATTTCCTCTATGATTGCCTGGACCTCTCGGGGAAGCATGAGATCACCAGCCTTCCTCAAACCTTATCCCTTTTTCCTCCATGAACTTTTTAGCCTTTTCTATGCTCTCTTCATCCTCACCAAAGAGAATTATACCTATATATTTTCCAAAGCCCTTCGGTGAGGAGTGAATCTTCACAGGAAAACGCTTTAAAGTTTCATTCAAAATTGGGGCAAGTTTTGACTCATCTGTAATTTCTGCCAGCAGCTTTCTCTGAATGAACTTCCTTTCACCAAGCTTTGGAAGAACTTCGTTCTCAAGCATAGCTTTCATTTCCCTCGGCATCCCGGGCAGAACAAAGATTTTAACGCCTTCGTGCTCGATGTAAGCTCCCGGAGCAGCGCCTTCTGTATTTTTCAAAGGCTCAGCGCCCTCAGGAAGGTAAGCCATCTTTTTACGTGCTTCATTTAGCTTTGGATCATCTATGAGGCCTTTCTCATAAAGCTCACGGTAGAATTCCTCAATTCTCTTCAGACAGTCTTCCCTCAAAATGAGCTTTCTGCCCAAAGCCTCTGCCACGGCAAGCATTGTAACATCATCATGTGTCGGTCCCAATCCTCCGGAGATAATCAGTACAGAGGGCTTTCTTGAGAGTATCTCCCTGATTACAGTTTTTATCTCCTCAACATCGTCTCCTACAGTCGTTTTTCTCCTCACCCAGTAACCTTTCTCTGTTAATCTCTGAGCAATGTAAGCGGAGTTGCTGTCAACGGTGTGCCCAGTTAAGAGCTCATCACCAATCGTGAGGACTTCAGCGAACACTTGCACCACCCATAGAACTCTTTAGCACTTGATCTTTTTGGAGTTTTCCATCATTTTACCTCAAACAGCCCATCTACTTCAAACACCATAAAAGCACTTCCTCATTTTGCGAATTGTTGCATTATGGTTAGTCTAATCTTCTTTCAACCACCCTGAAAATTTTGGAGTTATTTTAGGCAAAGTTATCAAGAATAACACCTCCAGTGAAAGCAACGTTTAAGTATCAACTTGTTAAAATAATCTTTGGAGGTGGTTTCTGTGAAAGTTAAGGTGGGAATTAACGGTTACGGGACAATAGGGAAGAGAGTAGCTTACGCTATCACAAAGCAAGATGATATGGCACTTATAGGTGTAACAAAGACAAAGCCAGACTTCGAAGCTTACAGGGCAAAGGAGCTCGGCATTCCAGTATATGCGGCATCAGAGGAATTTTTGCCAAGGTTTGAAAAAGCCGGCTTTGAAGTTGCCGGAACTTTAGAAGATTTGCTTCAAAAAGTTGATGTTATCGTTGATGCAACTCCAGGGGGAATGGGGGCGAAGAATAAGCCGATTTATGAAAAGTATGGGGTTAAGGCAGTGTTTCAAGGTGGAGAAAAGGCTGATGTTGCGGAGGTTTCCTTCGTTGCTCAGGCAAATTATGAGAAAGCTCTCGGAAAGAGCTACGTTAGAGTGGTTTCGTGCAACACAACCGGATTAACAAGGACGCTAAGTGCGATTCAAGAGTACATTGACTACGTTTACGCTGTGATGATTAGGAGAGCTGCTGATCCTAATGACATCAAGAGGGGTCCAATCAACGCAATAAAGCCAACCGTTGAAGTTCCATCCCATCACGGGCCAGATGTTCAAACAGTTATTCCAATAAACATTGAGACGACAGCTTTTGTTGTGCCAACGACGATAATGCACGTCCACTCAATAATGGTTGAGCTGAAGAAGCCAATCACCAAGAAAGATGTAATCGATATCTTTGAGAACACCACGAGGGTTCTGCTCTTTGAAAAAGAGAAAGGGTTTGATAGCACTGCCCAGCTGATAGAATTTGCAAGGGATTTACACAGAGAATGGAACAACCTCTACGAAATAGCTGTCTGGAAGGAGAGCATAAACGTTAAGGGCAACAGGCTGTTCTACATTCAAGCAGTTCATCAGGAGAGCGACGTTGTACCAGAGAACATCGACGCAATCAGAGCAATGTTTGAATTAGCTGATAAGTGGGAGAGTATAAAGAAGACGAACAATAGCTTGGGAATTTTGAAGTGAAGTAAACTTTACTGTGCAAGTTTGTCGAATTTGGATGTCCTGCCACACAAAGCAGAAAATCCAGAGAATTCCCTTGATTTTTTGATTTTCTATTGATTTTCTATTACTTAATTCTTTGTTAGCATCCACTGGATGCCAAGTAGTGTGGAACGTTAAATGGTAAAAACATTACACAGATAAAATCGAGTAAATGAACACCAAAAAGAACACCAAGCCTGAAAGGTAAACAAAACTATGAGGGATTGGAAGATGCAGCTTTCTATGAATCTTTTTCGCTTTTATATACATTACTGTTGGCAGAATGCCCGCATAAAGCAAGCCGCCGAAGGTTCCGGCCATCCAGAGAGCGTTGACGAAGCTGTTCAGCCCAGCAAAGTATACAAGCAGTGGTGGAATCACGGTTAAAAGCCATGCATGAGACCTTTTAATGCCAAATATCTCCTTCATGTTGTCCATCTGTGCCAGACCAATTCCAATGTAACTGGTGCTTATTGCTGCCAAAGGAAGAATTAAGCCCAAAACGCTGCCCAATCTCCCATAGAGCTGCTCAAGGGCTGAAGTTGCCAATTCTGGAGTCTTTGATCCAAAAGTGCCAACAAATGCCAGTACAAAGAAAGCGTAGAACACCATAGGGACAAGATATCCAATAAGGACGGCTTTTGTGGTCTTCTTCACATCTCCCAAACCTTTTAGCATCTCTGGAACAACCATATGACTTACATAGGCAAATACAGCAACACCAATACCTTTTGTTATAGCTGAATAATCAATCTTCGTTAAGTTTGAGACATCGGCTTTGGGCATAACAAGTGCTATTGCGAGGGTTAGAGCGCCCAACAAAAGGAAGTTCAGCAGAAGCTCGGCTTCTCCAGATGCTTTTAAACCAAGAAAGACTATTAAGCTCATTACAAACCAGAATATCAGGGCTCCGGTTTTTTCATTAATCCCAAAAAGGGAGGACAGAATGTCTCCACTTCCAGCTATGTAAGCGATCAAAGCTCCATAGCTTAGCACAGAGATGCTCAAAAACATAAGATATCCGCCAATTTTTCCCAAATAAGCCTCAGCAATCTTAGAGAGAGTTCCGTCACTGTGAGCGGCTAAATCAAGAACAAACAGCGCTGTGAGCAATGTTAGCAGTCCTGTTGCAATAACGATGATGATCCCCAAAAGCCCAGTATCCTTCAGAGCATAAGGCAATCCCAAAACTCCCGCTCCGATTTGAGTTCCGATTAAGATCGCGCTCGCCTCTGCTAAGCTCAGCTTCTTCATTTTAGCATCACCAGATTCATGAATGAAAATTCACCTTTAAAATCTTGCTATATGTAAAGTCGAGCTCATCAAATATCAAAGAAATGCACCAACAGACACATAGATGCATTAAAGTACATGGATTGCCGTTGCTTTAAAGCTTAATGTTTCAGCATAATAATACAAATATGGAATCCGTGTTTGGAGAAACCACAAACTTAAAACACTATAAAGCAGAGGTAGTTTTGGGTGGGTTCTCATGAGACTTGTCTTAATTGATGGGGAGCATTATCCAGATGTAATCAGGTGGGCAATAAAAAAGATTGGAAATGTGTGCTGTGCCGTGTTTCTGGGAGGGAGTGAGAAAATTGGAAAGCTTGAAGATTTGGAGAGGGTAATAGGAATTCCCCTTTATCACGATGCAGATTATTTAAAGGCTCTCGAAAGAGCTATAATAGAGAATCCAGTCAGAGAGGTTGTTGACTTAAGTGATGAGCCAATTTTAAATTATGAAGACCGTTTCAGAATAGCCTCCCTTCTCATGAAATACGGCATTACATATAGAGGAGCAGACTTTGAATTTAAGCCTAAGAAGATGAGAGGGATTAAAAAGCCAAGCTTAGCAGTAATAGGGACTGGCAAGAGAGTTGGAAAGACCGCTGTAAGCGGATTTGTGGCAAGAACTCTAAAGGAGGTTGCAAAGCCAATAATTGTAACAATGGGGAGGGGAGGGCCAGAAACGCCAGAAATTATTTATGGAGATAAATTTGAAATTACGCCAGAATTTTTGCTTAAAATGGCTGAAAAAGGAAAGCATGCAGCTTCAGATCATTTTGAAGATGCCCTAACTGCGAGAGTTACAACAGTAGGATGCAGGAGATGTGGTGGGGGAATGGCAGGGTTTTCATTCTTTGATATTGTTGAAGAGGGAATTAAAATAGCTGAGAAGCTTGAAGGAGATGTGATAATCCTCGAGGGAAGTGGTGCCACTTTTCCAGCGTTTAGAGCAGATAAGTACATAACTGTTGTTGGTGCTACACAAAAGCTTTCCTTTATTAAAGGGTACTTTGGACCCTTTAGGGTTGGCCTGGCGGATTTGGTCGTTGTTACAATGGCAGACATGGTTAGCAAAAGAAAGATTAATGCTGTAGAGAAGGCAATAGAGAGGATAAACCCAGATGCAGATGTTCACCTCACGGCATTTAGGCCAAAGCTTCTTGGAAAAGCAGAGGGGAGAGCTGTTCTCATTATGACAGCACCAAGAAAAGCTGTAAAAAGGGCAGCTAACTACATCGAAGAACAATATGGAATAGAAATCGTCGGAATAAGCCCAAACCTTGCCAACAGATCTAAGCTTAGAAATGATCTAAAAACATTTAGGAACTATGACACAGTTTTGGTTGAGCTTAAAGCTGCAGCAGTTGATGTCGTAACGAGAGAAGCCCTCAAAGGAGGGAAAAAGATTGTCTATCTTGATAACGAGCCCGTGAATGTTGATGGCAAAAACCTGAGGGAAGCCGTGCTTAAGCTCGGAAAAGAGCTACTGGAGGGGAGAAGATGATAATAGTCATTGACAAAGAAAGAAAAACGGAGCTTCCCTTTTCCAGAGGAATACTAACGAGATCAATAACCTCAGCAGGGGTAGAGGTCGGAATAGCATACTCAATAGCAACCGAGGTCATGAAACACTTTATGGAGATGAGAAAAAAGAAGGTTACAAAAGATGACATTCGGGAGATCACATATGAGAAGCTGGTGGAACACGGCTTAAAAGAAGAGGCAAAACGCTATCTTTTCTGGCGTCGGCTTAAAAAGCTGAAGTTCCCCATGATAATCCTTATCGGTGGGACAACTGGTGTTGGAAAATCGACGATTTCGACTGAGTTAGCTTTTAGGTTGGGCATGAGAACGATCATAGGAACTGATACCGTCAGAGAGGTCATGAGGAAGATAATAGCAAAGGAGTTAATTCCGGCAATTCATACATCGTCCTTCCTGGCGTGGAAGGAAATAGAAAATTTCCCCAAGGGAGTATCCCCTCTAATATATGGTTTTGAAACACAAGTTAGGCATGTAGCAGTTGGGGTAAATGCTGTAATAGAGCGTTCATACACTGAAGGCTTCAACACAATAATTGAAGGCATCCATCTTGTTCCTGGCTACATTAAGCTCAACGACAGGAGCTTCATGTATTTGATAGTGGTTAAAGACAAGGACTCCCTCAAAGCGCGATTTTATGAGAGGACAAGATACAGCCTCAGACCAGCTGAATACTACTTAAAGAACCTCGATGAGATAATGGAAATTCAAGAGTTTTTAATTGAGAAAGCTAAGGAGCATGGGATACCGATTATTGAAAACGTGGAGCTTGAAAAAACAGTGAACGCAATAATGGAGCGTCTTATGGAAGAAGTCTTGGGGCGATTGAAGGAGCGGGGCATTGAAATTTGGGAGTGATATCCGTTATTCAATTTTAGTTCAGATGCGTCAATATGGTGTCCTTATTTATTTGCCGAAAAAAGTTTATTTTAAAGATGAATATCAATATTCATTATTGATAATGTGGTGGTAGTTATGGAAAGAAATGCACCAATTAAGGTTTACATGACAAGAAAACTCATTGGAGTAAACCCTGATGATACCATTCAGGAAGCCTGCAGGATTATGGTAAAGTTTGACATAGGCTCTTTGGTTGTTATTGAGAATGACAGGGTTGTTGGCTTCTTCACAAAATCGGACATCATAAGAAGGGTTATTGTACCTGGCTTGCCATACACCACCCCTGTAAAGGAAATAATGACCCGGGAGTTGATAACTACGGATGCGAACACCCCAGTGAGAGAAGTTCTCAAGACAATGGCATATCATAGAATTAAGCACATCCTGATTGAAGAGGAGGGGAAGATAGTCGGTATTTTCACGCTGAGCGATCTGCTTGAAGCAACAAGGAGAAAGCTTGAAACATCAATCTCCGTGGAGTGATGCTAATGATTAGGATAGCACACATAAGCGACACCCATATAACGCAGGACCCAGCTTTCAAGTCCTATGCCTATGATCTAATAGTGAACGAAGTAAACCGCAGTGATTTTGACTTAGTAATTCATACCGGAGATGTGACAAATCAGGGTCTCAAAGAAGAATACGAGCATGCCAGCTATCTGATTAGAAAAATTGAAAAGCCTCTAATTGTGCTTCCCGGAAATCACGACGCCAGAAATGTTGGATATGAGCTGTTCGAGAAGTACATTGGTCCACTATACGGGGTTTATGAACGAGATGATCTTGTGATAATCTGGATAGATTCAACGATACCTGACTTAAGCGATGGGAGAGTTGGGGGATACAAGTTCCGTTGGCTGAAAGAAAAGCTTGAAGAGTATTCGCACAAAAAATTTAAAATCGTGGCCGCTCATCACCATCTCGTTCCTCTACCGGATACAGGCAGAGAGAGGAATGTTCTGTACAATGCAGGCGACGTTTTAGATCTGCTTTTAAGGCATGAGGTTAATCTCTATCTCTGCGGACACAAGCATGTTCCAAATGTTTACAGCATCGAAGACCTGGTTGTGGTGAACGCTGGGTGCACATCATGCAGAAAGACAAGAAAAGGTGACGTGAACAGCTACAACATCATCAAGCTGAATGGAGACGGAAGAATAGACGTAACCATAAGAAGGGTAACTGGAGATGAAGAGAAAAAGAGCTACAAATCCGTAAAGCCCAAACTTTTCATCCCAAAAGGAAAACACTTATTGAGAATAGTTCAGATGAGCGAGAGCAATGTTTCTGACAGGATTTATTTCAGAAAACGCGTTCTTGAAAATGCAATAAGGGCAATAAATGAGAAATACAAACCTGATCTGGTTATACACTGCGGTGACATCGTTGATGTTGGAATTGAGAGATACTATGAAGCGGCAGCAGGGTACTACGAGAAGATTAAAGCTGAAAAAATGATCGTTCCTGGACACAATGACATAACATACCTTGGCTATGACTTATTCAAAGAGTACTTTGGGGAACCTGAGATTAAAGAATTCGGGGATTTCGTATTCATTCCCCTGCTGACGGCACAATACGAAACGCCCATAGGGGTAGTTGGCAGGATGGGTCAAAGGCTTTTGAAGTCCCTTCTTGAAGAGCACAAAGAGAAGTTTACGGCAGTTGTGATGCATCATAACCTCATACCAATTCCAAGGAGCAGGGAGCTTGGATTTTTGGAGGATGCTGGAAATGTCCTAAAAATACTCACTGAGGAAAGGACAGAACTTGTAATGACAGGACATGGGGGCAACGCCTTTGGAGTCAGGATTGAAAGAACACCAATAGTAAACGCTGGATCAGTGAGCTGGGAGCTGCAGAGAGATCCATTTGGAAACTCATTCAACTTGATTGACATATATGAAGACATGATCGTTGCTTTTGAAATTCAGGCAACCTGGGGCTCAAGAAAGCTTTTGGGCATCTGGAAAATCAAAACAGAGGTTCCATGGAAAAACAACGGCTAAATTTCAATTCCTATTCTGATCCCCTTCTCCTTTTCTATTTCATGCAGAAGCCTTAGAATTTTTTGAGTGTCAATTGGCATTTCCTTGAGATACGCATAAGCCTTTTTAATCTGAGCTTTTTCTTCACCTTCACTTTTCTCGCTGAGATAGAGAAGGAGGGACAGCAAAATCCCCTTAATACTCCGCTCTACAAGAGGAACGATCTTCCAGCCATTATCATAGATGTAGAGAGCCCTTGGAAGCTCATCCCCTCTTAACTTTTCCAAAGTGAGCAATCTCTTCTTTGAAGCAGTTAAAAACTCTATTAGCTTCCTCTCGCTGATACCTTCCCGCTTAAGCTCATCAAAGCTGAACTCTAAGGCTCTTAGAAGGGTTGCAAATCTTTCAAGTTTTTCTATTCTACTTTTTGATAAGAGGCTTAATTTGAGGGTCGTTCTCTCAATTGGTTCATTTTCTATGTCCACACTTAAAATAATCCTGTCCTCCAGGCGGGAGCCTTCCTCAAATGCTTTAATAACCACCCATGCAACTCCATTCGTCAGAATACCATATTTAACCCCATTATTGAAGCAGTATCTCCCAAGCTGTCTCAGTGGTTTTTCCTTTTTGAGAACGTTTATACTAAGATTCTTAGCCTCAACAAACGCAACCACTCTGTTACCAGTGATTAATGCATAATCTGCCCTTCCCTCATCAGTTCTCTCCTCTGGGCGCACTTCCTTGGGATTGTTCCACTCCCAGCCAAGGGCTTGGAATACCTCACCAATTAAATGCTGTTTTACTGCTTCCTCGTTTCTTTCGTACAATTTCCTGTGCTCATTTACTTTTTTGAGAACATCGAGTATTGCCCTCTCTATCTTATCCATCCTCCGGCACCTCAATGATGTACTTTTTATTTTCTTTCTCAAAGCCTCTGAAGGTTCCGAGTTTAAGCTTTGTAAGGGCTCTTTCGATGTTTAGAACCTTCATTGATGCCAGATGAGTAACACCTGAACCTCTGAGAAGCTCAGGCAAAAGTTGAGCTGTTGGACCAGTTAAAACAATCAGTTTGGCTTTCTTGGATCTTTCAAGGATCATGTCTAAAGTAGCGTTCACCAATGCAGATCCGCTCACAATAACAGCATCCATCTCTGGAAGAAGCCAGTGTTCCAAAGAATCGCTTAGAGTTTCCCTATCCCAAAGTTTGAGGTTTCTTTCAAATACATACACATCAAAACCCCTCTCTTTTAGCGTCTTCACTATGGGATGCATATTCCCAATTACTGCAACTTTTTCAATGCTGTCATCTAAGAGCTCTACAGCATCTTCATTTTTGGTTCTGCTTAAATCTATGTAGTATTGAGAGACTGCATTTATTGTCGCTATTGCCAAAGTACGCTCAATTATGTTTAAGCTGTCCAATTTTTCAATGAATTTTCTAACGTCCACATCTTCGATTTCATTTGAATACATTTGAATCTCTTCTGGAAGCGTCATTGCAACTCCCAAAGACTTCCCCCTCTTCCCTTCGATAACAACATAAGTGTATGGAAGAGCAAATGAAAAATCTACGATCGTGAAGTCTTCGTCAATGATTCGAAGTGCTTCCTTCTTCAACTTTCTAAGTATCATTCTCGATCCCCAAATTTTTATACTATGAAAAGCTAAAAACCTTTGGTGGTCTTAATGTGCAGAATACTGTTCGCTGTAGGTGATGGAAAAAGGGTAAGACCTCTTCTTGAGGCGCTGCTTAAATCTTCAGAACATGACCCTTACAAACTCGCCCGCAAAAAGGGAAGCCAACATAGGGATGGCTGGGGCTATCTCCTGCTGAAAGATGGCTACATCGAACACTATCGCAGTGAAAGTGCAATTTTTGAAGACAGGAAAAAAGTAAAAGAAGCAATGGAAAAACTGGACGGCTTCGTAATATTTATGGCCCATACCAGAGCTGCAAGCCAGGGGGAGAAAAATCTGTTTAATGTCCAGCCTTTTGGCTTTTCAACGAGAAGGGGCTTTATATTCTGGACGCTGCATAACGGAGATTTGAACAAAAAACAGCTGATAGAGATGGGAGAGCTTAATCCAGAAGAATTAAAAGGGGCTTCAGACAGCTATGTAATGGGGGCTTACCTCTGCCGCTTTTTAGAAGGAATTGAAAAGGAACATCTATTGAGAAGGTTTATAGAGATTAAAACGGCAACAAGATCCCTTATGAACACAGCAACACTGCTCATGAACAATAAAAAGGAAATTCGAGCGTTTATAACTGCATATATGACCGATGTATATGCTTCAGACACTTTGAACTACTACTATGGCAGGTTGCTATATTTTGAAGGTGCTGATGTCTTTGCAACTGTATCTTCAACTTTCGAGCATTATTCATACATCCCATTCGAAGAAGTTGAAAACGGAACGGCATTCTACGTCAAAATTTATCCAAAAACAGAAAGATTTGAAATTGAAGAGGTCAGATTATAACGATGCTCATGCCCGAAACCTCTTAATAAACCATGCAAGCCTAACTGCATCAAATGTTTCTTTAACATCATGGGTTCTTATGATATTCGCCCCATTCCAAACAGCTATTGCCGTTGTTGCCAGTGAGCCTGGCAGCCTTTCACCTGGGTCTTTTCTTCCTGTTATTGCGCCAATAAAGGACTTTCTGGAAACACCCACCAAAATAGGAAGCCCAAACATCTTGAGCATGTTCAGATTCGCTATAACTTTTGAATCCCACTCATACCAAGGGGGATAGCTTGGCCTTAAAAAGCCAATTGCCGGATCGATTGCAATCTTTTCTTTCTCAATTCCGTTTTTGTATGCAATCTGGAGACTTTCTTGGAGGAAGCTGATTACAGTGTGAACAGGCTCCATGAAGTCCCTAACTTCTCCATGGGCGCAGATTATCACAGGAACGCCATATTCCTTTGCAACTTTAACCATTTCTGAATCCCCTTTAAGTCCAGAAACGTCGTTGATGATATCTGCTCCAGCTTTTATTGCTTCCTCAGCAACCTTTGCATTTGTTGTATCTATGCTGATTGGAACATTGACATAATCCCTTAGTGTTGAGATTGCCCAGACTGCCCTTCTGATTTCCTCTTCAACTGGAATTTGGGTTTCTAAATAAGGAGCTGTAGATTTTGCCCCAATATCAATAAAAGAGGCTCCATCCTCAACCATTTTTAAAGCTGTTCTAATCAGCTCATCCTCACTCTGCTTGACACTTCCCTTGTAAAAGCTTTCCGGGGAAACATTAATAACCCCCATAATTTTCGGTTCCTCAAGATTAACACCGGCAAACTTCATTTCCGTTCACCTCCCTAATCTGCCCCTTTGATAAACTCCTTAATCAGCCTGCATATTTCTCCAGGCTTTTCATAGAGTACCAAATGCCCAGCTTTTGGTATAATTACAAGCTTTGAATTTTCAACCCACTTATGTATCAGCTTTGCATGTTCGGGCGGTGTCACAACATCATCTTCTCCAACTATTATTAAAGTAGGAACTTTTACTCTCTCTGCAGAAGGTTTGGCGTTATATCCTGCCAGATGAATTAAATATCTGAAGCTTTGTGGGGGTAAGGATTCTATGTAATCTTTATTATCCTTCATGAACTCTAAGAACACTTCATCTGGCGTTGATGGACTGAAAAACATCTTCCTATACATCCGCCTTGTGAGGAGGTTGCTTTTGAAGAGAATCGGTTTCCAAATTGCAGGAGGCAAATGCATTATAATCTTGTCAATAGCATCAGTTTTTAAATACGCAACTGGACCTATCAACACAACTCCATTAACATGCCTCCGAGCAGCGTATTCGATTGCTATCATCGCTCCAAAGCTGTGCCCAATTAGAACAATGTTTTCAAGTCCGAGTTCAGATCTTATCGCGTCAATATCCCTGATGTAGTCCTCAAGTGCAACATTTAATGGCTTATCCGATTTTCCATACCCTCTCAAATCCACTGCAACAACTCTATAACTCCCTTCAAAACA
The DNA here is from genome assembly GCF_000151105.2 of Thermococcus barophilus MP. Classification (NCBI taxonomy): domain Archaea; kingdom Methanobacteriati; phylum Methanobacteriota; class Thermococci; order Thermococcales; family Thermococcaceae; genus Thermococcus; species Thermococcus barophilus. The sequence continues at coordinate 367,744 of NC_014804.1, read as the reverse complement.
CGGTAGAATATGTTTCCAGTTGCTAATCTGACCCGGAGAGCCATGAAGAAATAGGAGAGCCGGCAAATTCTCCTCCACTGCCTTTCCCGAGTCATAGAAATGGATCTTAATCCCATCTACTTTAATAAACGGCACACTCCTTCACCAACTGCATTTTGACTTTCGTTGTTAAATCATTTTTGTCATGCAATAGCAAATGAATTAAAAAGGCAGCTCTCGAGTCCAATATGGTGGTGGTTATGATAATCAAAACACCAAGAAGACTGCATTTAGGTTTAATTGACCCCTCCGGTTCTTTGGGAAGAAGATTTGGAAGCTTAGGTGTTGCCCTTGAAGAAGGCTACGAGATAAAGCTCATGCCACATGAAAAACTCGAAATTAGGGCTGAAAGAGAAGACAAAGAAACAATTAAATTCATCATTGGAAGGATGAACAAACATTTTAGCACGGGCTTCAATTATCTCGTTGAAGTTAGAAAAGCAATCCCAAGACATATTGGCTTAGGATCAACAACTCAGCTCTCTTTAGCTGTTGGTGTAGGAATAGCAAAGCTGAACAACATAAATGCTGAACTTGAAGAGCTGGCTGAAATTTTTGGAAGAGGAAAGAACAGCGGTGCTGGGATTTACACCTTCAAATACGGCGGCTTTGTTATTGATGGGGGAGTTAAGGAAGGAATACCACCTCTGATTTTTAGAGAGGAGTTTCCTAAGAACTGGGCTTTTCTTTTAGTGATTCCTCAAGTTAAGAGAGGATTTAATGAAGAAGAGGAAAAGCCTATAATGGCAAGCATTAGAGGCAAATCCGAAATTGCAAAGGAAATAAGCCACAGAATTCTGCTTGGACTTCTACCATCTCTAAAAGAAAGGGACATTAAGACCTTTGGAAAACATTTGAGTGAAATTCAAAGGCTGGTTGGAAAGCATTTTGAGGATTACCAGGGAGGGGAATTCAGGGAAGATGTCAAGCTAATCATGGAGTTTTTGAGGGAGAACACTTATGGATACGGACAGAGCTCGTGGGGTCCAACTGTTTACGGGCTAATACAGAAAAACGAATACTCCATGCTGAAGGCAAAGCTGCATGACTTTCTGAAGGATTACGGCCTCAAAGCCGAGATAGAGCTCGGAATTCCAAGGAACAAAGGAGCAGAAATTGTGATGGAAAATGCCTATCTGCTGAGGCTGATAAACAGCGTAGCGAAGGGATAAATATGACCCTTGACCGCTTCATCACAGTCAAATACAAGGAGAACAAGCCAAAAATCGAAAGATTAAAGGGAATCCTTAGAGAGTTGGGCATAGAATGTGCCAGAACTATCGAGGAGAAAGTTGATCTGCAGTTTTCGGCTTTAGAACATCTTTACAAAAATCTCAAAAACGATGAGCTGTTTATAAAGCTCGTAATTGCCAACGCAGTAGTCAGCTATCAGCTGACAGCCACTGGAGAAGAGTGGTGGTGGGAATTTGCCGAGTATTTCTCATCGAACCCTTCAGAAAAAGGTATTGCTGATGCTTATTCAAGGTTTCTATCAGAGTCAAAGACTAACAGAAGGCTGACAGCTGCAAAAATTAAAAGGCTTGAAAAGCTTGAGCCTTTCTTGGCTGAGCTTAAACTTAAAGACCTCAAAAATTACTACTATTCAATGACATCTCTAAGGAACGACCTTGCAAAAGTGCTGAATTCCAAACGAAATGCCAAAACAATAGTCTTTGCTGTGAAGATGTTTGGGTATGCGGGCAGAATAGCATTTAGGGAATTCATCCCCTATCCAATGGAAATTGAAATTCCAGATGATGTGAGAATAAATGCATATACAAAGAGATTCACAAACGAACCTCCCACAGTTTTCTGGTCAAGAATTGCAAGAGACGTTGATATCCCACCTCTTCACATAGATTCAATTCTCTGGCCCGTTCTCGGGAAGCACGCAGAAGTTAAAGAAAGATTGAAAAAATACTGCCCCAGAGCTGAGCTTATCTTTGAGCTGGCTTCCCTTCAGACCTAATATTTTTCGCAAATCTTTGTCATATTGGCAAACTTCCATAGGTTAAACTTATATAGGGCACGGAACATTGGAGGTTGAGGTGTCTAAAAATGAGAGAGTTGAGAGTAAACAGCAAAAGAAGCATAAGCCTTGAGGGAGAGGTTGAATTTTCAATCGCTCTTCTGGTGAGCTACTGCCATCATCATTGACTATTCTAACGTATTAATTCCGGATGCTCCCTTATTCAGAAGGGTTTTCATCAAGAAATTTCTGGGGGGATTCTCTTGAAGAAGGATTTATTTTCCGAATCAGAGAGGTTAGCAGACATTACAAAGTATTTAAGACGAACCTTCGAGCTTTGGGGTTATAGGGAGATATTCTTGCCGACAATAGAAGAGTTCAGTGGGCAGCTTAGGAAAGGGACAAAATTTGTCTACAACAATGAATTTTATGTAATAAAGCCCGACCTAACATCCCAGATCCTTGCAAACCTCAAAGAGCCAAGGAGACTTAAGATCTACTACATCAGTGAAGTGCTGAACGGTGGAATTAAAGGAGACTGGCAGGCTGGAGTTGAGTTCATCGGAGGAGATGACATTAAAATGCAGGTCGAGGTTCTTTTAACTGTTATAACTTCCTTGGAAGCGCTCGGCATCGAGGATTTCTACATCGATGTCGGCAGCTTGAAGGTCTGGGAGAGAGCAATTGAGGGAATTGAAGAATTCAAAGCAGAAATTTTCAGGGCATTAACAAGAAGAAACTTCGAAATCATCGAGAGATTACCTATAAACGAGGAGAAGAAAGAAGAGCTCTGGCAGCTGTTCAACTTCAGAGGGAAGAGCTGTGAATATGAAAAGCTTAACAAAATTATCGAGGCAGTGGATGATGAGAGAGTCTTCATAGACTTCGGCACAATAAGACCCCTGCCTTACTACAGCGACATAATCTTTGAGGTCTACTCTCCAAGAATCGGAAAGCCGCTCGGAGGCGGAGGGGAATACACTTTCAAGGGAGCCAGCGCTTTTGGATTCGCATTCGACTTAAATGCCCTCTCAAAGCTCTTTGACGGGAAAATAGAGAAGAGCAGAAAGAGGATCAGAGGGAAGATGAAAGAAGCATACAAGCTTGCAAGAGAACTCGTAAAGCTTGGCATTCCGGTGGAGGTGGAAGAATGAGGTTTGTTCTGCCAAAAGGACGGCTATTCAAGGGTTCGCTTGAAATTCTGCAAAAAGCCGGGATTGAGCTTAAGCCACCAGAGAACAGAGAACTGATTGTGAAAAACGGCAGGTATGAGCTTCTTCTTGCCAGGGCATTCGATGTGCCTGTTTATGTAGAGTACGGTGTAGATGTTGGGATAGCTGGAAGCGACGTTGTTGAGGAAAGGGAAAGTGACGTCCTCGTCCCTCTTGAGCTGCCTTTCGGAAAATGCCGCTTAAGCTTGGCGATGCCCAAGGAAAATGTAGTCAGCGTTGAAGAGATGGACGGTTTTAGAATAGCCACCAAATACCCAAACCTTGCAAGGAAGTTCTTTGAGAAAAGAGGAGTTGAAGTTGAGGTGATAAAGCTTCACGGAAGCATCGAGCTTGCTCCAAAAATTGGGATTGCAGATGCCATCGTTGATATCGTCGAGACGGGAAACACATTGAGAGCCAATGGATTAGTTGAGGTTGAGAAGATTATGGATGTTTCGGCTTTGCTTTTGGTGAACAGAATTTCCCAGAAAACGAAGTTTAAGGAGATTAACGAGCTTGTTTTAAAAATTAAGGAGGTTATCAAAGATGAATCTTGAGTTAGAAAGCTATGTGGCTCAAATTTTGAAAGACATAAGGGAAAGGGGTATTGAAGCTGTAAAGGAATACTCAAGGAAGTTTGACGGCTATGACGGGGAATTCCTTGTTAGTGAGAAGGAGTTTGAAGAAGCGGAGAGGCAGATTCCAGAGAAAGATAAAGAGATAATCAAGCGCACAATAGAAAGAATCCGCTTTTACCACGAGAAACAGCTTGAGAGCGATAAGCTCTACATAAAGAACGCTTCGCTTTACGGCATAATCTACAAGCCGATAAGGAGAATCGGTATCTATGTCCCCGGAGGAAAACCTCTGCCTTCAACGCTCATCATGGCTGGAGTTCCAGCAAAAGTAGCAGGTGTTAAGGAGATAGCGGTTACAACACCACCTAAAAACGGCAAAATCAATCCGTACATCCTGTATGTTGCAAAGCTTCTCGGCATCGAAGAGGTTTACAAGCTCGGTGGAATTCAAGCGATTGGGGCAATGGCTTACGGCATTGGAATGAAGAAGGTAGACAAAATCTTCGGTCCAGGCAATAGGTTCGTGAATGAAGCAAAGAGGCAGGTCTTTGGTGTTGTAGGAATTGACAGCTTAGCTGGACCATCGGAGATAGCTGTTATAGCCGACGAGACGGCAAATAAGGAGTATGTTTTATACGATTTGCTTTCCCAGCTGGAGCACGGAAAAGGCAGCAAAGCTTGGCTTTTAACGACTTCAAAGGAATTAGCGGAGTACTGCAGAAAGAATGGAATTGAAGTTGTCGTGTGTGAAAGCTTGGAGGAGTGCGCCGAAAAAGCTAACGAGATAGCTCCAGAACACTTGGAGATAATCACGAAGGAACCGCTGAAGCTCGTAGATTTAATTGAAAATGCTGGAGCTATCTACTTGGGAGAATACACACCGGTGCCAGCTGCTGACTATTTCCTTGGAGTTAACCACGTTCTGCCTACAGGGGGAGCAGCAAAGTTCAGTGGGGTTTTAACAGTCATGGACTTCATGAAGAGAATAAGCTTAGCCTACGTAAGCAGAGAAGAATTTCTAAGCGAGCGCTATCTTGGAATTCGGCTTGCAGAGATAGAGGGAATGGAGATGCACAGGAAATCGATGGAGGTTAGAAGATGAGGCGCAAAACGAAAGAGACTGATATTATTGTAGAGATTGGCGTTGATGGAGGCATAGAAACAGGAGATAGAGTATTTGACCACCTCCTTACTGCTTTATTCTTTTACATGCAACAAAATGTCAGCATCAAGGCGAGCTATGATTTAAGGCACCACCTGTGGGAGGACTTGGGTATAGTCCTGGGTGAAGAGCTTAGAGAGAAAATTAAAGGCAGAAAGATAGCCCGCTTTGGAAGTGCGATAATGCCGATGGACGATGCACTGGTTCTGGTCGCTGTCGATATCTCAAGGCCTTACCTCAACCTTGAGCTCGATATAAAGGAGAGCGAGAAAGGCTTCGAGGTTACGTTAGTTAGGGAATTTCTCTGGGCTTTAGCAAGGACATTAAATGCCACAATCCACATGAAGCAGCTGGCTGGAGTGAATGCACACCACATAATTGAGGCTGCGTTTAAGGGACTCGGTGTTGCTCTGAGGCAGGCTTTAAGCGAAAGTGAGCGTTTGGAGAGCACAAAAGGGGTGTTGTGAATGAGGAATTCCATAGAGAGCAACCTAAAATGTACTCAAAAGGCATATTGGAACACCAACTGTGGGACAAGCCTTTGGCAGATGGAAAATTTCCACCAGCGCTTCGTGGGAAGCGAAGCTTCCCGACGTGTTGGGACTTTGTCCCAACATGCGAAGCAAAGGGCTGAGGGGGTGCTGTAGTGATTGCGATAGTTGATTTGGGAATCGGCAACTTAGCCAACGTGAGAAAAGCTTTAGGTGGAGTCATTACGAGCGACCCTTATGAAATAGAGAAAGCTGAGAAAATAGTTTTGCCCGGCGTTGGGAACTTTGGAGCTGTGATGGAGAAGCTTGAGCCTTTGAGAGGAGTCATCTTAGATGCCATAAACGACGGGAAGCCGTTCCTCGGCATATGCCTTGGACTTCAGCTGCTCTTTGAAGAGAGCGAGGAAAGCCCGGGAAGCAGAGGGCTTGGCGTGTTTGAAGGCAAAGTTGTGCGCTTTAGAGGAGTCAGAACGCCGCACATCGGATGGAATCAGGTGTGGCAGAAGAAAGAATGCAGGCTCTTTGAAGGCATAAAGGATGGAGCATATTTCTACTTTGTCCACTCCTACTACGCAGATCCCCAAGATGAGAACATAGTCGCAGGGGTTACAGACTATCAGTCGAAGGGCAACGAAGTGATTTTTACCTCTGCAGTATGCAAGGACAACGTCTACGCGGTTCAGTTCCACCCAGAAAAGTCGAGCAGAGTTGGGTTAAAGCTCTTAGCGAACTTCAGGAGGTTGTGAGATGAAGATTTACCCCGCTATAGATTTAATGAATGGAAATGCCGTTCGCCTCTACAAGGGGAGAAAGGATAAAGTGAAAGTTTACGGTGACCCGGTGGAGATAGCCAAGGGCTTCGCCGAATACGTTGACAAAATTCACATAGTGGACTTGGATGGGGCTTTTAGCGGAAAGCCTCAAAATCTTGGTGTTGTTGGACGAATAATAGAGAAAACAGGACTGAGAATTCAGCTTGGGGGTGGCTTTAGAGATTATGAGAGCATAGCAAAGGCTTATGAAATCGGCGTCGAAAACGTCATAATTGGCACGAAAGCCTTTGACTTGGAGTTTTTAGAAAGAGTAACACAAGATTTTGAAGGAATTACTGTTAGCTTAGATGCCAAGGGCGGAAAGATAGCGGTGAAGGGCTGGCTTGAGGAGAGCTCAATAAGTGTTGAGGAAGCCTACGAAATGCTTAGAAAATACGTCAAAAGATTTATTTACACGGCAATCGAAAAAGATGGCACTTTAACTGGGATAGGGAGCATAGAGCGCTTTTGGAACAATGAGGAATTCATTTATGCTGGAGGAGTTTCAAGCGTGAATGATGTGATCAAGCTTAGAGAGATTGGATTCTCTGGAGCTATAGTGGGAAAAGCCCTCTACGAAGGTAAGGTTACTTTAGAAGAGCTGTTAAATGTCTTGGGTGATTGAGATGTTAGCTAAGAGGATTATCGCAGCCTTGGATATAAAGGAAGGTAGAGTGGTCAAGGGAATAAAGTTTCAAAACATCAGAGATGCTGGGGATCCAATAGAATTAGCGAAGCGCTATGAGGAAGAAGGAATAGACGAGATAGTCTTTCTTGACATCACAGCATCGTTTGAAAAGAGGAGAATTCTCCTCGACTTAGTAAAGCGCATTGCAGAGGAGATTTACGTCCCATTTACAGTTGGTGGAGGAATTAGAAGCGTCGAAGAGATAAGGGAGATTATCAAAAGCGGTGCTGATAAGGTTTTCCTAAATACAGCGGCCGTTGAGAATCCAAAGCTTGTAAGCGAAGCTGCAAAAGTTGTTGGCTCTGCAAATTTGGTCATAGCGATTGATGCAAAGTGGAACAGCAAATACTGGGAGGTTTATACTCACGGAGGAAGAAAAGCAAGAGGACTTGATGCTATAGAGTGGGCAAAGGAAGTTGAGCGCTTAGGTGCTGGAGAAATACTCCTGACATCAATGGACACAGATGGAACTCAGCAAGGCTTTGATATTCCGCTGACTAAAGCGATCGTTGAAGCCGTGGATATTCCAGTTATAGCCTCTGGAGGTGCTGGAAGTCCGGAGCACTTTTATGAAGCGTTTAAAATAGGTGCTGAGGCAGCTTTGGCAGCTTCGATATTCCACTATGGAAAATACACGGTTAGAGAGCTGAAAGAGTATCTTGCTAAGAAAGGCGTTCCTATAAGATTGGAGTGATGAAAATGAAGGAGCTTATTGAAAAAGTCAACTGGGAGAGGAACAATGGGATTGTTCCAGTAATTGTCCAGGATACAAAGGGGGAAGTTCTAACATTGGCTTACATGAACAAAGAAGCTTTAATGAAGACGCTTGAAACGGGTTATGCCCACTACTATTCAAGGAGTCAAAAGAGAATTAGGATGAAAGGTGAGGTTAGTGGAAACGTTCAAAAAGTAAAGGAGATTAGGATAGACTGCGACAATGACGCTTTGCTTTTAATTGTTGAGCAAGTTGGTGTTGCATGCCACACTGGCAATTATTCATGCTTTTACAGAAAGTTAGGAGAGCCTGAAAAAGCCGTTGGTGGGATAGATTACTCGCTGACAATTTTGAGGGAGCTTGAAGAGTTGATAAAGCAGCGGAAAGAAAATCCAAAAGAAGATTCTTACACGTCAAGGCTGTTCAAAGAGGGGAAGGAGAAAATCTACAAGAAGTTTGGAGAGGAGGCAATTGAGGTTTTAGTCGCTGAAGGAAGGGAGAGAATAATATACGAGACTGCCGATTTGCTTTATCATCTGCTGGTTTTGCTTGCCTACAATGAAATCAGCTTAGGGAAAGTTATGGAGGAATTGAGGAGGCGGAGAAAGTGAAGATTCGAGGATTAGTTAAAAGTTTTGAGCCTTACAGGGTTTTGGAGGGCAACTACAAGATTTGGCTTGACAAGAACGAGAATCCCTTCGACCTGCCGCCAGAAATAAAAGAAGAGATTTTTGAAGAGCTCCGGAAAACTCCCTTCAATCGCTACCCACACATAACAGCCATGCCTCTGAGGGAGGCTATAGCGGAGTTTTATGGACTCAATCCAGAGAATGTTGCTGTAGGAAACGGAGGAGATGAGCTGCTGAGCTATTTGACCAGACTTTTTAAAGGGGACTACATAGTTACAACGCCTCCGACTTTTGGTATGTACTATTTCTATGCAAAGCTGAATGAAATTCCCGTCGTAGAAGTACCTCTGGACGAAAGCTTTACCATAAACGGCGATATGATCGCAGAGAAAGCTAAAAAAGCGAGCATTGTTTTCATAACCTCTCCAAACAACCCAACAGGTAATACCCAGCCAAGGGAAGAGATACTTAAAGTCCTCGATACTGGTGTTACGGTTGTTCTGGATGAAGCCTATGCAGAATTTTCAGGAAAGAGCTGTATTGATCTGCTTGATAAATATGAGAACCTCATAATTTTGAGGACATTTTCAAAGGCTTTCAGTTTGGCTGGAGCAAGGGCAGGTTACCTTCTGGCAGATGAAGAGATTATCAATGCTTTCTACAGAATTAAATCTCCATTCAGCCTCAACTCCTTAACAATGATCACGGCAAAAGTCATGCTAAATCACTATGATGTAGTTATGGAAAGAGTTAATTACATAATTAAAGAGCGTGAGCGCATCTATAAAAAATTCAAAGATTACGCTTATCCAAGCGAGGCAAACTTTCTGCTTATGCGCTTAGATGCCTATGAATTCCTTCTTGAGAAAGGCATTGTGGTGAGAAAGCTCGGTGGACAATTAAAGGAACACATAAGAGTTACCATCGGCAAGAGAGAGGAAAACGACGAGTTGATTAACGCATTAAAGGAGTTTTTGGAGGGAGATTACTAATTTCCTGCATGGGCCATGATTCGGGGGGTTAATTAATGACAGAGCTAAAATGGCTGATTTTTGACGTTGACGGCGTTTTAATTGACGTGAGCGAGAGCTACGACCTGGCGACAAAGCTGACTGTTGAGTATTTTCTAAAAAAGCTCGACAAAAGCATTGAAATCGAATTAGATTTAATAAGGACTCTACGAAGGAAAGGCGCATTTGGAGATGACTTCAAAGTTAGTGAAGCTTTGATAATCGGAGTCTTGACTGGAGACCTAAGGAGCTTTGTGCAAAACTTTCCAGCCGGAGAAGGGATAAGTTGGGTTAGAAAGCAGTTTGGAGTAGTAATAGATCCCAAAACCATTGAGAGGATTTTCAACACATTCTACCTTGGTGAGCACTACAAAGAGAGAGCTTTCGACTTTGAGGGGCTTTGGAAGAAGGAAAAGCCAATAGTGAAAAAAGAGCTCTTAGAAAAAGCCAACGAAAGATTCAAGCTTGGGATTATAACAGGGAGAAGTGCCTTAGAGCTTGAGTTGGCGGAGAAAATAGTTGGGTTTCACTTCAAAAATGCTGTGACAAGAGAACTTTATGTCAAGCCTGATCCAAAAGCCCTCTGGCATCTCACAAAAGGTGAGAAAGGAATTTACATTGGGGATACAATAAACGACGAACTGCTTGTGAAGAATTACAAAAAAGCTTACGGAAAAGATTTCAACTTCCTTATGGTGGGTAGAGATATCAAGGACGTGAATGAACTTTTACAGTCTCTTTTGTGAACTTTTTAGCTCTCCATTAACAGCCACAATAATATTTAGATCACATTAATAATCTCAGTGAAATCATTAATGCAAAAATCAGCTTCCCTTCTGAGAACTGGATTTCCTCCAACGCATATTTTAATGTCAGCCCATCTAAACATCGGCAAATCATTTGCTCCGTCTCCAACAGCCAACACAAATACGTTTTGGCGCCGATATCTTTTAACAACGCTTCCTTTGTCAATAAAATTTAAATTTGCTCCAACTACGATACCATTTTTGACTATTAAATTGTTTGAAATTATATCTGCTTTTGATTTTGAGAGTTCTTTTCCAATAACCTCCTTAAACATTCCACTTATAAGAATAATCTTAAACCCATCTTGTTTGAGGTAAGAAATTGTTTTTATTGTCCTATTTTTAAGTTTAAACTTCTCAGAGACTTTTTTGACTGTAGAAATCTCGAGCCCTCTAATTAGATCAATTCTCATCAAAAACCCCTGAAGCCAATTAATTTTTCCCGTAAGTCCAAGATGAAGCAAAGCCCTAATCTCGTCTCCATTCTCTACGTAATTCGCTATCTCATTCCAGAACTCAAAGTCAGTCAAAGTTCCTTCAACGTCTATGAATGCTATCTTCTCCATTTTCAACACTTTCCTTTTGAAATCCTTAAGCGATAAAAAGTTTTTCGGGGAGATAATGTCATTTAGACAGAATTTGTCAATTTAATTATGTTTCGCTTAACACTTTGTAAAATCTCTTATATCTCTCCTCAATTTCATGTTCAAACTTCTTCCTCAGCATTTCAATATCAAATTCTCCTTTTTCAGCAAATCTGAGGAATTCTCTAAGTTTATCCTTTGAGAACTCCAAAACCTCTTTAATAAACTCTGGTGAGTCATTGAGCACAGCCTTTGCGTAAGTGGCTAAATATTCAAAGGACGTGCCTCCGAAGTTTTCAACTCCTTCAAATTCCGAGAGAAAGCTCAGGAATGAGATGCCAATGAAATACGGAATCCCAATGACAAGTTTCATCATTTCATCGTGAGTTTTTGCATCTGCAATGAAGACTTCGGCTTTAAATTCCTTGAAAAGATTTATCACTGGAGTTATATCCCCTTCCCTTCCCTCAACTGGAATTACTATGAACCTTCTGCCTTCAAAGTTCTCAGCTCCAGCACCAAACATCGGATGAACACTACATACATTAACGCTCTCCGGAAATCTTTTGTAAATCTCTATCACATCTCTCTTGAATGTTGATATGTCAAAAATAGCCTTTCCTTGGCTTTTTTCACTTAATTTTGCAAGCGTTTCCAAAACTTGAGGGATCTCTTCAAGAGATTTTGCAACAATAATCACATCTGCCCATTTAAAAAGCTCATCTATTGAACCAAACAGCTTAAACTCAATTCCCTTTGCATGCCTTGAGTAAATTCCAACTTCATGCTTTGTGCTAAACTCTCTGGCAAACAGCTTCCCCATTTTTCCATAGCCGATTACCCCAATGCGCATAGCTTAACCTCCTTGATTATTTTGAGTCCTTCTTCAAGCCTCGAACTTACCAACGAAATTCTGATAAAATCTCTATAATCTCCGAAGGCTATCCCGGGAAAAACAGAGACACCCTTTTCCAAAAGCTTCTCGGCAAAGCTGAGCCCATCAACCCCTGTTTTAACAAAGAGGTAAAATGTCCCATCGGGTTTGTAAAATTCAAATGTCCCTTTCAGGATTCTTGAAGCAAGTCTTGCTCTCTCCTCGTAGATCCTTACAACCCTCTTTTTGATCTCATCCCTAATTTCCAGCGCTTTAACTCCCGCCCTTTGAATAAAGATGGGGACACAAGTTGTTGTTACTTCAAGAAACTTCTGCATAGCTTTAATATCCTCCCTTTGCGCTATTGCATATCCTACTCTAAATCCCGTCATGGAGAAGAGCTTTGAGAAGCCTTTAACGGTCACAACGTTGTCATAAAGCTCCCTCGCTGGTGTAAAGGGTTTAAAAGTTATGTCAGAGTAAATTTCATCGGCTAAAACTTTTACATTTTCATCCTCAGCGATCTCAAGGATTTCTTTAAGCTTTTCCCTTGGTAGAATTTTTCCCGTTGGATTGTTTGGATAGTTTAAGATGAGTAAGTCAACATTTAATCTTTCTATTTTTGGCTCCCAGCCTTCTTCAAGGGAAGTTTTAAAAATTCTGAGCTCTTTTCCGAACATCTTAGCTGGGCTCTCATACGCCTGCCAGTGAGGGGAAATTATTCCTATCCGCTTAGCCCTTAAGATTTGCGAAGCAATTAAAATCTTTGAGCCGTTGCCAACTATTACATTCTCCTTTTCAACGCCCTCAACCTCTGCTATCTTCTCTCTGAGCTCATCTAAGCCAGGAGTTTTAGTATAACCCGTTTCATATCTCTTTAACGAATTCACAGCCTCTTCTATTATCCTTTCATCTACCTTTATATCTGGCTGTCCCGCATCCAGCCTTATCTCAGGGTTGATGGAGGAGATCTTGTTAAAAAATTCATAAACGTTGAACATCTCTACAGACCTCCACTATCTTCTCAAAAACCTCCTTAAACTTACCAGCTCTCCTAAGGACTTCTTCCTCTCTTTTTTCATCCCTTATGGGCAAGTTTAACTCTCTCTTTATTTCTCCTATTTCCTTAGCAATTCTAACCCTCTCTTCCAAGAGCTCAATTATTTGTTTATCAATCTCATCTATCTTTTTCCTAAGCTCATTAAGCCTTTCCAACTCAACCACCTCAGCAAATGATCTGCCAAAATCAACGCCATCATTGCTTCAATAACTGGCAGAGCTTTTGGCACTATGCAGGAATCAAAGCGACCTCTGAGCTTTATCTCGGTTTCTTCCATCTTTTCCAAGTCAACCGTTCTTTGTGGCTTGTAAATTGAGGGTGTTGGTTTGAATGCAATTCTCGCAACTATTGGCATTCCGTTGCTTATCCCCCCTAAGATGCCGCCGCAGTTGTTGGTCTCTGTCATAATTTTCCCATCTTTGACAACAAAGGGATCGTTTGCCTCACTTCCTCTAAGCTCGGCTAGCTTAAAGCCTAAACCAAATTCAACCCCTTTGACAGCTGGAATTGCAAAGAAAGCTTTAGCTAAATCCCCTTCCAAATCTTCATCGTAAGGCCCACCAATGCCGGGAGGAACGTTTATAGCAACAACTTCCACAACACCTCCGACGCTGTCTCCCTCTTTCCTTGCTCTTTCCATCTCTTCGAGCATTTTTTGAAACGCTTCTTCATCTGGGCAAAAGCTGTTTTTTGAGATAAAGATTTCTTCAACGCTCAAATCCTTTGCTTTTATATTTCCAATGGATTTTATGTAGGCTTTCACTTCTATTCCAGCTTTTGCTAGAATTTCCTTCGCAAAGTAGCCGGCTATTACTATTCCAGCTGTCAATCTGCCGGAGAAAAATCCACCTCCTCTGTAATCGTTGAATCCAAAATATTTGATTTTAGCTGTGTAATCACTGTGCCCGGGCCTTGGAGTGTTTTTTATTTCCTCATAATAAGATGAATCAACATCTTTGTTCTCAATGATTACAGCTATAGGGAAGCCGGTCGTAAAGCCATTGAAAACTCCCGAGAGGATTACTGGCTCGTCGTTCTCTCTTCTTTTAGTTGAAAACCTCCTAATGCCCTTTCTCCTCTCAAGCTCAGCTTTCATCTTTTCTAAGTTGACTTTAATTCCTGGTGGAACTCCTTCAATTAAAACTCCAACGACTCTTCCATGGCTCTCTCCAAAGAGCGAAAATCTGAGCATTCTTCCCATCATTGGTCAATCAACCCCCGCAAATCTTTGAAGAAGTTTGGGTAGGACTTTTCAACGCATCTTTCGTTTAAGATAAGACTTTTTCCTTTTGCGCCCAAAGCGGCAATTGTGAGTGCCATCGCAATCCTGTGGTCATTCTGCGGATTCAATACAGTGCCTCTAAGCTCGCTCTTGCTTATTATTAGACCATCATCGAGTTCTTTTACTTTTGCACCCATCTTTGCCAGGTTCAAAGCCATAGTCCTTATCCTGTCGCTCTCTTTGTAGCGCAAATGCTTCGCCCTCAAAACTGTTTTTCCTTCCGAGTAAGCTCCTAAAACCGCTAAAATTGGAAAGAGGTCAGGAAAGTCCCTGCAATCAACTTCTTGCCCTACTAATTCATCCCTCTCAACTTCAACGTAGTCTTTGCCCGTTCTTATTTCTGCCCCAAACTCCCTCAAAAGGTCAAGAATTAGTTTATCAGCTTGAACATCCTCTTTATCTAATCCCTCAACCCTAACCTTACCGAATATTGCTCCAGCCACTAAAAAGAATGAAGCCGAGGAGTAATCACCGGGGATTGAGAAGTGATCAGCCTTTACACCTTGGTGAACGTGGAAAATGCCATCATCTCTTTCAACCTTAACATTGGCCCACTTCAGCGTTCTAAGCGTTATCTCAAGGTAGGGCTTTGAAACCGGGTTCAGCACCTCTATGCTCAACCCAACTTTGGCCCCCAAGATAAGCAGAGCAGTGATGAACTGCGATGAAATGCTTCCATCAACTCTCACGTAATCCTCTCTTATCTCCCCACCAAAAACCCTCACCGGCAGAAAGCCATTTGATTGGGTTTTTACGCCCAAATCATTCAAAGCTCTGAGCAGAGGTTCCATGGGGCGTTTCCTCAAAGATTCCTTTCCGTCTATCACGCTTCTCCCATCTGCTAAGGCACCAATGCCTATGGCCAACCTCGCGGTTGTTCCTGATTCAAAAGCGTTAATTTTGGCTGGCTCAACCTCTCCAGAGCTTTCGACAAAATTCCAATCTGCTCTGGCTCCAAATGCTCTCACGGCGTTCAGCGTTGCAAGCGTATCAGTGCAGATTAGCGGGTTCTCTATTTTTGTTTTCCCTTCCGAGAGCAATCCCAAAAATAATGCCCTATGCGTGTAGCTCTTTGAGGGGGGAGCCCTAATTTTTCCATCTAAAGTTTTCACCGGCGTGATTTCTATCATCGGCTCACCTCAGCCTTGTTGTCAAAACTTCCCCATAGTCTCTCCAAGTTTCTACAATTTTTTCGGGCTCTTCAGTTATTGCAAACATTGCAGGACCTTTTCCTGAAAGTCCGGCAACCACTCCGGCTCTTAGAGCCTCAACAATGGGTTCGAGATTATATCCCAAGAAAGACCCGTATATCAACCCGTTCAAAACCAGAGCTTTTTTCCACTCCCCTCTTAGTGCCAACTTAAAGGCTTCCTCGACATATGGAGCGAGGACTTTGAAGTTTCTCCCCCTCAGACTTGACGTCAGGAGGATTTCTTTGGGAATTAGCAAAACGACGGGTAGTTTCTCCACTTCCTCTTTCTTCAAGAGCTCAAGCTTTAAGTTGTCTGTCAAACATAGACCACCAAAGTACGAGGCACAGGCATCGTCAAATGCTCCCGTTAAAGTTACACCAGCTCTTTTCGATGCCTCAACTCCGAGCTTAACAACTTCAATATCGGACAACTCAATTTTAAGCTCTTTTAAGATTGCATCTGTTAAAGCGTTAGCTACCGCTGAACTGCTCTTCAAGCCCTTTCCAACTGGAATCTCCGAGTCTATCTTAACTTTAACGCCAAAATCTAAGCCGAATTTATCTTTAATTGTCTCCACAACTGTTCCAACTAACGAAAAGTCCTCAAACTTTTCCCCTCTAACGAAGATTTCACCGCTAACCCCTTCACCAGTCAGCTTAACCCCAACGCTAACCTTCAAATCTATTCCAATTGCTCCCCCCTTCCCGGTGGCAAAGGCATTGATTACCGTTACCGCGCTAAATGCTTCGCTTTTCACCTTTAAGCGCCTCCCGACGCATAAACTCAACGTCTGGCTTGACTCCAGTCCACAGCCTGAAGCTCTCGGCTCCTTGGTGGATTAGCATCCACAGGCCGTCAATAGTCAAACAGCCAACTTCTCTGGCTTCCCTTAAGAGATTGGTTTCCAAGGGGGAGTAAACGATATCAAAAACAACCAGATTTTCTCTCAAAAGCCCCTTTGGAATTGGACTCCTATCTTCGTTCATGCCAAGGGATGTGGCATTTATCACGATGTCAGCCCAGCTTAAGTAACGCTTCAAATTCTCCTTGCTCAGCTTACCCCCTTTGACGCCAAACTTTTCAAGCTCTTTTGCTTTTCTCTCAGTTCTATTCAAAACCACAACTTTGGCTAACCTGGAGAGAGTGTAGGCTATTGCCTTCCCGGCACCTCCAGCTCCCAAAAGCAAGACCCTTTTCCCCTCAACTTCCGTAAAGCGCTTTAGAGCTTTTAACGCACCAATACCGTCAGTGTTGTATCCAATGAGCTTCCCTTCTCTGTTTACTACTGTATTCACGCTTCCAATCGCTCTGGCTTCTTCTGAAAGCTCATCTAAAAACTCCAAAATTTGCTCTTTGTAGGGCATTGTAACATTCAATCCAGAAATCCCAAGAGCTTTAACCCCTTTAACCGCTGATTCCAAATCATCAACGTCAAAGGCTAAATAAACCGCGTTGATGTTGTATCTTTTGAACAGGGCGTTGTGGATAACTGGACTTAGCGAGTGCTCAACGGGCTTCCCGATTAATCCGTAGAGTCTCGTTTTGGCGTTAATCATTTCCATCACCAATTAGAGCTAAGAGCAGCTTCATGTCTTCAGCGCTTAGCTGTCCAGGTGCAGCTGCTTCGTCCAGAGAAGCGTAAGTAAATGGGCTTAAAATCAAGCTGAGAGCCCTTGAAATCTTCCCTTTTTCCCCCATGCAAAAAGCAATGAGGTTTTTTTCGTATTCATAGAGCCTTACAATCCTTACATTATCAATGTGGTGCTTGGCAAAGGTGACTACTTTTATGACGTCAGCTTTGAGCTTTTTCATTTCCTCCAAGAGTGCTTTGAGTTCTTCAAAGCTTGGCGTTTTCTCAAAATCGTGATATGAAATAATAACCCTAACTTTTTTCTCTCTTGCCAATCTTATTACATCTTCAGCAATCTTTGATTTGAACTCAACATCAACGAACGCTGGGTTAATCTCCAGGAACTCTTTGAAGAGTTTTAGTCTCTCTTCATCCCTAATCTCTCTGAATCCTCCTTCCTCCTTAGAACGCACTGTGATTATCAGCTTCCCAGCAAAGGGCTTCAGCTTTTCAATTCCCTCAAAGCTTTCCATGGCATCAACTCTAAGTTCATAGAGATCAGCTTCTCCTCTTTCAATTATTTTTATTACTTCATCAATGCCTTTAGCTTTAATTGTCCCTGCTATCATTTTTCATCGCCTCAAGAACAGCTAAAACTATTTTTTCCTCAACTTCCCTTATGGTAACTTTTCCAATCTCCTCTGGAAGTATGAAAACTAACCTCCCATACCAGGCTTTTTTATCTATTTTCATGGCTTCTAAAAGCTCCTTTGGTTCAAAGCTGTGCCTCTTTGGAAGGCTAAACTTATCTAATAATTCCTCGACTTTTCCAGAATCGAAACCGTTGACCTTTTCCGCTATTAGTGCGCTCGCCATCAAGCCGATAGCGACGGCAAAGCCGTGCTTTACCCTGTAATTTGAAGCTTTCTCTACTGCATGCCCAGCGGTGTGGCCTAAATTTAAAATCCTCCTCTTCCCGCTTTCCCTTAAGTCCTCTTCAACGATTCTGAGCTTTACGTTTACGCATTCTCTAATCAGCTCTTCATCGATTTTCCTGAAAGACTTGAGCTTCTTGTAGACTCTTGAATCAAGAATCCCGTACTTAACGACCTCGCCAAAGCCGTTCACTATTTCAACCTCGGGAAGTGTTTTCAGGGTTTCTGGATCAATTAGAACAAAGTTAGGCAAGTAAAAAGTTCCAATGATGTTTTTGCCCTCAAAATTAACCCCAGTCTTCCCCCCTATAGCGGCATCAACTTGAGCTAAAAGGGTCGTTGGAATCAAGCCCAAATAGGTTCCCCTCATAAAAGTAGAGGCAGCAAAAGCAGCTAAATCCGTCATAACCCCACCACCAAGTCCAATTATCAAGGATCTTCTTGTGAAGCTGATCTCAATTAGCTTTTTCCATATCTGCTGAGCCGTCTCTAAGCTTTTGAACTCCTCCCCATCGGGAATGACGATTGGAACAGCGTTTATCTGATCCAATATCTTATCCAACCAGAGCTTTTCGAGAGTTGTGTTGGTTATTACGGCGGTTTTGTAGGGAGAAAGCTCATCAACAATGCTTTTTAGCTTTTTAATGCTACCTTTCTTGATTATAATCTCCATTTTCTCAAGTCCTCCAGGAGTTCTTTGAATTCCTCGAAGTTCAGCTGCTGCTTTGAATCCGACATGGCTTTTTCGGGCTTTGGATGTACTTCAACCATGATTCCGTCCGCTCCGACGGCAAGTGCTGCTCTGGACAGGGGTTTAACTAAGCTCCTCTTTCCAGCAGCGTGGGAGGGGTCAACTATTATTGGAAGATGGGACAGCTCTTTAACGACTGGAACCGCTGAGATGTCAAGGGTAAAGCGCGTTGATGTTTCAAATGTTCTAATACCTCTCTCACAGAGAATGACGTTTTCATTTCCCTCAGCTAAGATGTATTCTGCCGAATAGAGCCACTCTTGAATCGTATTGGCAAAGCCTCTCTTTAAAATGACCGGCTTATCCCTTTTGCCGACCTCTTTCAGAAGATCAAAGTTTTGAGCGTTTCTCGTCCCGATTTGCAGAATATCAACGTATTTAGACACGAGTTCAACTTTCCCTGTATCCATAACTTCACTGACCGTAACTAAGCCAAACTCTTCTCCAGCTTTTTTGAGCCATCTCAAAGCCTTTTCTCCATGCCCTTGGAAAGAGTAGGGGCTTGTGCGGGGCTTAAATGTTCCTCCTCTCAGGACTTTAACACCAAGCCCGCTCAAAAATTCTGCAGTTTTCATTATCTGCTCCTCTGTTTCAACGGAACACGGTCCGGCAATTATGGTAAATCCTTCCCCAAATTTGACCCCATCAACTTTGACAACGGTCTTAGCTTTGTATTCTTTGCTGAATTTAAACATCAAATTACCCCCCAACTGCTTTGACTATTCTCTTTGCAATTTTATCAGCACTTAAGCCGTAGAAATCCAGTAACGCTAAGTAGTCCCTCGAGCTTCTGCCAAACTCTTCTGCTCCAATTCTAATGACCCTCTTTGGTATCTTTTCGCTCAAAACTTCTGCTACAGCTCCTCCAAGCCCTCCAAAAATGCTGTGCTCTTCCAAGGTGACTATTAAGCTGACTTTTTTAGCTATTTTGAGCAATGTGTTCTCATCAAGGGGCTTTATCGTGTGAAAATCCGCCACTCCAACGCTCAGGTCTTTAAGCTTTTCAGCGACTTCTAAAGCCACTGAAACCATGAATCCACAGGCAATCAAAAAAACATCCTCCCCTTCCCTTAGGATTTCTGCCTTGCCAACTTTGAGCTCTTCTCCATCGTAAACCTTTACCGTGTAATCCCTTCCCAGACGCATGTAAAAGGGCCCTTCGCTTTCAACCATCTGCTCAAGGAGAACTCTGGTTGCATAAGCATCTGCCGGTACAAGGACTCTCATGTTCGGCAAAACCCTCATCAAAGCTATGTCCTCTAAGCATTGATGCGATGAGCCATCCATGAAATCGGAAAAACCCGAATGAGTCGTAACAATTTTGACGTTTAGGTTATCCCTTGCCACTGTGTTTCTTATCTGTTCCCATGCTCTCATCATAAAAGCTGCAAAAGCAGAAGCTATTGGAATTTTGCCAGCTATCGCGAAGCCTGCCGCCGTTGAAATTAAATCCTGCTCACTTATGCCTATCTGGAAGAATCTACCGGGGAAAGCTTTTTCAAAGTAAATCGTTTTTGTTGAGCCCTTTACATCCGCATCGAGAACTACAACGTTTTCGTTCTCCTTTCCCATCTCAACTAAAGCCCTTCCAAAGGCTTCCCTAAAGCTTTCGATGATTTTATCCATAGCCTTTCACTCCCATTTAGCTATTATTACTTTCGGCTTTCCCTTTACTTTATCGAGCTCAAAGAGCAACTTTAGGAGTTTCTCGGCATTGTTTTCAACCTCAAACACTTCCCAGCCAAAGGAATTCCACTTCTCTGCCAAGGGTTCTTTTGACATTATCTCCTCTGTCATTCCTGTTAACTGCCTAAAGTTCCTATCGACAATGGCTATAACATTGTCAAGCCTATAATGCGAAGAAGTCATTGCTGCTTCCCAGATTTGTCCTTCATCCAGTTCTCCATCGCCTAAGATCACATAAACATTCCTTTCTTCTCCTTCGAGCTTTGATGCCAGTGCAATTCCGTTGGCAACTGATAATCCCTGTCCCAATGAACCGCTTGAGACCTCAATGAATGGGAAACCCCTGATAACGTGGCTCGGCAGTCCATCTAAATTGGCAAAGCTTTTCAGCTCATCTTCACTTAAAAGTCCAAGCCCTGAAAGGATTACGTAAAATGCTGGCGCCGAGTGTCCTTTGCTTAAGATTATTACGTCATTTTCTCTTTTCTTTGCTATCACAGCCTTTAAAATCTCAAGGCACGTCATAGAGGAGTTGAGGTGGAAGTTGTTCACTCCTGAGAGCATTTCTTTGAGCTTGTCACTTAAGACCAAGTGAATCAAGCTTTCGCTCATTCTACCACCTCGAGAATTTTTAGAACGAGCTTTCCATGTTTTGTCAGTTCAACGGGCTTTGGATTGTTCTTTTCGCCGTAGTCAATTAAGCCGAGCTCTTTCAGAATCCTGGCATTGAGCTTTAATGTTGAGATTGGCTTCTTGGTATCCTTGCTAATCTCTTCTAAAAGGGCATTTAGGGAACGATGCTTCCCATTTATGCTCCTTAGAATTAGCATCTGATTTTCATTCAAAGCCCTTAAAAAGAGCTTTCTAAAAACAGCTAATTCTTCTTTTTCAATCCTTGGGTTTGGGGTTACAGATATTGGCGGGGCATCACCATCACCGAACTTTGAAGACTCTTTATTACTATTTAAATTTTTGGTCAGGAAAAGCCAGCCAGCCTATCATTATGGTATTTTAAACCGCAGTTAGTTGAACTAACTTAAAGATTATTGCATGAAAATATGTCATTTTGACAATCGTTTTCAGGCGAATTTTACAAATCTCGACAAAAAGACAGAAAATTTTCGAAAAAATTTATAAGAATATTAAAAACTCTACGGATAAGGTGATGCACTATCGGTGATTTACAAACTCTCCGCTAAGTCAAGGGTAATTATTAAATTTGGAGGAAGTTCAGTTAGAGACTCTTTTAGTGAAGCGTTAGAACTTGTTCAAAAGTTTCATGAGGGCAATGAAGTTGTAATTGTTCTATCCGCATTGAAAGGTGTTACAGATTTACTACTAAAGTTAGCAGAAACCAGGAGTCCGGAGATTCTTGAAGAGTTGGAGGAAATACATTTAGGGGCAATTGAGAAGCTTGGAATCGAACTAAGTATTGAAAATGAAATCAAAGAACTTAGATTTATCCTGGAAAATGAGAAGAGATTCCCAAACAGAAAGGCGTATGTGGATTATGTTCTATCATTTGGGGAAAGACTGTCAGTAAAGATTTTTTCAAAAGCCTTAGAAGATGAAGGGATCAAAAGCTCTCCAGTTGATGCTTTTTATCTAATAGAAACGGATGGAAACTTTGGCAACGCCAGAGTTGATTTGGAAAAAACAAAAGGCAATATTTGGACAATAGAGCGTCTACTGGAAAAGGGTAAGATTCCAGTTGTTACAGGATTTCTTGGGAATTTTAATGGCATCAGAACTACATTGGGAAGAGGGGGAAGTGATTACACCGCCTCAGTTTTGGGATATCTGCTGAACGCCAGGGCTGTCTTAATAATGAGTGATGTTAAAGGGATCTACACCGCCGATCCAAGGATAGTCAAAAATGCCAGAATTATCCCATTTATATCCTACGAAGAGGCTTTAACAGCTTCAAGACTTGGAATGAAGGCATTACATGAGAGAACAATTGAACCGATAAAAGATAGAGTTCCGCTAATCCTTGGAAAGACAAGTGAATGGAGATTAGGAACATTGGTTTCGGATATCAGCTTTAAAATGCCAATAATAACCTACAAAACTTTCAGAGATACTGCGGAGATAGGAGTTGTTGGAGCTTTTCATGTTGATGTAGAATATCCCATTGTCGAACATGGCAGGAACTTTGTATGCTTTCTCGTTGAAAGAGATAATCTTGAAGCTGCTTTAAACGAGATCCATGAGGTGGTTTTAAATGAAAGTCTCAGCACCAGCGACGATAGCGAACTTTGGACCCGGATTTGATGTGTTTGGTTTGTGCCTTGATGAACCAAGAGATGTCATCAAAGTCAAAGAAAGCGATGAGGTTATGGTAGAGGTCGAGGGATTCAACGTGCCAGAAGACCCAGAAAAGAACGTTGCTTCAATATCTGCCCTTGCACTCTTGAAGATGCTTAAAGCGGAAATGGGATTTAGGATGAAGATTATAAAGGGGATAAGACCCAAAAGCGGGCTTGGAAGTTCTGGAGCATCAGCTTTAGGTGGGGCATTAGCATTAGCAAAGCTCCTTGGAGTTGAAAATAGGGAACTCATA
Source organism: Thermococcus barophilus MP (assembly GCF_000151105.2). Lineage (NCBI taxonomy): Archaea > Methanobacteriati > Methanobacteriota > Thermococci > Thermococcales > Thermococcaceae > Thermococcus > Thermococcus barophilus. Next base: position 345,136 of record NC_014804.1, on the reverse strand, counting down.
ATAAAGGCCGCTCTTGAGGGAGAAAAAGCTGCATCTGGAAGTGCTCATGGAGATAACATTGTTCCCTCACTCTTTGGCGGGTTTACAATATTAAAATCCCTCTCACCTCTTGAAGTGTTTAAGCTCGATGTCAGCTTTAAACTCGTCATAGTTCTTCCAAAAGTTGAAGTTAGCACAAAAAGAGCAAGAGCAGTGTTACCAAGATATGTTCCTCTAAGCGATGCTGTCAGAAATTTAGCCCTTGCAAGTGCCTTAATCTCAGCTTTGAAAGAAGGTGATATAGAAAAAGCCGGAAAACTTCTGGATGACTACTTGGCTATTCCTTACAGAAAACCGCTCATACCATGGTTCGATAATGTTAGAAGAGCTGCACTGGAAAGCGGGGCTTATGGTGTTTCTCTGTCGGGTTCGGGTCCAGCAATGTTTGCTTTGGGGGAGGATTTAGGGGATATTGGAAAGGCTATGGTTGAAGCCTTTGAGAATGAGGGAATTGGAGCGGAATATTTCATAACCAAAGTTGGAGGAGGAGCGAAATGCTCAGATGTATAGAGTGCGGCAAAGAATACTCGGAAGATGAAGTTAGATATAGATGTGAATGCGGTGGCTTACTGGAGATAATTATAGATTTGGATAAAGTTGAAAATGTTTTTGATGGAAAAAACATGACACTCTGGAAGTACAAGAGCTTTATTCCAGTTGAAAAAAGAGTTTCTCTCAAGGAAGGAGGGACACCTCTCTATCGTTTGGAAAACCTTCAGAAAGAGCTTGAGATGAGAGAGCTTTACGTCAAGAACGAAGGTGCAAATCCAACAGGTTCTTTCAAAGACAGGGGAATGACGGTCGGTGTCTCAAAGGCAATTGAGCTGGGCATGGACAAAGTTATATGCGCCTCAACGGGGAATACTTCAGCATCTTTAGCTGCATATTCAGCAAAAGCCGGGATAAAGAGCTATGTTTTAGTACCAAGCGGAAAGATAGCCTTAGGAAAGCTTGCCCAAGCGATAGTTTATGGTGCAAAGGTTGTTCCAGTTAGGGGAAACTTTGACAATGCTTTAAGGGTTGTAGTGGAGGCAAGCAGGGAATTGGGAGTTTACATGCTCAACTCTATAAATCCATTCCGCCTTGAGGGACAGAAAACGATAGCTTTTGAAATATTTGACCAACTTGGCTCTGTTCCAGATAACGTTATTCTGCCCGTAGGAAACGCTGGCAACATTTCAGCAATCTGGAAGGGTTTTAAAGAGCTTTACGAGGCAGGATTTATCGATAAGCTACCAAGGATGATTGGTATTCAGGCTGAAGGAGCATCTCCACTGGCTAAAGCCTGGAAGAAGAAGAGAGAGTTCAAGCCTGAAGAGAAACCCGAAACTGTAGCAACAGCCATAAGGATTGGAAATCCAGCTAACTGGAAGAAAGCTTGGAGAGCTGTTGAAGAATCAGGCGGATTGTTTGAAAGCGTGAGTGATGAAGAGATCCTGAAAGCTCAAAAACTGCTCGCATCAAAGGAGGGAATTTTTGTCGAACCAGCATCGGCATCTTCCTTGGCTGGTCTAATTAAGCTGAAAGAACTTAACCTAATTGAGCCAGATGAAAGCTATGTTTTAATTACAACGGGACATGGACTGAAAGACCCGAACATAATTATTGAGAACTTTAAGCTTCCGGAGCCGATAGAGCCGAGTTTGGAAGCGTTTAAGGAGGTTCTCTGATGGAGGTTGCAATTTTAGGTGCTACAGGTTTAGTTGGACAGATATTTGTAAGGCTCTTAGAAAATCACCCCTGGTTTAAAATTGAAAGATTGGTAGCCTCAGAGAGATCAAAGGGAAAAAAGTACAGAGAGATTGCAGAATGGGTCAGTGATGATACTGGGGATATAGAGGTAGAGAGCTTGGAAGATTTCCTGAAGAATCCAGACGTGGACTTAGTCTTCTCAGCTTTGCCCTCTTCAATAGCCGGTAAAGTTGAGGAAAAGCTTGCCGAGAAAATTCCCGTGTTCAGCAACGCTTCGTCCCATAGATATGAAGATGATGTGCCCATTTTAGTTCCAGAGGTTAACGCGGACCAGTTAAAGCTTATCGAATTTCAGCAAGAGCAAAGAGGGTGGGAGGGGTTTATAGTTACAAACCCAAACTGTTCCACAGCCATTTTAATGCTTTCGCTGAAAGTTCTTTCAGAATTCGGACTCAAAAAGGTCAACGTTGCAACGATGCAGGCAATAAGTGGAGCTGGATTTAAGGGCTTATCGGCTCTGCAGATCTTTGACAACGTAATTCCCTACATTGAAAAAGAGGAGTGGAAAATCGAGAATGAATCAAGGAAGATCCTTGGCTTTGACTTTGAGATGTCAGCCATTACAACGAGGGTTCCAGTATCTCATGGACACACAGAGGCAGTTTTTGTTGAACTTAGTGAAGACATCAGTGTAGAAGAACTTAGAAAAGCTTTTGACTCATTTGATCCATTGAAAAAGCTTAAGCTTCCTTCATATGCAAAGCCAATCGTTTATAAGGAAATTCCCCAGCCAAAACTTCACAGAAAACTCGGCAATGGAATGACAGTTACAGTTGGAAGATTAGAAAAAATCGGGAAGAAAAAGTTCAAATACGTCACTTTAGGACACAATTTAGTTAGAGGAGCTGCTGGAGGTTCGATTCTGAATGCAGAGCTATCTTATAGGTTAGGGGTGATAAAATGAAAATAGCTGTAATCGGGGCTGGAACAGTTGGAAGTGCTGTTGCCAAAGCGCTCTCAGAGAAATATGAAGTCATAGCCACAAGGAGAAGAATTGAAAAGGTCAGATGGCTCGAAAAACATGGCGTTAAGCTCATGAAGGACAATAAGGCTGCAGCTGAAGTAGCAGATGTCATTATACTCACTGTAAAGCCAAATAAAGTTAGAAAAGTTCTTGAAGAAATTAGAGAAGTCGTTAAAGGGAAAATCGTCATTTCATTTGCCGCTGGCATTCCTTTAAAGGTTCTTAAAAGCTCAGCTGATGCAAAGTTTGTTAGAGCTATGCCGAATATAGCAATTCTCGTGAAAGAATCGTTCACAGCTTATGCCACAAATGATCTGAGCGATGAAGAAATAAAGCTTGTTGAGGAGATTTTTGAAACCTTTGGAAAGTGCATTAAAATTGAAGAGGAATACATGGACGCAATAACAGGTCTGAGCGGCTCTGGACCAGCTTATGCTTCCGTCTTTTTAGAATCTCTCATATATGGAGGTTTAAAAGTTGGATTACCAAGGGATGTTGCCCTACTCGCAGCTGCTCAGACCCTTCTGGGCACAGCAAAGCTCCTCTTGGAGACAAATTTACACCCGGCCCAAATTAGAGATATGGTGATAACCCCAGGAGGAACAACGATAGATGGTATTTTTGAGCTTGAAGACAGCAGGGTAAGAACGGCGATAATGAAAGCTGTGGATGCCGCGACGAAGAAGTCGAAGATTCTGTCGCTTGAGATTAATCGGTAAAATAAGGTTGAAAAGGAAAGGTCATAATTTAGCCCTCTCAAACTCTTCCTTTTTATCCAAAGGCTTCGTGGCATCAATGCCCCACTTTGCTGTCAGGCTTTTATCGGCTGAAGGGTCAAGCGAAGAGCCCCTTGCATTTGGAATTACCACCAAATCCCTATCAGCTTGAAATCTTGTTGCTATAGCCCACTCCACTTCCCTGTCATCATAGATGTTTACATCCTCATCAACAACTACAACGTGCTTTAATGATGGATGTCCTGCAAATGCCGCCAATATAGCGTTCTTTCCATCGCCATCGTGGTGCTTTGTAATTGAAACAACGGCATGAAGCCACATGCAGCCTCCTTCCGTCAGCCTTACTCCATGCACTTTAGGGACAACCCTTTTCACGCTCTTGTAGATTTGAGGCTCTTTTGGAAGGCCCATGAGCATGTAGTGCTCATAGCCTCCTGGCAGAAGGACATGGAAAATTGGATTGTCAACGTGGTACATCTTCTCAAAAACTACGACGGGCTGCTTTCTGATGTGATCATAAGTTCCCGTTATGTCAACGAAAGGACCTTCATCAGTCAGCTCCGGCAGAATCTTTGCCTCAAAAACAAGCTCACTCTCCGCTGGAACTTCAATACCGTTGACATTGACAACCTCTAAAGGCGACCCTAAGGTTTTCTCCTTTATTGCAGAAGCAATGTTAAGCTCACTCTTGCCGTATTCTACGCTTGTAGCAGCGGCAAGCAAAACATAGATTGGATTACCAACAATTATTCTGACATCAAGCTCTTCTCCTCTCTCTGCTTTCTCTTTCCACATTGCATACAAGTGACGGGGAACAATTCTTATTGCTGTCCTTTTATCATCAATCACCATCATTCTGTGGAAAGACATGTTCACAAAGCCGTTTTCGTCTTTCGCAACTACAACAGCAGACGTGAAATATTCCCCTCCATCTTTTGGGTAGTACTTTGGAATCGGGAGTTCTTTAAGGGAGAAATCTTTAGTGATGTTTTCCATGAACTCTGCTTTCTCAATTAATTTGTAATCGTGAAGATTATCCATTGCGCACTCCATAACATGCAGAATATCCTCTTTTTTAATGCCCAAGTATTTTGCTATTCTCTCCCTCGTTGACCAGAGATTACCAACGACCTCCCATCCATCAACATCTTTGAAGAGAACAGGCTTTGTTTTGTATTTAAGCAAATATTTCGTTATCTCAAGGCTTTTGCTAATGGGCTTTTCAATAGTGACAACTTCATCTTCAAATTTTTCGATGATTTCCCTCAGCATAACACCACCATTCCAAATTATGCTAACCCACTTTTATCCTTTCTGTACAAATTTGAGGCAAAAAGTCTATAAAGAGTTTTTTCCAAAACTGTCTTTTGATTGACGATGGCCATGGTAACGTTACGAATCCCAGATAAAAGTGCAAAGGTCATCATAGAGAAGGCAGAACCGAAAGTGTACTTTATGATTTATGAAGCCTTAAGCTACAAGAGAGATTTCGGTAAATGGGAGAAGCCTGAAAGCTTATATGATCCATATGAGAAGTCTTTTCCCGTAGGTCTGATTCCGAGAGTTAAGAGACTTTTGAATTCCAAAGGTTACCGGGTTAGGATTATAGATGAAAGGAAAGTGGAAGGCATCAATCTGAACTCAGAATGGAACGAGAAGTACAAACTAAGGAGATATCAGCAGAAAGCCGTTAGAAAGGCAATAAAGGCAAAGATGGGTGTTCTTGCGTTACCTGTTGGTAGTGGAAAAACAGTTGTTGGCTTGAGGATAGTCCACGAACTCGATCTTTCTGCCCTTATAGTCGTTCACACTAAGGAACTCCTCTATCAGTGGAAAGAAAAAGTTGAAGAAGTTCTCGGAGTCGAAGCTGGCATTGTGGGGGATAACAAATGGAATGAAAAACCCGTAACTGTGGCAATGATTCAGACGCTTCTTTCAAGAGGTGCTGATAAACTTGAGCTCCCATATGCTATTGTAATTTTTGATGAGTGTCACAGAACTTCAGCGGCTGAAAAGTTCTACCAGCTTGGTATGTCTCTCCCCCAAGTCTACCGCTTTGGGCTCTCAGCTACACCATGGAGACGGATTAGAGGGGAAGAGATAAAGATCGAAGGAGCAATAGGGCCTATAATCTATGAGGTTAAGGCAGATGAGCTGATTAGAGAAGGATTCTTGGCAAAACCAAAATTCGAAATTATACAATACAAGTCAAAAATGCCAGCATTAGCTGAGAGATACAAGGAGCTCTACGAAGAAATGATCATGGAAAATGAGGAAAGAAATAAGGCTATAGTTGAAAAAGCTATTGAACTTGCAAAAGAAGGACACAGGGTCTTGATTGATGTCAGGAGAATTGATCACGGGGAAATCTTGGTGAAGATGCTCAAGGAGAGAGGGGTTAACGCTGAGTTTTTAAGCTCTCAAAGCCCCAATAGATGGGAAATTTTTGAGAAATTTAAAAAAGGGGAAATTCAAGTCTTGGTTTCAACTCTGCTTAAAGAGGGAGTTGACATACCAGAAATTTCTGCTATAATTTTAGCTGGCGGGGGAAAGAGTGACATAATGACAATCCAGACCATAGGAAGAGCCTTGAGACCAAAGGATGGAAGGGAAGCGGTAATAGTTGATGTGCAGGATGATGATCCGCTATTATTCACACACTTTATCGAAAGGGAGAAAGCTTTGAAGCATTATTACGGAAAATTTTACGATAATGGTATTTCAACCAAGGTCAAACAAAAATCATAAATAAGATAACCAATCCTTAAACATGCCAGCTTTGACCAAAAAGCTACTAAACCTTTCGAAAAACTCCTGTTTAATCTTTCTGAGTGAGTATTCATCAATTTGAAAGATGATATTTTCATATTTTATTTCCCACAGAACAAGATTTTCTGGAGGGGAAGGAGGAAGCTTTTTATCAGTTCTTCCTTCCAGCATTTTTCGTATATCTTCAGTTTCAACAATACCAAAACCACACAGTTTCAATGCAGTTACAATTCTCCTCACCATTTCCCAGAGAAAGCTCTTTCCTTCAATTTCAATTATGATCAAATCTCCCCTTGGGATAATTTCAAGTCTGTTAACTTCTCTTATGGGGTCTTTAAACTTTTCTACCCTGGCAAAGGCAGAAAAATCATGGGTGCCAACGAAAAGTCTGGCACATTCTTTCATTGCATTTACATCAAACCCTTCATCAACCAAGTAGTACCGGTAAATTTTGCTCTTTGCCCAGAACCTCGGGTGGAAGTCATCTGAAACTTGAGCAACTCCTAAAACCCAAATATCTCTTAAATGATGATTTAAAACTCTGGGCTGGGCTAATTTTGGATTTTCCGTGTTAAATGCAATCACATTTCCCAAGGCACTAACTCCCCTATCTGTCCTTGATGCCCCTTTAAAATTAGCATTTTCTGGAGACTCAATTACATCAAGCTTTTGAAGAACCCTAATTATTTCGCCTTCCACGGTTCTTAACCCTGGCTGTCGCTGGAATCCATAAAATTTACTTCCATCATATGCTATTTTCAACGCAATCCTCATCTTTTTCGCCTACAATTGGATAATAAGCTTTAGTTATAAAAGACTTTTGGAAATAAAACTTTTATCTTGTTTTTTGAATTTGAAAATCTTATACATTGCTGTACAATAATTACCTTCCAAGTTTTTCTCCAAACATTGGTGTCTTTTGTTATGTAAATCTTTATAAATGTAAAGGAAAAATGTTCAAATTTAGCCAAATATGTCTTAAATTTTTCGAAACATTGACAATAAAACTGAGACAAAGTTTAAATGCACATGGATGGTTATTATTACTGGGGGTGAAGAGAGTGGAGAACAAATGTATTAGGGATAATGAAGTATTAAGCGCTGTTGAAAACTTTGAGATAATGCTCACTCAGTTGATTAAGATATTGGAAAAGATCAAGAAGAAAAAACTTAAAGTTTAGTTTTTTAATTTTTAGGCTTCTCAGCCCTTCTTTGATTAACTAAATCACCCAGATATGCAAACCCATACAATGCAACAACTGTACTAACGACCAGTCCTAAAATATCCGTTATGGTTGCCTCAAGTCTGTATAGGGTTAATCCCAAAATTCCAACTGCTATAAGAAGAAGTGTCATCATCACTTTTATACCAAACTCTTCGACATAAGAAACTAAGCCAAAAAGGAGCCACACAACTATTTCAAAGTATATATACGCATCTCTCACACTCCCAGCTTTCCAGTTAGCCAGGGCTATGCCAACCATCATTAGCAATATAACAAATCTTCCCCATTCCCTGTGCCTTTCCATAAGTTTTGGGATAAACATTCCGATTAAAAGCCCTATGACAATTGCAAATACAACTCCCAAGTTCATTGCACTCACCAAAAATTAAGTTAGGAAGAGGGTTTGTAGAGAGGTCTCAGAAATATCTCAAAAGCTGCAACGGGCATTTCGATACCCCAGTTCTCCAAAACCTGCGGGTGGATCTCCCCAATTATCCCGACTTCTTTGCCCTCAACGACTATCTTTCCAACCCTGCCCGGAATAAATGAGCCGTGCTCTGTCTCTTCAAGCTCGTATTCAAAGCCTAAATGGTGCATAATGCTGTCAAGAATTTCTTTAACCTCTGTAAATGTAACTCTGGGATGCGCTATCACAACTGCTAATTTGCTCTCGCTTACCGTTTTTGTTTCCCTTGTTTCATCAATGAGTGTCGCCTTGCCAACTTCGAAAATCTTTTGTGGATACTCTTCGTGTGTGTTTAAGCTGAGGAATTCCATCAGTGATGGGAGAAGCCATTTTCTCAATGCGCTCCATCTCAAACTCACTGGATTTTCGATTTCAACTATCTCCTCCTCTGGGATATTCATTTTAGTGAACTGGGCTTCTTTGTTTGTCAGGTTAAACGTCATGACCTCTTGGAGCCCAAAACCGATCATCAGTTCTCTAATGGCATTCTCAAACTCGATGAAGTCGTTTCCCTTTCCTTGAACAGCCAATTTTGGCTCCTCTGGTTCAATGTTGTTGTATCCATAAGCGATGAGCACATCCTCCAATACATCCCTTGCATGCATTATGTCGTCTCTAAACGCTGGGTACTTGAGTTTGGCTTTTCCATCCTTAAGATCAACTTCATAGAACATTCTTTCTAAAAGCTCCTTAATCTGCTCATCGCTTAATTCAATTCCAGCAAGCTTTTTGATATAGCTCAGCTCAACTTCAAATTCTTTTGGAGTTAAGTCAGGCGTCTCTATTTCAAAGTCTTTGTAAACAACTTTCACGCTTTTTATCTTTCCGCCGCGCTCTGCTAAAGCCGTTACAAGAACATTTAAAGCGAGCATTATCTTGTTTAAGTTCCAGCCAGTGATGTCTATGAATATGTTTCTTGTTTTTTCAGTGACTTTTCCGTGAGTTTCTGAGTTTATAACCGGAGGCATAGAAAGAACATTGCCCTCGCTGTCAATCAAAAGAGGATAATATGGCTTTCCTTTAATAAGATGCCCATATTCCTGTCCTTTCTCGTGCTTCTCGAGGATTTCATCAGCGGTCATCTCTTCCTCACAGTTCAAAGGGATGAATTTTATCTTATCTGGCTCAACTGCCTTGTAGTAAAAGGGGGGCTTGAGTTTATCAAAGTCAAAAGTCCCAATTGCAACTTCCCTTCTCTTCCTTCCGAAGGTTAAAGCAATTTTCTCCTGAAGCTGAATCAGCTGTTTAAGGGCTTCCTCATCAAGCCTAATGTTTTCAACAACTGCATAGACTCCATAGGGTCTAATATCCTTAAGCTTCTCATCAACGTAAACAACAATGTCGCTCTTCTCAACTTCGTATTCTGGCAAGCCCTTTTTCATTCCCAGTGCCCACTTTATCTGTCTCGCAATTCCCTCGGCACTCCATAAGTCTGGTCTGTTTGTGTCTTTTGCATCAGCTTTAAAGTAAATTTTGCCGTTTTCCTCCCAGATATCGTCGAGCTCACATTTAGCATAAAGGAATAAGTCTTCCCACTCCTCAACCGTGAAGGACTTTCCTATGAGCCTTTCCAAATCCTCCTTAGCAACATCGAACTTTGGCATTTTGCTCACCTCACCAAATTATCTTAGCCTCTCTAAGCCACTTTAGATCATAGCTGAAGAGGTACCTTATGTCGTCAATTCCGAGCTTAAACATTGCTAACCTATCAATTCCAATTCCCCATGCAATAACTGGAACATCGATTCCGAGAGGCTTGGTCATCTCCTCTCTAAAAATCCCAGCACCTCCAAACTCAACCCAGCCAAGCTCTGGATGTTTAGCGCTCATCTGAACACTGGGCTCTGTGAACGGATAATAGTCAGGTAAAAACTTTACTTTCTTTGCTCCTGCAACCTCGGTAGCAAAGCGCTTGAGTATTCCAAGAAGGTGCTTAAATGTTAAATCTTCTCCAATAACAAATCCTTCAACTTGGTTGAACTCTATCAAGTGAGTTCTATCCAAAACATCTGGTCTGAAGACCCTCTGGATGGCAAAATACTTCCCCGGAATTTGAACATCTTTAGCCAACTGACGAGCACTCAGTGCTGTTCCATGAGCCCTTGGCATCAGCATCATGGCCATTCTTGGATCCCATCTGTAGCCCCAACCCCTTGAACCAGTTATCCACCCATGCTCGTGAGAGGCTTTTACTCTCTCAACGAGCTCTTCCTCCGGCAAAAATCCATACTTTGGATATTTAAGCTGGTAAGTGTCCGTCCAGTCCCTTGCTGGATGATTTTGGGGCTGGAACAGAGCATCAAAGTTCCAGAATTGGGTTTCAATTAAACTTTCAACTGTCATCTCAATGAAACCCATCTCAATGAGCTTTCTTCTAATCTTATCAAGAAAAGCTCTGTAAGGCTGCTTTTTACCAGGATAAATTCTCTTAACTGGTGCCTTAATATTAAAACGCTTGAATTCAACGTTTCTCCACTTACCGCTTTTTATAAGCTCTGGTGTAAGTATTGAGATTTCTTCCTTGAGTTCTAAGCCCTTTTCTGCTAACTTAAGCCCCTTTTCGGTTATCTCAACTTCCCTCTCTGTTTTAAGCTCATCCTCTGCAACTTTTCTTCGTTTAAGCTCATTTAGTGAGATTAAGTCCTCAATTTCTTTAGCTTCAACTTCACCATTTTCAGCAAGAATTTTGAGGGCTTTATCTATGGGCCTATCCAAATTCAGTGCTTCTCTGCCCTTCTCTGTAACCTCAAGAACAAGTTTACCATCCTCCTTTTTGACTGTTGCCCATCCCTCTTTTCTCAGAATTCCAATTATCGGCTTAAGCTCATCCTCACTAAGAACTTCCGTTAAATCCTTAAGAGTCACTCTACCCCTCTCAGCAAGAAGCATTAGAGCTCTTCTCTCAGGAAGTCCAATTTCAGCGTATTTTTTGCCTGTTTCCGTTAGCTTTACAACTTTCTTCTTCTTTTCGTGAAGCTTTGCAAGCCCTTTGCTTTGAAGCCATAGTACTGCTCTCATTACTGCAACTTGGTCAAGTCCTGTTTCCTTAACAAGATCCTCAAATTTTGCCTTTCTTAAGTCCTTAAGCTTAATGAGAGTTAATTTTTCATGATAACTTAGTTCCATCTTAAACCCCCGCAGAAAATTAGCGAGCATTTACTTAAAAATTGCGGTTAGGAAATAAATAGAGAAGAGGAGGTTCACTTCCTGTGTGGGAAGAACACAACCTTTCCAGTCTTTCCTGCACGCATAAGCTCAAATGCCTCTTCAAACTTGTCAAAGCCTTTATACTTGTGGGTAATTATTGGATCAAGGTTGAGTTTTCCGCTCTGGAGTAATCTTGAAACAGTGTACCAAGTCTGCCAGAGATGTCTTCCAGTTATTCCATAAACTGTGAGTGATTTGAATATTATCAAGTTGTTAAAGTCAATTGAGACATCCCTTGGAAAGAGTCCAAGTAGAGAAACTCTTCCCGCTGGAGTTACTGCCTGCAATCCCTGTTCAAGGGCCTTTGGAGCACCGCTGAATTCAAGAAATACATCAACACCATTGCCGTCTGTTAAATCCCTGACCTCCTTAACAACGTCTTCCTCAAATGGGTTAATGACAACATCTGCCCCAACTTTTCTTGCTAATTCTCTCCTGAAGTCGCTTGGCTCACTTACTATTACAAGAGAAGCCCCCGCAGCTTTTGCAACTGTAATACCAAGTAGCCCAAGAGGCCCAGCTCCCGTTATGAGTACTGTTTTTCCAGCAACAGGTTCAGCTAAGACCGTATCAACAGCATTCCCTAATGGCTCTTGAAGGGTTGCATATTCTGGAGGGATATTCTTTGGATTCTTCCATGCGTTCTGAGCCGGGACTATTGCATATTCGGCAAAAACACCATCTGTATCAACACCGAAAATCTTTGTATTTTGACAGACATGATAATTGCCAGTCCTACACTGATAACACTTGCCACATACTATGTGCGTCTCTGCAGATATATAGTCACCAACCTGTATGTCCTCAACCCCCGGGCCAACTTCCACGACTTCTCCAGCAACTTCATGTCCCATAATTTGGGGTGGCTTAATTCTGCTCTGAGCCCATTCATTCCATTCATAGATATGGAGATCGGTTCCACAGATGCTGGTTGCTAAAACCTTAATGAGAACCTCTCCCTCTTTTGGCTTGGGGACATCAACTTCAACGAGCTCAGCACCATAAGCAGGCTTGCTCTTCATAATAGCAATCATCTTATCAGCCATCTTTATCATCTCCATAAAACGCTTACATGAGTATCTAAATGAGAAGCGATATAAACTTTTTGTGCAAAAGGATATCTGATTCCTGTCATACAGTAAAACCCCAATTCAAAAGTTATGTCAAGTAAAAATATGATAATGGGTTACTGATATTTTTAAGAAAAGTTTACAGATGTATGAAAATCAGTGCTATGAATTTTAGCAACAAAAGTTTTGAAAAACATAAAGAAAAACCAAAAAATTTAAATAGCATCAAAAGAAGCTTTAAGTGCACACATCCCTGCGGTGGTGTCTGAGTTGGAAAATAGGAAGTTTGGTGGAAAGAAGTTTGATAGAAGCAGATCAAGGGGCAGACAACCTCCAGTTAAAGTTGGCGAAAGGTATAAGGTCAAAATTGAAGCCCTTGGCAAAGGTGGAGATGGCATAGCAAGAATTAAAGGTTTTGTTGTATTTGTTCCCCAAACTAAAATCGGAGATGAGGTAGAAATTGTGATCAACTCCGTAAAGCAGAAGTTCGCTTTTGGGGAAGTGATTGGATAATTCAAATCTCCAAATTCTTCTATCTCTTTTTACACGCTATCAGATTATGAATTTAGAAAACCTTATATTTTTATAAAATGAAAGTTAAAGTGTGATTCAATTTATCAGGGTCACTTGAAATTAAATTATGGGGCGTGCATAATCTATGGCCGTTGTAATCGTCACAGGGAGAGGCGGGGCCGGTAAGACTACAACAACCGCTAATTTAAGCACATATTTTGCTCAGAGAGAGTACAGAGTTCTCGCAATTGATGGGGATTTATATCTCCCCAATCTTGGATTTCACTTTGGGCTGGAAAATGTAAAATATACAGTTCATTCAATTTTGAAAAATCCAAACCTCGATCCAGAATGGGCAATTTACAAGCATTCTCATACTGGTGTCTATGTTATGCCAGGAAGCACGAACCTTCAAGATGTTCTCGGCATCTCTGCAAGGAGGCTTAGGGATATCGTCGATCAAATGAGGTACAAATTTGGTCTTGTTTTTGTGGATTCTCCAACCGGAATACCTTTTGATACTCTACCCACTTTTGAGGTGGCGAATTATCAAATTATAGTGGTCGAAATCGAGCGTTCTCCTATATATTCATTTGAAATTATGGTAGAAAATGAAGTTGAGAAGCTCAAAGCCCTTGGAGATGAATATGGGTTAAAGGTGGGAGTAATATTAAATAAAGTGAGAGAATCCCAAGATGTTGTGGACAAAATTATTGAAACTGTTGAAGATGACATTGGCGTTCCAGTTCTCGGTGTAATCCCATTTGATGAAGATGTCCCCGAATCGGTTAATGTGGGAATTCCAATCTTGGCATATAAGCCAAGAAGCGATGCATCCCTCGCATTTTACGAAAGCGGACAGCTTGTCGAAGAATGGATCTTCGAAAAAGTGAAGTGACTATTTTGGAGGTGTATTCTCATGAACATTGATGAAATCATTGAAAAAGTCGTGAGTGGCGAAATTAAGCTCCATCAGGTTGAGAAATACACCAATGGAGACAAAAAACTTGCAACAGAAATCAGAAGAAAGGCACTTGAGAAAAAATTCGGGATAAGTTTAGAACACATAGGACACTACTCAATCGATCCAAATCAGGTTATTGGAAAGAATATAGAGAACATGATTGGCGTCGTTCAGATCCCGATGGGTGTTGCCGGGCCGCTCAGGATAAACGGCGAATATGCCAAAGGAGAATTTTACATTCCATTAGCTACAACAGAAGGAGCACTGGTTGCATCAGTGAATAGAGGATGTTCGGCTTTAACTGCCGCTGGAGGAGTGAAGACAACAATTATCGGTGACAAAATGACAAGAGCACCTCTCCTAAAGTGCCCAGATGCAAGAAGGGCGAGAGAAGTTGCAGAGTGGGTAAAAGAGAATATAGACTATCTGCAAGAAGTTGCTGTTTCAAAGGTTACAAGACATGGAAAGCTTAAAGATGTTAAGCCATTTATAGTGGGCAACAACCTCTATTTAAGATTTGAATTTGAAACTGGCGATGCTATGGGCATGAATATGGTAACGATAGCGAGCGAGGAAATAATGAAAGTCATTGAAGAAAAGTTCCCAGATGTTAAGTATCTCGCTCTGTCTGGAAACCTATGTGTCGATAAGAAGCCCAACGCACTTAACTTCATTTTAGGCAGGGGAAAAACCGTCATAGCTGAGGCTGTTATTCCAAGAGAAATTGTTGAGAAAAAGCTTAAAACAACGCCAGAGTTAATAGCAGAGGTCAATTACCGCAAGAACTTAGTTGGCTCTGCGCAGGCTGGAAGTTACGGCTTCAATGCTCATTTTGCAAACATCGTTGGTGCTATTTTCTTGGCAACAGGTCAAGATGAAGCACAAATTACGGAAGGTGCCCATGGAATAACGTTAGCAGAGGTAACTCCGGAGGGAGATTTATACATAAGCATAACAATGCCAAGCCTTGAAATAGGAACAGTCGGCGGTGGAACAAGGGTCCCACCTCAGAGAGAAGCGTTGAGCATTATGGGTGTTGCTGGAGGGGGAGAACCGGCTGGAACAAATGCAAAGAAGTTCGCGGAAATAATAGCGGGAGCAGTTTTGGCTGGAGAGCTTTCACTCTTGGCAGCAATAGCTGCAAAGCACCTGGCTAAAGCCCATAAGGAGCTTGGCCGTTAGCTCTTCTTACTTCCTTCCCATCCTAACTTTGACAACAAAGACTTTCGTGTGAACTTCTCCCGTTGACATGACTTCAACACCCTTGAAATAGAGCAACGAAAAAGGATAGTCGAGCACCAGGTAAAGGATTAGGGCAAAAAAGATTGTGACAAGAAGATTTGACCAGTAGCTCCTAAACTCCATTACCGAGGAGAAAACAGTGCCACTCAGAAGACTTATCAGAAAGTTCAGCGTCGAGCGATGTTTGTGCCTTATTCTTCCAGCCTTTTCCTTCCCAATGATTCCGAGAAGCTCCTGTAGTCCCTCCTTTTTCCGAACTCTAAAAGTTAGAGTAAACTCCAGTCCGGGGATATCCTTAAGTTCTATTGGGACATCTGAGTCGAGAAAATAAAAAGCGCGGCTTAGTTCCGCTTTTAGCTCCACCACTCCGAGAAATTGCCCTCTTTCGTATAGGGAATCCGCCATAGTCTCCAGCAGGTACGGGTCTGGATCGATCAGCCGGGTGTAGTGCATTCTCCTAAATTGGAAATAGTCCTCCATTCGTCTCATGCATTCTGAAAGAACCTCGCATCTAATGCTGGCATACTTGAAAATTTTTCCCTCTGTCATCACTTGAAACATTCCCTTAATCTTCCCAAGCACTGGCATGACAGAATACCTCCGCAGAGTTTAAAAACAACATGTAATGTAGATAATTGAGGATGATGACTTTTTCCCTCACTCTGAGCTGTGATGAGGAGCCGATGCACTGACTACTCCTCCCAGCTTTTCTCTTTGTATCCCCTCTTAATCCCTTGAATTGCAGAAATAACAGCAACTGCCCAGAGGAGATAGTTAAATAAATCCTGAAGGGAATTTTGTCCTGCCATATATGCGAATATAAAAGGCACAAACCCAATTAAGATTTGAAGGAGTGTTAAAAAGTCGAGCTTAAATCTCCCTGAGAACTCACCGCTAACGATCCTTCTAAGAATCTCCTTAACAGCATCTTTCTTTTTTACGACAAACACTCGATAAGCTCTCTTCTCCTCAAATTTTATCTTCTCGACACTCGGAAACACATAAAACCATCTGCTGATTCCATCGGTCAGCTCAACAATGTAAATCCTTGGTGGATTATTTTTCAAGAACTTCTCAACCGCTAAGAGCAAATTTGTTTCGTCTGGTTCAATAAGCCTCGCTGGGGAAAATCCCTTGAAATTTATCTCGAGTTCTTTGGCAGCTTCACCTACGGTTTTACTCTCTTTTGTCTCAATTTTAATATAAACTAATCTAAACTCCTTCTTTTTCGGTTTTTTCTTCTTGGGTTGTTCATTTTGGATGCTTTCAATCTTTTTTCTAAAGGCAGGTACAGTTGAAGGCGTCGGAATTGGCATTTGCTCACCAAATTACTTTAGATATTGGTATTTAAAAATTTATTGAAGAAAGGAAAAGCTAAGAACTCAGTTCCTGAATCTTTTTCCTGACCAGTTGGCTGACAAGCTTACCGTCAGCCTTACCCCTGAGCTTTGCCATGGCCCTTCCCATTATCATACCCATTGCTCCCATTCCCTTAGCTTTGATAACATCAATGTTCTGTTGGATTATTTCGTCAATTATCTTTTCCACTTCCTCGGGGCTGAGAAGGGTAAGTCCTTTTTCTTCAGCAACTTGGAATGGTGATTTCTCCGGATGCAAAGCTAATTCCTTGAATATCTCTTCAAATGCCTCTTTGGCAATCTTGTTGTCAAGGTAAAGCTTAAATGCCTCCTTGATATGCTCATCAGTTATGTTATCAATTGGAACTTCTTTCTTCAGACCTTTGAGGACAACCACAAGGATTGACGCAGCTAATGAAGGCTTAACCCCCATTCCAATAAGCTCCTCAAACAGCTCATCCCTTTCATCATCGACCAGCGTTTTAGCTAAGCTCTTGTCAATCTTGAACTCCCTGACATAGCGCTCAACCTTAGCCTGTGGAAGCTCTGGAAGATTTGCAAGAATTTCCTCCTTCATCTCTTTCGTTATGAGTATAGGTGGAATATCTGTCTCTGGATACATTCTTGCTTTACCCGGCAGTGGACGCATGTATTGGGTGTTCCCATCTGGCAGGGCTCTCCTTGTCTCCTCAGGAACGCCATACAGTGCTTCCTTAGCCCTCTGAAGGACTTCTCTCAAAGCCTTCTTGGCTATTTCCTCCTCAGCTGCAACTAAAACAAAAGCATCCTGCTCTCCTAAGCCAAGTCTCTCAATGATTGCATCAACTTCTTCCTGCGTAATCCCATAATTGGGCAGTTCATCAATGTGGAATATTCCCTTAACGTATTTCTTCGCCCTATCTGCCATTTCCGTTCCTAATCTCCTTCCCGGCTGAATTTCATAGCCGATTAACCCTCTGAACTTTGGAAGCTTTAATGCCAAAACCTTTCCACCCTTCTTAATTGCCCTCGCAATAATCTTTGATTGGGTGTTCTCGAATATATCGGTAACATCATAGAATTCTTCCTTCAGCTCTTCCTCATTTACACCTCTCTTTTTGAGTTCATCACGAATCCTGAGAAGGTTTAACTGCCTTATAACTTCGCGCTCAATTATGATAGGTATCATGTCCAGCTCTTGAACGCCTTTAATCTCAATCCTTGCACCGCCTTTAATTGAAACGTTCAGGTCCTGTCTGATTGTTCCGAGTCCTCTTTTGACTTTCCTTGTTGCCCTCAAGGCATCACCAATATATTTGGCAACCACCTTTGCTTGTTCTGGGTGGTGAATGTCCGGAGTTGTTGCAATTTCAACTAATGGGATTCCCAAACGGTCTATCCTGTAAATCACTTTACCATCTTTTCTCTCAATTATCCTTGCAGCATCTTCCTCCAGACAGATTGTCGGAATTCCAACGCTTCCCCATGGAGTGTCAACCTTTCCATTCATTGCTATTATCGCAGTTCTCTGGAAGCCCGAAACGTTGGAACCATCAATGACGATTTTACGCATGAAGTGAACCTCATCAACTGGGGTAGCGTTGAGAAGATATGCAATTTGAAGAGCAACTCTTAAGGCTTCTTCGTCCGGCATGTGGGGAGGCTCCTCATCCATGTAAACCAGATCGCTGAACTTGTAGTTTCCTTCGTAAACGTAAGTCTTTCCCTTTTTGAATTCTTCCAAAGCTGCCTGGTCAATCTCGCCAAGCTCGCTCATCGTTGGCCTCAACCTTCTCTGAAATGTAAAATCAACTTCTTCATGAAGCTCACTTGGTACAGGTGAAAACAGTTTTTTAGTGTCAAGCTGTCTGTGAATTTCCAAACCTACTTTAAGACCAATCTCTTTGTAATTAAGTTCCATTGTCATCACCTCAGATATGTATCAAATCTTGTGTAAGGTGTAATCTCACCTGCATAGTTCGTTAGCATCATCTTTCTGACTTCCTCGAGGTTCTGAGTGTGTCCAAGAACCCAAATTAGCTTCACATAGGCAGTTTCTGGGAGCATATCTTCACATGGGATAACTCCAGCTTTGAGAAGCTTTCTACCAGTTGAATAGACATTCAGGTTGACCCTTCCGTAAAGACACTGGCTTGTCATGCAGACAGCAACCCCCTCCTGGACTGCCCTTTCAATACTTGGAATTATGTGAGTTGGAGTGTGTCCCAAACCCGTGCCCTCAATAACAATGCCCTTGTATCCCTTATCAACGAGGAAATCAATGATTTCACTCTGCATTCCTGGAAACGACTTTATGAGAGCAACTTTCTCCTCAATCTTATCATCCACCCACACATCGGTCTCGGTTCTTTTCCTATAGTCATCCCTGAGAAACTCAATCCTTCCATTGCTCCAAATCTTTGCTATTGGAATATCGTTTATGCTCCTAAACGCATCTCTTCTTGAGGTGTGCATCTTCCTAACCTTTGTGCCCCTGTGAGCCAAGCAATAGGTATCGCCCGTTTCTCCGTGCATGACCACTGCTACCTCTCCAAAATCGGCAGTGGCCATTCTGACAGAGCAGATAAGGTTCATAGCAGCATCACTTGAGGGTCTATCACTGCTCCTCTGTGCACCAACTAAAATAACGGGCTTTCCCAAATCTCTCAGCATGAAGCTCAATGCCGCCGCAGTGTATCCCATTGTATCTGTTCCATGTCCAATAATCACTCCATCCTCGCCTTCATTCAAAGCCTTGGCAACTTCATGAGCGATTTTAACCCAATATTCTGGTTTCATATCTTCACTAAGGATGTTCATGATGAGCTTTGGTGTTATGTTTGCAATTTCAAATATCTCTGGAACAGCTAAAGCTAATTCCTCAGCTGTAAACGCTGGATGGACAGCACCGGTTTTATAATCAATTTTTGATGCGATGGTCCCACCTGTTCCAAAGATAGTGACATTTGGCAGGTTTGGCTTCTTAGGCAAAAGAGCTTTGAACTCTCTCACTTCTCGTGGCTTAGCTTTCTCAAGAACTTTAATCTCAACTATCTGATCAACAAGAATCCCGATGTTGTAGCCATTGTCGAGCTTTAATGTGAGTGTTTCTCCCTCTGAAAGTTCATAAGGAGGCATTACTAAGCCTCTATAAATGCTGTGATTCCCATTTTCTTTCTCAACAACTTCGACGTAATCTCCTGGATTTATTCCCCTTTTCTTCATAAAGACCTCCACTTTTTTCATGGTATCACCTCACCTCTATCTTGAACCTCGGTTCCTCAATCCATTGAGACTTGCATTTTGGGCATTTAGAGGGAATGTTTATTTCAGCCCTAAATACAAAGCCACACTTTCTGCAAATTGCAGGCTGGATAAGCAGAACTTTCCCCTCCCTTCTAACAATTTTAGCAACCGCTTTTAAATCTTCAAGAACTGCCTTTTTACTACCTTTTCCTCTCATATCGAGCATCGTGGCTAATTCGCTAACGCTGTAATCCCTTTCCTCCAAAAGCTTTATTATTTTCTGCCTTCGAGTCATCATTGGCATCAAAGCTAATTGAAGGCATTAAAATATAAAGATTAAGGTTAGACAGATGACATATTAAAAGCTGAAAAACCCTTTCATATTGAACATTTGACAGGTGATGAGAGTGATACTTGAAAAATCAGAAAAAATCTTAGAAAAGCACAGCCTGTGCAACAACTGCCTTGGAAGGTTATTTGGGAGGTTAGGAAAGAGCACCAACTATATCAGGGGTAAATCAATTAGATTAGTACTCAATATGAAGCGAGAAGCAGAAGGGTTGCCTACTTTTGGGGAGCCAGAAAAATGCGAGCTCTGTGGAAATATATTCAAAAAGACTGAATATCTTGCGAGGTTGTGCTATGATAAGGCTCAAAAACTTGGGCTTGAGTTTGAAAGCTTTCTTGTGGGCTCAAGATTTCCAAAAGAAATTCTGGAAAAAGAAAAGCAGCTCTGGGAGGAATTCGGGTTAGAATTTGCCGAGCCAATTAATAGAGAGCTTAACCGGGAAGTGGGAAAGTTTCTTGAAGTTCTACTTCAAAAGCCCGTTAATAAAGAAGATCCTGATGTGGTCTTTATTATTGACCCATATAATGAGAGGACTGAACTCCAGATAAAGCCCCTATACATTTATGGAAGGTATAGAAAGCTTGTAAGAGGCATTCCCCAGACGCCACTAAAGGGATTTAAAGAGAGTGTTGCTTCGATAATCTGCAGACCATTTTCAAAAGCAACAAAAGGTAAGTGCATCTTCCATGGAGCTGGGAGAGAGGATGTTGACGTTAGAATGCTTGGTAATGGGAGACCTTTTGTTGTGGAAATAAAAAAGCCAATAAAGAGGAAAATTGACTTGGAAAAGATTGCCCAAGAAATTAATCAGAGCAAAAAGGTTGAGGTGTTAGATTTAAAATTCATAACAAGAGAAGAAATGGAGAAGATACTTACGAGCAATCACAAAAAAGAATACGAAGCTCTTGTTTATGTTGAAGAAGGCATAACAGAAGAAGATGTGAAGAGAGTTGTAGAAAAGCTCCAAAATTGCACAATTTACCAAAGAACTCCAAGAAGAGTTCTCAGAAGAAGAGCTGACATTGTAAGGGTTAGAAAAGTTTATGATGTTAAAGCAGAAATTGTTGATAAAAAACACCTCAAGCTTAGATTAATCACAGATGGCGGTTTGTATATTAAGGAACTTATCTCTGGGGATAATGGTAGAACAACTCCTTCAGTCTCAGAAATCCTGGGAAAGAAAGCATGGTGTGAAAAGTTAGATGTGCTGAACATCCTGGATGATTAAGGTGAAAACTTTATAAACGCTTATGTAAATGAGCTTATGACACTTGGGGAAAGACCCTTTCGCTGAAAAGCAAACCTAAAATTGTAAATTCCTAAATCCTCGAAATTTAATTAAAACTCTAAGAGGTGATTGATATGGTCCAAAAAGCACACAGCTTTAGGAGGAAGACAAGAGGTAAGCTTAGCAAACACCCGAGGAGAAGAGGACTCCCCCCACTCACGAGATTCCTCCAAGAGTTTGAGGTCGGGCAGAAAGTCCATATCGTAATTGAGCCAAGCTATCACAAAGGCATGCCGGATCCAAGATTCCATGGAAGAACAGGAACCGTCGTAGGAAAGAGGGGCGATGCATATATCGTCCAGATAACCGATGGTGGAAAGGTTAAGACGTTCTTTATCCATCCAGTTCACTTAAGACCCCAGAAGTGACCTAAAATGATAGGAAGGAAAAAGCTTGAAGAGCACTATTTAACAATTGCAGAAACAAAAGAGATACTACTGAAAAGGAGAGAGGAAGGATTAAAGGAGAACCCAGAGGAACCGATGTTTTATGAAGCGAGGATAAGCCTTGAACATGCAGAAAGATTTGCAAAAGTCACTTCAGAACAGGCAAAAGAGCTCAAAGACAGGCTCATTTCTGCATTTGAGTGGATGGACGAAAGACTGGCAGCAAAAATAGTTGATATAATGCCAGAAGACTACATAGACATCAGAGTCATATTTGCCAAAGAGGACTACATGCCAACCAAGGAAGAAGCTGAAGAGATAATTAAGATACTCGACGAATACAGAGAGTGATCTTTTTTAATCTTTTCTGCCCTATACTTTTCTACGAGAAAGCAGACAAAAGTATAAAAACCTCCTATGTGTATATTTTCTGGGGGAGAGAAAATGGATTATTATAGGAAGCACTCATATATGCAGAGCATAAAAAAGAAAAGAAACACAGAGTATGAAGAGTATGCCTATGTATTGGACTACTTGCCCACTGGTTACATCGATATGGAACACTTTAGAATGAAGAGAGACAATAAGCCCGTTGCTCAAGTCATAGGAGAGAAGGCTTTTACGCTTCTTGAGGTTGTTCCAAAAGCGGATTTAATGCTATATGAGAGAGTCTTCATAGGAAAAGGTCAGAGGGATAAAATCCTCATGATAAACAGAAAGCTCAGATATGAAGACCTGACACCGACTGCAAAAGCTGAGTTGCCGTATGTTGTCGAAGAAATCGTGAAAAACAACGAGCATAGATTTATAAGGTTTTTTAATATCGCCCCACCTATAACGAATAGACTGCACAGCTTGGAGCTTTTACCAGGAATTGGAAAAAAGCACATGTGGGAGATTATTGAAGAGAGGCAAAGACAACCATTTGAAAGCTTTGAGGACTTGAGACACAGAGTCAAAGGTCTTCCTGATCCAGTCAAAATGATAGCCAAAAGAATCCTCGATGAACTTCAGGGCAAAGATAGATACAGACTCTTTGTTGGACATAACAGACTATTCAGGGAGTAGAGATGCTTAAATCTCGTCTTTTTTCTCTTCTTTCAAAATACAATTTGAGAATAAATTCTGATTTGGGGCAGAATTTTTTAATAGTTGATGACATCATCAAAAGAGAAGTTGAAAGGGCAGAAATAAAAGCAAATGAAACCGTTCTTGAAATTGGTCCCGGATTGGGATTTCTGACAGATGAATTGAGTAAGTATGCAAAGAAAGTCTATGCAGTTGAGAAGGATTCTCGTCTTGTTGAGATCCTTCAAAAAGAATACTCTTGGAAAAATGTTGAAATAATTCGTGGAGATGCGCTTAAAGTCGAATTTCCTGAATTCGATAAAATAGTTTCAAATCTACCTTACCAGATATCATCTCCGATAACCTTCAAATTTCTGAGATATGATTTTAAGAAGGCAGTTCTTATTTACCAGCTTGAATTTGCTCAGAGGATGACTGCTAAGCCCGGTGACAAGAACTACTCTCGCCTATCAGTTATGGTTCAAGCAAAGGCAGATGTTGAGCTTGTTGAGAGAATCGGGAGGGGAGCATTCTATCCAAAACCAAAAGTCGATTCTGCAGTGATAATCTTGAATCCAAAGCCCAAAGAAGAGCAGATCGAACTTGATGACAGCTTAGTTAAGGCATTGTTCCAGCACCGGAGAAAAAAGGCTTCAAAAGCCCTGAAAGACTCATATCACATGCTGGAATTAACAAAGGAAAAATTCAAAGAGATTAGGAGGATCTTTGATAAGATCCCGCATGCCGAAAAGAGAGTTTTTCAGCTTTCAATTTGGGAGATAAAAGACATTGAAGAATTTTTGAGAAAAGAAGGAATTTTGGGCTGCTCTATAACCGGCACATAGAGAGCATTTAGCTTTCGGTGAATTTTTAAACCTTCCACTTAAACTCACGAACATGATAGTTGCAATAGTTGATGGATACACTGATGAGCCAGCGGGTCTTGGAGTGCCTCCCTATTTAGGAATATATCCCCGTTATGCATATGGGGCAATTAAGAAAGCAAGAAAGGATGCTCAAATCTTCTATCTAACCATTGATGATTTACGCTTCACCTTTGAGGGAGAGCAGGGGATAAAAACAAAAAACAAGACCCCTAACGTCTTCAAGGTCAGGGAAATACTCTCAAAAGCAGATTTAATAGTTTACATCGGTGGTCTGCACACTCCAGGGAAATACCTCTCCGCAGTTCCATCACAGGTGGAAGAGGTAGCCAGATTCTTGAAACATTTTAACGGCACAAAAATCCTTGGCGGGCCCGCTTTCATGGGTTCCGCTCATGAGGGAGGAACAAGGATAAGCTCCCGCGAGTTGATGCTTGCAGACCAGATTTTTGACCATATAGTTTATGGAGATTTAGAGGCTTTTCTGTATGATCTCTTGACCACCCCTAAAGATGCTGACCCCTTTAGATTCAGAACTTATGGTGAGCTTAGAGATTATGCTCTGCTTGGTGCTGAAGTAGTTAAGCAGTTTCCAGATTATCCTGAATTCGTAATAGTCGAGATAGAGACCCAGAGAGGCTGTCCAAAAGCTATGGGAATTGGAGGGTGCAGCTTTTGTACAGAGCCCGTGAGATATAAAAGAGTTGAAGACAGGCCTATCGGAGATATAGTTGAGGAGATTAAAGTCCTATATGATCTTGGTGTTAGGCACTTCCGCGTTGGAAGACAGAGCTGTATCTTCTCATACATGGCAGAACCCAATGGAAGAGTTCCAGTTCCAAATCCAGAGGCAGTTGAAAAGCTCTTCAAGGGGATTAGGGAAGCTGCACCAAATATAAAGACGCTCCACGTTGATAATGCCAATCCAGCTGTAATAGCAAATTATCCTGAAGAAAGTATCAAAATTGCAAAAGCGCTGATAAAATATGGAACCCCCGGGAATGTGGTTGCGTTTGGATTAGAGACGGCTGATCCAAAGGTTGCTAAAAGAAACAACCTCAATACTACAGCCGAAGAAACCTACGAAGCTGTAAAAATCCTCAATGAAATCGGAGCTAAGAGAGGATATAATGGCATGCCTTGGCTTCTGCCCGGGATAAATATTATCTTCGGATTGCCTGGGGAAACTAAGAAAAGCTATGAGATAACCTTTCAGTTTCTTAAGAGATTGGTTGATGATGGATTGATGGTCAGGAGGATAAACATTCGGCAGGTGGTTGTGTTTCCTGGAACCCCTTTGTGGTTTATGAAAGACAAAGTTAAGACAGAAAAACACAAGCATTTGATTAAACATTACAAGTACAAAATCAGGCATGAGATTGATTTACCTATGCTCAAGCGGGTTGCTCCGGTTGGGACAATATTAAGAGATGTTAGAGCCGAAGTCTACGAGAATGGACTGACCTACGGAAGGCAGATCGGGAGTTATCCACTGATTGTCGGCATTCCCAAGCAGATAAAACTCAATAAATTCTACGACGTTTTGATTGTCGATCATGGATTCAGGAGCATAACTGGAATCCCCATCCCCATCAATGTCAATAAGGAAAGCTCAAAAGTCCTCAGTTATTTGCCGGGGATAGGCAGGAAACGAGTTACAAAAATTCTCACAAAAAGACCATTTAAAAGCAAAGAGGAATTTTTAGCACTATTGGACAAAGACCTGAAAGAAATGTACAGGGAAATAGTGGTCACTTAACTTGAGATGAGATTATCGTTTTTATGAGCAAAACTTCAACAAACAATGTGTCTTCTGTTGTCCCTTCAATTACCAAAATTCCGGGTTTTGGACAGTAAATTCTGTTCTTTTCAGCACCTTCTCTTGGGCCTTTTAAAATTACCAAGAGATGCTTTTTGTTTCCTATAAGTCCAAGCCCTATTTCGGCCTTGGGGATAAATGCAAGATAGCGGTTATCAATTCTTTCAGTAGTCTCTTTGGCGGCTTTATATGCCGCCGTTTTGTTGCTGCCGCTTTTCATTATGTCCTCAACATAGTACTTAACCCCAAATACTGCCCCAATAGTGGCTCCAAGCTCCGAAACTGTTCTAACCCTCCAGATACAGGCTTCGCTTCCTTTACAGTCTTTAAAACTTGGGTCTCCTAAGATTATAGTCGCCCTTTCATAGGGGCTCCTCAATGTCATGTTTATATCCACCAATGGGTCACCGGTGATATAACTTTCAAGCAAAATTGGATATGTCCTTCCCTCAAAGGGAACCGCAACAGGTTTAACTGCCAGTGGCTTCCTCTGAGGCTCAATCACTTTTGTGTAATTATTATACCCATAGAAAGCAACAGCGAGGGGAACTACAATCAATATAATTGTCAGCACAAGAGCAAGAAGACGCTTATTCAATCCAGAAACCTCCAGAAAAGTTAATTAAAAGAGAGAAAAGAAATCAGCTAAGGTTTGCAAGGTACTCCATGAGCTGCTTGGCTGCCTCTCTTGTGGCGTACCTGTCCTTACCTGCAACAATGAGGATTCCGAATCCGTTGTAGTCCTCGATGTACTCGATGTCACCAGCACTGTTGTACCAGTCAACTGTGCTGTAGCCGTTGTCAACAAGGTACTTGGTGACGGCGTTTGCAACTGGTCCACCAACAAGGATGAGGTTGCTGTCGATGTTTTCTGGGTCAATCTCAGTGTCAAGGTATGTGATTGGCTCTGTTGGGTGCATAACTGTAACTTCGGTGTATGTGCCGCCCTTGATCTGGTCAACAACCCATCCAGTGTCGCTTACTTCGTCGCCGACTTTGAGCTCTTCGGTCTGAATGATTGGTTCTGATGGCTTAACCACTATGTATGCTTTTGCAGCGTAGTATGTTGTGTCATCTGTCTCCAAGGTGTGGCTGTCAACCTCATAGTACATCTTGTATTTACCAAGGATGTCAAGGGTTGATCCTGAGAGATCGTTGGCGTTTGTGAGTGTAAGCCACTTAACTTTGTTGTTCTCGATGGTGAAGTTGACTACCCATCCTGAAACAAGCTCATCGCCGGTGTGGACTTCGACAACGTTTGTTCTAACTTCAAGCTGTGCGATTAAGTTGCCATCGATACCAACGAATGTGTCGTCAAGCTTAAGGACAACTTCTCCTGGGTTGAACTTGTCTGACTTTGTGCTGATGTCAACATCTCCCTCATCTGTGCTTATAATAACAAGGTCGCTTCTCCCATCTGGGGCTGTAATCTCAAAGAGTGCCTTGTTGCTTGGGCTGACGCTGATGTCAACGGCTTTTATCTTGTATCCGTCAAACTCCTTAACGTCACCAACGTGGAACCATACCTGTCCGTGGTCGTGACCGTACTTAATTCCATCTGCCAATACATCCAAGATGTAGTAGGTGTTTCCAAGTACTGTGAATGTATCGCCTGCACCAACACCATCATATATATAGCCTGAGAATGTGTATCCTCCTGGGTTGTCGTCATCGTGAACCTCATCGTAAACTGTTGATGGGTTGAGGGTGCCCCAAATGCTGTCTGGTTCAGTTGCACTGTATGTCCAGTTTGCAATTGTGTAGTTGAGCAGAACTGTGAAGTCGCCTGCTGGGATTGTCAGGTCAGCGCTCCTTGGAACATATACGATTGTGTTTTGCTCTGGGTCACTGAGCTCAATGTTGCTGATTGTGAAGTCCCAATCAACTTGGTAGTCGCCGTTTATTGCATCCATGTTCTCAACTTCGTCAACAAACTTTGGTGTCCATGATGTCCAGTCTGTGTAGGAGCCGTTGTAGGCACTTCCGTTCCACCAGTTGTCTGTTAGCTGATCCCATGCGGTTGCACTTGGGTTAGTACCGGTGTCTTCATAGTAGTTGCTGAAAACTGGGATGTAGTATGTGTAGTCAGGAGTAAGGTCTTTCTTAACAACGACACTGACACCAGCTGCCTCTGCTTCCTTCTCAGTGTAGAGGAGGCTTCCTAATGCAACGGCAATGTCAGCTGCGCTTGCAACGTCCATTGCAGCAGCTTGGCTGCCAACGACGATTTTAACATTTGGCTGTCCGTCCTTAACGAAGAAGTCCTTCCCTGGAAGGTTCGCTTGAGCACTTGCAAAGCCCATGGTTGCTCCAACCATTGCGGCACCAACTGCAAGTGCCGCAATCTTTCTAACTTTCATTTCGCAACACCTCCATAGTTTTGGGCATAGAGCCCTAAAGTGTTTTCTAATGTGTTGTCAATACCTAACTATAAACTTGGGGTATATATACTTTTCGCTTTCAGACCCTTTCTAACGATTAAATAAGCTCGCTAATTGCCGTAAAAATTAAAAGAAGCTTTACTAAATGCCTACAATGCCTTCGCCTTTTGCCGATAATATCTGTCTATATTACGGGGCACTAACTTGGGGTTATTTGGAAATTTCAAACTTTATTGTGTCATGCTCAATAAGCCTCTTCTTCAAAGGTCTATGGACGAGCTCATGTACGAATCCAGCCAAATCCGTCAGCACATTTTGAAGTTCTGACGCTGTCACGTCAATAATCTCCGGCTCAAGGATTGATATTGCAACGGGGGCATACTTTGCCGTAAGCTGCATGAGGGTTTCAAATGAAGATAGCAATTCAGCTGCCACTAATGCATAAACCTTGTCTTCCCTTTCCTCCTGCACTTGGACAACAAACTTGTTGATCTTGCAT
This sequence comes from Thermococcus barophilus MP, assembly GCF_000151105.2. NCBI lineage: Archaea > Methanobacteriati > Methanobacteriota > Thermococci > Thermococcales > Thermococcaceae > Thermococcus > Thermococcus barophilus. The sequence continues at coordinate 316,930 of NC_014804.1, read as the reverse complement.
CCCTCAAGGTAGAATGCCTTCATTATGGTCTCTTCTACTGTCTCCTTATCTTTTCCATAAGTTTCAATTACAAACTGATACCTGATGTTCCTCTCATCAACTATAAACTCTTCAATCTCATCCTCAGTATAGCCAATCTTCGGTTTGGGGAGCTGGTCAAGTGGAGGATAGGCAGCCAAACCCCCAAACTGATCCATTAATTTCCCCATAAACAGGGACACATCTCCCAAAATTTTCATCAGTTCTTTGGCCGTGATCTCCAATCTTCCGGGTTTTAGCACCTCAACCACAACCGGGGAGTATTTCATTGTTGCATCCACGACATCTCTAAGTGATCCCTCAAGCTCCACTTCTACCATTGCTGAATATCTGAGCAAATCCTCCTCTTGATTCTCTATGATATCCTCAGTGTTAACCCGTTTAACGTCTATAGCAGTTTCTTCCTTAAGCTCTTTAACAACTTGTTCTATAGCTCTTTCTAAAGCTTTCCTGTCGTTTCCAAGCCCTTCAATATAAAAAATCACACCAATATCAGCCAATTTTACCACCACATTCCCCTATAATGTCTTTTCTTATATTCTCCAATTATTGGAATTGGTTCACCACAGTATTCACATTTTCCATCCTTAATGTGGTACTCTTCAATTGTAAAGCCCCATCTCACTATTAAAGGTTTTCCACATTTTGGGCAGTATGTGTGCTCTCCAAAATGTCCCGGTATGTTGCCCACATAGACAAACTTAAGTCCCTCTTCTTTTGCAACCCTATATGCCATTTCAATTGTTTTGATTGGAGTGGGAGGCAAATTAAGAAGCTTATAGTGAGGGAAAAACCGTGAGAAGTGCACAGGAGTATCATCTCCAATCTCTTCAACAACCCACCTTGCAAATGCTCGAATTTCATCCTCTTTGTCATTAAGCGTGGGAATTATGAGATAAGTCAGCTCAACATGAATCCCAAATTCCTTTTTTGCTATTTTGGCTATTCTTCTGCTGGGCTCTCCAGTTGGCACACTCGCTATTTTCATGTAGAATTTGTCATCAAAGGCTTTGATATCTATGTTCATTGCATCTATATATGGTGCCAATTCACGGAAAGGCTCCTCATTTATGTAGCCGTTGGTGACCAGAATATTGTTCAGCCCGGCTTTTTTAGCAATCTTCGCCGTATCAAGAACGAACTCGTACCATATTGTCGGCTCATTATAGGTGTATGCTATGCTCTCACATTCATAATGTTTTGCCAAGCTTACTATTCCTTCTGGTGTGGCATTTTGGAGATAGGGAAATCTCTCATCGGCTTGGCTTATTTCCCAGTTCTGACAGTGCTTGCAGTGCATGTTGCATCCAACTGTACCTATTGAAAAAGCGCACGAACCGGGATAAAAGTGAAAGAGGGGCTTTTTCTCAACAGGATCAGCAGCCATTGAAGAAATCATGCCATAGTTTAATGTATAAAGCCTCCCGCCTATGTTCTCCCTCACCCTACAAGAACCTCTCTTGCCTTCATCAATGATGCAGTTCAGTGGACATAAATGACATCTCACCCGATTACTCTCCAAAGGCTCCCAATACATTGCCTCTCTCATATTCTCACCATAAGAGAATAGGGCTCATGATAGTTTAAACTTTTGGTTAAAAAGAGAAAAGGTTAGAGAATCTTCCTCTTAAACAATAAAACCAGTGAAAAAATACTCCCCCTGTACACTTCCCTGACGGTGGAAATAACTTCACTTGGGAGAGAATCCTCACAGAGAACGTAGAGAACAATCGAATCCCCATCAAAAGTTCCCTTCTCAAATACCACAAGCCCCTTCCTCTGAAGGCCGAGAATTTTACCAACCTGCTCCGTTGGGAAAGGGGTGCCTTTCACGTCAATCCTGCTGTAAATTATGTGGTGGTCGTTCTTTGGTATGATCTTGAGCTCTTTTTATATAATGGAGTTTCCTAAGGCTTCCAATGATCTCTTCCGGACTGACATCTTCTCTGAACTTTACCTCCGTTATTTTAACGACCTCATCGTCGAGTATGAAGTAGGTGTCCCCGTAACCCCACTCTACGGCTTCAGGAAATCCCCTAAACATTTCAAACATTTCTTGATTGAGTGGAACTTTGAACTTTATCCTTTTCATGGTACATCCTAAAAAATTTGGCAAGAAAAAATTATTAGGGTTTTGTCGAGTTGCTTAATATGCTTAAGAACTCAAAGCTTCATATTTTTCAATCAGTTTTACAACTACTTTATAGAGCTCATCAATCTTGTGTAAGCCCTCTTTAACAACAGTTAAATTCAGTCTATCATATTTATGGACAATGGCATTTCTGAGACCGTTAAACCTTTTAAGAAGCTCTGCTTCATTCTTCGAGATAACTCCCTTTTCCAGAAGCCTTTCGATGTTAGTATAGTCATCCTCAACAGTTATTCCAAGATCCTTGGTTAACATGGCAACAACATCCATAGCTATATCGACACAGAGCTGAAGGGAATACAAGAGTGCCCTTTGAGTTACTTCATCTTTCATTTCGTGTCTCTTGATAAATTCGTACTCCTCCTCAAACTTCTCAAGCTTTTCCAAGTATCTTTGCCTTCTCATTTGCCCTCCTCCTCAAAGCTACTTTTTCTCTAATACTTGAAAACTGATTTTCCTTTATGCGGTGCTCCATGTCTTTCCAAAGTTTCCTGAAGTGGTAAAAATATTCGGAAATCTCAAGCTCATCTCCATAAATTATCCTGTGGTTTTTTATTATGTCAATCTTAATGTAAAGGGGTAGTTCCTCAAAAATCTTTACATCATATTTTCCCCCAAGCTTCTCCAGTACCCTCTCATAAATGCCTTTTTCAGGTTTGATTAAACATACATCAATATCACTTCTTCCTGTTTGACTCCCCTTAGCGTAGGAGCCATAGAGAACTATCCCAAGGCAAAAGTCTTTGAACTCTTTGAAGTCCTTTTTCAGTTGAGTAATAATATCCATCCCATCACCGTACTGATAATAGGAATGAAGAAAGATAAGAATTTTGGTTTAGGGTTTTAAGATTTCGTCAGATGCTCCCACCCTAAAATCGGCATTTTTTCCAGTTTATCTTCACGCTTCAGATAAACCCCTTCTCCCTTCTCAACCTTTCCAATCACAGTGAAATCAAAATTGAGCTTGTTCAAGTGCTCCTCAGGAATTGTAAAGATGAGTTCAAACTCCTCTCCAGACGCTAAAGCAATTTCAATTGGGTCTAATCCCAAAATCTCAGCCACTTCAAAAACTTCTCCTCTAATTGGCAATTTTTCAGACTCAATCACAATCTTAACATTGCTCATCTCCGCAATTAAGTGTAGCTCTTTGCTCATACCGTCGCTTATGTCTATTGTGGCATTGGCATATCTACTTAGCGCAATTCCCTCATTAATCCTGGCATTTGGCTCGAGGAGCTTCTCGTAAAGGGCTTTTTGAATTCTTTCCTCAATCTCAAGCTTTCCAAAATATACCTTAAGTCCAGCTAAGGCTCTTCCAACGTCCCCAGTGACACAAACCAAATCGCCAGGTTTTGAATTGCTTCTAAGCAGAAGTCTCTCTGTTTTTCCCAGTGCAATTCCATCGATTATCAAATCACAGGCTTCATTTGTGTCAGCACTTATTATGGGTATCTTATAGAACTCAGATGCTCTTGCAATTCCTTTTGCAATTCCTTCCAAGTATTTCATATCAGGATTCTTTGGAATGCCAAGGGAAAATAGAAACCCCATTGGTTTAGCGCCCATGGCGGCTAAGTCACTCACGTTCATTGTCACGGCTTTAAATCCAACTTGTTCTGGCGTCATTATCTCTGGTACATCCGTTGTTTTAACAAGCATGTCGTTTGTAGCAACCAGCCATTCCCTGCCAATTTTTACCGCTCCTGCATCATCTCCTAACGGCAGATCTCCCTGAAGCTTGAAATGCCTCATAAAGACTTTTATTATTTCCCGCTCCATACTCCTCAGCTAAATATGACGGGCAATTGTTTATTAGGATTGCCCACACCTTTTACCGACGATTATCGAAGAAACTTCCAGCGAATGCGGAAAACTTATAAACGGCTGTTGAAAAATATCCAATAATTCAGAAATACTGGAGGGAATAAGATGCTGAAATATCTGGCAGTTGGTGTCATGTTCCCTGTGCTGGCAATTCTATTTACGAAGTATCTTGGAGAGGAATACGCCTGGATAAATAGAAAAATAATACACTTCAGCAGCGTTCCTGCAATATTGTTCTTTAGGGAAGGGTTGGTAACTGGAAAGGAGCTTGCCGCAGTGGTTATGCTCTTTGCATTTGGACAGTTGCTTACCCATCTCATGAACAAAGAGCTTTCATGGTACCAGATAAAAAACAACTACGGGGAAGTGTTTTACTGCATAATGTTCTCAGCCATGGCTCTCTTCATGGATGTTAACTATGCGTCAGCAATAATGCTTGTAATGGCAGTAAGCGATGGAATAACCGGTGTTCTAAGGTTCTACTACTTCAAAAAGAATGGCTTTAACGTCAAGCTCAGAAAGCACTGGATAGGGAGCGTTGGCTACATCGTAAGTGCAGTTATCATCGCTTTTCTCATACTGCCTCAGTTGAATTTCCTAATGAAAATTGCATGGTCCATAATTTTAATGCTTGCCGAGTACCAAAAAGTAATCGATGACAATGTAGCTGTGCCAGTAGTTGCTGTTTTGATAAAACCTCTTTTCCTGTGATCCTATTTCTTTTTCAAAAAACTCAGAATTGAAGCCTGCTTTGGCTTATAATAGACTTCCTCTTGTTTTATCTCAATGCTGTTCAAATCCTGAATTTTTGCCCTTTTTATTTCATCGGGCAACTTAATCTCGCCGTACTTACCTCCACCACCCGGAATAATTATGAGCTTTTCATTGCGGAAAGCCCAAATAGCTTTAGCTATGTCTTCGCCAATAAGCTGTGCTATACTTTCAATTGGAACATCAACTAAAACCTTAATCTCACTGCCAAATTCCCTCAAAAGCCTTTCCCAAACTGCCTTTACGCTCTTAGTTTCAATACCCTTCCCAGTCACCATTGAGATTATCTCTGCTAAAGGGGCAAGATGAAGGTAGGGAGGCCTATCTTTTGGTCTCCCCCTTGTATCAGCAAGCTCTAAAATCCTATCCCTCACGCCCTTTTTTATAGCTCCTCCACAGCGCTCGCATTTCCAGTTTAGCCTTTTGGCATCCTCAAGTTTATATTTTGCATAACATTTGGAACAGGCAGTTAAGTGATACTTACCCAATCTTGGATCTAAGCCCGCATTGAGAATTATTTTTCTTCCGCCTCTTTTTAGAATCGCCTTCCTAATTTCTTCAAAAGTTGCATCTTTAACCTCAAAACGGTTAAACTCCCTTCCCAAGCGGTGGGGCTGGGGAGAGTGAGCATCTGAATTTGATAGATAGGTTAGCCTATGGTGGGCTTTTATCATGTCTGCCATTTGTGAATCAGCTGAAAGCCCGAGCTCAAGGAAATGTACCTCAGCATTTTCATAACATTCTTTTAGGCTGTCATATTCCTTATACAAAGCTGTCCACGGGGTGAATGCATGCGCCGGGCCAATCAGAACATCGAATTCATTAGCCAGATCCGCTATTTCTGCTCCCCTTAAGTTCAGGTGAGGTCTGCCCTCACTGTCTATGTCTTTAGAATGCTTCCTCAAACACTCTCGCATCTCCCTAACCGCATCAATGCTTGGGAAAATTAAGACATGGTGAACCCTTCTGCTGTCTTCAACTTCGGCGGTGAGGAGAAATCTAACACCTTTAATCTCATATGTACCTTCATCAACTTTTTCTGCATGTTTTAAAAGCTCCTCTTCCCATCTATGATTCAGAATATCCCCCGTGCCAACAACGTTAAGTCCTTTAAGTTTGGCATACTCAGCAAGAACTGGAAAAACCATCAATTTTGAGACTGCTTTTGAGTACCGGGAGTGTATGTGCAAATCAGCATCTACGTGCATAAAACCACCAAAAAAGGAGAATAAGAGTCAGAGATACCCCCTGTCTTCCTCCTCATGACTTGGCTGAGGCAGCTGTTGTTCAAACATTGCCCTCTGCATTTCCTGTACTTTTCTAAGAATCTCTTCAGTTTCTTTTGCCCTCTCCTCAAGTGCGGTCATATCAATTTCGAGGTTAAGAACCTTTGCTACAACTGTCAACACTGACTTAGCTGCTTTAGCATCGACTATGTATCCAAGACTCTCGCCAAGGAAGCATGCCCCTCTCATTCCCCTAAGCTTCCCTATCCCAAGCAGAAGTCCAGCCGCTCCGACAATTGCTCCCCCTTCATCTTCTCTGAATACCACCATGTCACCAAGAATCTGCTTATATCTCTCCTTCGTCTCTAAATCAGTGAATGATGCCAAAACCTTAGGCTCACCCTGAAGCTCTGGGACTTGATAGCCGCCCATTGTTATTATCTCCCTTGTGCCAAACTGCTCAACAAAGTCAAGCATCTTGCCGACCACTTCAAAGTGACCATAGCTGTCTGTTGGAGGAACCTGAGTGTCTCCTGTGATTATTATTAAATCTCTGTGCTCTTCATCTGGGCTCTTCCAGTAGTAGAACTCGTTTTTCATAAGATCAACGGTTGAATCTTTCTTGATTAATACCTGATGCATGAAGTGGGGTGAATAAAGCTCGGCAAACTTTTTAGCATTGAGCTCCTGAATTAGATGCTCAGCTGCAAGTTTTCCGACCAGTCCTATTCCGGGCAGACCTTCAATAAAGATTGGATCGTAGATTTCGGGTTTTTCATACACAACTACAACGGTTTCTTTCATTCTGAGCGCCTCCCAATACCTAAAAGCTCCCTCTTGAGCTTTCTCCTGTACTCCCCATACGGATCCTCAGGTGAAAACCTCGGAGGATGTGCCACTTTAGTCTTTTCACCACATGCTGGACATGTCTCTTTTAGGGTATACCTCCCGCATTTAGGACATTTCCTTATGCGGAACCTCATTTGCCTCTCCTCTTAATTTTCTTAATCCTCTTCTCCTTCCTGATCAGTGTTGCCTCTCCACCAGCCTTTTTGATAACTCTCAGTATCTCCTCCGCTATATCCTCAAGAACTTCCTCGGCTTTGTAATAATCAGGGGCAGTGATGTCAATTCTATATCTTGGCGCACCCTGGTATGTGAACTTGACCTCAATGTCCTTTTCTTTGTTTGCCCTATCCCTTGCCCTTATCAATGCTTCCTTAATTATTTCAATGCCGTTCGGCTTTGGAACTGTGATTTCAAATTCAGCATCAATTGTAACAGTCGGGATTTCAACATAGCTCTTGATTATCTCCTCAAGAACTGGAAGCCACTCCTCGGGGACAAGGTCTTTAAGCACTTCAATCCCATTTTGAGCTGCATCTTCAAAAGCCGCATAAACTTCTCCATACTCCTCTTCAAGCGGCACCCAAACTTCTCTCCATGCAGTTTCAAAGTCTTTGCCGATCTTTTCAGCCGCCATTTTTAAGAGGTTTTCGGCTTTTTGTGCTCTCTTAAACTCTTGAATTTTAGCTTTTCTCTGCTGCTGGGTTACACGTTTTAGACTGAGGTCAATATGCCCTTTTCTCGGATCAACCCTTATAACCTTCGCAACAACCTTCTGCCCCTCTTTTAGGTAGTCCCTTATGTTCTTCACCCAAGTTGATGCAACTTCACTTATATGCATAAAACCCTCCTTTCCGGGATACTCGTCAAGCGTGAGGAATGCTCCGTAAGGATGGATGCTCTTAACGGTTGCAATTACAAACTCCCCCTCTTCAGGAAATTCTCTTGCTCTCCTTGGCATTTCCACCATCTCCTAAAATTGTTTTTACCCCTTGATTGTTGGCAAAAGAGGTTTTTAATGTTTCGGAGAAAAGAGGAAAAGAAAGGCTCACTCAAGAACCTCTAATATCTTGGCTTTTATAATTCCCTTACCGCCCGTTGGCTCAACAAGCGTTGCTCCACACACAAGGCATCTCACTTTTGTCGCCGGATTGCTGAAGACAATCTGCTCGTTGCCGCAGTCAATGCATTTAACCCTAAGGAATCTTGATCTCGGCATTGGGATTAATCCCTTTGGAAGTGCCATTTTCACACCTCCACAAGCTCAAACTTCTTTACCCTGAAGCCCTGTCCTCTCGTGTGAGCCTTTCCACAGACAGTGCATCTAAACCTTAAGTCAAGCTTTTTAACTGGCTTTTCCCTGCCCTCTGGCTTTGGTCTTGGAAAGCCCTTGTAACCCTTGAGTATTCTCCTGAATCTTCTCTGACCTGCACTGAGCTCACTCCTTGGTCTCTTCTTTACTTTCTCGACCTTGTGAATGGTGTGCTTCTTACAGAACGGACAGTAAGTCCTTATCTGCTTTGGATACTTCATTTTTCCACCCCCTCGCAGAGGCCCGGTGGGTTCTTTCTCGGACACCCCCGAGCCGTGAAGTATTATCCTGCATGCCTCCATAGGCTTGAACCCTTTAAAATATTTTTGCTTTCAGAAAATTTTAAATACATTATGTTACTAAAAACTCTTGGAGGTGGGAGGAAATGGAGGGACTCATAGGAATAGTTGAAAAAACAAGAAAGCTCGAGGAGAAGGCTGAAAAAGAATACCGAAAAAGCCTAAAAAAGCTGAAGGAGCCAGAATATGCTGATATAAAAAATCTTCTCCTCAGAATCACCATAGACACAATACTCCACAAAAACATGCTGGAGGCTGTGAAGAAATCTTACGAAGATGCTCTAAAGCTGATCGAAGAATTTGAAGGGGAGGAAATAGCGGACAACACCGTTCTAATACCTGGGGTGCCGATGATAGCTATGCCCCTCGACTTCGGAACGTTAGGTGCAAGAATTCCTCCAGAAGAAATCCTTGAGGAGTACTTCAAAGAATTCCCAGAAACTGCTGTGATTCCCGAAGAAAAGCTGAACGAAATAAGGGACATCATAAAGGAATACCTGAGGCTCCAAGAGGAAATGGCGACTTTATATGGCAAGCTCAAGGAGAAAGTGACTCACCCAATCTTAAAGACGCTCATGGAGAGCACAGAAAACAATGAAAAGCAGCATGAAAAGCTGCTGAAGAAGCTCGCCCAGAAATATGGAAACTGAACGTTCAAATTCTCTTTGTTTTTGAAAATTCTGCAAAAAGTGAAAGGAAATGTTTTTTAAGTGAAAAGAGCTACATGTATCGGTGTATGAAGATGGAGAGCCCTTTGGAGGTTTACATGAAGAAGGCTGAGATTGAAGAGAAGGTTAAGGAAGTTCTGAGAGAAGTCTCAAAAATGCCACTTAAGGATATTCTAAGTTACATTATCAAAGGAGAAAAAGATGCAACCGACTTGTACACTTTTCTTTATGAGAACGTCCCAAGCAGATATCTTAAGGAGAAGTTCAGGCAGTTTATGGAGGTGGAAATTTCCCACGATAAGAAAGTCACAGAAATTTTTAACACCTTATATCCAAATGAGGAACCTTCTGATGTCCCCTTTGAAAGCTGGACCAATGTTTTTAAGGACAGGGAATTTAAGATCAAGACGCTTAGAGATTATCTCGACATTCTGGAAGTTGCGATGAAGTCTGAGAGACTTGCTGAAGAGGTTTATCTGTACGTGTCGAAGCACATACCAAACCCAGAGTATAAGGGTCTCTTTATTGAACTTGCAAAGGATGAGCATGATCATTACGAATTCTTAAAGCAGGAATATGAAACTTACGAGAAGGCGAAAGCAGAACAGGACTTCCAGGAGCTCATTAAAGAGCTCATGAAAGATAAAAAGAGAGCGTGATCACTCAGCTGGAGCATAATAGCAGCGCTTTGGAGATACTATCTTTCCTTCCTTTTTGAGCTTTTTGATTATCTTATCAACTTCTTTCTTCGGTATGCCAGTCATCTCAGCAATTTCGGCGCTTTTGAGCGGCTTTCCGGCTTTTTTCATGACCTCCAAAACAACTTCCTCATTGCTCATTTCAATCCCCCCATAGTTTGCAAATAGAACTAATATGTTCGAACTTATAAATTTAATGGTTCAAAGCTGAAGTATAAGGGGAATTAAAAATGGAGCTATCGCTGTCAGGATGAAGCCGTGGACAAAAGCTATCACCGTAATTTCACTCCCCCCGAATTTAACTATAACTGGCAGTGTAGAGTCCATGGTTGTTGCACCCCCCATTGAAACCGCAAGCTCCTTTGGGATCTTCCTAATGGCGACTGGGTAGAAGAGGATGGTCAAAATCTCTCTCGTAAGGTTTGCCAGGAAGCCAACTACACCATAGACAGGGGAATATTGTGCCAGCAGAGGACCAGTCAACGAATACCACCCAAAGCCCGCTGAAATCGCTAATGCCCATTTCACAGGGACATTGAGCAGAAACGATGCCAGAAGTCCTCCCAGCAGAGAGCCGACTACAGTGGCAAGGGGCAGGATCAATGCAATCTTTCCAAGCTCTCTGATCTCCTTAAGCCCTCTGCTCTTCCCAAGATCGACCCCTATGATGAAGATCAAAGCGTACAGCATGATCTCATAGGAGTTGCCGAACTGAAAGCCCGTGTACTTACCAACCAAAATGCCGGCAGACAGTGCAACGAGAACCAAGTACAGAAAGCTCATCTCAGCCTGCCCCCTAAGAGCACTGCAAACAGCAAGCTTCCCAAGATCGTCAGCACGGCAAATGTCACTGATGTTGCAAACAGCTCAGCGGCATTTATTTTGACTCTCCCAGCCTCAACCCCCATAAAGAAAATCAGCAGCAGTAAGGCTATGCTCATAGGCTTGTCAAGGTTTATTTTAATTCTCTCCCTGAATATGTACCCAAACACGATACCAGCTATTAAAGGGATGAATATGTTCATGAGCTCTCATTGCGCCTTTGAGATAATAAACTTAACGTTTCAAATTACATTATCCCATGCATTATCTCCATCACAGCAAGCATGAATATGAAGATGCCCCCGTAGTATAGGAAAAGGCTCAACATAAAAAGAGCTGAAGCAAATGCTATCGCCCCAGCAAAGAGGAAAATGGATGAGATTAGGAATACATCCCTGTGCTCCCATCTGACAACTTCAACCGCTTTTCCCATCCTCAGGGAGATAAAGGCAAAAGCCGTTAGCGTGCCGATATGGAAATAAGCCAGATTTTTATTCAGCGCAAACCCGAGCACACCAGCAAAGCCTCCAATTATCAGGGTGTAAAAACTAATCCGTGAGTTTTTATTTACTGCGATGAACCTCTCCACAACCCAGAGGAGGAGCAATGCACCGATAAACTCAAGAATCGTTGAGTCCATGCCAAAAAGATAATCCAGAATAGGCTCTGATAGGAAGAACGCCCCTATAGCGAGCGCGAGGTGAGATTTGTACATTAAAGGGAACCTTTTGGAGAAATATAGGGAAATAACGGAGAATCCAATCACTATCTCAACAACCTCCCTTATTATGGGGCAGATCACTACAGCCACCTCCTGAGATGTTCATAGGTAATAACCGCCGAGAAGAACCACAGGAGGAGTGCTGTGAAGTATATGAGATATATCAGGTAGTAGTTGCATGAACCAATGTATCTAATAGCCAGATGGTACAGCCATGCATATACAACAAGAAGCCACAGAGATACATCAAGCAGGATTTTCAACAATGGATCAGCAAGTTTTATTGACCTCAAAGACTGAACCAGCAAAAGGAGAGAGAGAATGCCAGTCGTCTTGAGAACTGCTATGCCGTGAAGTCCCATAAAGTGTCCGAAGGCACTTGAAAGAAGCACCAGCACAACCTGTGTCACGTTTATCTTAGAGAACTTTATAAGCCTGTACCTAAACAGCGGATGAATTATCAAAAATGCTCCTATAATACCTGCAAAAATAGCAAACACGCTTTTTAGAGAATTTCCAGCAAGACCCATAACAACGGATGCCAAAACAACAAGAAGGGAACCGATCATCTGGACAAAAACAACCCGTTTACCTTTTTCCATATACTGCCCAAGCATCTTGAATACCATTCCAGTGTAGAAAACGCTGAGTATCAATATTAGGCTTACCAAACCCCTAATTAGGAGATACTCATCCAAGAGGCTCACCTATGGTGATCTTTCCATCCTTAATTATCAGCTCATAAAACCCCGAAGATCCCTTAGGCGATTTTTTAACGCGTATCCCCCTTATGACCCTAAACTTTTCAAGCTCTTCAGCAATTTCAATCACATGGGTTGACACATTTTCAAACATTGCAAGGGTTCTTTCATCTACAAGCCTCTTGTCAAGTATTGCAATGAGCACAAGCTTGTTGTCGTGGGTTATTGATGACACCTCAGAAAAGAACTTATAGACCGTTTCCTGCGGATGGAAAACAAGCAAAGGCTGGAGGAAGAAAAGTCCAACGAGGTAGCCGCTCAAAATCTGCCTCAGCTTATAGGTTATCTTGAAGAGCTCTTGAGGGGCAAAGTCCTCTCCAAACACTATGTATTTCATATTTTTGAGCTCGGGGATCTTCTCAAACTCTTCTTTAAGCCTCTTTGTTACAAATGCAATGCTTTTGTCACTGTTTTCTTTGAGCGCTTCTACCACTATCTCCTCCCCAAGATTTCCGAGTGTCTCGATAAGCACAACACTTCCCTCAGGAATTTCCCCAAGTAGTTCATCAAGCTTGGGGATGCCAAACTTCATTCAAACCACTCTCACATGATCGTCTCTTCGCTGTACACCTCAATCCCGTTGCCGGTTATCTTGTAGGGTCTTATGGTTTCATCAAAGTCGCTTCCCCTGAACTTAACCACCTTAATGCCCCTGACAGTTTTTCCTCCGACTTCAAATGTTCTCAGCTCTATGACACCACTGACAAGATAGTCCTCAATCCCCATTTCATAGATCTCAGAGGTTATCAGCAGGGTTACGTTGTACTTGGCAATCTCCTTTAAAAACCCAAGAAAAGTCCTTCTATACTCAAGCTCATCCTTCATCGTCAGCTTAATCATCGTGATGGGATCAATAACAACCCTCGTGAATTCCTCCCCTTCAAGCCTCTCTTTTATGGCTCTTATAAGCTCATTAAAGCCTTTTGCAAATTCCTCATAGTGCATTCCCTCGAAGAAGCTCCTCTTCTCCTTCACAGGGGTGGCATCGATGCCTACAAAGAGGGGATTGTCAACATCAAAGCCCATCTCTCTCATATCCTCTTTCAAAATGTCAATCGGCTCTTCAAGGGTTATATAAAGTACTTTCTCTCCCCTCTTAACTCCCTCCATGAGGAAGTGAATACAGAGAGTTGTCTTTCCACTCCCGGGACCGCCTTTAACAAGATAAGCCCTTCCAGGTATAAGCCCACCATTAAGCATTTTATCAAGACCTTTCACTCCAGTAGAGATGCGAGTCATGTTATTCCCTCCTATCTACATCCGTTTTTCCTTTTTGACTTATATAAACTTTATGCGGCATAGAATGAAAAATTATTCTTTACAGTTGGGGATACTTTCAAAGGAATTACGGGAGAAATAAGGCATTTTTGCTGGATATATAGTCCACAACATGCCATAAAAGTGAAAACAACAAAACAGTTCTTAAACTTCAGGAGGTGGGCAATTTTAAAACCACGAACTCCTTGTAGTCCATAACCTTAACAAAGCCCTTCCTGAGATAGTAAGAATATGCTTCCAAGTGCGGGAATGTAATTATATAAACATCTTTTCCAAGCTCCTTCAGCCTCTCAACAGCGAACTCTAAAAGCTTTGATCCGTATCCCTTGCCCCTATATTCCGGATCGACCATGAAGAACTCTATCAAGCCTGTTTCTTCGCTTTTTATATCCTCAGGTACCCACCACACATCTTTGCCTTTAAGATTGTATACAAGTGCAACTGTGCCGACTATCTTTTCCCCTTCCTTGAGAATGTAAAGCTCATCAAACTCTTTTTCAAGCCTGAATTCAAGAAAAGGTTCATAAACCTTCTTAAAACCTTTAAAATCATCTTGACTCGGCTTTTTTTCCACCCACTCAAGTGCCGGATAGGCACCATTTGTTCCCCTATAAACCCTAAAGACGAACTCCAAAAGCTTGTCCTTAAGTTCCACAGGATTTTGAACCTTTACAATCTCCATTTTCTTCACCAAAACAATTAATAGCCCAAGACCCTAATAAATTTTGGTGGTGTTATGAAAATTAATGAGTTGCAGGCACTGGCATCTGCACTGGAAATTGAAAAGGCAGAGCTCAGATTTTACATCCAAATGGCAACAAAAGCAAAAAATGAAAAAGCTAAGAACATGTTCCTTTTTCTGGCAAGGGAAGAGGCAGAGCATTGGGACATATTTGAGGAGAATCTGATCCGGAAGGTTGCAGAAACAGGAGAAATACCAGCTGCCATAAGGGAAATTGTAGAAGAGCTGACTCCAAAGTATGAAGGAACATTGAGTGAGATTAAAGCAGTTGAGCTTGGAATGCAACAGGAGAAGGCAACTTGGGAATTTTATGAAAAAGCAGCTGAAGAAGCTGAGGATAAGAAGGTAAGAGAACTTTTCCGCAGATTGGCAAAAATAGAAGAGGCACACTATGAACTGCTCAAAGCTCAATACGACTCGGTGATGAAGACCGGGATCTGGATGGACTACCAGGACTTCAGCCTTGAGGTGGATTAATCAAGGATAACGTTGACGAGCTTAACTTTTCTGCCCGTTTTCTCCCTTATTCTTTCAATTATCTCGGGGTCGTTGAAGTCAATGACTTTACCACCACTTATCAGGTTGATATGGGGTTCAGTGTTGAGCTCAACCCTCGTCTCTCCATCCAGAGAAAAGAGTTCGAGCAGGCCGAGCTCTTTCAAAGTAAGGACGTTGGAGTACAGAGTTGAGAAGCTCACGGTCGGAAATTCCTCCCTGATTTCATCGAGAACCTCTTTAAGAGACGGGTGTTCGCTCCCGATCCTATCGAGTATCTCCACCAATTTGAGCCTCTGAGGTGTGAGCTTGTAACCTTTTTCTTTGAGCCTTTTAAGGGCATTTTTCTTCCACATGGTTCAGATTATGCTGTGAAGTTTATAAGTTTTTCTAATTAGAATCAATTTCGAGATAGAAAGATTTATTAAGTAGAAATTCCAACAGTTTTCGGTGAAAACATGTGTCTGAACACAACCGAAGACTTGTTGAAAAAGCTGGAATAGACGTGGAAAAACTTTTGGATATGCTGCTGAAGGCTGCAGCCGCGGAGTTTACGACCTATTACTACTATACCGTCTTGAGGAACCATGCTGCTGGCATGGAAGGCGAGACGATAAAGGAGATAATCGAAGATGCACGCCTTGAGGACAGGAACCACTTTGAAGCTTTAGTCCCGAGGATATACGAGCTTGGCGGTGAGCTCCCGAGGGACATCGTTGACTTCTCCAAGATGGCCTGGTGCCGCGACGCTTACCTCCCCGAGGAGCCGACCGTTGAGAACATCCTTAAGGTCCTCCTTGAGGCAGAGCGCTGTGCCGTTGGAGTGTACACCGAGATATGCAAGTACACCTTTGGGAAAGACCCGAGGACGTACGACCTGGCTCTGGCAATACTCCATGAGGAGATCGAGCACGAGGCATGGTTTGAGGAACTCCTCACCGGCAAGCCGAGCGGCCACTTCAGGAGAACAAAACCCGGGGAGAGCCCCTTCGTCTCGAAGTTCCTGAGGTGAAAGGGTTATTAACCTCCGGACGTATTATCTTGTGGTGATACCATGCTCGCTGAAAAGCCCTATCTCCTGGGAAGAGAGAAGCCCCTCTCAAAGAGGGAAATAGCCCAAGCTTTGCGCTGGGCCATCGAGGCTGAGTTAGATGCGATAAGCTTCTACGAACAGCTGGCGGAGCTCATAGAGGACGAGAGGATAAAGCACATCTTCTACGACGTTGCCAACGAGGAGAAGGAGCACGTTGGGGAGTTCCTGGCGGCGCTCCTTGAAGTTGATGAGGAGCTCGTGAAGTACATGAAAGAAGGCTTCGAGGAAGTTGAGGAAGAGACCGGCATAAAGGTCGAACTGTGACCTCTTCATTCCTTTTTCTTGCTGTTTTCTGCTTTTAATTCTTTTTATCATGGACCAATATGCATCATCTGGCTGTACATGGACCAGTCTAAGAGGAGCTCGTATTCAGCTCTTAGTGCATAGTAATGGCTCTTCTCCATGTCACTTAAATATCTCATCAGTTTTTTCTTCTCTTCACCCTCAACAAGCTTTTCAAGCTCCTCATAGAATTGAGCCGCCATTTCCTCAGCTTTCATAGCCCACCTGATGAGATCTATTATATCCTTCACATCTTGGAGTTTCTTTGCAACTGGCTTCAGCTCAGGTCCTATGTGTTCTTTTGGAGTTTTAATCTCCTCTCCAGAAAACATTTCGGAATGTATCCTTCTAAGAAGCTCTTCATGCTTTCTTTCTTCTTCCGCAAGCCAGCTTATTTTCTCCTTTAAGGGTTTAATTTCAATATTGCTGGCAAGACTTTCATAGAACTCTCTTGCTCCAATTTCAGAAGTTATAGCCATCTCCAGCAGCTCCTTAAGAGAAAAGTTCTTAATTTTTTCAAAAGGATATCTTTCTTCAAACTCCTGCAAACTCATAAATTACCCCTCCTCAAGCAGCAGTCCAATTTCATTGTATACTTCCACCTTATTAAAGCCTTCCTGTTTTAACACATTGATTATATCCCTGAGAATTCTTCTCTGCACGTTTATTGCCATCATCTGACAGAAATGACACTCTGGAGTTGATCGAGCCATGAAGAGAAAAATCTGGGCTTTTTTGCCTTCAATCGTAACTCCATAAACAAGACCCTCATCAACTATATTTAGATCCGTTTCCGGGTCCCTGACTCTCTTTAGTATTTCAACAACGCGCTTAACATCCTCGGGTAGCTCCTTTCTCTTCACATCTCTTGTATCCTTTCGCTTTAAAAAGCCAAACAGCCGCATTACTTAGCCCTCTCTTAGATCCTCTGGCTTATATCTGCCTTTATTTTCAAATTTCCCTACTATTTTGTTTCCCAGATCGTAAACATAAACATTATCAAATTTAACAAGTGCAAAACGCTCCATTATGTCACCGATTATCTTTGAGTACGCTATTGGGGACTCCCCTATGATGTTGTACTCAGCGTGGCTTTCAAACCTGAGCCATATCTTCAAGGTATCTTTGGTAACCTCTAAGCCAGCAACGACACCAGAATCAAGTATGTCTCCACCAGTTACAGGATCAATGATTTTCTTAAGCTCCTCAAGAACCTCACGATATTCTGGAGGATACTCCCTGTCTGGACTGTAAATTTTCATTGCTCTTCACCAGTTTGTAGTTAGCCAATGAATTAAAAAACATTGCCTGGACAAAAATGGATAAAAGAGAGAAAAATCACTCAACGTCAACACTGTTTTCCCAGAGTCCGTGAATGTTGCAGTAGCTCAAAGCATAGAGCTTGCCCTTCTTGCTCGTTCTAATGTAGAACTTTGCCTTTGGCTCTGTTAGGGGATCCCCATGGTTTGTAAAGGCTACTCTACCAACCATAACTGGGAACTTCTCCCCCTCGGGGTGGAAGTAGAGCTCAATCCAAGCTATGTGGTGCTCCGGTGTATTGGGATGAGGAATTTCCTTTCCAACGCTAACCTCAATCTCAAGCAAATCTCCATCCTTCTTGTACTCTATAACCGGAACATGTTTTTCTCCCTTCCAGTCTCCAGAGGCTATAGTTTTGCTCAGCATCTCCATCACCTCATTCTATTTTCTCAAACATGTCTTTTCCGGCTCCGCAGAGGGGACAAACCCAGTCATCTGGGAGCTCTTCAAATTTTGTTCCCGGGGCTATACCGGCATCTGGATCTCCTTCCTCTTCATCATATATGTATCCACAGACTAAACACTTCCACTTTGCCATAATACATACCTCACTCTAATATTCTTAGGGCAGCCTTATAAAGTTTGCGTTTCAAACTTATAAAGTTGGAAAAAAGAAAGATTCATTCGAAGACAACAAACTTCTCTTTTGGAACACCGCAGACAGGACACTTCTCCGGGGCTTCATCAACCGCCGTATAACCACAGACAGGGCATATGTAAACCTTCTTAATCTCTATATCTTTCTTCTCTTTTGCAAGCTCCTTGGCTTTTCTGTATAGCTCAGCATGTATTTTCTCCGCCTCTAAGGCATATGTGGTGCTCCTAACAGCTTCGTTCTCTCCTTGTAATTCCGCGACAGCTTTGTATGCTGGGTACATTTCCTCAACTTCGAAAGTTTCCCCATCTATTGCCACTTGCAGGTTCTCCACGGTGTCTTTCACTCCTCCAAGGGCTTTAAGATGGTTCCTTGCATGAACCAGTTCGGCAAATGCAATGGCTCTAAAAAGCTTTGCGATGTTTGGGAATCCCTCTTTTTCGGCAACCTCCGCAAAAATCATGTACCTCATGTGTGCCTGGCTTTCACCCGCATAGGCTTCGCTCAAAAACTTCTTTGTCATTTCCCTTTTCACAACCATGTCATTCCCCCCATCGAATTGTTTCAGTATATTTTTCGAATGTGAAATATAAAAGGCTTTCTCAACCTATTAAGTTGCTATAACCTTCACAGGAGGTCATTATACTCTGCCCCACTCTTGATGAGTTTCTCAAGCTTCGTAGCGGATCTTAAGTCGTCAAGAACTACTGCCCCAATGATTTTCTCTCGATGATCAATGAAGAGTTTGATGTTTTCATCTATCCATCTGCCATAACCACCAATCTTACCAATGATTGCCACGGAAAAGCCGGCAAGCTTGAAAATTGAGGAACGAAATTCAAAGTCATACTTGTCATCTCTTCCACGAAGCAGGTTTGCCAGAACCTTTGCATGTTCCATGGAAGCTCTGGCAGTTCCGCAAATTATGCCGTTGTACTCTGCACAGTCCCCTATTGCATAGATGTCTTTTGCGGATGTTCTGAATCTATCATCTATCAGAATACCCCTTCCAGCGTGTATTCCACTCCTCACTGCAATTTCTCTATTTGGTATTATACCAAAAGCACACACTTTGAGCTTCCCTTCTACGTATCCTCTATCTGTAAGGATTCCACGCTCGTCAGCCTTTACCAAATTCGTGTTGAGATAAAACTCAACCCCCACATCTTCAAGCCTTTTTTTCAATATTCTGCTCAGCTCTTCATCGAGACCAAGGAGGGTATTCCTCCTGTGAATGAGCTTTACATCATAACCTGCTTTCGCAAGATTTCCAGCAAGCTCAAGTGCTATAAATCCTCCCCCCAGAATTACTGCATCTCCTTCTCGCTCAAGGATCTCTTTTATTGCCCTTGCATCTTCAAGTGTTCTCAATACATTTAAGTGCTCCCTGCCTTCTACCATGGGCTCCCTTGCCCTTGCTCCCGTTGCAAGAACAAGAATGTCATAGTCAAGTTCTCCCTCTGAGGTCATCACCCTTTTCCTTGCCCTGTCTATCACCTTGGCGTCAGCTCCCAGCTTCAGCTCTATGCTCTTCTTTTCATACCAGTCAAAAGAATAGGGAAAGAGCGACTTTTCATCAACAAAACCAGCTATGTAATGACTCAGCATGGGCTTGCTGTAATATGGTATGTTTTCTCTGTCGATTATTGTAATATCGAAGTCATTAGACAGCTCTTTTGCCAGCGTGACTCCGGCAATGCCGTTTCCGACTATTAAAAGTTTCATAAAAGTCCCTCATGGCTGGGTTCTGGGTTTGTAGTATATCTCAACTTGATTGAATATCACATGGGGAGGTGCTTCAACGTATTCAGGTTTTCCCCTCATTAATCCCTCAAGATACTCCTCATGAGCTTCAATAGCCCTATAATGAGCCCTCTCCTGTGCAGCCAAGAAATCAAAAAGAATCCTATGCTCGGGAAGTTTTTTGGCTAAAAGGGTATAAACCCTTTCAGCGGTCTTCTCGTTCATAAGGGCAGTCTTTAGAGCCTCCACAAGGTTTCCCAGAGTTACAATATTGACTGTGCTTTCCGCAAATGGGACATCTTCCGGAACTGTATACTCTCTGCTTCCGAAAAGGTTCTCATGCAGGTTTAGAAGGAGTGTTTTATGTGCTTGCTCAGCCTTTGCGAGATCTTTAAAGAATTCAGCTATTAGCTCCCCTCTTCCTTCGGAAAGCTTAAGGTAGAACTGTATTGCGTCCTCCTCAGATGCAATCGCGTATCCCAAAATTTCCCTTTCAGACAGTTTTTCCAACTTCTTAACAATCTCCTCTTCCATCGGTATCATCTCACTAATATCTTCACTTAGCTTCTATTTAAGGGTATCCAAGCAATGATACCAAATAAAGCTTTAATCCAAAAGCGAGTAGTGGGGAACCTTAGACATGGGATCCAAGAAATTTAAAAGTTGAAGATAAAATCATTTCCCGAGCTTCTGGATGAGCTTCCTGACGCTCTCCCTTATCCTCTCTTCGTCTTCCTCAGTGGCGTTTCCTCTGGCTTCGATTGTGTCAACATGGTCAAATTTGCTCCTCATTATCATGGTCTCGATTTCCCTTCCAGCAACTCCAGCCCAGCCGTAGGCACCAAGGATTAACACAGGTTTCTCATAGTTTGCCTTATCAACTATTTCGTAGAGGACATACCTAACCCGTGGATGGATGTTCGCTTCATATGTTGATGCCCCAATTATAAGTGCCTCGCTGTCTGGAACCTCACCAAGGATATCACTAACTGCTGGAGCTTCTTTATCAGTGAACCGATATACAACTGGGATGTAACCATGTTTTTTCAGTTCATCTAAGGCTATCTCAATAGCTTTTTCAACAAAGCCATACATTGAGTCATATATCACAAGTACTTTGCCTCTCTTTGGAACTCCAGCTCCAACTGCTTCATAATGCTCAAAAATCCTCTTTGGATTCTTCCGCCAGATCAAGCCATGACCTGGCAGAATCATTTTTGTTTTTTCGATTATGCCAAGCTTTTTGAGCTTTTCAATATTCTGAACTATGTACTTGTGATAATGACCTATGACGGTGACTATGTACTTGGTGACATAAGGTAGGTACTCTTGAACAACTTCCTCATCACTGTCATCTATGGTCTTTGGAATAGAATACCCACCGCCAGCATCACAGCTGAACATTAAACCTTCCTCAACTATGTAAGTTATCATTGTGTCGGGCCAATGAAGCCATGGAACTGTGATAAAGCGGAAGGTTTTTCCACCTATTTTCATTTCTTCGCCATCTTTAATTGTGTAAAAGTTCTCAACAGCTTTTGACCCATAGAAAGCCTCAAGAAGTCTTTTTGCAAAGCTTGTTCCTATAATCTGAGCCCTATAGCAATTGAGCCTAAGCACTTCAGAAAGAGCACCGCTGTGATCAGGCTCAGTGTGGTGAACTACTATATGCGTTATCTCCTTGGGATCAACAAGTTTTGAAAGCGCCTCAATAAATTCTTTTGTATAGTCCTTCTTCCAGGCATCAAACAGCACAACAGCATTTTCAAGCTTCAAAAGATAGGCATTGTATGTTATCCCCTCAGGAATTTCCCAGGTTGCTTCAAAGTATTTTATTTGGTTGTCGTCAACTCTAAGCAGATAAAGCTCGGGTTTATCAAGAATCTTTTCAATCCAGACCTTTGGCATTCCCCGTCACCTCATTTTTCATTCAAGATCTTGCATTTAAAAATATCATTTCTCAAGGAACTTTAATATCTCCTCAATGTCAGGCAACTCCCTGATAGGGTATACCTTGACGAACACTACCTTCCCCTCTTCGTCCACTATTATATTTGCTCTCTCAGAAAAGCCATTGCTCTCTCTAAAGACTCCGTAAAGCTTAGCAACTTTCCCATGAGGCCAGAAGTCCGATAAAATCCTCAGTTTTCTTAGTCCCAAGTGATCAGCCCATGCTTTCTTACATGGAACTGAATCAACACTTATTCCTACTGGGACCACATTTAGCTCTTCAAAACGCCTGTAATTTCTCTCTAAGTCTTTCATCTGCTGAGCACAGATGCTCGTCCATGCAAGGGGGTGAAAGGAAAGCAGAACTTTCTTTCCCCTATAGTCTGATAGCTTAAATTCTTCTCCATTTTGATCCTTTAAACTAAAATCTGGAGCAGTGTCACCAACTTTTACCTTCCGAAAGTCTCGCCCTTCAGGGCGGGGGTGTAATATTCTTGAGTCTGCCATTCAAATCACCGAAAGCCTTTTAAGTTTTGGAGTGGTAATGGACTCTGAAAGAGTCCTTGTCAGGACAGCCCTCTTGGAGGGCTTTCACCGTGCCCCTGAAACGGACGCCGGCAGGCGTCCTTCGAAAACTGCCCTCTTGGGCAGTTAGAGTTTGGGAGACGATAACCCCGATCCGCTCTGCGGTAGGGGTAATGGGCCTGAGACCGGGCCTGCGGGCTGAGCTGAAACCGGCAACGGGAGTAGGCTATGAACCCGCAAACCTCCCCGCCGTGAACCGGCAAGGAGGAGGTCAGCATTTCAAAACCTCCTCTTTAAATCCAAAATTCTTTTTATTTCTTCAACCTTCGGAACCCTCTTCCACAGCGGGGTTTTATCCCTTTTATATGCAGGGGACATTTCCTCAAACGTTGGTCTTTCATTTATATAAAAGATGCCCAGAGGTAAGAGATCTTTTTCAACTGCCCGCTTAAAAGCCTCCTCTCTATCATACGGATCATGATCTTTCATCCAGTATGTATGCTCTCTGTACCAAGTGTAGGTGTTTAATTTATTGAAGCTCACACATGGATGGAGTATATCAACTATGGCAAGACCTTTATGCTGAATTGCCTCCTTTATAATTTCCACGCTTTCCTTGAAGTACCCCATGAACGTTCTTGCAACAAACGAAGCATTGAGCGCCACAGCGAGGGCAATTGGGTTGAAGGGTTCTTCAAAAACACCCCAGGGCTGTGTCGGGGTTTTCATTCCGAGCATTGTAGTTGGGGATGCCTGCCCCTTTGTCAAACCATAAATCTGGTTGTCGTGTATGAGGACAGTTATGTTTGGGTTTCTTCTTATTGCATGAATCAAGTGGTTCCCGCCTTCAGCATACATATCTCCATCTCCGCCTTCAGCTATGACCGTAAGCTCGGGGTTTGATGCCTTAACTGCAGTTGCGATTGGGATTGCCCTTCCATGGAGGGTATGGTAGCCATGAACATTGATGTAGTGAGGCATCTTGGCTGCCTGCCCTATACCACTGATGATAACAACCTCCCAGGGATTTAGCCCAAGCTCAACAAAAGCTCTCTTCAGGATATTCCTAATTCCAAAGTTTCCACACCCGGGACACCACGCAACATCTTGACTCCCCGGTCTTTTAGGCTCAAAAATTTTTGGGTCTAAATTCATTTTAACACCCCCTTAAGGGCATCGCAGATTTCTTCAACAGAAAAGGGTCTTCCATCATACTTAAGGATCTTATAATCAACCTCAACACCGAGCTCTCTCTTCAGGAGCTGGGCAAACTGACCCGTTACATTACCTTCAATGTCAATAATCACTTTTCCATCAAACATTTCCCTGATATCCTCTCTGAGAGGATACACCCATGAGAAGTGCAGAAACGCAATATCATCTATATTAAGCTGCTCAAGTGCTTCCCTTATTACATGGAATGTTGATCCCCAGCCTATTACAAGATATCTGGCGTTTTCATCCCCGATAAGTTTTGGAAGTTTTGCGCTTTTCTTAATGGTTTCAAGCTTTCTTATGGCTCTCTTCTCCTGCATTATCCTTGAAAGTTCTTCATCCTCAGTTATATCTCCATACTCATCGTGCTCATTTCCATTGGCAACTACTACACCCTTTCCATATCCTGGAATAGCCCTTGGAGAAATACCATCCTCTGTAAGCTTGTACCTTTTGTAGTCTTCTTCTGCCTCCACCACATACTTTTCCACTTTAATTCTGTCAAATTCGATGTCGGGGATGTTGTAGTAAGTGTCCACAAGATACTCATCGGTCATTATTATAACGGGAACTTGATATTTATCGGCTAAGTTGAACGCTTCTGCCGTGAGGTAGAATGCCTCCTCAATGGTACCCGGTGCTAAGATGATTCTTGGAAATTCACCGTGACCTGCATGCAAAGCCAGATTGAGGTCGCCCTGCATTGTTCTTGTTGGCAGACCAGTGGCAGGGCCGGGTCTTTGGGCAAGATGAACAACTACGGGGTTCTCGGCCATGCCTGCTAAGCTTATTGCCTCCGTCATTAAAGCAAAGCCACCACCAGATGTTGTTACCATAGCCCTTGCTCCAGCAAACCATGCACCCAAAGCCATATTTATAGCAGAAATCTCATCTTCAACCTGCTCAACAATTATTTCAAAATCCTCTGCATGCTGCGCTAAGAAAACAGCTACTCCAGTTGAGGGTGACATTGGGTAGAAGCTGAGAAAGTTCATTCCCCCAGCTAAAGCTCCTAAAGCAACTGCCTCACTTCCGCTGAGAAGAATATCATCTTTGACGCTCTCATCTTTGGACACTTCAATTTCCACTTTTTTCTCCTCACACAGCTTTCTGCCCAGATTGTATCCTCTTATGGCTGCTTCAATATTCTTCTCAACAACTTCCTCCCCTTTGCCTCCAAATCTTTTTCTTAGATATTCCTCCAAAACTTTGATGTCAGCGTGGAAAAGGCCCGCTATTACACCCGCAGCAACAGTGTTTAGATAAAGAGAGCCTCCAACCTCCTTAGATATTTTGCTCAATGGAACCTCAATAAAGGTTACATTTTCTAAGAATTCCTCTTCAACGTTTTCTTTTTCACCAAGGACAACCGTATTCTTTGATATTCTCTTTTCAACCCATGGCAAAACCCCACGCTTAAAAGGTATTAAGATATCTATTCTTCTGACAAATGCCCTAACTTTTTCTGATGAAACCCTTATCTCCGTGGTGTTCACCCCTCCCCTTACTCGGGACATGTACTCTTTGTTTGCATAAACGTTGTAACCAGAGAGCTTTAGAACTCTGGTAAGGGTTTCTTCAACAGTCTGTATCCCCTGTCCAGCTGCACCACCCAAAACAATAGAAACATCCTTTATAAACTTCGGCATACTAAATCCCTCTCAAATAAGTTTGATTTTCGTATAGTTAAGTTTTCTCTATGGGGTATATATAGTTTTATTTTATCAATTTTTGAAAACGTTGCTGGACTGTTCTAACTTAGCAAATATATAGAGAATCCAAAAACTGCACAATGGTAAGTAACTTCTTGGATAATTTCCAGAGGTAAACTGCTGAAATCCTTAATAGTTTAAAGTAGAAACATTAATAACATCAAACAATAAAATTGAATGTGGTGATAGCTATGAAAATCACAGACAAGGAGGTTTTTGAGATAGCTGTTAACTCCGAAATAAGAACCAAGGAGATGTATGAAAAACTCGCTTCCTTAGTTAAAAGTGACCTCATAAAGGACGAACTCATGTTCTTAGCCAATGAAGAGGACAAGCATCGCAGAATAGTTGAAAAAATCAGAGAAAAATTAGGAAGTGAAGAAACAGAACCCAAAAAAATCGATATTGAAATTATAGACGAGTTTAAAGTCATTGCAGAAAAAATGGGCGATGCCATTCAAAAACAGGATACAGAGATCACTGAGGTTTACGAAATTGCTATGCAGGCTGAGCTTGTTAGTGAAAAACTCTACAAGGAGCTTGCCAGATATGCTGCCACCGAAAAAACCAAGCTTCTTCTTGAAATGCTTGCTGATATGGAGAAAAACCATTATAATATCCTCAAAAAACAGTACGAGTACATAACACGCTATCCGGAGATTTACAAGGAAGAATTCTACGACCAGCTTATGAAGGATATAAACTTCAATTTCTGATCATCTTTAGTTTTATTTCAAAATTATCCCAAGGTTAAGAGAAGAGAAAAGTCAGAGAAAAATCAATCAAGCTTCTTGTAGCAGAACCACCAGTCGTAACACTCGATTTCTCCCTTAGCCTTTGCTTCTTCTCTCTGCTTCTTTTCTTCAATTGTTGATGCCGGTGGGATGATTACCTTATCGCCGATAAGTTCGTTGTTTGGCCACTTGTGTGGAAGTGCTACGCCTTTCTCTGTGCTTATCTTGAGTGCCTTAACTAATCTGAGTATCTCATCCCAGTCCCTTCCAACTTCGGCTGGATAGTAGACAATTGCCCTTATGATTCCCTTGTCATCAACGATGAAGACTGCCCTTGCTGTAATTGTTGCACCGCTTGGTATCATGCCAAGCTTGTCAGCGAGCTCACCGCGGTCATCTGCAATAACCGGGAACTCAATCTCAACGCCAAGGTTTTCCTTTATCCACTCCATCCACTTGATGTGGCTGAAAACTTGGTCAACGCTGAGTCCAATGGGCTCAACACCAAGCTTTTTAAATTCATCAAGTCTTTTCTGCATTGCGTAGAATTCGGTTGTACACACTGGTGTAAAGTCGGCTGGGTGGCTAAATAATATGAACCACTTGCCCTTTTCCGCAAAGTAGTCTGGAAGTTTAATTACCCCATGGGTGGTCTTAACTTCAACTTCCGGAAACTTTTCCCCTATCACAACCATTTCAATCACCCTTGTTTGTTTTTTCATCATAACCTAAATGGTTCGAATATATAAATTTTTTGGTTTACCTAACATTATTAGCATGTTTAATATCCAAAGCAATCTTAAAGAGTTGAGATCCTGAACGAAAACTAAAACTATCAAGCTGAAATTCCAGCAGAAGAGTTAAAGGCGAGGACCTGTATTGCTTAAATTTTCCTTACATCTACCCAAGTTGAATGATACGCCGATGCATTTCCATATTTTTCAACAGTGCTGTCAGCAGTGAGTACATTGACGTTCCATCCAAGCTTTGAGATCCAAAAGGCTTTGTATAGGACAACAACTCCTTTAGGAACATCTTCAGTTAATTTTACTGCGGTTTTTATTCTTCCATATTCGTTGTAAACCTCCACCAAGTCACCATTTTTAATTCCTCTCTCCTCGGCATCTTTAGGATTCATGTACAAGTAGGGGTCTATAATTCCATAGGTGTTATGGTACTGACTTGTTATTGTCATTCTGTATGTTGGGCTGAGAAGCTGCAAAGGGTAATCTCTTTTGAGTGGCGTGTATTGTGGGAATGGCGAAAGCCCTCTCTTAACTGCTCTTTGAGAGTAGAACTCAATCTTTCCGCTTGGGGTGTAATATTTTCTTGGCTTTTCAGGTACTTTTAGAAATCCTTTCTTTCTAAGCTCTTCCCAGCTTAAATCATTTTGCTGAAGGATTTTTCTAATAATAGCCTCCTCAGTTTCGTAAAGATAGGGATTATCAATCCCAAGGGCTTTTGCCAGCATTACAGTCACTTCCCTGTTGCTCTTCCCATAAAGCCTTGTAACCGGCTCATTTAGTGCGACATAGCGGTGATAGTAGGAATCCGCTATATCCAAGCGCTCGAAAAATGTGTTTGCTGGCAGAACAACATCCGCAAAAAGAGCTGTATCCGTTAAAAAGATGTCATGAACAACAACAAAGATGTCACTCTCTTTTAATGCCTTCCTTAGGCGATTCTGATTTGGGAGAGAAGCCAAAGGGTTTGAGTTGTAGACGTAGAGAAACTTGATTTCCCCCATTTCAATATATTCCGCCAGCTTCATCTGTGGAATCCTTTTTACGGGCTTGGTTCTCAGAAAAGCACCTTCAGCATAACTCTTGTCAATGGTTTTCATATCATAGATGAAGCCAAACTCATGACCAACTAAAGCTGGCAAAAGAGAAATTGTCCTAACTGCTTCTCCCCCAGCCAAAGAACGCTGGAAGCCGTAGCCTATATGAATAACCCCTCTTTTTTCTGCGTATTCAAAAGCAAACTCTTCAATCTGCTCTTTCTCAACCCCAGTTTCCCTGCTGACAAAGTCCAGGTCAATCTTTTTTACATAATTCTTGAATTCATCAAATCCATAAACATTCTTTCTAATAAAGTCCACATCATACAGCTCATTCTCGATTATGATTCTCGCAATTCCCAAAGCAAAGAGAACATCTGTGTTGGGCTTTATTTGGAAGAATTTGTTGCTTCTTTTTGCAGTCTCCGTCTTTAAAACATCAACTGCCCAAATCTCCAAGCCATACTTTTTGGCAAGCATGAAACCGTGAAGATTCGTCCAAAAAGCATTTATTCCCCAATAAACAATTAGCTTTTGATTTTTCAGCTCTTCTGGGTCTAAGCCCACAGCTGTTCCATAGACATCTTTCAAAGCTTCCTGTCCAGCCCTATCACATATTCCGTAGTCCAAAAAGCTTGCATTCAAATAGTGGAAGAGCCTCATTGGAAAGTAGAAGTTAACAATGCCTCTATCACCAGCATAGTTGTAAACCAATATGCTTTCGCTTCCATATTTCTCTATTGTTTCTTTAATCTTATCCGCAACTAAGCTTATGGCTTCACTCCAAGTTGCTTCTCTGAATTTTCCTGCCCCTCTTTTGCCTTCTCTTATAAGAGGAACTCTTAATCGCTCTTCACCGTAGAACCACTTTGGCAGCAAAGCTCCTTTGGGGCATAAAAAGCCTTGAGTTATCGGATGTTTGGGATTTCCCCTAACAAAAAGTTTACCCCTCCTAATTTCACTTATGATCGAGCAGGTATCATAGCAATCTCTCATGCACACGGAAAACATTTTCCATCACGGGTTTATGTCTATAAGCTTCGCAGCGTCTCTCTCCACAAGGATTTTTCCAATGCTCTTTGGGAGTGTTACAAGGTCACCAGCCTTGAATGGTCCATACTCCCTGAGCTTTTCATCAAGAACTCTGGGGATATCGACTTTGATTAGATAAGCTTCCCAGATAGCACGTTTGCCAACAGGTACTTCAATCCCGCTCTTCTCTTCAAGGGTTTCTTTAAATTCCACATCCTCTGAGAGAGGCAGAGGTTCGCGGTTTATAAACGCCATAAGAATTGCAAATATCTTCTTTTCTTCACTTACCAAACTTTGAGGTCTTCCCTCAAAAGCCAAATCTACTATCTTGTGAAGCCTTATTTTGATTATTTCCTTCATTAAATGCTCTGCAATATTAAGTTCAGCCAGATAAAGCCTCTCTTCAACGGTTTCTCCCCTTTCCTTTGAACTCTCTGCTCTGAGCTTTAACGCCCGAACTAAGCTATCAAACTCCCTGTAGAATTCCTCATCAAGGGGAGAGAGATCATTTGATGAAAGCTCTCTTTCAAGGAGCTCCCTGAGTTTCACTATGTCCAAAGGAATCACCTACAAAAAAAGAATAAGAAAATCACTCCTCTTCAACTCTTGGTGCAAGGAGGAAGGTCAGCTTTCCTTCATCTCTTACTGGATAGTCCATCTGAAGGGGCATGTCGTTTCCAAACTGAATGATGACTTCATCTGCCTTACCAATTCCCTTGACCATATCAGCAAGATAGCTGATTCCATAGGCGCTCTTTGTTTCCTCCTGAACTTCAAGGTCAAGCAAGCCTTCGTCTTCAAGTGTGAGCTTTATCTCAACCTCATTAGTCTCTCCTTCAGCCTTCATTATGAATTCATTCTCTCTTGCGATGAACTTCAGACTGTCGCTGACGAGCGAAGCGTCCTTAACAGCTTCCTTGAGAACCTCCCCCAGAACAACTGCTTTTGCTGTGAAGGGCAGCTCTGGGAGTTCAAGCTCAAGCTCTTCCACCTCGATGAGCGGCAGTCTGAATGTCCTTGTTGCTGTTCCCTGAAGGGTTACCTCAAGGAAGTTCTCCTCACCTTTTTTAAGGATAAGAATGTCCTTGCTCTTTCCTCTTTTGAGGATTTTCTTGAAGTGGTCCATATTAACGCCGATTGTTTCTTCTCCATCAACCTCATATTTTGAGAAAATTCCAGCCGGCAGGTTGAGGTCAATAAGAACGACTCTGCTTGGATCCATTGCCCTCATGCTTATACCATCTTCAGTAACCTTGAAGGCTGCTTCATCAATCAAATTGCTTGCTGTTGCTATCAAAGTTGCAAAATCCTTTGCCCCATCAAAAACAATCTCAAACGGCATCTTCACACCTCCATATCGTTGAGAATTTTGAGCATCAATCTAACCCTTTCTTTTCCACGAAGTAGATAAGTTTTTCCATTGTTCACATCAGGTATCCTTTTATATGCTTCATCCAACTCCTTTAAAGCCTTTTCTGCGAGCCTTCTTAAGACTTCAACTTCCTCTTTCATGCTCATCACTCATAGCTCCTCCATGTATAGCCACACTTTGTGCATCTGTAGAATATAGTTGAGGGCTCATCCCCAGCCCTTGTCTGCAGCTCCCACCAGTAGGCTTCGTCATTTCCGCACTTTGGACAGGTTATTTTCACCTTCGGCAGTGTTGCAAGATCTTGTTCAATAATCGGTATATCTTCAACCTTATGCTCAACTTTCTGGGTTAGACGGTAAGCCTTAGCAGCCTCTGGGTTTAGAGGCTCTTCATAGCCGCACTTCCTGCAAACAAAGACTTCTCTCTTTCTATCAGGGAGCATTATGCTTCCACACTTTGGGCAGAACTTCACCATTTTTCTCACCCCTTCAGCCGAGGGTTAGGTATGGTAAAAGAGGATAAAAAGTTTTGCCAACTTGAAATAATCTTATGGAACACTGATGATGAGTAAAAACTTCGACATTGAAGTTAATAGAACCAGGATATACAGGACTATTCTCTAATCTCAAACTCCACCTCAAGGGTTAGTTTTCCTTCAACTCCTATCCCGAGTGCTTCCTTTATTATTTTATATCTTCCAGGAGGTAAAGGATATGAGTTCCAAGTGCTCTCATCAAAATACACCAGCCTAATTTCCTGAGTCCAAGATTCTCCTGGCATAATCTCATAACCCTCTAAGGTGAAGAATATCCCCAGTTTCACTTTTTCCCAATTTCCATTCTTAAGCCTATAAATCACATATGGATTTCCTAACAGTATCGGAGTTTTGCCTGTATTTTTAACTACCAGCTTTGCGGTTTCTCCAGTTTGTAAACCTCCTTGTCAAGGTACATCTCAGCATTAAAATCTTGAATTGGAACAAAAACTGTGGAGTATAAGCTGTCAATCAAGTTGCAGTCCTTGTCAAAAACATACACAGATAGAGCATAGGTAACGTTCTGTTCAGGTGGGAGGATAAATTCAGCATGCCAGTCATTTTCAGTGTAGATAACTTTCCAGCCATCCTTAGTTTTCTTGTAGACAACAAAGACCACTGTTTCATTGTAGCCTAAGGGGACATTCTGAGCCCGAAATCCAATGATTTCTCCTGGAGGTTTGTAGCTCGCACTTATCCAGTAGCCTACCTTTCCAGGACAACAGAAGAAGGAATGGTTATAGGAAGGGGATAAAGGCTCTGAAGGAATCTCACAGGGGAGCATTTTTTGACCATATTCCTGCGTATCATCGGGTGAAATAGTTAGATAAGCAAATGCAACCATAAGGGACAGAAATACGGTATAAATAATTGTTTTCATGATTTACCCATTACAAAGTTATGATGCCACACAATATAAACCTCTCGACAGCTTCAATCCAAATTGGAACTAAAAGAGAAGAAGAGAAAAATCACTCCTTCATTGGCAAACCATAGTCGAAGGAGTAGTAGACCTTCTGGAACTGCTTTCTGAACTCGAATACTTCCTTCTCGACCTTCTTTGGATCCTCTTTGTCAATCAGTACACGCCTCATGAACCTTGCAATCTCCTTCATGTCGTCTTCCATCATTCCAACTCTTGTCATCTCCTGGACACCTATCCTGAGACCACTCGGCGTGTTGACCTTTTCAAGCGGATCCCACGGTAAGAGGTTCTTGTTGAGGATTATCCCTGCTTCCTCTAAGAGCGGCGCCGCCCATCCGCCAGCTGCCTCGTGAAGATCGCTAACATCAACTATAACCTGGTGGCTCTTGGTGTAGCCTTGGTCTTCACCGATGACGTTGAATCCTTCTTCGGCCAAAGCCTCAGCTAAAGCTTTTGCGTTCTTTACAATCTGCTTTGCGTAAGCTTCACCATACTCAAGCATCTCCGCCGCTGTGATGACTTTTCCGGCCATGTGGTGGAGGTGGTGGTTGCTGAGAACACCTGGGAAGATCGCCCACTGGAGCTTTGCAACATCCTCACCAAAGTTCTTGTAGAGGATCACGCCGCCCTGTGGGCCTGGGAATGTCTTGTGGGTTGAGGAGGTTATTATATCAGCACCTTCTCTAAGCGGGTCCTGGAATTCTCCTCCAGCAATCAATCCGAGAACGTGGGCAGCATCGTACATAACATAAGCCCCGACCTCTTTAGCTACTGGAGCGAGCTCTTTGACTGGGTGTGGGAACGGGAACAGTGACCCGCCGAAGACTACAAGCTTTGGCTCCTTCTCTCTGATGAGCTGAGCTGCTTTGTCAACGTCAATGTTAAAGCTTTCATTATCAAATGGCCATGTGAAAACGTTGAGACCCCTCATACCAGCTGCACCAAAGGGCATGTGGCTTATGTGCCCACCGTGGGAAGTGTGAAGGACTATAACGTTGTCTCCAGGCTGTGTGAGGCCAAAGAATGCGGCTTGGTTTGCGTTTGTACCCGAAATCGGTCTCAGATCTGCAAAATCACTCTTGAAGAGCTTGCAGAAGAGGTCAACACCAATGAGCTCAACTTCATCAACGTACTTACATCCCTGATAATATCTCTGCCTCGGCCAGCCTTCGGCGTATTTATGCATGAAACCACTCGCCACAGCCCTTGTGACACTTGGAGAAGTTACGTTTTCGCTTGCAATCAAATTAATCGTTGATGCCCTCCACTTTTCGTGCATCTCAACAAACTCCAGAACCTTATCCTTATATTCTGTATAGCTCATAGTATCACCCCAAAGGTTTATGCATGAAATATTTCACCGCCATGTAATTTAAAGGTTGCTTTAGACAACCCTGATGATGGACATTACGTATGTTAAGATTTTAAAGCCAAAAATACGAAAAATATTGGGGAACGGGATGATAGAGGAGGCTGCAAAAATAATTGCACGTTCAAGGTTTTTAATAGCTTTCACTGGGGCGGGAATAAGTGCTGAGAGCGGAATCCCTACGTTTAGAGGGAGGAACGGACTGTGGAAACGGCACCGCCCGGAAGAACTCGCCACACCTGAAGCTTTTGCCAGAAATCCAAAGCTTGTGTGGGAGTTTTACAGATGGAGGATGAAGATTATATCAAAAGCTAAACCAAACAAAGCCCACTTAGTTCTGGCTGAACTTGAGAGAATGGGGATTCTCAAAGCCGTGATAACCCAGAATGTTGATGATCTGCACAGAGAAGCTGGGAACAAAAACATCATCGAGTTGCATGGTAACATCTTTAGGGTCAAGTGCATACGTTGTGATTACAGAGAGAATCTCAAAGAAAGCGGAAGACTTGAAAAGTTCCTTGAAGATGAAGATTTACCCAAATGTCCAAAGTGCGGCTCTCTTTTAAGACCAGATGTCGTTTGGTTCGGAGAGGCTTTGCCTGAGAGTGCTTTGAGTAAAGCATTCAGCTTAGCGAGGAGAGCCGATGTGTGTTTAGTTGTAGGCACGAGCGGACAGGTATTTCCAGCGGCATACATACCCTATATAGTCAAAGATAATGGCGGTTATGTGATTGAAATAAATCCAAGCCAAAGCGGAATTACTCCGATAGCTGACATCTTCATAAGGGGAAAAGCTGGGGAGGTTATGGATGAGCTTTTGAAAAAAGTTGAGGAGCTGAGAGGATGATATTTTTGATTGGATTTGACAAGAATGAAGTTAAGAAAATCAGAGAAATGCTTAGTGAGCTGAAAGTCTATGAAATTCCCCAGTACTGCAGGGACTGGAGTGTGCAGAGCATAGTGGAGAAAGCGGAAGAGCTTGAAGGCTCGTGTGACTGGCATCTTAAAAAGTTCATTTTAATGCACGATCTTAAAAATCCCCAAATTAGAGAAGTTTTAGCCAGAATAAAGTCCTTAAACCTCGGAAAGATAATCTTTGCAACCACGACGCCAACTTCACTCACATGGAAGCTTGAAGATCTGCTTGAAGAGCTTATTCGTGAAGACGAATACTTCCAAGAATTGAAGAGAAAAGAAGCACAGCAAAAGAGACTGTATCTGGACATTGGGAAAGGTTAAATATATCGTTGTCAAAAACGAAACGGGGAGGGGTATGATTAAGGTTGTATTCTTTGATTTAGATGATACGATAGCTGATACTACAAGACTTGCTGAAATGGCAAGGAAAAATGCAATAGAAAACATGATCCGACATGGCATGCCAGTTGATTTTGATACTGCGTATAATGAGCTTTTAGAACTCATTAATGAGTATGGAAGCAACTTCCCAAGGCACTTTGACTACCTTCTCAGACGTTTAGACTTGAGGTACAATCCAAAGTGGGTTGCTGCTGGGGTAATTGCTTACCACAACACAAAATTTGCTTATCTAAGAGAGGTGAGACATGTAAGGAAAACTCTCCTTAAGCTTCGGGAAATGGGTTTGAGGCTCGGCATAATAACAGACGGAGACCCAATAAAGCAGTGGGAAAAAATTCTGCGCTTGGATTTAGACGATTTCTTTGAGCATGTTGTTATATCCGACTTTGAAGGAGTTAAGAAGCCGCATCCAAAGATTTTCCAGAAAGCACTTAGAATATTTGGGGTTAAAGCTCAAGAAGCTGTAATGGTTGGAGACAGGCTTTATTCAGACATCTATGGAGCAAAAAGCGTGGGCATGCATACAGTCTGGTTCCGCTATGGAAAGTATGCAAACAGAGAAGAGGAATACAGAGAATACGCAGACCATGAAATCACCGATCTGCTTGATGTTCTGAAAATAATAGAGGTGCTGAACAGTGGCAAAGACGATTCAAATAAGAAAGTTCATGCTGATAGATAATGCATACAAAGAGCGCATTTTGAGGGGGAAGAAAGTTACAACGATTAGATATGGAAAATATGAAGCAAAACCTGGGAGTGAAGTTTACATAGTTATAACCCCAAGCGATACGGCAATAGCTAAAGCTAAGATAAAAGGTATCACAAAAAAGAAGGTCAAAGAGCTCACCAACGAGGATGCAAAGAGGGATGGTTTTAAAGACGTTAGAGAGCTTTTAAGGGTCTTAAACAAAATTTACGGAGAGCTTTACGGAGATGATGAAATCACGATCATCGAGTTCGAAGTTATAAAACAGTTCAAAGAGGGAGTACCCCTAAAATGGCTCAAGGGCTTGAATTACAGAGACCCCTATGAGATAGCCAAGCTTTATGTCGAAAACAACCTGAAAATTTCTCCAGATGTTGATTTGATTGTGAAAAAAGTCCATGAGGAAGGATTAAAAGCTGCAGTGAAGAGATATGGGCCAAAGAGGGTTAGGGGCGCATTGCTGAAAGCTTATCATGAGCTTTATGCTAAAGGGATAATTTAAGGAAAAGAAAAGAGATCACTTTGTAGCCTTCGTTATGCCAACATCTTTAACCAGAACATAAGGAGTGAATACCGGCGTTCTAACTTCCCACCAGTGGATATGGTAGAGTTCTTTTCCTAAGGCAGCTATGCTCCCCAAGATGCGCTGGAAGTTGTCGCTTACGCGGATGTTCCTTATCGGCTTAACGATCTCACCATTTTCAATTAAGAACGCTCCATCCCTTGGAATCGTCGAGAAATCACCGGCAACATAGTTCTGGAAGCGAGTGTACCAAACGTTTGTTATGTAAATTCCCCTCCTGATCTCGCTGAAGAGCTCTTCTTTTGAGTAGTCCCCAGCCTCAAGGTAGATGTTCCAAGCTCTTGGCATTGTTAGACCTGCGTTAGCTGTTGTTTTAGTGTTGTATTTTCTCGCAAGGCTTGTGTTGAGGAGATAGGTCTTTAAAACCCCGTTTTCGATTATCGTTGTTTCTTGAGTTGGAACACCCTCGTCATCAAACTTCCTCGTTCCATAAGCGTTTGGCATGTTTCCTACATCCTTCAAAACGATGTCCTCACTCGCAACCTTTTGTCCAAGCTTGCCAACTAAAAAGCTGAATCCTGCTTCAACAGCAAAAGCTGATGTCATGAAGCTCATGTATGAAAGCAGATTTGCAAAGGCTAAGGGGTCAAAAATGACGTCGTACTTGCCAGCCTCCCCCTCTTCCGGATTAACGGCAAGCTTCGCTATCTCTCCAGCCTTTCTTCCAGCTCTTTCTGGGTCGAACTTTTTCAAAACTCTAACTGAGTTCGTTCCATGTCCGCTTGATAGCTCATCAACGAAAGCCCTAACACTGATTTCTATGCCCGTCCCCTCGTCAAAAGCCTCAACATTGTTGCTCGTCGTTAAGTAGAGCTTATTGTAATCCGTATAGAGAACTCCAGCAACCCTCTCAGCACCTTCTTCCAATGCTGAGTTTATGGCAATCTCAACGTATTCATTCGGCTCATCAAGTTCGACAATCTTTTTGTCAAAAGTCTCTGGAATGTCCTTATATTCAAATGGACCTTCTGCTATGCCGTAATAGTCCTTCTTCGGCTCCATCGCCTTTGCCGTCTTGAAGAGCATTTTTAATGTCTTTTCGATTGTTTTTTCATCAAGGGATGTGAGCTCTGTTGAGACAAGCCTCTTTTCATATTCAGCGAAAATTGCAGATTTCTGATAGTGCCAGTTTTTTGCTACCGTTATCTCGTTGTTTGCAAATCTGACCTGTCTTCTCTGTGTCTCATATGATAGAACAACAACGTCTCCAAAGCCAATCTCTTTGGCCTTCTTTAAAATGAGCTCATTAACATCAAACATCCTCTCACCTCCTCAATACAACGTCCCTAAGTCTTGCGCTTGCTCCTCCCATCCATACTGGAACTCCTTGACCAGGTTCACCTTTTCCGCATGTTCCAGGATAGAATTCAACCTCTTTTCCTACCGCGTCAACACTGCTCCACAGACCTTTTGTTGTAATCTCAAGAATAGGTCTCCTTACTGGATGCTTTATCTCACCATTTTCAATCAGGTAAGCTTCTCTGCCAATATATCTCTGCTGGTACCTCCTGTCGTCAATGTTCCATTCGTTAAAAGAGACCATGTAAACACCAAGCTTTACATCTTCAATCAGCTCCTCAAAGGAATAATCGCCCGGAGCCAAGTAGGTGTTAGCCATTCTCACTATGGGCTCTCTGTCGTAGTTTATCGCCCTTGCTGCAGCATTAGAATTAGTATCTAAGTAATAAGCATATTCCCTGTTCATTAAGAACTCAGTAATGATTCCATCTTTGATTAAGTATCTCGGACGGGCTTTGATGCCTTCATCATCATACAAGTAGAAACCCCAGCTGTTTGGTATCGTTGGGTCTTCAATAACAGTTACTGCCTCGCTTCCAATTCTCTCTCCTAACATATCTGGCTTAACAAAGCTTTCTCCAGCTTGTGCTGCTTCCCTCCCAAAAATCCTATCCGCTTCATATGGATGTCCAACGCTCTCATGAACAGCTATTCCTGCAACTTCTGGGCTTATAACAACATCAACCTTCCCTTCTGGTGGCTTCTTTCCTTCTTTTATTAGCCTTTGCAAGGCTTTAACATCATTTAATGCTTTCTTCCATGGTTCTGCTCTCTCAATAAGCTCAAGACCGCCTGTGAAAGCAGTCTGAACGAATGGAGCCTGCTCAACTTGGCCCTCCTCAAAAACAACCAAATTGTATGTTATTGAAACCCTTGGAATGACACTCTCAACTTTTGCCCCTTCATTGTTGACGAAATACTTGTGGGCAATCCAGTCTTGGTAGCTCAAGAATCTCATTGGGACTTTGATCCCACTGTTCAGGACTTCCTCCTCAATGAGCCTTAGGTACTCCATCTTTTCCTCCCCGGAATAGTCCCTGAAGTCCTTCTTCATTCTTACTTCATAGTAAACCTCATGAAACCTCTCTTCGCTGAACTTTATTGGTATGTTTCTAACTTTTGAAGCAGCCTTTGCAAGCTTAACGGCTTTCTTAACAGCTTCGTTTACACTTTCTTTTCTCAGAACATTTGTTGATGCAAATCCCATTCCCCCATTTACAAGAACCCTGACTCCAATTCCCCTGTCGGCTCTTATACCTACTCCTTCTGGATTGCCGTTCTTCATAACGATATTTACCCCACTATGCTCCTCAAACCTTGCCTCTGCATATTCTGCTCCAAGCTCCAAAGCTTTTTCAACAGCAAACTCAACAAGTTCATGCATAGCCTTCACCTCTCATCCATGCATAGAAAAGTACAATCCTTAAGTATAAAATCATTTCGCTTCGATGAATGTTGAAATGAAAAACAAAAATAAAAGTAAAAGAATCAAATCTCCCCTGCAAGCCAGAGAAGGACTCCCTTAATGAACGGCCAGTTTGTTGTAATATATCTGCCGTAGTAGTCATCACTTATTGCCTTGCTTGAGCCATAAGCTACAATTCTGCCCTCTCCAACTTCAACTGCCGCTGCAACTATCGGCTTTGATCCTTTTTCCTTTGTAACCTTTCCTGTCTGATCAACGGCATATGAGCTGTCATAGCCTCTGATGAGCCAGACCACATCTCCAGAGACATCAAGCGTGTCACCGTTGTAATAGAGTTCTGATGTCTCGTTGAGGAATTTAGTTGCTGGGTGCTCAAAGTTGAATTCACCAACAAGTGGGAAGTACGGCCTTCCGGTGTTGCGGTCATTATCCATGAGCTCATCCTTATTGAATCTGATCCCAAATTCTTCAACAACTTTGTTCAAGCTCTTTGTGTTCACGTATTTGTACCAGTCTCCAAGTATCAGCAGCCCTCCCCCGTTCTTAACGAATTCTTTAATTGCCTGTGCCTCCTCATCAGTTATGTCAGTCCTTGGGTTTGTTATAATGAGAATGTTGTACCCTTGGAGCTTTTCGCTTGTTAGTGTTCCACGGTTGATTTCAACTTTCCAGCCAAGCTCTTCTTCAATTTTGTTTATCAAACTGCTCATTTTTTCGTCATTATAGTACTGGTTGTGTCCCGAGTCTATGAGAACCTTAACAAGCTTTGGAACTGTCACAGTAACATTCTGCACTGTCGTTTCATTTCCACCAGTTGCATTCTGCTGCTGTTGAATCATTGCTTTAATTTGTTCGAGAGTTGAGTTCAGGAGTGGAAGCACGTCGTTAATCATTGAAATTGTTTCCCTACTTAACAGCGCCGCTTTTCTTATGTGTGGCATAAGTGGAAGATAATAACCATTCCTTGTATATATCTTGAGACTTTCATACTTTGAGTATTCTTCATTTATCTGCTGCATGTTGCTTTCAATTTTTTCTATCTCATCTTGAAGAGGGCCTAAGTCAACATTATACTTCTGGAGCTCGGTCATCAATGCATCAAACTGCTCATAAAGCGGAGAAAGGATTGTCCAATACTTTTCATAACGGTAGTGGTAGTATGTTACAATGGTGAACGCTACAGTCTGTGGATTCTCATATACAGTAACAGGGACATATTTTTCATCATATCCAACAATTTCGGCTCTTATTACTGCATCCCCAGTGGATGATGGAGTCCATGTAGTGGTTGTGGAATAGTTCATCCCCGGATCCAAAATTAGGCTCGTATTTAACAGAATTTCATCATTTGCATAGATAAGTAATGTTACATTTTCACTGAATATACCGTCATTCTTTATAAGAACGCTAATTGGTGCTGGAACACCCTTAACAAGGGATCTATCTACATTGAGCTCAGCAATTTTTATCTCTGGAATGTACTCCTTTAGATCCTCTGGCCCTCTTGGCTCAATCTTAAAGTTACCATAGGAATAATAAACTGGACCAATTATATAGTCAAACTTCTGCCCATATTCGGGGGTGTATCTATAAATTAAATCGTCTATCCTAACTGGGCCGCTTCCATCGTCAACAAGCCACTCACCATAACCCAAGTCTGGATCAACTACCGTAACACCAACGACCTTTACCAAGACGCTTTCCCATTTCTCCTGTGAAACATTTCCTGATGGAAGGGTAACCGGCTCTGGCACCGGTGCCGTGCCAAGTACCTTAACGTAATCTCCATATTTGGGATTAACCGAAATTTCAGTTAATCCATAGTATTCCTTGACATACCCTCTAACTTCCACTAAATCTCCTACCTGAACTGAAGGTGCTGAGCCAGTATAAACATAAATTCCAGTCCACGGACCTGTTCCATTTTGCATAAAAAATCCTTTCGACGCAACTGCTGTTACTACACCAGTTGTAATTACTGTCTGCCCGGTATAAGGCGAGCTGCTGCTGTACCCCTGTATTTCTGGTATTGGAACATATGTCGCTGCATTCACAAAGCCTATTGTACTTACTGGAACTATGCTAAAAATCATTACAATAATCAAAAACAGACTCCACCTCTTCATAGCATCACCAAAATTTTAAAAACGCTCCTAAGTATAAATAACTTTTCCCAATGTTTTTGTATCACCAGCAGTGTATATATAGCTGCATTAGACAACAAAAAAGCAACAAAAGGAATAAAAAGATCAAGCTTTAACTGGACTTGGTGATCATATGCCAATTACAACAAGAACTGGTGATAAAGGGACTACTGGAATCTTTACCGGAGAAAGACTGGCAAAGTTCTCCCCAATCATTGAAGCTAACGGGACAATTGATGAAGCAAGTTCTTTTCTTGGAGAAGCAAAGCACCACATTAAGGATGAGGAGCTTAGAGGCATTGTAGAGAAAGTTCAGATTGATTTATATTCTCTCATGGCAGAGATAGCAAGCAAAGGTAAATATAAGAAGATTGGAGAAAAAGAAGTAGAATGGATGGAAAGCTTGATTAAAAAATTCGAGAACGAAGTTCAGCTAAAAGCCTTTGTAATCCCCGGCTCAACAATAGCGAGCGCAAAACTTGACGTATGCAGGGCTATTGTAAGAAGAGCAGAGAGAAAAGTTGCAAGGCTTCTTTTGGAATATGGATTTGGGGAAGATGCCCTAAAATACCTTAACCGCTTAAGCGATTTACTGTTTATTATGGCGCGCTATATTGAGTGGAAAGAGGGCAAACTCAGATATGCAAAAGCTGAGTGATTAAAATGGGAAAGGAAAAAATAATAGGCATCCTTGGCGGTATGGGTCCTATGGCAACTGTTGAGCTATTTAAAAGAATAGTTCTGAAAACCCCAGCAAAAAGAGATCAGGATCATCCAAGAATTATAATCTACAACAATCCAAAAATTCCCGATAGGACAGCTTACATTCTTGGTAAAGGTGAAAATCCCCTACCAGAGCTCATTGACAGTGCAAAAAAGCTTGAAAGCTGGGGAGCAGATTTTATAATAATGCCCTGCAACACAGCACACTTCTTCGCCGATGAGATTCAGAGAGCAATAAACATCCCGCTAATCAACATGATTGAAGAAACTGCGGAATATGTTAAGCAACTGGGGATTAAACGAGTTGGACTGCTGGCAACGACAGGAACAGTGGTTAGCGGAATCTATCAGAGAGCCTTGGAAAAGAAGGGGATAAAAGTGATAATACCAAATAAGGAAGAGCAGGAGAATGTCATGAGAGGCATCTACGAGGGAATCAAAGCTAACAAGTTCGAGTTTGGAAGGGAACTCCTGCTGGAGATAGCTAAAAAGCTTGAAAAGGAAAGTGAAGGCATCATAGCTGGCTGCACTGAGGTGAGTGTTGCACTGAAACCCGAGGATTTGGAAGTTCCACTAATTGACCCGATGGATGTTATAGCTGAAAAAGCGGTGAAGCTTGCTCTAAATCTCTAAAGCCACCCTTTTCTTTTGAAATAATAGAGCATGCTAAGTGATATCATCAACATAACCAGCAGAACTGCAGGGTATCCATAACGCCAACCCAGCTCCGGCATATACCTGAAGTTCATGCCGTATAGTCCAGTTATGAAGGTTAGAGGTATGAAAATTGTAGAAATTACCGTTAGTACCCTCATGATCTCATTTATCCTCATCGAGATTGTAGAATAGTAAATATCTATGAGACCATTCGCCATCTCACGCTGGCTTTCTATTAGGTCAAGAACTTCCAGAACGTGGGCATTAAGCTCTCTAAGATACGGCTTTGTGTCTTCTTCAAAGAACCTTGTACCTTCAAGCTGTAGCTCCCTAAAGACCTCAAGCAGAGGAAAAATAGCACGCCTCATAAAGAGGATTCTTCTGCGTATTGTGTGAATTTTCCTGAGCATTTCTCTGTCGCTGTTGCGGAGTATTTTATCTTCTATTGCCTCCATTTTTGCATTTATCTTATCCAAAATTGGGATATAGTTGTTAATCACTGCATCGAGGAGGAGGAAAATCAAATAATCGGCTTTTTTCTCCCTAACAAGACCCTCTCCTTTTCTAATGCTTTCCCTAATGGAGTTAAAAACATCACCTTTTACTTCCTGCAGAGTTATCACGTAGTTATCCTTCAGAAATATTGCGGTTTTCTCTCTTTTCAACCCCCCAGAGGACTCATAGACCTGATAGATGAGGATAAACAGATAATCTCCGAAAATTTCAACTTTTGGTCTGCTTTTTGAACGAAGGATCAACCTTATTGAGGTGTCATAAAAACCAAAGATGTTCTTTAATTCGTCCAGATAAGCAATACCATCAATGTTTACCCACACCACAGGGTAATCCTTGTAATTAAAGACTTCTTCGAGACTTTCAAGCCTCTTTTCCGTGAATTTATTCTTTGAATATGCAAAGAGCGTAATCTGTGGATTCTCCATTTTTAACACCTACTGATACTCAGCAAAGGTGCCACCAGAAAATTAGGAACTCAAGGTAATTATGCTTTTCCATAATTGTTATTTAGAACTAAAAACAAATCTCGCTTAGGTGGTTCTATGAAGCTAAAAGATGTCTCAAAGATAGCCATGCATGAAGTTATTGATGTTCAGAAAGGTGAGGAAGTCCTGATAATAACTAACCCTGGAGAAGTCTTGGAAATCTCACTGAGCCTTTTCAGTGCTGCTAAAGAATTTCATGCCAAGCCTACCATCATTATCCAAGAGCCAAAGACCTCACTCGAATTTGCAGAAAGAAGTGTAATTGAAGCTATAAAAAGTGAACCGGACATAGTGATCTCAATAACCGAGAAAAAGTTAGGTAAAGATGCGTTCGGACTAAATATCGGATATGTAGGCAGGGACAACCAAAAATATACCCACATTTTTGAAAAGCTTCTCTGGGGAGATAGAAGAATACGCTCCTTCTGGAGTCCTGGAATCACTGTAGACATGTATCTGAGAGCTGTTCCAATTGATTATGAGAGGCTTAGGTATGAGGCACGAGTCTTAGCTGAAATTCTTGATAAAGGGAAAGAAGTGCATGTAGCAACTGAAAAAGGAACAGATTTGTGGATAAACATTAAAGGAAGAAAGGCATTCAAAGACGATGGTGATTTTAGAAAACCTGGAAAAGGCGGCAACTTGCCCGCTGGAGAGGTATTCATTTCTCCGGCAGTTGGAAAAAGTGAGGGAGTGATAGTTTTTGATGGAACTCTGGGATTAGGGGGAGAAAGCGTACTTCCTAAGAATACTGTAAAAGTGCATGTCAAAGAAGGTTTTGTGCAAAAGATTGAAGGTAAAGAGGAAGCTAAAAAGCTTGAAGAGGCTATAAAGGAAGCGGAGAAGAGAGCGCTTAAAATGGGAAAGGAGGAGCTTGCTAAAAATGCGTGGCACTTAGGAGAACTTGGTATAGGGTTAAATCCGAGAGCAAAGATGAGTGGAAAGCTGCTTGAAGATGAGAAGCTCAGAAATACAATCCATATAGCAATTGGGGCAAACTACGATAATGATGCTCCAGCGTTGAATCACTTTGATTGTCTCATTCTCAATCCAACGGTTGAAGTTGACGGAGAGAGGATAATGGAGAAAGGGAAATTCCTCCTCTTTTAATCCTCAACTTTATAAGACAAAATCAGCTTAGAGTGAGTGGTGATGAAAAATGGAAATCGGTGTTGTAGGAAAGCCAAATGTCGGGAAATCAACCTTTTTCTCTGCGGCAACTTTAGTTGACGTTCAAATAGCCAATTATCCCTTCACAACTATTGAAGCAAATGTTGGAGTTAGCTATGTTATAGCAGAGCATCCATGCAAAGAGCTTGGCTGTGCTCCAAATCCGCAGAACTACGAATACAGAGATGGACTTGCTTTAATTCCAATAAAAATGATTGATGTAGCTGGACTTGTACCCGGTGCACATGAAGGTAGGGGTCTGGGGAACAAATTTTTGGACGACTTAAGAATGGCATCAGCACTGATTCACATAGTTGATGCAAGCGGAAAGACCGATGCTGAAGGACAGCCCACAGATTATCACGACCCAGTTAAAGATATTGAGTTTTTGGAGAAGGAGATAAACTACTGGATATATGGAATTCTAAAGAAGAACTGGGAAAAATTTGCTAAAAGGGTTAAACTTCAACATCTAAATCTCGCAAGAGCCATTGCAGATCAGCTAACTGGAATTGGAGTCAGTGAGGAGGACATCCTCGAAGCTTTGCACAAAACAAACTTAAGCAACGACCCAACGAAATGGAGCGATGAAGATTTGTATAACTTTGTCAGCGAGCTTAGAAGGATAAATAAGCCAATAATAATAGCCGCAAACAAAGCAGACATGGCAAGCGATGAGCAGATAAAGAGGCTTATTGAAGAGGGGAAGAAAAGAAACTACATTGTCGTGCCAACTTCAGCTGCTGCGGAGTTAACTCTCAGAAAGGCGGCAAAAGCAGGCTATATAGATTATCTTCCAGGTCAAAGTGATTTTAAAATTTTAAAACCTCTCAGCCCAAAGCAGCAGAGAGCACTGGAACTCATCAAAGAAAAAGTTCTTGATAGATTTGGCTCAACGGGAGTTC
Organism: Thermococcus barophilus MP; assembly: GCF_000151105.2. Lineage (NCBI taxonomy): Archaea > Methanobacteriati > Methanobacteriota > Thermococci > Thermococcales > Thermococcaceae > Thermococcus > Thermococcus barophilus. The sequence continues at coordinate 272,160 of NC_014804.1, read as the reverse complement.
AGGAGGTCATCAATAAAGCTGTTTTTGAATTACTGCAGTTGATTCCAGTTTATCCCGTTGAGGATGAGCATAAACTTACGGATAGCTTTGGAAACGTTTTGCCTCATGTGTTCTTAATGAAAAAAGGTTCAACACCGAGAGATTTAGCGTTCAAAGTGCACACCGATTTGGGCAGGACGTTCCTCTATGCAGTAAATGCAAGAACGCGCAGAAGAGTTGGTGAAGATTATGAACTTCAATTCAACGATATTATAAAAATCGTGGCTACCGCAAGATGAGTTCTCTAAGTGAGCGCGGAAGGAATATCACCAGCAAAATTGCTCCCGATCCGCAGATGTTTTTATTTTCTTCCCCAATTTTTGCTTCGCTTGAAGGAACTTGGCTTTTTGTGAAGTTCTCACATGGGTTAAGTCCAATTCTTTGAAGGGTTATATCAGCCATATAAACCTCAAAGCCATATTCACCTGCATATTTGCAAACGATTTTGGAAAATTCCTCTACCTGCTTCTCATTATCTAAATCTGCATAACTTAAAGCCAAAACTTTAGCCTTCAGCTTCTTCAGCATTTCCGCCTGAGCAAGAACCCACTGCAGATCAGCATCTTGATAAATCTTGTATTTATTGCCATTGAAATCGTAATATGTTATAAAATCCTCAAAGAGGATGTAATCAACATACGGGGTAATTTCTTCAGCTATTGAAAAGCCTCTGTTTGCTACAATAACTATATCGGGATATTTTTCACGAATTGCTTTAATGAGTTCGACCATTGCTTCTCTCTTTTCGGGATATTTATCAACGTAGTCCAGATTGTCCAAAAAGACACCATCAAAACCTTTTGAGAGGATATACGGAACAGCTTTATTGAGAACTATGTCCCTCCACTGTGGAGAAGAGAAATCAGTTTCTCTCTCATTCCATGTCTCCCAATGTCCTATTATCACACTATCAGGAACCTCCCCAGCCCAAGGCTCCCAGCCGCCAATAGTTGCTAGGCTTAAATAACCCACAACGATTATGTTTTTGGATTTCAGCTCTTTGATATAGTTTTCTTCCACCAAAGGAGAAAGAATAAGAAGGTTGAACTTTGAGAGTTCATCTATATTGGTGGGGGATACATCGCCATAATAAACCGCAAAGCTTGCATAAACAAGGGTTTGAAGAGAAATAAAAGCAAAAGTCATGAAAGTTAAGTATCTTTTCATTTGAAATCACTTTACTCTTTCCAAATATAGAATCTTATCTCACAAGGAAAATATTCCTCCGGAATTGGAGTCCAATAATTAGCCCAATAATTTACTGGCGTAAGTAGACCTTCATGCGTTATTACCTTATACCCCGCCACATTAGGCGGTTTATTCATGCATATTAGTGCCAACTGGGCTTTTCTTATAGGGACTTTTATTGCCCAGACTTTGTACTCAACTTTATACGTTCCATCACCGTTATTTATTAAATAGGCCTCAACTTTTATATCTCCATAATCGGCAGTTATGTTGTTAAAGAGCCCCGGATCTAAGGTTATTTCATTATAATAAGGAACCTCTTTGGCAGCCCCTTTAAGGTACATAACTCCAATAGCAACAATGATGATCACTAAAGCAACAATAAAGAGATACTCAAGGGAGCCTTGACCCTTCTTAATCCACATATCTTCTCACCATATAGAATATAATGAAATAGTGGGATATTTTACTCTTTCCGTACATGTTTGAGAGGTTCTTTAAGCATTTCCTGGTATAATCTTGGTTCTACGTCTTCTTCTCTCAGCCCCAGCATGTGTGCAACTTCCCAAATTCTCCTTTTTGCCTCTTGGACATCCTCGGCTATAACCTCAATATCTAAGAAATCCCCCAGCCCCTCAACCTTATTAAGCTCAAAGGTAATATCTCCAAGCTTGTACACGAATCTATGCTTCCTAACCCAAACATCTTCTGTAAATCCCAAACGCTTTAAAATAACTCTCATCTTTTCAAAATCTCCAACTTTAACTTCAATTTCGTCAAATTCTTCGTTCCTTTCATCTTTAATCTGCTTATATCCAAGGATGACCTCGTCCAGATTAACGATTTTCCTAATCCTCAAAAGCTGTTTTGATGGGAGGGCGAAATATAAATCCTCTTGGATCTCTTCTCCTACAAATTTAGCCCCCAAATCCTCGATTTTTCTTCTGATGTTCTCGAAATTAACCCTAAATTTTACCTCAATTTCCATTCAAATCCCCGCAAGGAATCCAATAATTTCCCCACCTTTCTTGAACGTTCTAACTGGGAACACCAGTACCTCCTTCAGAGTCGGTATGGTTTTTATATTGTCTTCTATGAACTTCTCGAGCTTTTCTTGAGTCTCATCTCCAACCAAGGCAATTATTTTGTCTTCTTCGCTTTTAGCGACCATGAGAACATTTGGTAGCATTGCAAGGGTCTTTGTTATGTATTCAAGATATCTTTCAAGGAAATCCTCAATGACAGGTTTTTCAACCCTTAAAATCAGGAAGGCAATATGTTTGGGCCTAAGAGTTTCTCCAAGGATAATTGTATATCTTCCTATTATGCCCCTTTCCTGAAGCTTCTTGATTCTGAAGTGTATAGTGGATTCTGGCTTGTTTAGCTTTTCACTGATTTCAGAGATAGTCAACCTGGCATCCTCTTTAAGCAGTTTCAATATTGCCCTATCCAGATCATCTAACTGTAACACTTTTATTCACCCCACCTCTTGTATAAATCATAGGGGATACCTAAAATGTCTAAGATTTTACCAATTATAAAGTTTATCATATCGTCTAATTTTTTAGGATTATGGTAAAATCCTGGAGATGCTGGCATAACTATGGCACCAGCTTGTGTAACTTTCAACATATTTTGAATATGGATCAAGTTCAATGGAGTTTCCCTAACAAGCAGGATCAGCTTTCTCCTCTCTTTCAATGCAACATCAGCAACTCTCGTTATCAAATTGTCAGCATAACCATTTGCCACAGCACTTAGGGTCTTCATAGAACATGGAGCAATTACAACTGCATCAAATCTGTATGAACCGGAGGCAATTGGTGCAAACAGCTCGTCTTCCCTATAATCCGGCTCAAAATTGATACCAACCTCATGACGAATTACCGCCAGCCCTGTTTCTGACGCAACTGTAATAACATCATGCCCCAGTTTTCTCAAAACTTCCACAAGCCGGAGCCCGTAAATTACGCCACTTGCTCCCGTTATTCCCACCACAATCCTCATACTCCCACCACTGAAGACCGCATTTTTATGATTTTTAACTATTAACACCCCTTAATTTGTAGGTTATCCAAAGTATTAAACGTTTTTCATTATTAAAATCAGGATTTAACGAACAACATTTATAAATATCAAACAGTAATACTATAGGACGGTGTAAAAATGAAGAAGAATGGATACACCAAAATTCTTCTCAATAAAGCCTTAGAGATAATTAAAGAAATTGATGCCAAAGCACTGGTACTGATAACCCCCTCATTTGAAGGGGAAATACCTGAAGTTGAAGTCCCAATTATACTTGTTGGCAAGGACTTTGACATCTCCGATGAAAGGGTTAAAAAGATTCCCCTACCGCTATCTTTAGGGATAAAGAACGTGGTAAATCTCATTTCCGCATTTCTTGTTGAGAACAACATCATATCCAATGGAGAAACATTCCTCTACATCACTCCAAATACGCTCGGGATAAGAACTGTGAAAAGAAACATAGCAACTACAAAGGGTTTCTTTGAGGAAGCCCAAACCGTGCTTCAAAGGCTACTTGAAATAGCAGTAGAATTAAGCTTAGAGGGAAAGGAAGGATATCCTGTTGGAACAATATTTGTGGTCGGAGACACAAAAAATGTTCTAAAATATTCACATCAGATAGTCCCAAACCCCTTCAGGGGGCATAAGCTGAATGTGCTGGATAAAAACATTAAGGGTGTTATAAAAGAATTTGCAACCCTTGACGGGGCATTTATAATCAGCAACACTGGAAGGATTGTGGCAGCAGGCAGATATCTTGATGTTGACCCAAAAAAGCTTGATGTCCACTTACCTCCGGGTCTGGGGAGCAGGCATCTTGCAGCCGCAGCTATCTCAAAGAAAACAAAAGCAACAGCAATAACACTCTCGGAAAGTGGAGTAATTAGGGTATTTAAAAATGGCGAGATAATCCTCGAGTATAATCCCAGAATGAGATATTAAAAATAGAAAACATGGAATACTCAGAACAGCCACTGGTTTTCAATACATTCATCACATGGTGGCTTTTCTCCAGCTATTGCTCTGAACTTCTTGTATATACACTCCGGCAGACCGAGAGGACACCTGTCTGGGGTGAGCTCTGGTCTCACTTTCGTTGGATCGAGTTTTATCCTGATGTATGCTTCGTACTCTTCAACTTTCTTCCAGGGGAGGATCTTCGCTCCATAAATAACCAAATTGTCGTAAACCTTTGCATAATCCCCAACAACTGCACCCTCTTTGAGGATGACATTCTTCCCTATTACTACTCCTTCTCCAAGAATTGAGTCCTTAATTTCGCTCTTCTCTTTTATTATGTCGCTCCCGATAAGGATTGATCTCTTTAAGTAAGCTTTATCCTCAATTATTGTGTTTGGTCCAATGTATGTGTATGCTTTGATCTTCACCCCATGTCCTACTTTTGCTCCACTGTCAATATATACAGGCCCTTGAATCTCAACGTCCTCCGGAACTTCTGCGTCCTCTTTTATCGTAAAGTATCCATCTTCCCTCGCAATTTCGTCAAGAGCTATTTGATGCGCATAGAACAAATCCTCCGGAGATCCGAGGTCAACCCAGTAGTTTTCCTTTGGCATTTTATGACCATAAACTAAGCCTTGACTGACAAATTTTGGAAGGATTTCCCTCTCAAAGTAAACTTCCTTTCCCCGCGGTATCTCCTTCAGAATTTCCTTATCAACCACATAGATTCCAGCATCAACTAAGTTAGTTTTTGGTCTCTTTGGTTTTTCTTCAAATTCCACAACTTTTCCTTCTTCATCAGTTATTACAACACCGTATTTTTCTGGGTCATAGACCTTGGTTAAAGCTACTGTTATAAGACCATCGTTTTTCTTATGAGATTCAATGAGTTCTGCAAAGTTGAAGTTCGTGAAGACATCCCCATAAATTACTAAGAACTCATCACTGACATACTCTTCAACATTCTTTAATGCTCCTCCTGTTTCAAGAGGCATCGGATCATTCACGAACCTTATGTCTTTGGGATAATCACTCATCTTCTCTTCTATAAACTCCCTGATCTCTCCCCTCATATAGTGAACCGACAGGATTATTTCGTCAATCTCCTTTATCTTTTCCAAGTTTTCTAAGAGATACTGAAGATTAGGTTTTCCAAGAACGGGAACCATTGGCTTTGGTCTTGTTGATGAAATTGGCCTCAGTCTTGTTCCAAATCCTCCAGCAAGAATAACAGCTTTCATTAACACCACCGATAATAATTAAGATCGAACGCTTATATATTTTGCTGCTTAAGGTGTTTTTGAAGAATTGGATGAATTTTTCTCGGATATCTGGTAAATCTGTCCCTTAAAGTGAATGCATGACCCAGAGCATATCTTCTTCATTGGACACCTACTACAGACAGAACTTCCAAACTCAACTTTTTCGATATATCCTAAGCTTTCCAGTATTTTTATTATCCCGCTAACTTCTTCAACATTTATACCCATAACCCTTGCTATTTCTTTGGGATTTGTATACCCACCTTTGATAAGCTCAAGAACCTCTTCAATGTTTACCACAATCTTTCACCCCATGATAAATAATCCCAGATGATACACAAGAATCCCAATCACGGTTGCTAATATAAGATTGTAGAGCGAAGCAACTAAAGCCCACTTCGTCCCCCCTTCAGCTCTTATTGCAGCAATTGTAGCGATGCAGGGAAGGTAAAGGGTTGTTACAAGAGATAAAACAAACGCCTGCAGTGGTGTCATTGCTTGCCTCATTAAGACCCCCAATGCTTCTTCATTCCCCCCAATTCCATATATAACACCATATGTAGCGATAACATTTTCTTTTGCTATTATCCCAAAAATTAAGCTTACAGCAGCCTTCCAGTCAAGACCCATTAGTTTGGTCACGGGTTCTAATGCCCGCCCAATGATTTCGGCATAGCTTAAACCAGTACCAACAGGCTGTGGATAATTGCTCAGATACCATATTGCAACTGCCCCAGCAAGAATCACAGTTCCTGCCTTTTTCAAAAATTCCTTACTTCTCTCCCACGAGTGAATCACCACACTCTTCCATGAGGGGATTAGATAGTCAGGAAGCTCAATTATGAATGGGCTTTCTTCCCCCTTAATTACGAATCTACTCAGTATAAGGGCTGAAATCAATGCTAATCCAAGAGAAATAGCATAAATGCTGATGGCAACCAAGGCTTTATGCCTCTCAAAGAAGACTCCAGCAAGGAAAGTTATAACCACCATTCTTGCACTGCACGGCACAAGAGGGTTTATGATCATTGTTAGAATTCTATCTCTCTCATCATCTAATGCCCGAGTTGCCATAACTGCAGGCACATTACATCCAAATGCCAAAATCATTGGGATAAAGCTCTTCCCTGGCAAATTAAACTTCCTCATTATTCTCTCCATGACAACAGCCGCTCTTGCCATGTACCCGGAATCTTCAAGGAGGGACATTGCAACAAAGAGCAGGAACACCAGAGGAAAGAAGCTCAAAACTGAGCCAACACCACCAATTATCCCATCAACAATCAAGCCTCTTAGAGTGTCATTAACTATATATCTCCCAATGTTATCTCCCAATACTCCAAAAAATGAGTCCAAGCTTTCCTGAAGTGGTGTTCCAACTGTAAAGACAAACTTAAAGAGAAGATAAAAGATTGCAAGAAGGGATATCATGCCATAAACCGGGTGCGTCAGAATTCTGTCAAGCTGGTCGGTTAACATTTCTTTTTGCTCAGCAAAGTGAGTAACAAACTGATGGATTAAGTTATCGATGAACTCATATTTCTGATTAGCAATAATAATATCAAGAGATTTTTTATAATGCCCCTCCAGCTCTCCTATATGGTGCAGAATTTCATCCATCTTTTCATGTCCAAGATGTGAAAGAACCAGTTTTATGACCTCTTCATCTCTCGTCAAAAGTTTTATAGCCAACCATCTAAGGTTGTATCTTTCAGCTAAAGCTGTTTCTTTTAGTATCTCACTTATATGGGAAATTTCTCTCTCGATGATATCATCATAAACAGGAACAACAGGATTAACGGTAATTTTACCATCAGCTACAGCCACTATTTTTTTCTTAAGCTCCTCAATTCCAGTTCCATCCTTTGCATTTGTTGGAACTACAGGGATACCAAGAACTTTTTCCATTTTTTTAAAATCAAACTTGATACCTTTTTTCTCAGCCAAATCAATCTTATTAAGTGCGATTACAACGTTTTTAACCCCCATTTCAAGAATTTCCATGGTCAAAAATAAATTTCTCATAAGACATGAGGAATCTACAACATCGACTATAACATCGGCATTTCCTTCAAGAATAAAATTTCTCGCTATGAGTTCATCAACAGAATGAGCCGTCAATGAGTACGTTCCAGGGAGATCAACAACCAAAAACTCTCTACCTTTATACTTCATTATTCCCTCCTTTTTCTCTACTGTAACCCCAGGCCAGTTGCCAACATGCTGTCTCAGTCCTGTTAAGGCATTGAATAGTGTGGTTTTACCAACGTTTGGATTACCAGCGAGGGCAATAACTTTTTTCATTGAAGTTCCCTCCGGACGATTATTTTATCCGCTATTCCCCTGCCAATGGCTATTCGTGAAGAACCGACAGCTATGATTATTGGTCCGGGGGGCGAAGATTTGAGCACACGAATTCTGGTTCCGGGAGTAATTCCCATTCCGATTAACTTCTGTCTCGCCCCAATACCCCCATGGATGTCAACAACGACTCCCTCCTCCCCTTCTTTCATCTGAGTTAAATGCACATACATGATCATCACCATTAGGACAACCTAATTCAATCATAATTTGGTATATAGGAGACCTTAAAAAGTTTTGGTGAGCCTAACAAAACATTGGGTTCGAGATTTAAAACAAAGCAAGATGCTTTCCAATTCAATAAGGTTCGAATATTTTTTGAAAATTATAAAGCAATTTATGCAAAAGTATCAACTATCATGAAATCATTTTCAACAGTTTTAGAAAAGTATTTAACCAAGAAAGTTAAAAATAAGTTGATATACTGCTATGTGAGGTGTTGAGAGTGGAGGAATATGGAAGTGGAGAAGTAGAAAAAAGCAAAACGTCTTTAGGACTTGAAGAAAACATTGAAGCGGCACTGGCTTATGTCCTTGGATTCCTGACAGGTATAATTTTCCTTCTCTTGGAGAAAGAAAGTGATTTTGTCAGATTCCATGCCATGCAGTCAACGATCACATTCTTAGGAATATTCATAATTCAGAGAATCCTCATGTTTATACCATTTTTGGGAGCAATTTTAGGCATGCTTTTGGGTTTAATTGGCCTTATCCTGTGGATACTTGGAATAGTTAAAGCATACCAAGGGGAGTACTATAAATTCCCAATTGTGGGAGACATTGCAGAGAATCAAGTAAGAAAGATGAGCTCGTGAAATTAAATTTTTAAACTTTTTATTTTTATTTTCATCATGCTCGCAGAAATTATAAAGGAGACAAAACAGTTTGCAGAAAACACTGGGCTTCATAAAAAGAAAATACTCCTCATGTTTTCTGGAGGAAAAGACAGCAGTTTAGCCCTATATATTATGAAAAAAGCTGGTTTAGATGTTTCTGCCATAACCTTCTTCCACAAATGGAGCTGGAGGGAAACACTGCTGTGGGGAATGAGGTTTACTGAAAAACTTAGAGTCGAGCATTATCTTATTGATATAACAGAAGGACTTCTTAAGAATTCAATTGGAAAGAAGGGCCCAATATGTATTCACTGCAAAAAAGTCATGATGAGAAATGCCTATTGGTTTGCAAAAATTAACGGCTTTAAAGTTTTAGCAAAAGGTGACAATGCAAATGATAAGATAATTGGAGCCCTGCTCGATCAGTGGAAAGGAGACATAAGGTTGAGTGAGATACCAAGGATCGGGATTCCAGTATTCAGACCTCTGATTAAGTACACTGCTGAAGAAGTTGAAAAGCTTGCAAAAGAAGCGGGTATAAAACCTTACAGGATGTATGAATATGGAAGAAGAAGGCAGTGGAGAGAGGGATGTCCTTTGCAGTATATTGACAAATTTGAAATCATTAAGCAGGAGTATTTCAATTTGGCTTATGAGGTAAACTACGAGATAAGCAAGCTTGCGAGAAAATATAAAGTCCGGATGAGCGTGAGAGTGCCAAGTTTAAAACTGATGTGTCATGGATGTAATGAAAAAATCCTAAGAGAAGCAGATGAAATCATTAGGAGGTTCAAAAATGCTGCCGCTTGGAAAAATAAGAAGTGAGGTTCTAAATGAAATTATCCTGGATAACCTTAATATTAAGGATCCGAAAGTTTTTATCGGTCCGAGAGAAGGCTTTGATGCTGCAGTTCTTGAGTATAGCAATGAAAACTATCTCGTCATAGCAACTGATCCAGTTTTAGGCGTTCCAATGGAGCATTTTGGATTCTTCACGTATCATTTCGCAGCAAGCGATGTTGCAGTTTTTGGTGCTAAGCCGAGATGGCTGGTTATTGACCTATTGTTATCCCCAGGTTCCACTAAAGAAGAGCTCGCTCAAATAATGGGGGAACTCAATGAAGAGTGTAGAGAATACGGAACAGCTGTAATCGGGGGACATACAGGAGTTTACACCACGATTAAAGAAACAACTGCCACCACAACGGCACTTGGATTGGTGAAGAAAGAAGACCTGAGACTACCGTTAGCAAAACCCGGAGACGATATAATAATAACGAAGGGCATTGGGATAGAGTTTGCCGTTGGAGCGGCTTACTTCAAGAAAGAGGAGCTTAAAAAATTTTTAACTCCAGCCGAAATAGACAAGCTCAGAGAAATGTACAAGCTTGAAACCGTCGTCCCTGATGCCCTCGCTGTGAGAAAGCTCGTGAGAGGTATGCATGATGCAACTGAGGGAGGCTTAACAGCCCTTCATGAAATTGCCGACAATTCAAATGTTGGTTTTAGGGTTTATTATGACAAAATTTACATCCCTCCTCTCGTCAAAAAAGTTCTTGAAGCTTTTGATGTGAATCCTCTAACTGTCTCATCAACCGGAACGCTGGTGATAATTTCTCCCAGAAGGAATTCCTCAAGAATAATTGAGGAGCTATCCAAGAATGGAATTAAAGCTTTCATCATTGGTGAGTTTACAGAAGAAAAAGACAGGGTTTTAGTGAAGAACAGCGAAGAGGAGGAGTTCCCAAGATTTGAAAGCGATGCCTATGCCGAGATTTACTAATCACTTAACCTTATACCTCAGCAGTGCGGCAATTCCTCCCAAAGCTTTCAGCTTTTCACCTCCCTCATGTTCCGAGCTGACAATTACTATCTCCCCCCTCATCTGCCTGACGAACTCCATGAGCTGCTCAATCTTTTCTCTCATCTCTCCCTTCAAAAGCTCATCCAAAACGAGCAAAGTCTCAATTGCTCCATAATTCGCTGCTTCTTCGACCTCTTTTATACCATAAGCCACCAATCCATTCTTTGCAATCTCCTCTATGACCTTCTCCACGAGCTGAATTTCCTTTGCGACTCTGTTTTCATGGTAAACTTTGTCAACGGTTCCTCTCCTAATGACCTCATAAATCCCGGTTCTCCCTGTAACACTCGTGTCCTCAATTACAACACGCTTTGCCAAATCGGGATAATTCTCCTGGAGGAACCTGTAAAAGTTCTCCTTCACAAAGCCGGGACCAGCGACAATAGCTTTATCCACCTTTTCTCTCTCCATAATTTCAGCAATTGTCTTTGCTAAATCGTGGAAGAACTTCATTTCCTCAGCTTCCCTATTTGTGCCGTATCTCTTCCCCCCAAGGTTGTGTCTTATGTTGGCAATTATATCAACGCCGTATTCTCTCACGAGAGCAATATCGGCCTCACCATCATCCACAACAACAATCATAATTCTTGCTCTCTGAGAAGCTTCAACAGCTTGCTTTAATCTTTCCAAGTGGTGAGCCTTCCATTTGGGCTTTTGAATTGTAATAATGCTGTTCTCTTCAACTGCTATTGTGTGATACTTACCAAGGGGAACTTCCTCTCTTGAGGCATACACTATCGGACCAGTAATCCTCAACGCATTTGCAAACTTGTGGAAGTTGATTTTTTCAGCCCTAATACCCAAAAACACTGGAATCGCCTGAACCTTTTCTGGTCTAAGGGAATCACTTCTCTGACTCTGCTTTCTGAGGGTCTTTGCATAAACTACATCTCCTTCCTCAATGATGTGATAGAGATGCCAGAGGTCATCGAGAGTTTCGGCTTTAACTTTAATTTTGCCCTCCTTGGGATTCTGGTCAAGTATTTTCATTCTCTCACCTCCCCTATGTTCTCGGGAGGAAAGGTTTTAAATATCTCGATAGTACATGTATTCGTGCATGCATGCACAGGTGATTAAAATGGGAAAAACAATAACCATATCAGATGATGTTTATTGGGAGCTTGTGAGGATTAAGGGAAAAAAGAGCTTCTCAGAAGTTATCAGAGAACTTATAAAGAAAGAAGGAAATCTCAACATCCTGCTAATAGGATTTGGAACAAGAAGTAAGGAAGAGGCCGAAAAGCTTGAGAAGGAATTAAAGGAGGCACAAAAATGGATGCAATCCTTGATACAAGTGTGATAATTGAGGTTTTTAAAGGAAATTCAAAAGTCGTCAAGTCTTTACCTTCTGAATGGGTTTACGGTCTCTCTGCAATCACGGTTTTTGAGCTTTACTGTGGAACTCTGAAGGAAAAGGAAGAGCTTATGATTGAAAAGTTACCAAAACTGCACTTTGACGAAAAAAGTGCAAAGATTGCCGGAGAAATCTACAGAGACTTAAAGAAAAAAGGCAATCTACCGCCCGCTAAAGATTTATTGATAGCTGCCAATGCAATAGCTCACGATAAAATGCTTATTACCTGTGATAAGGACTTTGAACTGTTCACTGAATATGGCTTAAAAGTTAGGATAATAAAAAGGGATTAAATTAGCTCTCTCTCCATCTTTGTGAGCCTCTCTGCCCCATCCTTCGTTATAACAACTGTATCCTCAATTCTGACGCCACCAAGCTTTGGAATGTAAATTCCCGGTTCAATTGTTACAACCATTCCTTCCTTGAGAACACTCTCATCGTACTGACTTATCCTCGGAGGCTCATGAATTTCCAAGCCAACTCCGTGACCAAGGCTGTGGATAAAGTAATCCCCATAGCCGTATTCCGCTATGATGTTCCTTGCTATGCTGTCGAGTTCCTTCGCAGTCATTCCTGGCTTAGCTTTTTCAACAGCTGTCTTTTGAGCCTCAAGAACTACCTCATAAATCTCTTTCTGCTTCTCATTGGGCTTTCCAACAACTATGGTTCTGGTGATGTCAGAGTTGTAGTGCCTGTAAAGTGCCCCTAAATCTATGACAACCAAATCTCCTCTCTCAATTCTCTTATCGCTTGCAACCCCATGAGGGAGAGCTGCCCTGTGACCGCTGGCGATGATTGTATCAAAGGCTGGCTTTTCAGCACCGTTCATCTTCATAACATACTCAACCTTCGCTGCTATTTCCCTTTCTCTCTTCCCCTCGCTGATTTCTTCAATAGCTGCCATAACAGCCATGTCAGCTAATTCACACGCGCTTTTGATTATCTCGATTTCTTCTTTGGTTTTTACAATTCTAAGGTCCTTTATAACATCATCAACGTTCCTGAACTCCTTTATCTCAGCTTTTTCTTTAAGTGCATTCATGAAGGAAAAGCTTGTTGAACCTTCAATTCCCAAAATACTGTAAGGTTTGAGCTTTTCATAAAGTTCTGGCAGTCTCTTGAACTTTTCAACGGGTAGTTCGGTCTCTTCCTTTGTTGCTTCATATTCAAGTTCGGGAACATAAATTATAGCCTCATCGGGAGTAACAACCAAATACCCCCCAGCTAACGGAGAAGCTCCAGAAAAGTAGAACAAGTTTTCACGTTTAGAGATAAGCGCTGCATCAATTGAGTTCTCGTTTATAAACTTTTGAAGCTTCTTTATTCTTTCCATTTTCATGATCACCACCAAAGCTGAATAGCTAAGAGAGAATAAAACCCTTTCCATCAATCATCAATAAATTTAAAAGCTCTCTTCAATAGGCATTAACGGTGAGGGCGATGAAGGGGATAGTGTTAAGCTACATGAGGAGTAAGGAGAATCAGCACAACCACCACATGATTATCAAGCCTCTCGGAATTGAGAGCAGAGAAGAGGCAGCAAAGCTCATAGGAAAGAAAGTCATTTGGAAGAGCCCGAGCGGAAAAATAATTGCCGGCAAAATTGTCAAGCCACATGGAGTTAGGGGCGAGGTTAAGGTAAGGTTCGAAAAAGGCTTACCCGGACAAGCTCTTGGTGATTACGTCCAAATTCTCTGATTTCTTTTCTTCTTAGCCTAAGCTTTTTGTAAATAGATTGGTGGTACCATGGAGCTAATAGAAATAAGTGAAGGAAAAGCAAGGGTTCTTGTCCCAAAAGCTGAGCGTATTTATGATGCTCCAGTCTTTTACAACCCTGTAATGGCTCTGAATAGGGATTTAAGCGTCCTTCTCCTCAAGGTTGTTAAACCAAAGAAAGTTTTAGATGCTCTAAGTGCTACAGGGATTAGGGGGATCAGGTATGCCTTAGAGACTCCAGCAGCTGAAGTTTGGATGAATGACATAAATCCAGATGCCTTTGAGCTGATAATCAAAAATCTGGCACTCAACTTCCCTGGTAAAATTGAGATACATGAGAAGAGAGCATTTTTAAAAGGAAGCAAGGTTTTAGTCGCAACAAACTTAGATGCCAACAGATTGATGAATGACCAGTTTAGATACTTTGACTTCATTGATCTTGATCCATTCGGCTCACCAATGGAGTTTTTAGACTCTGCTTTGAGAAGTGTAAAGCGGAAAGGAGTTTTAGCCATAACCGCAACAGATACCGCTCCCCTCTGCGGAGCTCATCCAAAGGCATGTCTAAGAAAATACAACGCAGTGCCAATAAGAGGCGAGCTCTGCCATGAAGCGGGGCTGAGGATTTTAATAGGAACCGTTGCAAGATATGTTGCAAAGTATGACATGGGCTTTGAAGTTCTTTTTGCGTACTACAAAGACCACTACTTCAGGGCATTCTTAAGGTTCAAAGATGGAGCGAAGAAAGGGGATGAGACTTTAGAAAAGCTCGGGTATCTGTATTTTAATGAAAAGAATGGAAAATTCGAGATTGAGAGGAGCTTTCTGCCAAGCAAAGCTAAAGCTTATGGACCTTTGTGGCTTGGGGAGCTCAAGAATCAAGAAATTGTTGAAGAGATTCATAAGCTAGCAGAGAGAGAGGAGATTGCAGAGAAAAAGAAAGTGCTGAAGTTTTTAGGAATCATCAAAGAGGAGCTTGATGTTCCATTTTTCTATGATACCCATGCATTAGCAAGGAGAAACAACCTTGAAGCAAGAAAAGTTTCCAAAATCATTGAAATTCTTAAAGAAGAGGGCTACAAAGCAACGAGAACTCACTTCTCACCAACCGCTCTAAAGACAGATGCTCCTTTTGAAAAAGTGCTTGAGACTTTAAAGTCATTACAGTAACTTTAATTAACTCTTTTGTTCAGCTTTTTAGGGGATGGAAGATGGACGAGATGATAAAGTCGGCACTTCAGTTTTATGAGGATGAATACTCCGATTCAATTCTTTATGCTCAGCTTGCTAAAACTGAAAAAGACGAGAGTTTAAAGAAGGAATTTCTGAGGCTTTCAAACATTGAAGCAAAGCATGCAAAGTTCTGGCACGATTTCTTGACAAGGAGAAATGTCAGAACCCCCAGGATAAAAATCAGCAAGCTGAGCCTTTACAGCATAAGGCTTTTAAGGAAAATTTTAGGGCCTGGAGCTGTTGCTTCACTCCTTGAGATGGGAGAAAACAGCGCAATCCAAAAGTACTTCAAATTCCTCACGACATATCAAGAGAAGCTCAATGATGAAGAGAGGAGAGAATTAAGTGATGTCATCTTGGATGAGCTTGAACACGAGAAGTTCTTTTACGAGAGCAAAAAAAGACTCCATGTCGAAAATATCCGAGATTTAGTTCTCGGCATGAACGATGGATTAGTCGAGATCCTCGGGGCAGTTACTGGATTGTCAGCAGTTTACGTTTACAATCCAAAGCTCGTCGGAATTAGCGGTCTCATAGTTGGAGTTGCTGGAGCACTATCAATGGCGATTGGAACTTTCATATCTGTTCGCTCTCAGAGGCAGGTAAATGAGAGCATCAGACAGAGAATGGAAGTCCTGTTCAGAGTTTCTCCAGATAGAGCAAAAGATGAACTTTTAGACAAGCTCCTTGAGAGCGGTATGCCTGAAAATGTTGCAAAAGAGGTCGCTGAAAAATTATCCTCAAACCACGATGCAATAATTAAGTTACTTATCCAAGAAGAGGATGAAAACGAGATAAGAGCAGCCCTTTATACTGGATGCTTTTACTTGCTTGGCGTAGCGTTCCCAGTTACGCCTTATTTCTTTGCATCATCATCACTGGTTGCACTGCCATTCTCCGTATTGTTAGCGGGAACAGCGCTGGCAGTAGTTGCGACTTTTATATCGGTGCTCTCAGGAATCTCAATAAAGAAGAAAGTTACAGAGATGGTCACTACTGGATTGGGAGCAGCGTTTGTTAGCTACCTCTTTGGTCACTTGATGGAAGCCCTATTCCACGTTTCAACACTCTAAAGGTAGAACACCACAATACCAAGCTTTTCTGCAACTTTTCCCTGTTTTTCATCGCTGGTTGCTAACTTTCCATATTTGAGAGCCTGAGCAATGTAAAGAGAATCATAAACAGTAACATTATTCTCAAGAGCAATTTCTTCCGCCTTAGGCAAGTATTCAATTGGGTCCTCATAGATTATTATGCCTTTAGTTGAGTGAAGATAACCAAGCAATTTCTCTGCCGTTTTGAGAGGGATATCTTGGTAGAGAACACAACGCTTCCAAATTGCATTTGCCCCTTCGATTAATGCCATTTCTAAAGAAACCAGCTGATTCTGACGAAGGAACTTCGAGACGTCACGCCAGCCCTCTTCGCGAAGGAGATATTTGACTAAAGACGAGGTGTCAATTACTATCACGAGCATCCCTCACAAGCTTCACTGCTTGTCCCTTTTTCATGAGAGGAACTTCCTTTTCGAGAAAAGCATCAATCTCATCAAGCAACTTTCTTTTTTCCTGCTCCCGTATTTTCATTTCAATAAACCTCCGTATCTCTTCGCTCCAGTTTATATTAACCTCCTTCATTTTCGCTTTAAGCTCATCAGGAATACGAATGCTGACAACAGCCATAACATCACCGTTTATATAGGCGTCATACATGCTTATAAACATTGTGTCATACTTTTATGTACTTCCACTTCCCCCTTCTAAATACCCACCAGAAAAAGCCAGCGGTTGCAAATGTCTCAAGGCTCATTGCAATCCAAGCAGCAATAACCCCAAGCCCTTCAAAGCGGAATGAACCAATTGCAAAGCCAAATCCCAGAAGATAAGCCGGAAGAATCCTAAAGAGTAATTTGCTAACAGCCGTTATATACATTGGACTCTTCGTATCTCCTGCACCTCTCAAAGCTCCACTGAGAACAAAGAGCCAGCCCAATGGGATTTCGCTTATACCCACAATCATGAGATAGATTGCAGCCAAATGGATAACTTGCCAATAATTGGGATCACTTTTTGTTATAAATGGCATAACGAGGTATTTTGGAAAAGCAATCAAAATCACAGCCATGACGCTCATGAAAGCCGTTACCATTTTCAATGACTCATACACAACCTTCTCAGCTTTTTCTGGATTCCCCTCACCCAAGCTCTGTCCAACCAAAGCTGATGTGGCAACATTAAAGCCAAAAGCTGGCATATAAGCTATGCTCTCTACCCTCAAGCCAACTTGATGAGCAGCCAAAGCTACTGTTCCAAATCTTGTAACGATGCTTATATAGATGAAGTTGTAAACGCTGAAGATAATCCTCTCAATTGTTGCTGGAATTCCAATTCTGAGTATTCTTTTAACCAGTGAAATATCAAATCTAAAGCTGAGCTTAAGCTTCAGAACAAGCCTGTCACTTAAGAATAGGAACATTCCGACAACAAAAGCCGTTGCAATTGAAAGTCCAGAGGCTAATGCAGCACCCTTAACTTCCAACCTTGGAAAGCCAAATTTTCCGAAAATTAAGAGATAATTCAAAACAACATTGAGAACGTTCATTAAGATGCTCAGCTTCATTGGTGTCTTTGTATCACCAGCTCCTCTCAAAGCTGAAAATGCCGCAAAACCCATGAAATTGATGGGATAAAATAGGAAATACATCCTTATGTAATCATAGCCAAGTTTTATTACATCTTCACTGGCTCCCATTATTCTAAGTGCATCATCTCCGAACAAAAATCCAAATGCCATAACTGGTATCCCCACCAGAAAGGCAAGGTAAATTCCCTGTTCCAAGGTCAAATTAGCCATATCATACTCTTTAGCACCCACAAAACGCGCAACTAAAGCCAAAACACCTGTTGAGATTGCAAACATTATAGGCATCATGAACCATGAAAGCTGTGCTCCCAAACCAACGCTTGCGATTGCAAGAGCACCCAGCTGCCCGACCATTATCATGTCAACTAAGTTAACAAGGGTTTGAGATATGTTTGCTAATATCGCCGGCCATGCAAGCTCCCACAATCTTTTTCTTAATTCGCCGTCCATAGTAATCACTTAGATGAATGTCTAAGCGATAAAAGAGAAATAGAAGTTAAAAATCTTGCGATAAGAAGAGCTTTTCAAGATTGAACACTTTGAGACCAAATCGATTTAGCATTTCTTCAACTTGCTTTTTTGTGAGTCTGTAATCATAGACAAACCCCCCAAAGCTTTCCCTCACAAGTTTTTCCTCAAAGCCCATAACCTCAACCATTAGACGTATAGCCTCCTCTTTTCGTTTCTCCAAGTTTTCAGTATTGTACTTAAATCTTTCAAAAAATTCTTTAAAAATATCCTTATTAACGTCCAAAAAGCTCAAGTTAACCCCCAAGGCACAGCAGGGGTATTTTCCAAAATAATTAGAGTAGTGATAGACATCAAAGCCCTTCTTTTTAAGCAGACTTAGATAGGGCTCCCAGATGCTTATCCCATCTATTTCCCCACTAAGAAAAGACCTCACGGCATTCTCCGGATTTTTAAAATATGTCACCTTTATATTCTTCAATCCCCCTTTTTCAAGGAACAATTTTAACATGGTTTCCATTGTAGAAAGCTCAGAGGACGCAATGGTTTTTCCTTCTTCGAGCTCTCCTCTCACAACAAGTCCACTGCCAGCAAATCCACAGCCAGAAACAATTTTAATGCTTTTCATTAATAGTGAATAAAGGAGTTGAGTGATTAATGGCGAACACGCTAAATCGACCTTTCCTATTGCAAGGGCATTCGTAAGCTCAAGGGCTGAGTTGTAAACCAAAACCCTAACATTGTACTTTTCTCTCAAATCGTAAGCTGTCAAAAGAGCATGGGGATACTCAACAGCCCTTAAAATTCCAAGTCTAAGAGTATTTTTAATGGGGAAAGGTGCCTCATCAATAGCCCATATTCTGTATGCTTTTTTTCCGATATTCTTTTTCACGATAAGCTTCTCCTTTTCAAGAGCCTCAAGCGCCTCAGCAATTGTCGAACGAGAATAACCTAAATTGTACAGCTCACTCTGAAGAGCTCCATCGTGTCCTTTTGATTTTAAATATTTCAAAATGTCATTTTTTGCGCTCATACTTTAGAATTTAAAACAAAGGTTTATAGAATTATCCCAAACCACTAATCAGAAAAAGCAAAATAAAAAAGAAATTAGTGGACGTTCTTAGCTTTTTTCCACTTCTTTGACCAGCTGTACTTCCTTAATCTTCTGCTTCTCCCAAATCCACAAGCAGCACAGTATCTTTTTCTAACGTTGTAAGCTTTTCTTCCACATCTTCTGCACTTTATATGAGTTGGTGTGCGGTTCCTTTTTCCATGGGGTGCTGTTCCGCTTCCCACAGAGAATCACCTCACTCAGTTTCTACTGGTGAAATAGCCAACACATTGTCTCCTCTAATCACTATCTTACCATACTTCTTTGTTACCTCGCCGCCCTCAATAAGCTGAGCATCTGCAAGGACAACATTCAGGTGAATGTCATAACCGATAAGCTTGCCTCTAAACTCAAATCCCTTCTTAAGTATAACCAGCACATCTTTGTCCAGTGACCTGTGTATAACATCAAGTGGTCTTTCCGCCATTTCTCTTCCCTCCTAAATAATCAAAG
Source organism: Thermococcus barophilus MP (assembly GCF_000151105.2). NCBI lineage: Archaea > Methanobacteriati > Methanobacteriota > Thermococci > Thermococcales > Thermococcaceae > Thermococcus > Thermococcus barophilus. The sequence goes on along the minus strand of NC_014804.1, from coordinate 252,639 downwards.
CTGAAGCTCACATTCATAACGGGAAAATTGGTTTATAACTCTTTCGTATAACAGCCCTGGGATGAGTTGTTGGACATCAACTTTGGTAGAATGTCAAAAGATACTCCACAAAGTTTTTAGGATTTTGAAGTGTCAAAACCTTAAGGTGGTTAGAGGATGAAGATAGACAAGTATGAAATCCTTTCGGATTTGATGAGGAGAAGAGGCTTTGCATGGGGAAGCTTCGAGATTTATGGTGGGGCGAGAGGTTTCTACGATTACGGTCCTCTTGGAGCGACAATAAAGAGAAAGATTGAGCGTAAAATCAGAGAAGCCTTTCAAAGAGAGGGGTTTTTTGAGCTTGAAACTCCAGACATAACTCCTGAGGAAGTCTTCATAGCTTCAGGTCATGTTGAGAAGTTTGTTGATCCCTTAGTTGAGTGTACCCAGTGCCACACAAGATACAGGGCAGACCATCTCATCGAGGAGAGCTTGGACATTGATGTTGAAGGCTTGAGTGCCGAAGAGCTCACGAAGATAATAAAGGAAAACGGCATAAAGTGTCCCCAGTGTGGTGGAGAGCTGGGCGATGTTTGGTACTTCAATCTGATGTTTGAAACATACATCGGTCCTTACAAGGACAAGAAAGGGTATCTAAGACCAGAAACAGCTCAGGGTATTTTCGTGAACTTCAAGAGGCTTAATGCCTTTGCGAGAAACAAGCTCCCATTTGGTGTGTTCCAGATTGGAAAGGCTTATAGAAATGAAATTTCACCGAGGCAGGGAATGATCAGGCTTAGAGAATTCACCCAAGCTGAAGTGGAGATATTTTTCAATCCAAAAGAGACCGAGCATCCGCACTTCGATGAGGTCAAAGACGAAGTTGTAAGGCTTTATCCTATCGAACACCAGCTCAAGAACTTGGGGATGATTGAGGTAACTCTTGAGGAAGCTGTTAAAAAAGGATATGTCATGAACACATTCTTTGCCTATTACATGGCTATGGTGAAGAGAATTCTCCTTGACATAGGAATTCCAGAAAAGGCGATAAGATTCAGGCAACAGCTTCCAGAAGAGAGGGCACACTACTCAAAGGATACATGGGATGTTGAGATTTACAGCGAAAGATTTGGATGGATTGAGTGTGTTGGTATCGCATACAGAGGGGATTACGACTTGAGCAGACACATGAAGATGAGTGGTGCCGATTTGACGGTTATGATTCACTACGATGAGCCCAAGACCGTGAAAAGGCTCAAAGTTAGTCTAAATATGAAGAGAGTTGGTCCAAAGCTTAAGAAAGATGCAAAAAGAATAAACGAGAAGCTCAAAGAGATGAGCGAGGAAGAACTTAGAAAGCTTGTTGAAGAACTTGAAGAGGAAGGTAAAGTCAGCATTGAGGGTTACGAGCTTGAAAAAGAGGATTTCATAATCAAGGAAGTTGAAGAAAAAATAACCGGGGAAAAAATTGTTCCTCACGTCTTAGAGCCGAGTTTTGGTATTGATAGACCTTTCTATCTACTCCTTGAGAACTCACTAACAATTGATGAGGACGGAAGAATTTACCTCAAGATAAAGAAGGACATGGCCCCAATAGAGGTTGCCGTTCTGCCGTTAGTTGCAAAGGAGCCACTAACAACGATAGCCTACAATGTCTTTAGGACACTCCAGAAAGCGGGGTTCATAGCAGTTTACGATGAAAAGGACACAATAGGAAGAAGATACGCAAGATACGACGAAATTGGAACTCCATACTGTGTGACCATTGACAACCAAACACCTGAAGACAACACCGTAACAATCAGAGACAGAGATACGAGGGAGCAAATTAGGGTCAAGATTGATGAATTACCAGAGAAGCTGAAGGAGCTTATCTTTGGCTCTTCTTGACTTTTCTCCAAATTATTCTTGCCACAGTGAAAAGAACAACACCACTCAAGAAGCCAGAGAGGTAAATTAATCCTGCATCCATCTTTACTCGCCATGCTTTTATTAAGCTTCAAGGACATTAATAGTTTTGTGCATGGCTGAGGTTTTTAAACCTAAAATTGTTAATAAAACTATCATGAACAAAAAAGTTCACCTCATCTATAAGCGCATTCCAAACAGGGTTCTTGAGAGATACGATGAACTCATAGCAGACTTAGGGGATATCATCGTTGCCAAGTCCAAATTCCATGGAATGCTCGCACCTCTTTATGTAAATGGAGTCAAGGTCATTGAAAACGACTACACAATGATTTACTTCGCCTTTATCGGTAAAAATTACGATGTTTTGAAAGTTTATGATAGAGAGGGAAACTTCAAAGGACTCTATGTAGACGTTTTGGCTTACACAGAGAGATATGGAGACACTTTAGAGATGCTTGATCTGTTTTTAGACATATTCATCTTCCCAAACGGCGAAGCTTTCTTGTTAGATGAGGATGAGCTTGAAATGGCTCTCAATTATGGCCTAATCGACAAAGATGCCTTTGATTTCGCCTACAAAGTTGCAGATGAAATAATTATGGCTGTAAAAGAAAAGAGGTTTCCTCCAAAAATTGTATGGAAATATGATCTGGAGGGAAGAGAATGATAAAGCAGATAAAAGACGGTGTTATTCTCCTCGTCCATGTCCAGCCAAATACAAAAAGGAACAGCATTGAGGGAGTTGACAAGTGGAAAGGAAGGATTAAGGTGAAAGTTAGCGCTCCCCCTGTTGGCGGAAAAGCTAATAAAGAATTAACAAAGTTCCTCTCAAAACTCCTTGGAAAAGAGGTTGTTATACTCAGAGGAGAGACCTCAAGGGAAAAAGATTTGCTGATTAAAGGAGCAACAATAGAGGAAGTAAAGGAAAAATTGGGAATTTAGTTAAAATTCTTCCATTTCCCGGAGGAACTTCTCTACAAGCTTAGGACTAATGTAATATCCGCTTCTCAGGAGTTTTTCAATAAACGGTCTTACCTCACTTATTATTTTTCTGTTCTTTGCAATTTTGAGAATTCCCAATGTCCCTATGTATTTTAATCCAAGTTGCTTTGCAGTTTTTCTACCCTTTAGGTCATCAATGAGGAGAGGTAAGCCATGCTCAATAGCCAGAGCTATTGCTCCAGCCTCTCCCTCATCAAGAGTTAGTAACAATATTTTAAAAAGCTCCTTTTTTGGATTTTGCACTTTTAAGAACTTAATTCTACTGAAATAATGTTCTTCTCTAACATAAAGTTCCTTTTGAACCTGAAGAGGAATTACAACTTCATTGAAGAGTTCTTCAAGCAGATAAATGCCACCAGTCTTCTTGAGAAGAATAAGAGGAGACGTATCAGAAATTATCGGCATTCTCAATCTCTTCCTCAAGCTCTTTTTCATTCCAGTTTAATATACTTACTTTTCTCTTACTAAGCTCTTTCATAAAGTCTTCTACACAGAGATTCGCTATTTCAGCCGCCTGTTTAAGGGTTATTTTTCCTTCTCGATAGAGCTCAACTGCCAACGCTATTCTTGCCTCCCTTTCATCAATCCACGCTGGCAAATGGAGTATGACCTCACTCATAAGTTCACCCAGTATCCAATACAATCTGAACTTTTTAAACATATTGTGTCAATTCACTCTTATATCGGAAAGGGCAACTTTTAAAAAGAAAGGTAAAAAAGCTCAATCTTCAAGCCATATCTCCAGCCTCTGCTTGCCTTTCCCTATGCTTGAGCGCTTCAGCTTTTTAATATGCCCAATCTCCCTGATATCCTTTACATGGGTTCCACCGCATGGGAGAACTTCAAAGTCCCTGATTTGTGTGAGCCTTTTCTCTCCCTCCCACCAGATTTTGACTTCCCCCCCTTCGTCCACATACTTGTTGAAACGCTCAATAATCTGCTCTTTGTACTTGTTAACGTTTTCTGGGTAAAGAATATCGTATCTCCCCTTTTCCACACTCATTCCACTGCCATAAAGTTGCCATTTGTCTTTGCCGAGAACTTCATTCAACACATGATCCAAGAGATGCATCGCGGTGTGGATACGCATGAGCTTGTAGCGATAATCCCAGTCTATCTTAAGCTCAACCTCATCTCCTATCCTGAATTTCTCTGGCTCTTCTACAACATGCCAGACATTACCTTCCTCGTCTTTGTAAACATCCAAAACATGAACACCATTTATTGTTCCCCTGTCATGCGGCTGTCCTCCACCTGTTGGATAGAAAATGGTCTGATCCAAAAGCAGTGCATTATCTTTTATTTCAACAACTTTTGCTTTTGCTTCTTTTAGATATGCATCCTCATAGTAAAGCTTCTTCGTCATTTCTATCACCTGAAAAGAAATTTGTAACAGAGATATATAATGGTAGCGTTAATAAAAACATTAAAAAAGAAAAGATTGTCATCTCCGCCTAATCAAGAATACTGCTGCCCCTATGAGCACAAGTGCACCAACTGCTGCCCCTACTTGCTTATAGTTAAGTCCCTGAGAAGCTTCCGGAAGTGTAAATCTAATGTATGCTCTGCTGATATTCGCAAGAAGTTTCTGGACATCTTCCTGATGGGCACCATATCTGATAAAGACATTTGCTGTTATTGAGATTTTATTTCCATTAACCAGTGTAGTTAAAGTGAATCTGTTACCCTTGAGTTCCCTCGTTATGTTCTGAGGAACTTCAACTATTTTGGCATCAGTTGGGAGTATGAGTTCTAACTTTAGGGTTTGGTTTATCTCATTCTGAGCCCTGTAGCCTATATTGTAAAGTGAGTATCCAAGAGTTGGATCAAAAGAATATTCATAGGTTCCGTTAACTTTTTTTGTGAAGTTCTGGACAACATAATTAGCTTCAATGATAAGTGGACCCGTTTCGTTCAAACCAATAATTTTTGCATTTGCGTTTTCCACTTTAATTCCCTGCCCTCCTAAGGCTTTAATATTATTCTGGAGAATTAAATCTGTAACATTTTGAACGCCCATCAGCTTTATCTGGAGCTTCCTGAGCTCAACTTGGTCTTTTGGTTCGATATATGTGTCCTTTATGAACAAATTAGTCGTTCCATTCGGCAGAACTTCAGCTCTCAAGTACCACTCGGAGACCACTTTCTGGTACTGTCCCTCTTCTCCTGGTTTTGGTGTTGTGTATCTAACATAGAATGTGTTGTAATCACCAAAAAGTGCTTTAAAGCCTTCTGGTCTCAGATAAGGTTCAAGGTAAATATCTGAAGTTACAATTATTTTGTTCCCCTCAACTTTTGACCTCACATAGAATTTACTTTGATTGTATTCTCTTGTTATGGGTTTTGGATACTCCAAAAGCTTGGCATCTTGAGGAAGCTCAATTATGAAGATATTGTGAAGCTCAACCTTATATGGAAGACCCGTATCAGGTATTGGAGCAGTGCCGTAACCTCGTGTTGGATCAACCACGATTTCCCAGTAGCCATCGTATGAGTAATATCTGGCAAACTTCTCAGCAATAGCCGTAAACACAACCGTTAAATTCTTTCCTTCATCGATTCCCAGAATTTTTAGACTTTGATTAGTGGTCTTTATGCCATAGTTAGCAAGGCTCGCTATATACCTGTCAAGCTGCTCTTTTTCATACTTCTTTATAGCCTCTTCTTTTGTTAGATTTGTTTGATTTAGAATTTGCTCAATCTGCTTCTGTATCTCATCCTTAGGTTCAAGCCAAGAGGTTTTTAAGGTTATTTGAGCATTCCCATTGTCCAAAACCTTAATTGTGAATACAAACTCCTCCTTATAAAACGGAACCTCCTGAGCATAAGCTATTGAGACACCCAAAAGGAGGATTATTACCAAAATACCCAACTTTTTCATTCCTCATTACCCCCATTATTAATGTCCTAAGAAGTAGCGTTATGTTTGAGTATTTAACATTATCCCTTAATTCATAAAGAGAAAATAGGGAGCAAGAAAGAAAACAGGAACACTATCACTGCCACTTGCTCAAGTCAAGCTCCCCTTCAGTCTTTGCCACAATTGTGGTACCTGTAAGGTCTCCTGTAACGTTGACCATTGTTCTTCCCATGTCTAAGATAGCGTCAATACCAAGGATCATTGCATATGCTGCAGCAACACTTGGATCTGTCAACGGAAGCCCAACGCTCTGGAGAACCATTGCAAGCATTATCGCACCAGCTCCGGGAACACCAGCTGTACCAATTGATGCAAGAACTGCTGTGAGAACTATTGTGAGCTGCTGTCCGATGGTGAGGTGCTGACCTATTGCAAGGGCTATGAAGAATGTACAGACACCCTGGTACAGAGCTGTTCCATCCATGTTGATTGTTGCACCAAGTGGAAGTGTGAATGAGTAGATACCCTTGCTTATTCCCATCTCTTCATCAGCGACTCTCATTGTAACTGGTAAAGTACCGCTTGAGCTTCTTGTAACGAATGCAGTAATCATAGCATCCTTAGCTTTCTTGATGAACTTAATTGGATCGAGTCCAAAGATCTTGAGGAGCACAAAGTACACCAAGACAATCTGAAGGATCAAGCCGAGATACACTGCAACAACCACTTTTGCCAGCTGACCAACGACCTTAACTCCCTGCTCCGCCATAACATAAGCAATCAATGCAAAAACACCTATTGGAGCATACTGCATGACACCACCAACAATCTTGTACATAGCCTCCGCGAGACCGTTTATTGCCTTGAAAAGTGTGTTGGCGCTGTCCTTCACAAATTCATCCTTGCTGTTCATTAAGTACGTCAGTGCAATACCCAAAACTATCGCGAAGAATATTGTAGGAAGTACTTGCCCGTTAGCCAAGGCTCCAAATGGATTCTTTGGAATTATGTTAAGCAAAGTCTGAACCATAGAAGGCGCCTGCTTTGCTTGGAATTTAGCTCCAGTGGCTAATTGGAGCCCAAGCCCAGGTTTGAAGATTCTTGCCATTATTATACCAAGTGTTACTGCAAATGCTGATGTAAGCAGATAATAAATGACAATTTTAACTCCAACCCTTCCAAGTCTTGCTGGACTTATGCTTGCTGCACCCACGACAAGGGATGCAAAGACTATGGGCATCACTAACATCTTCAGCAGTCTGACAAAGATGTCACCAAAGGGCTTGATGTACGTCTTCACTGCATCTGCATACCCCAAGGATCCCAAGACAAGACCAACAATAACACCCAGAATTAGTCCTGCGAAGATTTTCTGAAGCACTGGAATGTCAAGATATGTCCTCAAAATACCCTTCTGTGCCATGGCTATTCACCTCTACCCACATGCCTCCTTCAATAGGCGGCAGTTGACAGTTATGTTCGCTGGGTATATTAAATTTTCCATTATGCCTAATAGCACTTCGACAATTGATATAATAACTTAGGTAACTCAGGAAAATCTAAGGGAAACATCCCCATAGTAAATTTTCTTTAGTGTACCATCCTTTAATGCAATGATAAGAGACCCGTCATCGCTTACATCAACCGCAGTGCCGATGATCTCCTCATTATCCCCAACAATTCTAACTTCCTTTCCAATGACAGCACTGTAAGCTTTCCATTCTTCCAATATGAGGGCGTATTGTCCATCAAGATATCTCAAATACCACTTGTCCAGCTTTTCCAAAAGATTTCTAAAAACCTCAACAAGCGGAACTCTAAACCCCAGTACATCCTTCATGGATATCGCAACATCCAGCAAATCCACTGGAATTTCGTTGTTAACATTCAACCCGATACCAAGAACCACATACTCCACACTATCCGTTGAATATTTTCCTTCACTTAAAATCCCGCAAATTTTTTTCCTATTGACAAGGACATCATTTGGCCATTTAATCTTTCCTTCAATTCCGAATTCCGCCAAAGTTTCAACAACTGCAAGTGCAGAAACAAATACAAGCTTCGTTATGTGCACTAGATGTACATTGGGCTTTAAAATAACACTCATCCATAGTCCACCTTTTGGAGAAATCCATTTTCTAAGTTTCCTGCCCCTCCCCCTTCTCTGAATATCTGCAACAATTATAGTTCCTTCCTCCTCTTGGGGAGCTATTTTCTTGGCAAGCTCATTGGTTGACTCCACCTCTTGAAGATAAATAACCTTCCTCCCTATAATCTCTGTATTGATATCAAGCACAAACACCACCAAGAAAATTTCATGGCTTAGCCAATTTAACTTATACGGCAAAGCTTAAATTCAAAAAATAACTATATCACCCAAGGTGATTAGTATGGAAGCATTTCAAAATATTGGGATTAGGAGAAGGCTCAGAAGGTTCTTCAGAAGAGACGGCAGAGCTTTAATATTTGCCATGGATCATGGATTTGAACATGGTCCAGAAGATTTTACTGAAGTCTGGGAACACGTAAACCCCAGAGTAATTCTCAAAAAAGTAATTAGGGCTGGAGTAGATGGTGTTATGCTGCTTCCGGGAATTGCAAGGGTAAGTGGAGATGTTTTGAATCCAAATGTTGGTTTAATGGTTAAGCTCACAAGCAAGACCAATCTGAGACCAAAAGAAGACCAATTTTTACAGAGCCCTCTCGGCTTTGTTGAAGATGCAATTAAACTTGGGGCAGATGCAGTTGCAGCAACAGTTTACTGGGGTTCACCCTATGAAGATATAATGATGAAGCAGTTTGCAGAGGTTGCAAGCATTGCACATGATTTTGGATTGCCTGTTGTTCAGTTTTCTTATCCAAGAGGACCCTACATCAACGAAAAATACGGCAAAAAAGAAGATTATAGGGTTGTTATGTATGGAGCAAGAGCAGCTGCTGAGATGGGTGCCGATATGATCAAAACATACTGGACAGGTTCAAAAGAGACATTTGCCAAAGTTGTCGATGCTGCCGCTGGTGTTCCCGTCCTCCTAAGTGGGGGAGCAAAAGCTAAAAACCCTCTTGAATTCCTAAAGGTCGTTTACGAAGTTATTGAAGCTGGAGGGGCTGGAGCAGTCGTTGGTAGAAACATATTCCAGCGTGAAAATCCAGAACCCATGATTAAAGCTATACTCCGGGTAATCCACCGCAATGAAGAGCCTGAAGAAGCCGCAAAAGCTGAAGGACTGATTTAAAGCTGCTCTTCTTTTACTTTTATCCAAATTTGTCCAAAAACACATAAAAACCTACAAATTGATTTTTTAAGTGACAAGAAAATTTTCAAATAAAGCTCCTTTTGAACAAAAGCTTGTTCAAAGAGGTTTTATACCCTACTCACTGGTTATATTGAATAAAAACAATAGCGGTGATAAAAATGGTTGAGATAATAGATACAACATTTAGAGATGCTCACCAATCATTGATTGCAACAAGAATGAGCACAAAAGATATGCTTCCCATAGCCGAAAAGATGGACAGAATAGGATTTTATTCAATGGAGGTATGGGGAGGGGCAACTTTTGATGCTGCCTTGAGGTTTTTAAGAGAAGATCCTTGGGAAAGATTGAGAACTCTAAGAGAGCACATAAAAAAGACAAAGCTCCAAATGCTTCTGAGAGGTCAAAACGTCGTTGGATATAAGCATTATCCCGATGACGTTGTAGAAAAGTTCGTGGAGTTAGCATATAAGAATGGAATTGATATTTTCAGGATATTCGATGCACTGAATGACGTCAGAAACATGAAAACAGCGATTAAAAAAGCCAAAGAGATAGGAGCAGAAGTTCAAGGAGCAATATGCTACACCACCGGGCCAATATTTACAGTTGAATACTACATGAAAAAGGTGGATGAGCTGATAGAGCTTGATGTGGATTACATTACTATCAAAGACATGGCAGCCCTTTTAGATCCTCAAATGGCATATGAACTCGTGAAAGAGATTAAGGAACGCTATGGTATTAAAGTTAATGTTCACACTCATGCAACAAGCGGGTTGGCATCAGCAACGTATTTAAAAGCCGTAGAGGCTGGGGCAGATCTCATAGACACTGCAATATATCCCTTAGCCAACGGGACAGCACAACCTGCAATACAAACAATTTATCATGCGTTAAAAGAAAGTGATAAACCTCAAATTGATATGAAACTCGTCTTTCAGATCTCCCGCTACCTGAGGAAACTCCTTGACGAGAAATATGAGCATTTAATGAATAAGAGAGCCCTTCACGGAGATCCAAATGTTCTGCTCCACCAGATTCCTGGAGGGATGTATTCCAATCTGATAAAACAGCTTAGCGAGCTTAAAGCACTGGATAAGCTCGATGAAGTTCTCGAAGAAGTTCCAAGGGTTAGAGAAGAACTCGGATACCCTCCTTTAGTTACTCCCACTTCACAGATAATCGGAACCCAAGCAGTTTTCAATGTCCTTTTCGGAAGGTACAAAATGATTACAGAGGAAACCAAAAACTACGTTAGGGGGCTTTACGGAAAGCCGCCAGCACCAATAAAGGAGGAAATTAGAAAGCTTATCCTTGGAGATGAAGAACCAATAACAGTCAGACCCGCTGATTTGCTTGAGCCTGTGCTCGAAAAATGCAGAAGAGAGCTTGAAGAGAAGGGATACCTGAAGAAAGAAGAAGACATACTAACCTATGCACTCTTCCCCCAAGTTGCCCTTGAGTTCTTTGAACTGAGGGAGAAAGGAGAGCTCAAACCTATTGAAGAGAAACCAAAAGGCAAAATAATCAAGATTTACATTGGTGGAAGGGAGTACGAAGTTGGCATTGAAGGGGTAAAGCTTGAAAACCTTGTAATGCCTGCAATTTCAGTACAGGAGAGAGCTGTACAACCAACAACGTCTGCACCTGCACCAGCTCCAGCTCCGGTAACGGCTCCAAGTCCGGCGGTTTCGGCCCCGGTTCCAGCTCGGGTGTCTGTTGGTGGGGGTGTTGTTTCTGCGCCTATGCCTGGTAAGGTTTTGAGGATTCTTGTTAGGGAGGGGGATGAGGTTAAGGCTGGTCAGGGTTTGCTTGTGCTTGAGGCAATGAAAATGGAGAACGAAATCCCAGCACCAAAAGACGGCATTGTAAAGAAAATCCTCATAAAAGAAGGCGACACCGTAGACACAGGACAACCACTAATAGAAATAGGGTGAAGTTTTATACAATTGTCAATTTTCATTCAATTTCTGGTACACTTCTCTAAATTTTTTGACATTTATTAGATAAACATCTTCCAAATTTTATTCGATTTATTCAAGAACATCTCAAAAACTCTTATATATCCAATGCCCAAAAATAGAAAATGATAAAACCTTGGTCCGGAGGTGCTAAAATGAACTCCACCCTTATTATTTTGGTTGCCGCTTTGATATATGCCGGATTGTACATGAGCTATGGAAGATCCCTCCAGAACAAAGTAGTTAAAGCAGATCCAAACAGACCAACACCTGCACACCGTTTGTATGATGGTGTCGACTACGTCCCAGCCCACCCAATTGTACTCTACGGACACCACTTTGCTTCAATAGCAGGAGCTGGTCCAATAGTTGGTCCAGCGGTAGCAATGGCATGGGGATGGCTTCCATCACTGCTTTGGGTTTGGTTCGGAAACGTTTTCATCGGTGCAGTTCATGACTACTTAGCATTAATGTCCTCCGTAAGGTACGACGGTAAGTCAATCCAATGGATTGCGGGCAGGCTAATGAGCAGGAGAACAAGTATGGCATTTGAGCTCTATGTATGGTTTGCCCTGGTACTTGTTATCGCAGCTTTCGCAGCGGTTATCTCCGGTATTTTCGTTGGAACTCCAGAAGCAGCCACTGCGTCACTGCTGTTCTTGATTGATGCAATAATCCTCGGATATCTGCTGTACAAGATGAAGATCAATTTCTATGCAGGAACTGCCATTGGAATCATTCTGCTAATAATTGCAGTGTGGTTAGGTTTCAAGTTCCCCATTGCTGCAAGCAAACACACATGGATGATTGTCTTAGGCATTTACATCGTCATAGCTTCATCACTCCCAGTATGGGTTCTCCTGCAACCAAGAGACTATCTTAACGCGTACATCCTCTGGTTCGGATTGCTCCTCGGTGGTGTTGCATTCATAATCGTGGGACTCAAGGGCGTTGGAACATTCTCTGCTCCAGCATTCACAACGTGGTCAGCCAACGTTGTTGGTGGAAAGCCCTCACCATTCTGGCCAACTGTTCCACTGGTAATCGCATGTGGTGCATTGAGTGGATTCCACTCCATCGTTGGTTCTGGTACAACGTCAAAGCAGCTGGACAATGAACTTCACGGACTGCTCGTTGGATACGGTGGAATGTTCACAGAGGGCTTCCTCTCAACAATCGTCATTGCTTCAATTGCAGTCTACGGTCTTAAAGTATTCCAGACAATGAACATACCAGTCGATACAACAAACTGGGGTGCACAATATGCAATCCAGGTTGTGAAGCATGGAATTAAGGTCGGAATATTTGCAAAGAGCTACGCCTACGGACTCCAAGATGCATTAGGAATTCCCTTCAAAACCGGTGCAGTGTTTGCAAGCCTTTGGGTCTCAGCATTCGCATTGACAACCCTTGATACAGCTACAAGACTGGGAAGATTCGCATGGCAGGAGATAATGGATATGGTTCACGGTCCAGAGATTCTCAAGAACAAGTGGATTGCATCAATAATCCTTGCAATTTTCGGTATTTACATGGCTTGGGGTGGAAGCTGGCTTATCATCTGGCCAGCATTCAGTGGTATGAACCAAATGCTGGCAAGTATTGCGATGATGACAGCTTCTCTATGGGTTGCAAAGGTTCAGAGGCCAGAAGGAGCATGGAAGTGGGCAGTGGTTATCCCCGCACTCTTCCTGTGGATTACAGTGACAGCAGCACTCGTATGGTTCCTCATAGTCATTAAGCCTGGATTCTGGGTGTCCCTCATTACCGTCGTCGGCTTACTCCTCAACTTGCTCCTCGTCGTCGACTGGTACGCTGCCTGGAAGAAGCCAGCCGAGGAGTACGCGGCCGCTTGAGGTCTTTTTCATTTCTTAATTTCTTTCTTAGTTTTCTTGGAGAGGTGGTAACATGGCGAGAATTCTGGAAAATGTGAAATACTTCATTAAAGGTTTCATCAGCGCATTTAAGCAACAATCTACTGAATATCTTGAGTTTGAAGAAAGAGAGTTAGAAAATGTTTTCGCGCTCCTTCTCATGGGAGCATTTGTCGGCATTCCTTCTCCTCCCACAACACTTGTAATGAGGTTAATGCCACACATGGTCAGGGAGATATACGTTATGCAGCAAAGAGCTATCAATATGGACGATATTTTTGGGGAAATGGCCGCACTGTTTGAAATCACATGAGGTGATAAAATGAAAGATTATTTAATTCCAGAAGAGAAGTTCAGAGTGTTATTCTTCATAGGGAAAGGGGGTGTTGGGAAAACAACAAGTGCTGCCGCTACTTCAATAGCACTCGCAAAGAAAGGATACAAAACACTCATAGTTTCAATAGACCCAGCCCATAACCTTGGAGATGTTTTTATGATGAGACTAAACGACAAGCCCAAGAAGGTGATAAAAAATCTTTATGCAATGGAGCTTGACATGGAAAAACTCATCCAGAGTTATTTAGAACACTTAGAGAAGAATCTGAAGCATATGTATAAGTATCTGACCGTGATAAATTTGGAGAAATATTTTGAAATTTTGAGATTTTCTCCTGGTATCGAGGAATATGCAACCCTCGAGGCAATTAGAGAGATTTTGATTGATGGGGAAAAATGGGATATTATTATTTTTGACACTCCTCCTACTGGACTAACCCTGAGAGTGCTTGCTCTACCGAGAATATCTCTTATATGGACCAACAAGCTGATCGAAATAAGAAGAAAGATACTTGAGAGAAGAAAAGCCATAGAAAAAATACAGGGTGAAAGAAAGTTTGTAATAGAAGGCGAAGAATACAAGCTGCCAAGTGACGAGGAAGAGGACGCTGTAATGAAAGAGCTCAAGAAATATAAAGAAGAAATTGAGTTTGTTCATAGGATAATAACAAATCCCAAGAAAACTACTGTTGTAGCAGTTATGAATCCTGAAATGCTGCCGCTCTATGAGACAGAGAGAGCATATGAAAGTCTAAACAAGTTTAAAATATCCTTTAGGCTGATAGTTCTCAATAAGATACTTGAGCTTGAAGAACTGCCTTCAAAACTTAAAGTTAAAATTGAAGCACAGAAAAAAGTCTTAGAACTCGTAAGGAATAAATTCAAAGGGGTAGATATAGTTAAAATCCCAATGTTTGAAGAGGAACCAAGAGGCTTGGAATTGCTCGAAAAAATAGGGGGAGCAATAATTGGAGATTGACAGAATATACGAGTCCCTTAAAACGGTAAAAGAACCAATAAGCGGAGAAAATATAGTTAAGCTTGGAATAGTCACTAAAATAGTTAGAGACAACGGTAAGATAGTGATTTATCTCGATTTAGCTCGGAGAACACCACAAAGCCCATTTGAAATGGCCATTACTTGGACGGTTCATGCAAAAATTGTCAAGGAGATAGTAAAAGTTTTAGAAGACAAAATCCCCGAATTTGAGATAATTGATAGCATGACGTTACAAAGATACTATCCACTTGAGGAGGTTTGAAAATGGACATAAAGGTTTCCCCAGAATTTTTGCTGGTGCTCATGGTTTTAGCTGGGGTGGCATCAATTCAGTTCTTCAAAGGACGAAAGCTAAATCTTATGCTGATGCAACACTACCTGAGGGCATTTGAAGATACAATAAAGCCAAAAGATAAAGAATATGTGTGGCTTGGCGGGTATATCGGGTTTAGAGCGTACTACAAGGTTAGTGAGGGCAACATAGATAAGTTTGAGTATACATTAACCCTTCTCCCGAGACAGAGCATATTCTACATGCCAATTTCAAAGTTGATAAGCAGACATGACAAGCTCTATATAGTTGTCAGACCATATTCGCAGATAAAAAGAGAGGCACATTTAATTCAGAAACGCTATTACCGCATAAAACCAAAGATTGAAGATGAGGAACTTCTCCAGAAGGATGTCATTGAGAGTGGGAGAAAAGAATACGAAGCTCTCTTTGAGAAACGAAGAGATGTTGAGCTACTTAGAGAATTCCTGCAAGGCTTTTCAAAACCAGAAAATGTTAAGCATGTTTCATTAACTCCAAAAACAAATGTATTTTACATCCTAATGAAGCCCGAACCAGAAACAATTCAGGATGACATAAGACACATTGTCAGATTTGTTAACGAAAAGCTGAAGGAAAGTCCCTTTGAGAGCTGATTTTTCTTTTTATGTTTTCATTACATAGAAATACCTATCGAGTGAAGAGTGAACCCTCTGATAGTGCTTCTCCAAAACCTCAAACCCTATTTTCTCGGCAATTTTCTCAGCATTAAAATCAGCCGGAAAAGCTATACTCAGATAACCATCAAGGACTTCGTAAATGCTCTCCAAAGCCTTTTCATACAATTCCTCTCTCTTCCTCCCAGCTAACGTTGCTGAGGAGCCATAAGGAGGGTCGGTTGCCACTGCTTCAAAAGTCTTATCTGGAAAGATTTCCCTAAGCTTGGTTGCATCCCCCCGCTTTAAAACATAACATTTAACCCCAAAATATTCGAGGTTTATCCTTGCCCCTTCAACCATATCTCTTCGCAAATCGACACCATAAACCTTCAGACCCATTAATCCAGCCTCTATTAGAATTCCACCGGTTCCCATAAAAGGATCAAGAATCTCCATTTTTGCCCTTGCTAAATTTACCATAGCTCTTGCAATTCTTGGAGGCAGGGCAATTGGCTTATAGAAAGGCCTTTTATCAGCTTTCCTCTCATCAAAGGTTTTTGCTTTAAAAAATCTAACCCTAATTCCTACCCACAACTTTTTCCCACAGTAAACTCTCACAAGGGTGTTGGGATTAGATAAATTTACTCTAAACCCTTGTCTGTAAATTATTGCGCCGAGCTTCTTTTCGAGATTTTCAACATCATGAGCACAATTTCTCATAGTTTCTCTGTCAACTTTGAAAGTTCCAGCTATATATTCGCTCCAATCAATGCTTTCCGCTTTGGCATAGAGTTCCTCAACATTCTCTGCTGAAAAAAGCAAAATCCCATATTCATGAGCCATCCCCAGTCTATCTAAGAAGGGAAAAGCTCTCTCGTTGCCTCTAATTGCCAGAAGCAGATAATCTTCCTCAGCAATTTTAAATCTCCTATCTGCAAGCTCAATGAGCGCTTTAACTTCACTTTTAGCCAAGCTCGGTAGATTTCCAAGGATTTCTACATAAAGCATGATGAAAAATTGGGAGGATGCCTTTTAAAGCTTTTCAGCTACCCATAAATGGCTCTTCTGGTCTTTGGATCAAAGATGTAAATCCTGTTCCCCTGAGGTTTCCAGTAGATTTCCCCCCTCATCACTCTTATCTCCTCCGGAAGCCTAACAACAATCTCAAGACGTCCATAGCCTATGTGTCCATAGTTCTCAACTCCAAGCTTCTCAACTCCTAAGAGATTGCCTTTCACATAACCCTCTTTTGGAGCTAAGCTGACTTCCACATGCTGAGGCCTAAAGCCAAGAATAGCTTCTTCAGCCTTTGGAACATCACTTGGAAGCTGTAAGGAGAAGTGTTCAGTCTCAAATAATATTTTACCATCTTTCTCTACAATGCTGCCCTCAATTAAGTTCATTGGAGGACTGCCGACAAATGTTGCAACAAAGGTATTTTTTGGCTTGTAGAAAATCTCGTCAGGTGTTCCAACTTGCTGAAGAATACCTTTGTTCATGACAGCTATCCTATCTGCCATCGTCATTGCTTCGACTTGGTCGTGAGTCACATAGACTGTTGTAATCCCCAACTCGTAACTCAACAACTTTTTAAGCTCAAAACGCATTTGAGTCCTGATTTTTGCATCTAAATTTGATAGAGGCTCATCTAAGAGGAATACTTGTGGTTCCCTAACCAATGCTCTTGCCAACGCTACCCTCTGCTGCTGACCACCGCTTAGCTCACTTGGTTTTCTATTTAGTAAATCCGCAATTCCGAGAAATTCAGCAACCTCCTTGACTTTTTTAATCCTTTCTTGCTTAGGAACGCCAGCCATCCTGAGCGGGAACTCTATATTCCCAAAAACGGTCATGTGCGGATAAAGGGCATAGCTCTGGAAAACCATTGCAACATTTCTCTTGGTCGGATCGATGTCATTGACAAGCTGGTCGCCAATCCATATCTCCCCTTCTGTTGGAGTTTCCAATCCAGCAATCATTCTCAGAGTTGTTGATTTTCCACATCCACTTGGTCCAAGAAGAACCATGAACTCCCCATCTCTAATTTCAAGGTTGAGATTGTTGACGGCAACAACATTGCCGAATTTTTTAGTAACATTTTTCAGCAAAACCCTTGCCATCAGCCCTTCCCTCCTGTGATGACTATACCTCTAATCAAGTACTTGTTCAACACAAGGAACAGGATTATTGTGGGAGCAGATGCCACAAGAGAGCCAGCAATTATGGGAGTGTATTCTGTCCACATAGACCTCTGGAAGGCAAAGCTCAGTCCTACAGGCAGAGTAAAGTTCTCTGGAGATCTCAAGAAGATTAACGGTCCGATAAAAGCATTCCATGAACCCAAGAACTGGTAAACTGCAACTGCACCCAATGCTGGTCTTGCAAGGGGCAATGCAATGTAAAAGAATGCTTTTATTGGTCCGCATCCATCCAAACGGGCTGCTTCAAAGATTTCATTTGATAGCGACATAAAATACTGCCTCATCAGAAATATGCTTGAAACATTTGTTAAACCTAACAAAGAGAGACCAAAGATGTTGTCAATCAGACCAAGCTTGTAGATTATGATATAGTTGGGGACTAAAGTAACAAACATTGGAATCATTAGCAATGATAGCAGAGCTGAAAATATAGCATCCCTACCAGGGAACTTAAGCCTTGCAAAAGCGTAACCTGCCATGCTTGCAAAAAGTATATTACCAGCGACTATAAGTCCAGCATAAAGCGCTGTATTTCGGATCCATCTGGGGAAAAGTTCAAGTCTAAATAACTTTTCATAGTTTTCCAGAGTGAAAGGATGAGGAATCCATTCTGGAGGATAACGAGAAGCTTGAGCCCATGTCATAAATGAGGCAACGAGAGATCTTATAAAAGGCATCAAATAGACAAGTGCAAAGGTTATTAAGACCACATAAGTTATCACAATCCAGATTCTACGAATGAGTTTTTCTCTCTCCTTGGGAGTCATCTCATAGCCCTCCCGTACTTCTTCTGGAAGAGATAAGTTGTTGTGAAGATTATTGCAAAAAGGAACCAGCTTTTAGCCGCTGCAACTCCTGGCCGTATTCTTGTGAATGCCTCATTATATATGTCCAAAGCAACCGTATATCCTGCTCCTCCTGGCCCACCATTGGCTCCAGCCATTACCCAAGCTAAATCGAACATCTGAAGTGCTCCAATTAACCCCATAACCACGACATAAACAATCATGGGCCTAAGCATTGGTATTGTTATGAAGAAGAACCTCCTTATTGGGCCAGCACCATCAAGCATTGCTGCCTCATAAATTTCTCTGGGTATTGCCTGCATTGCTGCAAGAAAGGACACCATGAAATGTCCGCTCGTTCCCCAGATAGCAACCATTGCAATTGCCAAAAGCAGATAGTTTCTGTCGTTTATCCAGTCTATCGGCTGGAAGCCTGGGATTATATGAGCGAGAGCATAATTGATAAATCCATTTTTCATGAAAAGCCAAATGAAAATCAGAGCAACGATAACTGAGCTTGTCGTTGCTGGCAAAAAGTAAGAGACCTTGAAAAACTGCTGTCCTCTAATTTTCTGATTAGCAAATGCAGCAAGCACTACCGCCAAAAAAGTCTGAATTGGGACAACTATTGCAGTGTAAATCAAAATGTTCTTTAATCCAGTGTAAAAGGGTGAGAGCAAATAAGGAGCGCCATGAAATCCCCTGATTAAATCTCTAATCACAATTTCAAAATTTTTCAATCCTACAAATTGCATTTGACCGATATAATCCCACTTGAAAAAGCTCAGGTAAAAGGCAAATATCATTGCAAAGTACCCAAAAACAAGATTCAATACAACTGCAACCGAGATAAGAGATAAACCTGCTACAATCTCCTTATTTCTACCCTTCTCATAAAAAGAAGAAAATTTAGAAAACATAAAAAGCCACCTCAGCTGCTTAATTCTTCCTGAACAATCTGCTTCATGACTTCAATAGCCTCATCAACAGTTATTTCTCCTCTCATTGCAGATGCCATTGCATCACTGAATTTTCCTTCAAGAACACCTGACTTTGGACCCCAGAGAAATACTATCATCTGGTCATACTTGAAAGAAAGTGTCTTCTTGTGCTGTGGCCACATGTCTGGATCGTTTTCAAAACCTTTTATGCTTGGTAACGTATGACCTGCCTTAACAACAAGCTCTTTCTGTCCATAAGGTCCCAACACAAATTCAACAAACTTCCACGCTTCCTGTGGATGTTCAGTCTTTGCATTTATTCCTAAAATGACCGTGTATGCCATTGTAACTCTTCCTTTCTTCCCAGCAGGAACTGGTGCAATATCCCAGTCTTCGCCGTACTTAAAGTCCGGGAACTGGTCTGCTAAAAATGGAATCATCCAGTTACCGCTTATAACCATTGCAACCTGTTGCTGTCCAAAAGCATCTCCAAGCCATCCAGCACCGACATCGCTTGGCTGGACAACGTAAGGTGTTTTTCCTTGTTGCTCTCTCTCAATCTTGCCCTTCTTGTACAGGTTGATGTACCATGTCAAGGTTTCCTTCACAACAGGATTGTCGAACCATGAAGCATCTTCTGGCTTTTCAAACCATGGCTTTGGAGCACCATTGCTGACCGCAACAGGGACGTATCTGTTAAATCCACCCAAATAAATAGCCAAACCTGGTTTACCAGTTTTATCAGCAATTATCTTTGCATACTCCTCCAACTCTTCCCAAGTTTGTGGAGGTCTTGTGAGACCGGCTTGCTCAAACAGCTTCTTGTTGTAAAACAGTGCAAGCATGCTCCAATCCTTTGGAAGCCCATAAAGCTTTCCATCCTTCATGAATGGCTTCAGGAGAAATGGATAGAACTGGTCAATAAAGCTCTTGTCAGCAAGGTCAGATATTGGGTACAATGCCCCCTTATCAATGAATATTGGTGCCCAAGAACTGTCAACGTAGAATACATCAGGTGCGACTCCAGCCCCAAATGATGCTAAGATATTCTCGTGGAACATCTGGGGAATTACCTCATATTTAACGCCGATGTTTGGATACTTTTGCTCGAATTCTCCAATTATTCTCTGGTAGTTTTTCATTTCAGTCTCTCCAGCACTCCAGCCAGCAAATCTTATAAAAACCTTTTCCTGCACCTTTGTTTCAGTTTGAATCTTTGTTTGAGTCTCAACCTTTGTTGTTGTCACTGTTGTAGGTGGGGGGGAAGATGTTTCCCCCCCACCACCTATACATCCAGCTGCTACCACCGCTATTAAAAGCACTGAGACCAGAATAAAGCTGTATGCTTTTTTCATATAACCCACCTCATATGGGAGTCTTCAGATTTTTATACTATAATCATATTATATAAACTTTTCTTTATTATTTCCAATAATATTTAAATAGTAAAAACTCAGAATATAATGCAGTGAGGGGTGGTTAATATGACAATGTCAACCGCAACTCTCATTGAAAAACTCCAAGAGTTGGGACTCACAAAAAGAGAAGCTGAAGTTTACCTGACAATATGGACAAAGAATGGAGCAACTGTAAAAGAACTTTTAGACTCTCTTGACGTCCATCAACCTCAGCTCTACAACATAATCCAGAGCCTAATACGAAAGGGTTTTGTAAAAGCCTCCGCTGGAAGGCCAAGAATTTACACAGCCACAGACATCGTTTCCCTTATTGATGTTTATAAGATGAAGCTTGATTTACTGAAAGAAACTCTCAAAGAAGAGCTCATGAAAATCAGGAGCAGAACAGAGGAGGAAGGACCCTACATATCTGTCGTAAGAAGCCTCGAAGGCGTAATGTCAAGTGTTATTGAGACAATAAATTCTGCTGAAATTGAGATCAGAGCGGAGGTGCCATATAACGTGTTTAAGGAAATAAAGCCATATCTCCTCAGTGCTCTCCAAAGAGGAGTCAACTTATATCTCCTTGTATATCCAGGGAAAGAATCTTTTGAAGAGTTCCAACGGTTCAAAAATCAGGTAAAAATTAGAACCTCAGAGTTAGGCAACTTTCTCTTAGTAATTTCAGACCTTTCAGTTGCCGTTTATTCAAAAAGAAGATTTTTCAGTCCAAACAAGCTACCACTTTCAAATTCTGAAATCTACGGGTATGAAATTCAAGAAAAGGACCTACTTTTGAGACTTCTAAACATCCATAACAACCTATGGAGAAAGGCCAAGGAAATAATCTCTTGGGATTACGAGCCAGAGGCTTATCCAAAGACCTTTTTAGAATTCTCTATAGTGCTTGACGAAATAGAAGCCCTCTTTAAGCTCGGATATATTCCAATAGTAACTGTTGAAGGCAGAAATGTAAAAGAAGGATCTCCAGTAAAAATTGTGGGAAGAGCACGTTCTGTTAATCGTTCCGGAATAATAAGCAATTTTGTCCTTGAAACAAATGATGGTGAAGTTACAGTTGGAGGCTTTGATGCTGAAGTTGAGGATATAGAAGCTCAGCGCGTTATTATAGAAAGAATCGAGAAACAGTAGAAAAGGAGGGATCTCCTTGAAAGCAGCGATAATTTGGGATTTTGACGGAGTTTTGGTTTTTACTCCTCATGAAGAAGCCTGGAAAAAAGCGGCTGAACATTATGGTGTTAAAGATTTTGACCATGATTTTTTTATTAATTATGTCTCCGGTAAGCCGCGATATGAAGGAGCAGATAATATCCTAAGACTGAAAGGGATATATAAGAGATTGGGAGCACGTACAGAAGAAGAAAAGCAAAAAATTCTCCAAGAATTTGCCGAATTCAAAAACAAGCTTGTAAACGAAATGTTTGACAGAGGAGAATACGGCATTAACAATGAGGCAATAAAATTTCTCATAGAAACAAAAGGAGTTGGTGTTAAGCATGCTTTGGCTTCTGCCTCAAAAAACGCACCAAAACTTGCTCAAAAGATTAAAATCTATGTCAATGGAGAAGAAAAAACCCTTCTCGATCTTTTTGATGTTAATGTTAGTGGGCTGGCACCCACCAAAAAGGCTGTGTTTGAGCTGGCAATCAAAGAACTTAAATCTAAATTTCCAGAACTTGGAGTCTTCATCGTGATCGAAGACTCCCCGACTGGGGTGGAAGTAGCAAAAGAACTTGGAATTTTCACCCTTGGGTATGAAAGAGAAGCAAAACTTGATGCGGATTTAACATTCAAGGACTTCAGGGAGATTAGCTGGGAGAAAATTTTGGATCGACTAAAAAGGAGGAGTGGAGCGTGAAGTTTCACTTCAGTTTCAAGGAGTACGATCCTAAAGCAGAAGCAGTTTATGGTACAATACTAACTTTGGGAAATGGATACATCGGGATCAGGGGAGAGATAGAGCTTGAACCAACAATTTACGGCACAACCATAGCGGGGGTTTATGACTACGCTCCGTATTTCTATCGTGAAATTGTAAATGCTCCAAGAGTCATTGGTCTTCAGATTTTCTTCAATGGGGAACCAATCTCCCTAAGCACTCAGAAAATTCTGAAATATGAGAGAGAACTCAACATTGAAGATGCTACTCTAAAAACTCTGATAGCAATCGAAACTCAGAGTAGAACCCGCATAGAATATGAGAGCATAAGAATTGTCCATGGAAAGATAAAAAACCTGATTCTCTTAAAATTCAAGATTAAAGCCAATGAAGACGGCATGCTGACAATAATAAGCCCCATTAAAACCAATGTTGTGAATCCCTCATATCGGAATGAAATAATGGTAAAACACCTGAATGTTATGCAGATGGAGGACAGAGAAAACGAAATCTATGCTGAAGTTGAAACCCTCGACGGAAGATACAGAATTGGCATAGCAAGCTCCCTTATCAGTGGAACCAAAGCTAAAAGAGCCGTTATCAAGTCTGCAGATGGCATTGCTGAGATTTTAACACTTTCCGTTAAGAAAAACAAGACGTATGAGTTCATCAAATACATTACCATACTCTCCTCCAAGACTCCAACCCCCAATTTAAGAGAAGCTGTTCTGCAGAAACTTCAGATAGCGAAAAACTCATGTTTCAGCAGGCTTTACGAAGAGCACAAAGATTACTGGAAAGAAATTTGGAAAAGAGCGAAGATTGAAATTGAGGGAGATAAAAATGCCGAAAATGGCTTAAATTTCAGCATTTTTCATCTGATCCAATCAATGCCTATAGACAGTAGAATTTCTTTAACTGCAAGAGGCATTCACGGCTTTGGATACAGAGGACATATCTTTTGGGATACCGAGATATATGCTCTACCATTTTTCATGGCAGTTTTTCCTGAAAAAGCCAGAGAAATGCTGATGTACAGATATAACAATCTAAATGCGGCAAGAGAGAATGCAAAGATGAACGGATATAGCGGAGCCCAGTTTCCTTGGGAATCCGCTGATGATGGTTATGAAGCAACCCCCTCAGTCATACCTCTTGACATGATGGGCAAAAAAGTTGTCAAAATCTACACAGGGGAAGAAGAGCACCATATAACAGCCGACATAGCATATGCTGTGGAGCTTTACTATAAATTTACTGGTGATGAGGAATTTATGTTCAGATATGGACTCGAGATTATCTTAGAAACAGCAAGATTCTGGGCAAGCAGAGTTGAGTATGATGAGAAAAAGGGTTATGTTATCAAAAAAGTCATTGGACCCGATGAATACCATGAACATGTGGACAACAGCTTCTTCACAAACTTAATGGCAAGATACAACCTTCTCTTAGCTGTTAAGTACTTCAAAATTGCCCGGCGTTCCGGTGGAGAATGGAGCAAAACATTAAAGAGGATCAATATAACTGAGAAAGAAGTGCAAAGATGGCTTGAAATCGCAGAGAAAATTTACATACCGAGACAGAAAAATGGCGTCTTTGAGGAGTTTGAAGGCTATTTTGATTTAAGTGATTACACCCTCGACCCTTATGGACTTGGAGAAAAGAGGCTTCCTGAAGAGATAAGAAGGAACTTAAGGAAAACAAAAATAATAAAACAAGCTGACGTGATAGCAGCCCAGTACCTCCTTAAAGATCAATTTGACCTGGAAACAATAAGGAAGAACTTCGACTACTACATAATTAGAACAACCCATGCCTCATCACTTTCCATGCCCCCATATGCTATAGTTGCTTCCTGGCTCGATTACGAAGACTTAGCCTACGACTACTTCATGAAATGTGCCTTCATAGATCTGCACAATCTCTACGGCAATACCCAAGATGGATTCCACTTAGCAACGGCGGGGGGAGTGTGGCAGATAATATTTAGGGGTTTATGCGGGATAGACATAAACAACGAAGGAGTAGAAATTAACCCAAAGCTCCCAAAGAAATGGAAAGCCGTGAGACTGAGATTCTTCTTCAAAAAAGCATTGCTGAGCTTGGAGGTCAGAAAAGATTCTGTACGGGTAAAACTTCTCAAGGGTGAAGAAGTCAAAATACGAGCCTTTGGTAGGAATGCAGTGGTAAAACGCGGAAAGGAGACAATCCTTCATAAGTAACTCATTTTATTTATTCTTTTTTGAAAACGAAAATTATAAAACTTCACACTTGAAGGAGCAGATAACATAAGTCATGGACGGTGTGTTGATGCCCAAGATGACATTGGCATTAAATGGAGCATTCGTTCTCTCAGATGAAAAAGGCGATATGAACAAGCACTATCACGGCTTCTATGCTTTTGATACAAGGTTTGTAAAAAACATTTCCCTGGAAATTGACAAAGAGATGTTTTTAAGACATATTGAGCATGATAACCTGACTGCAATATCCCACATACTTATAGGGGGGTCGGTAATCTTACTGAGAAAACGTGAGCTATTGAATGGCTGGAGATATAGAGAAGAGCTGACCTTCTACAATATGTCTAAGGAACCAGCAAAAATAATCCCCAAATATTTCTTCGAAGTTTGCTTTGAGGACATATTCGAAGTTAGGGGAAGTCACAAACCAATAAAGAGGAAAATAATTAAAAAACAGACCCCAAAAGGGATTAAATATACTTACATTGGCGTTGATAAAATAAAGAGAGAGCTTGAGATTAAAGCTGAGGGATTTCGATTTGAGAACAATTATCTCACCTCGGAGATTCCTCTAAGACCTTTGGAAAAAAAGAGCATCAGCATCGAATTTTCTCCCAAGATCCACATAAAAAGTGCACCATTTCTAATTAGGAGTGTCTTCAATTTCAAATTTGAGCAGAGAGTGATCACAAACAACATTGATGTAAATAACATATTCAAGACTTCGCTGAGAGATTTGGCTTCTCTAACAATATTGACCAATCACGGGCTAACCGTCTTTGCTGGAATCCCGTATTTCATGTGCCTCTTTGGCAGGGACAGTATAATAACATCCTTATTCCTTTTGCCATACTTTCCGGAATACGCTAAAGGAACATTGAAAATCCTATCAAAGCTCCAAGGAAGAAAATTTGACAAAAAAACACTTGAAGAATCCGGGAAAATTCCTCACGAATACAGACTTGGAGAACTCTCTCAAGCACACTTAATGCCCTTTGCTCCATATTACGGAACAGTGGACTCTACTCCCCTGTATTTGATCTTAGCAGGGGAATACGTTAGATGGACAAGAGATTACAACACAGTGAAAGAACTTAAAGACACCCTAAACAAGGCACTTGAATGGATTTTTATGAAGCTTGAAGAGGGAGATGGATATGTAAGGTATTCGTTGGCTTCCCCCTATGTTCAAATGAACCAAGGATGGAAAGACTCAAAAGAAGGGGTTCCAGATGAGCACGGAGAACCTACAAAACCACCAATTGCATTAGTTGAAGTTCAGGGTTATGTGTATAAAGCCCTATTAGACATGGCGAGACTCTCGGATATCTTGGAGTTTGAAGAATCGACCCTGAAGGAAGAAGCCAAAAAACTAAGAAGGAAATTTAATACGGATTTCTGGATGAAGAAAGAGAAATTTTATGCAATTGCTCTAAACGGAAACAACAAGCCTTCAAAAGTAATTTCCTCCAATCCTGGTCACTTGCTCTTCACAGGCATCGCAGAGCATGAAAAAGAAATTGCTGAAAGGCTGTTTGAAAAAGATATGTTTTCAGGATGGGGAATTAGAACTCTAAGCTCAAAAGAAAGAGCATATAATCCTTTCAGCTACCATAACGGCAGCGTTTGGGCACATGATAATGCACTTATTGCATTGGGATTAGCGAAAATTGGAGAAACTGAAAAAGCAGCTTTTCTGGCTGATAAATTTCTGAAAGCTGCGAATTTGATGAACTATCAGTTGCCAGAGCTTTTCAGTGGTGTCAGAAGTGAGATTCCACTTCCCATTCCAAGAGCAAATGCCCCTCAAGCATGGAGTGCTGCAAGCCCTTTTGCATTCTTAACAGCCATGCTTGGGCTCACTCCAGAGGGAGTATCAGCAAATCCACAGCTCCCAGAGCATCTTGAAAAGATTGAAATAAAGAAGGTAATCATTGGAGGAATAAAATACAGGATAACCATTGAAAAGAAGGATGAACAGATTAGGTTCGAGATGAACAAAAGCCATTAAAGGGCTCAGAGGGTGTTCACGTCATCATTACTCAGCATGCTTGCTATTCGTCATTGCCCATTTTTACTATTTTCTTTTGCTTTTAAAGTTAAGTGTTTTCTAATAAATGCTGAAGCAAACATAAAACCGTCATCATCTTTCTACTTTCTGTTATTTGATACTGCGGGAGAGGTAAGCTTTTATGATAGAATGCTCAACTAATTATGAAAGCAGTTTGTTGGTGATTGAAATGATTCATGCATCTAAAAGGGCTATGGGAATTGAATATGCAATTAGAGATGTTGTTCTACCCGCCAGAGAACTTGAAAAGCAGGGGATAAAAATAATCAAGCTTAACATCGGGGATCCAGTTAAGTTCGACTTTCAGCCACCAAAGCACATGAAAGAGGCATACTGTAGAGCTATCATGGAGGGGCACAACTACTATGGAGAGAGTGAAGGCGACATAGAGCTCAGAAAGGCAATAGTAGAAAGGGAAAAGAAGAAGAATGGCGTTGATATAACTGTGGATGATGTGATGGTAACAGCGGCAGTTACGGAAGCGTTGCAGTTCGTCTTTGGTGCTCTTGTTGAGCCTGGAGATGAAGTTTTAATTCCAGGGCCAAGTTATCCCCCATACGTAGCACTTGTAAAGTTCTACGATGGAGTTCCAAAAGCCTACCTTGGAATTGAAGAAGAAGGGTGGCAACCAGATATAGATGACATGAGGAAGAAGATAAGTGAAAAAACAAAAGCTATAGCAGTTATAAATCCAAATAACCCAACTGGAGCCTTGTATGACAAAAAGACGCTCAAAGAGATTCTTGACTTAGCTGGAGAATATGACATTCCCGTTATCAGCGATGAAATTTATGATTTAATGACCTATGAAGGGAAGCACGTTTCTCCGGGCTCATTGACAAAAGATGTTCCAGTAATTGTAATGAACGGCCTCTCAAAGGTTTACTTTGCAACAGGGTGGAGATTGGGGTACATGTACTTCGTTGATCCAGAGGACAAGCTTGCTGAAGTAAGGGAGGCAATAGGAAAGCTCGCAAGAGTAAGGCTCTGTCCAAATACACCAGCTCAAAAAGCCGCCATTGCTGGTCTCACGGGTCCAATGGATTACCTTGAGGGATACATGAAAAAGCTCAAAGAGAGGAGGGACTATATCTACAAGAGGCTGAACGAAATTCCTGGTTTGAGTGCCCAAAAGCCAGAAGGGGCGTTTTACATCTTCCCACGCATTGAGGAAAGGAGCAAGTGGAAGAGCGACAAGGAATTCGTTCTTGATGTGCTCAGAAACGCTCACATCTTAGTGGTTCACGGTTCAGGATTCGGAGAAGGTGGAGAATGGCACTTCAGAGCTGTCTTCCTGCCGCCAGTCGAAATCCTTGAGCAAGCTATGGATAACTTAGAAAAATTCATGAAAGAAAGGCTCAGCTGATTTTTCTTCTTTTTATCCTCCCGAAACCACCGGAATGACCTCAACATAATCGCCGTCTTTAATTGGATCATCTTCCAAAGCGACCTTTCCATTTACCTTTGCTATCGCACTCTCTGTATTAAATCCAACAGCTCTCAAAACATCTGCAACTTTCATACCCTTTTGCCATTCAATCTCCTTCTCGATTTTTCTTCCAATGACCCTAACCCTTATCATCTTCATCACCAGATGAGCGTTGAAGTTTAGGTTTATAAATTTCTGGGAAAAATTAATTATTGCCGATGAGGAGAAGGCCCGGCACCGAAAGGTGATGAGGGCCATCACTTCCGAGGCTTACCGAAAGCTTTTTAATTTACCCTCTCATCTTAGTGAATGAGCGGGGGTGCCCGAGCCTGGCCAAAGGGGGCGGACTTAAGATCCGCTGCCGGAGGGCTGCGCGGGTTCGAATCCCGTCCCCCGCACCATCATCAGGATCATGGAGGGATTATCATGGCGAGGTTTCCAGAAGCGGAGGCAAGAATATTTAAAAAGTATATATGCATGAGGTGTGGAGCAACCAATCCATGGAAGGCAGAAAAGTGCAGAAAATGTGGATACAAGGGACTAAGGCCAAAAGCCAGGGAGCCAAGAGGAGGAGTTGGACGTTAACTTTTAAGCTTCTCTAAGGTATTTTCTATGAAGTTTATTCCTTCTTCTAAAAGTTTTCTGCCTTTTTCTGTAAGCTCATAATACTTTCTCGATGGCTTTCCAGTTTCGCTTTCTTGCCATTTTGAGGTAACATAACCATCTTTTTCAAGCTTGTACAGAACTACATATGAACTGACTGTTGCCGGTTCAAATCCAAACTTTTCCCTTATTCTGCTCTTTAGCTCATAAGCGTACATTGGTCTCTCTTTTAGAAGACTTAAAATGTACAACCACAGCACTTCTTTCGTCACCTTTTCTTTCAACCTTTCCATTGGCGCAGTCATAAGTATCACCTATAATGATACATAAAGTATATCAAATCAAAGCTCTCACCAGTTATAAATATTTTTCTTTTATATTCTTTAAACATTTCGTATCTATAAAACAACCAACGTAAAACTATTTAACCCCCAACTGTGTAGATTCCGATTAGGTGGATTGAAATGGAAGTGAATTTTGGTGGAATTGCTGGGGATATAGGTGTTGGAGGACTTGTGGGATTCATAACCGGTTATGCACTAAAGAAGTTCATCAAACTTGTATTAGCACTAATTGGGGCATATGTACTCAGCCTCTTTTGGCTTCAGCAGAAGGGAGTAATAACAATAAACACAAATGCACTTTTTAACCTTACAGAAAGCGCAGCAACCCAGACACTGAGTCTGGCAGACAAAGTCATGAGTATTCTTCCAGGAGGAGGAGCATTTGTAGTTGGATTTTATTTAGGATTCCACAAAGGTTAAATCCTTTACACCTAATTTTTCTCTTATGAGTTATGAGAGAAAAGTTCTAATAAGACATTCAATTGCAAGCATAGTAGCTCTTGCTTTATTTGGAATTAGCAGATTTCTCTACAGCATTATCATCTCAAGAAAATTTGGGGTTGAAACTTTAGGATCTGCAAATTCTCTGATTTCCCAGGCATTTCTTGTGGCAATGCCACTGAGCTTTTTTGCTGTTGCATTGGGCAAGTATTCTTCAGAATTTCTTGCAAAGGAAGAGGTTGAGAAGATAAAGTCTATGACATCGATTTCATTTTCATTTCCACTGATTGGGATTTTACTTGCCCCGTTGAACATACATCTTGCCATTCTTTCAGTTCTTAGAGCCGTTCAACTCACATTTAGGAATTTCATCTACGGGATTCATAGAGGGGAGATTTATGCATATATTATGCTCCTCGGCTTCATACCCTTTGTTGCCAGCTTTTATTCTAACGATCCCTATCTGCCGTATATAGCACTGCTGTTTACAATATCGTCTTTTGCTTTCATATATCTCTTCAAAAAGGGTTTACTGGGAAAACCCAGAAAAGATGAATTTCACATTCTACTTAGGTATTCATCCTTTGCATTCCTCGGAACCCTTTCTGGAGTATTTTTAGTTCAGGGACCTTACTTCCTAAGCGAAAAGCTTGGGAATGCACTGATTGCTGGCAAGGTCTCGGCATCTCTGTCAGCAGCATTTCTGCTGACTTATTTACCCCAGGTGCTCCAATCTGCAATCATGCCACTCTACTCGTACAAATACGGGAAAGAGGAATTAAATTATGTAAAGCTACTTGCAGAAAGGACCACGGAACTACTGTCAACCTTCACAGCTTTTGTCGTCTTTGCTCTCTTGCTTGTCGGAAGAGAGGTAATTTCATTTCTTTTTGGTTTTAATCTTGGAAATGAGTTTTACATAGCACTGCTGGCAGTTGAAATTTACATAGCCTACAACCCCAGCATCGTTGCTTTAAACTCCACAAGATACGTGAAAGAGGGCAGTTTTATTGCAACTGTTGGGGCTTTGGTAGCGTTAATTACGTGGATACCCCTTATTAGAATGCTTAATGAGTATGGAGCAGTGATGGGATTATTGCTCGGATACTTGACAATATTGTGTGGAACAGCGTATCTCAGTCATAAAAAGCTAAAAATTTCTCCTAAATCATATAAACCACTACTGTTTGCAATACCACTTCAGCTGTTAGTCTTTACATCAAAAATAGTGTTGTTCACTGGAATCTTGCTTTATATGTTAACCATTAAGGACAAAATAAAAGAGGGCATCAAAGCTTTCCATGGTAGAGAATCCTAATAAGCTCTTCGGGTAGACCCTCCTTCTTTATCTTGTCTTCAACTATCCTCTTGTCATAGTCAACTTCGACGAATTTCACATGAAGTGTATCTACATCAATGAGGGCAAACGTTGCTTTGTGTTCTTTTCCTGGCGGGAAGCCTATGCTTCCTGGACAGACTATCCTCCCATATCTTGTCATGACATTCACCGGTATCTTTGGAGAAGCCACTAAAAGAATTTCATACTCTTTTACTGGCCTCATTATTGCTTCATAGTATGAAGTTGGTTGTTCTGGAAGTACTATGCCCCCAAATGGGTTTAATGGGCTTCCATAAACTCCAAATATATCGTTATCCCCAATTTTGTCAACAAGGTACACTGGCAGGTCTCTTATGAACTCCCTTCCATCATGATCAAGCTTTTCCCATGTGTATTTTAGAGCTATTTTAACATGCTCTGGAAGGCTGATATTATCAATGTAATCCGGACCTTCAGCATGGGGATCGCTCATAGCAATTATCTGGTCAAATTCACCCCGGATTAGTTTAACTTTGTTGCTCTTAATTAAATCATCAAGAACATCCAGGATTTCCTTCGGATATGGGAACAATCCTACAATGTTCCCGAGGATATAGTATTTCTCGATATCATACCCATTTTCTTTGAGTTCTTCAATTTTTCCAAGTGCTTTAACTAAAGCCGGGAAGTTCCCATTTATGTTTGCTAACACTGCTACGTATCTCATCCGCTCACCCCCCACTTTTTCTAACTTTATTTTACTAAAATGGTATATTTAAAAGTTTCGCAAAAAGAGAAAGTTCAGCGGGAAAAGGCTAAAAATTTCCTCTTTTTCTTTTTGTTCTCCTCTTTTACGCTGGTCATTATGTAAAACATCAGCGCATCTTCAATCATCGGCATCACCTCCTTGTATTTTTGTTGTTGAAAATCTCGCAGAATTTTCTATTTTTATTCATGCGCCTGCAAATTTTAAAGAACTTTCAGATTTTAGTTAATTTTTGTTAGTTTTATAAAACTTTCTGCTGATGTTTTATCTGTGATGTATAAAGCCATGCTTCAAGAATCTGCAAATGTCTAAGAAAGGGGCAAAATACTTTTATGGCGGACCGGCGGGGATTCGAACCCCGGACCTGCGGCTTAGGAGGCCGCCGCCCTGTCCTGGCTAGGCTACCGGTCCTTGAACCCGGTATGAGGTGTAGGAGAAGAATATTTAAACTTTGCGGTGGAGCTCTATAAGGTGAGAACAATGATAGATGAACTTGACAGGAAGATACTTTCATTGCTCCAAAAAGATGCACGTTTATCTTACAGAGAAATCGCCAAGAAACTAAATGTTGCTGTTGGCACCGTTTATAATAGATTGAAGAGACTTGAAGAGGAAGGCATACTAAAAGGATTTTACCCAAAGTTAGACTATGAAAAGCTCGGTTATGAGCTGACAGCTATTATAGGAGTCAGGGCACAAGGAAAAAGAATTATTCAAATTGAAAAAGAAATCGCTAAAGATGACCATGTTTTGTGTGTCTATGATGTTACCGGAGAGTACGACATAATTGTAGTTGCAAAATTCAAAGGAAGGGAGGATATGAACAGGTTCGTGAAAAAAGTTTTGGCAATTGATGGGGTTGAAAAAACAAATACTCACGTTGCCATGGATATAGTAAAAGAGGACCTCGTTCTACCTATTTAGTTAGATATTTATTAATGAATCGCTTTGCTGCTTCGTCCAGTTTTTCTACTGGCAATTTCACCTTCTTTCCGTTTACTGTGCCCTCAAAAATGACAGGTTCTTTGGGAAGTACATCCCTAAGTACTTTAAATTCTTTGTTCTGCTCAATAATATGATCCCTAACTCTAACAAACTCATCAAAAGTTGCATGCCTTATGACTCCTTCAATTACTATTTCTGTTTCACATTCCTCCTTGGGGCAATAAAAAGAGAATCTTTCTCCAATGTTGGCATCAATAACCAAGCTTCTGCCCTCTGCATTATAAACCAAAAACCCCCCCATCCCCAGACTCTCCCAACATTTTTACTCCTCTTTTCTTTTTATTACAAATTCGCAGTATGAATCGCCCTTAGCTTCACATTTAACCTCATGACCCTCCCATTCACTGCCCGATATTTCTTCCACTATTTGAGCAAGTGCACCGGCATAATGAAGGTGAACCTGAGATCCAAAGTTTGGCATCCTTGGGAACAGGTTTTTTCCCTTAATTACTATCATGTCATTAGAAAATTGAAGAATTTCCAGCATTCCTCCCCCACTAATCTTGGTTTCATCAAATATTTTCTCTAAAACGTGCCTGAGACTTTTGTGAACCTTTGCATATATTTTTCCTATTTCTTGGAATGATTTTCTCCCCCAAAAGTACAAAAATCTCTTAGCCTCCTCTTCCCCCAGATATTCAAAAAGGCCCTCAATAAGCGTTGCTTCACTGTTCTCTTCCACTAATTGGATCCTCTCATTTCCAGCCCACAACATACCCTCTTCATCCAAAAATAGGGATTCTTTCAGCCTTTCCACAGTTTCATAATATTCTCCATAAGGCTGAATTCCCCTTTCTGTTTTCACATAAGTGAAATATGTCACAGAACTTAGAGGATGAGGTGCCTTAAGAACATGTATTTTACCGTTCTTGACTGAAATAACGTACCCAAAAGGCAAGGTCAGAAGGGAATAGTAGTCAGGAGAAGTTAATTCTTCCATAAATGATGCAACTGTGGATACATGCTCAAGGGAAATTGAGTTTATGAATCTAACGATAATTTTGAAGAATTCTTCCTTGCTTGATAAAACGGCATAAAGGATTGATAAATCATCAATAACGAGGAAATCATACTTTTCCTTTATTAAGATATCTCTTATAATTGCTGTTGTTATTGGTAAGTCTAAGGGATTGGGGAGCATATCCTTTCCTGAAACGGTCATTTTAGAGTATATGTTTGTATAACCATCAAGTATCCTCAATTTTTCACTTTCCATAAACGACGAATAATCTATGCCGTATTCTTTAACCCATTCTATCAAAGAGCGTGGAGTCTGCTTAAACTCTACTAAGAGGACTTTGTAGTCTTGAGATAGAAGAGAAAAAACAAATTGGTGCATTAATATTCTGTGGTCTTCATCAAATAGCCCAGAGAACATTACACTGTGCTCTTCTCTAATGCCCCCCTTTAATATGTCATCGAGCCTTTGTATCCCTGTGCTAATCATAGTCTCACCAAGCTTTCAACTGGAATCTTATATTCATTTTTGAGAACATCGATAACATTGCCAACGCTTATTAGGAAAAACATTCCAACGGGTACAGCACCAGCTTGTTTACACATTTCCAGCAGGGCTTTTTGGGTTTCTCCACTCCTGATTACATCATCAACGATCAAAACTTTTTCACCTCTTTTCAAAGCCCACTGTGGCAGGTATAGTGTCATAACGCTCCCTGAGGCACTGGGGACGTAATTGACCTCATAGAATTTCTCAACCCCAACTTCTTTCTTCTTCTTTGCATATACAACATCAACATTTAGCTCATTTGCTATGTGAACAGCCAATGGTATGCCATCTGTAGCCGCTGTAAGAACCTTTGAAATATCTTTACTAATGTATCTTGATGCAACTTCTTCAGCTATCAGGCTCATTAAGTTGGTGTCGCTTAATATCTTCATGTTATCAAAGAGACCATGTTCATCAAACTGTATTCTTCTTTTCACTTCTTCTTCTATGTTAATGTATGGAGATAGCATCTCCAGAAGCTCCTTAGCCCTGTCAGTGCTTGGAAGGACTTTTCCCCTCACATATCTGTTGAGCACTGTAATTGGCAGCCCAGTTATCTTTGAAAGTTCCTCATATGTATACCTCTTTTTGAGCAGTTTTAGGATTCTTATTACCCTAAGCTTTTCCTTGACTGCTTTTATCTGACTCAATGCCTCCACCTCCTTTGAAAAAATGATTGACAAAAAAATGTATAAATAGGTTTCGGTGAAAATTACAATCTACATGGGTATTATCAGTCTAAGACACTTCGGAAAATCCCAATTTTCTACGGTAGTCTTCAACAATCTCCCAGAAATACTTTTTAACGAGTTCCAAAGTGAAAGGCTCACCTTGAGGATGGTTTATCCCTTTGCAGAACTCATCCTCCTTTATATAAACTTCAAGCGTGTTGCCTTTTCTTATAAGCACAAAAGGGTAGAGCTTACAAGCAAGGGGTCTATGTGGATATACCTTGCATTTTCCATTCTCTTGAAGAAATATGCAGCCTCCATCAAAAGGTCTCTTTTTAAGAGCATATCCCAAAAACCTGTCCCCTCTGTAAAACATTTTTTCATAATCAACAAACTCCCAAGTGCTGTATCCGAGCTCCTCAAGTCTTTCAATATCTTCATCTCTAAGGGGAACTTCAAGTCTAAAACAGCACTCAGCACAGTTTTCAAGACATTTAAATTTAAAAGAAGGATCGGATTCGATTTCAAGCGTATCCAAGTGAATTGTGGCGATCCACTTTTTCTTCACCACTCCACCTCCTAAATTCTATATGAGCTTGCTATCAGTGTTTCCGTCATCTCAATGTCCCCTATTCTTCTGAGTATTTCATCATGGAACTTATCCAGCTCTGCTATGTTACTAACCTCCACCCTAATGACGATGTCGTATTCGCCATACACCCGATAAATCTCCTTCACCATTGGCTTATCTTTGAGCTTGTTGTATACTTTTTCTTCATTGCCCGGCTTTACAATTATCAAAACAAATGCCTCCATCATATGCCAAAACCTCCCATACCCAATCTCTTCATCATCCTATTAAGACTTCTTTTGTTCATGCTCTTAAAGAATTTCTTCATCTGATTATACTGCTCAAGCAGTTCTTTAACATCTTTCACTGTGGTTCCAGAACCTCTGGCAATTCTCTTAATGCGCGAGTAGTTGATAATCTCAGGATGTTCAAGCTCCTCTTCAGTCATTGAATCCATGATCACTTTAAATTTCCTCAACCTCTGCTCACTAACCCTGACAACATCATCAGGAAGGGAGTATCCCAAACCAGGGATCATCTGGAGTATCTGCTTTAAGGGCCCCATTTTGCTCATAGCTTCAAGCTGAGCGTACATATCTTTAAGATTGAACTTTCCACGCATGAACTTTTCCAAATCTTCTTCTTTGAGTTCCTGAGCCTTGCTTAGCTCTTCAAATTTCTCTAAAAGACCTTGAATGTCACCTAAGCCAAGTAACCTTGATACAAATCTCTTTGGGTCAAAAGGCTCTAAATCATCAATTCTCTCTCCAACACCAATGAACTTTATTGGGGCACCTGTTGCCACAACAGCTGATAGTGCCCCTCCTCCCTTTGCTGAACCATCAAGTTTTGTTACAATAATTGAACCTATCGGGGTTGCTTCTTTAAATGCTAAAGCTTGACTATAAGCCTGCTGACCAATCGTTCCGTCTATAACGAGAATAACCTCATGGGGGTTTATCGCATCACTTATCTGTTTCATTTCTTCGATTAGACTTTTCTCTTCTTTATGCCTCCCGGCAGAATCAACTATGATTATGTCAACTCCTTTATGCTTGAAGTACTCCACTCCTTCTTTAGCAAGCCTAACGGCATCTTTCTCATTGGGATCACCAAAAACCTCAATTGAATAGGGCTCAACCAATTGCTTAAGCTGGTGATAAGCCCCGGGACGCCAAGTATCAGAACACACCAGTCCAACTTTATATCCTCTTTTCTGGAAATACCGAGCAAGCTTGGCAACTGTCGTTGTCTTACCAGAACCCTGAATTCCAACCGTAAGCAGAATAGTTGGCTTTTCTTTTATCTCTATGGGTTTCGCTTCCTTTCCGAGGAAGTTTGTGAGCTCCTCATAGACTATCTTTATAATGTGCTCCCTTCTGGATACTCCAGCAGGAGGCTTTTCTTCTAAGGCTCTTTTTTGAATTTTCTTAGTTAAGTCAAGAACAAGTTTAACATTAACATCGCTCATTATTAAAGCTCTCTGAATATCCCTTACGACCTCCTTAATCAGCACTTCATCAACAGAACCTGCACGTGCGAGTTTTTTTAATGCAGCGTTTAATGCCTTACCAAGACTCTCTAAAGCCATTTCTTCCCACCATAAGAAAGAGTGATGACAACTTTATAATCCTTAGGTTTTGCCAAATTGTATTAATGAATACGTTTTCATCAAATAGTCTAATCCAAACCTTTCTTTATGTCCAAACATGTACATTATATCTGGAAATGGAACATTTAGGCTGTTTTACGTGAGTTTTGACCTCAGAAGAACATTCACAGCCATTTCAGAGCGCACAAGACTTTTAAGCCCAAAATATCAAATAATTATTGAGTATGAGGAAAAAAGAAAAAGGAGGTGAGAGATATGGAATGGTTACCACTCCTTCACGGCTACATGATCATTAGAGAGATGGAAAAGAAAAAGAAAAAGCCAGTACCGGAAGAGCTTGGATATTTAGAAGAACTACTCTAAGGCTTTTCCTTTTGTTTCTTTTCCGAGTACTGCAATATCCAAGGCACCTATTATTGAGATTATTGCTATTATGAGCACTGCCATCCCGACTGTTGAGATTTCCATAACTCTTCCAGCAACTATAGGTGCCAATCCGCCGCCTATTCTTGCCATGGCTCCAGCCCAGCCAGTTCCTGTGCCTCTGACACTTGTTGGATATAGCTCAGGAGTATAAGCATAGATTGCTCCCCATGCACCCAAGTTAAAGAAGCTGAATAACACAGCACTCAGAAGTATCATTGGAGCATTTCCAGAACTTGCAAATTTATAGAATAAGAGTCCAGCCAAACCTGATACGAATAGATAACCAGATAATGTTTTCTTTCTTCCAACTTTCTCAATGAAATATGCAGCACTCCAGTAGCCCGGCAACTGCGCAAGTGCAGTAATTATGAAATACTGAAAGCTCTTAAAAACAGTGATGTTAAGCGTTGATGCAAGAAACTTTGGAAGCCATATAAAGAATCCATAGTAAGCGAATGCAATGCTGA
Source organism: Thermococcus barophilus MP (assembly GCF_000151105.2). Classification (NCBI taxonomy): domain Archaea; kingdom Methanobacteriati; phylum Methanobacteriota; class Thermococci; order Thermococcales; family Thermococcaceae; genus Thermococcus; species Thermococcus barophilus. The sequence continues at coordinate 214,825 of NC_014804.1, read as the reverse complement.
ACCATGCAACTGTCAACATGAAAGTTGTTTTGGCGTGTTTCCTCCAAAGTTCTGCAATTGTGATTTTTCTGTGCTCCTTCTTGGGCATTTCCAGTTTTACAGAAACTCCAAAGATTCTTCTTATTATCTCCTCAGCTTCTCTAATCTTCCCATTGAGAAGCAGAAAGCGAGGAGATTCTGGTAGTGTAGCCAAGAAAGGCAATGCTAATATGATTGCACCTCCAAATAGAAGTATTCCCCGCCAATCTGCCTTCACTATCAAAGCAACAATTCCAATTATTATCGTACCAATTGCCCAGAAGCTTTCCAAAATTGAAATCATAGCACCCCTGATCTTCTTTGGCATGAATTCGGCGAAGTATGAGCTTGCAACTGGGAGAGAACCACCCAAACCAAGACCAACTATAAATCTTAGAACAATCAGCTGATCCAAGCTTTGAACAAATGAGCTCACCACTGAGGCAATGCCGAATGTGGCCACTGCCAGGCTCAAACTCTTCTTTCTTCCTATATAGTCAGCCAGTATTCCGAAGAACCACGCTCCAAGCAGCATGCCCCATAATGCCGCTGAACCCATTGCTCCAAGCTTCGTTAGGCTCCCTTGAAATGCAGGTTCTTTTTTCAGCAACGGAATTATAAATGCCACAGAGAGAGTGTTAATTGCTATAAACGCCCATATTGTGCCTAAGACTGCCAGCAATCTGTAATGGAACTTTCCAAACCTTGAATTCTCTATGACCTCCACTTTGCCTCACCGAACATTTGTTCGGTTAACTAACTTAAAAATCTTTTCACTACCGCAACTGCAAATTCTCCAAAAGCTATGAGATATAACTTCATGATATGAACATAAAACACAGCGCAAGAATTAAGAAGGAGTAAAAACTTTAAAAAAGCGGGATGAAAAAATGAAGGTACATTACGAGTGTCTTGCATGCCAAGTGCTTCAGTGCCAGAGAATAGCAGAATTCAGCACTGAAGATTTAGAGAAAAGAAGAGGAGCTATGATTTTTTCATCCAAGCTTTTTGCAGATTACTTCAATGAAAACTCAATTCCAGCTGTTGTCGGAAGTGAAATATTCCTTAGGCTCTATGAGTATCTGGGGGTTAACGATCCATTTAAAGGATACAAGGAGATGTCTAACAAACTTGCACGAAAAGTGGCAGATGACTTAAAAAGAAAGCTTAAGATTGACCTAAACACTGCCCTTAAGCTGGCTATAGCAGGCAATGTAATTGACTTTGCCGTTGGATATAATCCCGAAAAAATTGAGGAGGACATTTTAGAAATGATAAAAGAGGGGCTATACATTGATGAAAGTAAAAAGCTGTTTAACACACTAAAGATGTCAAAAATTCTGTTGTATATAACTGACAATTGTGGAGAGATCTATTTTGACAAACTGCTCTTGGAAAAAATCAGAGAAGAGTTCCCCAAGCTGGAAGTTTACATCGCTGGAAAAGAGGATGCCATAATAAACGATGCAACTGTTAATGATCTAAAAGAGGCAGGTATAGACAAATTTGGAAAAATAATTTCTACGGGAACAAGAATAGTCGGTGTTCCCATGAATAAAGTCAGCAGAGATTTCATTGAGATATTTAATAAAGCCGATGTGATAATAGCTAAAGGACAAGGCAACTTCGAAACACTAAGTGAGATTAAAGATGATAGGGTGTTCTTTCTTCTGAAGGCAAAATGCAAACCTGTGGCAAGGGAGTTAAATGTTCCACAAGGTGCAATGATTTGCAAGACCCTCTGAATAGACAATTGTCGATAATATCTTTAACGAATAGCGATTAAAAAGCTTTTTATACTTTAGGGTTGTACATATATATGGTGATATCTATGACAGCTATTATTAAAAAAGATGTCAACAAATTTGTAAAAGAGCTAAAGAAGCATTACAGCGATGTTTGGAAAATCCCATCAAGTAGATACCTTGATAACCCAGATTTCATTGTTGTTGATCCAAGAACAGGAAAAAAAGTCAAGATCAGCTTTGTAGCTTTAGATGACGGTGAGACAGTGAGCATTGTGTATGACGATCTTAGCTGATGTAAGCTTTCGTTTTTTGTCGTATACTTTTCTACCATTCGCTTTAATCTCAAAAATTGTTAAATACTTCATAATCAGACTTTCAATTTGGTAACCATGACCAAGGTAGATGTTGCAGGTGAAGTTCTCAAACTCACATCAATGATAAGGGATCCCTATTTTCGCGCTATTTCCTATGCTCGGATTGGGTACCAGCTGTTCCTGCTCAGGGACAACAGATACAAAAAAGCATTTACCAAGGCTGTTGAAACTGTAAAAATGATTGAAGATCCAATCGTAATGATAAAAACGCTTATAGAAATCGGCAAATATTTAAGGAAAGCTAAGATCGCAGCAGCTGTTAAAGTCTTTCATCAAGCATTTGAGATGACAAAGGCAATTCCAAACCCGGTGCATGACGAACTCATTGAGAGCATAGTTAACACATTAATAGAGCTTAAAATGCACGATGAAGCCCTCATGTACACCTCTGAAATAAAGGATAAAATCAGAAAAAATGAAATGCTCCTCAGACTGCTAATCTCCTACATAAATACTGGAAAAGTTAGAAAAGCATATTCAATTCTCGAAATCATAGATGAGGAACCATGGTACTCAATAGCAGCCGTTGAACTTCTCAAGACACATTTAAAGAGGGAAGAATTTGGGAGTGCTATGAAAATATTGCAGAGTTTAAGAAGTAAATACTGGATAAACGAAGCGATGAAGGAAATTGCCATCCATCTAAAAAACTACGGGGCACCAAGGGCTACTTTTGAAAAATTTGTTGATGCTGCACTGACCATGGCAGATGAACTTAGCTTTGATGCCCTTAGAAACTTGCTTGTAGGCTTTGGCAGTTCGGGAGAGATAGATTCTGTTATCAAAATTATCAAAAAGATGCCTCCCGCAGAGAGAATTAAAACCTTGAAGGAAATTTCAGCCAAGATTATAGAGGATGAAGAATTGCTAAGGATATTGATGATTAAAATCGGCAGGGAAGAGTTTATCCCAGTAGCGAAGTTTCTGCTTACAAAATTATTAGAAAAGCCCGACAAAAAATATATCAAGGTTGTTGAAACTATTGGAGCAAGGACAGGAAACGAAGCCATTCTTGTGAAAGTAGTGACATTCTTAGCAAAAGTCGGAGAGTATAACAAAGCTCTCCATTTTGCCCATAGAGTAACGGACAGCCATTTGCGTTCCTTAGCATTTGGTAGCATAGCTGTGAATCTGCTCAAAGAGGGGGATATCGACAGGGCTATTGACACAGCATTGGAAGTTAAAGACCCCAAATGGGGTTCATGGCTCCTTGGAGAGTTGCTTGTGAAGATATTAGAACTTGCTAAAAGCAAAGAGGTTGAGGATGATTTAGAAAAAAGAGCTAATGAACAGAAAACACTGTGGGAAAAGTAGCTTTTTTAAACCTTCCGTTATACTCTTTTCTTAAGGTGATAAAAATGGTAAGGATAGCAATTATTGGAGGTTCTGGAGTCTATGATCCCAAGCTTTTAGAGAATATAAGAGAGGAGGAAATAAACACCCCCTACGGAAAGATCAAAGTGAAAATAGGGACATATAAAGGCGAAGAAATAGCCTTTTTAGCAAGACACGGAGAAAAACACAGCGTTCCCCCCCATAAGATAAACTACCGTGCAAATATCTGGGGGCTATATGAACTCGGTGTTGAAAGAATTTTAGCAACTTCAGCTGTGGGCTCATTGAATAAAGCTATGAAGCCCGGAGACTTCGTGATTCTTGACCAGCTTATGGACTTTACAAAAAACAGAGTGTACACGTTCTATGATGGAGAAGATTCACCACATGACAGGAAATTTGTTGCCCATATAGACTTTACTGACCCATACTGTCCAGAGATCAGGAATGCCCTTATTAGAGCAGCAAAGGAGCTCGGATTCAGCTACCACCCAAAGGGCACTTATGCTTGTATGGAAGGACCAAGGTTTGAGACAAGAGCTGAAATCAGAGCATTAAGGATTTTAGGGGCAGATGTCGTTGGAATGACCCAATGTCCAGAGGCAATTTTAGCAAGGGAGCTTGAGATGTGTTATTCAAGTGTTGCAATAGTTACAAACTTTGCTGCAGGAATAAGCTCCCAAAAGCTGACTCACACAGAAGTAGTCGAGCTGATGGCCAAGAAGAGCGAGGAGATAAAGTATCTTCTTATGAAGGCGATCGAATACATACCAAAGGAAAGGAGATGCATGTGCAAAGATGCCCTAAAAGGTGCTACGGGAGACTGATTCTCTTTTTTAATTCTGTTTTTAGGAGAATGGCGCCCCGGCGGGGATTTGAACCCCGGACCTCGAGGTCCGCAGCCTCGCGCCCTATCCAGACTAGGCCACCGGGGCGCGCTCATTGGGTTTTAAAAAATGCTCTTTATAAAGTTTGCTGGCGAAAAGCTTATAAAGGCACTCTTATGTTAGTATTTAACGGGCTGTGCGGTGGTAGTCTAGCCTGGCCTAGGACAGCGGCCTGCCACGCCGCGGGCCCGGGTTCAAATCCCGGCCACCGCACCACAAACCTTTCTGAGAAGACCTGATTGGAGTTCAGTTGTTTCATGCAAAGTTACCATAAGAATACAATGTTTTGCTCAAAGTCAAGACTCCACATGTTAAGAAATTAAAAGTCAAAAAGAGAAGCTAAAGCTTCCTCAAGCTTGGGAACCAGTACTTCTTTCCTTTTTTCTCCTTCTCTTCATCCCACTCCGCCAAAATTTTTACGGCTTCACTTGCAACTAATGCCGCCTCTTTCTCTCCAGCTTTCCCGAACTCATTGGTAACTCTATTCGCAAAGACCGCACATACACAGCCAGCTCTAAGACCGTAGATGTTAGCCAATGTAAAGAGTGTCGCGGCTTCCATCTCAAAGTTCGTGACTTTTGCCTGTCTCAGATCATCAATCAGATGCTTTGCAAAGCTTGGGAAATATCCATTTAACCCAGGTCTTGCCTGACCAACATAGAAGCTGTCAGTTGATGCTGTAATTCCCACATGATAGCGAACTCCCAACGTCTCAGCGGCTTCAATCAATGCTAAGGTCACCTCATAATCTGCACTCGCTGGATATTCAATCCTAACGTACTGCTTTGATGTTCCCTCCAGCCTAACGGCAGCTTTTGCAATGATCAAGTCACCAATCTCTATTCCTGGCTGAATTGCTCCAGTTGAACCGACCCTTATGAAGGTGTCAGCCCCTATAGCTGCCAATTCTTCAATTGCTATTGCCGTAGAAGGCCCTCCAATCCCCGTTGAAGTTACACTTATTGGGATTCCCTTGTATTTTCCAGTATGAGTCCGATACTCCCTGTGGAAGGCTATTTCCTTCGCCTCATCCCACAGGGCACTTATTTTAGGCACCCTCTCTGGATCTCCAGGCAATAGAACGTATCTTGCCACATCCCCTGGCTTGCAGGCTATATGGTACTGGTACCCTTCTTCGGTTTGGGGTCTATCTGCTGATACAAACTTCATCTCCATCACCTTATCATAAGCTTTGCAAAAAGCAAATAAAAGTCTTCGCATAAATCTTGGTGGTGAGTACATGCTAAAATGTCAAAAATGTGGAAAAACGTATGAAAAGTTTCGTTTAGTTTGTGAATGTGGTGGACTTCTCGATGTTGTAATGGAGTTTAAAGGGAGCTTTGAAAGGCTTTTAAAGAAGGAATATTTAGATGTAAGACGTTACTTGAACTTCTTACCAATCAACGAAGGAGTTCTTCCAAAGTTAGTCCTCCCAATAACCCCAACAGTGGAGATGGATGTTGAAAACGTGAAAGTTCTTTTCAAGCTTGAATATTTGATGCCTTCCGGCTCATTCAAGGATAGAGGAACTTACGTAACAATTTCAAAGCTGAAAGAGGAAGAAATCAAGGAGATAAGCATCGATTCATCAGGAAATGCGGCCATAAGCTTTGCACTTTTTGGAAAAGCTGAAGGGATTAAAGTTCATGTATTTATTCCAGAGCACACAAGCAAAGGGAAGAAAAGGATTTTAAAACTTTTAGGGGCTGAAATTCATGAAATCAAAGGCTCAAGAATGGAAGTACATTGGAAAGCCCGTGAGTTTAAAGATGCATTTTATATTTCACACTGGTATAATCCCTATTTCTTAGAGGGTACGAAAATCGCTGCATATGAGATTTTTGAGCAAATTGGAGAAGTTGATTATGCCTTAGTCCCAACAGGAAGTGGGACACTATTTTTAGGACTGTATAAAGGATTCAAAGAGATCAAGAATTTCGAAAAAGCTAAAATGCCGAAGCTAATTGCAGTTCAAGCTGAAGGTTATGAAAGCTTATGCAAGCGGAGCAAAAGGAAAAGTAAGCTTGCAGAGGGGATAGCAATCCCAGAACCTCCAAGAAAGGAGCAAATGCTCAAAGCTCTAAAAGAAACCGAAGGATTCTGCATGTCAGTTAGTGATAGCGAAATAGACAGAGCCTTTAATGACCTCATTTCAATGGGTTTCTTGATTGAGCCAACTTCTGCAGTAGTCTTTGCTGCATTTAAGAAACTTCTTGAGAGAGGTGAATTTGAAAAAGGTTCAAAAGTACTGTTGCCTTTAACTGGATCTGGATTAAAAGTTATTTGAGATGCAGCATTTTAAGTAAGCAGTCTCTTTTCTTCTTGCGTTCATAGGACGCTTTTTAGTGAAGACCTGAAAATACGCCAATCTAAAGAAACTCCACTTTAAGAAAAACACAAAGACAAAACAAACTTTGATCGAACTTTTTTATTAGAAAAAGTTTTATGGAGCCGGGAGGGGGATTCGAACCCCCGTAAAGGGGATCTGCAGTCCCCCGCCTCACCTCTAGGCTATCCCGGCATTTGACCCAGAGAAGCAAGGCTGGCGCCGCGGCGGGGATTTGAACCCCGGAGGGACCACGCCCACCGGCTTAGCAGGCCGGCGCCCTACCAGGCTAGGCTACCGCGGCACGGTTATTACTCATAAGCAGTGGGTATTTAAGCTTTTTGGAGGGGGCAATTATAAATACCAGTGCATAAACTAATAATGATGCAGCTCTTTAACTCAAGGCTATGTGCATTATGCAAAGGTCGTAAATTACTCTGTGGGCGACCCACATGCCCAATTCTTGAGAGATTTAGGGTAGTTAAAAGTGTCGAGAGAATTGTAAACAGAAGGGAAATTTTTGGCTCTTCACCGCCAAGTATATTCGTTGGGGAGTTTGGATATCCAAGGGTTAGAATTGGCCCCCTTGTGCCGCCAATTGAAGGAAACACATCTTATCTTGACAACCCCCTTAAATGGGAAAACAAAACAATAAATGACATTCTCAAATACCGCTCGCTTTTGGTTATGGGAGAAACGAAGGCTGATGTAAAAGTGAGCAAAAGCCAGCGAATTCTGAGCGAAATTCAAGAGTTGGCAATGTCAATAAGACCAGTAGATAGCGAAATTCTTCTCAAGAGAAAGCCAATTTTAAAAGTTCTGCCAAATGAGTTTGCCCCACCAGTTGGACCAAAGGCTGAACTCTTAGACTTTGAACTTACAGAAAATCCAAGAATCCCAAGGAAGATCGACTATGTTGTAAGCGATGAATTAAAGGCTGAAGAAGCCATTATAAAGCTTTACACTTGGGAATTTGACGAATATTACATTATACGATTGCTTTCAGCTGGTTTGTTGGGGATTAGCAGAAAGCTTGTGCCAACGAGATGGAGCATCACAGCAGTTCAAGACACCATTGGAAAGCATTTGAGAAAAGAGATTCTAAAATATGACACAATAAACGAGTTCGAGCTTTACTTTTACGAATTCCTTGGGAACAGATACGCTGTGCTTTTGATGCCGGAGAGCTATGCATTTGAGCTCTTAGAGGTGTGGCTCAAGGGCTCGCTGTTTGGAAGCGAAGAGCCCCAAGTGATTCATGACTATGAAGATTGGAGGGGCATCAGAGGGTATGCTGAAGAAACAACCGGCGCCTACTATGCGGCTCGCTTAAGTGTTCTTGAATTCCTAAGGAATAGAAAAAGGCAAGCAAGGATTTTAGTATTCAGAGAAGTGACCCCGAAATATTATGCTCCTGTTGGAGTATGGCAGATTAGATTGGGAGTTAAAAAGGCACTGAAAAACCCAGTTGGGAAATTCGACACACTGCAGGAGGCTTTAAACGAAGTTAAAAAGCTCTTAGAGCACCCTCTTGAGAAATATCTCGAGAAGAGCTGGCTCTTAAAGATGCGGAAGAAACAGATGACACTCGATGAATTTTTGAAAAACTTTTAATTTTATGGTATCTAAGAAATCCCGTAGATGATGAAGTTCGCTAGGTCTGAGTGGTGATGACTGCACGTCAGGCTGACAGCTAATTGAGGTGCTTTTATGAGAGAAAAGCTTGCTTTAATAAGTCTCGATGGGAATGGAGTTTACAATCTTAAGCACATGCCCTTCCTCCGCAGTTTGATTGAAGAGGGATCCTTTGAGGTAGTTGACTCCATCTTTCCCACTCTCACTGACTTAGTCCACACCTCTGTAATGACTGGCGTTTATCCAAAAGACCACGGTGTTGTTGAGAATGGCTACTATGACCGCCTATCTGACAGGAAGATAAACTTCTACGATTATGAGGTTGCATTTAATCCCCATAAGGTGATAAAGGCAAGAACAATTGTTGATATTCTCAGGGAAAAAGGAATAAGGAGTGCCTCTGTCAGCGGCTATACAATGCCACCTTTCAGCGGAACCAACGTGAGGATTTTTCCACCATTCTTCAGTGATGACAAGCTTTACAGACAGCATGGAAGGGATTGGAGGAAAGACGTATGGGTTGCACAGTCAGCATTATACCTTTATGAGGAATGCAAGCCAGATCTATTGCTGGTTCACTTCTGCTCAATTGATGGAATGCAGCACGATTACGGTATTAAGAGCGAAGAGGCTCTAAAAGCTGTAAAAACCGTTGACGAGATGCTCAAGCTGATTTGGAAGCGTTTAAAAGATGAATACGCTTTCATTATCTTTGCAGACCACGGGCAGGAGAACGTTCACACCTGGGTGAACCTCAAGACTTATTTGAAGAAGCATGGTATTGAAACACTCCGTGTTTCTTCAGGTGGGGGAGTGCATATCTATCTGAAAGATCCGAATCAAGCTGAAGAAGCCTATCAAGTTTTACTAAAAGCCCCAGGAGTTAAGCACGTCTTTTTCAGAGATGATTTGCCTCACCTAAATACACCGAACAGTGGAGAGCTGATGGTTTCAGCTAAAGAGGGATACTGGTTCTGCAGCCATGCGAAGTGTAAAGGCATTAAGGGGACAAGCTACTGGGTTAAGGGCATGCACGGCTCAATGAATGAACAAGTTGTGAAAGTTCCATTAATTTTATGGGGATTTGAGAATGTCAATATTGAGAATGCATGTCTTATGGACATAGCTCCAACGGTTTTAACTTTCTTCGGAATTGAGAAGCCCAAAGAGATGGTTGGAAAAAGCCTCTTAACGTAATATCCTCAAACACTGCATCTCGTGAATTTAAGATCAGGTGATATAGAAAAGTGAGGGAAATAAAAACAGCCCTCACCTTGAGGACTGTGCAATCCTCTCGATTTCTTCCTTCTTGCTGTAAGCGTAGCTCTTTGTGTCCTTGTTTGCTGCTGCAATGATTTCCTCTGCAAGTGCTTCAGCGTAGCTCATCTTGTTTCTGTAACACTTTGCAGATGCGCCTAATGCAATGTTTCTCAAAGCAACATCAAGCCTTCTCAATGGTGAGATATCAACGGCAACGTGATATCTGATACCACCAAACATAACAGTTGTTGTGTCCTCTCTTGGAGCGGCATTTTCGATAGCCCTGATGAGAACTTGGATTGGGTTCTGCTTTGTTCTCTTCTCAATGATCTCAAATGCCTCCTTGACGACCTCATAAGCCTTCATCTTTTTGCTCATCAACGAGCGGTGTTCTCTTCTCATGAAGTGCCCCGCTACTTTATAACTTGATGCACCGCTTCTCATGACCTTGTTGATGAGTCTCTCCACAATGTGAACGTTAGCTTTACCAAAGGGCTTCTTTGCGTGTCTTCCATGAGTGTGGGGCAACAAGCGAGGCTCAAGGTTGATGTATGGCTTGAGTGATGGGTCGTTTACAACGACATCCTCAGTGCTCCACTTTCCAAAGACCTTCAAGTCCTTTGGGATGAAAAATCTCTCTTGTAATGGCTTTGCCATGAGCATCACCTTCTTGGCTTCTCCTTTCTACCCTTAACCAATTCTTTGAGTGAAACTCTGTTGACCTTAACGACCTTGTATCTAATTCCTGGGATGTCACCCATTGAACCACCCTTTGGACCACCGATACCCTCGATGATTACCTCATCGTGCTCGTCAATGTGGTTAATAGCTCCATCACCAGGACAGAAGGCTGTAACGACCTTACCGTTCTTGATGAGCTGAACTCTAACTGCCTTTCTCATTCCAGAGTTGGGCTGCTTTGCCTCTACGGCAATCTTCTCAAGGACAATTCCTCTTGCTTGTGGAGCACCCTCAAGGGGATCGCTCTTCTCCTTGAGTCTAAGCACTCTTCTCTTGAATGTGATATCGCTCCATCTGAACTTCTTTCTCTTGAGCTTGAGCTTTCTTCCAGCAAATTCTCCATATGGTGCTTTCTTTCCAGGCATGATCATCACCTCAAATTATGACCACATCTTCAATTCCATGGTGTCTCTCCATTAATTCCTTAACGAGATTTATATTATGACCGCCTCTACCGATCGCCCTCGGCTTATCCCTCTGATTAACATCAAGGAGGGCGACCTTTTTACCATTCTTCTTTTCAGTTATGTGGACTTTTTTAACTCTTACGCCCATTGTTTTATAAATGTTCCTGAGAAACTCTTCTGGATTCTCTGAGTGCTCGATGAGATCAATCTCCTTTCCAAGCATGCTCTGTATTCTCCTAACGTTCATTCCCCTCTTCCCTAAAGCCAATCCCATCTCGCCCTTCTTTATAACATAGATCAGGCGGTTTCTGTCTTGATCTATAATGCAGTCAAGCACTGTAGCTCCTGTGAAGCTCTCAAAGAGGGCAATATACTTGATCTGGTCGGTATTTAACTTCAGGGGCATCACTGCTTACCCCCAGCTAAGGCTAAAATGTTGCTTTCTCCCGGATCTACTATAGCTAAGGATGCCACTACAAATGGCTTACCGAGGACAGTTCCCAGATCAACGCTTGTTCCTTCGTATTCATAGACTGGTATATTGCTGAGCTTGGCATAGTAGTAAATATCGTCCTTAACTTCCTTCGGCGCATTCTTTGCAACGATGATAAGCTTTGCACCACCGATCTTGGCTAATTTTACAGTTTTGTTTGAACCGATGACTACCTTTCCTGTTTCGAGAGCCTTTCTAAGCTCGAAAGCTACATCCATTAATCACACCTCCTACTCTTCTTCTATTGGTTTTAATGGTAACCTCATAGCGAGCCTAACTATGCCTGTTCCAACTGGAACAGGCTGTCCGATGAGGACATTTTCAACGACACCGTTTAAGGGGTCAACTTCTCCCCTTTCAGCGGCTTCAAACAGATGTTGAACGGTTATCTCGAAAGCTGCCCTTGCTAATACGCTCGCCGGGTCCCCAACAACACCATGCCTTCCGATGGGTCTAACGATCCCATCAAGGGTCATTATATCAGCGACGAGCATGATATGTCTCACATCTACTTCAAGACCTTGCTCCTGCATAGTATTTACAATCTCCTCAATGATTGCATTTCTCGCTGCTTCAATTCCCAGAACTTCTGCGATTTCGTGGATGTTGTTTGTTCTTGTTCTTGTTGGATCGACACCTGGAACCTTCAGTACTTGCTTGAAGTTTGAGCCCTCTGTGTAGATAACGTACTCATCGCCCTCTTTGCGGATTATAGTTTTTCCAACGCCTGAGAGACCTTTTAAGCGATGGCTTTTAACCTTTTCGGCAATCCTTCTTAAGTCGGAAAGCTTCTCCGCCTTCTTGGGCCTCACTATAAGCGTATATCCATCAACTTCAAATTCAGCTGTCTTGAACGAGCTTTCAAGCTTCTTTTTAATCTTCTCCATTGTTAAACCGCTTCTCTCCAAGCGCTCTGGATCAATCTCAACAACAAACTCCATGTTAAGAATGTCCATTGTCATGCTCTGGGCCAAATTAATTAAAGTAGTCCCCTCAATCTTTCTCGCAACTTCTAATGCCTTTTCCCTATCATAGCGATGCTCCTCATCAAGATAAACCGTCATGATTGGTGTTGAGGGATTTTTCCTTGCATCAACAATCTCAATGATTCTTGGCAGACCAAGGGTAACGTTGATCTCAGCGACACCAGCATAGTGGAAAGTGTTAAGCGTCATCTGTGTTGAAGGCTCACCAATAGACTGAGCAGCCACAGTACCAATTGCCTCACCGGGTTCAACCACAGCGTTTTCATATTCTTTAACAACTTCCTCTATAATCGCCTCAACTTCCTTCTTCTTGAGCTTGTACTTTTCGTTGTACTTGACAAGCTTCTCATAAAGCTCTTCCTTGGTTTTCTCGGGAAGATGAGGAGCATTCTTCTCAATTAAAGATTTAATAGTGGAAGGAGCAACCATCCAAATCACCTCACTTGCTGTTTGCCCTCAATTTAATCAGAGACCTCACAATAATTCTGTCGATATCAACAGTTTTCCCTTGCCAGCTCTTCATTGGGTCAACACCATCCTCACCATAGCGGAACTGGACGATTATTCCAGTTGGGTCTCTAACCGTTCCGTCGTAGTCGACTTTAAGGTCCTGCAGAGCATTGATCAATCTACGCTGCATGTAACCGCTCTGGGCTGTTCTGACTGCTGTATCAACCAGCCCTTCTCTACCACCCATTGCATGGAAGAAATATTCCTGTGGTGTCAGTCCGCTCTTGTATGAATTGATAACAAATCCCCTCGCTCTCGCACCTAAGTCGCCAGGCTTAAAGTGACTTAGCACTCTTCCTCTATAACCCCTGTACAAACGCTTACCTCTGATTGACTGTTGACCGAGTAAAGCTGCCATCTGCGTGATGTTGAGTATCTTACCTCTTGCACCGGTTTTTGCCATGATAACTGCGAAGTTGTTCATACCAAGGTACTGTTCGGCGACTTTACCGGCGTTGTCTCTCGCCTCAGCCAAGACTGCCATGATTTTGCTCTCCAGTGTTTCCTCAAGAGTCTTACCGGGCAGTGGCTCAAGCTCTCCAGCTTTGTAAGCCTCAATGAGTCTCTTTACTCTCTCCTCAGCTTCCCTGATAATCTCCTTAATCCTGTCCATTGCTTCCTCAGGCAAGTCCTCATCATCAATTGCCGTTGTGAAGCCCTTGTGCGTTATCACCCAGATTGCGAGCTTTGTAACCTGATCAAGGAACTGTCTCGCCCTCTCAACGCCGTACTCTCTAACTATTATGTCAAGGATCTTGCCATCCTCTCTACCGTAAGCCTTTTTGTCAATTGCACCGCTTAACAATTTACCGTTTTGAATGTAAACGAATCCATCATATGCCAGTTTCCTAACTTCTTCTGGATCCGGAAGGAGCTTTTCTTCAATGAGCTTTTCAAGCGGCTCGCACTTGCTTGGGTCGTCACAGAGCTTATTTCTGTACCATATTGTTAGGTCATCTGGAAGGAGGAGGGAGAATATTGTCTTTCCGCTCCAGTATTCAATACCATCCTCAACTTTATCCGGCTCTGGAAGCTTGTCAATGTCAACACCAGCAAACATGAGCATCTGCTCAACTTCGCTCCTTGTGAAGTATGCTCCCTCCCTTGTAAGCAGATATCCACCCGAGATGTGATCCTGAATTCCACCGATGATTGGTCCTCCATATCTTGGTGAAATTATGTGGTTCTGCACTTCCATTAAAATCCTTGCTTCAGCTTGTGCTTCCTCTGTCTGTGGAACGTGGAGGTTCATTTCGTCTCCATCAAAATCAGCGTTGTAAGGCGGACATACTGCCAAGTTGAGGCGGAAGGTTTTGTAAGGCATTACCCTAACGCGGTGAGCCATGATACTCATTCTGTGCAGAGAAGGCTGTCTGTTAAAGAGGACAATATCCCCATCCATTAAGTGCCTCTCCACCGTCCAACCTATGTCGAGCATCTCTGCAATTGTTTCTCTGTTGCTCTCCATGAGTCTAATCCTTCTTCCCTGCGGATCAATTACATAGTTCGCTCCCGGATACTTTTCTGGACCATTCAAAACCATTTTTCTGAGCTTCTCAATGTTGAAGTCTGTAACCTTTTCAGGAACTGTCAGCTCCATAGCAATTGCCAAGGGAACACCAACTTCATTGATGCTGAGCATTGGATCTGGAGAAATAACGGTTCTTGCTGAAAAGTTGACACGCTTACCGCTGAGGTTTCCTCTGAATCTTCCTTCCTTGCCTTTCAATCTCTGCGCTAAGGTTTTTAATGGACGTCCGCTCTTGTGCTTCGCAGCAGGAACGCCCGAGGTTTCGTTGTTGATGTAGGTGGTAACGTGGTACTGGAGGAGATCCCAGAGGTCCTCAATAATCAGCTGAGGTGCACCAGCTTCAATGTTAGTCTTAAGTCTGTTGTTGATTCTAATGATATCAACCAGCTTGTGAGTCAAATCATCCTCAGCTCTTATACCGCTCTCTAAGGTGATGGATGGTCTTACAGTGACAGGAGGAACGGGCAGAACCGTGAGAACCATCCATTCCGGACGAGATTTTTCAGGATGAAGACCAAGAAGAGGCAAATCCCTGTCGGGAATCTTCTCAAGTCTATCTCTGACTTCAGTGGGCATCATTCTGTGCTTGTACTCGTTACCCTGCTCATCCCTTCTGAGTTCCCAATAAATCGTTGGCCTCTCAAACTTCAGTGGGAACTGTGGAGCACCACAGTGGGGACAGACCATTCTTTCCTTTGCCTTCTTGTGAATCTCTTTGATGAGCTTGTCTTTTGTTTTCTTCCTATCACCGATCAGCTCAAACTTCTTCATGTACTCCTCAATTTCTTCGTCGGTGAGCTTTATCCTGCCACATTCCCTACAAGTGCTTTCCAGGATGCGGTAGATTGTCTTGGCAAATCCAACGTGAATTACTGGACGAGCGAGCTCAATGTGTCCAAAGTGGCCAGGGCAATCACCGTATCTTGCACCACAGGTTTCACATCTCAGACCCGGATCAATAACGCCCAAGCGCTTGTCCATCAGTCCTCCTTCTATTGGATAGCCATCGTCATCGTAAGTGTCTGGAACTGTAATTTCGGCAGCGCTCATCTTTCTAATCTCTTGAGGGGAAAGGATACCAAACTCAATTGAACCGATAACCTTTTTAATTGACTGCATCGCTCTCACACCCTCTCCTTTAATCTCAAAGCAGGCCTTATCACCATAGCCTTAAGCTCGTCCAGCAACAGCTTAAATGCGTAGCTCATCTCAACTTTACTTATCTTTTCAGTCTCTCCACATACTGGACAGTACACTTGTCCCCTTCTCTTATCTTCTAACGCTAAGTGACCACAGGTCTCACAGACCCAGACCTCTGTCTTGTCGCTCTCCTCCAATAGACGCTCCACAAGGAGCATTGCAGCACCGTGCCCAATGAGAACGTCTCTTTCCATCTCACCGAATCTAAGACCACCTTCCCTTGCCCTACCTTCAGTTGGCTGCTTTGTAAGAACCTGCACTGGACCTCTTGAACGAGCGTGCATCTTATCGGCGACCATGTGGTGCAAACGCTGGTAGTAGATGACACCGATAAAGATGTCTGCCTCTAATCTCCTCCCAGTAATTCCATCATACATGATCTCCCTTCCGCTGTGCTTGAATCCGAGCTCCTCGAGCTCTTTTCTAAGCTTCTCTTCTGGCTCTCCAATGAATGCCGTTCCATCAATTCTCCTTCCCTTAAGAGATGCAACCTTTCCACCAATTGCTTCAATGAGCTGTCCGACAGTCATACGAGATGGAATACCGTGTGGGTTGACTATGAGATCAGGGACTATTCCGCTCTCTGTCCACGGCATGTCCTCTTGTGGAACGATTAAGCCTATAACACCCTTCTGTCCATGTCTGCTTGCGAACTTGTCTCCAAGCTCTGGAATCCTAAGGTCTCTAACGGTAACTTTAACGAGCTTGGTTCCATCTCCAGTCTCAGTAATTATGACTTTATCAACTACACCCTTCTCACTTGGCCTTACAGCTATGCTTGTCTCCCTCCTCTCCTGAAGGATTATTCCACCCAATCCGCTCTGCTCTTCAAGGAACCTCGGCGGTGAAGTTCTACCAACAAGAACATCCTTACCACTGACCTTTGACTCTGGGAAGATTATACCATCCTCATCCAAGTGTCTGTAGTACTTCTCTCCCCTGTATCCCCTAACAGTTGGGTCTGGAATTTCAAACTTATCCGTTTGACCGCCAAGGTACTTCTTCTCCTCAGCCTCATATGTTCTGAAGAATGTTGATCTCGCCAATCCCCTCTCAATTGATGCCTTATTGATCACGATGGCATCTTCCATGTTGTAACCCTGGTAGCTGAGGACAGCAACGACAAAGTTCTGACCAGCAGGTCTCTCCTCAAAACCGACAGCCTTCATTATTCTTGAGTTGACAAGTGGGATCTGTGGATAGTGCAAGAGGTGTCCTCTGGTGTCAACTCTGATTCTGAAGTTAGCCCATCCTAAACCCAGGCTCTGCTTAGCCATACCCGCTCCATAGGTGTTTCTTGGAGCTGCGTTGTGCTCTGGATAGGGAACGAGTGATGCAGGAATACCAAGGATTGCAGCGGGCATCAGCTCTAAGTGGGTGTGTTCTTTTGTGACTTCCCACGGCCAGGTTGCAACGTATGCATTTTCTTCTTCCTCCGCATCGAGATACTCGATGACACCCATTTTAATTAGATCGCTCCATGTAAGCGTTCCATTCTTTATTCCTTCAACGTGCTCCTTTGTAAGCTTTGGAACACCGTTCTCAACGACGATAAGAGGTCTTCTAACTCTACCGTCATCGCTGTTAATGTAAACTTCCCTGACGTCATCATAGTATGCAACGTTTATGACATCGCTAATCTTGCCAGCCCTTCTGTCGGCTTTAATCCTGTTTACCAAAGCTATGCCATCCTCAACCGTCCCAATCAGCACACCATTAAGATATACTCTCCAGACATGTGGGTTTGGTCTCCTCTCTTCAATTGAAACAATGCCGAGCTTCCTCAGGTACTTGAGAACCTCTTCCTCTGGAATAGCAGTTGTGATCTGAGCCATCAATGCTAAGTTCTTAACAAGACCACAATTTGGACCTTCTGGCGTTTCAGTTGGGCAGATTCTTCCCCAGTGGGTTCCGTGCAGATCTCTTGCCTCGAAGTGCGGCTGGTCTCTGCTCAGCGGTGAGGTGACCCTTCTCAGGTGTGAGAGAGTTGACATGTAGTTTGTTCTATCCAAAAGCTGGCTGACACCAGTTCTTCCACCAGGCCAGGCGCCTGTTGCTAAGGCGTGCTCAATCCTCTCCGTAAGAACGTCCGGTCTCACAGAATTTCTCACAAATCTCTGAACGTTTTCAAAAACGTATTTCTCTCCTTTCCGCTGATAGGTCTTGGTCAGCTGATACTGCATGTCCTTAACAAGCTGACCGAATGCAACTCTGAACAGGTCTCTAAGCAGATCTCCAGCCAAACGAAGCCTCTTGTTGGCATAGTGATCTTTGTCGTCTTCTCCTCTCAGACCAAGTGAAAGCTCAAGCACTTTGAGTGCCATCATGCCAAGATAATACGCTTTCTTAATTCTGTCCTCCGGTCTAACTCCCATGTGAGGCAAGAGGTTGTTGTCAATTATTGACTCTGCCCTCCTTAGCCGGTACTCTCTTGGCTGCCCTGGAAGGGCTTTCTTACCAATGTAATCCAAAGCCTCTTCTTGGGTCTGAATATCGCTTGCATCCTCAAGGTTGTCGAAAAGAACCTGCTGTATCCTTGGATCATCACTTATTGCATCAACGATTTCCTTATCACTCTCAAGACCAAGGGCCCTCATTACATAAACGAACTTGACAACACCAGGAACATTGGGTATAGAAACGTAAAGCAAGCCATCCTTTCTTCTCTCCACAGCAATCAGAGCTCTGTAGCCATGTCTATATGAAAAGCACTTTGCAACAACCTTATCTTGTCTTTCATCTTTCTCAACTAAGGTTCTGTTTGGAGCCAAGTCTTCAATAGATACAATAACTCTCTCTGACCCATTAATAATAAAGTAACCACCTGGATCTTTCGGATCCTCTCCAAGCTTTATTAATTCCTCTTCGCTCTTCCCGTAGAGCCTGCATGCCTTTGACTTAAGCATTATCGGGAGCTCTCCTATCCTGACCTCAACGGGTTCCTGCTCAATGCCGTTAACGACTGGGATCATTTCAAGATATATCGGAGCAGCATAAGTGAGGTTCCTTATCCTTGCGTCCATCGGATAAAGTGGCTTTCTTTGACCCTGTGCCTCCTGGAATTCCGGCTCCCCAAGTCTTATCTTTCCGAACTTAACTTCAAAGTTTGGGATATCTGGCTTTATGCCGCCAAATTCATTGATGACTTCTTGCATTCCGTGGTCTATAAATGCATTATAAGAGTCAAGATGCTGCCTGACAAGTCCTTTTTCATTCCAATAACTTTCCATAACGCTCCAAAGGTCATCCGGAGTAACCTCAACAACAGTTGGACCTCTCATGTTCTCACCTCAAAAATTCAATCCTCAACAACAATCCTGTAGTAATAGTAAACACCTGCAGTTGGACTTTTTCTCTTGATTTCAATTATATCTCCCGGCTTTGCTCCTAATGCCACAACAGCCGGATCTTTAGCCTTTATCTGGGGTAACTGGGAAATCTTTATCCTGTATTTTTTAAGCAGTTCCTCCTTTTCTTCTTCGCTTAATACTCTGTGTTCAGGAACTAATTCATGATCAAATATATTAAACTCCTTTTTCGCCGCCACCGAGAATTGCCCCCTTAGAATTTTTAGAAAGTATAATCTCTCACTACCTCCAGCTTTCGCTTTGGGTATATAAGCTTTTCGTGAGATAAATCGGAGATAGGGTTTATATTCCTTGCGTAAAGTTTAAGAAGGGTTCTTATAGCCGAAAACCCACATTGATGAACATGGATGGGCATTCTACAGGCTTAAATATCATCGGGCTCATTAAAACCGCAGAATGGAGCCCCGGGCGGGGTTTGAACCCGCGACCTGCCGCTTACCAAGCGGCCGCTCCACCAGGCTGAGCCACCGGGGCATTAAAACTGGTGGGGCCGCCGAGATTTGAACTCGGGTCGCCGGCTCCCAAAGCCGGCAGGATAGACCAAGCTACCCCACGGCCCCAAGCCAAAAGACTGGAGCCCCGGCCGGGATTTGAACCCGGGACCTGCGGATTACAAGTCCGCCGCTCTCCCAGGCTGAGCCACCGGGGCACCGAATGAAGAAAAGTTTCGGTAGATATATAAAGTTTTCGCTGAATTTAAGAGCACCGTAATCTTTATAAATCATCCTCGTATCTCTATCATTGGGCTGTGCCGCCGTAGCTTAGTTGGTAGAGCGCGCGGCTGTTAACCGCGTGGTCCCCCGTTCGAGTCGGGGCGGCGGCGCCAACAGTTTTATGGGCCCGTAGCTCAGCCTGGTCAGAGCGCGCGGCTCATAACCGCGTGGTCCGGGGTTCGAAGCCCCGCGGGCCCACCAGCAAACTTTTCTGGCAAAAGTCTGACCAAGATCTATAATGTCACTTTTAAAATTGTTCGCTTTTCAAGTATGGAGATTTTCTCTAATAGTTAGATAGGAGTTTACTCTTTAGTCAATCTTTGCTTGATAAGCCAGCTGATGAAAGTTTGATCATAAGCTGTTGACTGTTTTCAAAAGCGAACTCGCACTATTAGTAATCGCTGTTTAAACCTAAGAACATAAAAATAAGCAAAGGGAGAAGAACATCAAATGTCAATCTCTCCCTTCTCTTTAAGCTGCTTGTACATTCTCCAAGTTATGACAGGCCTCTTTGCTGCCAAAACATCGTCAACCCTTCTAACCGCTGTATTGTGCGGAGCGCTCTTAACTACTTCGGGATTGCTATAAGCTTCTTCGCTGATCTTCTTGAGAACTTCAACGTAATAGTCAAGGTCTTCCTTGGTTACCGTTTCAGTGGGCTCAATCATCAAAGCTTCATGCACAATCAGTGGGAAGTAAATTGTCGGCGCGTGTAAGCCGTGATCAAGCAATCTCTTGGCCACATCAAGGGCTTTGACTCCAGTCTCTTTCTTCATGGGCTCCGCGCTAAAGACTACTTCGTGCTTTCTAAGCTCCTTGTGAGGCAGTGCGTAGCCTCTTGTTCCCTTGAGCTTCTGCGTTAGATAGTTGGCATTTAGCACAGCGATCTCGCTTACAGCCTTAAGCCCGTTCTTGCCCATTATCTTGAGATACGTCAATGCCCTAACCAGAACGGCAAAGTTACCGTAAAACTCCTTCACCTTTCCAATGCTCTTCGGCAAGTCGTAGTTAAGGTAATAGCGGTTGTTCTCTTCGTCGTATTCAACAACCGGCACCGGGAGATAGTCCTTCAGGAAGTCTTTAACACCAACAGGTCCAGCCCCTGGTCCGCCGCCACCGTGAGGGGTTGAGAAGGTTTTGTGCAAATTGACGTGAATAACATCAAAGCCCATGTCTCCAGGTCTAACCTTTCCGAGAATGCCGTTTAAGTTTGCTCCATCATAGTAGAGCAGTCCTCCAGCTTTGTGAACTATCTTTGCGATCTCCAAGATATCCTCCTCAAAAATTCCCAGAGTGTTTGGATTTGTGAGCATCAATCCGGCTGTCCTCTCACTCACGGCATTCTCCAAAGCCTCTAAATCGACCATTCCCTGCTCGTTCGACGGAATTTCAATGACTTTAAAGCCAGCCATTGCCGCTGATGCCGGATTTGTTCCATGAGCTGAGTCCGGAACAATTATTTCGTTCCTCTGTGTCTCACCGCGGTCGAGATGGTAAGCTCTGATGATCATAACTCCGGTAAACTCACCGTTGGCTCCAGCGGCTGGCTGTAGCGTAAAGCGATCCATACCTGTGATTTCCTTAAGCCACTGTTCAAGCTCCCACATTATTTGCAAAGCACCTTGGACTGTTCTTTCATCCTGATATGGGTGTATAAATGCAACCTTTGGATGCCCAGCAATTTCCTCATTTATCTTAGGATTGTATTTCATTGTACAAGAGCCAAGAGGATACATTCCACTGTCAACACCATAGTTCATCTCGCTCAGTCTTGTGTAGTGTCTAACAACCTCAGGCTCACTCAACTCTGGCAGCTCAAGCTTCTTTCTCTTGAGCTTTTCAGGAATGTCAACTTCAACATCCTCAATTGGTTCTGGAAGTGAAAAGCCAATTCTTCCAGGCTTTGAGAGTTCAAATATTAAAGGTTCGTCCCATTTAGCTTGTCTGTACATTTTCATCACCTCACAGCTCGGCCTCGGCTATTATTTCTTTCAACGCAACTATAAGCTTCTCAATCCATTCCTTTCTTGTTGTTTCAGTCACTGCAAATAATGCACTCTCGCCAAGCTCTGGGAAGTGTGGCTTGACGTAATAACCGCCATGAATGTTCTTTTCTAATAAGCGCTCGTGAATCACATCATAAGGCACCTCAAATTGCACAAGAACATCTTTGAAGTTAATTCCATCAAAAGGCAACTCAGCAACTTCGCTTATTCTCTTCTTGAAGTATGCAGTGTTTTTGAGGATTATCTCTCCAAGCTTTCTCAGACCTTGAGGACCAAGTGAAGCTAAGTGTATCGCTGCTGCAACTGCCACAAGGGCTTCATTTGAACAGATGTTCGATGTTGCCTTTGCTCTCCTAATGTGCTGCTCTCTTGTCTGGAGTGTCATTACGAAGGCCCTCTTTCCATCGGCATCTTTTGTCATTCCTATGATCCTTCCTGGCATCTGCCTGATAAGCTTCCTATCATTCCTTGTCGCAAAAATTCCTGCCCTTGGGCCGCCGAAATTCATTGGGTTTCCAAAGAAAGCTGCCTCACCAATCACAACATCCGCACCCAATTCGCCGGGAGCTTCAACTATCCCAAGAATTGTTGGATCAACTCCAACGACAAATAGAGCTCTGCTGTCATGAGCAATTTCACCAACCTCAACGATGTTCTCTTCAATTAGTCCGAAAAAGTTTGGCATCTCAATATAAACTCCTGCGGCATTTTCAACATTCTCTTTGAGCTTCTCTAAGTCAATCTGCCCCTTCTCGTTCCAGTCCACATAAACTATCTCCATCCCAGCCCCAGCGACATATGTCTCAAGGACTTTCTTT
Organism: Thermococcus barophilus MP; assembly: GCF_000151105.2. Lineage (NCBI taxonomy): Archaea > Methanobacteriati > Methanobacteriota > Thermococci > Thermococcales > Thermococcaceae > Thermococcus > Thermococcus barophilus. The sequence continues at coordinate 192,469 of NC_014804.1, read as the reverse complement.
CTCTCCGGGCTCATGTGTTTTGGAACTACGAACTTATTCTTTTTGGTAACCCTTGCCGCCATTAATGCTGCTTCACCTAAGGCAGTTCCCCAGTCGTACATCGAGGCATTTACAATCTCCAAACCTACAAGCTCTGCTATCAAGCTTTGGTACTCAAAGAGTGCCTGGAGCATTCCCTGACTGATCTCTGCCTGATAGGGTGTATAAGCTGTCAGAAATTCACTCCTCTCTATGAGGTACTTAACGTGTGCTGGAACATAGTGGAAATATGTCCCAGCCCCTAAAAACGATGGCATTTCCAGGACCGTCTTGTTCTTGTTGAGAACTTGATTCATCTCTAAAAACACTTCGTATTCGCTCTTCCCTTCTGGAAGATTGAACTCATGCATTACTTCTCTTGGAACATCCGAGAAAAGCTCATCAATACTGTCAAATCCAATCTCCTTAAGCATTTCCTCTTTATGTGCCAGATTAGGGAGATACTGCTTTCCCATTGGCATCACCTTTTTAAATGATCATCTAAATATTTCCCGTCTATAGAATATATGCTTTGTGATATGAGATAAACTTTTAATGGATGGAGCAACGGATACCTGACCAGGTGATAGAAAGTGATAGTTGCGTTTGACTTTGATGGCACCTTAGTTGACAGCTATTCGGTAATTGAAGAAGCATTTAAAAGAGCTTTAGAAAAACACTTTCGCTGGCTTCCATTTAAAGAATTCTGGGCTAAAGTCCTGACAAAAATTGAGGAATACCTTGAAAGACCTCGCTTTGGAAAACATGGTGGGAAAATAAAACAGCCGTTTATCTTCAAGTTTAAGTTTTTCAGAACGTGGTTTGAGGAGAGGGCAAAGCTAACAAAAGAACTTGACAACGCAAAGGAACTTTTGAAAAAGCTGAAGGAAGAAGGACACATAGTGATATCATTCTCAGCCGAAGACTTCATAGACGGCATGAAAGAATACCGCTTAAAAGTTAGCGGATTTTATGATCTTTTCGATGATGTTATAATCTTCGGAAGAGACATTACTCTCTGTGAAGCATTTTCACTGGTTAGGGAAAAATATGGAGATGAAATTTTTGTATGGGTGGACGACAAACCTTGGCGCTTTATAGGCAGAGGAGACGAGAACACAGAGTATGTGTGGTATTATTTTCCACCAACAGCAAAATACGTAAAGGAGGAAATCTTAGCTCAAATCCCCCATTTGCATGTAATTAGAGACTTATGGAGCTTATTTGATGTAATTGAAAGGATTAAGCAGGAAAGGAAGTTAAAATGATCAATCTCCACTTAGGTATTCAAGGGTATCTTCAATGAATTCATCCCAATCTTCGTCGCTTACTTCTTCCAGCTTAAGCTCAAACTCCTTTCCCAGCGACCATCTAACTGCTATTTTTCCTTTGTCACTATCCGCAATTATCAGGCCAAACGGGGCATCCCCCATCCAATGATGCTTGGAAAAAGTTATGTCAAATCCCCTTTTTCCCAGTTCTTCGAGGATTCTTTCATATGTTTCATAAGGACCAAAATTCGTCCTTGCAAACCCAATGTATGCCAAATTCCCCACCTGATACTAATTCAGAGTTCGAACTTAAAAATGTTTTGCTCACCTAACAAAATTCAATAGGTTTAAAAATCGAAGCAATCTATTGTCTACCATGAGACCCCAGCCTCTCCCAAATAAGGCATTGAAAATTGGAAACAACATCATTATCGCCGATTTACATTTAGGGTATGAAGAAAGCTTAGCCAGAGAAGGGGCATACTTGCCAAAAGCATTCCATGAAATGATAAGCTCCTTAAAAACCATGCTTCAAAAAGAGAAACCAAAAAGGCTAATTATAAACGGTGATTTAAAGCACTCCTTCATCCCATTTAGGAGGGAGAAGCTCGAATTAAAAGCGTTTTTTGAGGAAATTTCTCCGCTCGTAAACGAGATTGTTGTCGTCAAGGGCAATCATGATGTCGGAATAGTGTGGATTAAGGAATTGGGAGTTGAAGCTGTTGATGAGCTTGAAATCAGCGGATGGAAAATAGTTCATGGGCATAAGATTGTTGAGGGAAACAAGTTCATAATAGGACATGAACATCCCGCAATCAGGCTTAGGGATGAAGTTGGAGCATTGATTAAAGCTCCTATCTTCTTGCTGAGTGAGGAACTCATTGTTCTGCCCGCTTTTACGCCTTGGGCATATGGAAATGACATTCTAAGGGAGATTGTTTCCCCATTCCTTCTGAAGTTCAACATCGAGGATGCAGAAGTTGTTGTGCCAATTGAAGATGAACTCTTAAACTTCAGTACTATGAAGCAGCTTAGAGAAGTTCTCAGGAAAATTTAAGAGCTTAAAAGCAGAACTCAATTCGGTGATAGCATGGATGTGCTGAGCACAATAATCTTTTTTGCCTATGCACCTGCATTGGCGTTGTTATGGTACTTCTATCATGAGGATAAATTTGAACCGGAACCAAAGAGATACGTGATAGGGACATTCATACTCGGAGGCACACTTTCAGTTATAGTTGCTTTCATAATTGAGAGTATTTTGACTCCAGGAAAGGTAAATTTTGGCTACACTATCTTCCCAGCTACAGCATTCTATCTGGCTCTGACTGCAGGTATTGTAGAAGAACCTGCAAAAGCTCTTGCAATCAGATGGCCCTACAAAGCAGGTCAGATGGATGGTATAATGGACGGTGTTGTTTACGGTGTTGCTGCGGGATTGGGCTTTGCAGCTACCGAGAATTTATTATACGGTCTCGGTTATGGAGTTGGAACTACTATAACAAGGGCATTCTTAACGCCAATCGCTCACGCAACATGGAGTGCCATAGTTGGCGTTGGATATGGGCTTAAAGCAGAGGGCAAAATTCACAGCGTAACCAACTATTTTGCACTGGTAATTTTACTGCATTTCATCTGGGATTACTATGCGTTCCTTGCAATAGCGGTTCCATCATATTACATACTTGTTATAATGTTGCTCTTCCTGAACTTGGCGCTAATTAGATACTTTATAATGCTTGGACAGAAGGAAGACTTAGAAAAGCAGTGGTGGTACTGGTTTGTGGGAGGAAGGAGATATGGAGGGACTTGAAAAGAAAATTGAAAAAGCACTGTTTGAAGCAAGACCCTATGTGGAATACTATGATAGGCTGAAGGAAACTGTCAACAAACTAAAAGACAAGATTTCCGATGAAGAAGGATTCAGAAAACTTGTGGAAAAAGAAATCTCCAAGGCTCAGGAGCCTTTTAAGACAGACCTCAGGATATTCCTTCAGAAGTTTGAGATCCTTTAACTTTTACTTTTGTTCAGCAAAAACTTTATCAAACTCCACAGTTTAATATATTTTGGTGAGAATATGAAAAGAGGTCTTGCTGTTCTTATCTTAGTGAGCTTGTTGGTACTTGCTTTTGGTTGTATGTCAACAAAGCCTCCAACTAAGGAGAGTGTTGCTAAAGCGATTGAAGATGTTGATAGATATGAATTTCAGGGCGAGCTTAGAGATAGCGGGAGTAAGATGATAAACAATTTCACAAGTTACATTCGCGGAGGCTTTTATTACAGCAGAGAGGAAGCTTATTGGGAGATTGAGATACACGAAGAAAAAGCCGTTAGATACATAAATGAGACTATTTTAGGGGACTTACTGTACTACTCATACATCCTGAAGGCTGGGGGTAGGATTGTTGAGGATTCTCAAGTGACTGAAACTCTCCAAGAATACTTTGACTCCATCAAAGATAACACCAACATAACAAGTCCAGAGGACCTCAAATGGAAAATCCTCAAAGGAAGTGATCCAATGAAAAATCCTCTTTATTTTATAAAGGAGCTCTTAGAAAACAGCAACATAACAAAAATTGAGAAAACAAATAAGGGACATCTTATTGAATTTACATTTAAAATCCAAAAAAGATACAGCAACTTTGGGAATGTCCTCTACATAACAAATAAAGGGAATGGAAAAATGCTGATTAAGAACAATCTTCCCATAGAAGCGGAAATCAGTGCCATGAGAATAGCACAGACAAACGAAAACCACTCAACAATTAGAAAATACGACCTTAGAATCAGCTTTTTCTACGAGTATAAAAGGCCAGAATGGGTCAGGAGGGTGACAGAAAAATGAAGAAGATGTTAAGTCTTGTCTTCGTAATACTGCTCACCGTTAAAGTATCTGATTGCATTCAACAGACTCAACAGCCGACAAAAGTCTCAATTATAAACGCACTTAATAATGTCGATGATTACACCCATGAGCTTAGTGAAAAGGGGATAATTGGAAACAGGACTTACCGCATATACAGCTTTATTGGGATAGATAGAAGAACCCTCCAATTTTTTGAGTTCACCAAAATAGAGACTGAGGAGTACACTTTTAAGCTGTGGCAGTATTTTGATGGTTCATATGTTTATTTCAGAGTTGAAGATTCGGAGAAAAACATCACCCGGGGAGGAAAAGCCTCAATTGATGAGATTTACAAAAATATGAGCATATACTATAAGAATATGAGCAGAGAAGAGTTTATTGAAATGACTGTGAAGACTAAAGATGTGCTGAACAATTTGAAAAAAATGATTGAAAATGCGACCATAACCTCAATCGAAAATGATGGAGAGCTTTACAAAATCACGTTCACACTTACCAGACACTATGAGAAAGCCCCAACATTTCTGAACACAAATGCAGAAAATTCCGAAGCAATACAAGGTTACATAAATACACTGAGAAGAAACGTTACAGAGAACATAACGGGCATTGTGTGGGTTAATAACAAATCTCTACCTGTAAAATTCAAGGTGGAAAAGTCAATTATTGAGAAATATCGGGCGGCAAATGTTACAATGCATAGACATGTTGAATACAACGTAACCGTCACCTATAAATACCAGCTTCCGGAATGGGTTTATGAGGTTGAGAAAAAATGAAGAAAGTACTCGGGCTGCTTGTTGCAGTCATTTTGATCATGAGTTTTTCAGGATGCCTCCAAGGTTCAAAGCCACCAACCAAAGAAACAATTTTACAGGCAATTGACAGTGTTGATACCTACACATATGAGAAAAAGATGATAATGAGATACCCATCGCTGACAAGGGTGGTTTATATATACTCGGGGATAAACAGACAAGAAAAGCAGTTCTTTGAGCTGTTAGAGATAAATGCAACGTACTCCAATGGTCAATTTCAAAGAACAAAAATGCTGCAATATTTCGATGGATCAAAAAACTATGTAAAGATGGAAACCAACGAGAACGGAAAGGAAACCAATGGAGCATGGGCATTCACCATTAATGACATTTACAAGGCATATGAACAGTATTACCCGGATCTACCCAGAGATCAAGTACTCAATAAATTCATCGAGAGCAGAGATGAAATCCTCAATGTTAAGGATCTGCTTTCAAAGGCAAACATCACAGAGATAACAAAAAAAGGGGACAGGTATGAGATTAAATTTGTTCTATACAGGCAATACATTTCAACACCAAGCATATTGCAGTCATATCCCGGCAATGCAAGTGAAGTTCAGGAATATATGAACGTGATGAGGAAGCTCGTGAGGGAAAACATAGCTGGCGTTCTCTTAGTAGACAAGGACGGAAAGCCACTGCTGCTGAAAATGAAAAGCAATGCAAAGATAACATACCTATATTCCAATGAAACCATAGATGCAACAGGAGACTATACGATAAAATTCTCCTACGAATATAACCCTCCAAAATGGGCCGAAGATCTTAAAAGGATAAAGAAGTAAAGGCACAGGTACTTTTGTCCATAAGGAGGGCTAAGCCCTCTCAACCTCTCTTGTCGCAACTATCTTTGTATCCAAGCCGAGAGGATTTTCAAGAATTATCTGTCCAACTTTTATCGGTGCTTCAACTTCAATCTCTGCCAAAAGCTTCATGAGTTCTGGAATCTTTGTTTTCGGAATTGGCTTGGTGGTTTTGACAGAAACCGTTGGCATATTGCCGTTCTTGACTTTAATTACGCTCATAACTACACGTTTGGGATTTTTAATCTCCTCGATAGCCCATTCTTTCCCCCTTGGGCATGTGTAACCTTTGATTTCCTTAATCTCCCCGTTCTCTACCTTCACTTCAATATCACAGCTAAGCGGGCAGATGATGCACGTAAACTTATAGACGGTCATTGCTGAACCACCTCCATTGTAATCTTGTCTTTAGCTTTCGCTATCTCCTCTTTCCTGAGCCTAATTCTGAGCATCTCTGCGGGTCTCACAACAGGCAGCCTTATCTTTTTGTCAATCTCTGGAAAGTTAAGTACAACATTCTCCATTGGCTTTCTAACTCTTGCATAAATGTAAACATCTCTCTTGCCGCTTAAGTAATGAGGAACAGCTAAGCGGACGTTGTTGCCTTTTTCAAGTTTTATCCACTTTTCAGCTGGAATTCCCCTGTTTTCAATGAACAGCTTTGCTCCATAGGCAGCTAATTCACCTTGCTCAGCGACATAATCCACCAGGTCATTTATGAGCAGGGAATTTCCAGCGACAAATATTCCAGGAACTGTGGTTTCTAAGAGATCATTGACCACAGGACCTCCAGTGGTTGGGTCTATTTCAACACCTATCTCTGTTAAGAGCTTCACTTGTGGAATCAAACCAGCTGAAATCACAACAGTGTCACAATCAATCCAGAACTCAGTTCCTGGAATTTCCCTTAGGTTTTCATCAACTTTCATGATTTTAACCTTCTCAACCCTCTTCTTCCCTCTGACCTCAACAACTTTATGGCTCAAGTATAGTGGAATGTTGAAATCCCTCAGAATCATCACATTTCTCGCCAAACCCCCAGGATAGGGCATCAGCTCAATCACTGCCTTGACTTTTGCTCCTTCAAGTGCAAAGCGGCGAGCCATTATCAAGCCAACATCTCCAGAGCCAACTATCACAACTTCTTTTCCCGGCATGACACCGTAAATGTCCATGAGCGTCTGAGCTTCTCCAGCTGTGTAAATCCCGGCCACTCTATCCCCAACAATGCCAATCTCAAATGCATGCCTCTCTCTTGCTCCAGTGGCATAGATGATTGCCTTAGTCCACACCTCAAAAACACCCTTAGGAGATGTAAATACAACGACCTTTTCCAAGTCGGAATAGTTCTTAATCTCAAGAACTCTTGCCTTCACAAAGTAGTCAATCTTAAGATCTTTAACCCTCTGCACGAATCTGTGAGAGAACTCCGGTCCAGTAAGCTCTTCCCTGAAATAGTGAATCCCAAAGCCTGGATGAATGCACTGGGGCAAAATTCCGCCCAGATAATCGTTCTCATCGAGGAGAAGGACATTTAATCCATACTCTTTAGCTTTAACAGCAGCAGCTAAACCCGCTGGACCACCACCGATAACGACAACATCATACTGGAGCATGGTTGAATTCATTGTGCCTCACCCCTAAGGAGGACTTTAACATCCCCAATACCAATCTCACTGCCTTTGCCCTTGAGGGTAACCTTCCACGGAGGAATACCGTATTCTTTAGCAAGCAAATTGACTATCACCACCTTACAGAATGAGCCTTGACAAGTTCCTGTTGTGGCTTTTGTTCTGAACTTAACCGAATCAACACTTGGCGTTTTAACCCCAATGAACTTCATCCTATCAATTGCCTCTAAAACATCCCCTTCGCTAACTTTGTTACAGCGGCAGACAATTCTGCCATAAGCTGGGTTCTTCTTTACGAGTTCATTGATTTGATTAGGCTGAAGCATGAAGAAGTGAGTGATTTCTCTGCGATATGGATTCCACTTCTCCTTTTCCTTAAGCCTGATCCCCAGATCCCTCTCAATGATGTCCCTAACCTCGTATCCTATTGCTGGAGCTGAAGTTAAGCCAGGCGACCTGATTCCAGCAACATTTATGAAGCCTTGAACCTCTTCCTCAGCCTTAATTATAAAGTCTCCTCCAGTAGGTTCTGGTCTCAACCCAGCAAAAGTCCTGATGACCTTCCATCTCGGAGGTAAATTCGGCCAGATTTCCTGAGCTTTTTGCCAAACTTCCTCAAGACCCTCCCTCGTTGTGCTTGTGTCCTCCTTGTAGTCCTTAGGCAGGTCTTGAGCGTTTGGCCCAATCATTAGATGACCAGAAATTTCAGTTGTGACAACAACACCTTTGCTTATTGGAGTCGGTGTTGGAAAGAGAACATGATTTGGACCTGGAATTCCTTCATCAAAAATCCAGTATTCACCTTTTCTCGGGTGAATTTCGAAGTAATCAATTCCAGCCATCTTTGATATTTCATCGGCATAGAGACCAGCAGCATTTATTACAATATCAGCTTCAATGAAGCCATTGTTTGTCTCAACACCTCTAACTTCCCCATTCTCTACTTTTATCCTTCTAACTTCTGTCTCTAAGTGAACCTTTACCCCGTTAGCAACAGCATTCTCAACAATTGCAATTACAGCTGGTATTGGCCCTATCTGACCAACTATTGGAACATAAAGAGCGCCCAAGGCGTTTGGATTCACATTGGGTTCGAGATGAAACAGTTCCTCTCTATCAATTATCCTCATTTCTGGAACGCCATTTCTCTGTCCTCTCTCTAACAACCGCTCAAGCTCATCAAAGTCTTCATCTTTAAGGGCAACAATCAATGCCCCATTCCATATGTGGGGAATCTCAAGCTCCTTAACCCATTGGTGCCATAAGCGATTTCCCTTTATGCACAGCTTTGCCCTCATTGGGTATTTGTCTGGGTCATCGTCGTAACCTCCATGGATTAAAGCTGTATTCGCCTTGCTGACTCCCCAACCAACATCAGCTTCCTTCTCAATGAGATGAACTTCAAGGTTCTCATACTTGCTGAGAACTCTGGCAATGCTCGCACCAACAATCCCCGCACCGATAATAGCAACTTTTGTCTTCATGAATACCCCTCCATGGCTTTCAGTTAAAGATCTTAGAGTTTAGATTGAATTAATTTAAATATTTTCTGCTTCAAACAGGCTCTAAATGTGAAAATAGTTTCAACGACATCCTAAAATTAAAAAATTTAAACTATTTGGAATTTAGACTCCCAGAATCCTCGCCCACCCTAAGGCTCTCTTTACGGCTTCTTTCCAGCCTCTATAGAGCTTTTCCCTCTCTTTCTCATTCATCTTCGGCTCAAACACTTTTTCAACTTTCCAAAGTTCCCCAATTTCCTCTAAGCTTTCCCAGTAACCCACCGCCAAACCAGCCAGATATGCAGCTCCCAAAGCGGTTGTCTCTTGAACAACAGGTCTTATGACTGTCTTTCCCAAGATATCAGCTTGGAACTGCATGAGGAAGTTGTTCTTGGTTGCTCCCCCATCAACCCTAAGCTCTTTGATTGGAACTTCCTTCTCCATCTCACCTATCACATCTTTCGTGAGATACGCTATCGCCTCAAGCGTAGCCCTCGCAAAGTGCTCCCTTGTAGTGCCTCTTGTTATACCAATTATCAAACCCCTTGCAAACTGATCCCAGTAAGGAGCACCGAGACCGACAAAGGCTGGCACAAAGTAAACTCCATCATTTGATGCTAACTTTGATGCAAGTTCCTCAGTTTCAGCTGCACTATTGATAATTTTTAACCCATCCCTAAGCCACTGGACAGCTGCGCCGGTTATAAAAACGCTTCCCTCAAGGGCATAGCTGATGTTCCCATTCAATCCCCAAGCTATGGTCGTGAGAAGGTTTTGGGAATACTTTATTTTGTCTCCCGTATTTACGAGTATGAAGTTCCCAGTGCCATATGTTGCTTTCACCATCCCTTCATCAAAACATGCCTGACCGAAAAGAGCTGCCTGCTGATCCCCAGCATCTCCGCTTACTGGAATCTCAACACCAAACAGCTCTTTTTTAGTATAACCATAAATCTCACTTGATTCCTTAACCTCGGGCAGAATTGCATCTGGAATTCCGAAGATTTCCAAAAGCTCCTCATCCCACTCAAGCTTCTTGATGTTGAAGAGCATAGTTCTTGAGGCATTTGAATAGTCAGTAACATGCTTCCCTGTAAGCTTGTAAATCAAGAAAGTGTCAACTGTTCCAAACATCACTTCTCCTTTCTGAGCTTTTTCTCTTAAACCCGGAACGTTGTCAAGGAGCCACTTTATCTTTGATGCTGAGAAGTATGCATCTGGAACTAAACCGGTTTTTTCCCTTATCATCTCTCCATAATTTCTCTTAATGTCTTCAATCATCTCCGCGGTTCTTCTGCACTGCCAGACAATAGCGTTGTAAACGGGCTTTCCATTTTTGTCCCAGATTATCGTTGTTTCCCTCTGATTTGTTACTCCAATTGCCGCTATCTGCTCTGGAGTAATTTTGGCATTTTTTAAGGCTGTTTTTATGGCCCTAAGCTGAGCATCCCAGATTTCTTCAGGATTATGTTCAACCCAGCCGGGCTTTGGGTAATACTGAGGAAACTCATACTGTCCAACCCCCAAGATGCTACTTTCCCTGTCGAAGATTATCGCCCTTGCACTCGTAGTTCCTTCATCAAGAGAAAGTATAAACTTGCCCATTGATGTCCACCAAAATGAAAAATTACCAAGGTAGATATATTAATCCTTCGGTGAGAGACGACTTATCTTCATTTACCTTTAATTCTAAACAAATAAAAGAGACCTAAACCTTTATTCCTTCCCTCTTAACAGTTTTTATAAAGGAATCATTTCTTCTTCTAAATTCTTCGGGACTGATAATTATCGGGCTTATGAGCTCACCATACTTAAGGAGCACTTTTGTTGAGATATTTATAATTTCATCAAACGATACATTGCCAACTATCATGACATCAATGTCGCTTTCCTCGTCATAGTCTCCTCTTACATAGGAACCAAAAATAATAATTTCCTCAATTCTATCCCCAAACTTACCCTTCAGTTCTTCTAAAAAGGCTTCAAGAGCTTTTTCTTCATCGCTGATCATCTCCAATGCACTTTTAACCCTTTCCAAAAATGCCTCGGCACTCTCAACGATTTCTCTGGCTTCTTCATTTGCTGGGGAATAGTAGATGTCATAGTCAGCCCTCGACCTCAAGGCAAATGCACGGTTAAAAGCCTTGGCATATGTTTCCTCAACAAACCCTTCCGTTACAAAATGCAACCCAAACATCTTGACAACTCCAGAATGCTTTTTTGGATTGATGCCTTTTGTTAGAAGGAGAGCTTTCGCCGCATGGAACATGGAATAATATGCCCTGCTTATGGCATCTCTATAATATCCAAGCTCAAGCAGCGCATTGGCTGGGGCAAGCTCTTCCTCGGCAAGCTTAATATGGAGCTTAATCTCCTCGCTAATGCTCATTGTAAGCCCTCTAATTATGGATGTTGTAGAGCTTATATATTAACCCTTCGGGAGAAGGGAAATGGGCTCGGTAGGTGCTCTTGGTGTAGTGGTATTGATGTTTTCGATAATGGCGGGAGGCTTTTATGCTTTAGCCATCTTAATTGAGAACCCTAAAGATAAAAAAGAAGCGGATGAGGACTTTAAACGGTGTTTGATAATTCTCTTAGGAATTATAGGGGGCTCAATGCTCCTATACTCAGACCCAGAAGCGCTCATGAAAGTGATGGAAGACTCTGCTTGGGTAGTCAAATTGGCATCCGTTGCCTCTTTAATCGCCACGGTAGCAACGGTAATATCCTATCACCGTCTTAAGCGCTTCGAGCAGGAGGAGATGCTCGAAAAGCTCGCAGAAAAGATGGGTGAAAAGCTTGGCGAGTCGAGGGTTAAGGGATTGAAGGCAAAAGAAACTTAACCACAGGCAAACTCCAAATCCTCCTTCAGCTCTTTTTCTGTGTAGTGTCTTGGAATCCCTCTTTTTGCAAGCTCCTTTAAAAACTCCCTTTTTGTAATGTCCGCAAGTTTAGCGGCTTTCCCAAGTGACAATGCTCCCCGCTGATAAAAAATAACCGCTAACTCAAGCTTAAGCTCCCTTTCAAGCTCCTTTCTGGGAAGCTTGAGCGATATAAGAACATCGTCAGGACGGCAATATATAATTCCTTCGCTCGCTCAAGCATGAAGAGAGAAAAAGAATCACCTCAAACCCAAACTCCTTAAATAGTCAATCATTCTCACAACATCGTTGACAATGACGACATCAAAAAAACCTACTAAGCGCTTTAAGTTGTCATTTACGTAGAACAGCTCATCATTTTCAGTCCAGAGAACAACTTTTAATCCCAGGCTCTTAGCCCACGCCAAGGCTTGCTTGAACTTCTCGAATCCAATGATTGGGATTCCTTCCATAGGTGCATTTATCGACCATAAATTAAGCTCTTCCTTCAGCTTGGGAATCTGTGGGACTATCTGCTCATTATCAATTAAAAGACCAAGCCTAACATCTTTACTGTATTCTCTAACTTTCCTGAGGGCATCGATGTTGAATGAAGAAATCATAACTCTATCGCAGGCATCAAATTTTTTGACAATTTTAATGCTCTCTTCTGCAGCATCTACATCCTTTATTTCAATGTTAATGAGAGAGTCCTCTGGAATGACCTGAAAAACTTCCTCAAGGGTTGGAACCCTCTGCCCCATTCCCAAATCAGCTGATTTTATTTCTTCAAGGGTAACGTCTTTGGTCTTTTTCTTTATCTTTGCAGTTCTCTCTAAGGTTTCATCGTGCATTATTATCGCTTTTCCATCTTTGGTCAGCCAGACATCAAGCTCAATACCATCTGCACCTGCACTAATTGCCTCAACAAATGCCAAAATGCTGTTTTCGGGGTATTTCGACATGAAACCTCTATGCCCAAGGATTAAAACTCTGTTTTCTTCCCAGCTTGGCATACTCATCGCCTCAAAAGAAGCATCTTCAGCAGTTTAAAAACTTTTTGCCTAAAGAACACCCAATTCTATGAGATTAAGCACTTTTACGGCATTATCTGCAATAATCCCGTCATATAATCCCTTTAATCTGGGCAACCAGAAGAGCTCATCCATTTCATAGTTCCACATAAAGATCTTAATTCCCAATCCTCTCACCCACTTTAAGAGGGCAACAAACATAGGAAATCCGACATAGCTGATGCCATCTAACGGCACGTGAAGAGAATATAACTTCAAGTTTCTTTTAAGCAATGCTACCTTGACTATTCCCGTTTCAGTGATTATAGAAAATCCAAGTTTAGCTTCTTTGGAATGTTTCCTAATAAGTCTAAGCGTCTCAGGGCTTGGAGATGAGAATATAACCCTATCAAAGCTGTCAAACTCCTCAACAAGCTTTAAAAGAGGCTTTACAGCCTCTTTATCCTTCACGTCAATATTGAAAATCAAGTTGGGGAACATTTCAAAAAGCTCATCGACGGTGGGGATAAATTTGCCATAAGGATGAAATTTTCTGAGGCTCTTTAGGCTCAATTCTTTAATATAGTACACTTCATCATTTGTCCTAAATTTGCCGTCATGAAGCGTAACCAGCTTTCCATCTTTTGTGAGCCAAACATCGAACTCAATTCCATCCGCTCCAGCTTCAATCGCCTTTTCAAAGGCTATTATGGTATTTTCCGGATACACATCCCTAAACCCGCCGTGTCCAAGGACTATGGTTTGAGACATGCTTATCACTGTTCCAATACACATACTCAAAACTTAAAAATGTCTTGTCACTTAGACAAAAATATGCATCAAATGCAGGAGGTGTACAATAATGAACGAGAAGTTCAGCTATAAGAGGATATTCATTCTGGGATTTGGATTTTTTGGGATAAGCATCATCTGGGCATTGTACAACGCATATGTGCCAATTTTTCTAAAGGATTTTGCACTCAGCTCGTTTATAATTGGAATCGTAATGGTTATAGACAATGTCTTTGCAATAGTTATGCTCCCATACCTTGGAGCACTAAGTGATAAAACAAGGACAAGATTGGGAAGAAGAATGCCCTACATCTTAATCGGTGCACCATCCGCAGCAATATTCTTTGCTTTGATACCAGTTGCAAGGGCGCATAAGAACTTGGCTTTGATGATGGGAACGATAATCTTGATGAACTTCTTCATGGCAGTCTTTAGGTCTCCAGTAATTGCCCTGATGCCGGATATAACTCCTTCAAGATTTAGAAGCCAAGCAAACGGAATAATAAACTTCATGGGCGGATTAGGAGCACTCTTCGCTTACTTTGGAGGAAAAGCTCTCTATGATATTAACTATGCCCTGCCTTTCTATGTTGGAGCCGCAATGATGCTGATTGCCAACTTGCTGGTTGTTATATTTATAAAAGAGCCGGAGGAATACAGAAAGCCCTCAAAGAAAAAGGTCAACTTATGGGAGCTGCTCAAGAAAACGAGCCACGAGAGCTTTGGGGAGCTGAAAGAGAACCTCAAAGATGTCTTTGCAAGCCAAGAAAAGAGCCTTCTATTCATTTTGCTGGCAATATTCTTGTGGTTCATAGCATTCAATTCCCTTGAAACATTCTTCACGAGCTATGCCAAGTTTGAGCTCGGAATAAAGGAAAGCACTGGGGCATTCTTGCTTGGGCTCTTTGCCTTAGGATTTATGGTGTTCTCAATCCCTGCAGGATTTATAGGAGGAAGAATCGGGAGAAAGAAAACAATAACACTCGGGCTATTTGTGATAATAGCTGTAATGCTTATTGCCTTATATCTCGGAACCCAAGCCGCAAGCGGAAAAATTGAAGTAAACTTTGTAGTAAAGGCGTTTGCCGCACTATTCCTTCTCGGAGGCTTTGGATGGGGAATGGTGAACGTAAACTCACTCCCAATGGTCGTTGACATGACAACAGAGGAAAAAGTTGGGGGATACACTGGTCTCTACTACTTCTTCTCAATGGCAGCGAACATATTTGCACCTCCCCTCTCTGGAATAGCAATAGACCACTTCGGATATCAGTCGTTGCTCATCTTTGCTACAATGTTCTTTGTCTTGGCACTGATTGCAGTGCAGTTTGTCAGAAGGGGAGACATTGTAGGACAAAAACCGCAGGACATATACGAGCTAATCCCAGATATGGATTGACTTTCTTTTTGCTTTTTTCTTGTTCTCCGTTTACCATAAAGCATAAAACTTTCCGAGCGTTAATCTTTATTTAGCAATAAGGGGGTGCTGAGATGGAACGCAAGAAGTTTAGCTGGGGAATAGTCTTGGGATTAGCACTTCTTGGGTTTAGCAGAAGTGTAGGGTGGGCATTAAATAAAGGACTTTCATTCCCACTGCTTTCCAGCTATACCCAGTCTGCATTTGTCAAGGGTACTATCTTAGCCCTTGAAGGGATCATAGGGTTGTTAATCCCACCACTTTTGGGGTATTACAGCGATACACTAAAATCAAAACACGGAAGGAGGAGACCTTTCATAATGATTGGAGGATTTCTGGCAGGAATAGCAGCACTGATGATTTACACTGCCTATGCACTTGGAATCCCACTGGCAGGTTTTGCACTAACCTTAGCATTCTTCTACTTCTCGATGCACCTATACACCGCACAGTTTAGGGCATTAATGCCAGATACAATAGAAAGCGGTGAGAGGGGAAAAGCAAGTGGTGTAATTACGCTTTTGGAGTGGGCAGGTAACCTTTTCCTCTTTGGGTTGGCTGGATTTCTAATAGCCAAAGCTGTAGCCGAAACAGGAGAAGCTGAGGGCATAAAAGCCTTAGCCCAAACCCCTTACCTTAAGATACCCTTCATAATAACTGCTGTCTTTCTCATTGGTGCAGCATTGTTCGTGTATTTCATAGTTAAAGAGCCGAAAGCCCCAGAAATTGAAGAGGATGAAAGCCTCATAGGGTATTTAAAGAGCATAGTTGAAAACAGGGACTTCTTAAAGTTTTATGCAGCCCAGACTCTCTGGTGGATGAGCTTTGAGTTCATAGCGATCTTCCTATATGGAATCTTAGCGTTTATCCTCCATGGCGCAGCCACTGAAGAGAACGTTAAAGCCGTAACATCCCTCGGCCTGTACCTAATGGCACTCTTTAACATCACGGTGTTGCTTGGAGCATTACCTGGTGGAATAATTTATGACAAACTTGGAAGAAGGCTCAGCATAATCCTTGGAGGCATCATCTTTGCCCTGCCACAGCTCTGGGGATGGTTCATAAGTACGCAAACAGAGATAGTGATAGCCCTCGGATTGGCTGGAATAGGATGGGGAATACTAATGGCAGCATCCTATCCAGTTATCGGAGACCTACTGACGCACTATGAAAGAGAAGCATTTACAGGCAGATACTATGGATTCTTTGAGGCTACTCGCTCACTACCAGTGCTCTTGGCAGGAACAATTGGTGGTGCAATAGTTGACTTAGCCGGTGAAAATTACCGCATTCTGTTCCCAATCGGTGCATTGCTTGTGCTGTTGGCAATGCCCATGATATGGCGCATGAAAAACCTTGAGCCGGGTGAGAAGCAATGATTATAAAAATCTTAATCCTCTTTTTAATTCTGTTTTTTCTCTTCGTAGTCTTTGTAGCGTACAAAATGGTTAAGCCGCCGAGAGAGATCAAAGGATGGACACCAAAAGACTTGGGTTATGACTACGAGGAAGTAACGATACAAACAAAAGACGGCTTAAATCTTCACGGATGGTGGATTGACCAAGGGAATGAAAAAACTGTAATTCCCCTTCACGGCTACACCTCAAGCAAGTGGAACGACCTCTACATAAAGCCGACAATGGAAATTCTGCTGAACGCCGGATACAACGTCCTTGCATTTGATTTCAGGGCACATGGGAAGAGTGAAGGAAAATACACGACGGTTGGAGACAAAGAGCTGATTGATTTAATCTCAGCGATTGACTGGCTTAAGGAGAATCATCCGGAGAAAGCTAAGAAGATCGGACTTATAGGTTTCTCAATGGGTGCAATGGTCACTATAAGGGCTCTGGCTGAAGACGAAAGAGTTTGCTGTGGAGTTGCTGATTCTCCACCAATGCACCTTGATAAGACCGGGGCACGTGGTTTAAAGTATTTTGCAAAGCTCCCAGAGTGGCTGTATATATTTGTGAAGCCATTTACACTGATAATAAGTGGGGGAAAAGTTGTTCACCCATTAGAATATGCAGACAAAGTGAAGAAGCCCCTATTACTAATAGCTGGAAAGAAAGACCCGCTCGTTAAAGTTGAAGAAATTCAGGAGTTCTACGAAAGGAACAAGAAAATCAATCCAAACGTTGAGCTTTGGGTTACAGAAGCTCCTCATGTCAGGACAATACTCATAGCAAAGGATGAATACAAGAAGAGAATTCTGGAGTTTTTCGAGAGACATCTCTAAGGTGTACAGACATGAGGAAACTCGACAAGGCCTTACTTATAGTTTCAATTTTTCTCATGCTTTCTTCCGTTTTAGCTATCCACTTTCAAGTTTATGCATTTTGGAAGGCTATAACATTCCTCGGATACGAGAAATTTTACATGGTTTTAATCCCAGTGATATATCTCGGCTACAGTTCATCATATGGAATAGCACTCTTCATTCCCTTCATCCTTGGCATGTGGCTCAATTTGTTCCTTAAAAACTTCTTCAAGCTGCCGAGACCTCCAGAAAATCTTAGGATAGTTGAAGCTGAAGGATATGGATTTCCAAGCGGACATGCTCAAGGCTCGAGCATGGTCTTTGGTTACTTTGCCTACACAAGGGAAGGAATTGGATTTAGAGTTTTCTGCCTGACTATGATAGCCTTGATTTCCCTTTCAAGGATAGTTCTGAGAGTCCATTACTGGAGGGATATATTTGGTGGAATTGTACTGGGAACAGCAGTTATTTCTCTGGGGGTATACCTAAAGAATAAAGTCAAATACACGCCAAAAGTTGCTTTATTAGGAATTATCCTAAGCCTTCTGCTTCCAGTGATATCAAGAAGCATTGGATATGCCAATGAGACATTCTCAATAGTTGAGGGCTCCCTGATTGGCGCAGTTGTTGGATATTCATCATTTAAACAATTTAACTTACCAGATACATCGGAGATTCCCTTCAAAAAGAGAATGATAATGACAGCTATTGGTCTATTTGTCAGTGGGGCTGGCTATGTTGTCTGGAAATCTGGAGCTCCCGGATTACCGACATTTGCCATATCAACATTTACGATGGTATTCCTGGTTCCATCGGCATTTTTGAGATTCTCCGATAACTACAGAAAATGATCTTTACCTTCCACTATTTTTATCATGGATGATTTCAGAAGATTTATAACTCTCTCAACGCTCACTCTCTTAGAGGTGATAACATGGAAGAGTTGATTTTAAAGTACGCGCTCATCAATGCAATACAGCACAATGGAAAAGCTAACCCCAAGGCAGTCATAGGCAAAGTTCTCGGCAGTCATCCGGAGCTGAGACCAAAAGCCAGGGAAATAGTCCCTCTCGTGAATAAGATAGTTGAAGAAGTCAACAAGATGGGTATAAAGGAGCAAGAGGCAAAGCTCAGGGAGATTTATCCGGAGTTCTTTGAGAAAAAAGAAGAGAAACATGAAGAAAAGAAAGGGTTGCCTCCTCTTCCCAAAGCTGAAAAGGGCAAAGTGGTTACAAGGTTTGCTCCAAACCCTGATGGAGCTTTCCACTTGGGAAATGCTCGTGCAGCTATTTTAAGCCACGAGTATGCGAGAATATATGATGGCAAGTTCATACTGAGATTTGACGACACTGATCCAAAGGTGAAGAGACCCGAGCTCATCTTTTATGAGTGGATAATCGAGGATTTGAAATGGCTCGGCTTCAGGATTGATGAGATTCATTACGCCAGCGACAGACTTGAGATTTATTACAAGTATGCTGAAGAGCTAATAAAGATGGGAAAAGCCTATGTTTGTACCTGCAAGCCAGAAGAATTCAGAAAGCTCAGAGATGCAGGAAAGCCATGCCCTCACCGTGATGAACCCGTTGAAATTCAGCTTGAAAGATGGGAGAAGATGCTTGACGGTACTTACAAAGAAGGAGAAGCTGTTGTTAGGATAAAAACCGATTTAAACCATCCGAACCCAGCTGTGAGGGACTGGCCTGCTTTAAGAATAATTGACAATCCAGATCATCCCAGAACTGGGGACAAATACAGAGTTTGGCCACTCTACAACTTTGCATCAGCCATTGATGACCATGACCTTGGCGTAACTCACATCTTCAGGGGACAGGAGCATGCTGAGAATGAGACAAGGCAGCGCTATATTTACAACTATTTCGGCTGGGAGTATCCAGTGACTGTTCATCACGGTAGATTGTCAATTGAGGGGGTAATTCTGAGCAAATCAAAAACGAGAAAAGGAATTCAAGAGGGCAAATACTTAGGCTGGGATGATCCAAGATTAGGAACAATAAGAGCTTTAAAGAGAAGAGGAATTCTCCCAGAAGCAATAAGAGAACTGATTATAAGCGTTGGGCTCAAGAGGAGTGACACAACCATAAGCTGGGACAACTTGGCTGCGATAAACAGAAAGCTGATTGACCCGGTAGCAAACCGCTATTTCTTCGTTGCCGACCCAATTCCAATGTACATTAAAGGATTTGAGGAAGAATTCACCGCAAAAGTTCCGCTCCATCCAGATCATCCGGAGAAAGGGTACAGAGAGCTAAAATTCACACCAGAAAAGCCGGTTTATGTATCAAAAGACGATTTAGAACTGCTCAAGAAGAGCGAATACATAAGGCTCAAAGATCTCTTCAACGTCAAACTCCTTGAAGTTAGCGAAGAGAAGATAGTTGCAGAGTTTGACAGCATCGAATATGAAAAAGCGAGAGAACACAGATGGCACATGATTCACTGGGTTCCAGAAGGAAAAGAGTGTGAAGTTATAATTCCGGAAGGAGATGAGCTCATAGTCAAGAAAGGTCTGCTTGAGAAAGATGCAGATGTTAAAGTTGACGACATAGTGCAGTTCGAAAGGTTCGGCTTTGTCAGAATCGATACCATTGAAAATGGAGTCGTTAAGGCAATATTTGCCCACAAGTGATTTTTGTTTTCAACTTTAACTTTTTACTTCATAAAATTCCTTGATGAATTCTTTTGGTGTTAGGATATAGAACTCATGAGAGTTCAGCTTAAACTTTCTCGCTTTATCTCTGATTTTAAGCAAATGCTTCCTGTCATAGGTTATCAAAAACTCAGCTTTAGCATTGTAAACAACGTCAAGAAACGGAATATCCATTTCATCTTTCACAAGCTCCTTAATGCGCTTACTCTTTTGGAGGCTCTTCTTAATTGATATGAGCTTAGAAGAAGCTACAAAAGCACTAACTCTTAACATTGCAACTTCAGCTGAAATCTTCTTTATTATTTTTGGATATGCCACCACAGTCTTGTATTCCTGGAGTGTTTTTCGAGAGTAATAGTTAGTTATCTGACCAGTTAGGACTTTTTCAATAACTTCAAAGGCATATCCTTGAGAAGACATCAGAGCGGCAATTAAAACTGAAGTATCAACGACTACTCTAAACCGAGCTTTTTGAGCTTTCTTTCGATTTCTTTCCATCTTTTAATTTCCTCCTCAGCCTCATAATAAATCTCAATTGCTTTTTCCTCGCTTATACCAGTCCTTTTGCTCTTCCACTCGTTCAACACTTGTTGGATCTCCTTTCTGGTTATTTTCTTGGTCTTGAGCTTCTTTAAGTTAGCCTTCCATTCATAATATTCTATAAGCTCTTTAGGCGAAACACCAACAGCCTTTGCAACTTCATTAATGAGAAGCTTAACACCTTCCGAGTTCTTTATCTTTGTAGCCACCAAACTCACCACTCTAACCTTTGCATTAATCGTTTAAAAATTTGGTGAAAAAATTGTGAATGAATTGGTAATTTGATTTTGGAGAAATACTTTAAGAAGAGTTAAATCTTTTTTGCCTCATTGCTCTAAAAGATAATTTCTATGCCATAGCACCCAAACATAAAATTAAACAATCGCAAGTTAAAATTTTTGTCTGCATAAATATCAACTTCAGCTTTTAAATCTTTTTCTGCAAAAGAGCTTTAAAGAGAGCTGTTTTTACAATACAATTGGTGTTCAGCTGTGAATTCTGAAGAAAAGTTCAAAAATGAAATCCTTCCAAAAATTCCATTGAGGAATGAGCCTCCCCTCCCAAATAACTGGCTCCAGATTGAGATGCTCGAACGTTTTAAAGTTTTGCAATTTGCTGGGATTAAAGAAGGAATGAACATTCTTGAGATAGGCTGCGGAGCTCATGCCATATCAACAGTGCCGTTAGCTTACATGGTTGGGGAAACTGGAAGAGTCGTTGCTGTGGATTTAGCAAGGTGGACGTATTTTAAAGAGATTATTAAGAGCGCTGGGCTTTGGAGGAGAGTCATTCCTATGAAAATTGATGCCCAAAATTTACCATTTCCCTTCAAGAGCTTTGATTTGGCAGTTTTAATTCATGGGATTAGAAGTCTAAGAAATGAGGAGACAATTGTTAAAGTAATTAGCGAGATGCTCCGCGTTGCTGATGAAATTTTTATTGCTGAAAGTTTGCCAATAGCCAGAACAAAGGGACAAGAGACTCACTTGGAGATGTACAACCTTAGAGAGGAGATATTCGAAGCACTTTATGGTAGGAAGGATGACCTGCATTATTTCCAGCTTGAAAAGTTGATTGAGTTTGTGGAAAGAGCAGGCGGAAAAATAAAAGAATGTGGAACTTTTGAACCAAATTTGCCGCACTTCTTAGCTTATATTCCAAGAAAATATGCTGAGAAGATCAGAGACACAAGAAAGCGAGAAATATTACTCAAAAAGTGGGAGAGTGCTTGCGAAAAACTCCAAAAATATGGGGAAGAGCATCCTCCAGTGGGGTGGATAAAAGCAAAAGAGTGAAAAGTTATCTCGAAGCCTTTCCGAATTCCTTTATTGCAATTCCTATGATCAAAAGGACGATGGCTATTACTGTTGAAACCACCCTGTATCCTCCAATCCTGATCTCCGAAATCATGACATATATGCCCAATAATGCAAAAACTACTGCTCCCACAGTCGCTATTGCATGCTCTACTGGGCTTTTTTGTCTTCTCAGTTTTGTTAGTATGGGATATATCTCAAATATCGCCCCAATGAAGATAAAAACATTTATTGCCTGAAGCATCATGTCGGCAACTGGAGGGTATGAGTCAATGATTCCAAGCAGAACCACAAAGCTGATAAAATATGTTGCAGCCTTTTCTCTGCTTAGGCCAGTTAGCATTTGGGTAATCTGAAGTCCAATTTCAGCTGTTGGAACAATGCTTGTAAGACCTGCAAAAAAGAGCGACATCGCAATCATGAGTAGCAAAATTTGATAATTAGCCAATACATGAGGCAAAGCCTCCATGAATTTAATTGAACCTTCTTCTCCACCTGTTGCATATGTAAGAAGCAACCCTGGAGTTCCGGGAGCAACTGAGTATATCACGGTAAACGTTGCAATGATTCCAATAAATACTTGGATAGCTACGCCAGTTCCAATAATTACCTTAGAGTTAAAGTTTCTCCCCATAAAGCTTCCAATCATCAAGTAGAACGCAAAGCCCAAACCGACACCATATAAAGCCCTAATAGCAGCATCCCTTAACAAAGCTAATGAAAGTGGTTGTCTTGCAAATATCATTCCCTTAACAAGGTCCAGATAAAAGTTTTCAGCTGGTATTTTTGTCTTGAATGCTATTGCTGTTATCACAGCAAAGATCACGAAAAGTGCTGAACCACCAGCCATTATGAGGAATGTTTTCTCTTTGGCCCTTGTGATTATTATAAATGTTACAGCTAACAAAATAAGCTTTGCAATAAGCCTTCCGAGAGCTCCAGTTCCAAGGAATGGGGACAGCAGTATAAGGGCTGTGTTTGCTGTGTAGTAGGATAAGAACACCATGATCGCAAGTAAAATCGCAATGATCATACCAGATGTTCTTGTGAGCTTTGTATAAAGCTCTACAAAGTGATATGCCGTTTTCTGAGTTGATTCTGCCTCAAGTATAGCAAGATACGTGAAGAATAGTGTGAAGATCAAGTACACTGTCAGTCCTGTTATCCCGTACTGAAGCCAAAACTGGGGAAACAGACCCATGGTGCCTATCCCTGTAGCAAATCCCGCCACTAAAAATGTCAAGTAAATAGTCCATTTTGTCCTCTCCTCCATTTAATCACCCCAGGCTGCTTGATTTAATCATAATTTCAATTGGGACAGGTATATAAAATTTCTTGAGGATCAGGAAATTAAATAGAAAGAAAAGAGTCACTCAAGCAATCCACGCCACTTTATTATGCCCCCCATCAGGAATCTGTATGGCAACTTTGAATGGTAGGGATAAACTCTCACAGCATAGTGCCAGCATGGATTGATTATATTCCTCAAAGCGTTTCCTTCATATCTGTATCTGTATTTTCCATTCCCCAGAGATTCGGGCCTCTTTAGTTCAACTATGTGGGGCTTCTCAATTATGTAGTCCCTGACCTTCACTCCATAGTAGAGCTCAACTTTTACATCCTCAGGACTCAGATTTCCAAGGTTTATGACAACTTCCATTGCCTTAGCATCCTCTGTAATTATTTTTTCAATGCTTACATTCCCCCAATTTTCAAGCACTTTCTTTTTCCAAGCTGCTATCTCTCTTGCCCAGCGGAAGTTATCTCTCACAAGCCAGATTCCATGCTCCATAGCCTTTGTATAGAATTTTGTCATGTACTCCTTGACCATCCTGTGGGTGCTGAACCTTGGCGCTATGCTCTTTATGCTCTCCTTCATCATGCTTATCCAAGCTTCTTTGTTCTCATAATAAAGGGGGATTACTTCATTTTCGAGAATATCATATAAACTCTGAGCATCCCTTATATCATCTTCTTCGGTCTCTGGTTCTGTTGTCTCCTCCCCTATGACCCAGCCGTTTCTTCCGTTGTATCCTTCAACCCACCATCCATCATAGATGCTTAAATTAAGGACGCCGTTAAGTCCAGCCTTCATGCCGCTCGTTCCACTTGCCTCAAGAGGTCTCCTTGGGTTGTTGAGCCACACATCAACACCAGCAACCATTAAACGGGCAGAACCCATGTCATAGTTTTCTATAATGAGTATTTTACCTTTAAACTCGGGCATTTGGGAAACTTCGTAAACTTTCTTCAAGAATTCCTTTCCAGCTTCGTCCCTTGGATGGGCTTTTCCTGCAAAGATTAGATACACAGGCATCTCCGGATTGTTCATTATCCTCCTTAGGCGCTCAAGATCGCTCAGAATTAGAGTTGCCCTCTTATATGTTGCAAATCTCCTTGCAAATCCTATTATCAAAGCATTTTCATCAATTTCTGGAACTGGCTCCTCAATACCTAAACGGGCATTTCTCTCCCTGATTTTTCTCTTGATTAGTTCAATCAGTTCTCTTTTGGCTTTTAGATGCGCTTCCCAGAGCTCTTTGTCTGGAATTCTTTCGATGGCATACCAGATACCCTCCAAGTTCACATGTTCTCTCCAGACCTTCCCCATGTATCTGTCATACAAACGAGCAAGCTTTTCATGAACCCATGTTGGTGTATGAATCCCGTTTGTTATTCCCTCAATTGGAATCTCGTCAATAGGGACTCCTTTCCAAAGATTAAGCCACATTTTCTTTGTGACTTCTGCATGAAGCTTACTGACGCCGTTTATAAAGTTAGAGGTTTTTATAGCCAAAAGGCTCATATTAAAGTTGGGATCTTTTTCCTCAACCTTACCTAAAGCCAAGAATTTTTCCTTGGGTAAACCCTCAAAGAACTTTCCAAGCTTCTCCTCAACAAACCAGACTGGAAAAACATCATGTCCAGCAGGAACAGGTGTGTGAGTTGTGAAAACACTCGTTCCCCTAACGACTTCTAATGCTTCCTCAAAGCTTAGTCCTTCCTCCATATACCATACAATCCTTTCAAAGTTTGCAAAAGCCGGATGGCCTTCGTTTAAATGTATGACCCCAGGTTCAATTTTAAGAGCTTTTAAAAGCCTCATTCCTCCAATCCCAAGCAGAATTTCCTGTTTAATTCTTTTGTCAAGCTCAGCATTGTAAAGGTAGTCACATATTCTTCTGTCGTCCTCCTCATTCTGTTCTACATCGGTGTCAAGTAGATACAGCTTGATCCTCCCAACGTTTACCTCAAACACCCTTGCATATACCTCTCTATCCTCAATTGGAACTGAAATTAGGAGTGGCTCCCCATTCTCCTTGAGAATCTGCTTTATGGGCATTTCTTTTGGATCATAACTTGGAAACTCCTCAATTTGTCTACCGTTTTCATCTATTTCCTGCTTGAAATAGCCATGCTTATAGAGAAGACCCACTGCAATAAGGGGCAAACCCAAATCACTTGCCGTCTTTATATGATCCCCAGCAAGGATACCAAGACCACCAGAATAAATGGGCAGACTTTTTCCGATACCATATTCCATGCACAGATACACTATCGGCTTGTCCCACTTTGGATAATTAATAGAGAACCAGGTGTTCTTCTCACTCATGTATCTTTCAAAATTGCTCATTACAAGCTCATATAAATCAAGAAAGAATTCATCTCTTGCAAGCTCTTTTAATCTTTCCTTATCTACATCGAGGAGAAGCTTCACTGGATTTTTATACTCCCTCCAGTGCTCTTCATCGATATACATCCACATTTTTGTGGCTTTGTGATCCCAGCTCCACCAATAGTTATAAGCAAGCTTTGCCAAGCCCCTAATATTTTCAGGAAGCTTCTCTTTAATCGTTGATTCGACCACCATTCTTCAACACCCCGTAGTTTTATACTCCCTACTACCATACTCATTGACAGTGATACATAAAAGTATTTTGGAAAAAGAAAAGCATCATGATAAAAACAAAAATTAGAAGTTATTCTTCCTCTATCCTTTCTCCTTCTTCGCCTTTTTCATTGGAAAGTTCCCTCAACCGATCAATTCCAGAACCAACCGCTATGAGAATATCCCCTTCTTTTATCTCCTCATCCTTATTAGGGTTGTATATATACTTGCTTCCGCGTTTTATAGCTATTAGTCTGACACCTATCTTCGTCGGCAATTTCAACTGTTTTAAGCTCTTGCCAATCAAAATCGACCCTTTATTGACTTTAACACGCCCAATCTCTTCTTCGACATCGTGCATTATTTTTCGTATTATAGGATGCGGCTCTACATCCCTTAAAATTAAATCCGCTATTTCATATGCTGAATCTGATATCTGCTCATTTATTGTTGCCATCTCTATAATACTCAAAAGCTTTTCTGGATCGCTTTCATTTTTTGCTGCCCTTAACGCGAGTTTTTTCACCTTCAGAGTTAGCTCATCCATTTTTTCTTCAAGAATATACACTTCATCAGCTATGTCCTCACTGTTATACATAACGGAAGAAAATGCCAGATCTACCATAAGAGATGAGAGGTTCTTCATTTCAACTAAACAATCTTTAATCTCCTCAAGCTCTTTCATTGCCGACCACCCTAATGACCCCTCTCGCTATTTCCTTTAGGTGCTCAACCGAAGTATGGGTTCCTCTTCCTATGAGAACGTCGTGAGGTTTTATCTTGAAATCCTTATCTGGACCAAAAATCCACCTTCTGCCTCTTCTAACTGCTATAACCCAAACCCCTGTATTCGTTGCTAAGTCAAGCTCTCCAAGTGTTTTTCCAACAAGAACTGAATCTGGACTGACAACAATTTTTGCAATGACTTCTTCGCTCTCAAGAATAGCTTCTTTTATAACTGGATGCAGTTCAAGGCCCTCAAGAACCATTTTTGCTAAGTCCCCAGCTGCGTTGGAGATGTCTTCTATAGCATTCGCCATTTGGAGAATTGATGTCACTTTTTCGGCTTCTTTTACGTTTCTTGCTGCTAAAACAGCATGAAGTGTCATCTGGTAGTTAAGTAAATCCATCCTCTCTTCCAAATCCACAACTTCCTCAGCAATTTCCTTATCACCAAACAGAATAGAGGTATATGCCAGATCGACCATGAGTTCAGCAATGTTCTTCATCTCAATAAAGAGATCTTTAACACTCCTTGGCTGATATTCAAACTCTTCCATATCCTCCATCCTTTATCCTCACCAAAGGTCAGTATGCATATCCCGTTTTTAGGTTTTTCCATAAAAAGGTTGAAAAAATGCTGAAAATTTTAAGCCCTCTCAAACTGGAATGGAGAGATGTAGTCACCATATTTCTTTCTTGCCTCGAGAAGTCTCTTCCTCTCCTCTTCAAGCACCCTGAAAAGAACCTCGGGGGCATCTTTGACTTTCTCACGGTATATCTTCTCTATTCTATCAATCTTTGCTAAAAGCTCTGGAACCCTTATCATGAACTGCTTCTCATAGTCCTCTCTTTTGTATTCTTTGTTGAGTACCTGTTTGAATAAGCGCTTGAGGTCTTCATACTTAGGAATATAGCCAATTGGTGTCTCTATAGCATCCACATCCCCATGAACTCTAAGCTCCATCCACTTTAGCCAGACTGCTTTGTCAAGCTTGTCGTTCAGCCAGTTTCCATTCTCATCTCTAAGGAAGTAGTTTACTGCAAATATCTTTGGCTTCTCCCTAAGCCTCTCTCCAAAGCGGATGTAGTTTTGTATGTATTCACCAATTGGAACTGAAAGGAAATCAAGGATCGACATTGGATTAAACTGTCTAACTCCCTCCTTGCCAAGGGTTGCAGCGGTTGTCTCACTTTCAAGTGCTGCTCCCATAGTTATTACTCCATGAGTCCAGTCAAATGCCTCCCTCACTGGAGGCCAAGTATCTTTATCCCTTCCTCCATAGATCATTCCACCTATTTTAACTCCACAGGGAGCATCTAAGGCTTCTTTATCAAGATTTGGGAAGGCATCAAGTCTAACTGTAAAACGTGCATTCTTGTGACTTGGTGGGATCTCGTTCCCCTCAGCATCTTTCTTCCCTTTCCACCATTTTCCACTGTGATTTTCGCCTTCATTTGGGATTTCCTCCCCCATTCCCGTCCAGTAGGGCTTTCCATCCTTAATTAGGACGTTCGAGAATATTATCTCATTAGGTGAGTGGAGAACTTCCCAGATTATTGGATCATCTTCCTTGTTTATCCCATGGATAATTCCAAAGACTCCAGCCTCAACATTTGCTCCCCTTGCCTCGCCTTTCATGTCAACTATAAATGCCAAATCATCGCCGACTATGTTCTCCCACGGAATCATGCTTGTTGATGTTTTGCCGCACATTGATGGAAATGCTCCAGTAAAGTAGGTTTTCCTTCCCTCTGGACCGTTTACCCTCATAAGGAACATATGCTCTGAAAGCCAGCCCTCTTTAACTGCTCTCCTTATAGTCAAACGGAAGGCTAACTTCTTCAAACCGATTGTGTTTCCGCCATATTGTGTATTTACGGAATAAACAGTCTCACTTTCTAAGTCAATGTAAATTCTCCTCTTGTCAAGATTTTTACTTGTCTTTCTTTCATCAAGCTCGCCAGCAGAGTGGACAAACTTAAGAAACTTAGCTTCCCTTCCTAAACGCTTGAACTCTTCATAACCCTTTCTGTAAAGGAGAAACTCACTGTGAGCTACGTAAGCTGAATCTGTAAGCTGAACAGCCGGAATAGTGAACACTGAATTTTTTGGACCAAGAACGAAGAACAATATGAACAGCTCCTTTCCAACCATTATGTCCTTCATAAGTTCGTGAATTTCCCTTAAGCCTTCTTCTCTATCTTTAGTATTGATGAATGGTCCTAAATCAACGCCCCTTGGAACAAGGATTTTTGTATTCGCTTTATCTCTCGCTTGATCGTAATAGTTGTCAAAGTGCACTGTATGTCCCGGAGTCGCTAATGGCTTCTCCTCCCCATATTCAATTGCCTTTTTCTTTATATACTCCTCATCTTCTTTGCTGTCCGTAGCAACAAAGATTTTTGAAGGGTTGAGAAGCTTTATGTATTTTGCGAGAAACTCGTGGAGTTCAGGGTTATTTATCGCAGCAATTTTCTTAAACTGCTCTGGCTCAAGTCTTTCTTTCAGATATTCAATGGGTGTGATCTCCATTAATATCACCATCATAAGTTTAAATGAGCATCTTAAAAAGTTTCACACAAGCTTTTTCCTTATGAGTCCAGGTTTTCCATAAAAGCTTTTGATTTATAAGGAATGCAGCAAAAAGTATATTAAATATCTCCTTACTTAACTAATTCTTAGGTGTTAAATATGCAAGCAGTAATAATGGCAGGAGGCAAAGGAACGCGTTTGTTACCGCTCACCGTTTACAGACCAAAGCCAATGATACCGTTTTTCAATAAACCGCTGATGGAGTACATACTTAGGAGCCTTATAGATGCTGGTGTTGATGAAATCTTTGTTCTCGTTGGATACTTAAAAGAAAGGATAATGGATTACTTCGGAGATGGTAGTGAATTTGGTGTTGAAATCCATTATTCTAATGGGGAGAACATAAAACTCGGAACTGCTGGAGCCACAAAAAAAGTAGTGGACAAAATTGAGGACACCTTCATAGTTGCATCAAGCGATGTACTAACGAACCTTGACATAAAGGCACTCTATGAGTATCACAAAAAGAAAAAAGCATTGGCAACAATAGCTCTCAGCGAAGTAGAAGACCCAACCCAATACGGCATTGCAATTGTTGATAACGAAAATAGGATAATTCGCTTTAAAGAGAAACCCAAGCCAGAGGAAGCATTCAGCAACCTTGTTAATGCTGGGATTTATGTATTTGAACCAGAAGTCTTTGATTTAATACCACCTAAAACAAATTTTGACTATTCTCTCCACTTATTCCCCAAAATGCTTGAAGAGAATTTGCCTCTCTATGGATTTCCCTTTAAAGAATACTGGAACGATGTAGGGAGACCATCAAGTTATCTTCAGGCAACGGAAGATGTTTTCCTCGGAAAGCTAAGATTGCCAGAGATTAGAGTGGACACATTAAAAGGAAACTTGGAATATGGAGGGGCTATAGTCACTGGAAGAAGATGCAAGCTCAGAAAATTTGAAGTCAGGGGTTTTGCCGTGCTGGGAAATAATGTCGAAATTGGCAGAAATGTTAAAATAGAACGTTCAGTAATATTCTCAAATGTTACGATCGAGGAAGGCGCCGAGATAAGGGAGGCGATAATCGGGGAAAATGTGTATATAGGTAAAGGTGTTGAAATAGAGGCAGGAAGCGTTATTGGTGATAATACCGTAATAGAAGAGTTCAGCAAAGTTGGTGCGAATGTCAAGATTTGGGTTGAGTCAAGAATTGGAAAAGAAAGCATAATCCTGCCAGATTGAGGTGATACAAATGGAGATTTATCGTTCGGAAAAATTTAATCCTGAAGAGTTAGCTTTGCTGGGTAGAGCAATCGGGACTGTTGCCCAAGGAACCATAATAGTGGGAAGGGATGGAAGGGCAATATCAAGGTATGGAAAGAGAGCACTTGTTGTTGGTATCGTAAGCACTGGCTCAACGATTATGGATGTTAGGCTTATCCCGTTGATTGCACTAAAGGATTTTGCCCATAGGAAGGGGCTTCCATTGGCATACGTCTATTACCACGGGGGAGTACGGGTTGAAGTTAGCGGACTTGACGTTGATGAAATTAAAGCAATAGTTGAAAGTAAGAACTTCATCGAGGCTCCTCCAAATGATATCGGAGCAACCGTGTATTATCCAAATGCCCTTGATGACTTTCTGCATGAAATATTCAAGCATCACAACTTTAGAGTGGAGGGAAAAGCCCTTGTGGACTGCATGAATACCCCAGCAGTGCTTTTGTTCCCAAGACTCAATGAACACTTTGGATTCGAGGCAGATTTGATAAATGACATGATGACAAGCTATTTGCCACCGAAACCAAAAGAGGTCTTTCTGCAAAAACTCAAGAAAGGAGAGTACGACTTTGGGCTACGCTTTAAGCCAGAAGGCATTATTGAGCTATACAAGGCAGGGGAAGAAAAATCCTTTGGAAGTATGTGGAAGTTTCTCGAATATTTAAAGAGATTGTAATATCCTGGTTCTATTTAATTTCTTACCTTGGCAAAAAGGATTAAAAACAAAATGTTCACTTTAAGATTTAAGCATATGCAGTTGTTTTGATCATGGAGGTGTCAGCTGTGGGTATTTTCATCGTGATAGAAGGCATTGATGGTGCAGGCAAGTCAACACAAGCAAAATTACTGGCAAAATGGTTTGAAAAGAGAGGATATAACGTGGTATTAACAAAAGAACCAACAGATACGGCATTTGGAAAACTGATACGAAAACTCGTTCTGACAGGGGGCAGGGAGGGTATTATAGATGGGGCAAAGATAAGCCATGAGGCTGAAGCCCTTTTGTTCGCTGCTGACAGGGCCGAGCATGTGAAGAAATTAATAGAACCCTCCCTTAGGACTGGAAAAGTTGTAATCTCAGATAGATATTTCTATTCCTCCCTTGCTTATCAATGGGCCCGTGGTTTAGATTTGGAATGGCTTATAAATCTGAACAAATTTGCAATCAGACCAGATTTGGTGATCCTCCTTGACTTACCTGTTAAAGAGAGTATGAAAAGGATAAATGGAAGACAGCTAAAATCTGAGTTTGATAGAATAGCAGAGCTACAAAAAAAGGTCAGAGAGAACTACCTTAAACTCGTTGAAATGTTCCCAGAAATGAAAATTGTAAATGCTCTTGCATCAATTGAGGACATACACAATGATATAGTTGCGTTAGTTGAACATGAAATTTTAAACAAAAAAGAATAGGTCAGACAGTGCCGATATCATCACAGCTCAGACCGGTAAACGCACATCATCCCAAAGCTTTTAATTCTCTTTTCTTTAAAAACTCTTAGCCAATGATGATCGTTAGCCACTCTGAATTGATGAAGAAAAGAGGGTTAGCTGAGGCGAAATAAATAAAAATCACTCAGCAAAGGTAATGATCTTCAAATCAACTGGTCTTCTGACTACATTTGCCTTTCTTGCCCCAATTAAGTATTTGACACCCTTTTCACTTACAATGTCAATTAACCTCTGCGTTATTATGCCGTTGAATATTATTGCATGTATCCCCTCTTTGTCATTTAAAGAGCTAAGTAGATCTCTAACCGGTATTTCCGCAATGACGTTTCTATCCTCATCCAGCAAGATAGCCATTGAATTGTTTTTCACTTTTTCGACGAATTCCTTGAATTTCTCAAGTTCTGCTGCTTTTGGAACCTGAATCGGCTTTATAAATCTCTCTTCCCTCTTTTGTTCGACTCTTGCTTCTTTTCCCTCCTCTTTAACTGCAACAGGGGGCTTCTCTACTCTAACTTCCTCCTTTCTTGTTTCTTCAGACTTTTCTCTCTCTTTTTCCTTGATTAAATCATAGAAGCTTTTGCCTTTGTAGAACAGCTCATTTATAACCTGCTCTGCTGGTACTTTGCTCCTCAAAGCTTTTATTATCTCTTTCTTTGTAAGCTCCTCAACTTCCTTTCCCTCTGGCGCTCTTGCTACGTAATCAATATCGGCAACTTGCAGCAACTCCTTAAGGATAAGCTCTCCACCTCTGTCTCCATCTGTAAATGCCGTTACAATTCTTTCCTTGCTCAGTCTGATAATTGTCTCTGGAACTGAAGTTCCCTCAACGGCAATGGCATTCTTTATTCCGTGCTTGAGAAGGTTAAGCACATCAGCTCTTCCCTCAACGACGATAATTGAGTCTGAGAACGGCACATGAGGCCCAGCTGGTAATTTTTCGGGACCATATTCAATGAGCTCCTTTGCCCTGACTGCCTTTTTGACTTCTTCAGTGAGCTCTTGGCTCTCCGGAATTTCCTCCTCCATGAGCGTTTCAAGTATTTCCTTAGCTCTCTCAATGATGTATTTCCTCTTTGTTGCCCTAACATCTTCGATTTTTATCACTTTAATCCTTGCCTCACATGGCCCAACCCTATCTATTGTTTCCAGTGCAGCCGCTAAGATTGCTGTCTCGACTCTATCAAGACTTGATGGCACTGTAATTGTTCCGTATGTTTTTCCAGCCTTTGTGTGAACTTCAACTTTTATCCTTCCAATTCTACCAGTCTTTTGGAGCTCTCTTAAATCTAAATCGTCTCCAAGTAGCCCCTCAGTTTGACCAAAAATAGCCCCAACAACGTCAGGTCTTTCAACAACTCCATTTGCCTCAAATTCAGCATAGATCACATATTTAGTTGTTCCAAAATCGTCCTTTGCTGACATGTTCCCACCTACCTTTCTTTTTTCAAACTTTTGCTTTTCCGACAAAATATGTTGGAGCACTGTCCTTTTTCTTTTCAAGGAAATCCCCTCCTTAAGGGGGTCAGAAACGGAGAGTGACTTTAGTGTAGAGCCCATACAAGTCCTCAATGCCCTTAATGTCCTTTTTTGCAATCATTTTGAGTTCTTTTCTTGTCTCTGTATCTACTCTGCATTTATAGCCTTCCAAATACTGAGTCAGCTTTTTCGCCAACTCTTCACCTTTTCTGTCCAAATCAGTTAATATCATGACCTCATGATACTGTGAAGCAATTAAAGCCACTTCTGAGAGCGGTAAGCGTGAGAGCCTTATTATCTCCGCTCTGACCCCCAATTTCCTTAAAGCCACCTCGTCTCGCAAACCTTCCACGATGATAGCACCATCAAACTCTCGCAATTTATCTATCAGCAGTTCGAATCTTTTATAGTTTTCGGCATACATTTTGCCGTCGTGTTGATGAGAAGTTTATGAGGTTATAAATTTTTGGGAAGAAGGTTGCATAAATATGACAATCTTACTCAGCAAATCTCATTGACTTTCCCAACATAGCTCATAGGTTCCTCATAAAATTCTTCAATCAACTTCTGCAGTTTTTTGGAAAGCTGAATCTGAATGCCCCATGCTCCTTCGATTTTGCCCTTTGCTGCCATCCTGCCCAAAAACTTCTTCATCTCCTCGCTTAATGGTGAGGGTTTACATCTCGCCCAAGGGGTTCCTGGTAGAGGCATGAAGTAGTGCGCCCTAACCTTTCCGCCCTTACGCATAATCCACTTCATCAGCTCAATGCTCTTTCTCTGGCTTTCTTCACTTTCATTAGGCAAGCCGACAATGAAGTCAACAACCGGCTCAATCCCGTATTCAATCATATACTCAACAGCTTCCATCACATAACGAACTGTATGTAAGCGGTGCATAGCCTTAAGCATGACATCATCTCCGCTCTGTGCTCCAATGGCGAGTCTTCTGTTATCTGCATATTTGATGAGAAGCTCAAGGGTTTCGGGTTTTACAAATTCTGGCCTCACTTCACTCGGGAACGTTCCGTAAAATAAACGCCGTCCTTCTTTTCTTAACGGTTGAAGAGCTTTTAGAAGGGCTTCAAGTTTATCAAGTTTTAAAATTGCTCCTGGACTTCCGTAAGCAAAGGCGTTTGGAGTGATGTAACGCATATCCCTCATTCTTTTTGAATACTTCACAATCTGGTCTATTGGCCTATGTCTCATCTTAAATCCCTTAATGTAGGGAGTCTGGCAGTAGTAGCACCCAAAGGGACAGCCCCTGCTTATCTCAATAGGTGCTATTAAAAAAGAGCTTTCCGCAAAGGGAGGAAACTTAGCAAAATCATCAACTTTGGCAAATCCTGTGAATACAAATTCTCCATTTAAATAGAATGCCAGACCGCGAATAGACAATAGCTCCTTTGTAATTTTAAATTTGGTTCGTTTTAGAGTTGTCAGAAGTTGATAGAGAACCTCTTCTCCTTCTCCAATTACAGCAATATCAAAGCCCAAAACATTCAAAGTGTGCTTTGGCATTGCGGTAGCATGATAACCTCCGGCAATTAAGAGAGGGCTAAATTTTTCCTTCAGGATTTTAACTTCCTTCTCAACTTCCCAGATTTCCTCAGTGAAGAAAGAATACAGAACAACTTTGGGCTTCGCTTTGAGGATTTCGTTGAAGTCTTTAGTTATTAAAAAACCACTAATGTCAAATCCCTGGCTCTCTAATGCCCCAAGGAGGTGAACAAAAGCATTATGATTCCTTTTTGTCATGCGGATTGCTATTTCATGCATGATAAAAAACTTTCAGAATGGATTTTTAAAAATTGCCCAAAAATCAAAATAGAAAAGCTAAGAAGCAAGGGCAATATCCTCAAGCCTTAATAGCGAGCTTGATGTCCTCAGCCTTGACTGTCTTTCTGCCAGCGTGTCTGGCAAACTCAACGGCCTTCTTTGAAAGCTCAATTGCGTACTCCTCAAGGTACTCGGCAAGAACCTTGGCTGCTTCTTCGCTGACTCTCTCAGCACCAGCCTTCCTAATAAGTCTGTCAATTGGGGCAATTGGCAACTCAGCCATTCACAACACCTCCTTAAAGGGTTCTTCAATATTCTTTCTGCGTTTAAAGATATATAAACCTTTCGGTAAATAGAGCAATCTCATGGCTTTTAATCAGCTGTACGTTAATATATCACATGTAAATCCCCAACTGAAAATTTTTAGATATGCTGGATTTGATATACCCCGATATATAGACAATCAGCGAAATATAAGGCACCACCTGGGTAGTGCCTTCTATTCAAATATAGGGATACATGGAGGTATAAATCTCACGACTCTCATTGGTCGAAAAAAGACACAAAAGCAGATTCCACCATGAGATAGGGAGTCCCCTCTCAACACTTGACAGCAACATTAAGCAACAAAGACACAAGCATGCTTTTTAAGAAAAACTAACTGCTCAGAATTAATAGATTTCAGAGGCTAAGACATACCTGTAGCCTATGGGAATGAAGGAAGTAGAAGACGTTAAGAAAGCATTATCCCCAATAGTTGAGGAGAGCCGGGAAAAACACGGGGATGCAGTTTTAAACTTTTCCCAAAGTTTAGTTGAAACTTATAAATTCTTTAGGGCACTTTTCGAATGACCCTTTAAAGAACTGCCAATTAAGTGGAATACCTAAAAGAACAGCAATTAAAATAGGACAAATAATTTTGATCCTTTTCATCGGAAAGTTTGTTGGCGGGCCCGGCGGGATTTGAACCCGCGACCTTCGGCTCCGAAGGCCGACGCCCTATCCCCTAGGCCACGGGCCCTCAGAAAGATTTTAATTTGCGCTTTACATAAAGCTTACGGTGATTAAATGATACTGCCAGACCATAAAATTGTGAAGGAAATTTTAATTGAACCATTCAGTGAAAAATCCCTTCAGCCTGCAGGATATGACTTAAGGGTCGGCAGTGAAGCTATGGTTAATGGAAAGTTCATTAATGTCAAAGAAGATGGGAAAGTCGTTATTCCACCTAAAGGATATGCCTTAATTCTGACCTTGGAGAGGATTAAGCTACCAGATGATGTTATGGGTGAGATGAGACTAAGAAGCTCATTAGCACGGGAAGGACTCATTGGAAGCTTTGCATGGGTAGACCCGGGCTGGGATGGAAATTTGACTCTGGGAATTTTTAACGGCTCAAACGAGGAAATTGAACTTGAATACGGCGAGAGATTTGTCCAAATAATATTCCATCGCTTAGAAGAACCAACATCAAAGCCATATAGAGGAAATTATCAAGGAAGCCAGCACTTGGCTTTATCAAAGAGAAGAAATAAACCCTGATTCCTTATTCCCCTTCTCTCTGTAATCTCTATAGAGAAGAGAATACGTTGCAACAAACCCAGGTATGACGAGCAAAACATTCAACGCTCCTCCAACTATTGGGATTAAAGAGCTAACTGCAGATGAGACAAGGGAGTAAAGAAGCCCAAGAATCAGACTCCTTTTGAAGGTGCGTTTGTAAAGTACAAAGGTATCAACTATCCCAAAAGTTTTCTCGATTATCACCGGTGACAAAAGAAAAATCAGAGGAGAAACTAAAATGGCAATTAAAAAGCTGTAGGGGATGATAAGCCACAGAGAGTGGACAACGACAACAGGAACAAAGAGAGCAGAGATAATTAACAAGACAATTATGTAGTTAACAAAAGCTACTGGCAGCCGTTTTACTCCAAAACTAATTGCTTTAGATATATTTTGCTCTTTTATTACAAAATAAGCAATGCTTTCAATTCCCCACAGCATAAAAACCACAATTATTATGACGGCCAATATTGATATCATCAAAAAATGTCCCCAATTCGGAATAGAGACTTTAAAAAGCTGTATTGAAGTGAAATGCAATCCTCTAAAGAAATGCTCAAGGAGATAAACTCCATAAAGGACATTAACTATCAGGGGTATTACAAACGGGAATAGAATTTTAGGATTTGAAATGATTAAATTAAACCCTTCTGAAAGATACTCATCAACGCTTTTTCCCTCCCCTTTTTGAATATCGGGAGGCAACACTTCATTCACGTATGCCACCATTGAGTGAGTTGGATTTCAAAAAGATAAGCTTTATGCCGAACAGAAAATTCGAAATGAAGGAATAGAATGGGGGAAAAAGAGAGACTTCAGCCGAAGAGGGCTCCAAGTCCAGCGAGAGCCTCTTCTTCGCTTGCCTCTTCTTCCTCCTCTTCCTCTTCTTCCTGAGCTGGAGCTTCCTCAGCTGGGGCTGGAGCAGCAGCTGGAGCAGCGGCAACTGCAACTGGCATTGCAGCCTTCTCAATGACTTCATCGATGTTAACTCCCTCAAGTGCAGCAACCAATGCCTTGATCCTTGCTTCGTCTGGAGTAACTCCAGCAGCCTCCAATACAGCCTTAAGGTTCTCCTCAGTTATCTCCTTTCCAGCGGCGTGTAACAATAAAGCAGCGTATACATACTCCATCTCCTTACACCTCCAAATTAGCTTTAGTTTTCAATTATTAGATGCGCGTCAACCAAACAATGCCCCCAATCCAGCGAGGGCTTCTTCCTCAGATGCTTCCTCCTCTTCTTCCTCCTCAACCTCTTCGACTTTCTCCTCTTCTGGCTGAGGTTGAGCGGCAACTGCTAATTGAGCTTGTTGGTTTAAAAGCTCTTTGGTCTTCTCATCAAGCAACTCCTCTGGCAACTGCTGTGCTATGAGCAGAGCAACCCTGAATGCCTTGCCAAATATGTCTCCAGCAGTCTCTTTTGTGATGTATCCAGCCTCCACAGCAACGCTCTTTGCATTGAGGAATGCTTTTTGTATTATCGCTTCGATTGTCTGGGCTGTTGGATATGCTATGTTGACTGACAAATTGAATGCATGCATGTAAGCCTGTTGGAGCATGTTTATGTACTCTTCCTCATCAATTGCAAGGACTTCTGGTGTATAAATGATTCCATCCTCGTAAGCTGCCAACAGGTTAAGTCCAACTTCAAGGGGCTCAATGCCAAGCTTGTTAAGGATGTTTGCAAGCTGTGGGGTGATAATCTCCCCAGCCTTTAAAACAACTGTGTCCTTTTGGATTGTAACCTTACCTCTCTCAATCCTGGCTGGAATTCCTAAAGCCTGCATCTCACCGACAACTGGACCCGGTGACAGTGGAGTTGGACCAGCGGGGACAACAACATCTCTCGGAACTGGAACGCCGGGCTTGGCAGGTGCGGGTGTTTTGCTTTCTTCGAGGAGCTTGTAGAGCTTGAAGGGGTTCATTTCAGTTGCAAGGATTGCAGCTCCGCCTTGGATATAGTCAACTAACTTTTCCAGCTCTGGCTTTCCAAGCTCTTTTGCTGCCTTCTTGATTGCAAGTTCGATGAGTGTGTTCCTTGAGACTCTGAGCAATGCTTTTCCTCTGAGCTTCTCTCTCATCTTTGAGAGAGGATAAGCTGGTACCCCAGCGACATCTACCAACGCTACTACTGGGTGGCTTTTGATAATCTCGGCAAGTCTTTCTACTTCTTTCTTCTTCCATTCAGCGACGTGAGCCATTATCTCACCTCCACCTTTACAGCTGGACCCATTGTTGTCTTAACGTACACTGACTTGACTTGGTTCTCTCCCCTCTCAAGCTTACCAATGATTGCATTGAGAACCGTTTCTATATTCTCTGCAATCTTTTCATCCTCCATGGTCTCTGTTCCCACCGGAGCATGGACGACTGGATTGTTCTTGAGCTGTATTCTTACTGTCTTCTTGAGCTTGTTGACAATTGGCTCTAAGTTTGTCAGTGTCGGTGGAACAACCACCGGCATCTTGTTTCTTGGACCTAAATATCTACCCAAATATCTACCAATTTTCGGCATCAGTGGTGCTGCGGCAATGAAGAAGTCATACTTCTTAGCTAACTTCCTTGCTTCCCTTGGGCTCTTAGCTATTTCCTCAAGCTGCTCACCACTAATAACATCAAGCCCGAGCTTTTTAGCCGCTT
Source organism: Thermococcus barophilus MP (assembly GCF_000151105.2). Classification (NCBI taxonomy): domain Archaea; kingdom Methanobacteriati; phylum Methanobacteriota; class Thermococci; order Thermococcales; family Thermococcaceae; genus Thermococcus; species Thermococcus barophilus. The sequence goes on along the minus strand of NC_014804.1, from coordinate 153,350 downwards.
CAGCAACGGCACCATCAGCGATGACCGCGATCTTCACATCTTTCCCTCTACCATGTGGCAGAACAACCTCAAGCTTGAACCTATTCTCAGGCTTCCTGAGGTCAATATCCTTGAGGTTCACTGCCACTTCGACGGTCTGTGTGAAGTTACGCGGCTTAGCCCGGGCTTTAGCCTCCTTCACCGCTTCCACGATTTTTTGCCTGTCAAAGGCCATTTTTCTGACCTCCAATCTTTTTTATTTAAGCTAAATTGAAAAATCAAAATTTCGTAAAAAGAAGAGCTTTTAAACTTTTCCCTAAATCAGCTCTCCTCAGCCTTTGCAAATATCTCGTCGTAAACTCCTTCATCAATTTCTTTCTGCACAACCCTTGGGTCTTTGCCCTCAACTGTAACTCCCATGCTCAATGCTGTTCCAATGACCTCTTTTGCAGCTGCTTTAAGATCAGCAGCAAGCATTTGGTGCTTCTTAGCCTTTGCTATCTTTATGACCTGCTCCATTGTCAGATTACCAACAATGTTTCTCACTGGTTCGCTTGAACCCTTTTCAAGTCCAAGCTCCTTCTTGATAAGCTGGCTAACTGGTGGTGTACCCACTTCAATCTCAAACTGCTTTGTTGCTGGATCAACGATAATTTTCACTGGCACCTGCATTCCCGCAAAGTCTTTTGTTGCTTCGTTTATTTTGTCAACGACGAGCTTAACATTTAACCCAAGTGGACCGATAGCAGGGCCAAGGGGAGGGCCAGGAGTGGCCTTACCACCCTCAACTAAAACCTCAACAACTTGCTTTGGCATTCTCTTCACCCCTCTACTCCTTTGACCGTTTGCTTATAAGCCTAACGTATTCACCCCTAACTGTAACGGGGATTGGAACTATTGCACCGATGAGCTCAACGACGATTTCATCCTTCGCCTCATCCACCCTAATGACCTTGGCTTTTTCGCCTTTGAAAGGTCCAGCAATGAGCTCAACTATATCTCCTGGCTCGAAGCCACTGACAGCTGGCTTCTCTTCAAGGAAGTGCTCAATCTCGCTGAATGCAACCTCTCCCGGGAGGGTCCCTCTCGCGTGTCTTATTCCTCTTATAGCTTCATCAACCGCGCTCTTACTCGGCGCTTCAATAAAGATGTATCCCTTAACTTTTGAGGGGGTTAGTATAGCGTAGATTGGCAAGTTGTATGTTTTTGCTTTACTATAAACTAATCTGGCGGTTGTTTCTTCCTGCCCCACTGTAACCCTTACTGCGAATATCTTGCTGTCGCTCATCTTCATCACCAAAATGCCGTCATTGACCTGTAATTAAAGTACCTATAATACGGATAATCATGCCTATTAGACCTATAAGGATTATTCCAAGGCCTGTTATTTTTGCGGCCATTTTATACTCCTTGCCGCTTGGTTTTTTTGTGACTAATAAAACCCTTTTGGACTCTGATAAGAAGTTTTTAAGTTTTTCCATGTATCCTCTTGTTGGCACATCTAACACCCCAGTAGCTTTTTAAGTCTTTTGTTAATCTTAGGTACGGGTTTGGGTTTTAAAAGTTTGGGGTAAAAAGAGAAGATCAAAGTTCCTCCAGATCGAGGTGAATGACTTTTCTCTCACCCTCTTCAGAGAAATATGTTGCCTCCTCCTCAACAACAGCATATGGAGAGCTTACACCTGTAACTACAACCATAACTCTTATAGTCTTACCAAGCTCCTCATCAAGCTGAATTCCCCAGATTACCTGCGCCTCAGGATCAAGCTTGCTTGTAACAAGCTCAATTATCTGCTGTGCTTCCTCAAGCTTTACATCACTTCCAGCAATGCTTATCAACGCACCTTTGGCACCGCTGATATCAACATCAAGCAATGGGCTGTTTAAAGCCTGTGTTGCAGCTTCAAGTGCTCTCTTCTCACTGTCACTCTCACCAATACCGATCATTGCAACACCGCCATCTTTCATGACTGCCCTAACATCAGCGAAATCAAGGTTAACTAAGCCAGGTTTCGTTATGAGTTCGGTGATTCCCTTAACTGCTTGGACAAGTATTTCATCGGCGACTTTGAATGCTAAGTGGATTGGCAAGTTTGGAGCAACTTCCATGAGTTTATCATTTGGTATTACAATAACAGTATCACTGTTCTTTCTGAGCCTTTCAAGACCATACTCAGCGTTTTTGATTCTCCTAATGCCTTCAACTGTGAAAGGAAGTGTAACGACGGAAACTGTTAGAGCTCCCATCTTCTTTGCCAGTTCAGCAACAATTGGAGCTGCACCCGTTCCAGTACCTCCACCAAGGCCGCAGGTGATGAAGACCATATCCGCCCCTTCAAGAGCATCTCTGATATCTTTTTCACTTTCTTTTGCTGCTTCTTCACCGATTTTTGGATTGTTTCCAGCTCCTAACCCCCTTGTGAGATCTTTACCAATGAGTATCTTTTTATGAGCTCTAACCTTGAGCAAATCCTGAGCATCAGTGTTAATTGCAATAACCTTAGCACCCTGAATACCAACTTCCATCATTCTATTTATTGTATTACAACCAGCACCGCCGACACCAACGACATAGATCTTAGCCTGTATCTGCTCTAAAATTCTTCTAAGCTCTTCATCAACATCGCTTTGAGGAACTTGTACTTCATTCACCTTGCCCGCCTCTTGGGATGTTCTTTCTATTGCACTTTCAATTAACTTTAACATTTCTTCACCCTCCTATGGAAACAATTTAACATCTGGTAAATTCTGTAGTTTAAAGCAATATATAAATTTTAGCTAAGATTACACAGCTAATTCTTAAATTTGAAGGTGAAATGCTTTAAAGATTTTGTCCAGCTAATCTTTGATAAACTCCAAGCCAAGTTCCTCTGCCAAGGATCTTGCTAACTGCCTTGTTTCACCTTTACTGCCCTTCCAATCTACGTATATTGCCTCAACTTGTTCGGCTGTTCTTTCAATAGACTTTAGCAGCATCTCTCTGGATACAGGGTGAGCATACTTTGCTGCAATATGAGAAAAAGCAAGCTCTGAACTCAGTGCAACTTTTGTTTGCTTTGGGGCATAGTGCCCTCCACCAATTCCAATAGCAACTTTAAAGTCCTTCTTTAAGTAATTGCTGATGACATACATTATTGTCTCTGCCAAGATCTCTCCAGCTCTGTCATTAACCCACTCTTTTTCGCTTGAACCGATTTCAATGAAAAGCGAGGGGACATTAACTTCACTTGGTCCATGATGTGTTGCCTCATAACAGACCATCCATCCCAAATCATTGAGCTCACTCATTTTCAATAATGCCAGCTTCATTGCAGTTGGTTGGGCTATAGCCAAGCTGTTATCTCTGCCACCGTACATTGATTTACCCCAGTTTCCAGTAACATGAGTTGTCAAAGTAGGCAGTTTCTGTTTGCTTGAATGTCTTGAAGCAAAAATGATAAGTTCTGGTCTGATACTTAGTTGCCTTTCGATTTCTTTGTCTAAATAATCATAATATATCATCTCTTGATTTGTTGTAAGAATCAGAATGTCTCCCTTCTTGTACACTACGTTACTATCAAATTTGGCATCACTTTCTTTAAACCCAAAGTTTTCAATTAGTTTTTGCTTTATATTCGCTGAAGCCAAATCAATTTTAGTCGTCATTATGATTTTCATACAATCATCCCCAAATGACCACAAGTGTTTAAATTATTAAAAGGCTTTTTGTAAAAGCTCAGTGAAGTTTTATGTTCTTAATACAATGTTTAGATTACTTTATGATGGACAATATATCCAAGCAAGCAACACCAATATCCTTAACATTTCAACTCTTTCAACAATTATTTACATTTATCAAGACAATCTGGATTATAAGCCATGTATTTAGAAATGTTCAGCAAAATTTTAGAAAGAAATGACCAATTATGTAAAATTTTTTCATTATATTAACTGATAAATTTGAATTTTGTAATGTTTTACATGCTTGTAAACGCAAAATATATAACACTACATATATCCATTAACATCTGTAAAATAGCCCCAATGATGTGATAAGTACACTTATGCATCTGAGGGGCACTAATGCCCAAATATGGGCATGGGGTGATAGGTATGGAAAAGCAAATGGAAAGCGCAGTTTCAACGTTTAACATTGAAGAGTCCCCCTGGGGATTAAAACAGGGAATTAATCATGAAGATTTTTTGAAAATTTTTGATCCTCTTCCTGAAATTAAAGAGATCCTACTCACCAGCGAAAATGTTGAGGAAGCAAGAGACAAGCTAAGAAGATTCGCTGAAGATTTGCTGTGGAAGTACAAGAATGGGGACATTGATGTCGATGCAATGGACAGATGGCTTGCCATCGAGGCTATAAATGTGTTCTTAAACATAATCTCTGAATATGGCGAAAAAGCTGCTGGATTTTCTACATTGGAGTATCTCTGGAAAGCTACGAAAGGCGACAAAAGGGTTCTAAGCATAATCACAGAAGGTTTTGTGGAAGAGTTCAAGCACCTCTTCAAGGCAATGGCTGGAGTAACAGGATATTCAAAAGGATGGCTTGGACCAAAACTGGAAGCTGCTGGAGTTAAATTTGTTGATTTCAGCAAAATAAAAGGAAGAAAAGCTGCCCTTATGAGATCGGAGTATCTTGACAAAGTATGGGAATACATTAAGAGCTATCTCAAAAAGTATCCGAGCGGTCTTGACAAGCATATTATTGAAAAGAGAAAGAGACAGAGAGAAAAACTTATGGAATACTGGGGCATAACTGAAGACGAGTGGTTTGACTATAGATGGCAGTTCTCCCACGTGCTAAAGAGAGAAAAAGGTCTTGAAACCCTTAGAGAACTGAATGAACTTGGGATAGTAAAAGTTCCAGAAGAAGATTTGAAACAAGTAGAAATCGCTGTGAAGTATGGCATACCTTGGGGAATTACTCCGTACTATTTGCACCTCTGGGACTTTGAGAACCCATATAAAGAAGACAGACATGTAAGAAGGCAAGTAATGCCACCCACATGGTATGTCTCAAACATGCTCCAGCATAGGGAGGATAGAGAATACTACTTCGACTTCATGGGAGAACACGACACTTCACCACTTGACCTTATTACAAGGAGATATGTCACAATAGCTATTCTCAAAGCTTACGACACATGTCCACAAATATGTGTTTACTGTCAGAGAAACTGGGAAGTTCTTGAGCCATTTATGGCAGGTTCATTCCCAGGATGGGACAAGATTGAAGCAGCGATAGAGTGGTTTGGTGAACATGAGTCGATGCTTGACGTCCTAATCACCGGTGGGGATCCTTTAGCACTAAGTGACAAGATTATTGACAAGATTATGAGCAGGCTCTCGGAGTTTGACCATGTTGTCAACATCAGGTGGGGAAGCAGGATTTTTGTAACAGTTCCAATGAGAATCACCAACAGTTTGGCAGAAATTCTCGGAAGCTATATTGAGCCAGGAAAGAGAAATGTCTCAATTTCAACTCACTTTGAAACTGCCTATGAAGTAACCCCGGAAGTAGCAGAAGCAACATACAAGATTAGAAGACAAGGAATTTACATCTACAATCAGCTGGTTTACCAGAGAAATGTTAGCAGGAGATTCGAAAATGTTGCATTGAGAATTGCTCTGAGAAAAGTAGGGATTGATCCATACTATACATTCTATCCAAAGGGCAAGATTGAGCAGAAAGATTACCTCGTGCCAATAGCAAGGGTTGTCCAGGAGAGAAAAGAGGAAGCAAGACTATTACCCGGACAGTTCAGACCAGACGAGCCTGTCTTTAATGTCCCAAGAATGGGTAAGAACCATCTGAGAGCATGGCAGGATAGAGAGTTAGTTGGAATCAGACCGGATGGAAGCAGGATTTATCTCATGCACCCATGGGAGAAGGGTATCAGCGAGACCAAGCTCTATACATATCCAGATGTCCCAATCAAAGAATACCTTGAGTATCTTGAAAGTATAGGAGAAGACCCCAATGACTACTGGACAATCTGGTACTACTACTGAAAAATTTTCGCCTCTCTACCATTTCCTTTGTTTACTTGTATGTAAATCTTCCAAAAAAACAAAAAATATATAATGTTTAAGTTTGTAAACAATTAAGATGCTGGGGGACATAGTCCCCCACTTCCTTGAGGTGGCTAAAAATGAGAAGGTGGAAAGCCTTAGGTTTGGTTTTTGTTTTGGTGTTGGCCTTAGTAGCCGCAGGATGTACCCAAAAAACGACTACAACCGGCACACAAACTCAAGCACCGATTGTGACAAAGAATGAGGAAGGCAAGTATGAGATTACAATATATACCGGCTCTGGTCCTGGTAGCGTCTATTTTGCAATTGGTTCAATGCTTGCAAAAGTTATAAACAAAAAGAGTAACCTAATTGCCGCAAAAGCCGTCACAAGTGGAGCAAGTGTTGCTAACTGTAAAGCAATAGGAAAAGGAGAAGCCCAAGTTGCTATAGCTCAGAATGATGTTACCTGGTATGCTTGGGAAGGAAAATACCAGTTCGAGGGCAATCCAATTAAGGTTCTCAGAGGCATAGGAACCCTCTATCCAGAACCCGTCCAGATTGTTGTAAGAGCCGACAGCGACATCAAGACGCTCCAAGACCTGGCCGGTAAGAAGGTTGTTGTTGGTGCCGCAGGTAGCGGTGTTGCTGCAACAGCCGAGAGAGTCCTCAAGGCAGCTGGAGTCTGGGACAAAATTGAACCAGTTTACCAGACCTTCGAGGAAGCTGCTCAAAGCTTAGTCCTCGGACAGGTAGATGCTGAGTTCACAGTTATTGCATATCCTGCACCAGCAATTGACCAGATTGCAGTTAAGGTCCCAGTTAGATTAATTCCAATCCCGGACGATGTCATTAAAAAGCTTCATGACCAAGGATATCCCTTCTATGTTAAGGTAATTATTCCAAAAGGAACATACAAAGGAATGACCGAGGACACACAGACAATTGCAGTCAAAGCAACACTTGTCGTTCACAAAGACTTGCCAGATGAAGTTGTTTATGAGATTACTAAGATACTCTACGAGAACATTGATGAATTAGCCAAGGCTCACCAAGTTGCAAAGCAGATCGACATGAAGCATGCCTTTGATGGTCTTATGATACCACTCCACCCAGGAGCCGTCAAATATTATGAAGAGCACGGCATAAAAGTTCCAGACAACCTTAAGGGATGATGGGGTGAACTTTTTGAAGAAATTTTTTCTTTTTTTCTTGCTTTTAATTGCAGTTGTAATGCTTGTCCCGGTTTCCGTAATTAGAATAGAATTTGAGAATACCGCATGTTATTATTTCCTTGGCTCAAATTCCACACTCGAAATTAGTTATACTCACAGCGTATCGCTAACCAAAGTCGTGGATGTGTATCGTGTTTCAAAGCGAGGTATTTTTGCCGTGGAGGAACGATGGCAGGAGTTTCTTGCAGGACAACCACTGGACTTTAACTATCGAGCTGGGAGTTTCTATGTAAAAAAGATGAACAAATTTCTTGGAAAGAAATGGGAGTATTGGTTCATTCCCATTAACAACGCTACCATAAAAATCAATGACAAAATTGTTTTTGTCCAGCCAAAAGAGGACGGCATCATGAAAATTGAGATTAGGAGGGTTCCAATCTTGTTGATAATAAGTAGGAGGTGTTGATTATGGGAGAGAACCTTGAAAAAATTGAAAAGAAAATAGCACTCGAAAAAACGAGAACACTACCACCAAAGCTGGAAAATGTAGTAAAGGCTGCAGCAATACTCATAGGTATCTTCGAGATACTGTTTATATTTAACTTTACATTTACAGTATATTCCCTATTCGACAGATTGGGCATAAGAATCGAAATTTTAAAGCTTGATTTTCAGGATCAGCAGGTAATGGCGTTTGTTTTGGGCATGATATTTGTTATAGCATTCCTTAGATACCCAATAATAAAGAAGGACAAGTACCTCAAGAAAGTGCAGCTAATAGACTACATCTTAATACTTCTTGGATTAGCAGCCGCACTGTATAAATTCTGGAGATGGCCGACATATATGGTGTACTATGACGTTAACCAGACAGATGTTATATTTGGTTTCCTCGCCATAATCCTGGTCTTAGAAGCCACCAGAAGAGCGATAGGATGGATCCTGCCAACAATAGTCACTGTATTCCTTCTCTATGGTATAAAAGATGCGGGTTTCAACTGGACACGCATAGCTCAGTATCTCTACCTCGATCAGGGTATTTTTGGCATTCCATTCTACGTCATGACAATCTACGTCTTTGCATTCGTATTCTTTGGGGCATTCTTGCTGAAAATTGGAGTAAGTGACTACATCACCGAATTCATGATATCAATATTTGGCCCAAGACCTGGAGGCCCTGCAAAGGCAGCTGTTATCTCAAGTGGTATGATGGGAACAGTAAGCGGAAGTTCAGTTGCCAACGTTCTAACAACAGGAACATTCACAATCCCACTTATGAAAAAAGCAGGTTATCCGCCAGAGATCGCCGGTGCCGTTGAACCCGTGGCTTCAACTGGAGGTCAGCTGATGCCTCCAGTAATGGGTGCGGCTGCATTTATCATGGCACAGTTTCTTGGTGTCCCATATAATAAGCTTATCATTGCAGCAGTACTGCCGGCATTAATCTATTACTCAGGGGTCTATCTGTTCATTGATCTTGAGACTAAACGCTTAGGTTTGAAGGGAATGCCAAGAGAACACTTTAAACCAATAAGGTATTTTCTGAGGAAACTGTACATATTGTTGCCAATACTTGTAATTACTGTTGCGTTGGTATGGGGTATTGCCCCACATATTGCAGCAGTTTCCTCACTGGGTATTGCAATCTGGGTTGCATGGGTTTCAAAAGATGAAATTCCTGGACATGAACCACTTTATGTGGCAACAGTTCTTATTACAACCCTCCTAATGTTCACAGGAAGACAACATGCAAAACCTGTGGGAATTATTCTCCTGATAATTGGACTGGCACTAATCATCATGGCAATTACAACAGACAAAGTAGAGTTCAATGAAAAATTCTACATAAGCATGCTGTTCATATTCCTTGTGGCACTCGGGAAGTTTCTTTATATGAGAAAAGAAGAAATCCTTTTAATGAGCGGTGTTTTTGGAATAATTTTCTCTCTAATAGTTGGATACAAATCCAAAACAGAAGGCGGCAAAGCAATGTATTCGGCAACTTATGAGTCCATGATAAGTGCAGGTAAAACAAGCACAACAGTTATGCTTGCAGCGGCAAGTGCTGGTTTAATTCAAGGTGTCCTTACAATGACAGGGCTGGTAACGTCTCTTGGATACAGACTTGTTGACTTAGCCGGAGGAAACCTACTGTTGCTCTTAATGATGGCAATGATATTCAGCCTAATACTTGGTATGGGTGTGCCAACAACCGCAAACTACGTTATCACGTCATTGGTAGCAGCTCCAGCAGTCTTTAACGCTGTGGCAAACAATCCAATTTACTCTGCATCGGTTCCAGGGTATGCAACCCCAATCGCGCTGTTAGCAGCTCACTTCTTCGTGTTTTACTTTGGAATACTTGCTGATCTAACACCTCCTGTTGCCCTGGCAGCATACGCGGGTTCAGCATTAGCTGGAGGAGACTTCTGGAAAACCGCAACTAATTCGGTTAAATATGCCTTAGCCGGCTACATTGGACCATACATATACTTTACCCATCCAGAAATGTTCCTGATAACAGTTCAGCAGTGGACACCAGAAGTTGCACTCAGAGTACTCTACTACTTCATAGCAACAATACTCATAATGTATCTCCTATCAATAGCTATCACGGGTTACTATAAGAAACCAATAAGAAAAGAACTCAGGGTTATCTTTGGTGCACTTGGACTAGTAGGAGCGACATTACACCCAATTCCAATAGCCTTGGTTGTGCTTTCAATTATGGGTGTTATACTATATGCAAGAAAATCTTGACATTTCTTTTATTTTCCAATATTTGAATAAGAACTCTGAAGCTCCCTCAATAATACCCTTGTGGCATTTTCTATTGTCTGACCAGCTTCATTGGCTATGTTCTTTATGTATCGTATAACTAAGCTTACTATGAGCAGGGCCAGTAAAATCATGAACAAATATTCAATTGCCGCTTGTCCTCTCAATTTACTCCCCCCTATGGAAGTGCTGCAATCATGTGCTTTGCGATAAACCCTGCAGCAATTATTATGCCTAAAGCAACACCGGCTGTTATAATGATAAAATCTACAAACTTGTCTATTAACCAGATAACCACTTTCTTTGTCTTTTCCTCCACATTCTCACCTCACTAACACTATAACACTATAACTATAGAGCTTAATCTTTTTCAGTTTTAATTACCAAAGTATAATAAAGATCGAGAATTTATAAAACTTGTGCCAGTTTACGTGATATGAGTAAAAACTTAAATAGGATGCAATGGTAATAATCCCCGGTGGTAATCCTGAGTCCCAGCATAAGTGGGGAGTAAAAGATACAACATCACGTTACGAAATGAAGAGAAAAGATGCCGAGTTATAGGCAAGAAAATACCAACAAAATGCTACCTTTGAAAACAGCGAGCATGAATCAATTTTTTCAAAAATAAAAAGATTCTTCACAAAGAGATTTGGAAAATAAAAGTTAGTAAAGCATGACCTCAAACCCAAGCTCACTTAACAGATCGGCCAGCTCTTCGCTGTCAGCATAGACCAAAAGATGATGATTTCCTAATGTGCCATCCACGAAGTCTTTAGCGTCCTCAATTTTGAGCTTAAGCTGGGTTCTGCATCTCTGCTCACTTTTTTCTCTTTCAGCTACCATAACACTGGCTACAACAGCTTTTCTTCCTCTTATCTTAAGGAGCGATGCTTTTTTCCGAGGCAAATCTACCTCAACTCCAACCCCCATACCGCTTTCAAAGTGGGATCTTAAAGTATAGCCAGCGATTAAGGGAGCAGTACAGTGAGCTAAGATGATATAATCCTCTCCGTAATCGGCTATATTGCCCATAAATGCTGGTTTATTGAAGAATTTTCTAATTATTGCCATTCCAAGCAGGGAGTTAAGCTCCCCCTCGCATGCCGCCGGTATTCCTTCGGCATTGAACAATGCCAATGCCAAGCATGGTGTTGCTTTAATCTTTCCAATAAGATCAAAGCAACCTATTGTAAAGCCATCAAGTTTATAGTCCTCAATGATTCTCTTTAGTGCAACATAAATTCTGCCAGCTTTTACAAGGTCTTCCCTGTTGGGCTCTTTGATTTCCCTTGCCTTTGCTATCACATCCTCAATGACCTTCCATCCTTCTGCCTCAGTTACAGATTCATAATATTCATAAAACTTCTTCAGACTTATATGAACATAAGGCAGCTCAAACTTCTCGTTAATGAGCCATGGGGAAATTCTGCCAATTAACCCAAGTCTCAAGTTTAGGAACTTATCGAGTATCTCTTTCATATCATCATAGCCAAGAAGGGCTGCTTTAAGCTCTTCATAACTTGTAACCAGTGTTGACGGTATAAGCCTGTCTCTTAGATACTCCCTGATCTCTACAGCAGCTGCTATTGAGTTGTTGAAGGAATCCCCAAAGAGAATCACCGGCTTTCTGTAGATAGCAAACTCCTTCAGCGGATTTTCGGTTCCCCCAGTTAATGGGTATAAAACAATCGCATCAACCTTATTGAAGTCTATTTCCTCCTTAAGGTCTTTGAACTCCTTTTTTGTCGAAATAAATGTTCCACCAACAACTTCAAACTCCTCAGAAAGCTTTGTTAAAAACTGCGATGCTTTTTTCTCAAACCTTTTTGGATCTGCAATTTCGCTAACTCCAAAGACAACCCCTACTTTCATTTTATTTCCTCCATCAGTTTTCTTAATAAAACGGGGCTTATTCTGATACCAGCATTAACCAGCTTTTGAACTTCGGACTCTAAATCTTCGATCAATCCATGATTATAAGCGTTAACTAAAACTCCTAACGTTCCAAAAACAGTTAAATTCATCTTTCTTGCCAATATCCTACCTTTCCGGTCATCAATTAAAATAGGAAAGTTGAGGGATTTTGCCAGAGTTATTGCTTCAGCTTCTCCCCTACCCAATAGAAACTCCAATTCAGGGAGAGTTTTGACTTTTCTTATCTGGATCCAGCCTTCATGTATAGCTCTTTTTACCTCATCACTTCCCGGCAAGCTTTTACCGTGGATACATACTTCTATATATACGGCATTGGGAATAAACACATTTTCATATTGCTTCAAGAGGTTAAACCTCCCTATTTTTGCGAGAAGTATGAGTGGGGAGGAGTTAGAGACTATTGACACTTGCAAGCTCCTCCTCAAGCTCACTTTCGTCATATTCAAGAATCGGAACATTATGAGCTTTAAGCTCATCTATGAACTTCTGCAGGGGCAATTCGGCAAATTCTGCAGCCTGTTCAAGAGATAAAACACCCTCTTTAAAGAGCTCAATAGCTAGGAGAACCTTAGCTTCTCTCTCCAAATCCTTCAAGTCTTTGTTGTAAAACTTGAGGCTCTCAATTATGTCCCGCTTTACTGATATTTTTATGACCTCCATAATTCCACCTGTTATTTAATTTGATCGAATTTATTTAAGGTTAGCGTTTTAAACCAAAAGAACTAAATAAACTTGTGGTTGCAATGATTCGCTTTGTCCTTGATACCAGCATTTTTGTCAATCCAGATGTCAGGGCAAAATTTGGCAAAACACCAACTGAAGCTATGAAAAAATTTTTAGAATACGCTGAAAATCTGTTTGGTAAGGTGGAATTTTATATGTCTCCCGGAATTTATAGGGAGATTATGCACTTCGTTGATGAGAGCGAGGTTTCTCCTGATGTTGAGCTTTACATAATAAAGAAGCCTCCAAACGTTCATGACATCAAAATTCCGGCTTTTGTAGTCTATGAGCTGATTGAAGACATTAGACGGAGAATTGATAAAGGGTTAAGAGTTGCGGAGAAAGCTGTTAGGGAGAGCGTCCTCGATACCGATAATGTTGACAAGATAATCCAAAAGCTTCGTAGAAACTACAGAAAAGCTCTAAGAGAGGGAATAGTGGACAGCAAGGAGGATTTTGAGCTGATTTTATTGGCTAAAGAGCTCGATGCAATAATAGTTTCAGCCGATGTTGGTATTCTAACATGGGCCGAGAAAATGGGAATTAAATGGGTAGACGCTGCCAAGTTCAAAGAAGTGCTGGATGAGCTTGTGGAGAAAGTTGGAAAGAGTTAAAAATTGAAATTTCTCTTCTCCCTCAGCATTAGTCCACAAAAGCATGCCCGTTCCAAAGCTCTCTGATTTCCTTAGTTGCATCGTCATAAACCCTCTTGAATGTAATCTTCCAATAGCCGTTGCCAAGTTCCTCAATATCATCAATATGGATGTTAAGCCCCATCCTTTCGAAATGGGATACCATCTTATAAGCGGTTTCAATCTTCTTTACCCTAACCGTGAAAATCTCAGCAATCATCTCACCAGCTGCAACGTCCCATATTGACTCCACAAAGGGCTGGAGCAAAGCTTTTCCAAGGGCTTTTGCATACTCATCAAAGTCTTCTCTCCTTATGCGCTTCTCTGCAATATAAAATGCCAACCTCTTTATGCGCTGCATGAAGTAGCCATGAGGCAAATCAAAGAAAATCCTTGAGCCAATCTTTATGTCGTTAACATTTGCATAGGGCGTTACATACTTCACGATTTTCTTCATATCCGGACTTTTCATGACTACTCCTTCTCGCCCCTCTTTGCTGAGCCTCTCAATCAGCTCATAAAGCTCATCAATTTTTTCATAGCTATAAAGACCAAAGATTTCAACGCTCTGAATACCGTATTCTTCAGCCAGCTTTATCCTTTCCTCAACTGGTATGCTCCTTCCAGTTCTTTTTTCTTGAATATCGAAGAGGAAAAACTGAATGTCCTCCTCAACATATGGCGGGCCTTCTACTAAATATGGGCTCTCTGGACCTGCCATCTCACCGCAGAGAATTAAATTAGGATGATCTTTGAAGAACTGCTCGTTTATGAAGTCCCCAATTCTTTCAGTGGTAAACGGACAAACAAAACCGCCTCTTGTTAGAGCTAAAATTTTCTCTCCAACCTTAGCAACTCTAACGTTATACCCATCGACTTTCTCCTCCACATAGAAGGGCTTGCTTTTGAAAATTCGCTTTACACCATTTCTTAGATGGACAACTCTCTTTATGTGAGGAAACCCAAGAATAATGTCGGATTCATTAAAAACAACAGTTCCTCTTCTTAGGCCTTTCGCTGAGTCTTTAAACCTAAGATAGCGTAAACCCTCAAATTCATCCTCAACTATGCCACCTTTCATTTCCAAGATCTCTATCCTCTCTTTGTCAAGCCCAAGCTTGAGGAGAATATGTTTGAAGTGCAAGCTTACCATTTCCATCCCACAATAAAATTAGGGATGTGAGAGTATATAGATTTTTGGAATATCAGCATTGGGGAAATTTCATCATCACTCAGGTGGCCCCGTATTCATCATCAATGAGACCTCCATCATTGAATTAATAAATGTTAACACAAAATTAATTTCGGGTGAATGACGTGAAGAGGGTAATTCCGTTTAACGACTTAAAGAAAATCGGGGATGACAAGGTTACAGCGGTGGGGATGGGCACATGGGGAATAGGTGGAAGAGAAAGAGCAGATTATTCAAGAGACAAAGAGAGTGTTGAAGCTTTACGCTACGGCCTGGATTTAGGAATTAACCTAATTGACACTGCCGAATTCTATGGTGCTGGACATAGCGAAGAAATAGTCGGAAATGCCATTAAGGAATATGAAAGGGATAGCATTTTCATCATCAGCAAAGTTTGGCCCACCAATTTTGGTTATGAAAAAGCAAAGAAAGCTGCTCGGAACAGTGCAAAGAGGCTTGGAACATATATTGATCTTTATTTGCTCCACTGGCCAATTGATGATTTTGAGAGGATCAAAGAGACATTATGGGCACTGGAGGATTTGGTTGATGAAGGGATTATACGCTACATTGGTGTCAGCAACTTTGATTTGGAGCTCTTGAAGAGAAGTCAAGAGGTTATGAGGAAACATGAAATTGTAGCAAACCAAGTGAAGTATTCCCTCATGGATAGACGAGTTGAAAGAACAGGCCTTCTTGAATATATGAAAAAGGAGAATATAGCTCTGATAGCATACACACCGCTGGAAAAGGGACAGTTGGCTCGAAATCCATGCTTAGCCAAAATAGGGGAAAAATACAGCAAAACGGCTGCTCAAGTTGCACTGAACTATTTAATTTGGCACGAAAAT
The DNA here is from genome assembly GCF_000151105.2 of Thermococcus barophilus MP. Classification (NCBI taxonomy): domain Archaea; kingdom Methanobacteriati; phylum Methanobacteriota; class Thermococci; order Thermococcales; family Thermococcaceae; genus Thermococcus; species Thermococcus barophilus. The sequence continues at coordinate 138,076 of NC_014804.1, read as the reverse complement.
GTAATTGCAATCCCCAAGGCAATCAATAAGGAACATTTAAAGGAGAACTTCGGTGCTATGGGCTGGCGTTTAAGTGAAGAGGATTTAAAGAGAGCGAGAGAATGTGTTTAGCTTTTTAAGAATGCCTCCACTAAGTTCCTCGTCTCCTTCAAGGCATCGAGCGGAATCCCCTTAGGTAATCCTCCAATTTCTCCTTTCACATCTTTCAGCACTCCATCTCCAGCGCCGAGGAACATTCCTTCGCTGACAATTCCTCTGAAGTTTGCTGGCGGTAACAAAGCAACAGCTACTCTGTTCCCTTCTTTGACTGTTAAATCATTTGTGACAACTGTTATCGCTCTATCCCCAATGTTCACATTACAAACCAAAAGTCTATCAGCATTTGGATGCTTTCCTACGCTCATGACCTCACCAACTTTTATATCCACGGCAATTACTGGGTCATTGATTTTTCCTAAAGCCAATCTCTTGTCCAAATTAAGTATTGTGTTGAGGAAAAATCTAACTTTAGCAACTGCTTCCTCTACTTTCTCTTTTTCACTCTTGTCGGCCAAGCTTAAGAACTTGTGATGCCACTCCTCTCCACCTAATGCCTCAATTATCCCTTGGGCTTTCTCTTTAAGAGCCTCCATTTGTGGAGTATCAATGAGTTCCTTGGGATCAAGATATGAGTATCTCATTGCCTGCAACTCGGGAATCATCTCCTTGGCCAACTTTATCGCCTTTTTCTTGTCCCATCTGCCTTTAAATTTGGCATGTTCAATTGTCTTTAAGAATAGCTCAACCGCTTTTTCTGCGGTGAGTAAGCGGTAATCCTTACTCGTGTCCCACATTCCCCTCACCTTTCAGAGCTTTTAGAACTCTACTCTTAACAGTTTCGTTTTGAATGCCCTCAGCTATTGAAAGAGCTTTCTCCTTTTTTCCAAAGCGAGCATATGTTAAGGCTATATCACCCAGAACTTCTGAGGCTTTGACTCTATCTTCAATTATCCCTGCCAATATCAACGCATCTTCAAGAAGTCCTATTTTCATGAACTTTTGGGCAACTCTCACCAACTCCATGTCATTGGGCTTGAACTTGCCTGTCAGCATCATGTTGAAAGCATCAGTCAAGATTTTTCTTGCAAGCTCCGGTTTATCATGAAGAATCAGCCAATAAGAGATCTCTAAGAGTCCCAGCACTCGTTCTTTTGGATCAAGGTACCTTATTGAGGTAATTGCTTTTTCAATGTCACCTTTTCCAAGAAATTCAGCAATGGCCAAGTTCTTCCGCTTGAGAACATTTTGGACAAATTCTATCTTTTCATTGACCAGTTTTGCCTGCGTCATGAAGCGAATGGACTGATAAATCTCTTTTGCAAGGCTGTAAAATTGAATTGAGAGGCTGTTTGGAATGCTATCCCCAGCCCTAACTAATCGCTTTGCAATATTTGAAAGAACAGAGACTGTAATTGAATAAGGCTCTTTTGAGCTTTTTATTGTATTGTAAGCTAAAAGGAAAGTTTTAAAGCTCTCTTCAAACAAATCAGCTTTTGCCATATAATATGCAATGTCAGCCAGGGCATCTGCTTTCCAAGATGGATGGGGCAAAGATTTTGCAACATCAACAGCCTTCTGAAAAAGATGCTCATCAACTTTCTCTTTTCCCATAACATATGCGGAATATGCCAGTATTGCATGAGCAACAGCTTTGTCCTGAGGGCGATCTAAAGATTCAGCAACCTCAAACATCTGAGAAAAAATGAACTCCTGATGATCTCTATTATCAACAGACCGCAGAATATACGCCAGAACTTCAAGCTTTAAAATTGTGTTCTCCATCTTGAGGGCAACTTCTATGGCATCCTTTATTTTCCTTTCCTTAATGAGCTTTTCAATTTCCCTCATCGAGTTCACCGCTTAACCCTCTTATCCCACTCCTCAAGCATCATATCAAGGGCAAGCAAGTTGGTTAGCTTCAGCTTAACTTTTTTGTTTTCGTAATCTATCCCACCTTTAAAATCATTCAACAACTCAAAGACCTTTTCTGCTTCTTTCATTTCAAGGTGCCTACCATAAAATTCCTCTTTGCAATGTGGACACATAAAAATAAATTCCTCAAATGCAGAAATAAATGCTCCCTTATCAGTCAGCAACTCACTAAAGTTCTCAAGCGTGAGCATCTGCTCAATTAGCTCTTCCCATTTTAATGCCTCACCACATATTGGGCATCGTGCCATTTAAATCCCCCTCAAGAATTTTTCAATCTCTTTCACTAAAAACTTAATGGCTTCATCAAGATTTCTCTTACCATTTGCCCCAGCAGCTCCGGCATGACCTCCTCCTGAACCTTCAATGATTGGACCAACTTTTTCCATTATTTTGCCTAAGTGAAGTCCTCTCTTTACTAAATGCTCCTTTGCTCTTGCAGAAATCCTAACACCCTTCTTTTCACTCCCCACTATTGCAACGTCCGCTCCAAGCTGGAGAAAGACTTTACACGCTAAAGATTCATAAGCAGAGACTTTGGATGTCACTATTATGTATTTCCTGAATTTTTTAATTTCCATCCTCTGGCATGCCTTTAAAATAGCCATCCTCTTCGCTTGGTCAATGTTCTCATCACTTACCGGGGCTGTTAAGTTGTAGATTTCCCCCATCTGGATTGGAAATCTCTCAAGAATTTCGCTTACGGTTTTAAATGTCTTTGCATTTGCGTATCTGAAATTAGCCGTGTCTGTTGCTATTCCCGCAAGTATTGCTTTTGCTGCAATTTCATCATAAAAGTTGAAGTACTTTAAAAGCTCCCACACTATTTCAGCTGTGGATGTTCTTGAAGAATCAACAATTCTTATGTGAGCTTTTATTGGATTTTCTTTCTCGATGTGATGGTCAATTACAATTACAAACTTATCTTTTGGAATTTCAACTGGTTCAAGCTGTTCAATTGATGAAGTATCGAATATGATAACTACATCTTCTTTAACTTCAGGGTCTTTTTCTACTTTTGCAAAGGATAACAAACGCTTCGCATAAGAAGAGACACTTTGGGCAACACCAATTCGATTATTTAAACCCATACTGTTGAGATATCGAGAAAAAGCAATTGCACTACCCAATGAATCTGGATCAGCATTGTGGTGACATAAGAGCAGAAAAGAATATTCCTTTTCTTTTGCCTCCCCCAAAAATCGCTTAAGTTTTATTTTGCCTCTCATTGTTTTTCACCATTTCCGAAATTGCTTGTTCAACTCTCTTCACAAAACGTTGAGCAGTTTCGAAGATTTCTTTTGCTTCCTCAAAAGTTGGAATGTAGTATATGTCATAATCAGCTCTTTCCCTTCTCTCCTGAACTGCGATAAGTGCCTTTGCATAAAACCCCTCTATTAACCCTTTGCTTACAAATTCAAGCCCAAATTTCTGAACTATACCCCTATGTGTTTTTGGATAAATGTTTTTAGTAGATAAAAGTGCTCGAGCTGCATAAAACATTGCATAGTATGCTCTACTTATGGCATCCTCATAGAAACCATTGCTCAATAAAATTTCTGTAGCTTTTAGCTTCTCATGAGCCTTTTGAAGGTATTCCTCAAACTCATGCAATCCTTATACCCTCCCTGAAAACCTCATGATAAAATGAGGAGTGCATATCCCTCATTATTTCAAATTCCTCTTCGGTTACGACCTTGACAGATATATAAACACCATATTTAATAAGATACTTGAGAACAATCCCGCTTACATCTTGCTGGATTTTCCATGAATTATCCCTTACTATAATTAGAACATCAATATCTGAGTTCTCCCTCTCCTTCCCTCTTGCTACAGACCCAAAGAGAATAACCTTCACCAACTGATCTCCCAGAAGCTTTGAAACCTCTCTCCCAAATTCCTCAGCTATTTTTTTGTAATCCTTCATGAGCTATCTCCCTCAACCTTTCCTCAACTTTTTCATAGGCTAATTCTAAAGCCTCCTCAACCAGCTTATCAACATCAACCTTCACAAATATTGGTACCTCAAGGTATATCTCAAGCTCCAAATCAAGCGTCTCTTCCTTGTTTATTCTGGCTGTAACCTCTATGTCCTTCACTTCACTTCTTGTTAGGTGCTCAAATATATATTCAATTGCAGTCTCTTGAGCTAACTCCCCTAAAGCAATGAGCTCATCTTCACTGAGCTCTGGTAGTCCGATGTGAATAACTCTTTTTGTCATTCCAATCACCATACAAGGATTAAAGATTAAAATTAGGCAGAGAATCAGCCGGCTGTTGGTCTGAGCATTGACTGTATTTTTTGAGTCAGCTCCTTGATTTTTTCATTGAGCTTCTGCTCCTGTCTGTTAAGGGCATTCAGTCTAACTTCAAGGGTCTCGATTTTCTCTTTAAGTTCTTCAACGGCTTTATTCTTGCTGGTTTTCACTATTAGGGTCCCAACAGTCTTGTAGATCGGAGTATTCTCCTCAACCTTTTCAATCTCCTCAAGAGCTTTCTTAGCGTCATTCAAATCAACCTGAACTTTCTGTTTCTGCTGGATAACAAGTTGTAATTGCTGTTGATAGCTCTCAAGCTGCCCCAATAAAGCCTGAACTTGCGGTGGAATGTTCTGCATTTCAACACACCTCCATAATCGTTAATCCAACCAAAAATCAGTGAGAACATTTAAGAAGGTTTTGCTAAAGCTCTGCAACATCCATAGCAACTTTAATCCATCTTAGATAGGAATTGAGAGTTCCCCTTAGAGCTGAGTTATCTTGAGCCGTGAAGTGCAAAATAATTCTATTCCCTTCCCTCTTAAACTCAATTTCACTTCTCCGATAGGGGACACTTAAATGCTCAAAAAGGACGCTCTCGTAAACAATTTTCGCAATCTCCTCACTTGGGAACTCAATCTCTATGGTTCCCCTTATCTTATTCATTCACCCTCTCTCCTTTTGACTTTAATGCCCAGTGCCTCTTTATAGTCCCATCTCCTTCCATCTTCCATGATCCAAATTTTTACACTGATTAAAGGTCCAACTGGTCTTTCTTTTGTTATATCTAAGCGGTAGAAATTGATTGCCATCCCTCTCGGATGTCTTTCAATAACACCAAGGACATCAGTATTGTATTTGTCCGCTATATAGGTTAAGCTCTTATCCCCTCTTGGGATGAATTTTCCGTTTGTAAGTTCAGCAAAAGCTTGGGCAAAGGCTATATGATCGAGACCAACCCTCTTTGCAGTTGTGACAATAAACGGCATCTCCTCACGAATCGGCCTTATATTCCTAAAACCAATCTCTCTCTGGAGTTTAATTCCATGAAGGTAGAGATAGCCGAGATATCCCCAATCGTCAGGAGAAACTTTGATGAAAGTCATTTTAAGCGGATTTCCTTTCCAGACATTTATTATCAAAAGTCTCTCATAACCCCTGTCGTAAGCCTCCATAAGCAGGTCTTGGATTGTCTTCTTTCCTCTTGTTAAATACGTGGAGTTGGGGAACACCCTCTCCAGATCATGTCCAAAACTCCTCGTTCTTCTTGTAGGTCTGTGGGAGGTGGTTATCAGCATCATCGCTATCACTCATAAGTAATGCAAAGCAATTAAAAGCTTTTTGAAAAATCGAAACTTTCAAAAGAGTTCAGATCGCTTTTACTCTTCTTGCGACTTTAGGTCTCGGTTTGTAGAGTATCTTGCTTCCGCAGTATGTACAGCGGACTTCCCTTGTAATCGCTAAATCAAGCTTAACCTCTTTTCCACATTTTGCACATCTATAAACAACTTCAACCATTTTTCCCACCAAAAAAAGATTTATCAGGGCTCAAGCCCTTGAAACTATCCTTTTAGCGACTTTTCCAGCTGGTGTTACTGGCAGATAAGCACCACCGGCAAAGGTTGCACCGCACTTCTGACACTGCCAAATTCCGGTGCTTATTCTCCTTACAGCCTTCCTTCCACAGACTGGGCATGTGTGCTTCTGCTTCATCTTTGCTTCTACAGCAGCTACCCTTCTTCTGATCTTGAGACCGTACCTTGGGCCAAATCTTCCAGCTGAACCAACCTTTTTAGTTGCCATGAGCATCACCTCTAATGATCTTTAAGCTGAAGGGTATAGCAGAGTTTTATTTAAAAGGCTTTTCCTAAAACCCAAATAGAGAACAAAAATTTAGTTTATAAATCTTTCTTGCATTTTTCGTCTGAAAAGGAAAAGAAGACAAAAATACTACTCCTTCTTTCCTACAGCCTCAAGGATCTTCTCTCTAATCTCCTGAGCTTTCTTGAATGCAACATCAACTGCATACATGACTTCTTCAAGCTTAAAGCTTCCACCCTCACTCTTCTGCACTGCTGATATGTAACCATTCTCATCTGTTGTTATTGTTAATTTTCCATCCATTACATGCTCCTCTTCAAGATTTGGGTCAACGACTATTGTTCCCCCAATCTTAGCAAAGCTCACTGGAATTGGAATCTTAGTTACGGGCAATGGCTCATACTCATCAAGCATCATAACTTCGCCAGTCTCCTCGTTGTACTCAATTTTTGGCATCTTTGTGCTCAAGAGAGCTGCTATTGCCCCAATTCCAGTGGCATCTACAAGGTTCCCATCGTGGTCAAGGACATGGACGTCAATGAAAACAACCCTAACGAGCTTTCCGGGGATAATGACAAGCTTCTCCAAGTCAATTGCTTGGCTTTCCCTTATTCCTCTGTCAACAACTCTTGCCAGCTCAATTGCTCTCTCATCTGGAGGACCAGGCTCAAATGTCGGGGAAGCCAACGGAACGAGCTCAACGTTCGTTGTCATAACACCTTTATCCGGCAGGTCTGGGAATGGCTCACCCAAATCAAGCTTTATTCCAACAAGAACCTGAGTATTGCCGAGCTTGACCCATGCTGAACCTTCCGCTTTTTCGATGACATTTACCTTCACTTCAAGAGGTCTTAAATCTTCCAGACTCCTTCCATCAATTCTTTTTTTCTCTTTTAAGAGCTCAACGATGTGATCTTTCATAATTGAAGCCATAACTTCCATTTTACTCACCTACCTCCTGGGCTATCTTGATGTATTTTTCTTTCAATGCCTCTCTCTGTTTTTGATAGACTGCCTTTGCACCTTTTATTGCAAGCCTCACAGCCTCAAGGAACTCCTCTCTTGTCAAGTAACCGTCCATCTGCAGAAGGGTTATATCGTTCTTTATCGGCATTATTGCAACTGGGACATCAGCCTCTCCGTAGTTGTCCTCCTCCTTGTTCAAGTCAAGGACAATCTGTCCCTCGATCTTTCCAGCAGCACATGCGGAAACTAAGTCTTTCATAGGAATTCCCGCATCTGCCAGTGCCAAAGAAGCGGCAGTAATTCCAGCAACTCTCGTTCCTGCATCTGCCTGGAGAACCTCAATGAAAACATCAATTGCAGTTCTTGGGAAAAGCTCCAGTATGATTGCCGGCTCCAATGCCCCTCTGATGACTTTGCTTATTTCAACACTCCTCCTGTCTGGTCCGGGCTTTTTTCTTTCTTCAACACTAAAGGGAGCCATGTTGTATCTAACTCTTAATATTGCTCTATCTGGTCTCTGTAAGTGCTTTGGATGAATTTCTCTTGGCCCATAAACCGCGGCGAGAATTTTGTTCTTCCCCCATTCTATATAAGCAGAACCATCAGCATTCTTCAAAACACCAACTTCCATTTTAATTGGTCTGAGCTCATACTTTTTTCTGCCATCAATTCTTCTTCCATTCTCATCAATAAGCTTTATATCTTCAGGCTTTCCCATCATTTCCTTCACCCTCTTCTATTTGAGGTATTTCCCCAATAATTCCCTGCTCTTTAAGCTCCTTTAATCTTGTCAAAAGCAGCTCTTTTACTCTATCAGTCAGTCCTTGTGTGTGACTTTCTCTATCAACCTTAAGTATTGCCTCAATTGCTACTCTCTCAAGCTCCTCTTTTCTCCCACTGACCCATACCCATCCGTTTTGCCCGACTATAATTCTTGTCTGGGTCATTTTTTTGATTAGATTTATCATAGAACCGCCTTTACCAATCAAACGGGGCACTTTAGAGGGGGTTATCTTTACAATCTGCCCACCTTTCAATGGACCGCCGTTAAAAGGCATTCCCTTTGTTGTTAAATCAATCTGATTCACTTCATTGAAGGCTTTCACTTTCGCATAAATTATGTCTCCAATATCAAATATTTTCCTTAAATCTGTTTTTAGGAGATCAATTTTTTCTTCAACAGCATCCTGTATTCTCAGTGTCGCCTGATAAGGTGCTCCAATGTCTACAGTCCAGCTTGAGAATTTTACATCCACTATCTTCCCAATGACATTGTCTCCGACTTCTGGGATGTATGGTCCTTCAAGCGGAATGACCCTTATGAAGTCATTCCTTATGTCCACAAGACCAACAACCGTTGAGTAAATTCTGTTTCCTTCCTTGAAAGTGCCTCTGCCGTTCTTGAACGGCCCCTGTGCCAACAGCGTTCCTGGAACCACCAATTCTCTATTTTGTACAAAAACCCTTCTCATAGTCCCTTCCTCTCTATAAGTTTAGTCACAACATTGCCCTTTGTAAGGGCGTTAAGTTTTTCATAAAATTCCTCTTCAACTCCACCTGGAATCTCAATAAGAAACATCCATGAGCCGTCGCTTGCCCATTCTTCTCTTTTAATTGTTCCAAATTTTCTAACTTCTCCATAAGCTTTTCCTACATAATCAGAAGGTATCTTTACAGCTATCACCTTGACCTCAATCTTAAGCGGCAAGAACCTTCGAATAGCCTTTATGACGTCTGGAACTTGGGCTTCGGCATCCTTAAATACGTCAACCCTGACTCCTGCCTCCTCCATAGCCCTCAGGATTCTATCAACAGGATGAGGATAACCAGTCCTTGGGTCAACTGCATGCTTGTGAATTATTGTAGCTATTTGCTTTTTCTTTTCTTCGAGCATCTCCCTTCTCTGCTGGGCTGTAAGCTGGACTTCTCCCTTCTTGAGAATTATCTTTGCGACTTCGTATGGGTCACTTGTTCCAAAGATTTTTTCCATCTCATGCTCGCTTGCTTTATCCCCTTTGTGTGCATCTTTAAAAACATAAGGAGTGGCAAGAATTTCCTCTATTGGTACATCTTTACCCTCTTTGAAATCTCTGGCAAGATAAGGGTCAACCAGAATTTCAAATGTTTCCCCATGTGTCTTTAACCTTGCAATCACTGCCTTATCAACACTTATTGGCATAGCCACCACCTCAGTAGTTGCTGTCTAATTCGGTGTAGTCTTCTTCTTTCTCAGCAACTTCCTCTTCTTCCGCCTCTTTTATTGCCTCCTCGAGGCACTTTGCGACTTTCTCTTTGCTTATCTTCTTGAACTTCTTTTCCTTAACTGTGATCACTGCAACCTCTATGTTCTCTGGGGAAGGTTCTTCCATTGTTTTTGCCAAAGCCAGCACTGCCAATTTTATCGCATCCTCAAGGGTCATATCATCCCTGTATTTCTCTTCAAAGATTGCCATAGCTGTGTTCCTTCCACTGCCAATTGCTACTGCCTTCCACTCAAAGTATGCTCCGCTTGGATCTGTTTCAAAGAGTTCAGGCTTTTCATTAACGCCTGCCATTAAAAGAGCAGCACCAAATGGTCTAACACCACCATATTGGGTGTGCATCTGCTTGAGGTCACAAATCTTCTTTACCAAAACGGTGAGGGGAACTGGTTCACCATATGTTAGGCGATAAATCTGAGCCTCTAAACGTGCTCTATCAACCAAAACCCTTGCATCCGCTATTATACCACTTGATGCAGCCGCTATGTGGTCGTCAATCTGGAAAATCTTTTCATAACTTTCTGGCTCAATTAACCTGCTTGTTACCCTTTTTTCCACAGCTAAAACCACACCTTCTTTGCATTTTACTCCTACAGCTGTTGCACCTCTTTTAACGGCTTCTCTTGCGTATTGTACTTGGAAAAGCCTTCCATCAGGGCTGAAAACAGTTATAGCCCTATCATACCCGGCTTGTGGTGGTACAAACGCCATTTTACATCACCTCATGAGTTATCGTAATTTTTGATTAAGTTAAACTTGCGTTCCTTGCTTTATATACTCTCCGATTGATAAGTTATTGGAGTTGATAATTAAGCTTTTCTATAAGGACAAAAGGAAAGGATTCTCCCCTTTGTTGTTTTACCATCCAAATTCCTTCAAAAACTTCAGTCTCAAACGCTTTATCGTCCCAGAAACCCCAAGTGTCCTTATTATAGCTTTTGACCCATTAATTTCAGTTAGCATAGCCAAAGCAAAACGAACTTCTTCCACATGCTTTCTATCACATCTGAGGATTCCGGTTTGAGTTCTTTCGTTAAACTTAATGAACCAAGGTTTTGCCCTTGAAGTTCCTAATTCTCCAAGGACTCTTAGGGCGGCATCCCAAATCGCTTTTTTGATTTCATCTTTTTTGAAGTTCCTCTCCCCAATTACCTGAAAAGCAATGTAGCGGTGTTTATCGCGAAGCGTTGGGGGTAAAGTTTTTGGTCTCTCTTTCATGTTTAAAAACTTGGGAAAACTGTATTAAAGCTTTATCCTTTGGCATAATATCAAAAATTGCTATCAAAACCAAGTGATTTTTGGCATTCTGCTGAATCTATGAGCAAAAAGCATTTAAGACGCAAGGGCATCTTTATGCGTTGATGTACCATGGTAATCAGGAGTGATTGTTTTTGGAGCTAAAAATGAAGGTTTCTTAGGTTTCTCGGTTAGCCTTATAGCTGAAGGGCGGGATTGTTTTTGGCTCGTTCTTTAGTGTGATCTGGGGGGAGGATTTTTGGAGAGTCCTTATTTGGATCTAATAATTCAGGGTTAGTCTGTTCTGTCCATCCCTGCACAATTAAAGGAATTAATTCCCCCAACTCTTATTCCCTCACCTTTGGGACTTTTTTGAACAAAAACTACGGAGGTGGTTTAAATGGAAAAGGTTAAAGCCGTTTTGAAGCCAGAAGAAATGCCAAAGAAGTGGTACAACATTTTGCCCGATTTGCCAGAGCCGCTGGCTCCGCCATTAGACCAAGAAACAGATAAGCCAATAAATCCAGAGAAGCTGAAGAGAATTTTTGCTGAAGAGTTAGTTAAGCAGGAAATGAGCAGTAAAAGGTTCATTGAAATACCGGAGGAAATTTTAGAGGTGTATATTAAGATTGGAAGACCAACCCCGCTTTTCAGGGCAACACACTTGGAAAAAGCTCTCAAAACACCAGCAAGGATTTACTTCAAGTATGAAGGAGCAACGATAACAGGAAGTCACAAAATAAACACTGCCTTAGCCCAAGCTTATTATGCTAAAAATCAAGGTATTGAGAGGTTAGTCACTGAAACTGGTGCAGGTCAGTGGGGAACAGCTCTATCTTTAGCGGGAGCTCTGTTTGGGCTGAAAATTAGGGTGTACATGGCAAGGGCAAGCTATCAGCAGAAGCCTTACAGAAAAATACTAATGCAAACCTATGGAGCAGAGATTTATCCATCACCAAGCGACAGAACAAGCATTGGAAGGAAGTTTTTAGCTCAAGACCCCAATCATCCAGGGGGATTGGGGATAGCAATAAGTGAAGCTATAGAAGATGTTTTGAATGACGAAAATGCCCGCTACTCACTTGGTAGTGTTTTAAATCACGTTTTAATGCATCAGACAATTATTGGAGAGGAAGCAAGGCTTCAAATGGAGCTGCTTGATGAAGAGCCAACAACAATAGTCGGCTGTGTTGGAGGTGGAAGCAACTTTGCTGGCTTAGCTTATCCGTTCGTTAGAGATGTTTTGAAAGGCAAAGCAGGATATGAGTTCTATGCGATAGAGCCGAGAGCAGCACCCTCAATGACAAGAGGAGTTTACACTTACGACTATGGAGACAGCGGAAGGCTAACGCCGAAGATAAAGATGCACACCTTGGGACACACCTATTATGTTCCCCCAATTCATGCTGGAGGGCTGAGATATCACGGCTTAGCTCCAACACTGAGCATTCTAATAAACCACGGTATAGTAAAGCCTAAGGCGTATCATCAAACGGAGATATTTGAGGCGGCAGTTCTATTTGCAAGAACCGAAGGTATCGTTCCAGCACCAGAAAGTGCCCATGCGGTGAAAGGCGTAATTGACTTAGCATTAAAAGCAAAAGAAAATGGAGAGAAGAAAGTTATCCTATTCAATCTAAGCGGACATGGATTGCTTGACCTTAAAGGATACGAGGACTTCCTTGAAGGAAGACTTAATGACTACGAACCCAAGGAGTTTCCAATTTTAGAAGGCTCTTAATATGCTCTTTTTACAATTTTTTCGGGATAAAAACCAACTGAAGCCTTTGCTTGAGAAATCTCCATCCCTATAGCAACTCCAAGGCTCATTAAATCCCTTGGAGCCCTAACTTCCCATTTACTCTCTGCCGAGGATGTAATGAATCTTGGCACTTTGTACTTCTCAACGAGCTGCCAGTTCTTCATCATAAACTTCAAAATATTAGCCCTCCCATATGGATTTGCCTTCAAAAGCTGGGATATAGAAAAGCCAATTGCAACATCATTCTTAGCGGCAATTTTCGCAAGAACATGATCAAATCCGTTATCTTTTCTCCCAAATTCCGGACTTATGAGGGCATCAACACCAATCTCAAGAGCAAAGCGGTTAACTTTCATATTGCCCCCCTGGACATAAATTAAAGCCCTAAGATTACGGTTTTTAAGTTCTCTAATTAGTGAGGGTTTATTTGTAATCACGAGAAGAGCAACTTTGCCGTATTTTTTCTTGAGCTCTCTGATTTCTTCTTTCAGTTTTTCATAGTCTGGACTGCCGTTTAATGGGAGCTTTTTTGTAAAGACAACCTCATCATACCATTCCTCAGCTAATTCGTAAGCTTTCTCGTCCCTGATATCCATCTCAATGAACTTCATTCGCTCAGCCACTCCTTAACTGATTTTACAACGCTTTCCTTCTTCATTGGAAAAGCTTTGACCTTAATTCTCACATGTATTACATCTTCTCCCTCAGTTACTTTAACCTCCCCTAAGTATGCTCTCTGCTTATCAAAGCGAATGTAAAGGGTTCCAGTCTCGTCAACTTTCTCTTCAGCATGCTCCATGAGGTAGGCTTTGTCCTCCTCACTGAGCAGCGCTTTGAGGTTTTCAAGGAATCTTCTTACATTTTTGCTTTTCCTAATTTCTGCATCCATGACGAGGATCGGGTTTCCAAAGTAACCCTCTGTTTCAATTATCTCGAAGTCTACATCTTGAGGTGACAAATCCTCCGGAAATAGAGTTTCCAAAGCCTCCAGCACTTTCTCAGGGTCTTCAGTTGCATGAATGAACGTTCTAATTTTTACACTATGAGCTTGAAGCTTTGCCATAGCTCTCACCTCAAACACTTTTCACTCTCTCACTTTAAAATATGTCGCTCATGAAATTTAAGCATTTCTAAAAAACGGCTGTAAAACACTCCCTAAATCGAAACATAGGCAAGGTAGGCATAATTTTGCACTAACAGCACAGCAAGCTTAAAGTTTTGCCACTAACTTAAAGATTGGGTGGAGTTAAGGTTTAAAAGCTTTTAACTACCAAAAACCTCTAAAAAGGTCATCGGCGATTTCTCCGCAATATCATTATAATAAGTACTGTAGTAATTCCAATGATTATCACTGTGAAGATCTTGTTTATGGGAAAGAAAATGCTACCATTTTTTATATTTTCTAGTGTTGATGGCAATTTTACAGATTCTTTAGAATAATCAAGTGAGACATTTTCAAGAAAAGTTATGAGCTTTGGAGTTAGGTTTTCAAATTTATCATTCTTAAGGCTGTAAGCTCCACTTTTAGTAAAAAGAATCCATCCATTGCAACAATAGGCTACATAGTATTCCATATTCTTCAAACCCTCGGAAAGCTCTATTCTCTCGTTTGTCAGCAGATTTAGGACATGAGTAGAGTTGAAAAGAAAAATAGACTCGTTGGTGTAAATTATTAAGCTCGAGTGTTTCCATAATTTGAAGGCAGGAAAACCTTTAAAATCATCAACATCATACACATAGATATATCCCTTCGTTCTGAAGATGTTGAGAAGCTCAGCTTTCTTATTTTTGTTTTTGACTTCAAAGAGCTCTAATATATTAGAGGTATATTTTGCCTTGCTTTTTGATAAACAAAGAGTAAAAATTCTTCCTCCAACTGGAACAGGATAGAGCATACTGCATTCATCCCAGGTGTGTATTTTCAAAAGTGCGCTTCCATTGAACAATAAAACAGACATATTGGAGCCTTTTGATGTGGTAGTTCTTTGAATTAGAATTGGGTTACCCCTCCAGAAATCTGGAGGATAAGCATAACCCTCGAGTTTTGCGGAGTACACTTTAACGAGAGCAAATCAATTTAGCCTGTATATCACGACATTTGTGTATGTATCAGAGTTCCATGCTATGATAAGCCACACATGAGTATCGTTATATGCAACTCCCTCGCTGTACAGACTTGCATTAACAATGTTAAGGTGAGTTATATTCCCATCCTCATCCACAAAAGAAGTCCCCACGAGCCAAACGTTAAGGGGTGGAATCCAGTAAGGTGATCCTGAGACATTTATGGGAATTAGATTCCCATCTTTTAGGAGAAAGTGCTTAAATTTGAGAATACACTCTCCAGTGTTGGGATTGTCGTAAGGACTCGCTCCTATAAAGGTTAGAAAGTACTCTTTGCTATTCCACTTAATCTTTAGGTCATTATCCACACAGAGACTGCCGTTCTTAAAGGTTTTAATGTGTTTAAAGGTGCCGTTGTAAATATAAAGCTCAACAGTTCCTCTCCTTCCCTTTTGGAGGAGCCAGTATTTGCCGTTCCAATGCACGGGTGTGTATCTAAGACTGAAGTTGAGAGGATATATTTCAACAAAACTTCCGTTGTAAATTAAAGCATACGATTCAAAGGTAGTTGTATTCACAACGATAAAAGCTGCTTTATCTCCAAAGGAATAGACGTTAAAAATTTCCACATCCTGAGCTAAGGAGATAGATAGGGAAGTTATAAATAAGAGTAGAACAAAAAACAAAGTCAGTAATTTTTTGGGATCTACCACTCTGGACATTAATTCCTCACTTCATCAACATTGTTTATATTAGCACTGTAGTAATTTCCATCTTATGCTTTAAAATACCACAATCCATATGTTGCCATGACATCACTTCAACCCATAGTTCTTATTATGACTATTTAAATTTTCTGACTTTTTAACACTCATATTAGCATTAATGAAATTTTACCCTGCTATTCAGGTTTAGTTTAACCACCTAAAATCACAAATAATACACATACCAAAGCTATTCAAAACATTGATTCATAAATTAGAGATTAGAACAGTGCATAAAATCTAACAGAAAAGAGAACAAGAAAAAGCTAAAAGCTTCACTTGCCCTTACCCTTATTTGCTCTAATGCTTGGTCTGACTTTCTCAGCACCCTTGCCCTTGTTTCTAAGTCCTCTTGACTTCTTACCCGCACTTGTGAGGCCTCTAAAGACTCTGCCCTTGTGAACCTTCATTGCAATCCAAGCTATCTTAGGATCAGACTTAATGACTGGGTGGTGCGGATCGACCATTATAACCTCAAACCACTTGTACATTCCATCCTCGCCAACCCAGTAGGAGTTGAGCACCTCAAGGTTGGGGAACTTTCTTGCTGCCTTTTCCTCGGCAATCCATTGCAAAGACTTCTTTGGTGAGTACTTTACCATACCCATCTTGCTTGGCTTTCTACCGCCCCTCCACCTGGGCCTCTTTCTTCCTCCTCTCCTAACTCTAACCCTAACGATCACATAACCCTGCTTTGCCTGATAGCCTAAGCTCCTTGCTCTGTCAAGCCTTGTTGGTCTCTCAATCCTAACAACGCTTGGCTCCCTTCTCCACTTAATCATTCTAACCTTCAAAAGCTGTCCAACATAGCTTTTCTTTGGGCTCTTCCAAGCTTCCCTAATGTATTTGTACATTCCCATTCCTTCCACCTCGCTTTCGCTGTTTGTGGTTCTCCGCAGAGCGGAACATCCCGCGGGTTTCCCCCGCCTGGTCGAGGTGAGTTTAGAGTCTGAGTTTTTAAAAGTTGCGATTTTTCCTATCAAAATTCCAAAGATACTCAAACAACCACAACTTTTAAATACTCCAATTCAAAATCTATGGCGATGCCAATGAGGGGGGAGTGCGTTCTCAACTATCAAGGCTGAGTATTTCTTCGATAATCCCCCTATTTGGCATTCTCAAAAATTCTCGTCAATTCTTTTTGATGTTCAAACAACCATAAGGAGGTCAGACTATGGTAGATTTTAGGGCTATTGAGGAGAAGTGGCAGAAGAAGTGGAACGAAGAGAAAATCTTTGAGCCAAAGATAGATAGAAATAAGCCAAAGTTCTACATTACAGTTGCTTTCCCATACCTATCAGGGCATCTGCACGTTGGGCACGCAAGGACGTACACAATCCCAGATGTTATAGCGAGATTCAAGAGAATGCAGGGCTACAATGTCCTGTTCCCAATGGCATGGCACATCACAGGTTCTCCAATAGTTGGAATTGCTGAAAGAATAAAGCACCGCGATCCTCAGACGATTTTCGTTTACAGAGACGTTTACAAAGTACCGGAAGAAATTCTGTGGACGTTTGAAGACCCAATAAACATCGTCAAATACTTCATGAAAGCAGCAAAAGAGACATTCATTAGGGCTGGATTCAGCGTTGACTGGAGTAGAGAGTTTCACACAACTTCTCTGCATCCACAGTTTAACGCCTTCATAACTTGGCAGTTCTTGAGGCTGAAAGAGAAAGGACTGATAGTCAAGGGAGCCCACAGGGTTAGGTGGGATCCCGTAGTCGGCACTCCGCTCGGTGACCACGATTTAATGGATGGAGAAGATGTTCCAATTTTGGAGTACATCCTGATTAAGTTCATCTTGGAGGAGAATGGTGAGATTATCTACTTACCAGCTGCAACACTGAGGCCAGAGACAGTTTACGGAGTAACCAACATGTGGCTGAATCCCAATGCCACATATGTCAAAGCTAAAGTGAAATACAAAGGGAAGGAAGAGACGTGGATAGTCAGCAAAGAGGCAGCATATAAGCTGAGCTTCCAAGATAAAGAGATTGAAGTCTTGGAGGAGTTCAAGGGGGAGAAGCTGATAGGCAAGTGGGTTAAGAATCCCGTCACTGGAGATGAGGTAATAATTCTACCAGCAGATTTCGTAGATCCAGATAATGCAACAGGTGTCGTTATGAGCGTTCCAGCGCATGCTCCATTTGATCATGCCGCCTTAGAAGATTTAAAGAGAAACACAGAGATTCTGCTGAAATACGATATTGACCCAAGAATCGTCGAAAACATCACATACATCTCGCTGATTGAGCTGGAAGGCTACGGCGAGTTCCCAGCAGTTGAGGAAGCAGAAAAATTGGGAGTAAAAAGTCAAGAGGATAAAGAAAAGCTGGAGCAGGCAACAAAAACAATATACAAGGCTGAATACCATAAGGGCATCTTCAAGATTGAGCCGTACAAGGGCATTCCAGTCAGCAAAGTCAAGGACTTAGTTGCCGAAGACATGAAGAAGAAAGGAATCGCCGATATTATGTACGAGTTCGCAGATAAGAATGTTATTTCAAGATTTGGAAACAGAGCTGTGGTTAAGATAATCCACGACCAGTGGTTCATTGACTATGGAAACCCAGAGTGGAAAGCTAAGGCTTTTGAGTGCTTGGAGCAGATGAAAATAATTCCAGAGTCAAGGAGAGCCCAGTTTAGAGCGGTGTTTGATTGGATAGAGAAGAAGGCATGTGCCAGAAAGATTGGACTGGGGACCCCGCTACCTTGGGATCCAGAATGGGTGATTGAGAGCTTGAGCGATTCGACGATTTACATGGCTTACTATACAATCTCAAGAGCTATTAACAAGTACGGCATCAAAGGGGAGCAACTGATTCCAGAGCTGTTCGATTACATTTTCTTGGAAGAGAGGAGCGGAGAGAAAGAGAAGGAACTGAGTAACAAGACTGGAATCCCAGCAGAGGTAATCAAGGAAATGAAGGAGGAATTTGAGTACTGGTATCCGCTGGACTGGAGATGTTCCGCTAAGGACCTAATCCCAAACCACCTGACGTTCTTCGTCTTCAACCATGTAGCAATCTTTGACAAGAAGTACTGGCCAAAGGGAATAGCCGTCAACGGCTACGGAACGCTGGAAGGCAAAAAGATGAGCAAGAGCAAAGGAAACGTGCTGAACTTCATTGATGCAATAAATGAGAACGGAGCCGATGTTGTGAGGCTGTACATAATGAGCCTGGCTGAGCATGACAGCGACTTTGACTGGAGGAGCAAAGAGGTATCAAAGCTGAAAGGACAGCTGGAGAGGTTCTATGAGCTGATAAGCGAATTTGCAGAATATGATGCGAAGCCAGCCGAGCTGAAAGACATTGACAAGTGGATGCTGCACCGCATAAATAAGGCAATTGAGGGAGCAACTAAAGCCTTGGAAGAATTCAGAACAAGGACTGCTGTCCAGTGGGCATTCTACAGCATATTGAACGACTTGAGATGGTACATGAGGAGAACTGAAGGCAGAGACGACGAAGCAAAGCGCTATGTCTTGAGAACACTGGCAGATGTATGGGTTCGCCTGATGGCACCGTTTACACCGCATATCTGTGAGGAGCTGTGGGAAAAGTTGGGCGGAGATGGATTTGTCAGTCTGGCTAAGTGGCCTGAGCCAAATCCAGAGTGGTGGAACGAAACAATAGAGCTGGAAGAAAATTACATTAAGTCGCTGATTGAGGACATTAAGGAAATCATAAGGGTTGCAAAGCTGGAAGATGCAAAGAGGGCTTACATCTACACTGCCCCAGAGTGGAAGTGGAAGGTTGCTGAGATTGTCGCAGAGAAGAGAGACTTTAAAGCCGTGATGAGCGAAGTCATGAAGGATCCAGAGATGAGAAAGAAGGGCAAAGAAGTTGCAAGCTTGGTGAACAAGCTGATTAAGGAGAGGGCTTTTGAGATAAAGCGCATTGATGAGGAAAAAGCATTGAAAGAAGCAAAAGACTTCATTGAGAAAGAGCTTGGCTTAGAAATAATCATTAATCCAGAGGAGGACAAGGGTGGAAAAGCTAAACAGGCAATGCCGATGAAGCCTGCGGTGTTTATTGAGTAATTCCAAATCTTAACCCTTATTCTTTATTTTATATAACATTATATTCTTTTTTCCTGAGTTTGGACAAGTTGCTTAAAAAATTTCTTGAATAAAGGCTTTTTCTCCTCAAAACTAGTCTTCATTTGAAGTATCTGCTCTGGCAAGGTGTAAAGTCTACCCACAGTATCCAGTAACTCAAGAAACTTGAATTCTTTCATTTTCTCTTCTGTAAGTTCTAAGGGAGTCATGCTTTCAGTAGGATACCTAGTCCAACTATGGACATTATCTGCTTCAAAAAGTATTCCAAGCCATACTATCTCAAATATATCCAAAAATGCATTAAACCAACCTATGAAAAGAGGTAAAAATTCCTTATAAAAATATTTAAACGTTTCAGATGGAATTCGATCATTTTCTGAGGAGATGCTATCAATATGCTCATCTAAATAAGAACGCATTTCATCGGGATCCATTTTGATATGCTCTATTTCTGCTACCTTTTCTAGGACAAGGGTTGGAGTAAATCCCCTTATAACTTTTCCAGGTTTTCCTAAGAACTCTCTGAGATCCTTTATCATATTGTCCACCTTCTCCTTCTTGTTGTCACTCACAACCTGGGGACCCTGTTCATAGTATTTAGTAGCCACGCAAACGAGGAATTCCAAGTATTTTTTGGTGGGATTGTGGCCAAACATTCTTGGTAACTCAATACAGAAATTTTCTAATGTTAATTTCCCTATTTGGCTTTTTCTGAGAATATTGCAGTCCTCTAGTGCTTTTTTGAACAAAGAAAAATTACTGGAATACAATCCCCAAATGGTCATGAAGAATACAGTCTTAACAAGCTTTTCTACACTTTGTTGAAGATGAAATAATGCCTGAGGATAAAAATCGTGCTCAAATAAACACTTCGATGAATTTAATTCTTGCAGTCCAATATAATAGTACTCCTCCCAACAATATTTTAGGTTGTCTTTGCTCATAGTTTGCTCCATATTTAAATATTCAACATCTTGATTAAAAATATTCTCCGAGAGAGTCACAACCGAAATTCTTAAATTTAATAACGTGATATTAAATATCATGATACTAAAATTCATCAATAGAGAAGGAGAACTCAAAGCCCTCGAGGAGCTTTACATTCAAAATAGAGCGCACCTTATCCTAATCTATGGACGTAGAAGAATTGGAAAAACTGAGCTAATAAAGCAGTTCATAAAAGACAAGCCGAGCTTTTATTTCTTAGCGAGAAAACAGCCAATAGAACTTGAGCTTAATCGTCTAATCCAGAATTTTAACAGAAAGTTCAACGTCTTCATTGAAGCCCACAGCTTGGAGGAGTTCTTTGAAAAAGTTAAAGATTTTGGAAGGCTTGTCTTTGTCATTGATGAGTTTCCATACTGGGTGGAGGAGGACAAATCAATTCCTTCAGTTTTTCAGTACATATGGGATGAAATTTTAAAAGACTCACAGATTATGCTCATTCTTCTCGGATCTTCAATTTCCACAATGGAAAGCTTGATGAGCTACAAAAACCCCCTTTACGGAAGGAGAACCGCTCAGCTAAAGCTCTCACCTATTGGGTTCTTCCACTTAAAAGAAGTTTTTCCCCGCTACTCATGGGATGAGCTCGTGAAAGTTTACGGATGCATCGATGGAATTCCCGCATATTTCCAGCACTTTGACAACTCGCTGAGCGTTGAAGAAAACATCGAACGCAATTTTTACAACAAGGTGAGCATCCTTTATGAGGATGCCGAGAGACTTCTAAAAGATGAACTTAGAGAACCAATAGACTATCTAAATATTCTAAAAGCCATCAATGAAGGAAAAACAAAGCTCACGGAGATAGCCAACGAAACCAAGATTGCAATAACAAACCTACCAAAATACCTGAAAACACTTGAAACACTCGACTTAGTCTACAAAGAGTTTCCGATAACACAAAGAGAGCGCAGAAAGTTTGGAGTTTACCGAGTAAAAGACTTTTACTATCGTTTTTGGCTTCGCTTTGTTTATCCCTACAAAGATGACATAGAGATTGGAGCAATAAGCTTTGAAGATTTTAGAGAGGATTTCAATAAATATCTTGGAGAAGTTTTTGAAATAGTTGCAAGGCAATTTCTGATTAAACTGAATATTGAAAGCAAACTTCCCTTCAAGTTCACAAAAATTGGCAGATGGTGGGACAAAGAAAAAGAGATTGACTTGGTGATTATTAATAGCATCACGCACGAAGCGGGTTTCTTTGAGGTCAAATGGAAGGAACTTTCGTACAAAGATGCAATAAAAATCTTAAAGGAACTAAAAGAAAAGCGCAAAAGCATTAAAATAAACACAAAAGCAGAGCATTACGGATTGATTGCAAAACATGCCGATAGGAAAGAAGAACTTAGGGAGAAAGGCTATTTGGTGTTTGACCTTAGTGACTTCACTTCTCCACAACAACCTCAACCTTAAAGTTCAAAATGATATAGAGCAGCAAAGCTAAAGCAATGATCTTGATAATCATGGAAACTCTCCTCGAAATTCCTGGGAATCCATGTGTGGACTTCATCACGACTCCTTCATCCGCAATCAAAGCGTCATCAGGCATTTTGCCGAGAATCATCAAGATTAACAAATCACCAGCTAAACCAGAAGTGTTAAAAACAAAAACAATTCCCCACCATGGGCTTTGCAAGGTGAAGGCGAGAACATAAGCTATGATAGACAGCAAAACAGGAGCAATTATAATGTACATCCATTTCTTCTTTCTTAGAGGAGTCCTCACGGCAGTATATGGAGCCAAATTTATTTTTCCAAAAACTGAAATTCCAAACTCGACCTTAGCTCCAAAGAGCCTTGCAGTCAGGGCATGAAGTCCTTCATGAGTCAGAACAACAAATATTAACGGAAGGAGCAAATAGTGTAAAACACTCCAAAAAGATGCAAAGTTAATGCTGAAATCCAGCGGACTCAAAACTAAACCAGATAAAACAAATAAAATGAAAGCCAGCGAAATTATTTCCCCCTCGTAATCATTCAAGCGAAGGGAGTAGGGAGCATCCACTAATACTCCCTCTCCACTATGAAATCAGCTAATAACTCAAGATTCTTCCTTGCTTCACTTTCTGGAAGAACTTTCAAGGCTTCTTTGGCTTCCTTCACTAAGTTTTTGGCAAATCTTGAGGCATAATCAATGCTTCCGTACTTCTTGAGCAACTCAATTACTTTTGCAACCTCCTCTCTGATGTCTTCCTCAATTATTCCCTTTCCCTTAACATCTCCAGCGTATTTGCCGAACACCTTCAAGAATTCGGCTTTATCTTCCTCGCTCGCATGCTGGAAGAAGTGAGCAACTATAAGCGTCTTCTTGCCTTTCCTTATGTCACTCCCAACGGGCTTTCCGAGCTTTTTCTCATCGGCAATTAAGTCAAGGACATCATCCCAAATCTGAAATGCCATCCCAACGTTTCTTCCATACTTTGACAGAGCCTGTATGTACTCTTGGTTGTCTGTTCCAATTATGCCGCCTATCTTTGCCGATGCATCAAAGAGGGCTGCAGTTTTACCATCAATCATCTTCAGATACTCCTCAATTGTGACTGTATCTCTTGTCTCGAATTCAAGGTCAAGAGCCTGCCCCTCACATATCTCAATGCCCGCTCTTGCTATCGCCCTGACAATTTCAACAATCTTTTCTGCACTGACTGGAGCTTTTGTTGCCGCATCAAAGACAACAGAGTACATTAAATCTCCAGCAAGAATCGCCATGTTAATACCCCATACTTTGTGAACTGTTGCTCTTCCTCTCCTTGTCTCATCCATATCCATGATGTCATCATGGATTAACGTATAAGTGTGGAGAATTTCTATTGCCGCCGCTGGATAGAGGGCTTTTCTCCAGTCTCCCCCAACAGCTTCTGCGGCAGTTAGAACGACGAAAGGTCTAACTCTTTTCCCTCCAGCTAATGGGTAGTGTCTGGTTGCCTCATATAATTCTTCTGGCTCTTTTTCAGGTAAAAGCTCAAAGATGACATCATCAACGACTTTTGCTTTTTCTTTTATTGACCTGAAGAGTGCGTCAAACTTGCTCATAGTATCACCTCGAAATTTCAACTTTATATCCATTTCTTGAGACAAACACATCTCTACCAATTAGGTATCCTTCCTCTTCTGCAAGTTCAGCGTAATGAGTGAGCATTCTAAACTCTCCATGAGCCGGAACGATGTTTTCAGGGTTGAGCATCTTAATCAGATAACGGTGATCCTCTCTTGAGGCATGACCAGAAACGTGAAGATTCTTTACCATTCTAACACCTTTCATCTTCAATTTGGTTTCCAGCGCATACCTCTGAGCTATGTTTAGAGGGTTTGGAATAACCCCCGCGGAGAAAACAACGGTATCATCCTTTCCTATATTGTAAAGCTCCCCATTTGCCATTCTTGTTAAAACCGCCCCTGGTTCTCCTTGATGTCCAGTTACAATTAAGAGATAATTTTCCCTCGCCTGAGAGACTTCTCTGAGAACTTTTTGAACTGCATTTGGACTCCTGAGAACTCTCGATCCTTTCATTTTTATTAACCCCAATTGTTTAGCTATGCCGGTGTACTTTGCCAAAGAACGGCCAACCAAAATAGCTTGCCGTCCTATGTTGTTGGCTATCTCTATAAGCTCCTGAAGGCGGGCTATATGAGAAGCAAAAGTTGTCGCTATCAACCCTTTTTCATCCATTCCGTCGTAGTAGAAAAAGTCTTCAAGGAGCATTTTTGCAACCGCTTCACTTGGAGTCTTTGTCTGCTCAGCAACACGCGTTGATTCTGCTATTAAAACCTTAACTCCCTCTTTGCCAATTTCTTTAAGTCTCTTATAGTCAGGTTTTTCCCCAAGAGGACTGTTGTTGTCAAATTTGTAATCGCATGCATAAACCACAGCACCTTCTGGAGTGTGGACAACAACTATTGAAGAATGAGGGATTGAATGAGTGATTTGAACAAATTCAATTGCCAAATTTTCACTAACTTGGACAATTTCACCATACTGAGTTTCATACATTGGGTTTTTAACTTCAAAATACTGCTCACTTTTAACTTCGCTCTTTGCAAGCTTTATGGTGTATGAAGTTCCGTAAATTGGAACGTCTGGATAGTGAGGGGCCAACTTTGCTATCGCACCGATATGGTCGAGATGACCGTGAGAAAAGGCAATTGCAACGACTTTCTTATTTCTAATTGGAGTGTCATCAGGAATTGCACCTATTTTTCTCAGCTCCTTTGAAGGCATTTTCTGAAATTCAACATCTTCATGAATGAGAACCCTATCCAAGCGAATGCCCATGTCTATTATCACAACTTCCCCGTTGTATTCAACAGCCGTCATGTTCTTACCTACTTCCTCATAACCGCCTAAAGTGTAAATATTTATCATGTCTTTTCCTCCCGTGTTTGACCTCTAAGCTCTCACGAGCATAAGGTCAAGCTAAGTAATAATTGAAGGTAGGGTTTAAAAAGCTAAGCTTTTCTCCGCCTTACTCTGAGAAACTCAGCCAAATCGATTCTCTGCTCCAGCCACTCTTTTGCAAAGCCTGTAATCACCAGCGGAACTTTTCTAAGCTCTTCCACATCTCTCGCTCCAACAAGAAACATGGCATTTCTAAGCTCGTCAATGTACCTCTGGAGAACCCTAATGACTCCTTCAACATCGCCCTTAACCGCAGGTTTCAGCAGAGGCAACGCAACTCCAGCCAAGTTTGCTCCAAGGGCTAAGGCTTTTGCAATCATTATACCATCTCTAATTCCGCCAGTTGCTATTATCGGCAAGTCGGTTGCATATTTAACTTCCACAACACTAATTGCTGTGGGAATTCCCCAGTCCCAGAATTTCAGAGCCAGATTTCTGCTCCTCTCGTCCTTTGCTCTGTAATACTCAACACCGCTCCAGCTCGTGCCTCCAAGACCACCAACGTCAACCGCATCAATGCCAATGCTCTCAAGCTTTATCGCAACCTCCATTGAAACTCCAGCGCCTGTTTCTTTGGCTATTATTGGATATGGGAACTCACTCTTAAGTTCAGCCAACGCTTTAAGAATCCCCCTGTATTGAGTATCCCCTTCAGGCTGGACACTCTCTTGGAGGGGATTCATGTGGATAGCTAAAGCATCGGCTTGAATCGTCTCGACAGCCTTTAGTGCCTCTTCAATACCATAACGATCTGGCATGGTCTCAGCGAATTGGGGAGCACCTAAGTTTCCAATAAGAAAGATATCGGGTGCAACATCCCTAACGTAGTAGCTCTCCCATGTCTCTGGATTTCTAATCATCGCCCTCTGACTTCCAACCCCCATTGGAATGTTCAGCTCTTGGGCAGCCTTAGCTAAGGTTTTGTTTATCCTTCCAGCGAGCTGAGAGCCCTTTGTTCCACCTGTCATTCCAGCAATCATTATAGGATAGTCAAATTTCCTTCCAAGAAACTCAACGCTCAAGTCAATTTCATCTTTATCAATTTCCGGGAGAGAGGTGTGGACAAAGTGAATATTTTCGAATTGATTGGTTACATGAGCCTCAACTTGCCGCTTTAGGCAGTGCTCAATATGTTCAAACTTCCTAATTATCGTGAGCTCCTCCTTGCCCATAAAAGCACCTCCTAAATGAAAAGTGCAAGAATAGGTTAAGAGATTTTTGGATGCTCAAGTTTTCTAAGCCTTGTGCCAACTCTTTGACCTTTGATGGCCTTGCCCAGATTTCCTCTAACTTTCCCGTTTATGAAATAAACTTCACTGTGCTCTGCTATCTTTAAAGCCTCTCTCAGCTTGTTTCCAATTCCTCCAGTTACATCAATTCCAGCTGACTCTGAACTTTCCAGCAAATGCCTAATTTCTTCAGCATTGAGCTCTTCAATCAGCTTTGCATCTCTTTCCCTTGGATTTTTGTTGTAAATTCCATCAACGTCCATCAAAAAGATGACTTTGTTCGGCTTAAGCATCTTTGCTAAATAGCTTACTATCTGATCTCCCGAAAGAATGCCTATGCCCTTATCGAGAGCTATTGCCGTGTCCCCAAACAGAATGGGGATAAACTTAAGCTCGAGAAGCTTTCTCAAAATCTCAAGCTCAGCATAAACTATCTCTTTATTTTCAATCAGAAAAATCGATGAGGAAGATACAGAATAAGCGGGCAAGCCTTTCTCTAAGAAAGTTTGAACTATCAAGTCATTAAGCCTGAGCATTGCCTGATGCGTTTTTGAAAAACCAATTCTCTTTCTATCAACATTTCCAACAAGCCCTTCTGGGATTTTGTATTCCTTTGCATTTGGATGCCCAAAGCTCCCGCCACCGTGAACCAATATGAAGTTCTCTTCTGGATAAAACTGGGCAATTTCTTCAGCTATCTGCTCTACTATGTACTTGTGAAACGAGTATTCCTTCTCTTTGTCACTTATTACACTTCCACCAAGTTTGATGATTATCATTCCTCAACCTCCTCTATTCTAAGACCCTCCCTGCTGATCTTTGTTATCATAGGCATTCCACCGGCAATCTTTATTGCTGTTGCCACTTCACTCTGCTTTCCTGGAGCTAAGGCGTACATACACCCCCCACCACCGGCGCCCGTAATTTTTGCCCCTAAAGCGCCAGCCTCCCTCGAAGCATATACCAAATCACTTAAGCTCTTTGTTGAGACTCCAAGAGCGTCAAGCAAACCATGATTTATGTTCATGAGTTGTCCAAGAAGCTGGAATTTAATTTCTTTATCATAATCCGCCAGAATAACCTCCTTGGCTTTCTCAACGACCTTGCCCATTGAGTTCAGGATTGGAGTGATAATATCGGGCATCTCCTCAAAGCTCCTTCTCACTTTTGCAACCAACTCCTTTGTGCTGCCGCTTGAACCAGTGTATCCGACAACGATCGGCAGTTCTATTGCTGGTAACTCCTCAAACGTACCCTTCTCATAGTAAAGGAAACCACCAATTGCCGAAACTGTTGGATCAATTCCGCTCGAAGCTCCCTGGACTAAAAGCTCAGTTTTATGTCCGAGCTTTGCAACTTCTTCCTTTGTGAGCTCCAAGCCTAAAAGCTTTGAAACTGCACCGATTGTTGCAACTGCCACAGCTGCTGATGAACCCAAACCAGCACCAACAGGAATTTGTGACGTTATAGATACTGTAACTCCCTTTTGCTTTCCTGCTTCTTCTAAAACAAGGTTTATGGCTTCTCTTACGTAGCTCAAAACCTCAGCTGCTTTTCCGTAGTCGGTTTCAAAGTAAATTTCACTTTCCGAAAAAGACACGGTTAACCCGGGGATTTTAATATCCTTTGCCTCAATTCTAATTCTCCCGTTCTTGTTGAACTCAGCCCAGACATAAGTTCTCAAATCAATAGCGGCTGCTATGGCAGGTTTTCCATAAACAACGCTGTGCTCACCAAAGAGAATAATTTTAGCTGGAGCTGAAGCGAGAACTCTCATTTCTGACCCTCCTTCTTGATAATTTTAAATAATTCAAATTCCAGCTTGGCAAATCTGAGATTATAGTCTGCCAGACGATCTCTAAATCAACTCCAAAATAAGCATGAATAAGCCTGTCTCTCATTCCAGCAATTTCCTTCCAAGGGATTTGAGGGTATTTTTGCTTGATTTCTTCTGGGACATTTTTGGCAGCTTCTCCTATAACTTCCAAGTTTCTTAAGACTGCGTCGATAGTTTTTTCATCTCTCATGAAATCTCCAAAAGACATGCCGGCGGTGTAACGTTTTATTTTTTCAATTGACCTAAGGATATCTCCAATATACAGATATGGATTTCTCATATGTATTTCACCTCTTGGAGAATTTTGCTTTCTAATTGGTTTCTTCAATGCTTTTTTTGTAGTTAAATCAACTTTAACTCCAAGTAGACTCTCGAGATATTCTTGAAGCTTAATGAACTCAATAAATCCAATAGGTCTGCCAAATTCAACTAAAATGTCAATATCACTTGTTTCCTTTTGCTCCCCTCTTGAATAAGACCCGAAGATCCCAATCCTCTTAACTCCAAATTTTTTGTAGAGTTCTTCTTTATGAGTCTGGAGTATCTTTTGTATCTCTTCAAGGGTTCTCATTCTATCGCCTCCAAACCAATGTAGTCATAGTAATACCGCTTGAAATCTTCGAACTCTTCAATGGTCTTGTATGCGATGTCATACAAAAATCCCCAATCCCTGCAAAACAGCACAACACCCTTTAGGCATTCCCTTCTGAGAAAGATTGGCAACAAGTTGAAGATTTGCACATCGTAATTATCTGGAAGTTCCCCAAGGATCTTCATCCTGAATTCAAAAGCCTCTCTCTTTGTGCCGTCATAGTAAATGCATAAATCAACATCGCTATCCTTTCGAGCTTCTCCTCTCGCATGAGAGCCGTACAGAATTATGAATTTAACTTTTCCCTCTTTGTCAAGATCGAGGATTCTTCTTACTGCATCTTCAATCTTCATGGTTTAAAGTACATCCATCGAATTTATTTTCCTTTTGGTTGTTCACACAGGACTCTTAGATATTGAAACCATAGAAGGATTATACCTCCAACGGCAAATGTAAAAATGAACAAACCTATAACATCAACAATCCAATGCATCTTAAATGTACTGCAGGAAGAACAGCATTTCCTTGTTAGATACTTTACACTAACACTATATCCGGGTAGTGCAGCTAACCCTAAAAGAACTGTTCCACCTAAAGCTTTTACACATGAGTTGTTGATTTCAGAGTAGGCTACAGCAAATAATATCAGCATTCCACCAACTAAAAAGAAATACACGGCAGACTTCAAGATAAGCTCCACAGCATCTGAGTCATTAAAATAAGGAGTATCCATGTTAAGCAGAAATTCCAGCAGGTAGATAACAGCAAGTATAAAAAGGAGAAAGCCCACGCCTTTAAGCAATTTTTGGGTCATGCCATCAACTGCCATATCGTTAACACTCTTTTTGGCTTTTTCACGTCTTTCTCATCACAACTGACGCATAGCCAACTATTGCATCTGTACTTCTGCTGACTTCAAAGCTTGTAGTGTAGTGTAAAAGTTCTGCTTCATTAGCATCAGCTAACCTTGAAAACACTATCCCAGCGGCAACTCCACCTGGACCGCACATTGTGTGATCCATTTTCCTTATCTCATCGAACATACCTTTGTAGTCAAACTCCAGGATTCTCTGAATAACCCTGAAATCCCACTCCTTAATCCTGCCGAGCAAGTCTTCTCCTCTCGCCCTGAAGGGAATGTAGCCGTACATGTAGCCATAGTGCATCATGTCAGTGCTTGCAATCACAACAACATCTCTGCCAAGCTCTTGAGATGCTTCAAAAATTGCTTTTCCTAAGTCCTCAGCAACCTCCTCATCTTGAAGCCCAAGAGTTATCGGCACTATTTTGATTTTCCTGCCAGCTTTATCAGCTATGTACTGTATAAATGGTAGCTGAACCTCTATGGAATGCTCATACTTGTGAGCCAGCTCATCCAAGTCAGCAATGCTGGAATTCTTGACAATTGCTTTGGCTAACTCGGCATCCACTTCAACCCCTCCTAACGGAGTGATCCATTCTCCTTCTGGATATACGGCAACAGGTGAGCCTAAGCCAGTGTGATTTGGTCCTATTATGACGAATGTCTCTGGAAGACCGTCTTCATAAATAGCTTTGTATGTTCTTGAAGCCGTATAACCAGAGAAAACATAGCCGGCATGAGGTGCAACGCCTGCTGTTATCTTTCTCTCACTGCCAAGCTCACCCAAGTCACTGAAAAAGCGTTCAAGCATTATCACAAGCTCTTCGCCAGTGGGATAAAAGCTGCCTGCTACGGCAGGATACCTAATCATCACTACCACCCAAAATAAGTTACGCAGAAGAACTTATAGCATTTTGGTTAAAATCATTAAGCTAAGAATGAAGAAAAGAAAGCTTAAGTCCTAATAATCCTCATCTCAAAGTCCTCGACTGGAACCTTGAAGTCCTCCCTGTTCTCGATTTCTTTGCGGTTGTAGAGGATCTCCCTTGCAAGTATCCAGTAAATCAAGGCCAGAGCCTTTCTACCTTTGTTGTTTGTTGGAATTGCCAAGTCAACATAGCTGAGCAAGTTCTCGGTATCAACTAAGGCTACGATGGGAATTCCAACTTCAACAGCTTCCTTGAGTGCCTGGTGGTCAGCCCTCGGGTCTGTGACAATCAAAACATCTGGCTCAAAGAAGTTTTTGACTGCTGGATTTGTCATTGTCCCTGGAAGGAATCTCCCCGGAATTGCCCTCGCCCCTGTAACTTCACCGAACTTTTTAACAGGCTTCTGACCGTAGAGTCTAACGCTGACCGCTAAGACCTTGTCTGGCTCAAACTTTGCAAGGAACTTACCAGCAATGCGGAGCCTTTCATCCGTCTTCCTAACATCCAAAACGTAGAGACCATCTTGCCTGACCCTATATATGAACTTCTTCATATCCTTAGTTTTCTGCTGTGTTCCGATGTGAACTCCAGCCGCCAAATATTGGTCAAGTGGAACCAAATACTCATCCATTCCTTTCACCCCTCAAATGTTATTATCCTTCCTCTTTCACCCAAATCTTCGGCTATCCTAATCAGTTCGTTTATTTTAACGAGCGAATCTTTGTAAAGCATTATAGCTGGGCATTTGAGCCCAACAGCCATATGAGGCAAAGCCTCATCAGCTGATTCAAACTTTGCCTCAGCCAATATGGGCGTAATCCTCTCGGATTTCGCATCATTCACAAGGTTGTATAAGTCGGTAAGTGTGCCGAAGTTTATAGGCTTTATTGAAAGCGCGTTGTAGTACCTCCTATCAATTATATCCTTCTCCTTAAAGAGGTATTCACCATCAACAAAAACTCCATGTGTGCTGGCAATGAGCTCAAGGAAAAGCTCTTCCCCTCCAAGCGGCTTTATATAGGCTATGTTGTTGTCCTCTACCGTCCTGAGAACTTCTTCAAGCTCAAGAGGTCTTTTTTGAACAATCCCTATTGCAATATCCAATCCAAGTTCATCACTTGCGGCTTCTGAAGCCTTTGAAAGCTCCTCAACACTTGTTTTTTCTGCGTGTTCTTCAATCTTGACCATCGCATCAACAACATCTGTTATCTCCATCAAATCTCTGACCATAACGTAGTACTCAAAAGCCTCATCACTTGCAAAGCCGATGAGCGGCACTGGAAGTTCCGTTGTAAATGTCCCTCCGATGTAGCTGTAAAGAGGCATCTTCTTGACGTTAGCTGCAGCTTTTGCGACAGCTACTGAAACAGCCAATGCAGTGTTGGCACCTATATGGCTCAAATTGTCCGTCCCATCAATCTCCCAGAGATAACTGTCAATGAGCTCCTGTTCTTGAGCATCAAACCCAATTAATTCAGGGCCTATAATCTCATCTACTTCGCTAACAGCTCTGTGGGCTTCAACAATGTATAGGGAAGGGTTCTCGTCAACGGGAGCTGCAAATCTCCCAAAGCCAGAGCTGGTTATAACATCAACTTCAATCGAATATTTGCCACCTCTGAGGATTGTAACCCTACCCACAACGTTCTCTATTATCGTCATCTTTCATCAGCTCGGCCTTATAACGGTTATTGGTATTATACCCTTTTCAAACTCCAATATTGCAGCATCCAACGGGGTTATGCCCTCTGGAACGTCAATCAAGACGGGAGCTCCCATTGCTATCTGCAGTGCCCTTGCTCCAATGATTCTCGCCTTTTCAAATCTCGTGTACTTGAACATGTTTATCACATATGCCAATTTTGGTGGGGCCGCCGGGATTTGAACCCGGGTCTCCGGCGCCCCAGGCCGAGAGGATGGACCAAGCTACCCCACGGCCCCACCTAAAGAAATGTGGTTTTTTCAATACACTCTATACTGCATTATGTCATCAATCAACTCAACATGAGTGAGCAGCATTCTCCTGCAGCAGTATCTCTCCAATCCAAGGTCGTCAAGCACTTTCTCAGGGTCTTCACCATTCTCAACGCGCTCTTTAAAGATGTAGTATTTATCACCTATGACCTTTCCACATGTAAAGCATCTCACGGGAACTATCAACCAAATCACCTTTTAACGTTTTCACCTAAAGTGTTAAAGGAAAGCAAACCAATTCAACGATAGCTCTTTTGCCTCTTTGCTCTTGGACCTTTTGTTGACCTGTTTGGCTTGTGTGGCTCAGTTCTTCTGCTGTCACCGACAAGCATTGTTCTGTCGTACTTCATGAACTTCTCCTTGAGATTCATGTCTCCCGTCCACTCTACTAAAGCCCTTGCAATTGCGACTCTTGCAGCCTCAGCCTGCCCCATGAATCCTCCACCCTGTACTTTGACGTCAATGTCAACTTTGCTGACGATTTCTTCACCAGCTAAGATAAGCGGCTCAAGGATTGTGAATCTTGCGATTTCCGGCTCAATGATTTCAACGGGCTTGTTGTTGATCCTTATCCTGCCCTTACCCTCTCTAATCGTTGCCCTTGCAATTGCGGTCTTTCTCTTTCCGGCCGTTTGAATGATCCTCATTATTATCACCTCAGAATTTTCCACCCAAATACTTTGCAACTTCCCCAACCGTCACATACTTAGGTGTCTTAAGCCTTGACATATGTGCTTCCATTATTGTCTCAAACTCTCTTCCTTCAAACTCCTTTGGAACACCGGCGTAAACCTTGAGTCTCTTGAAAGCCTTCCTGCCTCTGTCGGTCTTCCATGGAAGCATCCCTCTGATTGTCCTTCTGACGATCTCGTCACTTCTCTTTGGATAGAACGGACCTCTTCTTGGATTTGTCCTTGTTCTAAGCTCTGTCCTCTGCTTATACTTTGCAAAGATGTCCTCTCTGTTTCCAGTGATTATAGCTTTTTCAGCGTTGACAATAATAACCTCTTCACCTTCAAGGAGCATCTTGGCGACTTTTGATGCAAGTCTTCCCAATATGAGACCTTCAGCGTTAATAATTCTCATAGCCCATCACTCCATTATGATTACTCCACTACCTTTTGGATTTCTCTCGATTAATTCTTCAATTGTTATTGCCTCTCCACCAGCGTTGATAATCTTTTCTTTAGCTTTTTCGCTGAACTTCCACGCGGCGACAATAACCTTATGGTCAAGGTTTCCTGCACCAAGAACGCTTCCTGGGACTATAACAACGTCCCCTTCCTTTGTGTATCTGTTAATTTTGCTGACGTTTACCTCAGCTCTCTGCCTTCTTGGTCTTTCAAGACGCCAAGCTATGTCCTTCCATATCTTTACTCCTTCCTCGTTTGACTTCTTCCTTAAATATCTTATAAGCCTTCTCAAATTAATATCAGTTGGACCAGTTCTCTTCATGAGCATTCCTCCTCAATTCCTTCTCGCAGCGAGGGACGGGGTGATCATTATGGTGCGGGGGCGGGGATTTGAACCCCGGAACCCCTGCGGGACGGGACCCTGAATCCCGCGCCTTTGACCAGGCTCGGCAACCCCCGCACTACGGCTATTCGGCTAATTTATGAAGCTCGTTTATAAATTTATCGCTCTTTCTCATTAAAATCTTGAGCGCTATGCTCACTATTTCCTCAACTGGCAGTTCTCCGTTGCTTTCTACTGTAAACACGAATGTATCCGGCACAATTTCTTCTTTAATCAGAGTGCCAATGTACTGCTCAAATTCTCTTGGAAGATAGAAAGCGGTTATTGTCTTTATTACCAGCTCCTCTTCGGTTTCTTCGGTAGGTAGCTTTCTTTTCTTTGCCAGCTTCTTTATTTTCTCCCACTCTGGAACTTCTTTGCTGACATGAATCTCTGTGAGGTATTTGTAATAAGCAAAGCCCGGCTGCCACTTCGCATGATCTTTTCCTCTTCCAAGCTTGGCATAGGCGTTTAGAGTCAATTTTTGACCTTCAGCCAGCTTTACAATCGGTATGTTTGGTGTCACAGGCTTAACATCAGGGTCATCACTCTTTAAATCACCTGAGTACACTACACCCGGTCCTTCAGCCTCTAAGCTTAAAGTGACAGTATATTCATCAAGCTCAAGAGCATCAAGCTCAAACCTGTCATATGGAGTGGTAAGGGGTATCATAGCCAAGCGATGGGCTATAATCTCATCGAAAAGGGCTGAATCGTTCTCATAGAACTCAACCTCATCAACTGCAAAAGTCGGGACCTCTCCGATTATCACCCTTCTCAGTGCATTTGCGAAAGCTGCATCAACGCCCTCTAAGATAAAGCGAATTGCATCTTCCCTTTTTTCAAGAACTTTGATTTTCATTTTTTCTCACCAAAAAAGAAGTTGTAAAGAAAGCTAAACTCTTCTACCCCTACGACCGCCCTTGGGTCTTGTACCATCATGAGGTATTGGTGTTACGTCCTCAACGCGACCGATTTTGAGACCAGCCCTGGCTAAAGCTCTAATTGCCGCCTGAGCACCAGGTCCAGGTGTTTTGCTCTTACTTCCTCCGGGGGCTCTAACTTTAATGTGAACACCAACAATACCCTTCTCCAAAGCCTCTTCAGCTGCCCTCTTGGCAGCGATCATTGCTGCATACGGAGATGGCTCATCTCTGTCTGCCTTAACAACCATACCACCGCTCCATCTTGAAATTGTCTCTGCACCTGTGAGGTCAGTTATGTGAATTATGGTGTTGTTGTATGAGGAGTAAATGTGAGCAACTCCCCATTTCTCCTTCTTCTTAATATTTACCTCCTCACTCATTGAGCCTCACCCGCCTGCTTAGCCTGCTCAATAACAACCCTCTCGGGGTGTGACTCCTTAGCAAAAGGCGAGGTCTTTGCATAGGTTATGCCATCTTCTTCTTCTCTGAGAACGAGGTAGCTTGGTGACCTGATTATTTGCCCGTTGACCTCTATGTGCCCGTGAACAATGAGCTGTCTTGCCTGTTTAATTGTCCTTGCAAGTCCCTTCTTATAAACAAGTGTCTGAAGTCTTCTCTCCAAGATGTCTTCAATTGTAAGTGAGAGAACATCATCCAATACTGCATTTTCTGGAAGAAGCCCAAGCCTTGTTAATCTCTGAAGGAGCTGCTGTCTCTCAATCTCTGCCTGCTTCCCTCTTGCCGCAAGAAGTCTTCTTGCTCTTCTTCTGAACTCCTTAAGCTGAGTCTCGTGCTTCCAAAGCTCTTTCTTGTTTTTGAGAGCATACTTCTTCATCAAAACTCTTTCTCTGTCAAGCCTTTCCTTAATCCATGGATGAGAGGGAGTTTCGTACTTCTTCCTTTGTCTCTTAGGGTCTCCCATTTATATCACCTCACTTCTTCTTTCTCCTTACACCGACTGTTGTTCCTCTTCTGAAGTTTGATCTTGTTCTCTGTCCTCTCAATGGCAAGCCAAGCTCGTGCCTAATGCCTCTGTATGCCCTAATTCTCCTGAGCCTGTTGATGTCCTCACGCCATGCCATGACAAGCTTTGCACCAATGAGGTGCATGTCCCTTCCAGTCTCGTAGTCCTTTGGTCTGTTTACTGCCCAGGGTGGGATTCCATGTTTAACTGGATCCTCAAGGATTTCCTCAATGAGCTTAACCTGCTCGTCTGTTAGATAACCTGCCTTCTGAAATGGATCTAATCCAGCAACTCTGCACACCATCGTGGCAAAGTTTATGCCTATCCCTTTTATTCCTGTGAGCGCCCATCTAAGTTGCTTATTCCCATCCAAATCGACTCCCGCAACACGAACGATGTGTCTGAAATCTGCCATTATAACTACACCTCCAGCTTCAATCCTTCAAAGAGGATTTTGGCGCCGGGACGGGGATTTGAACCCCGGCGGGCAAACGCCCACGGGCTCTCAAGGCCCGCGCCATCCCAGGCTAGGCGATCCCGGCATATACCCTATAACCACTCCCTTTAGCTAATTCTCTTACATCATTAAAGGTTTGCTCCATTAGGGCTTTAATAAACTTTGCGCCCTGATTAGTTCTTATCACCAGCTGGAGCAGACCTCCATCGTAGAGATGCTTGGGAGCATTTATAACTATTTCCCTCAAAACTTCCTTGCCAGCATGCACCGGAGGGTTTGTAATTATGCTGTGAAACTTTTCTCCTTTGATGGGTTCATAAAGATTGCCCCACCTAACCTCGGCATTCTTCACATTGTTGATTTTTAAGTTTTTCTTTGCTATGCTTACTGCTCTCCTGTTAATGTCAGTCATGACAACGTAATCAACGAATTTAGATATCACAATGCCAATTGCACCATACCCACAGCCCAAATCCAAAACACGCCAGTCTTTTTCGAGAATAGCATTTTCAACCAATAACCGAGTGCCTTCATCATATTTACCAAAGGAGAAGACTCCGCTCGCTGTAATGAACTTAAAATACTGTCCTCTAATAAATACCTTAATTGTCTTGGTTTTTAGTGGAACATTGGGATTTTTGGAATAGTAGTGGCTCATGGTTGAAGATTTGTTGGAGGGTTTAAAAAGATGGCTCTATGAGACAATGTGTTATGCAACAGTGGAAAAAAG
Organism: Thermococcus barophilus MP; assembly: GCF_000151105.2. NCBI lineage: Archaea > Methanobacteriati > Methanobacteriota > Thermococci > Thermococcales > Thermococcaceae > Thermococcus > Thermococcus barophilus. Next base: position 101,485 of record NC_014804.1, on the reverse strand, counting down.
CTAATGATTACCCCAATCTATGAGGGAGAGATTTTTGAGAGACATGAAGTTATCACCCTGTCAATGTCCGGATTTAACTACATACAGTGTGGTCAAAGCTATGATGATTAACCATGCCCAAGACAGGGCTCCAGGAACAGTTGCCCCTGTATATCCTCGAAGAGACATATAATTTGCAATGCTTATGGACAAAACAAACAACGCTATTTCAATATTTAAGAGCCAGCCTTCTCTACCTATCCTTTTCCGATACACTAAAAGGAAAAGAAAATACAATGAGCCAATAAACATACCAGCATAGACTCCTAGTTTGTCCCATGACATCATATTACCACATCTCCATAGTGGTCACTCAAATTAATGTTCAATTCCTTATAACCTTTCCTTTTACCAAACGTCATTATTTCCGCTTTTTTGTGGAATTGAGGTATTCCAGCTATAGTTTCACTAGCCTATTTAGAGGGAGTAAAGTGATATCCAAATGAGTGCAACAGTGGAAAAAAGAAGTCTATGAAAACCCCACAATCACCACATCTTTGGATACCAGTCCCTTGGCATGAAGACTTTTTCAACATCAACAGCTATTCCCTTGCTCTTGTTGAGCATCTCTTGACTCGTCATCATAGCTTTTCCTAACGCAACAAGCTCATCTTTGAGCGTCATTATAGCAACCAAATCCCCCCTCTTTATGCCAGCATGAAGCTTAACAATCCCAGGAACTGCCAAATCAGCTCCATAAGTCACGGCAGCAACCGCTGAATCCCTAATCCAGACCTTTGGCAGATGTTCCACAGCCTTTTCCATCGGCTGGATTGCTTTGCGGAAGTATTCTTCAATTCCATCTTCCTTCCAAAAGTGATAGTAATCTACAAGATCGTGCAAAGTCACTAATGTTTCATCCTCCTTAAACGGCCCGCTTCTCGTTCTTCTCAGCTCGGCCATGTGAGCACCGACTCCCAAAGCCAGTCCTATGTGGTGAATTAGTGAACGTATGTAGGTTCCAGCTTCAACACCGACTCTGAAGAGCACATCCTTGCCGTCAATCTCCAAAATCTCGATGTAGTAAACTTTTCTTGTTCTCAATCTTCTTTTAACAGCACTCCTAAGCGGTGGTCTCTGGATGATTTCCCCCTCAAACTCCTTCATGACTTTGTAGATTTTATCCTCTGGAACATCACCGTGAAGATGCATTAAAGCCACATACTCCTTTCCAGCAGGTAGAAGGGCCTGAACAACACGGGTTGCTTTCTCAAGGGCGACAGGCAAAACTCCGCTGACCTTTGGATCAAGTGTTCCCCCATGACCAGCTTTCTTTAAGTTAAAGAGCCTTTTAATCCACGCAACAACCTCGTGACTTGTCGGCCCTGGAGGCTTGTCTAAGTTGATTATACCAAACTGCATGTGCATTTCTATTGGTCTTTTTTCTGGAGGAAAGCCCCATTTTGGGTTAGTTTCAGCTTTTTCATCTTTGATTAACACTTCCCTCTTGATGTCTGCAGGAAGGATTCTCCTAACCTCATCTCTCGCCATGAGCATCACCTATGGATCATTTAAAACTTCAATAAATTCATCTTTATCTACGCCAGCTAATTTAAGAATTCCTAAAAGTGTTCCAAGTTTTAACTCCTCATGCAAGGGAACAACAGTACCTATTTTTCTGCCATCAATATATTTAACCAGTACTACATGGCTTCCTTTTTGTCTTGAAACTTTGAACCCAAACTTCCTAACGAGAACTTTGATAACTTCCTCACCCGAGAGCTTTGGCAATCTGGACATTGAAATCCCCAATAAGCTTTATTTTCCTAAGTTCCTCTTTTAGTTCCGGAAACTCCTCCAAATACAACTCTACAGCTTCTTTTAAATTTTCAAGTGCTTCTTCAATAGTTTCACCTTGGGTAGTTACTCCTGTAAAGACCTCCTTAACCACGTACACTCCCTCTTCTTCCCATATCACTGCGTGAAGAGTTAGCATTTTCTCACCTCATTAAAATTTAGTATTTTGCTTTATAAATCTGCCCTCAGAATTTGAACTTATAATCAAATGCGGGCCATCCCGGGAAGTACTTCGCCATCCTGATGTAAAAGGGAACAAAAACCTCACTTTTGTTTTTGTGAATTGCTTCAATAATGGCATCAGCAACTTTTTCTGCTGGGATTGCTCCCTTTGGTACTCTCTTCCAGAAAGGGGTAGCAACCTGTTTTGGGTAAATCCGAATGGCACTAATGCCCCTATTTTTAAGCTCTTTTTCAAGATTCATTGCAAGATAGTGGAGGGCTGCCTTTGATGCACCATAAGCCGGTAAATCCACAGAATTTATAAAAGCAACACCACTAATTACAAAAACTACTTTCCCACCTTTTGGAATCATGTCCAGAAGCTCCTTCGTAAGCGCAATTGGGGCTATTGCATTTACCCTGAAAAGCCTCTCAAGCTCATCTTCATCCTGCTCAAGAAGGGGTTTAGCTATAGCAAAGCCCGCGTTGTTGATGAGAAGGTCAAGCCTCCCAATACTCCTTTGTTCCAGCGCCTTTCTAATCCTTTTTGCCGCTTCCTTTTCACTTAAATCCATAATAATGTAGTCAAAATTTTCGAGTGTGCTAAGCTCTCTCAGGGCTTTTTCATTCCTGCCAACTCCAATAACAAAATAACCCTCTTCAATCAACTTCTTTACAATTAACTTTCCAATTCCACCGGAAGCTCCAGTAACAAGTGCATTTTTCATAAATCTCACCCAGGTAAGAATAGAAAAGAGAAGTCAAAAAGCTTGGCTTGAAACTAAGCCAAGCTGATTCCAGCCTGCTCCCAAAGCAGCCTTAACTTCCTCGTCGCTTGCTCCTCTCGGGATGTTAATCTTCTCCGGAAGCGGCTCAATGTGCTTTATGTTCATCCTTCTTCTCTTAACCTTGTTCAAACCAGCTCCGGTAACGAGGACGAAGTTCTTGTCAATTATATCAACCACAACAACCTTTTGTCCAGCTCTTCTTCCGGCAATAACAACAGCTATTCTCCCTATATCAATTGCTGGCATTCATCCCACCTCCTCATTTTTTCTTTCTAAACCCCGTGTCGCCATCGGGGTACAGGTGGTCGATGGCGGCCTTCACAATAGCGAAGACCCCATCGGGCGACCATTTCGAAGTGTTTATAACCAAATCATAAATCGAAAGGTCGTTGATGTCAATGCCATAAAGGTTTAAATATCTTTTCCTATTTTGCTTTTCCCTCTCGGCAATCTGCATGAATGCCTCTTCAACACTAATGCCCTCTCTTCTCGCAACCCTTTCAGCTCTAACTTTAATTGGGGCATCAAGCCATATTTTAAGGTCAGCATTCCTAACCATCCAACCAGCTAAACGACCCTCAATCACGACGTTGCACTCCTTTGCAGCCTCAACTTGCCTCCGATCTACTTCCCTGTCGATCTCTGGGTGGAGCTCAGCGTATTTTTGAAACTCTTGCAGGGTCATTCCCATTTCCCTTGCCATCTGTCTGAAAATTAAGCCGGCATATATGTGCTTAAATCCGTAGTGCCTGGCGATGTTCCTGCAGAGCGTCGTTGTGCCTGAACCAGCTAAACCGCTTACTGTTATCACTAAGCAACCTTTTGGCATCTCAACCACTTATAAAAGTTTTAAAAAATCAGGAAATTTGAGCTCTAACCTGAGCCTTCATAACCTTGCGCATGCAGCTTGGACAGAGGTGTGGCATTGGTCTCTCTGGTCTTTTCTTGGTCTTTGGCAACTTCCTCAGTTCACTTGGTCTTCCTCTTGGAATGCCGTTAAGTGGCCTTCCACACATTGCACAGTGGGCTATCTTTGGCTTCCTTCTCTCAAAGTGTATGACAGTCCTTCCTCCAGGGGTTCTAACGTATTTCCTCCTCCATGACCTTGATCTATACATTGGTTTCATTTTCTCCACCTCGCTTAGCATTTTTGTTCAGCATTTTTAAACTTAACTAAGCCATGTCAAGCAGCTTTCTTAAAACCTGTCCTACTACCATTGAAGTCAGGATGTACCATCCAATGTAGCCGAGCTCATTTGCATGGAGAGCCGATGACTTGTGGAAAAAGTCAGCAAGGAAAAAGTTGAATGGCAGCTTTACAACAACAACTTCGGTGTACCATCTCCTCATCCATCCAAAGAATATCCAGAATATTGGCATTGTCACGAGCATTGGTTTAAAGAACGTATCCTTCATAACTTCATTCTGGAGCTTTAAAAGCTCCATCTGTTTCTGCTGAAGTTTTCTAAGTTTCTTTTCATCTCCCGACTTCTTTGCTTCATTCCATTCCTTTTGAAACTCTTTGCTGAGTTTCTGAAGTCTCTTCATCTTTTCCTGGTCAACTAAGAAATAATTTACCAACGTAAAGAATGCACCCAAGAGTATTCCTGAAATTGTCACTACCCATAATGGATGAGTTGAGACCAGCAACGGTCCAAATACCTTATCCAGTACAGCATATATAGGCTCAAGCATATTCCTCCACCGCCAAATCAAGTATTTTTACCAACTCATTAACAGCCTCTTCAAGACCTTTATCTTCATGGTTTTCAATTATCTTTATAAGTGCATTGGAATGCATTGCATAGCTTATCGCAGCAGCCCTATTTAAATCTTGATGTCTTTGAATCTGCTCTTCAGTTTCAACATCTCTATCTCTTTTGAGATCCCTCAATCTTCTTCCGAGGATCTCGCTTGGAGTTGCTTCTATTATTACAATGAAAGTCGGGTTTATTGTCTCAATAACTTTCCGGGGAAATCCAAGCAGATAGCCAAGAGGAGTTCTGATCGTTGCATGGGTATCCAACAAGACGGGTTCTTTTTTTGCTATCTCTGCAATTTTTTCTGCTGCCTTCTGCTGAAGAATTCTCTGCTTTGGCAGATCCAGTTTTCTCATCTCATCCCTGTGCCTAACCCAGCCCAACTTTACAGCTTCCTCAAACATTAAGTCTCCAAAGTTGATGAGCCTGAATTTAGCCCGGGTTCTTCTTAAAGCTAATCTTGTTATAGTACTCTTACCCACCCCAGGAATACCAGTTATCATGACCACAAACGGCATCGATATCACCTTAATGAATCTGAGATTAAGTTCAATGAGATTTGCTGTCAAAGGGATAAAAGAAGTGGGGGTTTAAAGATTTTTTGGAAAAAGAAATGTCAACCAAAGAACCTGCGAAGCATTGGGAACATTTCGCTTACTTGCTCTCTGGCTATCTCTTCATAGAACCTGTAGAGTATACCAACAGTCAGCAGTATTCCAGTCCCAGTTCCTAATGCCCCAAGGAAATCTGCCAGTATTGCAACCACTGCCAGTGTAAATGAACCCCAGAAAGTAACATATGGAATATACCTCTGGAGGACCCTCTCAAGTATTCTCGGATCTCTCCTGAATCCCGGAATCTGGAGCCCTGCTCTTTGCAGTTGTCTCGCTATACTTTTTGCATCCAATCCAGTTAGCTCAACCCAGAGGAATCCGAACATCAGGGAAAAGAATATTGTCATGATAGCATAGATCAATGCCCTTACTGGGTCTGCAGTAACGTGGAAAATGTCCCTTGGAGGAATCGTATATCTGACAAATCCAGAAATCGCTGCACCTGTTTCTGGATCAAACTGCCCCAAAATTGGATGGCCAAGTCTCTGTAGCAGTCTTGCCCAGAGCTGAATATTTGCATAAAGTGCAAAGGTCAGGATAATTGGAATGTTTGAAACGTACATAAACCTTATTGGATACCTCCCCCTAACCGTGACCCTTCCGTAGCTGAGTGGAATTTCAACACGCATGCTTTCTAAGTAAACCACTATGAGGAAGACAACAAATGTTGCAAGCACATTGCTCATGTCTGGCAGGTTCCCTCTATAAAATCCACCTGTCAAATCACCGTTGATTAAATGCTGGATAAACGCAGGAATCGCACCAATTATAGCAGGTTTTCCAGTGAGGGGATCAATCACTTGAGTTGTGGTTAGTGGATTGAACGCTCTTGTAATTATAGTCTGGGAAACACCAGCCGCAATGAAAAGGCTTATACCACTCCCAATTCCCCATTTGCTCACAAGTTCATCCATTATGATGAGCAGTATTCCGCCCATAGCCAGCTGTAGCATCAGGAGTATTTTAATACTGGTTGCAGGATTTCCAAATGCTCCAGCGAATACATATATAGCTGCCTCAAAGAAGCACATGAACACTGCGAATACTCTCTGCAGTGCCTGATAAAACCTTCTATCCTCATGATCAGATAAATCAAGCTTAATAATTTCAGAACCGACTAAAAGCTGCATGATAATTCCGGCTGTGACTATAGGCCCAATACCCAGAGTTAGAATGCTTCCACTTCTACCCGCAAGAACAACTCTCAAAGTTTGAAAATAATCCTGAACAGTTGGAGGCATGCCAAATAGGGGTATTTCTGAGAGTATAAAGTATAACAACAACACAATACCCGTCCAAGCAAACTTTTCTTTCAAGGGGACATGTCGTTTTGGTCTTTCGATTTCTGGAAACCATCTTTCCAATGCATATACTACATCTCTTACGCCCATGATTAACACCTGCCAAAAGTTAAAATAAAAAGATCAAGCAAGGACAGCCTCTCCCCCTGCTTCTCTAATCTTTTCCTGAGCCTTGGGGGAGAATGCATAAGCTTTAATGACCAAAGGCTTTGTAAGCTTTCCAGTTCCTAAGACTTTGTCGGCGAACTGGGTTGTATCAACGATGATCTTTCCATTCTCTTCATATGCAACTCCCATCTGCATGAGCTCGTCCAAGTGCTCATCAATGAACTTCAAGTTAACAGCAACGATTTCTCTCTGGACAGCTTTTGGTCTGCTGAATCCTCTCTTACCGAGATGATCAGGCATGTACTTAATAACCCAAGTCCACTTTGTCTTCTTCCTCTTTCCAGTTCCTGCCATTCCTCTACCGCCTTTGTGACCTCCACCCCTGTGCTTTTTCTTGCATCCCCAGCCATGAGTGTGGGAACCACGAAGCTTTCTCACTTTCTTCCTTCTCCTAATCATCATAAGCACCTCACAGCATTCTTTCTATAAGCTCATTAATCTTCTCGCCTCTGTAGCCCAAAGCTCCTCCCTCTTTGAATGTCCTCTTCTTGCTTCCCTTGAAGCCACCCCTTGGTGGATGGAGCCTAAAGACTGGCTTGAGATTTGGCAAGTCGCTGAGCTTCATTTCTCCGCTGATGACCTTTTCGGCGAACTCTTCAATTGTCATCCCAAGTTTCTCCTGAACATACTCATCTGTAACTCTCTTGTTTCCAATTAGCCTGCCCCTCTTTCTTATGAGCTTTGCAAGTGTTTCTGCATTAATTTCACCCCATGTAATGTAGTCCTTTGCCTTCTGAATCATTCCCTTGTAGCTTGGCGTGTCATCAACTATAACGAGATGGTTAACCTTATGAAGTCTGAGCATCGCAAGTGTATCCTTCACTGGTCTCTTAACTCCAACCCTTCCTCTAACCCTAATTATTGCTATTTTTGCCATCTTTGCTCACCTCACAGTTCAAAGCTCTGGGGCATCTCTCTACCAACGACTATACCGTACTTCTCAATCATTTCTGGTTTAATGGCAACCCTGTTAGTGTTGTAGAGTGCATCGAACACTGCCTTTGCGAAGTTAACTGTTGTTCTTGTTTCACCAAAGCTCTGGCTCCAGACGTCTTTAACTCCCGCCAATGTTAGTATTTTCTTGCCCACATCACCTATGACGAGACCAAGACCTCTTGGTCCAGGCATGAGCTTAACCCTAACGCTTCCCTCTTTCCCTTCAACTGCAAATGGGACTGAGTGCGGTCTCTTGCATCTGCACTCCCATGAACCACAGCCCCTCTTAATTTCAATGATGTTCATCTTGGCATAGTTTATTGCCTTTCTAATTGCAATTCCCACTTCCTTTCCGTGACCAATGCCCAGTCCAACATAGCCATCTCTGTTGCCAACTGCAGCCAAGACCCTGAATCTTACCCTTCTACCGCTGTCAGTCATTCTAACTGTCAGGGCAATGTCAAGAACTTGCTGGTTTTCCCTTGCGTTGACCTCTGGCAGTAAAACGTCAACAATCTCCGGCTCCTTAATCTGGTACCCCTTTCTGAACACTTCATGAATGTCGGTAATTTGTCCTTCTTTAACGAGCATGCCTAACTTAGTCCTGGGCTGCCACTCCTCCAATACCCTTTGAGCGTATTCCCTCCAGTCTTGGCTCATTCTCTCGCCTCCTCAAACTTTTCAATTATTCTCGCTTTGACCTCATCAAAGTGCTCTGGGAGCTTTTCAGGTTCGAGACCCTTAAGGAGATAACCGCCAAACTGTCTTCTGTACCTCTCCTCATCTTCCTCTTTGAGCATCTTAGCATATTCGGCTATATGTTCTCCCCTGATCCTATAATCCTCTGGGTAAATTTCCTCGCTGTGTGGAACGTTTAAACCAGCATCAACTGCACCTTTGAGGACAGCAAAGATGCTCGAACCTCTTGTTGGTGGGTGTAAGCCTATATCAAGGATGGCTTCGCTTATTCCCTTCTGCAACGCCTTGTAACCGATGAGCAGACCAAGCAGATAAGCACTTGGAGTGTTTCCACCGTGTCCCTTCCAGCCAAAGTCTCTCATCAATTCCCTTGTATGAGCTGAAACCAAAGTTCTGTCTCCTTTTGGATCGTAAACGATGATTTGGGCAATGTGATGGTTTAATGTTTTTCTAACAACTAACCTTGGCTTGCCCGACTTGAGGAGCTTAAGCCTCTTGTGATAGTTAGTCTTACCTTCTCTCCTTCTCCTGAATGGAACCCTATATCTTGGTCCGTGTGCCATTTATATCACCTCTTCAATATTCCCTTCTCCTCAAGGAACAGGTAGAGCTGGTGCTTGTTCTTGAACTGTCCACCTTTTGCTCTTATGTACAATCTCCTGTAGGTGTGAACATCTATCTTCTTCTCTGCCTTGAGTTTTCTAAGTTCTTTTCTCAATGCCCTGATGGTCATAATCCATCTCTCTTTCTTGCCCATTCTCGCTGTCTTCTTGCCCTTTCTGCTTCCTGGCCCCCTGTGTCTTCCTTTCTTCCTCTGCTCGTGCCTTATTTTAGCTCTGTAAGTGCTCTGTCCCTTGACTGGCTTTTTCTTAATAACTCCCTCTTTTATCAAACGCTTGATATCTTCCCTTGTGATTGCGGATTTGACATCCTCAATTCTCTCAGGGTCAATCCAGATTCTGTTCTCACCACATTTCAAAATCTCAGCAGCAATTCTTCTCTGCATTCTCATGATTATCACCCGTTGAGCACCTTAATACCCAGTTCTCTGGCTCTCTCAACTATCATAATCCTCTTCTTCTTTCCGACGGTTCTTGCAATCCTTGCTGCCTGTCTTGCCGGGTCAAGTGCCTCAAGCTCCTTGACGTTGTGCACTAACACTTCCTCATACCCACTTGGATGTAATCCTCTAACAAGTTTGGGTGAGCTCCATCCAATGCTTGGTGACCTTGGCTTACCCTTTTTCTTGAGTCTCATCTTGCTGTCAATTCCCTTTGGCCTTCTCCACTTTGGATCGTTCTTGAACTTTGGAAAGCGCCACCACTCCTGCCTGAGGAACTTGGGCTTTTTCCTCTTGAGCTTTGCCCTAATTCTTAAGAGTCTCGCTTTCTCATTCATTTCTCACACCTCAGAATTTTATAGGCTTGCCAGCCTTCTCAACAATGTAAATTCCATCTTGGAACACTCTTCTATCCCACTTTGTAATCCTCGTTGCCTGCTCAATATTTGCAGCTGTTTGTCCTACTTTTTCTTTATCGATTCCTTCAACAATGATTTCCTGTCCTTGAACTTTGACCTTGACTCCCGGCAATATTTGAGCTATTCTTGGAGCTTTTTCACCAAGGAAGTTCTCGATGATAACTTTATCTCCCTGAACCTTAACAGTAACTGGGAAGTGACTGTAAACAACCTTAAGCTTGTATGTGAAGCCCTCTGTTACACCCTTAATCATGTTGTTTATGTGTGCCTTGAATGTTCTTGCAATTGCTATGTCCTTTCTCCTTGGAAAGTCCTTGTAAATCACAACCTTGCCATCTTCTGTGAATATCTTAACTCCTGGATACTTCAGCTCTCTTTCAAGCTCACCTTTTGGCCCCTTTACTTTAACAAGGTTATTTTCAACGGTGACTTCAACTCCCTCTGGAATTTCAACTTCTTCCCTTACCCACGCATCAATTGGCATTTCTCTCACCTCAGTAGACGTAGGCTATCAGCCTTCCACCAATTCCCCTATCTCTTGCTTCTTTGTGGGTCATTACTCCTTGGGATGTTGAGACTATCAGTATTCCAAACTCGAATGCTGGGAGGAACCTCTTCTCCCAGTACTCATAGTCTCTCGCCTTGACAGGGAATCTTGGCTTTATTGCCCCAGCTTTGTTTATCTTGCCTATGAGCTGAACCCTATAAATTCCAGCCCTTCCGTCGTCGATGAACTCGAATTCACCGATGTAACCGTTTTCCTGCATGACCCTCAAAACTTCCCCAATGAGCTTTGAGGCTGGCTTTATGTAAACCTCTTTCTTCCCAACCTTCTCACTGTTTGTGATATGAGACAGGGCATTTGCCAGCGGATCAAGCAAAGTCATTTTCTCTCACCTCACTCGTATTTCCTAAATCCTAACTTTGGAGCCATCTCTCTAAAGCAGTGCCTGCACAACATAAGTCCGTGGATTCTGATGATCGGCCCATACTGTCCGCAACGAATGCACCTTCTCGCACCCTTACCAAACCTTCTCGGTTTTCTCCTGTTGTAGTCTGCCTTCGCCATTAATCATCCCTCCACAATCTCAACGCCAAACTCCTCTTGCATGAAAACCATACCTTCTTCTTTTGTCAGTTTGTGTCTTGTGGGTATCTTTGTTCTCTTTCTCCTCCTTCTTGCAACTCTAAATCCTGGTCTCTCAAGGGTGACACAGACATCCATACCGAAGATACCGATCTCTGGGTCGTATTCAACTCCCGGGATATTGATATGCTCATCAATTCCAAAGCAGACGTTTCCGTGTTCATCAAAACTTGATGCCTTGAGCTTGTTGTCAACTGCTGCTAAAAGTCTCTTGAGCATTTCATAGGCTTTCTTTCCTCTGAGTGTAACTTTTACAGCTATTGGCTCTCCTCTTCTAATTCCAAAATCCCTGTTTGTTTTCTTTGCCCTTCTCCTAATTGGCTTCTGTCCAACAAGCTGCTGGAGCATTGTCTCTGCTTTGGTTAGCCTTTCTCCGCTCCCGCCAACACCAATGTTGATTGTAACCTTAGCTATCCTCGGTCTCCTCATTGGATGAGCTTCCCAATCCGCTAAGATTGCCTCTCTATTTGCTATCATTTCAATTCACCTCATGGCAGTGAAATCCCTGGCTTGTCCTTTCCAATAACAAAGGCATACTCTTTGAGTGTGTCGAAGAGTTCGCCTTCTTGATCTTCAATTGTAACAACATCTGGCCAGCCCGCTGGGAAGTGTCTGACCTCAACTATCTTACCGATTCTTGCAACGTTCTTACCCTGTGTGACGAAGACGTATGCACCGATTTCAAACGGAAGTATCTCAGTGATTTCTCTCTCCGGCATCTTCATGAAGACCGTGTATGATGTCTTGAAGCGGTCTTTAACTTCATCTGTGAGTGAGCTGAGCTTTACGAGATAGTTAGTCCCATCATGGAAGCCAATCTGAAGGTTTCCTCCCTTGACCATGACCTTCCTGGTAATTCTAAGCGGCTTTATCTTAGCCTCTTCCTCGCTTATTGGATGGAGGATGAGCTTGCCAATTCTGTTTGGTAGAACCCTGTAATGCTCACCAGTCTCGGGGATTGAAACAACATCCATAATTCCAACTGGAAACTTGTAGTCTTTTCTTGCCTTGCCGTCTACGAGGATTTTGCCTTCGTTGAGTATCTTTCTTGCTTCTCTTGCCGTCTTTGCATAGCCAAGGTAATCTCTAACAATGTAGAGAAGTGGAATTGATGTTCTCATGTTGTGCGGTCCTGGCCTTGGTCTCACAGCCCACTTATAGGCTTTTCTCTCAATATACCATTGAGTTGGAGCTGCAAGCCTCTTTAAATGCCTCTTAGCACCTTTCCTTGCCATATTCAAGCCCTCCTCTCAATTATCTTCTTCCTTCTCTCATCGTCAAGGTTAAGCTCAACAATCATAACGTTTGAGGGATGTATTGGGTAGAACACTTCAGTTCCATTGACCTTCTTAAGTGTGACTCCCTCAACGTAAATCCTGTATCTCTTTAAGTCAACTTCAACAACTTTACCCTCAATACCCTTGTAATCTCCGCGCATAATTCTAACCTTATCACCAGTCCTTATTGGCAGGTTCCTTACGCCGTATTTCTCCCTGAGCTCTGGTGATAGTGTGGCACTCATTATCTTGTGCCTTAAGTGGAGAGGAGCGTTATATAAAAACTTCCTCTGCTTTCTTGGTTGCTTACTCTTAAGTCTCATCTCTCTCACCTCACAATACTATGCTCGCAATACCACCCAATCTAACCCACTTCTCAGCTGCTTCTCTTGCGATTGGTCCCCTGATTTCAGTTCCTCTCGGAACACCATCTTCTGTTGTAATAACAGCTGCATTGTCCTCAAACTTAACCCTCATACCATCCAATCTTCTGTATTCTTTTCTCTGTCTAACAATGACTGCCCTAACGACTTGGTGCCTCATGTCTGGTCTTCCCTTTTTAACCGTCGCAACTACCATATCACCAACGCCTGCACTTGCCAGCCTTCTTCTAACGCCATGGTATTCAACGACACCAATGATCTGGATTACCTTCGCACCGCTGTTATCAGCAACTTTAAGGTAAGCACCAACGGGTAAAGCCCTTGTAGGCCTTACAGGGGAAACACCTCTGGTTGCACCAGCACCTTTCTTTCCTCTCTTTGCCATCGCAATCACCTCTTACCAGCTTTCTGCAAAACTGCAACGACGACAAAGTGTTTTGTCTTGCTTAACGGCCTTGTCTCGGCAATCAACACTCTATCACCGGCTTTGGCATTGATGCATGGCGGATTGTGTGCATGTATTTTGCTCCTTCTGAGCTCGTATCTCTCGTACTTTCTAAGGTAGTGGTAGTACTGCCTTTCAACTGTAACTGTTCTTCTTGGCTTGTCACTGACAACTATTCCTTCAAATACCCTACCGTGGATCTTCAAGTGCCCATGCCAGGGGCACTTTGGATCATCACATTTTTCAGCGGGAGGTTGAATTCTCAACCCAATGTCTCTCATTTTTTCCACCTCTTCTTCAATCTCATCTCGGGTCTTCCAATCAGTTCCTTTCCATCGATCACGATTTTCTTATTGCCAACTTCAAACTCAAATTCAACAACGTTCTTGGGGATTATCCAAACCTTTTCCCCGACGATTGTAAGCGTATTTCTGGTCTCGTCTATTACATAACCCTCAATGCCAACCAGCTCTGGATGAGAGCTCTTCCTGATTCTCACCTTCAGCCCTATTAGCTCGTGCCATATTAATGTTTTCTTGTTCACTCGATTTCTATTAAGTCCTCTGAAAATCCATACTCTGCCAACAATTGCTTGACCTTTTCTCTGTGATCCCCTTGAAGCTCGATTCTTCCCTTCTTTACTGTTCCTCCGCATGCCAGCTTCGCCTTCAGTTTTTTTGCTATTTCCTCAAGGTCAAATTCCTTCTCGTCTATACCTTCAATTATTGTCTTCAGCTTTCCATACCTTGCACGTTCAATATAGACCTTAATCCTCTGCTGTTCTTTCAATACCTCTTTAAACAACATCTCATCCAGAGGGTTTACTATCCTTGGCACCAAACATCACCTTCTTTCTCTCAACTTCTCCCTTTTAATTGTTAACAAACGGGCTATATCCCGTCTAAGATTCCTAATAACCATTGGGTTCTCCAAAGACGTTCCCATCGTGAGCATTCCCCTTTCCTTAGCAAGCTCAAGCCTAAGCTCTCTGATTTTCTGCTCAATCTCTTCCAAGCTCATCTCCCTAATTTCACTGGGCTTCATCCTTCGCTCACCTCTTCTTCAAGTGGCTTCTCAATAATCTCAATTTCATCTGGAAGCCTTGCCTCTGGCGGCATTATCGCGACTTTAACACCAATAACACCAAGCTTAAGCAAAGCCTGTGCATATCCCTTGCTGACTAAGGTTTCGGCAGGGTTTCCGACTTTTGCAAGGTAGCCCTGGTAAAATCTAATGCTCTTTGCTCTCTCACCTGTAAGCTTTCCGCTTAAGCGAATCTCGACGCCTCTTGCACCATTCCTCATAATTGCCCTAATTGCCGCATAAGCTGCCCTTCTGAAGTGAACGCCCCTTTCTAAAGCTTGGGCAAGCCTAACTGCCTGAACCTTTGCGTTTAGATAAGGGTTCTTAATTTCCTCAACTTCAATCTGTGGATTTTCCAATCCGAACTGCCTCTCAAGAATCCTTGTGAGCTCCCTGATTCTTCTCCCACCTCTACCTATAACATAACCAGGATTCGCTGCAAAAATTATAACTTTTGTTCCAAGAGGTGTTTTCTTAATGTCCAGTCCACCGTAACCTGCTCTCCTTAATTCCTTTTCCAGATATTCATCGATGAGCATTTCTTTAACTGCTTCTCTAATGAAGTATCTCTCAATAGCCATGAGCTCACCTCCTTACCTCTTCAACAACTATCTCAATGTGCGTTGTCTCCTCGTTGAATGGTGTAGCCCTTCCAAAAGCCCTTGGGATGTACCCCCTGAGCACTGGGCCCCTGTGGGCTGCTGCATGGATGATCTTAAGCTTGTCTGGATCAAGTCCCTTCTGCTCTGCGTTGTTCTTTGCATTCAGGAGAACTTTCTTTATTGCCTTTGCAACCTTGACTGGATACCTACCTGGACCAAAGCCCTTTCCTCTCTTGTGTCCCTGTGAGTCGTTGAATCTTCTCAATGGAACTGGTCTCCTCATTGCAATTACATCATCAAGGAATTTTATTGCATCGTTAAGCATCATTCCCCTAATCTCTCTGCATATCTCGACGGAAAACTTTGGTGAGATTCTTAAGTCCCTTCCACTTGCTCTCGCCATCCTTTCTGGATCAAAATTTTGGAAAGAGTAGCCAAATCTTCCTCTGGACATTCATACCACCTCACTTGATTGCAACGAACATTGATGATCTTGTTGCACCAACACCAGGTGAACCGTGCTGGACTCTCTTTCTTGTTAATGCAAACTCACCCAAGTAGTGTCCTATCATCTCTGGCTTTATTTCAACGGGCACGAACTCTTTTCCATTGTGGACGTAGATGGTTATACCAACCATCTCTGGGAGGATTACCATGTCCCTGCAGTGTGTTCTGATGGGCTTCTTGTATTTGCCCTTCTTAGCCAGCCTAATCTTCCTCAAGAGCTTCTTCTGCTCTGGACTAAAGCCTCTCTTCAAGCTTCTCCTCTGTCTTGCAGGGAAAAGCTCAGCTACCTTATCAAGAGGCATGTTTAAGAGCTCTTCAAGGGTGTAACCGCGATATCTAAACTCTTTTCTTGCCATTCAAATCACCTCACTTCCTCCTACCCGTTCTTCTCGCAGCAATATGACCAACCTTTCTTCCGGGTGGAGCTCTACGAGAGACGGTGCTTGGTCTGCCGATGTGGTGCTCTTTACCACCGTGTGGGTGGTTCACAGCGTTCATCTTGACACCTCTTGGCTTCGGCCAGAACCTGTTCCTTGCTTTCATGACATAGTATGCCTTACCCGCCTTAACTAATGGCTTCTCCAACCTTCCACCACCGGCGACAACACCAATTGTTGCCCTGCACATTGGGTTGAATGCTTTAAGCTCACCGCTCGGCAGTTGAACAATGACCTTGTCTTTTTCTCTGCTGACAACTAATGCATAGCTACCGCCGGCTCTTACGAACTTTCCTCCATCACCTGGAACTGCCTCAATGTCATAGATGTAAGTTCCCTCAGGGATCATAGCTAATGGAAGTGTGTTGCCTATCTTGATTGGTGCGTTTGGTCCAATTGCTATCTCATCTCCAACCAAGAGTCCCTCTGGGGCTATAATGAGCTTTTCAAGACCGTTTTCAAACTTAACCCTTGCAACTGGTGCGGTTCTTCCAGGATCGTGGAGGATTTCAACGACCTTACCAACGATTGTCTTTTCCTTTGTCAGGTTAAGGGGTATATACCTCACAGCTCCCCTATACCTGTGAGACGGGGCCCTAAAGGTTGGACTTCCTTTACCTCTCCTCTGTTGAATCAAACTCTTACCCATTCTCACCCACCTCAGAACAATCCTATCCTGGCAGCGATTTCACTTGCACTGTATTCAGGCTTGAGCTTAACATATGCCTTCTTCTCGCCCTTCATTGTAATAAGTGTATTCACTTTTTCAACTTTAACATTGTAGATCTCCTCTACTGCTCTCTTGATATCTTGCTTTGTGGCTCTTCTGTCAACGATGAATGTGAGCTTGTTTTCTTTCTCAATCAATGAAACTGCCTTTTCTGTAACAACAGGTCTAATAATAACCTTGTACGGATCCATCTTCCATCACCCGTAAATCTCCCTCAATCTCTCAATTGCACCCTTTGTCCAGATTGTCAATCTTCCTGGGTGTGTACCTGGTGCTAAAACCTCAACTCCAAGGTTATCTACTAATACAACATCAACACCTGGGTGGTTCCTTGCGCCTAAGATTATTCCCTCATTCTTTGCAACGACGATGAGTGGACCTTTGGCCTTCTTGTATCTCCTTCCTCTCATCTTACCTTTTCCAGCTCTAACCTTTGTGTTCTTCTTAGCTCTCTCAATATCATCCCAAATGCCGAGCTTCTTGAATATCTCCCTTGTCTCCCTTGTCTTACCTATCTTCTCGAGCTCATCCTCAACGATGAGTGGAATTTGCGGAACGTTGTCGATTATGTGCCCTCTCGCTCTAACCAAATCATAGTTGGCTGTTGCTGCAATTGCACTCATGAGGGCAAGCTTTTTCTCTTTCCTGTTGATATCCTCCCAGATTATCTTCTCGACCTTTGGCGGATGAGCCCTTCTACCTCCCCTTGCAAATGGGACGAATGCAGCAAACCTTGGAGCGGTCTTTATTCTTTCAACTCTTGCCATTCCGTGACCCTTACCAATGTTCTCTGTGACCCTTCTCTTACCGGCCATTGGGTCTCTACCCTGGGGCTGAATTCTGTGTGTCCATGAAGCGATGACCGCTCTTCTAATCAAATCTGGTCTGAAGGGAGTTTCAAATACCTTGGGCAGCTCAATTTCCTCAATTGGCTCGCCGTTGAGTGAAAATACCTTAACCTTCATCTAACTCACCTCACTGCTTTGATTCTCTACTAACGTATGTAATCTGTGGCCTCTCAACAGGTGGCTTCTTAGCTGGTGGTCTGATTGCTGGTCTGACTCTGACGATTCTCTTAATCGCACCTGGCACTGAACCTGCAATCATGAGGAAGTCACTCCTAACGATTCCATAGTGTGGAAAGCCGCCCTTTGGTGTAATCTCGATCTTGTTGCCATTGAGCTCAAGAAATCCGTTCTCACCAATAGCGATCAACCTTTTGTTGAACTCTGTCCTGTGGTGGAAGCCCATCTGACCGGCTTGTGGAACTGTCCACATAACCCTTGCTGGATGCCATGGGCCGAGATTACCAACGTGCCTTCCCTTTCCAGCTCTCTGAGCCTTGTGGAACTGAATCTTAATGCCCCATCTCTTAACTGGACCTTGAGTTCCCTTACCCTTTGTGACGGCTATAACATCTAAAAGCTCACCTTCCTTGAGGACTTCCTTAGCCCTGATTTCTTTTCCAAGCTTTTCCTTTAGATAGGCAAACTTGTCCTCCACACTCTTTCCACCAACGGCGTATTCCATAACTTCCGGCTTCTTCTTGAGCTTGATGAGCCTTGGCTGAGTGTGAACCAATGCCCTAACTTCAACAATTTCACCGCTCTTAACTAAGTCTTCAAGCTCGCCAAGCTTCTGCTGGAATGCCCCTTCATCGTAGTTCTTTGGAAGTGTTTTGATCCTTCTCTTTAGGTCTGGATTGAGATTTGGAATCCAGACCTCTGTTGCTGTTTCAAGACCAAGATAACCCTGTTTGTATGCTCTGATTCCAAAGACAACCATTGGTGGAGTCTCAACTATTGTAACCGGCATGAATATTTCTTTGCCCTTTGTAAGTCCTGGTCTGTCATCTATCATGAGTATGTGAGTCATTCCTGCCTTGTATCCAGCGAATCCGAGTAACCTCACTTCCTCCTCTTGAGGCCACTTCCTAATTCTTGGGACTATGCTCTTGGCCCTTTTTCTTGGGGAATACGCCAGTGAACCTCTTCTTGGCTTGCTAATCTTACCCATATCAATCCCTCCTTATGAAATTAAACACCGCCAAAGTCGCCAACACGGCTTCTTCGGTTCTAACCGTTTTTGTCTTTTGATTTGGAATCGTATTGAGGATTAGATCAAAGGGATAATCCTCATTGAAGTCTCTCAGGATCTCCATCACGCCTTTTCTCGGCGATCCGAACACGAATCCGATATCTCCCTCCAGCGGAGGGAGCTTAACTTTCCTTACATCCTCACCTTTACGTGAGGTTGCGATTGCTAAGTCAAGTCTTGCCTTTTTAAGTGTTTTTGCCAGTGGTTTGTTCGTGAGATGAACCCTGTATCCCCAATATTCAGCAGGTTTTGCCGGAACTACCTTTAGGGGATTCACTGAGACTATTTTGAACGTCATTCGCCCTTCTCCAGAGCCTTCAACGAGAGCCAGCTCATCAAGGCCAATGTCCGCGTAAAGCCGCTTTCCCTTTTTAATGATTACACCCTCCCGAATTTCCCCCAGCTTGGGTCTTCCCTTGAGCTTATGGTGTGGGGTTCTTAAAGGAGGAATCACCCCAACGTATTTAAGCTCCTTCCTTATCGGGAACAATGTCTTGCGGAGGTATTGGGGGGTTTCTGCGTATTCAAGGATCAGTTTTATGAACTTTCCATCCTTGCCGCCGGCTTTGTAAATCCATATGTGTTCAACACCGAAGATTGCAGCTGCCCTTGCTATCTGCCCAACTTTGTATGTCCTTATTTTCGGGTCGGCTGTCTCTTCAAGGAGCGAATCTGGAATGAAGATGTGTAATGTCATTTTTGCTCATCCTTCACTTATACACATGGGGAAGCTGTGATGGAGTAAAAGGAAAGTATTTAAAAGACTTTCGAACCCTTCCACCCTTTTTCTGTCTTTGAGGTGTGAAAAATTTTTGCAAAGCAAACTTTGCGAAGGCAAAGTTTGATCAAAGTTCGTACGTCATCCTACAAGGTTGTTGTTTTGAGTAAACTTCCCTTAATGACCTCACCTTATCGATGTTCCACTCAAGTAAGCGCTCAAAGGACGCTGAAAGAAAAAGAGGAACAAGCTTTGGAGACAACACTAAATTAACTCCAGAAAAGTTTGAAAAAACTGCGTTTCCCTAATAAATATAAGATTGAAGGTAAAGAGAAGGTCTTATCTCTGGAACTCAAAAATATGAGGGGCAAAGGGAGCATAGCTCCCCCGATAGCTAAGAAAAAAGGAAGGGTGTGGGAAACGTAGTTTCCCCAATAGAGAAAGATAGGGATTGAGGGTAAAGGGAGATAAGGGGCTTCGCCCCTTGTCGCCCTTCCACAAGAAATATAAACACCAATGCACAAAAATAATTCAGTCTAAGGTTCATGGAGGGAAAAATAATGGGACTGTTTGACAAAATTATTAAGAAAGAAGAGCCAAAAAGAAAGCCCCTAAAATTTTCAAGGAAGGAACTTGAAGGGAAAGTAAGGGCAGATATTGATGTTATTCCCATGGAGGAAGATGAGCTTGCAAAGGAAATTGCAAAGCCCGAAATTAGATACATCAAAAAAATCGTTGTCACCAGCTACACTGATCTGGAAAAGATTTCCGAAGAAATTCAGGAAGGAAATATTGTCATAGTTGACTTAACCCCCCTTGAGTCAAAGCAGGAGATACTGGAGAAGATTGCGGAGCAAATAAAAGGTATGGTACATGGGCTTGGTGGGGATCTTGCAAAAGTTTCTAAGTATGAAATCAAGCTCATTGTAACACCTCCAGACATAAAGATATACAGGGGCTAACCTTTCTTTCCTTTCCTCAACAATGAATTTATAAACCCCCCTGGAACTCTTCTACTGGTGACTCTCATGAACGAAAAGACAGCCAATATTCAAGAGATCAGACTTGGGAACTGTCCAATCTGTGGAGGAAAAGATACCCTCAAAGCCATTCAATATATTCATGATATCCCCTACTTCGGCAAGGTCATGGAGTCAACGATCATCTGTGAAAAATGCGGCTACAGAAGTGCAGATGTGATGATATTGGAGGAAAAGGAACCAAAGCTATACACAGTGAAGGTTGAAGACGAAAAAGATTTGTTTACGAGGGTTGTGAGGAGCAAGAGCGGGACAATTGAACTGGAAGAACTCGGCATAAAGATCGAACCCGGACCAGCGAGTCAGGGATTCGTAAGCAACGTTGAAGGTGTTTTGGAGAGAGTTAAAGAAACTCTTCTGATGGCAAGGAACTTTAAAGAACAGGAAAACGATAAAGAAGCAGTTAATAGAATTGATGAGCTTTTGGAGTACATTGAAGATGTTAAGGAAGGTAGAAGGTCATTAACAGTTAAAATTATGGATCCCTTCGGAAACAGCGCATTGATAGGTGAAAAAGTCAAGAGCAGACTTTTGACAAAGGAAGAAATTAAAAAGCTCAGCACAGGACCTTATGTGGTAATTGAACCAGAAGAACTTGAGAAAGAAAATGCTAAATAAAAACTGTTTCCCTACTCATTAAGTCCTCAAGCAGAGCCCTAACCCAAGGTTGTCTCGTCTTGCTTGAGAGGTGAATAATACCCTCCACAAAGACACCGTACTTTTCTTTCATCTCTTCTCTGCTTATAGGCTCCTTGAAGAGGAATGGCTCCTCAATGGTAAAGGCGTAGCCGTAATTTTTGATATATTCCTTAAGCCACCGCTTGCCCCGCTCTTCCCCGTGAACGAAGGTTAAGCCGCTTGTGTCTTTTGTAAGCTCCCAAAGGGTCTCGAAATCAGCCTTTATGACCTCTCCCACCTCAAAACCACCCGCAATTGTTCCCCTCTTAGTTAACAGTTGCTCCTCAGTTAAGCCGAGTTTCTCAAGTGTTCTCTTAAGGGTGAATAAATTCCCTCTCGCTATGTAAAGGAAGACAATATCCCCTTCATTAAAAACTCTCGAACGTCTAATTTCGTGAGACTTCAACCCTCTGAATATAAGCTCGCCATATACCTGATGAAGTGCAATCACATGCTCCATGCTCTCACCGAAGAAAGCTCGACTATAGAAATATAAAGATTTGGTTATTCTCTTATCACGGCTTTAATGATATCACTCACAACGGCTGAAGCTGTCTCTTTAACCCCTGCACCTGCACCTTTAACTATAAGCTTCCCCAGCAAATCCGTTTCAATAACCGCAACATTCTGTGTTCCATAAACAGCTAATGACGAATCTTTTGGAACAGTTTTCGGCTCAACAGAAACTTCCCCTTTTTTAACTTCAGCAACCAACCTTATGACCTTGCCTTCTTTTTTAGCTCTCTCTATCTCCCTCATTGATATTTCAGCGATACCCCTGATCTTTAACTTTTCAAAGCTTATTGGATAGAAAGCAACATTGTGGAGAATTGTGGCCTTATAAGCAGCGTCTATCCCCTTGATATCTGTGCTTGGATCTCTCTCAGCTATTCCGAGCTCTTGAGCTTTTTTTAATGCCTCTTCAAAGCTCAGTCCTCTCTCCATCTGGCTCAAAATGAAAGTTGTTGTCCCGTTGAAAACTCCCCGAATGCTCAGAATTTCATCCCCCAAGAGGCTTTCCTGCAAAAGAGTTATTATTGGAGTTCCAGCCATCACAGTTGCTTCAAAGCGATAATTTACTCTCCTCATATACGCCTCCTGGGTGAGTTCCATGAAATGAAAAACTAAAGGTGGTTTGTTCGAAGTTACAACATGCCTACCATGTCTGAAAGCTTCCATATGCCATTTCCAGGCATTTACATCGTTGGTCACATCAACAACAACGTCGCTTTCAACTTCCTTTACAACCTCCATGGGGGACATCTGATAAATCTCATAGTCGTTGCCCCATTTATCTAAACTTCCAAAGGTTTCCTTTACCATTAACGCATCTTTCAGGTCTACTCCGCTCTCATCCCAGATCGTTGCCTTAGAATCAGAAATGCTGACGATTCTAAATTTCAAACCATACTTTATTCTAAACTGCTCCGCTTTTTCAATTAGAACTCTCGCAACCCCTCTCCCCACATTTCCAAAACCTATAAAAGAAAGGAAAACCTCGGTCATCTTCTGTTCACAATTACCTTTATTAAGTCCATGTCTCTAATCAATCCTACAAGGTCCCCTTCTCCCTTAATGACCGGAAGCTGTTCAATCTTGTATTTAGCCATTTTGTTTGCAACATCGTAAACACTCATGTGAGGCGTCGCTATTATTGGATTCTTCGTCATAATGTCTTCAACTGGTTTCTTGGGAAGCTGAAGCTCCGCCTTTTCAAAGAGCAGGATTGGATTACTCTCAAGAATCCACTCCTCTTCACTTGAGACCGCCAAAGCAGAACTCTTCATGACTCTGACAACTTCGCTGTCCTTAAGTAAATCTGTCTCATCAACTATTCCAACTAAATTTCCATCATCATCAATCACTGGAATTGCCATTGCATTGCACAAGAGTAAAGCCTTCAAAGCAGCTTTTAATGGGGTTCCCTTCCACACAACACTGACATTTCTCTGGTAATACGGTTCAATTTCAACATTTCTATACTTCTCATTCTTTGCAAGATATCTCCTAATAATATCACCAACTGTTAGGATCCCAACAACCTTGCCATCATCATTAACAACAATTACCCTCCTATAGTCATAGTCGAGCATCAAACGAACAGCTTTCTTAAGGTCATCGGTCGGTTTGACTACAGGGACATCTCTCTTAACGAGCATTGCTAACTGATCCTCATCAGGATTCACAAGGACCCTCTTAATGCTCACAATACCAACCAGCTCTTTATTTCCTCTCCTAACTACCGGAAAAGACCTAACTTTATGTTTTTTAAACAGCTCAAGGGCATAACCCCTCGTTGCAGGCAGTTCAATAACGACAGGATCTGGCGTCATTATGCTCTTAACTTTCACTTTTACCACCGGTCTTAACTAAAATGCCGTACTCCTATTTAAACTTTTCATTGACAAATCGTCAAATACCAGACCAAATAGCTTTCAAACATTGTCTGAAGATTAGAATAAAAGAGAAAGTCATCCAAGCGCTGAAAGCAAGACTCCAGCGACGACAGCAGTCCCTATAACTCCAGCAACGTTTGGACCCATCGCATGCATTAATATAAAGTTACCTGGATCCTCTTCAGCTGCTAATTTCTGAACGACTCTTGCTGACATTGGCACTGCTGAAACTCCAGCCGCTCCTATCATCGGGTTTATCTTTCCTCCACTGAGCTTCATCATAAGCTTTCCTAAGAGGACACCACCGGCCGTTGCTGTTGCAAATGCGATAACGCCAAGGGCGAGAATCATTAAGGTTTTCGCTGTTAAGAAATATTCCGCCCTCATTGTTGAACCGACACCAAGCCCAAGGAAAATTGTGACGATATTCATAAGCTCTTCCCTTGCCGCTTTGCTGAGCCTTTCAACGACACCGCTCTCTCTGAAGAGGTTGCCTATCATGAGCATGCCAATTAACGGAGCCGCTGAAGGAACGAGCAGACCGATAATTAACATAGATGCAATTGGGAAGAGAATCTTTTCACGCTTTGAGACCGGTCTTAACTGCTCCATTCTTATCTTTCTCTCTTCCGGAGTTGTCAAGGCTTTAATAACTGGTGGCTGGATCAGCGGAACTAAACTCATGTAGCTGTAAGCTGCCACAGCCGTTGCGCCCAAGAGGTGTGGTGCAAGTTTTGTCGTCAAATAAATCGTTGTAGGGCCATCGGCACCACCAATAATGCCAATCGAAGCCGCCTCTTGAAGAGTGAAGCCCAAAGCAACTGCTGTGAGCATCGCAATGAAGACACCAATCTGAGCAGCTGCACCGAGTAGTGCCGTCTTAGGATCAGCAATCATTGGACCAAAATCAGTCATTGCACCAAGACCAAAGAATATTAGCAGGGGAACTACTTCTGTGCTGATTAAGTATCGATGGATCAGATAGAACAGCCCATGAGGTGGATCAGCTATTCCTGTAAACGGCAGATTCACGAGCACGGCACTTATACCGATTGGGAGCAACAGCAGGGGCTCCATACCTTTGACAACTGCCAAATAGACAAGCGTAAGCCCTACAAGTATCATAACCACGTTGCCTACAGTTAGGTTAAGCAACCCCATGTGTGCAAAAAAGTCTATTATTGCCTGTTCTAATCCCATGTTTCCTCACCCTATTTCTATTAGTGGTTGTCCTGTGTCTACGGTGTCGCCTTCTTTTATGAGGATTTTCTTTACAATGCCGTCTTTTGGTGCTGGGATTTCGTTCTCCATTTTCATTGCCTCAAGCACAAGCAAACCCTGACCAGCCTTAACCTCATCCCCCTCCCTAACAAGAATCCTCAAAACCTTACCAGGCATAGGCGCAGAAACAACACCCCCACCCGTCACTGGAGCTGGAACCGGGGCCGAAACCGCCGGACTTGGGGCCGTTACCGGAGCTGGAGCCGGCGCTGAGGGAGCTTGCACCTGAGCCGGCATCTCCACTGCACTCAACGGAATCCCTAAGTCCTTAGCTTCAACTTCATAGCTCTCTCCTTCAAATGATACTCTGAATTTGCCTGTGCCAAGTTCCTCAACTTCAACCTCGTAAGTGACACCATCGACGATGACCTTAACTTTGCCTTTCATCTTCACCACTTCCCCAACTCATAGTTGAAATCCTCAACTTCCTCCATTTGACTTTGTAAACCATACAAACGCCAGGTATCAGAAGGTTTCCTTTTAAACGGAACAGGTCTCAGCTGAGCATTTTTCTCAGCTATATACGCTAAAATTGCAGCTGTTATTACAGCAAGCTTTTTAGGTTCAATCTTAGGTTTCTCTTCAACTTTAGCTTCCTCCTTTATCACAGGTGCTTCCTTTGCTTTCTCCTTTTCAACCAACCTACGCTCAAGGTAACCAATCGCATACATTGCAATCGCTAAAATAGTTAAGACGGTAAAGACTACTGTAACCCCAAGGATTGTTATGTAAAGCCCTTCAAGGAATTCCTGCATGGTAACAGCCGGCATTAAAAACACCTCACAACGGAATGTTTCCATGCTTCTTCGGTGGAAGCTTAACCCTCTTGCTCTCCAAAGCCTCAAGAGCCATAATGATCTTTCCTCTTGTCTCTGCCGGATCAATGACATCATCAATGTACCCTCTTCCAGCTGCAACGTACGGGTTGGCAAACTTCTCCCTGTACTCTCTAATCTTCTGCTGCCTGAACTCCTCCGGATTTTCTGCTTTTGCGATCTCTTTCCTGAAGATAATATTTGCAGCTCCCTCTGGTCCCATAACGGCAATCTCAGCAGTAGGCCATGCGAAAACGAAATCCGCTCCCAAATGCTTGCTCCCCATGGCTAAGTAAGCTCCACCGTAAGCTTTTCTTAAAATAACAGTTACCATTGGAACCGTTGCTTCTGCATAGGCATAAAGAACCTTAGCACCGTGCCTTATGATACCCCCATACTCCTGCTGGACTCCGGGTAGATAGCCTGGAACATCAACGAGTGTCACAATTGGAATGTTAAACGCATCGCAAGTTCTAACGAACCTCGCAATCTTATCCGAGCTGTCAATGTCAAGGACACCAGCCAAGTGTATGGGGTTATTAGCCACAATTCCTACTGTCTGACCATTAAAACGTCCAAAGCCAACGACAGCATTTGGTGCATAATATGGGAGTATTTCAAGAAAGTCTGGGTTTCCATTTGCATCTCTGTCAACGATCTCATAAATCACCTGCCTAACATCATACCCCTTGTTCGGATCATCTGGGACGATTTCGTAAAGCCTGTCGCTCTTTCTAAACGGTGGGTCATTTGTTTTAACCCTCGGAGGCTTCTCCATATTGTTTGATGGCAAATAGCTTAACAGCTTTCTGATGAGCATGAGGACTTCCTCATCACTCTTGCCAATTAAATGAGCTTGCCCGCTCTTTTGCGCGTGAACCATTGCTCCGCCGAGCTGAGTTGGCGAAACTTCAACTCCAGTAACTGCCTTAACAACCTGTGGCCCGGTGATGAACATGAATGTGGCAGGGTTGTCAACCATGAGGATGAAGTCGCCAATTGCTGGACTGTAAACTGCACCACCAGCACAGGGGCCCATAATAGCTGTAATCTGGGGAACAACGCCGCTTAAAATCGTGTTCATCTTAAAGATTTCCCCGTAGCCTTTAAGTGAATCTACACCCTCCTGGATTCTTGCTCCCCCAGAGTCATTGAGTCCAATTATTGGGGCTCCAGCCTCAAGTGCAAGTTCCATGACGCGTTTAATCTTCATTGCATGCATTTCCCCTAATGAACCCCCCATCACTGTGAAGTCTTGGGCATATACAAAAACCAACCTACCATCGATTGTTCCATATCCAGTGATAACGCCATCCGCCGGCAGTTCCATTTTGTCGAGGCCAAATTCAGTGTTCCTGTGCTTAACGAACATACCGATCTCAACAAAGCTTCCTGGATCAAGGAGTTTCTCAATCCTCTCTCTTGCCGTAAGCTTACCTTTCTCATGCTGCTTCTGAATCTTGGCCTCACCACCCATCTGCAAGATTTTCCTCTTCTTTTCATACAGTTCGTTCACCTTTTCCTCCATGCTCATAGAAATCCCCCGTTAGCATTAGTCTAAATTTTGTAGTTTGTAAAGTTTAAAAGGGTTTTTATGATTGCAAAATAATGAACAAATGCCTACAGCTGAACGCTCAAAACCTAACCCCTCTCTTTTAATTTTGTAAAATTATTGCACAGAAATTGCTCAGAAACGCTCGACAACAAAATTAGAAAAATAAAGGATTGAGTGAATTAAATCACAGGTGGGCAATTGGTGTTTCTGCACCACATGCTTCACACTTGAGATAATGGAACCTGCCCTTCTTGGTGATCTTTGTATCTGGTGAACCACACACTGGACAGATAACGTACTCCTTGAGATACTTTTTCATCTTGTTTGCTATGAGATATGGTGTAAATCTACCCTGGAGGATGACTCTTCTTCCTTCAAGGGTTCCTGCGGTAGCCACTTCTCTCAAAATGAACTTAAGCAGGTGATTTGGATCTCTATTCATAGCTTCAGCTATATCCTTGAAGTTCTCTATAATTGTTTTGTTGCCCTCAATTGTAACTATGGCAACTGGAACCTCAAATCTTGATGTGTGGTGCTTAACGTTCTCCGGCAACTCATCGTAGGCTTTCTCCAATAGCTTTTCATAATCGTAATAATCATATTCAACTTTTTCGATTCCTTTCTCGCCCATTTCAACACCTCCAAAAATGCTACTCCTTTCCCTTTATAACCTTTTCACAGCACTTTATAATATCCATTCCTCGGCTCATAAATTCTTGAATTTGCCTTGAGGTCTTCAATAAGCTTTCTAACTTCTTTCTTGTCAATTCCTGCCCTCATTGCCTCCTTGATTATATCATCTATTGGGGCTCCATATTCTGATTGGTCTTGGAGTGCCTCAATTATCTCCAACAGTTTATCAACCTTATTTATCTTTCTTGCAGATTTCCCTACCTCAAGGATCGAAATATCCATTACCCCTTCTTCATCGACGGCTATCTGTCTTAAAGTGTATTCCACCAGCTTTATTGCTTCCCTTGCATCTTCTCTTGTAACTATCTCGCTTAAGCGCATTCTGGCGTGTGCCTCAGCTAATCTTATCAATGCCTCAAGCTGCCTCGCAGTAATTGGGATAGGTTTAACGCCCTCAGCCTCCGTGGTCCTTTTTAGACCTTTTCTCATTTTGACATAGTAGTGAAGGATTTCATCCATCGCTTCCCTGCTGAGAACGGGATGGATGTTCTTTCTTGCGTAGGCTATGTACTTTTTGAGCAGATCGTATGGAATCTTCGGCGTTATAGCCTCTGCCTCCCCTTTTCTGACCTTTAAGATGTGTGACGCAATTTCGGCATCAAGTTTTTCATTTGGCTCATCTATGAGAACAAATATGAGATCAAATCTGCTGAGCAGGGTTGGTGGCAGATCAAGCTGCTCTGGAAGAGGCTTCATCTTGTTGAACCTTCCGTGTTTTGGATTCGCAGCTGCAATGACTGTTGTTCTTGCGTTTAAAGTTGCCGTAATTCCAGCTTTTGAAATGCTGATCGTATTGTGCAGTATCAGTCCGTGGGAAACAAAGAGATTATATGGCTCAACTGTAACATCATAGACCCATTCCGAATCCCTGTTTTCAACTTCCTCGACTTTGATTACTTTAATGAATTTGATATTTGAGTTCAATATTTTCCCGATTTGAACAAGGATATTCTCAGCATGCTCTACAACTTTCTTAGCCTCACTTAGAACAATTTCAAGTGCCCTCTTATCACCCTTTCTCAGAAGATTCTTCAAAGACAGAGGGGATATGCCATACTTGGAGTATATCCTGTACGTTGATATTATCTTGAGAAGAGGTTCATAGTTTTGCTTTTCTATAACCTGTTTCAATCTTTCAAGTTCAGCTTTTGCATTGTTATAATACTTAAGTAGGACATCCCTTGGAACGTAGTCTCTGTACAATTTAACCCTATCTTTGTGAGAAATCCACACGCGCAGAAGCTTTGAAACTTCTAAGAACCTCCTCGCTAAGTCCCCCGGGATGATTTCACTTGACCTTTGTACTCCAAATGCCTTTCCGGTTATCCTCATAAGCCTTTCTACACTTTCCTTTTCATGAACGATCAGTGTTATGGTGGTTGGACTCTCATATATGGAAGAACTTATGCCAAGCATTAGGAGGATATCCTGTATATCCTCAGCAAGCCCCCTATTTGGAAACCTTATGCACGGCTTTCCATTAATTATACTTCCACGGATTTCCCATATCGTTCTCAAAAATTCTTCAAGCTCTTCTCTTTTTAGTTTGAAAACTTCTGGAGGCAGTCTTGCGCTCTTTTTGAATCTGTAGCTTTTGGTAAACAGAGACAGTGCCAGATCTCTGGCACCCTCTAAGTCTCCAAGAAGGGGATAATCCTTAACTCCAACAACAAGATCATCTTTCTCTACAGCATCTGCTCTCTTTTCAACTATTTTTCCGTTTTCCCATACCATTATAGGGTGTTCTGGTGTTACGATTATCTCTCTCCCGTTGGAGAAACGGAGCCGTATGAACTTCTCCGGAGCTTTATGTCTGCTCACCCTGTCTGCCTTAACCTTAATGACTTTCATTCTCTCAAGATCATAGGCAAGAAGATAAACATCATCAACGGGCAGTATTTCTGTGTCTTTTCCAACAATAACTTTATCGCGGTTTCTCTCAATGAGTTCATCCACAAATTCGCCAATTTTCACCTTTCTACCGTCAGCAAGAAGTAACTCAAAATCCTTATGATAGCTCTGCTGCTCAAGCGCCTCGTGTATGGCACTCCTATCTCTGTCACTCATCTTGTCGAATTCATCTATGCAGTTGTGCACAACTATTCCTCCCGCAACAAAATTATGCAAATCTAGGACGTATAAATCATATACATAGCCATCATAAGGAATGCGCTCAATCGAAACAATCTCATCAAGGAAGTAATCTCTTGTTATCAGAATGTTAAGTTTGAACTTCGTTTCTTCGTCAAGAAAATCGTTAAGTCTTTTAAGAATCTTTCTGAGCTGTGCCCTACTTGGGAGGTAGCCCCCTTTCATGTAGGCGTAAAGGGTGCTCCACAGACCCTTCTTTTGGAGAACAGTCGATGGAACTCTCTCAACTATTTTCCTTGCTATCTGCTTTACAGGCTCAGCCGGGACCTTATCACTCCTTGAAGATACAAGGTGTTTCATATCTGGGATTTCCTTAACCTTGACACTGTACTTCCGCACTGCGATGAGAAGGTTTTTAACATCTTCCCTTCCTGCTATGCGAATTCTGTTTACGCCCTTATCCGGGATTATCCGAGCATAGACGTCAAATCTCCTGAGCAAAAGTGCAAATGCTCTGTCACTCTCAATGTCGTTTGAAAGGAGAAACTCAACATGGATTACCCTACCCTTTGTGCTCTTTTTAATTGAGACGCATCCATCTGAATCAAGGGCACCTGCTATGAAGGCTTTCGCTGCTTCATCATCAAGAACAAAGATGTTTTCAAGAGCATTCTTGGTTAAATACTCATATATATATGCAATGAGGGGAGAACTAATGTGAAACGTTATCGTTTTGCTTGAAATTTTATTTCCAGCCACTTCGCTCTCCGTTACGCGTTCGTACTCTCTAAGATCTCCCTCGTAAAACGCATGGAATACATTTCTTATGGCTTCAATTTGTTTTTTGTGAACTTTTGACTGCACTATCCTCACTTGTACTCTCGAACCATTCCTTTTAATCCAGCCATCCCCGTAAAGGAATCCCAAGAAATAAGCAAGCTCCGGTGTGATATAAGCCACTTTAAGCCTCTCCCGCCTCGAGTGCGGGCCAACTGCTAATGGTTTTTTCTTCCAATCTTCATAGATCCCAAAATCTTTAAGAATCTCTCTGAACTTTCCAACAGTTATAGTGCCTTTCCCAGAAAGAAAATCCTTTGAAATACCGTAATATCGGTTGAATTCTGCAAAACTTCTAAATCTCTTGAGAACTTCCCTCTTCAATTCCGTCTTTTCTTCGTCGGTAAGCTTGACCTTCCACTCATCAGGCAGTATGTCAAGAATGTAGACTTTTTCCCTGACATTGGGCAGTTTTAACGGCGCTACTATCAAGTCCCCCACCTTAAACTTCCCTGCCTCTTTCCATTCGAGAGTTCTTCCATCTATGAGTAGATGATCCGGGGTTAATGTTATCTCATTACCAGAACGGAGCTTTATTTTAGTCAGTTCACCTTTCCAAGGTTTCCTCCGTATTACCGTGGATATTGCTCTTTTTGTTTTCATCTTGCTGAGATCAATAGCCACGACTTCCAGCTTTTTCTCCTCAATATCAACTATTTCATCTCCAGATTTAGCTTTATAGGAGTTCTCTACCTCGAAAAGCTCTTCAATTCGTTTGTATTTTCCATCAACGAGAACCCTTGTATCTGGATGAAGGCAGGCAATCCCACCATCTGCTAAGACCAAAACACCCGCTTCAAGGACCCAAGACCCTGTGAACTCGTCGCGGACGGCTGCGGCCGTAAGGCCGGCTGCCGAACTTGACTTACCACTCGTATAAATCGCTCTCGGGGCTAAATTAGCGACATAGCGTAAAATTTGGCTTTTCGCAACCCCAGGATCACCAACGAGCAGAACGTGACTCTCTCCTCTCAGCTTGGTCCCATCTGGTAATTGCCTCGTAACACCACCAAACAGAGCCAATGCTATCCCCTTCTTGACCTCGCGGTAACCGTAAATGGCTGGAGCTATTGAATCTACAATTGCGTCAACTATGTCCTTTCTCTTCGCTAATTCTCTAATCTTCTGCTCATCCTCTGGGGTTATCTCAAGCTCTTCAATTTCTTTGCTTATCTGTTCTATGTGGTTGACCTCGAGTATCTTCTTGAATATTGGTCTTTTCTCCCTCTGCTCTAAGATAACCCTCAAAATGCCGGTTATTACAACTCTATCACCCGGTAAGGCAGTGTCAACTAAATCATCCAAGAGGATTGCATCGACAAAACGAGGCATCTGCCCACCTTTCAGACTTTCTGGTCTGTCCTGCAGTCTGAACGTCTGCAGATTGATGAAGTTGCTCTTATCTACATCAAGCTCAAGGTTTTTGCTTCCACACTGGTCACACTTATTCGGTTTAACTAATGGAGCAAAAGGTTTTTGGAGACGGATCATTTCATTTCCACAGTCTTTACACACAAAAACTGCCTTAGCAACGTATGGCTTGACTTCGCTCATTCTTGTTATAATGCCCTCAACTTGGATGAGCTTATTTATATGCTCACTGCCAAGCTCCTTAACCAAGAGGGTTTTTGGCAGATTGTAAAAGCGTGCATGAATCTTTAGAGGTTCTTTTTTGAAGAACTCTTCTTGAAGGATTATCTGGAGCGCATCTTCAGCCGCAAGCAAGGTTTCCTCTGGATTCTCCAAAAGCTCCTGAGCTAACTCAGGATCAAACCCGTTCAAATGCTCCCAGTTTATCGAAACTGAACGCTTTGGAGTGACAGTTAGGATATCACTAATCTTGTTAAGATAAACCTTACTGCCCTTATCGTCAGAGTACTCTCTAAGAAAATTTACAAAACGGCTGATCATCTCTTCCTTATCCATCATTTCTCACCCAGCCATTCATTTCTTATCTTTGATATCTGGAGGTAAACTCTCCTTTCCTCGGGAGACAATCTTGAAAGAACTTCTAAGCTGTTCGGACGGAACATTATTGCATTAAGAATTTTGTTAAAGCGAAGCTTTTTAAGATAGTAGTATTTCTTCTTCAAATTTGCCAGTCTCGTCATTTTTACGTTAAGCACATCAACATTTCCCTCAAAATTTTCCTTTATAAAATTCTCCAGATAATAGATGTAAAATTCTGCCCTCTCGTACAATCCTTCTGGAATCGGGGTTATGGGCTCATTTTCTTTTTCCTCAGCAATAACCCTATCAAGCTCCCCTATAACTTTTTCAGCCTCATCAATTATTTCAACTATCCCGCTCTCCCAGAGCTCTTTGGCTTTCCAATCTTCAATTAGCACCATATCACCAGCTTTCCAGTCGCCAAAGGATTTGAGCAGTTTTACAGCAATTAAAGTTCTGCCCGCAAACATAATCATCACCCAATGTCATCTATTATGTGGATGCCAATATTTCTTAAACTTTCCCACATGAACAGCATTATTGGAGGAAACTCTATAAACCCATAAAGAAAAAGAAAGCTAAGGTGATGCTTATGTTAATTGGAATAATGAGCGATACTCATGACAATCTATCTGCTATAGCAAAAGCCGTTGAGCTTTTTAACAGAGAAGGTGTTGATCTTGTAATCCATGCAGGAGATTACGTTGCCCCGTTCGTCAGAAGAGAGCTCCTAAAGCTAAGGGCACCATTAAAAGGTGTCTTCGGAAATAATGACGGAGAGAAAAAGGGTCTAAATAAGGCACTGGGAATCTCGGAAGATATACTTGAAGTTAAAGCAGACGGTATGAAAATAATTGTTCTCCATGGGACAAATGAAAAGGTAGTTGATGCCTTTGCAAAGAGTCAGCTGTACGACGTTATTATTCGGGGCCATACTCACAGATATGAGATTAGAGAAACGGGGAGGAGCATACTTGTGAATCCTGGAGAAGTGTGTGGATATGTTACGGGGATTAAAAGCGTTGCATTTCTTGACACAAAGAAAAGAGAAGTGAAGATAATTAACCTTGACACAGAAGAACCCCTTGGGTTTATGAGCCTTTAGTAAAAAATGCTATAAATCCAAAGGAACAAAGAATCTAAAAGGTAGAGAGATATGGATGAGCTGTCAGCTCCAAGAGAAAGATATGACTCTGTAATTTTTGTTGGAATGACCCGGGATGGCACGATAGAGTTTATCAAAGTTTACGGAGAAGACAAGGAAAAGGCACTTGAGGTTCTGAATAGTTTCTTTAATGAAAAAAACCTCCATCCAGCAGACTTCATCCTCGTAGATGAAGGATTTGAAGATGTCAGAGACAAAAAAATAATAAGCACGCGAACTGAGGATGAGCTTTCGGCATATTTAGCAAGGTTAGGTTTAAAGTTGCTTTCTAACGGTGTGCTTTATCTGGAGGGAAAAGACAGAATCTACCAGATAACCACTGTGAGTAAGGAGCTATTAGAAAAAATCAAAGGGCAAAAAGAAGATCAGGGAGAATTTGAAGTTGCAGAGACTGAGCCACATGTTGACGTAGAGTCCATAACAGATGACGTTCCTGAGGAATTTCTGAGCTCATTAATGCTCTTAGAACTCAGAGAAGATGCAATAATAATCAACGAGGCAGGACTCGAGCTGGACAAGATACTCAAAAAGTGCATTAAAGGAAAAGTAAAAATACCAAGGTATTTGGAAATTTATGAAAACATCATACAGGTTTTTGATGAGGAAATTCATGAAAAGCTGGCTTCCCATGCAGAATGGGTATTGGTAAAAACACCTGTAATTTGCTGGGATTATTATGTTGACAGCACAGAAGAGTTTGAATTCAGAAAAGTCGAGGATAGAGTTTACTCGGCGCCTCTATTTCTGAAGGCTTACCGAGGCTACTTGATGCTCTCAGACCCGCCCATTGAGCTTGTTAGGAAGCTCAAGAGAATAAAGCGTAGAGGGTACGTGAAGTTTCCAATTGGAGTCAGGTACTACAAGATACCAGTCGATTTTACCCTCCTAATTGAGACTAAAGATGCCAGCAAGTATGAAGGCTTAGAATTTCCAGTTAGGATTAAGTTCCCGAGTTTTGATGAAGAAATGTTGAAAAAGCTTTTCTTAAAAGAATTCGGTGTTGAAATTCCTCTTTCGGTCCTTAGACAACTCCCCAAAGAATACAGAACAATGAAAGCTCTTAAAGACCTAAAGAGGCTCGTTGAAAAACTTAAACTCAGGAATCCAGAAAAGGAAACATCAGAGCTTTTAAAGGCAGCACTGGTAATAATGATCGGTGAAGGTCATGAAGGTTATTGATGGTAGTTATGGAGAGGGTGGAGGTCAAATCCTAAGGACTGCTGTCGCTCTCTCCGCTATTACAGGAGAGCCGATTAAAATAATCAACATAAGAGCTAACAGACCCAATCCTGGCTTAAGACCCCAGCATCTGCATGGAATTTTAGCATTAAAAGAACTCTGCAACGCTAAGGTCAAGGGGGCTGAAGTGGGTTCAAAAGTTTTGGAGTTCTATCCAGGTAAAATCCAATCAAAACACATTAAGGTTCCAATAAAAACCGCTGGAAGCATAACACTCGTTCTACAAGCCCTATTACCTGCAATGGCGTTTGCTGACAGGGAAGTAACCTTTGAGATAACTGGAGGAACAGATGTTCCCTGGTCACCACCTATTGATTATCTCAAAAACGTTACCCTCT
Organism: Thermococcus barophilus MP; assembly: GCF_000151105.2. NCBI lineage: Archaea > Methanobacteriati > Methanobacteriota > Thermococci > Thermococcales > Thermococcaceae > Thermococcus > Thermococcus barophilus. The sequence goes on along the minus strand of NC_014804.1, from coordinate 66,238 downwards.
TCGCTCTTGAAAAGATAGGACTTAGAGCGGAGATTGAAATAAGGAGGAGAGGGCATTATCCTAAAGGTGGAGGGAGTGTTATGGGAAAAGTTGAACCCTGGGAAGAGAAAAGAGAGCTCAGGGCTACAAGATTTACAAAAATTGAGAGCTTTGAAGGGATAAGTCACGCAGTAAAGCTACCATCTCACGTTGCAGTAAGGCAGGCAAAGGCAGCAAAGCAGGTGATTGAGAGGGCTTATCCCAATATACCTATTAATATTATAGAGGAGTACTACGAGCGAGACAAAGACCCTCACTTAGGTCCGGGGAGCGGAATTGTTGTATGGGCAAACACCGATGTCTTACGCTTAGGCGGTGATGCACTTGGAAAGAGGGGCAAGCCTGCCGAAATGGTCGGAGAAGAAGCGGCAATAGAGCTTTTGAACCAGCTCAAGCCGAGGCATGCGGTGGATAAGTTTCTTGGAGACCAGCTCATCCCGTTCTTGGCTTTTGCCGGTGGAGAAATATGGGTCAGCGAGATTACAAAGCATTTAGTGACGAATGTTTGGGTCGTCGAGCAGTTCTTTGGAAAAGTGTTTAAAGTTGAGGGAGAAGTGGGAAAGCCAGGAAGGGTTAGGGTCGTGAAGAGTGTAGAAACTTAAAGTTACTACTCCTCCATCTCCACCCCATAAACCTTTTCTGGATTCTCAACATGGATTTTGTAAACGTCCTCCTCGGTGAAGATTCTCTGCTGGAGGAAAGCTTTCGTTCTCTTTGGCACTGTCTTTGGTCCCAACACTGCTCCAGGTCTTCTTTTATCATCAATGTAATCGGTCTCCATGAAAAACCTGTTCCCCTGCATTATAGCCTCCATCATAGCTTTTTTGCTCGCCAAAATTGAGGGAAAAACCCCAACTTCTTCTGCAATTTTCACGAGAGGTGGGGAATAGTGTTTGACGACTCTGTACGGTTTTATTCCGACTTCCTTAACTATTTTTCCAAGCTCTCTGAACTTCTCTTCCGTGAAACTCTCTGTATGCAGTTGAACAGCACAATCAGCTTCTTTAGCCAGAGCCATTCCATACTTCATCAGCTCAATGCTTGCTCTCCATATTTCTCCGCTAACCTCAAAATGAGGTCTGCCAATTTCTCCGATGGCTATTGCTTTACCCTCAAGGCACAGCTTTTGAGCATATTCCAGGGCTTTCATGACCTCATCCTTAGCATATTCTAAGCTCTTCTTTTCAGCCAAATACACAAACTCAGCTGGATGAACACCAACAACTGCAAAAGCCTTCACTGGAGTCTCTTTGTTTATTTTCTCAACGAGTTTTATGTGGAAATCCATAGCCTCTATGAAGTCCTCTGCTTTCATCCCAGCAAAGCCGTAATCGTGAGCTGTTTTATACACAACAGCAAGATGTGTCCCGCCTGCTCTGTGGAACTGCTTTACTGCCTCAAGAAAGAGCCCCTTAAAGGGATCAACGTGAAAATGATTGTCGAATATTATCATTTTTGTCACCAAAAAGAGCTAAGCTTATGGACTTTTAAGCCTTAAGTCATGATTGGTAAACTTCAAGAAGTTCTCCATCATTAACATCCATTTTGTTCTCGAGCATTAAAGCAACAACATCTCCAGAAACTGCAAAATCAACCTTTTTGCGGTTTTTCTCAATATTCCTCACTATTCCAACGTCTCTCCCTTTCAGCTTGTATCCCGGATATATAATCCCATCAATTACCTCACCAGCAAGTACCTGCTTCCCAAAAATATTAAAAACCTGAAGGACTCTAAACCTTCCAACTGGCTTTCTTGAAACTATTTCAATTTTGTTGACTTCTCTTTTGGGTTTTTTAAAGATCCTTCTAAAAATGCCCATTTTCACCGTCCCCAGTACTGGAGTAGATCATCAAGTTCTATTACGAGAGACTTTCCAACCAACTCAAGAGATGAGCATTTCCCAATCCTTAATACTGCTTTTCTTGGATGGGATTCTGTATATATAACAGTACTTGCAATCCTCTCAAAGAAAGGAAGAGGATTCACTGGTGCTTTTTCCGTGATATTTTTGTTAATTATATATACTGCTATGCGACTTTTTTCGCCTAAGAAAGATATCAATTCGGAGATTACATCCATGACATCACTGGGTTTTGTTGATAAGTAAAAAAGGTTTTCAATTCCCAGTACGAGATTTATGGCATTACTCTTCTCCTTGTAAACTTCTCTAACCGCCAGGCGGTACTTCTCCCTATAAGCACCTTCCAATGGTATGTGCTGGCGAACGTTTCCAACTATGTTTGTGCCTCCAACTTTGATAACGGTGATGTTTTCAAAAAACTTAGTATCTATCCCAATGAACTCCAAGTGCTGTTTAATAACATAAAGTGAGTCGAGAATATCATCTACAATAACTGGAACACCCTTCTGAGATGCATACTCAACAAAAAACAAAAATGAAAATTCGGGAATTAATGATTCATCATATATTAACAGTACAGTCTCACCCATTTTCAGGGAGTCCATAATTCGGGTTACAGCTTCAAATGCTCTTCTCATAATGTGTCCCCAATTATATCAAATCCCTTAAATTTTATAATGATTTTGATTTAACAAAAATAGATAGAGAAATTTTGAATAGACGGCTAAAGCCTAACAAAATGTACCGAACAGGAGATACATGGGTCAAAGGCTCTGACAGTTTCTTCAAGCTTGTGCTTCAGAAAGTTTTCATCTACAGTGCCATACTGTTTTCTTGCTTCCTCATAAAGGCTCAGCTCCATCAATGCATGGTTTAATGCAGTGGGGGTTATTATGTTCGAATAAGTGATGTTTCCATTTTCGTCAATTCTGTAGTGATGAATGAGAACCCCTCTGGGAGCCTCAACGTATCCTATTCCCTCCCCCTCTTTAGGCTCTATTGGAACATTTTCCCCTTTGATCCCATGATCCAAGAGAGTACTCACAATCTCCTTAGCTCTCTCAAGTGAATATACAAGCTCAATTGCCTGTGCTAAGTTGTTTAGGCTAACATACCCCCGAGATAACTTTTCCTTATGCTGTTCAAACAGCTCCTTTGCAATCGGTGTTAGCCTGTCAGATTTAACCATTAACCTTGAGAGGGCTCCAGTCATGAAGACACTTCCCTTATAATGGCTCTGCTTTGCAAAGCTGTAGGGCAGAGATTTTTCTTCGATATGCTCGAAATAATCGAACCTTTCTCCATCAGATGCAATCAGCTTTTCTCCGTAGAGGTAACCATCCGTAGCAACATGGTATTCAGGAACCGCCCCAAAAACTTCTTGAGTTGCAAAGATGTTAACTGCCCTTTTTGCAAACCTTAAAAGTGCATCACAGCTTTTATCAATTTTTTCAAGCTCATCCTCTGTAGGATACCTCCCGAATCCTCCGGGCTTAACATTTATTCCATGAATTTCTCTTCCCCCTATCACTTCCCTGATGTAGTTACCAAATGCCTTGAGTGCGAGTCCCTCTCTCACTATCTCCCCATGTTTGCTTGCCATTCTGATAGCATCTGGATAGCCGAACAAATCGGGGGCGACCAGAAGATAGAGATGAAGGCTGTGGCTCTCAAGAATTTCTCCAATCAAACCAAGCTCCCTCAAAAGCTGAATCTCCTCCGGGACTTTAACTCCGAAGGCATTCTCTATCCCAAGCACCGAGGCAAACGAATGCGCCAGATAGCAGATTGCACAAATTCTTGCTTCCAAATCTGGAACATCCCAATAATACCTGCCGAGTGTCAGCAATTCAAAGAATCTTGGACCCTCAACTATTTTCACCCTCGCTTCTTTGACTTCCCCGTTTTCAATGATAACTTCCGCCTTTCCGTTTCCCTCAACCCTCGTGAATTCCCCAAGTTCAAGGATCACCATCTCAGCTCACCCCTTGCAAATGTCTTGAACTTCCTGCGCAGATACTCTTCATCATAGCCAAGATTCTTCAGTATCTCAAACTCTCCAGCAGGATTTGCTTCCTTTGGCAAAGGCCCCCTGCACCCTATGCATCCGAGTTTCGATTTAACACATATAGCATTGCATCCACCCACTGTGATTGGACCCAAGCATGGGAGTCCCTTTTTTACCAAGACACATTCGTATTCATTGAGCTTGCATTCAATACACACTGGATAGTCTTTCTTTATTGGCTCCACACCCTTTGCAAGATCGAGGAGAAGCTGATAAATCTCCATCTTATCATAAGGGCATCCGGGGAGAGCGAAGTCAACGGCCACGTATTCCACTACCGGCTTCGGATCAAGGGCTTTCATGGTGTTCGCCCTTGTCCCATACACCTTTTCAAGCTTATCCCTGAGCTTTCCTTCAACAGCTCCCTGAACAGAGCCATGAGTTGCACAAGTCCCCAATGCGATCAGGTAATTGGAATAATTGCGAGCATGCCTTAAAACTTCCAGATCCCTCTGGCATGATACCGTTCCCGTAACAATCGCAACGTCAAGGTGATCATGCTCCTTAAAGCTTGATGCCATGTGAAATTCTTTTATGTCATAAAACTCCAGCAGATCAAACAGCTTCTCGTAGAGAAACAGGATGTTTAGAGCACAGCCTCCACAGTCGGTAAGCTCAAAAACTCCCAGCTTCAGCATTTAGATCAACCCCCTTGTGGAGAGAGCTTCCCAGTAAGTGAAGACGGGTCCATCTTTGCAGATGTATTTTATTGACGTGCTGGTTCCTACAATGCAGTGCCCACACTTCCCTATCCCGCATCTCATTCTTCTCTCAAGCGTCATGTAAATCCTGCCAGGGGCAAGCTTTCTGTCCAAGAGCTCCCTTATCACAAATCTGTACATTACCGGAGGTCCGCATATTAAGGCATATGTATTGTCCACATCAAACTCCTCCCCTCTGAACAAATCTGTCACAACCCCTTTGCAGACCTTGGGAGCAAAGCCCTTCTCGAGGTATATGCAGGAAGGGCTCTCAACCTCATAGGCAAGCTTTACCCTGCAGTTCATAGCCTCTCCATGTTTAAGAAGGTGAATTATCTCATCTCTGAAGAGAATATCTTCATAGCTTTTGGTTCCATAAAACAGGTATATCTGCTCGTACTTTCCGCTGTCAATGGCATACCACAGAACACTTCTCAACGGAGCCATCCCAAGACCCCCAGCAACCAAGAGCAGATTAGAGCCTTCCATAGCCTCCATAGGGAAGCCATTGCCATAAGGTCCCCGAATGCCCACAATATCTCCCTCTTTAAGTTTGTGAATATATTTTGTCATCCTTCCTACCCTTCTTATACACAGCTGGAAGTACCCCGTCCTCGTTGGGGAGGAACATAGACTTATTGGGAATTCACCAAAACCCCGGATGTCAACTATAACAAACTGACCTGGCCGGTAGGTAAATTCCCTGTTAATTTCTGGGTCTACAAACCTAAGAGTGAAAAGCTTTTCCCTCGGAGTAAGCTCCTTTACTTCCAAAATTCTCGCATCATAGGTTTGAAAGGGGTTCATTTCAACGCCTCCCTAATCTCATCAAGAACCTTAACGTGTTCTATCTTAGCTGGACAGAACTCATCACACCTGCCGCATCCAACACAGTTGAAACCCGCAGATGGATCAAAATAGCTTTTACAGTAGTATCGATGTCTGAAACGATCCAAACGCGTTGGTCTAAAGTTGTGACCACCCGCAACAAGCCCATGGCTTTCCATGAAACAAGAATCATATCTCCTGACCCTCACCGCCTCATATGCGTTGACCCAGTAGTCACAGACTTCATAACATCTGCATGTTGGACACACCATGTTGCAGTTTCCACAGCCGAGACAAATGCGTTCATACTTTTTCCACACTGGACTATCAAATGCAAGATCAAGCAAGTCCGCCAACCCTTCCTTGTTCAGATGCTTTTTAAATGATGCAGAACGCTTTTCTTCAAATTCTTTGAAGTGCTTCAGATCTTCCTCGTCAATATCCTCAAAAAGGCTTTCATTTGCCCATGCGATTTCATGACCTTTTACACTTCCCACTCTCACAAGCCAGCCATCTGGAAGCTCATGCAGGAAGAGATCAAACCCATGCATTGCAAAGTGCGTTCCTAAGCTCTTGCAGAAACAGTACTCATCTGGCATGCAACTTATCCCTATGATAATGGTGTTTTCCCGCCTTTCTTTGTAGTAGGGATCCGCGGGTTCTTCAAGATATACCTTATCAAGAATTTGAAGTCCATGAACGTCGCATGAGTGAACTCCAAAGAGAACTATTTTTTCAGCTTTTCTGTTTTCTTCCCATTTTCCATTTTTCAACTTTAAAAGTATCTCCCGTGGCTTTACAAAGAATTTCTTCGGGGGAAGCATGGTTCGAGTGTAATTTAATGAAACTTCTTCTAAAGTACCAACTTGCTTAAAAGAATAAATGTTCCCCTGTTTCACTGGAGCATAAACGGTTCCCCAGTTTTTGAGAGAATTGAAAAACTCCTCAAAATTCTCAGAGGGAAGCTTTACATATCTCAAGATCATCACCCGAAAGATTGCTTCTCTTGTTTATATTTGTCAAATACCTGATTTAAGGATTTTTGCAACGGTTAGTTATCAACTAATAGTGAAAAGAATTTTATATTCGCAAAACAGATATTAAAAAATGGTGGGGCTTAAATGTTTGAAATTTTGCGTAAAGAAAAATTAGCTCCAGGGATTAATCTCTTCGAAATTAAAGCCGAAAGGATTGCAAAAAAAGCTAAGCCGGGTCAGTTTGTTATACTAAGACTCCACGAAAGGGGAGAAAGAATACCCCTAACAATAGCCGATACCAATCCAGAGAAGGGTACTGTAACAATAGTTGCACAGGAAGTCGGAAAAACAACACACGAACTTGGAACATACAACGTTGGGGACTTCATCCTCGACTTCCTTGGTCCTTTAGGGAAGCCAAGCCACATAGACAGGTTTGGAACGGTTGTGATGATAGGTGGCGGAGTTGGTGTTGCAGAGATCTACCCAGTCGCAAAAGCCATGAAAGAGGCTGGCAATTATGTCATATCAATTCTTGGGTTCAGAACAAAAGAGCTTGTGTTCTGGGAGGATAAGCTGAAACAAGTTAGTGATGAAGTCATAGTAACTACAAATGATGGAAGTTATGGAATGAAAGGATTCACAACTCATGCACTTCAAAAGCTCATAGATGAAGGGAGAAAAATCGATCTTGTCCATGCTGTTGGGCCAACAATTATGATGAAGTTTGTTGCAGAGCTCACGAAGCCATATGGCATAAAGACAGTTGCCAGCTTAAATCCAATCATGGTTGATGGAACTGGAATGTGCGGAGCGTGCAGAGTCACAGTTGGAGGAGAGATAAAATTTGCCTGCGTTGATGGACCAGAGTTCGATGCACATCAAGTGAACTGGGATGAGCTGATGAAGCGTCTGGACTATTACAAGGATTTGGAGAAGATTTCTTTTGAGAAGTGGAAGCGCGAGAGGGGGATGGTTTAAATGCCAAAAAGGCAGATTATCAAGGAGAGGGTTCCAACTCCAGAGAGGCCACCAGAGGAGAGGAACAAGGACTTCTTTGAGGTTAACCTCGGTTATGATTTTGAGCTTGCAAAGAAAGAAGCTGAGCGCTGTTTGCAGTGTCCAGAAAAATACGCTCCGTGTATTAAAGGTTGTCCCGTAAACATAAACATTCCCGCCTTCATAGCCAAGATTAAAGAAGGGGACATTAGAGGAGCCTTAGAAGTTATTTGGGCTTGTAATTCTTTGCCTGCCATTACAGGCAGGGTCTGCCCACAAGAAGACCAATGCGAAGGAGTCTGCGTAATGGGCAAAGTAGGCGACCCAATAAACATAGGAAAACTCGAAAGATTCGTAGCAGACTACGCAAGAGAAAAAGGAATAGATGCCGAGCTATTAGGGGAGCAAATAAAAGGAATAAAGAAGAACGGAAGGAAAGTCGCAGTCATCGGAGCCGGACCGGCTGGTTTAACATGCGCCGCAGAATTAGCAAAAATGGGTTATGACGTAACAATCTTCGAAGCCCTCCACAAACCGGGAGGAGTCCTAATATACGGAATCCCAGAATTCAGACTACCAAAACAAATCGTGAAAAAAGAGCTTGAGAACCTCAAAAAGCTTGGAGTAAAAATTGAGACAAACACATTAGTAGGGAAAACAGTTACATTTGACGAGCTGAGGGAAGAGTACGATGCCATCTTTATAGGAACCGGTGCAGGGACGCCAAGATTTGTCAAATGGGAGGGCATAAACCTGAATGGAATTTACTCAGCTAACGAATTCCTAACAAGAATAAACCTCATGAAGGCTTATGAATTCCCCGAATATGACACTCCAATAAAAGTAGGAAAGAGGGTCGCTGTTATCGGCGGCGGAAACACAGCAATGGACGCAGCCCGTTCTGCGTTGAGGCTTGGTGCTGAAGTCTGGATCCTCTACAGAAGAACAAGAAAAGAGATGACTGCTCGTATAGAGGAAATTCACCACGCTGAAGAAGAAGGAGTTAAATTCATGTTCTTAGTCTCACCCAAGCGCTTTATAGGAGATGAACACGGTAACTTGAAGGCAATAGAGCTTGAGAAGATGAAGCTTGGAGAGCCAGATGAGACCGGTAGGAGGAGACCAATTCCAACTGGAGAAACGTTCATCATGGAGTTTGATACTGCAGTAATTGCCATCGGACAAACACCAAACAAAACGTTCTTCCAGACGGTTCCAGATTTGAAGGTTGACAGCAAGGGAAGGATAATAGTTGATGGGAATTTGATGACTTCGATTCCTGGAGTTTTTGCGGGTGGGGATGCAATAAGAGGAGAAGCAACCGTAATCTTAGCAATGGGAGATGGAAGAAAAGCAGCAAAAGCAATACACGAATACCTAAGCAAAGAGGCTTAGCTTTAAATTTCCCTCTTTTCTAATAATTTTGGTGAGCGATATGGAGTTCTTTGAAGTTATAAGGAGAAGAAGCATCAGGAGATTTCAAAATAAAGAAGTTCCAGAGGAGCTTATTGAGAAGATCCTCGAAGCTGCCTTCTATTCTCCAAGCTCAAAGAACAGAAGACCGTGGCACTTTGTGGTGGTGAAGGATAGGGGATTAATAAAGAAGCTTGCCGAAACGAGACCGGCTGTAAGGTTCCTTGAAACAGCACCTTTAGCGATAGTTGTCTGTGGGGATGAGAGGATAAGCAATGCATGGGTTTACGACTGCTCAATAGCTGCTGAGCACATTCAGCTGGCAGCAACTGCCTTGGGCTTGGGTGCCTGCTGGGGTCATATACATGAAAGGATGCACGATGATGAGAAGACAGCCGAGGATTACGTCAGAGAGCTCTTGGGAATTCCCAAGCATATAAGGATTCTCTGCATTATTGGGATTGGGTATCCAGCTGAAGAAAAACCAGAGCACAGAAAAGATGAAATAATGTGGGAGAGGGTGCATCTAAATAAATTTGGGAACAGAGTTGAACAGGAAGGGCGCGACCTTTTAGGAGGATAATGTTTGTGAACCGAAAACTTGCACCCCCAATAGTTACTTGCAGGGGTGCAAGTATAAAGGGATTTCTCCCTTCCATCATTGAGAGGTTAATATAGAACATTGAGCAGTGGTTAATGAGAGCAAATTAAACAAAGGAGCTTTAGGGATTATAAGAAAAAGAAGAATTCAGAGCCGACCCTCAAATAATCGCCGGAATACCTGGAATTCTCGGGAATGGCTGAACTTCTGCTATGTGCTTTGCTCCGACAATGAACCTCACTAATCTCTCCATGCCTATGCCAGCCCCCGCTGTAGGCTTTAGTAAACCAGCTTTGGCAACCTCTAAGTATGGTTTGAATGCCTCAAGGCTTATCCCAGCTTTTTTCATCTTCCTGACGATTATATCGTACTCCCACTCTCTCTCGCCGCCGCTTGAGACCTCACCGTAACCCCATGGTAAGTACAAGTCATAGTTTCTGAAGTGTCCTGGCCTCTCTGGATCTTCTCTATCGTAGAATTCTCTCTCAATATCAGTAATCCAGAATGGTTCATCCATTGCTTCACTCGCCTTATCTTCATCACCAAATTCTGCTTTGATTTCCTCCAGAGTAAAGCGCTTAAACGGTGGCTTAGCCTTTGGAACTTCTCTGCCAAGTTCTTCAAGGATCTCCCACTTTCTTGCCTCTTTGAAAAGCCCAGAGATCGCCTCTTCGATTAAGCTCATGACGTCGTCCATGGTTGCATATGCTATTTCAAAGTCGAGCTGGGTGAACTCATATGCATGTCTTCCATCGTCAGCTTCTCTTCCTTCGAGTCTTATGTTTGGAGAAAGTATGAACAACTTGTCTATTCCCATAGCAACTGCCAATTGCTTGTGCAAAATCATACTATGCATTAATCTAAGCTTTCCACCATATGCCTCTATCTCTGGGGGCTTTAAGGCTTCACTTGCCGCTGGATCTGGCCAGAGAGGATCAGTTATCGAGCTGAGCATCACTGGAAGCAACCACTTAAACCCTTTGCCGACAAAAAACCTTGTCATATATTCAATAATCTTGGTCTGAACTTCCATAGCTGGGGCAATTTCTCTTTTAACTAATTGAACAGCATTCATGTTTATCACCTATTTTTTGACACTGCATTCATGGTTTATGTCTTTTATGCAAAAAACTTTGGAATTTGAACAAATTTTGGCATTCATATATGATAATTTTTGGACAATTGACAAGAAAAATGGTTAAAGTTGACATTTTTGATTTAGGAATTCTCTTCAATTTCCAATACTCTAACTTTATTCCCTATTTTCAGGAGGAGGTAGTTTTCACATAGCCTTAGTTGTTCCACTTTCCCTTTCACATCAATACACCTTTGGGACTTTAAGTTAGAGGTCATAACACACAGCTTTGATGTTTTATCACCGCTGGGATAAACAAAGGCAAGATATTTCTCATTCACGTCAAAGCTCTCAATCTTTGAAAGCTCAATCTTTTTCTTTTTTATGAGCTCCCCCTTATAGGTAAAGAGATAGAGCCCATTGTCTGTGATTATGTAGACTTTATTCCCAACTACTTTTCCTCCAAGTAATGAACTTTGAGATAACTCTTTATCAGAGCAAAATCGTTCAATAATATCGCCTTCTTCAACACTACCCCAGTAAAAGCAGTAGTTTTGAACTTTTGCTGTCGCAAAATGTCTGTTTGCCGTAAGTAGGAAAATATGACTCTCATCAGCATACAAGGCATACAGTACAAAGTCTACATAGCCCCCAACACTTTTGTATATCTCTCTCCACCATCTTTCTGTGAGGTTGTAGTCAAAATAAACCATTTCAACAACCCCATCATAACTCCAAACCACAAAACCATCTCTGAAGTAAAAATATCCTTTTTTAAAGTTCCTCGTAGTGTTCCAGTAACCTACAAGAGTTCCGTTTCTGTCATAAAACTTAAATAGTGTGTATAAGGGCTTATATCCACCATCAACCGGAATCTTAACTTCCTCAATCTCGATCTTAACTGGCGGAGAAAACTTCTCAATGGTGCAACTAACGTTAGTTATAGATGTAGGAATAACGGCTATTCCCCTATTTTCAAAAAGAAACCTATAGCCTCCATAAAAGGTTAATAACAAAACTATAAAAAGAAAAAGGAAAGTAAATATTTTCCTCATTTTTAACACCTCATTCAAGTGTTCAATCAATGCGTAATATTATTCAACCTCATAAACAACAACCTCTTCAGAACCTCTTGGTACAATTGCAAAATATCTATCCCAGGCTTTTATTTCATCAATTGGGCTTACCCTTTTAGTTCCTGAGTAATAGGGAATGCAGTTGAGACGTTTATCATAAACATACACGCAGAGGTAATTGTAAGCAGTTCCACTTTCTCCCGAGAACCCCCAGTAAGCGAATGCCATAAATCCATCCCCAAAATCTCCAAATGTTCCCTGAGATACAAACCATCCACTATAATGAGAGACTCTAAAACATTGTTTCTTGAGGGACTTGTTTGATAAATAAAACTTTATCAGCTCATCACAATAGTCTGGGTTTACCTTAAAAGAATAAAGTGTATTGTTGTAAAACCCAATTATACCACCCATTCCTAAACTTGCTATTTCTTGTCCTTTTGAATTAAAAAGATAAACACTACTCATTGACAAATATTCATGCAAAACCTGCTCACCTTTGAGCTTTGGAAACTTAGATTGATTCACTGCAAATAAACCACGCCGAATAAAGAAAATTTTGTGATCCACTACCTTACATACAAGAGGATAGTTCGAAATTATTGTATCATTTAGAATATTGCACCTCTCGTCAAAAAATATTACTCTTGTCTCTCTATCTTTGTATAATCCATAAACTACAAATCCGTTAGGAAAGAACGCGACTTTTGGCGTTGAGTTAAATGTAAATACTTGGGAGTTCACTAATATGCTTTTTTCTCTTGCTGTAATCCTGCAATTACCGAGGTTAAAAGCATATTCAACATTTTTGTCTGTGTCTATTGGTGCTAGTCTTAAAGTTTCATAATCCAGAACAAAACTTCCATTGTCGGTTTTTATATAAGCATAACGGTTTGAAAAGTAATAATCGTAAACAGGAGTCACGTTCAAAAGAAGCTTTCCACTTTTTACATTGTAGACCTTAAGTGTTCCATTATAATAAACAAAAAGCCTATCCTCGAAACCCTGAAAATCCCAAGCAGGGAGAGTTAAAATCGGTTTAAATTCTCCTTCAAGTGGTGTTTTATTTTCTAAATGCTCAAAGGAGTGTATGAAAATGTCATTAGAAGTAACATTAGAAAACTCATTTTTATTTTTCTGTTCTTGAGTATTTTGGTTGATTATAACCACAGAGACCAAAATAAAAAGCAAAAATAATAAAAAAAGTTTAAAGAGCTTCACTTTTCCACACCTCTTCACCCTTCATAAGGAAAGTTCTGCGATTTCGATTCATCCGGAGCAAAACAGCTCGAACAATGCCTATTAGCCCACTTACACGAACTTCCGAAATCCTTTTTCTTATAGTATGAAAAACCATATTATTCCCTCCTTCTTTATGTTTCAGCTTTGATGTGAGCATTTTCAGTTAGCTTCTTCTTTTATCCAAATATTAAGTTTAAATCCAGACAAACTTACCTATTTTTTGATTTATTTTAAATTTTACAATTCTTTCCTTGAAACAAACTGTTAGATATGAGCCACAGAGTCTTACGCCTGTAATTTCGTTCTTGAAGCTTTTACACTCATAAATTGGATTTAAATCACTGTTAAAAACACAGATTGTTTTGTTCCAAGCTAAAGCCAAATACCTCCAGTTCGCATCAGCATAAACCTTAGTTGGTGGAATCTGGAGTTGTATAGCTTTTAAAAAACCTTCGTTATTGAGTAGTATTATCCCGTCTGTTGAGATTATGTACGTTGTATTCCCCTTAACAACCGCAGCGTTTGAAACTTGGAGCGGCTCACTAAAAGGCCCAAACAAACAGCTTAAATGAAGAACCCTAAAGATGTAGAGTCTCCTTCCAGAGCCAGCCATTATTCTATCTTTTTTAATTTTTAATTCCTTTATCTTTACCCCCAACCAGTGTTCATCTAAAATTTTGCCTTCAGTTGTGAGATATATAATTTACCATTGGTGGTACCAATTGCATAAGGTCATTATTGAGGGAAATTAGCATTCCATTTTTAATACTTCTCTCCCACATTATACCCCCTTCAATGTCCAAGAGGACTATGTTGTCTCTAAAAGCTAGTGCTAAGTACTTCCCTTCTTTTGAAAGTGAAAACGTGGAAACATTTTTATATTCATGCAAAAGCTTTCCAGCTTTGTTAAAAATCAGTACTTTGCCGTTTTTGGAATTGTAGTAATCGTTGTAATTATCAAAAACAATTGTTGCTACATACTCTCCTTTTTCTGATATTGCAGCATTGCCAAGTAAGCCAACTTCACGCCTCCAGAGTATTGTTCCGTTTCTGTCGAGCAGATAGATTGTTTTAGTGTTAGTGGAGCCCGCAACTATATAGTTCCCATCTACGGATATGTCAAGTATTCCTCCCGCCCTTTTCTTCCACAGCAAGTTCCCTTCCTTGTCAAATGCATAAACATAGTCATCTTGAGTTCCAAGTATTATATTATTTTTGGTTGTGATGATAATTCTTTGGGGCCATTCAGTTTCCTTTCTCCAAATTAAATTCCCTTTCCGATCGAAGAGGTAAATAAACCCTACTCCTATTTTTTGAGCCTTTTGAACTGCAACAGCAACATAGTTAGAAGAGAGTGAAAGGCTCACAATGAAATCTCCAATGTTTTCCTTTTTCCAAAGGAGTTCTCCATCTTTGAGGAGATATATTGAGGCACTTCCGTCACAACGCTCATACGTTCCTCCCTCTGGATTATTGATGTAAATGCAGATAGCATTGAAACCCACTGCTACATGTCTGCTATCATTTGACACTGAAAAAATTGTAACATCACGAGGAGCATAATAAATGCTTTGTGAAAGTGGTGACACGGGAACGAGGGTAATCCAACTGTATACAAAACTTTCTTGAAATAATAAAATGAAAAGAAAGAAAAATAGCATTCTTTTCAATGTGCACCCTCCTTTAGCTTTGGGGGATATCCACCTGATATGGCCTATCTACATGGGGGAAATACTGAGATGCTGAATCATCTGGGGCGAAACAACCACCACAGTGACCATTAGCCCAAAGACATCCATAGGGATTGTCATGACTGCTACCACTTTTGCAACAATTTGAGCTTAATACTCTCCAGTAGACGTACAGCCTATAATTGTCATTTGGAATATAATATGGATTATCTGGATTGGGTAGATGTGGTCTATAACTTGTAAGCCAACATCCGTTAGCATTACATTCAAATTGCCAGATGAGATTGGCTACTTGTTCTTCGGAGGTTTTTGGATTGTAAGCTATGCCATCATAGAAGTATTTTATTTGAATGGACTTAGCTCGCACATCATAGTTTCTTGCCCTTTCCCAATAGTAGTGTAATTCGCTTTCTTTTTTGAAAGTGTATACACAAAATTGGCCCAAATAATAGTCCGAATTTGGAGTATCTGAAGCATACACTCCAACCCACACAGCAATAGGCTCTAAATCCCTGTATTCTACTGGACTTATATAGTAAGGAGGCAATGTATCTTTTAAGGGATTGTCCCCGCCACAATACAAAACACCACCAATAGAGACTTGAGAACATACATATCGTGTTCCAAGTTCGCTATAGTAAATTATATTGTCAATTCCTAGTGGTTGTATTCCTATCGTTTTCATGATTGTTTGTTGTTTTCCGAGTTCTTTAAGTCTTTTGATTGTTTCAAGTTTGGTCTTCTCTTCTAAGTATCCATAAATTCTGTCCCAGATTTCCTTCCTTTGCTGAATAAGCTTTAAAGCATCCTCAATTGTAGCATTACCAGCTTTCACTGCTTTAAGAGTCTCCCTAAGCTTCATGTCGGTCTCAATATACTCATCAAAAGTCAACTCACCAGCCTGCCTGTAAAAAGCAATAAACCAATCTAAATCAACATCCTCCCTAACAGGATGAACTTTCTCTATGTATTGCTTGACCAACACATCCTCCCTAGGAAGCTTATAATAAAGAACCTGAAGCCCATAAGGAGTCTTACGAGTATACTTTTTAACCAACTCCAAACTAAGCTTTTGACGCTCAAAGGCTTTCAAATCATGTTTTATATTCTGAACCTTATCCTCAAGCTTAACAATCTTCTCAAGAGTTTCAATGCTCTTAGTCCTGTTGAGTTCAGCGTAAAGCTTCTGCAACTCTGCTTCTTCTTGGTTAATCACTTTGGTTAAATTCTCTATCTTTGCATTCACTTCACTCAAAGCCTTATCAACATCGAAATCCTGGCAAGAACAGCCTTCACACTTCTCAGTCTTAACTTGCAAATCCTTTACTTCTTGAAACTGTTCAGCAAACACAAAACCAAAACTGCTAAACACTAACAGCACAACAACGCCCAAAACTACCCACTTCCGCATTCGCCCCCCCCAAACAAGCTCATCACTAATACCATAGCCAAAAGTACTATAAATACTTTTCCAATTACGAAGCAAAGCAAAAAACAAAATACAACCACCAAAAACCCGAACATAAACATCCCAAAACAACAAAGTAAAAGAAAATTACTCAACTCCAAAAATCAAACATCCCACATCGATACCATTATAACCCCCCCAATCAACTATTCTACGGTGACAAAAATGGGAGTTTACATCTTTACTCCAGAAGATTTGCTCCGCTATGGTAACATAACCAATGAACAGCTTGAGACTATTAAAAATGCCCTTCTCAGAAAAAGCGACATTTTAGTTGTAGGAGCAAGCAGAGCAGGTAAAACAAAGCTGATTGAGGCTATGGTTCATTTAATTCCCGATGAGTGGAAAATAGCAGTTGTAACGGCTTATAATGAGTTCAAACCCTTCAAAGAAAACATTGAGATTATAAACACTGAATTCGACAAAAAGAGCGTTAGAACAAGAACGAAGGAAGTGATTGGGGAAATCAAAAAACTCAATCCCGATTACGTTGTTATAGACACTCTCCACACAATTAACGTGCCCCTGATTCTGGGAGAGCTTATAGATGACTATGCATTCATAATATCCTCTCTCATACTTTCAAGGGACGTAGTGAGTGAAGTTAAACACTGGCTTAAGATAGATGATGAGACTCTAAAAAGGTTTGAACTTGTAATTGAGCTCTACCGCGATATAAAAGAGGGAGCCAGAAAAGTTAATGCAATCTATAAAGTTGTTGAAGAAGGAAAAAAGATAAAGCTTGAAAAGATATGCTAAGCTTTCTTCTTCAGTTCTTCTATAACTTCTTTTAAGTTTTGGAGCATCTCCTCAATGTCTTCAAATGTCATGTATCCCATGTGGCCAATCCTAAATGTCTTTTCTTTAATTCCCTCACCGTAACCCTTTGCCAGTTCAAAGCCCCTTTCACGCATTGCATTGTAAACTTCCTCGCCCTTTATGCCCTCTGGCGTTAGGACAGCAGTTATTGTTGGGCTTTCATAACCGGGCTCTGCTAAGATCTCAAGACCTATCTCCCTAACCCCGTTCCTTATCATCTCCGCCCTCTTCTGATACATCTTGAGCCACTCTTCCTTGCCGCCCATCTTCTCTATGATTCTCAACACAACGTTGAGACCAAAGACCTGAGGCATCGGTGGGGTTGAAGGCGTCCCCTGCTTCTTGTAGTTGAACTTCTTATAGAGAGGCAGATCAAAGTACCAGCCCCTCTCCGGCATCTTTTCGGCGATTTCAAAGACCCTCTGGCTAATGGCAGCGATTGCCAGACCAGGTGGAACACCAAAAGCTTTCTGTGAACTTCCAAAAATTATGTCGATTCCCCATTTGTCAAATTTTATGTCAGCCCCTCCCATTGCACTAACCGCATCCACAAAGAGAAGCTTGTCATGTTCGTTTACAACTTTGGCTAACTCTGGAAGGGGATTGAGAACGCCTGTTGAAGTTTCATTATATGTTATAGTTACTGCATGAACATCAGGGTTTTTTCTTAATGCATCATCGAGATCCTCTGGCTTCACAGCCTTTCCGGGTTCGTACTCAAGCGTTACGGCTTTTCTCCCATTCGACTCAACAACTTCCTTAAAGCGCTTTCCAAATGCACCAATTATGGTAACCAAAACTTTTCCTCCCCTTGGAACTGTGTTCCTAACAGCTGCTTCCATAAACCCAGTTCCAGAACTCGGGAAGAGAATTATCTCTCCGTTTTCAGCTTCTAAGAATTTTTTAAGCCTTTCAAGGGTGTCCATGTGGATTACCTTGTATTCCTTTGCTCTGTGGCTGAACATCTGAACTTTCATTATCTCAAGAACCTCGGGGAAACATGCAACTGGACCAGCTGTGAAGAGCTTGTATCTCGGCTTAACGATCTCATAAACTTCCTTGTAAGCATCTTCAAACTGCATCTGCATAAACACCACCTCACTCAATAGTGCGGAAAGATTGTATAAAAAGGTATTCTTAGATGTGTTTATACCTTCATCATCACGCAAAGAGATAAGTTTTAATATTCCCATTGCACATCCATTCTGAGTGCCATGAAAAAGCAGGGTCTTGGAATAGCACTTCTCATTGCATCGGCTTTTACCGGAACTCTGGCTTTTAGATTAGCCGTCCCTGCCGTTGCATTCTATACCAGGGATATTCTTAAAGCCTCAATGGTGAACATCTCTGTAATTTCAGCTTCTTTTATTTTAGCCCGATCCCTCTCTGCGCTTTTTAGCGGTTTACTCTTAGAGAAAAGGAAAGGCTTAGTCTATCTTGGTGCCCTTGCAATGACTGGCAATGCCCTAGCTGTCAATCTGTATCCATTCACCTCTTCATGGATCCATGTTGTTGGAATCAAGCTCATGAACGGCTTTCTGAACGGTATTGCGTGGCCGATTGCCCAGTTTGTTATTGCTGTTTCATCTCCCAAAGAGATCAGAAGCAGGGTCACAGCTTTGTACTTTATCTTCGGAAACTTCGCCGGGCTTTTGGGCAACTACACTTACGCTCTAACTCAAGAGTTCGGACTAAAAGGACAGATGTACCTTGCATCTCTTTTCTTTTTCCTGACGGCTCTCTGTATGTTGCTTTCATACTGGCTTCTCTACGAAAAGATAGTCCCCAAAAGAGAAAAAGACACAAAAGAAGGCGAAGCTCCAGTTGATGCAAAGAAAATTTTAATCCTATCTGCTTTGATTTCATTCCTCGCAGCGTTCACCTCTGGTGAGATAACCTATGTCTATGTTGCCGAAACGCTAAATTTGGATAGAGGAACTGCAACAACGCTAATTGGACTCATAGGTTTCATAGCGACACTTTTGGCATACATTCCTTCAAAGTTCGCTGATTTGGGCAATGAGAGAAAAGTCCTTATAACTGTATCAATTCTGGCTGGAGTGTCACCAATTTTAGCAGCGATCAAAAATCCGATTACTGTATTCCTCGGTATTTTAATGGCAATATTTGCCGCTCAAACCTTCAGACCAATCTCAAGAAGTTTATTAGCGTCAGCAAAGAGAGCCTCAGCTACTATTGGAGGGATAAACGCTGTTAGGAATATATCCACAACTGCTGGGCAGTTGGTCTTTGGACTTGCCTATTCCTTAGGTGAAGTTGCAATATTAGGGATTGTTTTAAAAGCTGCACTGCTGATATTTGCTCCGGTGTCACTTCTGCTGTTCGGGATTGCCGTGATGCTAAATGGCAAGAGGTAGCATGTTTCGATTGCAAAAAATTTATATAGATTGAGCAGCCTGAAAACTCTGCACTCCAAAACTTTTATAAGCTGAGTAGATTTCCTAAGTTTAGGTTACGCTCATTATGGAGGTGAGTTGAATGGCTTTGAGACCAGCCAAGATTGACAGATACGTTGACAAACCGGCTTACACAAGGAGAGAGTACATAAGAGGTGCCCCCGGTCCAAAGATCACAATCTTTGACATGGGAAATCCTGCTGGAGATTTTGAGTTCGAGGTTAGTTTGCACACAGCTGAGCCTGTCCAGATAAGACAGAACGCCCTTGAAGCAGTGAGAATTCAGGTGAACAGATACCTCCAGAAAAATGTCGGTAGGAGCAACTACCACTTCAAGATCAGGGTTTATCCGTTCCAAGTCCTCAGAGAAAACCCAATGGCTACCGGAAGAAAGGCAGACCGTTATGGAAACGGTATGAGGAGACCATTTGGAAAGCCAATTGGACTTGCCGCCAGGCTTAAGAGAGACCAGAAGATAGTTACAGTTAGGGTTAACAGGCAGCACCTCAAGTTTGCCCTTGAGGCAATGAGGAGAGCAGCAATGAAGTTCCCGTGCAAGTGCTACTACAGAATTTACGATAAGCAGGGTAACGATATCACGACAAAGATACTCTCAACCATGTGACCCCTTTTCTTTTCTCCCTTATGTTAGTTCTTAGAGCAAGCTACCTTTCCAAATATTATGTCCACTTTATAACAGAACTCTGAAGAGGATCGAAAAGCTCAAGTGAGATTAAAATATAAGGGAAGCAAAGAAATCGAATCAAGCTCCAAACTTCTCTGTTCTTCCCATCAGATCCATCATCATTGGGACTATGTCATGTCCTTTGACCCTTCCAATGCCGCCGCGCATGCACTCCCTTTCTCCAAAGCTCTCTGCATAGTCAGTTCTAACTCCTCCCCCGGCTATTAAGAGAGGTACCGGATCACCGCTGTGGTTCATGACCTCACATGGAGTTGAGTGGTCACCGGTCACAGCTATAACCGTCTTTTCCAGGTCAATGTTCTCGATGATGTAGCCGATCATTCTGTCGGCTTTCTCAACCATCTCTGCCTTGAGCTTTGGCTTGTTGTCGTGCCCTGCAGCATCTGTGGGTTTGAAATGAACAAATACAAAATCATAATCCTTCAACAGTTCAACAGCCGCTTTAGCCTTTGCCATTTCGTCAGTGTTATACTCACCAGTAGCTCCTTCCGGTGTGAACACGTCAAAGCCAATAGCCCTTGCAACACCTTTAACCAGAGCAGTGGCAAGGACAGCAGCAGCTTTCACCCCCCATTGTTCAGTGAACTTCATGGGAATATCTGGATAGGTTCCAGCCCCTCTAATGAGAAGATAGTTGGCAACGGGCTTGCCTTCTTTTCTTCTCTTCTCGTTGACTGGATGGTTTTCAAGAACCTCATGAGCTTTTTGAACAAACTCCTCAAGAATCTCAGCAACTTTCCTGCTCTCTTCATCCCCATATGTGAATTTGTGCGGTGGTTTACCTGCCTCATGTGGATCATTCTCACCGACTTTGTAACCCTTAGCCATCCCCTTAAGCACCAAGACTGCCCTGTGCCCAGTTGCACCCTTGAATATGAACTCAACTGGAAGCTTAACGTTTTCTTGAATCGCTTTTGCCAGCTCGTGAGCTTCCTCAGTTGAAATCCTCCCCGCTCTTCTGTCAACAATTATTCCGTTTTTAATGGTTGCAAAGTTCACCCTGAAAGCTAAATCATCTTTATCCAAGTCCAAACCAACGCCTAATGCCTCAAAAAACCCTCTTCCCCTGTAGGTTTTATAGGGATTGTATCCAAAGATTGAGAGATGAGCTGTGTCGCTTCCTGCCGGCTGTCCGGGTTTTATCGGATCCTGCAGTCCAAGGATCCCTATTTTAGCAAGCTTATCAAGGTTTGGTGTGTTTGCATATTCCAATGGCGTTTTTCCGCCAAATTCCTTTATGGGTCTGTCTCCAAGACCATCTATGATAATCAAGATTCCCTTTCTCTTCATTCCAACCACCTCACTTTGCTCCAAGTTTAGAATGAGATTTCTTAAAGATTTCTGGGAAAAGCTTTTTAATTTATCAGCGTTGCCTCTCATGGAGGTGAGAGGTTGAAAATCATATGGGCACCATGGAGAATTAGATACATAAGGTCTCCAAAACACAATGGATGTATTTTCTGTGACTTTCCAAAGGAGAACAGGGATGAGGAAAGATTAATTCTGTACAGAGGAAAATATGCATTTATAATCATGAACAATTATCCGTACAATCCGGGTCATGTCATGATTGCCCCCTATAGACATGTTGGAAAGTGGGAGGATTTAACCGATGATGAGCTTTTGGAGATAATGAAGCTTTCTCAACTGATGATAAAAGCCCTAAAGAGGGCGATGAATCCCGATGGGTTTAACATGGGTGTTAACTTAGGCAGAGTTGCTGGAGCTGGTATAGATGACCATGTTCATCTTCACATCGTTCCAAGATGGAATGGGGATACGAACTTCATGCCGGTTTTAGCCGATGTAAAAGTGATTCCACAGGCAATGGAAGAGAGCTACAAAGAGCTGAAGAGGGCTCTTGAAGAAGTTTTAAGTGAGGAGCATCATTCTACAACATCAAGATCATAGCTGTAGGTCTTCCCGTCCAACTCGGGGTTTATTGACTTCAAGACCTCAAAAGTGTATACCCTTCCTCTCTTTTCCACATTAACGACTGTTGTTGAAAGGAATTCCATAATCGGGAGTGGGTTGAACTCTCCGGTTTTCAAAACAGATTTGTCAACGAAATACACGGCGATTCTCCTTTTGTCTCCAAGCCTGGAGGAAATCTCTGCCAAAGTTTCTAAGACCTCAAGTCTTGAGGATCCCAAGATGAGGAGCTTTTCTATTCCTAAAACTGGATTTATGACCAGAGAGCCATCATCAATGGCATTCTCGTAGATCATTTGGTATTCTCTCCTCAGTATAACACCTCCGCGGGAGCTAATTTTTCCCACGATCTTTCCAACACTTTTCACTCCCCCAATTTTAATAACCTGCAGATCCTCAAATTTCGAGGTATCAGTTCCAGAAAGCTCAAGATGCACCTTATAGATATACAGCGTGTCCAAGAAGTCGTCAACAAGAACCCTCATGTTCCCCGCGCATTTGGTCAGTGAGTAAAATGAATGAACTGGAACAGATTTGGAATCATGCTCAATAAGAACGGTCTCGCCAGCTTTGAGGCTCTCAAAAAATTTTTCTAATTTCAATTTATGTTCACCATACTGCACTCAGTATTGACGTTTATATAATTTTCCCAAGAATTTTTCTAAAAAAGACAAAAAATCAAAATTAATATGAAAATCCTGCCAATCAGAGGAGGATTTTTACTTTACCGTCCCTTGCTCTATAATGATCTCACCCTCATGAACTCAAAACTCCCATCAGCCCTCCGCTATTTCCATCCACTTCTCTCTTGTTCTCTTAAGACAGCCTTCCGGCATCAGCTCCCGCTCTGGACAGTATCCAAGCTGAATGCACCTCGGACCTAACTTTGCCCATTTGATTATCGGATTTAGCTCTTCAACTTTTGAAATCTCCTCCAGCATTTTCCACGCAACATAATTTATCTCCCACTGAGCCCTTTCACATGTTCTGAGACCAAAGAAGTGCTTAAGTTCCCTAAGATTCATGGTTACAACAATCTTGGTTCTAACAGCTTGAGGAAGGATATAGCGGGCATCTTCTTGGTGAACACCATTTTCATAAGCCTCTTTGTATAGCCTTATTGCTCCTTCCATGAGTTGCTTCCACTTCTCATAAAGTTCAGGCTTCTCTTTAATGCTCTCTGGAATTAAAAATGTCTCCTCGACATCTTGTGGATTTAGCTTTATATACCTATGAGATTGCTGTGTATAACTTGCTATTCTGTGTCGAATTAGTTGATGAGTACATACACGGGAACATCCCTCAATCGCAAATGTGAAAACTGCATGCTCCAAGATGCTCTCATGCCCATATGAGAGGACCTTTGGTAAGTGTCTCCTTACATCAGCCATTGTTGTCCTTTCGAATGCTTCACTTTCCCATTCCTCCCAGTAAGAAATCAGTGCAGCCCATGTTACGGTTTCCAAAGGTTTTGGGGTATAGTTAATGAGCCTAACCTTTATCCTATCCACGGGAGAACCCTCCGAACTATAGATACACTGCGCCCTTATTAGTCTTGCCAGAACACTTCTGAAAAAGAGACGAGAATTTCTGTTTATGTTTGTCAATAATACCGTCAATATGTCCCCAAAACTTTCGTTAAATAGCACTTTTTAGCGACGAAATAGTTATTAAAACAAAAGAATCAGCTTTATATGGTGATGCCGATGGTAGTTAGCTTGGCTGGAAGAGATATTCTCTGCTTACAGGATTTTACCAGAGAAGAAATTGAAACAATTCTTGAAACAGCAAAGATGATGAAGATATGGAACAAGATAGGAAAACCACATCGCGTTTTGGAAGGCAAAACTTTGGCAATGATTTTCCAGAAGCCCTCAACAAGAACAAGAATAAGCTTTGAAGTTGGAATGTACCAGCTTGGAGGATACGCCCTCTACCTGAATGCCCAGGATCTTCAGCTGAGGAGGGGAGAAACAATAGCAGACACTGCCCGTGTACTGAGCAGGTATGTTGATGGAATTATGGCAAGAGTCTACGCCCACAAGGACGTTGAGGATCTGGCAAAGTACGCAAGTGTTCCTGTAATCAACGGTTTGAGCGATTTCTCACATCCATGTCAGGCTCTGGCAGACTACATGACAATTTGGGAAAAGAAAGGAAGAATACAAGGGATTAAGGTTGTTTATGTAGGAGATGGAAACAACGTTGCCCACTCCCTCATGATTGCCGGAACGAAGCTTGGTGCAGATGTTGTGGTTGCCACACCAGAAGGATACGAACCAAATGAGAAGGTTATCAAGTGGGCTGAAAAGAATGCAGCCGAGAGCGGCGGGAGCTTTGAGCTCCTGCATGACCCAGTTAACGCTGTGAAAGATGCGGATGTAATTTACACCGACGTTTGGGCTTCAATGGGACAGGAAGCTGAGGCTGAGATGAGAAGGAAGATATTCAAGCCGTTCCAAGTCAACAAGGAGCTTGTCAAGCACGCAAAGCCAGATTATATCTTCATGCACTGCCTTCCGGCACACAGGGGCGAGGAAGTTACAGACGATGTAATCGACTCACCAAACAGCGTTGTCTGGGATCAGGCTGAAAACAGGCTGCACGCTCAAAAAGCAGCCTTGGCATTGGTTATGGGCGGCATTAAGATTTGATTTATCTCCTTTCTTTTTCCAAAACTTCTATAAATAGCGACTGAGGTTACCTAATCATGCTCGAAAGACTATTCAGCCTTGGATATTCAAAGACCTTTGCTGAACGATATTACCAGCTGTGGGGAGAAAGAGCAATAAGAATAGCCGAAGCCATGGAGAAACCCCTGCCAAGATGCTTTAGGGTGAACACTCTCAGGACTGAAATTCCAAAGCTTACCAAATTGCTGAACAAAAAAGGCTTTCAATTTAAAAGAGTTCCCTGGGCAAAAGAGGGGTTCTGCCTTACAAGGGAGCCCTTTTCAATAACCTCAACACCTGAATACTTAAGCGGTCTTCTTTACATTCAAGAGGCATCTTCCATGTATCCACCCATTGCTCTTGAGCCAAAGCCCGGCGAAGTAGTTGCGGATATGGCAGCAGCTCCGGGTGGAAAAACCTCTTATATGGCACAGCTTATGAAAAACGGGGGAATAATTTATGCCTTTGATGTTGGAGAAGAAAGGCTGAAGGAGATGCGCCTCAACTTGTCTCGTCTGGGAGTCACCAACGTAGTGGTGTTTCACAAATCTTCCCTATACATGGGCGAACTTGGAATTGAATTTGACAAAATTCTTCTTGATGCTCCATGCACTGGAAGCGGAACAATTCACAAAAATCCTGAGCGTAAATCAAACAGAACGCTGGACGATATCAAGTTTTGCCAGAATCTGCAGATGAAGATGATTAAGGTTGCACTGGAGAATCTGAAAAAAGGGGGAGTTCTGGTTTATTCCACATGCTCCCTTGAGCCAGAAGAAAACGAATTTGTAGTTCAGTGGGTGTTGGATAACTTTGAAGTTGAACTGCTGCCCCTTCGCTATGGTGAGCCAGCTTTAGTTAAACCCTTTGGAATTGAACTAAGCGAAGAACTTAAAAAAGCAAGACGATTTTATCCAGATAAGCACGGTACAAGCGGATTTTTTGTTGCAAAGATTAGGAAGATTGAATAAGATAACATATTTATGTTTCCGTATAACATGATGCTACATAACATTACAAATTAGACGCAAAAATGACTAATCTGATCCCCAGAGGTAAGTAGAAAACTATAAATATGACCGGTTATAGATCTGAAATATTCCCGTTATCTACATAAATTTACAAAAAGTAAACATCAGTACGGAGGGGAAGTATATGCAAAAGAGTATAAAGGAATTCTTAGAAAAAGTCCAACCAGGTGAAACAATACTAATTGAATATTCCTCGATTGATCATCCAGAAATTGTATTCTACTCAATCACCAAGTGGGCAGAGGAAAATGGTCTGCCAATTGTAATCCACGATGTTTTAGACACATTCCATATTTTTGTTGAGCACTTGAAACTGAATGGATACGATGTTGAATTTCTCAAAGATGTATATGTAATCAAATCAGGTGGGATGATTCAATTAGGGAAGATAATCAGAAAAGTGAAGCTGAGTGATGATATTGTGGTTTACACCAGAAATCTCCACGAGATCTTGAGAGAGCTGTTCACAAAAATTGAAAAAAGACCCATAATCATAATAGTATTAGGGGCGGGGAAGCACCTTAAGCGATATGAGCACCAGCCAAGAGTTCTTGAATATTTCTTCGAGGTTGTCACAAGGAAGTGCCTTGGGAACACAAACAGGATAACGTATCTGTTCGGGAACCCCCATCTTCTGCGTCATGATGTGAAGGTTGAACTTGAGGAAGCACCCACCAGAATCCTTGAGCTCAAAGAGTATGGGAGAAAAGTCGTGATAAAGAAGTCCCCATACCTGAGCGAATTAATGGAGGAGCTGGAGGTGATATCGTGACAGATGGAAGAGCACTCATTGAGTACCTCGGTTCGATAAAATTTGGGGAATCTGTGCTTGTGGAGTACTCCCCTGAAGCTCCAATCCCCATAATATTCAGAGAAACTATTGAATTTCTACTTAAAAAGTACAACGTTCTGATACTTGACATCTTTGATACACTTCACATGATTAAAGAACCACTGAAGATCATGGGGTGGGATGCAGAAAAACTGGACAAGATAGATGTTGTTAAAGCAGGAGGGATAATAAACACCGGGAATATTGTAAAGAGAATTGATATATCCAAAGATCCAGCAGTTTACACACTGGAATTCGCTGAGTTTATGAGGGAATACTACGCAACCCATAGACCAACTGTTCTCATAGCCCTTGGAATAGACAAGCTCATCAGGTTGTATACAAATGAAGTGACATCCTTTGAGATCCATATAGCAGGAGTTATGAAAAAGTTCTTGGGAGAGAGGTCAAGATTATCACTTTATTTTGCAAACATGGCACTTGTGCCTAAAGAGACCCTTTATGAATGGGAAGAGATTGTAACGAGAGTCTTTGAGATCACCCTTAAAGGAAAAATGAAATTTGTAATAAAGGTCAAAAAGTCCCCCAACATAGAAGATCACGAAAAGGAGTTCGTCATTTCTGCTGATGAGCTCCCTCTTGTAAAAGCTTAGCTTCAATTTTGTGCAACTTCTTTTTCACATCCTCACTCAGCAATCTCTCAAGCTCCTCCCTTGCCGCTTTAGCGAGTTCAAGCTTAGAGTCATGCCGCTTTGCTACATCAACCCAGTGAAGCTTTTTACCCTCAACGAAGACATCAATATCAGCAAGACGTTTATAGCCCCTATATTCAAGCCCCTTCAAAAGGAATTTAATTCTCAAAGGATCCTCCCATGTTATCAGCTTGATCTTATACACTCTTATACGCATGAACGGCCTTGGGTAGTCCCAGTCCCATCCTTCACTTACAGCATATCCCAAATCCAAGTCCTCAAGAACAAGGAGAAGCCTTTCAATGTTTTCCTCGTACCTCTTCATGTTGTCATAAAGGCGAATCGTTATTTCATTCCAGCCTTCCGGAAGAACCTTATGCATTATAATTGGAAGATCAATGCTGAGCATCTTATAGAACGCTACAAAGTCTTTCCTGAATAGCAAAGAAGCTTTAATGTCCTCAAGTCCTATAGAGGTGTTCAGCTTTTTCTCTGTAAGCACCAGCAGGGTGTCTCTTTCCTCGCCCTTCTCTATGCCCTCAATTAATGTTACAAGCTCCCCATTATAGCGGCTTGCGAGAAGAGTTTCGGCATTTTCGGCCCCTTTTGGCACTCTGAACAGAATTATATGCGGACCGAGATTTATCCTCTCCACAGGTGCCTTTGAGTTAAAAAGCTCTTTTAAAACGCTGTCACATCTCATTCTTACCAAGAATGCTTCTTGGTTTGGGTTCTCTATGTATGTCTTCCACTCCTCGCTCAGCGTTGGCACTATTATTGTTTCAAACTCCCAGCTTTCCTTAAGTGCCTCATTTACCGACATTCGCTCTGCATCAAAAAAGTTCTCAATAAAAAGCTCCAGCTCATCCAGTTTGGAGCTCCTTACAAACGCAAGGGACGGTCCAAATCTAAGCAACCTCATTACATTCCCCTCATTAACCTATATCCTCTCTCAAAATTTGTGCCATCTGGATATTTAACTCCTACTACCCTTTTGCTGGGTAGCAAGATGAAATTTATTCTGAGAACCCCATTTATACCTTTGGGGATCAGCCGAAAATTATGTCCATAGAGCTTAAAATCCACGTTGTTAATTTCAGCAACATCACCGTACCTGTGGCCAACTGCAAGCTTTACTCCCTCTATCTCAATAATGGTCCCCGGTGGAACTATTTTAGAGAGAGTAATATGTCTCCTTAGTATGGATACATCATCTTCGTTTCCAGGCACAATGTAAACCTCAGCTTTTGAATTTTCAAGTATGTGAAGGAGTTCAATTAGAGATTTCTCGTACCGCTCCCTGAGCTCTGGCCTTCTTTCAAGCTTTATGTTGTCAACTAAATCACCAGTATGTATTATGTAATCCGGCTTCGTCTTTTCAATAAGATTGAGAAGAAACACATAGATGTTGTCTGGAGTATCACTTATATGCATGATCTTCTTCTCATCCCTTCTAAGCAGGATATCTGGGATTTTTTGCCTTCTCAGAAAGTTGGGTAAATTGAGTCTCATCTCTTCAAACTTCAAGGGAGCATTATATATACCTATTGGCTCAAAAGTAAATGGGTGGGGAAAATGAAGGTTCTCGTGCTTGGGGCTGGGAATGTTGGAAGAGCAATAGCTTACGATTTGAGCAGGGACTTTGAAGTATGGGTTGGGGACAAAAATAAAGAGCATCTGGACAAGGTGAGAGATTTCGCGAACACGATTAAAATCGATGCGTCAGATTTCGACAGATTGGTGGATATCATGAAAAAGTTCGAGATTATCGTTGGAGCACTACCGGGAAAGCTTGGCTTTACCACATTAAAAGCTGCTATAAAGGCTCAAAGGGATTTAGTTGACATCTCGTTTATGCCGGAAGATCCCATGGAGCTTAGAGATGATGCTGAAAATGCTCAGATAACGGCGATAGTTGATGCAGGGTTTGCACCCGGACTAAGTAATATCCTGATGGGGAGAATTTATCAAGAGATTGATGAGTTAAAGGAGGGCATAATCCGGGTGGGAGGTTTACCAAAAAAAGCAAAGCCCCCTCTGTACTACAAGATCACCTGGTCTCCATATGACCTAATTGAAGAGTACACCCGAAAAGCCAGGATTATCAAAAACGGACAGATAGCTGAAGTTGACCCGCTTGAAAAAATTGAGAAAATCAAAATCAAAGGTTTTGAGTTTGAGGAGTTTGTTAGTGATGGTCTCAGAACTCTCTTAGAGAACATAAGGGCTGAGCACTTAGAGGAGAGGACACTCAGATGGCCCGGTCATCTGGAAAAGATTAAAGTGCTAAGAGAGCTCGGATTTTTTAAACCCGAAAACATAGAGTTTACGCTGAAAGTAATAGCTCCGCTAATGCAGTACGAAAGTGATGACTTTTCAATAATGGAGGTTTACGGCAGAGGCACATCCAACGGAAAAACTAAAGAAATTCATTACTTCCTCTATGATGAAGCCAAAGAGGGATTTACCTCAATGGCAAGGGTTACAGGATTTACTGCGGCTGTCATAACTCGGCTTTTGGCTGAAGGAAGCTGCGTATATGGTGTAATCCCACCAGAAATTCTTGGCATGAGAAGTGATATATTTACGCGAATAATCGATGAGCTGAAAGAGAGGGACATTATAATAGAGAGGTGGTGAAGATGTTGCATCTAATAATAGCAGATTCGGAGGTTGAGCCTGTGCCAAAGAACATATTGGAGCATCCAGCTGTTGTGAACTATGCCAAAAGACGAGGGAAAAAACCAGAGGAAGTGATTCTGGATTCAACATATCATCATGCAGCATTAAAAAAGCTTGAAGATGGAAATCGAAGGGGAAGACCAGACATAGTTCACTTCTGTTTGATAAATGCCCTGGAGAGCATACTCAATAAAGAGGGTATGCTGAGAGTTTATGTACATACGAGAAACGATAAAGTCATATACATAAAACCGGAAACGAGGATACCAAGAAACTATAATAGATTTGTTGGACTTATGGAGAGCCTCTTTAAAAATAAAGTTGTCCCCCCAGACCTTGAACTTCTGAAGCTTGAGGAAAAAACTCTGAACCAGCTTTTAGAAGAAATCAAACCAGATGCTGTTTTTATAATGCATGAGCAAGGGGAATTCATGAAACCAAAAGATTTCGGACAGCTTTTGAAACAGTTTAAAGAACCTGCGGTTATTGTAGGAGGATTCCCTCATGGAGACTTCAAGAGTAAAGTTGATGGAGTGAAAATAAGTCTTTACAAAGAACCATTAATGGCATGGACTATAGTGAATGAAGTAATCGTAAACTACGAGAATGCAATTTTTTGAATAACATTTTAATATCCTGAGCCACAAAAGAAGTGTATAGAATGCCCATGGGGGGATGAAATTTGAGAAAGTTGACGATTTTAATAATCCTCCTAATAGTAGGATATATGGTGGGGATTTGGACATTTTTGCTGTTTCCTCAGATACTTATAGTCGGGGGGATGAAAGCTCTCATGTTGTACATAGCAATATCAGCAGTGCTCGCAGCTGTCCCATATTATAGTCTGGAAGCAACAAAAAGAAGCAGATACTTCTTTTTTGAATATCTAACTAAAGTTTCCAAGACACCCGGTATTGGAATAAGTCTTCTGATGTTCATTATCATTGGGGCATCCCTCATACTCTACTACTCCTCACTGGGTATAACATCAATTGTTGGAAAAGGTAATACACTTTATGTCGCACTTGCAGTTGTTCTTTCCCTGCTTCTATCGTCTTTGATCCTCTTCCGAGCAAAAGAGAAAAGCGTGGTTTTAATGGGATGGTTTGCAATTTTGTTCCTGATTTTTACATTAATTTCGTGGTACATAATCAGGAACTTTGCTCTATCAGTTGCAGAAAAAGCAGTTCCAGTTCAGTTTGCACTTGAAACATTAACAGGGAATATAAAGTCAACTCATCTCTCTATAACATTTCCTCTGGTGATAAAGATAATTTTACTGGCGTTTTTGGGCTTGGGTTTAGGCTTTGGGTTCTACATAGTCTTTGGGACATTTTTGCCAGAGGAAACGGACTCAAGAGCACTTATCGGCGCTGGCTACGTACTCCAACTTCTGATAGGGGTGCTGGCTACATACATAGTAGTGTATTCTCTTGCAGTTAGCTTTCCAGGGACAGCGATACTCTACGGTCATGCAACCATAAATAAAGCAACAGGATACATAGTAAAAATCGCAGCAGCGCTAACTGAGATCAAGTCCATGCAAGCAAAAACAGTTCTATATCTTTTGATGATATCAGTGTATTTAGCTGGGATGACGACATTTATACCTCTAATTGAAACTGCAGGGCACATAATAAGTGAGTCCATGCAGAGCTCAAGAAACAGGGCAATCTCTGTTGCATTGACTGGTGTTTTTGCAGTTTCACTTATATTAACATCTCGCTACTTAAGAACCCTGTTCTTAGCATTGTTTTTCTCTTTCCTGGGAATAATGGTGGCAGTTGAGACTCTGCCCTTAATACTGAGTGGAAATATACTTTCCAAACGAGCTAAACTCTACAGCAGTGTTGTAGGGATATGTGGACTTTTAGTGGGAATCAGCATAACGGTGAGAACACTATCATTGGGAGCATGGGAAAAACTGGGCATTGTAGCAGGGGTTGTACTGTTAGTGCCACTTCTCCTGAACAGTGTGCTACTCAAAACGAAGCCCTAATTTTCAAAAATTTTTTAAACAGCCAAATATAAATCCAGTTAGAACGCTTATTGGAGGTTTGAAAAATGGGAGACAAAACTAAAGTTCAGGTCAGCAAGCTCAAACCTGGGAGATATATAATAATTGACGGAGAACCATGCAGAATTGTGAACATCACAGTTTCCTCACCAGGAAAACACGGATCAGCGAAGGCAAGAATTGAGGCAGTTGGTGTATTCGATGGGAAAGTTAGGAGCATAGTCAAGCCGACAAGCGCTGAGGTTGATGTCCCAATAATCGACAAAAGAACCGGACAGATAATTGCAATAACTCCAGATACAGTTCAGCTCATGGACATGGAGACTTATGAACTGTTTGATGTTCCCATAGAGACAGGAGTTAACGATGAGATCAAAGACCAGCTTAAAGAGGGCATCAATGTTGAGTATTGGGAAACCCTTGGAAGGGTCAAGATTATGAAAATCAAGGGAGAGTGACTTAATCTCTTTCCTTTCTGAATTTTTGCAAACCCTAAATCTTATAATTAAAATTCTCGACTTCTTCTTTGGTGATAAGAATGGAATTCTTTTACACTTATGAAACCATAAAAACCGCTTTACCGTTAGTTGATACTGAAAAGGCTGATTTTGTAATATTTGGCGTGCCTTTTGATTCAACTACCTCATATAAGCCCGGAGCAAGATTTGGGCCAACGTTAATAAGACAGGCTACGATAAATCTTGAGAGCTACATTCTGGATTATGATGTTGATCTATCAGAGCTCAGAATTGCAGATATCGGAGATATAGAAATTGTGGCTGGAAATCCCCTTGGGACAATAAAAAGAATAATAGAAACAGTAAGGGAGCTCAAAGAATCAAATCCGAAAGCCATGCCCATAATGCTGGGCGGGGAGCATTCAATGACGTATGCTCTGGTAAGAGCTCTAAGACCAAAAAGCTACATTGTTTTCGATGCTCATTTAGATCTGAGGGATGAATATGAGGGCAACCCTTGGAACCATGCATGTGTAGCGAGAAGGATTTCAGAGCTTGGAATAAGCATGGCTGAATTTGGAATAAGGAGCGGCATAAGAGAAGAGGTCGAATATGCCAAAGAGAGAAATATAAAATGGATACACGCAAGACAGTACAGCGTTGAGGAGTTTAAAGGGATTGTAAAAAACCTGCCAGAACCAGTTTATGTATCGGTTGACATCGATGTGTTTGATCTGTCAATGGTTCCATCCACTGGAACTCCGGAAGCAGGGGGCTTAGAATTCTGGGAGGTTATAGAAGCACTGGAGTGGCTTACTGAAAAAAAGAAGATCGTGGGTTTTGACATAATGGAAGTTGCTGGAACCGAATTGGGAGATATAACAGCACTTACAGGGGCAAAGCTTATGTTCTATCTCATTGGAATGCTATCGAGATGATTTTGGTTTGTATCCGCTCCGTATCATCCTCTTTCTTATGCTCTCAACCTCAAGAAGCCTCTCTCTTAACAATGGAACCCAAAGTGTTTCCACTATTACAGAGACCAGAACCGTTATCACGGTTGCACCCAAGATTATTTCACCCCACTGAATCATCTGCTGATCATGGTATACCAAGCCAAGTGTCAAAGGAAGACTCGCCAATGCTGAAGGCACAACCCCTCTTGGACCTTCAAGGGCTATAAAAAGATATTCCTTGGGCTTCCACCAAGGTAGAATCGGCAACACTGCGATAGGTCTTGCTATCAGTATCACGACAAATGCCAGAATCATGCCGGGAAGAAGATTTGAGGTTATAACACTCATGTCAAGGCTGGCACCAAGCAATGCAAATATAAATATTGTAGCTAAAGTTGCCAGGCTTTCATTGAAGTGGACCTCCTTTTCTATAGCCCTCATGATCCTCTTTACAGTTCTCGGATTATCCCTGAAGAAAACCTTATGATTTCCAAGCACAATTCCCGTAACCGTAGCAACAAGATATCCAGAGGCTTTTACATATTCTCCCAGTAAAAAACCGCCAAAAGCAAGCATCAGAGCAAAGACTTCTATCTCTGGAAATCCCTTGATTCCGGTCTTCTTTATAAAATAGTAGCCAAAAACTCCCAAAAGAACCCCTATTCCAATGGACATCCCGAGTTCATACAAGAAAAAGACAACTGCAGCGGGATAGATAGAGATGTATCTTGCAATTGATTCAAGAACTGCAGCACTTGGAGCTTGGGGCAACAGCAGAGCAATTGCAACAGATGTTAAGACAATGCCAAGGGGATCATTGAAAATAGACTCAGTTACAATTACCGTTTCTATATCCTCTTTAACTTTATACTGCCTAAATAATGGAATTAAGGTTGCTGGATCAGTTGCTCCTATTATAGCACCAAATAGAAAGCCGACAATAAAGGGAGTATGGAACAGCACAGAAAATGCAATGCCAGCTATGACTGCAGTTATGAGAAGACCAACAGTATCAAGAACAGCGATAGTTCCCATGTTCCTTTTCAGCATTTTCCAGCTTAATGTGTGTCCCTCAGCAAAGAGTATCATGACAAGACCAAAGACCCTTACATAACTGAAAAGCTCATGTGCAAGGCTTCTATTTATTAAACCGAGGACTGGACCAGCCAAAATCCCAAAAAACACGAACAATGGGACATAAGAGACGTTGAACCTTCTGCTTATCAAAAGCGATATCATTCCAACTGCAAGCACCATAAAGAGTATGTACGCAATGGTATCAACATCCGGGACCAAGACATTTGACGTCATTTAAACCACCAAATTTGTCATTCAATGTACATTTTCTCTAAACCTTTATAGTATGCCCTATATATGTCTCTTTTGGTTACGACCCCTATAAGCTTATTTCTCTTTGGGCTCTCAACAACAGGGAGGAGGTTCTGATTAAAAGTTATAAGCTTCTCAAGTGCCTGTTGAGCAGTTTCTGTTGGGTATGCAACAGCATAGGGTCTTTGTAAAAGTTTCTCAACACTCATGCTCTTATCGGGACAGCTTATTAGATCCCTCACTCCCACTATCCCAACAACCCCCATTTTTTCATCAACTACCGGAAAACAGTCATGTCCCGTTTCTGAAATCAATTTTTCAACTCGAAACAGGGGATCTGATGAGTACACAAAAACCGGTTCCCTTGTCATTATATCCCCAACGGAGATGGTTTCAAGGATAAGGGGTTTTCCTGTTTTAATTTTAATTCCCCTGCGTTCAAGCTTCAATGTGTAAACTGAGGATCCTTTTAAAAGAACTCTTGCACTCAAAAAACCGGCAACAGAGGAGAGCATAGCTGGGGGAAGCATTGTGTAATCTTTGGTCAGTTCAGCCACCATAAGAATCTGGTTTATGGGAGCCTGGGCAACTCCGCTGAAGAATGCTGCCATTCCAGCCAGAGCATAGGAAGAGGGATTCACCCATGGCAGGAAAAAGCGCAGGACCATACCAAAAACAGCACCGAATGCTGTTCCAATGTACAAGCTTGGAGCAAAGATTCCCCCACTGTACCCTGAAGCTATAGAAAAAATTGTTGCAGTAGCTTTCAAGAATATTAAAAGTACAAGGAGGTAGATAGGCAAAATCCCAAACATAGCCAGCCTCATGCCCTCGTAACCAATGCCAAGGACACCGTATTCAGGAAACAGCATCCCCAAGATTCCAACAGCAGCTCCGCCTATAAGAAGCCTCAATTTAGGCGAAAAACCAGAGCTTTCAAATCTATCTCCTACAAAATACAAGAGTTTTACAAAAAACGCTGCCAGCACGCCGGAAAACACCCCCATTAAGAAGAAGAAAGGCAACTCTGTGACAGTATAACTCAGGGGCGAAGGTATCTTAATGCCCGAGGCGGACCCCAGAACTGCAAGAGTTACAGCATTTCCAGTGATGGATGCTATGAAAATCGGCACCAAATTGATGGAGAAAGCCCCCATATATAAAACCTCAAGGGCAAAGAGTGCCCCAGCAAATGGTGCATTAAATGTCCCAGCAATTCCAGCAGCCAACCCACAAGCTGTCAAAAGCCTCTTCATATCCCTATGAAGACCAAAAATCTGGCTGATTATGGACGAAAGGGATGCCCCTATAAACCCTATAGGACCTTCTCTCCCAAGACTTGCACCTGATCCAATAGCTACCGAGGTAGCCAATGTTTTCATGACTGCAAACTTCCATGCTATTGTACCCTCTTTAAATATGAACGCCTCAATAACTTCAGGCACACCATTTCCTCGGATGTTCGGAGCACGAGAAATTAGCGGAGCAATCAAAATACCACCAAGTACGGGGAGAAGGATATACCCAAGATTAAACCTTCCAATATAAATGCTGAAGTATGGCAGAAGAAAAGAGAAAAAAATCCAGTGGAACACTTTAATGAGAATTCTAAATACTACAGCCCCAAATCCCCCAACTAACCCCGCCACAAATGAAAAGATCAGAATAACTGCCCATCTTTTTGCATATCTTCTCGTCCGCCATTCCATCAGGGATATTATTGCATCCATACTTAATTAAGATTTGGGAGTTCAAATGGATATCTTCTTGTTTTAACAAGATACAGCCCACTTAAAGCACCCAGTGTGTTCATGAGTATATCTCTAAACTTATTTGAAAGTGTCTCATGGATAAAGGAAATCTCACTTTCGCTGAGCTTTTCAGCTATTTCCCACCCTATACTTATCCCAAGCAGGATCAAAAAGGAGTAAATAACGAGCTTTTTTTGATCTATTGAGTTTTTTCTTGAAAGCTCATTTAAAATACCGGCAACAATAATCCAAACAGTCAACCCACCCAAAAAGTGGCTTATCATATCAGCATCTCTCCACTCTTTGTGAAAGAGATCTATCGTGGTAAACGGAACATTTACAAGAGAGACATGAACAGCGATAAAAACCGCCAGAATGGCAATTATCCTATCATTATAAAGCGGGCTCAAAAAGGGCATTAATTTTTCTGGAGGATTCAGCTTTCTTTGAAAAACATCCGGAATGAAAAGTCCTATAAGTGCAACACCACTCCTATAAATGTGGTCAGTGCGCATATACATAAGACCGCTTAGGAGTCCCACAAAAACAACTAATCTGCATAGGTTTATTACAAACCTCTCCCTTGTAATTTTCAACCACCAAAAAGAAAGATTGTCTTGTATCTTTATTTAGTTTTTTCCAGCTGTGCCTGCTGGTATTTTTATATTGCTTGCCACAACATTAATCAAACCTTTGGTTGCTAAGAAGAAGTTCCAAAAAGATTTTTATAATGTGCTACGTCTTAGTTTTTGAATGACACAATTTGGCACGGAGGTGGGAATATTGCACATCCCAGATGGACTTTTGAGCATGCCAGTAATAGTTATCACTTATATCATAATGGTAGCAACAGTTGCATATTCAGCAAAAAAGCTTAAAGATTTCCCAGAGAACAAGATTCCCCTTCTCGGGCTTTTTGCTGCTGGAATCTTTGCGGCTCAAATGGTAAACTTCCCAATAATTGGGGGAGTCAGCGGTCACTTGCTGGGAGCAACCCTTGTGGCAATATTACTCGGCCCCTATGCTGCTGTGCTTGTGATGACGGCAGTTCTGATAATCCAAACATTACTCTTTGGAGATGGAGGCATCACAGCGCTTGGAGCTAACATACTTAACATGGGAATACTCGGCGCTTTTTTGGGGTATACAGTTTACACCAAGCTAAGGAACATAAATGAAATTGCAGCAATCGGAATAGCCTCGTGGCTTTCAGTGTTCCTTGCAGCAGTTCTGGCAGCAATCGAAATCGGGATAAGTAAAAGCTTACCCTTTGGAAAGGTTTTAACGCTCATGGCAGGCTATCATGCAGTAATTGGAATAGGCGAAGCTATATTAACCATAATAATCGTCCAAGCAGTTAGGGCCAAACTTCCAGAGATAGGGGGTGTTCCTGCATGAGAACAGTGATTAAGGGATTAATTATCATTATTATCCTGCTTGCAATAGCTTTGCCATTCGCTTCAAATAATCCAGATGGATTGGAGGCAACCATGGAAAAAGTTGGACTCGAGGAACATCCAGTTTATGAAGCACCGCTCGACTACGGAGAAACATGGGGACAAAGTATTGTCATGGGACTTATCGGAATAATTTTAGTGTTTGGAGTTAGCTATGGGCTTGCTAAATTGATAAAGGAGGCCTAAACTTGTATCTGCCTTTTCTTTTAATTTATGCTCTTGCAGTTGTTACAAGAAAAAGTTTGAGTGAGCTGGCATATTTTGGAATAATTCTTATTGGGTTGATTATCCTTTTAAGACCGAAAAAGAGCATTTTCAAACACTTGGGATTTTTACTTGGGTTTGAGGGCTTATTGTTCATTCTCGCACTTTTTAATCCCGGCGAACCTTTAGTAAGTACGCCAATTGGGGCCATAACAAAAGAGGGACTACATTCCTTCTTCTTGCTTTTAGGAAAGGCTTTCTTGTCTTCTTCAGCTGTCGTTGTGACGTCTAACTCCTTAGGTTTCTCAAGACTTTTGGCTGAAATGGAAGAGCTCAGATTTCCAAGGATACTAATTTTAACGCTCGCATTCACTTACCGCTACCTTGACCTGTTCAAAGAGGAAGCACTGAGAATGAAACGAGCCTTAGATTCAAGAGCTTTCGGAATAGGAAAAAAGGAATACTACAGAAAGCTGGGAATGCTCATAAGTGAGATCTTCGTGAGGGCTTACATCAGAAATGACAAGATTTACAAGGCAATGCTCTCAAGATGCTTTGGCGAATTTCCAAAATTCGAAAGAAATAAAAGCCTCGTGCCATTAATCCTCAGCGTAATTGCGCTGGCAGGTGTCTTGATATGATAGAAATAAAAAGCCTGCATTTTTCCTATGGTGAAAGGGAAATACTCAGAGACATAAATTTAGAAATCAAGAAGGGAGAAATCTTTGGATTATTAGGCCCCAATGGAGCCGGAAAATCGACCCTCATTCTGCATTTGAATGGCATATTAAAGCCCAAAAAGGGAGAAATTCTGGTTGATGGATTGAATCCAGTTGAAAATCCACGGGAAGTTAGGAAAAAAGTGGGAATAGTTTTTCAGGACCCAAATGACCAGCTTTTCTCGCCGACGGTTTTTGAAGACGTCGCCTTCGGACCATACAACCTGGGATTGAGAGGCAAGGAACTCGAAGAGAAAGTTTATGAAGCGTTGAAAGTTGTTGGGATGGAAAGCTACGCTGATAGAGAGATAAAGCATTTGAGCTTTGGGGAGAAGAAGAGAATTGCAATAGCCACTGTTTTGGCAATGGATCCAGAAATTCTGGTCTTTGATGAACCTTTTGCAAACCTTGATTTTAGAGGAAAAGAACAAGTTAGAACACTGATCGAGCAGTTTAGAGGGGAAAAGACAATAATCTTGGCTTCCCATGAAGCCGAGTATTTAACACTCTGCGATAGAATCGCATTGATTGATAAGGGACAGATAATCAAGGTTGGCACTCCGGAGGACATTTTGGGAGATGTTGAACTCTTGAAAGCTCACAACTTAGAGGTTCCGCCTCTCATTGAGCTGTTTCTCAGCTTAGGCTTAGGGATGCCAAAAAACCTCGAAGATGCTATAGAGATGCTCAGGCTTAGAAATAAGGGTTAAATACCACAGCCATAAAATAAAAACTTGGGGGTTGTCATGATTCTGATACCAAAAGATAAGCATGTGTACTCTTTTGGTCCAAGTATG
Organism: Thermococcus barophilus MP; assembly: GCF_000151105.2. Lineage (NCBI taxonomy): Archaea > Methanobacteriati > Methanobacteriota > Thermococci > Thermococcales > Thermococcaceae > Thermococcus > Thermococcus barophilus. The sequence continues at coordinate 26,766 of NC_014804.1, read as the reverse complement.
AAGCCAGCAGCTAAAGCAAAGCCCGGCGATATTGTTGTCTTTGAAACGATAGACGCTTTGGGAGGTCAGATACAGTCTGAAAAAGATACGATAGCTCAGATTGACTTCTCCCGCGTAAATCCCGCTACAGGGCCTCTCTATGTTGAGGGTGCCGAACGGAACAAAGTTCTGGCAGTTAAGATTCTTGATATCAAAGTGGAGGAGAAAGGTGTAATAGTCACCGCCCCAAATGCAGGGGTGCTTGGAAATATCGTTAAAGCACCAAAAACAAGGATATGCAGAATAAAGCATGGCATCGTTCACTTTGGAAACATCAAGATACCGGCAAAGCCCATGATAGGGGTCATTGGCGTGGCATATGACGAAGAAGTCCCAACAGGAACACCTGGGAAACATGGAGGTAATATGGATACCAACCTGATAGCGAAAGGTACAACATTGTACCTGCCGATCTTCAGGAAGGGAGCTCTTTTGGCAATAGGCGACCTGCATGCTGTCATGGCGGATGGTGAAGTATGTGTCTCTGCCTGTGAAGTCTCTGGAAGCGTGAAAGTTGAAGTTGATGTGCTGGACGGAAAGCTTGAATGGCCCCTCCTTGAAACAGCCGACGCTTATTACCTCCTTGTATCCAAAGAAGATATAAACGACGCTATTCAGGAAGGAGTTAAACTGGGAGTTGAAGCACTTGCCAAGGCCAACAAGCTTGAATGGGATGAGGCATATATGCTGGCAAGCCTCGTGATGGATGTCCAGATAAGCCAGATAGTTGACCCAGCAAAGACTATCAGGGTGAGAATCCCAAAGGAGTACGTGGGTCTTGAAGCATTTCTTAACACAGAAGGTTTTTAAGCTAAAGCTTGGAGTGAACAAATAGGAGGCATCAAAATGAAAGTTGAAGGATTCGTTGCAAGCTTGAAAAATGCGGAAACAATAGCTCAGCTCTTTGAAATTTTAGAGAAAAAGGGAGCACCAGTAATAGAACTTGATGGGGAAAATTTTCTCCTTGTTGTTGAGGGAGATTTTGAAGGGGTCAAGTTCTGGACAGAAATCAACGGTAAAAAAGCAAACATGGCACTTGGAGACGCTATGTTAAATTCAGCAAGCTTTCCATTCAAGTGTAAAAAACCATATACAGGCGGAAACGCAATCTTCGTTAAGATGAGCGACATTGAAAGCGAAGAGTTCTTAGTTGCATACAAGAGCGAAGGTCTCGGATTGTACTTCAAAGTCAAAGAAGGTAAAGCTGAAAAGATAAGCCCAGCTGATTATGAGAGATTAATCCCAGAAATGCCAGAGTTTAAGGTTAAAAGCTTCAGCGAAGAGCAGATGGACATGATGGGCGCTTTCTTTGGCTGATAAAAGGAAAAATTTTCTTCCTCTGCGATTCTTTATCTTTTCTGATCCTCGATATTAAACAGACCATGCTTCTCGATAATGTTTCTAACTTGCTCAATAGATAGAGTTCTAATGCCCTTTAGTGGCGGATATGCACCTCTCTGTACACTTCCATTTTTGAGATGCCATCTTTCATATAGTCTAAGCTCCACTTTCCTATCCCGATAGTCGTCAAGCCAGACATTTATTGTCAAATTCTCTGGCATGTCCTCAAGTTCAATAACCAGCCTCCCTCCAAGCAATACCAGAGGGCATACAAGCGTTACTGTTTCTCCAGCCACTGTTTTAACTCTCCTTGGGGTTCTGTTGAAAAGAACATCAACTGTCCAATCCTCCAAAATGTAAATATCAATTGTGAAGCCGCTAATATTGTACGTAAAAGCATCCGAGCAGTAGCCGAGAAATCCACCGTAGAGATAAACAGCATTTCCACTAATATAACTGTCTCTATCAGGACTCCATTTGGCTATTGTAATGTTCAGAACTTTTATTTCCCCAGTGTCCGAAGTCTCCAAAGAAGCTTTGATGCTTTTTCCTTTGTATTGGATAAAAAGATGGTTATCACGACAAATGCAACTAACAAAAGGGAAAAGCCCTTCTTCATAATCTCACCGAGATGGCAGCTATTTTTGCGAAATAAAAATTAAAAATCAGGTATTCAAAGCCTCATCCAAAAGACCCAGTCCCAAATCAAGATATTCTTTAGCCTTCTCTTCGCTCCTCGCCTCTGCGAAAATCCTTATTATTGGCTCTGTTCCGCTTGCTCTAACCAAAACCCAGCCATCGTCAAAGAGGATCTTTGTTCCATCTGTTGTGTCGATCTTAAAGCCCTTCTGCTCCGCAATTTTGGCGACTTTTTCAACTATCACATGCCTATCTCCCTCAATATGCCTCTTTGTCTTCACCTGATAGAACTTGGGAAGCTCGTTAATGAGCTCGCTGAACTTCTTTCCGCTCCTTGCAAATATCTCAACTATCTTTGCCACGGTCATTGCTCCATCTCTGCCCAAGACATGATCCGGAAAGATTACACCACCGTTCTCCTCTCCTCCAACCAGTCCGTTGTGCTCAAGCAAAGCTCTTGAAACTATCAAATCTCCAACCTTCGTCTTGAGTACTTTTCCTCCATACTGCTTTGCGAGCTCATCAATTATGTGTGAGGTTGCTATTGTTGTAACAACCAAGCCCCCGCCATGTTCTTGAAGCATTGCCTTAACAATGAGGGCAAACGTTTTATCTCCCTGAATGAAGTTTCCATTCTCATCAATGAACACTGAACGGTCTGCATCCCCGTCTTGAGCAACACCAAAATCTGCCCCCAACGATTTGACAATCTTCATGAATCCCTGCAGATTCTCTTCATTTGGCTCTGGATTTCTTGCCGGGAAGTGTCCATCTGGATGAGCATTCACGCTGACCACTTTGCATCCAAGCTCCCTGAGTAGGTAGGGCAGAACCAACGAGCCTGCACCGTTTGAAGTGTCGACCACCACAAAGGGCTTTCTCCTCTTTATTGCTTCAACATCAACCTTAGACTTTATTGCATTGATGTAAGGTCTTATTATGTCTCTCTTTTCTAAACTGCCAATTTCATGCCACTTTGCCATGTCGAATTCTTCTTTGAAGAATAACTCCTCCACAACAGCCTCCCTCTCCTTCTTTAAGCCCAACCCATTTGGTTCCAAAAGCTTAATTCCATTGTATTCTGGAGGGTTGTGGGATGCAGTAATTACTGCCCCGCCGTCAACTCCAAAGTATCTGCATGCAAACTGAATTGCAGGGGTTGGAGCAATGTCCACATCAATAACGTTCACTCCGACACTTAGAAGTCCAGAAATTAATGCATTTTTTAGCATTTCACCGCTTACTCTTGTGTCCCTTCCCACGACAACCCAAAGTTCTTTGTCCGGCTGCTCTCTTTTCAGCAAAGTTCCAAATGCCATCCCTATCTTAAGGGCAAATTCTGGGGTTATCTTTTCATTCGCAATTCCCCTTACTCCAAATGTTCCAAACAGCTTTCCCATTTTCATCACCTTTTTTGTTTTTGACATTTAACTTCTTCCGAAGTCATCTTGAAACCTCACTATATCATCTTCTCCGAGGTACTCGCCTATCTGGGTCTCAATGACTTCCAAAACAACTTTTCCTGGGTTTTCTAATCTATGCTTAACTCCAGCTGGTATGAAAACACTTTCCCCTGGTCTTAAGAGCATTTCTTTGTCCTCAACAACAACCTTTGCCGTTCCTCTAACAACGACCCAGTGCTCCGACCTGTGATAGTGCATTTGAAGTGAAAGTCTTTTTCCAGGCAATACCGTTAATCTCTTGATTTTATAGCGGTCTCCCTCTTCGAGAAGGGTATAAGAACCCCATGGTCTGTAAGCCGTTCTGTGGACAATAGCTCTTTCATCATTTTTTTCTTTGAGCTTCTCATAAACCAGCTTAACTTTCTGACCTTCCCCTCTTGATGCAACAAGTAGAGCATCTCCCGTATCAATTATTATAAGATCTCTCACACCAACCGTCGCCGTTAAACGCTCTGTTATAATCAAGTTGTTGTTTGAGTCAATTCCTATGTACTCGGCTTTTAATCCTCTTATCCTAACTGCGTTGCCGTTTTGATCTTTTTTGAATGCTTCGTAGATGGAATCAAAGCTTCCAAGGTCATTCCAGTAAACGTTCAAGGGCACAACTGCAGCTTTGTCAGTCTTTTCCATAATTCCATAATCGACAGATATGTCTGGAACCATTTCATAGGCTTCTTCAATGCTCTTAGCCTCTTCAAACGCCTTGTAAACATCGGGAGTTAATTTTTTGACCTCCTCAATGAAAAGCTCTGTATCAAACATGAACATTCCGCTGTTCCAGTAGTAGCCTTCCTCGACATATTTTTTCGCTGTCTCTAAGTCTGGTTTTTCTTTAAATTCAGCGACTTTATAACCAACCTCCAGTTTCTCTCCAGGCTTTATGTATCCGTAACCGGTATGGGGCTTTGTGGGCTTGACTCCAAATGTTACGAAATAAGCCTCGGCAAGCTTTTCTGCTTTTTTAAATGCATCGGTGTATTTTTCATTGACCTCAACTAAATGATCCGAGGGCAAAACAGCAACTTTGGACTTACCAAAATTCTCATTAATCGTTCTTATCCCCCAGTAAATAGCTGGAAGAGTGTTTTTTCCAACCGGCTCAAGGAGAACGTTTTCCTCTGGGATATCAATCCCCATGTCTCTGAGCTCATCAAAAACCCTGAAGTGGTATTCCTTGTTGGTTACTATGAAAATCTCCTTCGGTTTTGAGAAGAGCAGCGCTCTTTCCACAGTTTTTTGGAAAAGAGAGGTATCATCAAATATCCTTATGAACTGCTTTGGCATTAACTCTCTACTCAGCGGCCACAGACGAGTTCCTTTTCCTCCAGCCAAGATTAGAGTCTTCATTCTATCACCTCCAGCACTTCTTTTATTGAACTGATATTCACAGCCTCTGGATGTTTTAAGTTCCCGACTATAAACGCCTTATCAACAACTTCAAATAGGGGGAAGTCATTAAAGCTGTCTCCAACAGCATAGCTTTCTACATCTCCAAATAATTTAGAATATAAAAGCAAAAGCACATGAGCAGCTTTTCCTTTGTTTGTATTTCCATGAACATTATAGAATCTGCTTCCCTTTGACACTGTAAGCCCTTTCGATTTAATTATATCCACAAATTTTTCATTCCTCCACCGGAAGATCGTTTCTGAGTATTCTCTCCTTGCTGCAAGCTCAGCAAGATGCTTTGGCAAACCCGTAAATTTCATTATCTCCTCGATTGTCGAATTTCCATAGTATTTAAGTCCAAATACCCAGCTGATTTCACTAAGAACATTTTGAATTTTCCTATAGCTTTCACCAAGCTCTATGATGAAGTATTTTTGAGTTTCCCTTGTGAAATTAAATTTGAATGGGAATATGTTCTTTGGGATGTATATTGCGCTTCCTGTCTCCACTATAAATGGATCCTCAACATTCAAAGCTTTTCTGTAATACTCCTGCTCTGCCCTTGTTTTTGATGAATTAAAAATTATCCTAAACCCTCTTCTTTTTAGCTCGTCAATTATTTGTTTTGCTGGTTCTGGAGAGTAATCATCTCCAATTAAAGTTTTATCAAGGTCAAGGAATATCACTCTCATTCTATCACCTGATAAAGTTATATAGATGCGGCATATTAAGAACAAAAGACTCCCATGCTCCGGATTGGTGTTTAGTTAATGCAGGTATATAAAATTTATCAAAGGAGTAAAAACAAGATGAAAACAAAAATATCAATAATTACACATACACCACCATGCCATCGTATGCAACGTTAACTTTCTCCCCATACTTTTCAATCACGTATTCAAGCAGCTTCGTGAATGGCAGATTGTGATGCGCAATATGGGTTAGATAAACTTTTTCAGCGACACTCAAGCCAAGGACTGCGGCTTCATCAACGTTGTTGTGGGTCGGCATCTCAACGCCTGGAGGATATGTGGCATCAACAAGAGCAACTTTAGGCTTCTTCTTTTTAAGAAGCTCATATGTTTCTTCAGGAAGTCCCTTAGTATCATACAGGATAGCAACTTTTTTCTTTTTGCTCTCCAAAAGATACCCGAGGGTTTCTGGGAAGTGATTCAGCTTTAATGCAGTTATCTTTAGAGGAGGAAGCTTTATTGTGTCCCCTGCTTTGATGAACTGAATTTCAAGGTTTCTTGGTTCATTGAGAATTGTGGCATCGGCACCTTCTCTCGGTGCATATAGTGAGAGCTTCTTTGCCACCCATCTCAACTTGTAAAGACCATACGTATGGTCATTGTGCCAATGTGTCAGGAATACAGTTCTAATTGAAACCCCTGGCAGATGCTCACCAATATCAGAACCAACATCAAAAAGTATTATACCTCCTTTCTTCAAAATCACTGCAAGGGTGGGCGGTTTTCTTTGAGCAAAAGCAAACTTTCTTGCCTCTTGGCAAGTTGAGCATTTGCATAATGGATTAGGGATCCCTTCAGAAGCTGCGGTTCCTATGAAGTATAGTATCACTCCCAATTCCTCCTGCCCATCTCTTGTCACAAATTGGAATTCACTTTAACATTATATCCTTTTTTGTAATCCTCAGCATATCTACGGATAAATAACTATCTTTAGGGCTTCCTTTTTTCTCATGAGCTCCAGTCCTTTGTGAATATCTTCAAGCTTAAGCCGATGGGTAATTATGTTCTTAAGGTCATCGGTCTCTCTTTTTTTCAGTATTTCAATCGTCTGATCAAAGCTTTTTGCTGCAGCGTATGATCCAAATATATGGAGTTCCTTCTGATTCATCAGGGTAAAACTAACTTTATCTGCAAAGGCATGAATGTTCTGCTGGCCAAAGAGGGACAACCTACCTCCAGGTCTTAATGCCCTAACAGCTTGCTCTATGACAACTGGAACTCCGCTTGCATCTATAGCAACATCGACCCCATATTTGGTGACTGAGTGGACAATTTCAACAACGTCTTCATTTATGGGATCAACAACCTTTGTTGCCCCAAGCTTTCTGGCGATTTCTCTTCTCAAGGAACTTGGTTCGGAAACTATTATCTCATTGGCCCCCGAAATTTGTGCGAGTTTAATAAAAAACGCCCCTATTGGCCCAGCTCCAAATATCAGAATGTTCTCTCCTGGCTTTAAATTCACCTTTTCCCAGTTGTGAACTGCCGTTGTCAGAGGTTCAAATAAAACTGCCTTGTCAATATCCATGTTCCTTGGGAGCACATACACCTGCTTAGCAGGGACAACTGCATATTCCGCGAATCCGCCATTTCCATATATTCCAAGAGTTGTCATTTCTGGACACATGTTTGGATAGCCGTTTCTACAGAACCAGCATTTTCCGCACTTTATATTTGGATCAACCGCTACAAGGTCTCCCACATTAACGTTATCAACTTCACTCCCTATGTCCACAACTTCACCAACGAACTCATGTCCAAGTATTGCTCCAGGGGTAGCAGTGTGTCCTGGGGGGACGCTTAGTATGTGCAGGTCGGTTCCACAAATTCCCGCTGCTAAAACCCTCAAAAGGACAAGCTCTTCTTTTCTGACTTTTACAAATTCATTTGGTTTGTATTTTTTTGGAATAATTAGGTCTTTGCTCAAATCGGGCTTTGGAACGTCCTCAATTACAAGCTTTCCTTCCCCTTTAAATACTGCAGCTTTCACAACAACACCCCCTATATAACCCCAACAGCTTTCAGTTCCTCCCTCAAACATTGCAATTGATCTTCATTCAAAAAAACTAAAGGACTCCTCAAAACACCCATATCAATACCTCTAAGTTTTAAAGCTGCTTTGATACCTGAAAGATATGGGTATTTCTTCAATATCTGTCTTATAATCAGAATTCTATCCTGAATCTCTTTTGCCTTGGCTAAATTTCCTGCCCTAAACTCCCTGTATAGCTCAATCACTATTTCGGGAAATGCATTTGCTATCGCTGAAACTGCACCATTCCCTCCCAACATCAAATGGGTGTATATCAATGCATCACTGCCACCCAAAAATACAAAATCTGGATTTTCCTTTTTTACAGCCATAATAGCATTATAAAACCATGTCACATCTTTGGAGCTGTCTTTAATTCCAATTATGTTTCTCAATTTAGCAAGCTCACACAGCATCTTTACGTCAATTTTGTTTCCTGTTCTGCTGGGAATATAATAGATCAGAATTGGAAGATCAACTTCTTGAGAAACTTTAGCATAGTGCCTTAAGATACCCTCTCTTGACAATGGATAATAATAGGGAACTATCACATGGATTGCGTCAACTCCGATCCTCTCAGCCTCTTTACTTAACTTTATGGTTTCCCTTGTGGTTATTGCTCCAGTTCCAGCTATAACAGGGACTTTTCCCTTCACGGTTTCCACGGCTATTTCCATGATCCTGATTTTCTCCTCATTTTCAAGTGAGAGCCCTTCCCCATTAGTTCCAAGAAGAAAAAGTCCGCTAACTTTTCTCTTAACCAAAAACTCCAAAAATGATGCAAATCTTTCCTCATCAATGCTTTCATCTTCCTTAAAAGGTGTTACAACCGGAGGAAAAATTCCTTCAATCATCAAAATCACCTCATTATTTCGCAATACTCTCTGCCTTTAATGAGCCTTTTAACTTCGTCTCTAACTATATACACTGGATCACCGGGTATTGTATGGGCCAATGCTGCCATAGCAATTCCCCATTCTAATGCTTCTTTTACATCTTGCTTCTCCAAGTACCTATATATAAAACCAGCATCAAAGGCATCTCCAGCTCCTATCCTGTCAACAACCTCTATTGGATAAGGTTTAACTCTGTAAATCCTTCCATCCTTAATTGCCATTGCTCCTTCAGAACCGAGGGTGAGCACAAGAACCTCAGGGCCATATCTTTGATACAGCTCCCGTGCAATGTCCTCATAACTTCCTTCAGCAAGCAGAACACTCTTTGCATCTTCCTTTGTGACAATGAGTATGTCCACCTCTTTGAGAATCGCGTCAAGAGCTTTGAACGCTTCTTCGGGAGACCACAACTTTGCTCTGTAATTAACATCAAACGAAACCTTCGTGCCAAATTCTTTTGCTTTTGTGATCCCCATTTTCACAGACTTTCTGCAACTTTCGCTCAGTGAAACGGTTATCCCAGTAGTGTGAAATACATCGTATTCAGCGAGCACATCCCAGTTTACTTCATGCGGCTGGATATTAGCAAACGCTGAGTTCTTTCTGTCATAAAGAACCTCAATCCCCCTTGGTTTTCTGCCAAATTCTATGAAGTACAATCCAACCCTGTACTCCTTTGTCCATATAACATTTGATACGTCTACCCCATGCTCCCTGATCCGGTTAACTATTAGCCTCCCAAGAGGGTTATTGGTGAGCTTGCTTATCCACGCGGATCTTCCACCAAGCCTGGCAAAGGCTATCGCAAAGTTTGATTCGGCCCCACCAATACTAACTTCAAACTCCCTTGCCTGTTCAATTCGTTCAAAATTCTTCGTTGAGAACCTAATCATCGTTTCCCCAAAAGAAACTGCAGAAGGCATTTTAGACACCCCTAAGCTATTATGCCAGTTAGTTCAATTGAAAACTCAATATGTTGGCTTTTCTCTGCCTTTGTCAGCTTCCCATTTGCAACACGTACTATTTCTTCCAGTATCATCCTCCCACCAATTTCAAGTATTTCGTCGAGAGAAGCATCCCTTGATATTATCTCCTCAAGAAGAATGCTCAGGTCAACGTCTATTGCATCACGAAGCTTCCTCGCAGTAGTCGGATTCCCGGTTATTTTAATTACAGGTGAAACTGGAGAACCAAGATAAGTTCCCAAACCCGTTGTAAAAAGTATTATATGACTCCCGGCACACATTAGCCCACTTACTGCTTTAACGTCATATCCAGGACCGTCCATAAAGTACAGCCCTCTACCTTTGGGTTTTTCTCCGTAATCGAGACACCCCTCCAATTGAGCATTCCCAGCCTTTTTGACTGCGCCAAGAGATTTTTCCTCTATGGTAGTTAGACCCCCCTTTATGTTTCCCATTGACGGCTGAGATCCTATCCAGTCAACCCCTCTTTTGTTAACATCCTCAACAGCTTTCTTTATTCTCCTAAGAAAATCTTCAGCAACCTCTTTGCTTTTAGCCCTTCTTGCCAAGATTTGCTCGGCTCCAACAAGTTCAAGCCTCTCAGTAATTATGGCAGTTCCACCATATTCTATAAGAATGTCCACGGCTTTTCCAACAGATGGATTGGAGATTAAGCCAGAAGTGTAGTCAGATGCCCCGCACTTCAAGCCAATAACGAGCTCTTCAACTCCAGCAGTCTCTCTCCGTGGAGTTAGATTTTCCTTTGCTCTGTTTACCAGTTCAATACCTTTCTCCACTGTTTTATCCATCCCAAGTTCTTGAATCAATAACGATTCTGCGTTTCTACCCCTCTTAGATATTTCATCAGCAAGTTGATGAGCATCGATGCCTTCACACCCGAGACCTACTACTAATGTCCATGCAACGTTTGGATGAGAGCCAACGTTAGCCATACACCTCAAAAACCGCTTCCTATCTTCCCCAAACATCCCACAAGCGCCTTCTTCTTGAATTATCGGGATTGCTCCTGTTCTCCTCGCAATTTCCAGAGCTGCATGGTTTGCACATGCCACCGAGGATAGAACCACGATGTGGTTTCTTATCCCAAAGTCCCCATTCTCTCGCCTCCAGCCTTTTATCTCACCCAATTTCATTTCATCGCCCCCTGATACCTGCTCCTGACATTATGAATGTGTACATATTCACCAGCCTTTATGTTCCTCGTGGCGATTCCAATAATTTCCCCGTATTTAATTATGAAATCACCAGCATTTATGTCCCGAATAGCAAATTTGTGTCCTTGCGGGATGTCTTCAAGCAGAATTATTTTTCTGCCTCCAACCACAACTTTTTCTCCCTTTTTCAGTGGCACTATTGCAGTTGCAACATTATCCTTTCTGTTCATTATCACGAACTTCATGATATACTACCTCTGGTCATGGCTTTAGAATAACCCTTGGACTGAACCCGGTCTCGGCCTCTTTAATTGCCTTTTCCCATTCTTCAAGCCTAAAAGGTTTAGAGATTAATGGTTTTGTTTTTACTTTTCCTTCTCTCATCAGATAAAGGATCTTTTCCCAAGATGTCCATGAAGAGGACAAATGGAAAATCACTTCCACTGCTTTAAAAACAATCATGTTCCACGGAACAGTTACACTACCCTTGGGGATTCCAAAGGCTATTATCCTTCCAAGATTTCTTGTTATTTGCAAAGCTTGGAGAACCGCTGGAGCAGCACCGCTTGCTTCAAAGGCAATATCAGCCCCTTTACCATTTGTTAAATACTTTACTTCTGAAACAGGATCTTCTTCGGCATACAATACATGATCAGCCCCAAGCTTTTCAGCCAGCTTCAACCTGTATTCATCCCTTTCAATCTTTGTGCCAACTATAGCAACCTCAGCTCCCGTTGCTTTAGCCACTTGGACAGCAAATAATCCAACTGCTCCAGGGCCAAAAATAACTACAAATTCTCCGGGTTGCAGATTTGCTCTCTCATTCAAAGCGTAAACAACGTCAGCCCCGATCTCTGTAATGGCTGCTTCTTCAAAGCTCATATTTTTGGGTATTCTGTGCAAACCGCTCACCGGAACCAAAATTTTTTCAGTGAATGCTCCATTCGCTTTTATGCCTATCACTTTCTTCTCTGGACAGTGTTGGGGATAGCCAGATTTGCACAGATAACACTTTCCACAAGTGGAAAATGTCGTCTGGGAGGTAACCCTATCACCCTTTTTCCACTCCCCCTTGTCCTCAGCGATAACTCCCGAGAACTCGTGACCCAGAATAACTGGAGGCTCATAAGGATGCCCTTTATCATGGATTATCAGCAGATCAGAGGCACATATTCCCGCAGCTTTCACATCAACAATTATATAACCTTCCCGGCTTTTGGGCTCTGGAACATCTCTAAGCTCAATATTCCAAGGCCCTCTGGCGTATTTAACAAGAGCCTTCAATTCAGACCCCCCAACGATATAAGTAAAAAACGAAGATCAGCCTTTTCCGCCCAATCTCTTTACAAGTCCATAAACAGGTTTCCATCCTTCATCTCCCGGAAGCTTGAGATAATCTTCCATCTCTTCTCTTGTTCTAAAGGTCACTTCTTCCACCGGCGGAACCTCTCCAGGTGGGAATTTCTCAAGGATTTGGTCAATCAATAGCTCCAAGTATTTAAGTATAAATGCTATAGCTCGTTTTGCTTTTTTTGCATCAGCGAGCGTGGCTTTTCCAACAACTCCTTCAGGAGTATTTACTATCTCAATTGGAATATGACCCTCAGCACTGCTCCATCTCATTGGTCTCAGCAGACCATCCACAGCTTTATCAAAGTGACCATCCGGCAGATAAGCCCTTGGAGTAGTATCAACTGCTTTGTCCATATCAACCATCTCTCTTGGGAAGAGAAGCAGGGCTATTGATGTTTCAGCCTCATCTGCATGAACAAAGTCTGTCTCAAATTCCCCTCCCCTCTCTTTGGTTCGGAAGAATTTTCCTGCCGCCCTGTGCCAATCAAGAGCAATATATATCCCCGGCAGCTGATACTTTTTCATAAATTCCTGAATAGCAGATTCAAGAACCCAGAAGTGACCGTGGTTGTTTATGAGTATCTGCTTTCTATAGCCGAGGTTCCAAAGTCCCAGCATGACATCAATGATATAATCCTTCAGGTGGTCTTCCTCAATTATCACTGTTCCAGGCATTCCGTAATGGTGCCAAGGATGGGAGCCATAGTTTATTGGCCAGGTTATCGCTACAGGTTTTCCCTTTTTCTTCATGTACCTCCTCACGGCTTCACTTATCTGGGTAACATAGAGGGTGTCTGTTCCTGAGGGTAAGTGGTTGCCGTGAAATTCCGTACTTCCAATAGGAATCAACACAACATCACACTGTCTGACTTCTTCAAAAACCCTGTATCCTGGGGTTGTTTGAATGTAAACACCTGGCTTAGCCAGTTCAGGCGGACTGGGAATTCCAAATTCCTCCAAAATTCTGTCTATTTCTTCTTCACTTGCGGTCCATATATATTTTTCCAGTCTTCCAACGGGGGTGTCTTCAAACACCAAATCCTTTGGGATTTCACGTGACATTCTTACACCTCCATTTAGCATGACATCCGAAGCTCAAAAAGAATAAAAGTGATGTTAGGGCTTTATCAAAACCTTCCCGATGTTGCTTTTCTGCTTACTCGCAAATTTCAATGCTTCAGCTGCATCTTCAAGTTTGAACCTGTGGGTCACTATTTTTGTCATATCAATTTTTCCGGATGCCATCAGATTAATAACACTCGGGAAGATTCCATGTCCAGAATGCCCCTGGGCTCCAAAAACCTGCGCTCTTCTAACCTGCAGAACTTCAAATTGAAGAGGAACATGTGTTACAGCCCTTCCGATGGCAACAACTTTTGCGTTAACTTTTTCACCATTCCATATTGTCTCTTCAATTGCTGGCCATGTCTTTGGGAAAGCCCCAGCAGCTTCCACATACATATCAGCACCTTCTCCATGTGTAACTTCAAGTATTTTCCCGGAAACTGAATCTATTTTAGTTGGATCAATAACGACATCTGCACCCATTTCCTTTGCTAACTTTTGCCTTGCTTCTGCGATCTCAACTGCTATAACCTTGGCAGCCCCGGCAGCTTTGGATAGTGCAATTCCAGCCAGTCCTATAGGGCCGGCACCAAATACAACCACGTATGCCCCAGGTCTGAAACCTCCTCCCCTTTCAAAGATCCCATTGTACGCAACAGAGGTTGGTTCAACTAATGCTCCAGCTTCATAACCTTTTTTCTCCCCGTATCTTTCTACAATTTCTGTTATCTCCCAGACAACCCTTGCTGGAACAGCAATGTATTCAGCGAAAGCACCATCTCTGCTAAATCCAATTTCTTGGAGATTGATGCAGTGATTTGGATAACCATCCCTACAGTGTCTACAATAGCCACACCATACCATTTCCTCAGCCGTTACTGGTGTTCCAACCTCAAATTTTTCTCCCCACTGATTGTATGCCTTTTCCCCAACCTTAACAATTTCACCCGAAAATTCATGTCCGAGAACACACGGAAATGCCGTAAGCCCCGGATAAAGAATATAGCCATCCTTGTCGGATTCATACATGTGTATATCAGACCCACATATGCCACATGCTTTAACTTTTATCAGGACTTCGTCCTCTTTGATCTTTGGAATTGGTCTACGCTCCACCCTAAGCTCAGGATACCTCCACACAAGCCCTCCAAGGTATGTCAGTTTACCTTCAATGTCCTTTGGAGTGGGCTTATATTCGGGTTTTGGATCCCATTTTGCGTATAGAACAGCAGCCAGCATATCATCCATTGTGAACACCTCATGCCGCTTTAAGATACAAACAATATATAAGAATTTTCTTTAAAATTTAAACTACACTGCAGAACATTCCTGCACTTAAAGGTAGATACACGTAGATCAAAATTCTTTAAGGAATCTCTCTGTCCATCAAATATCCAGTTTTTGAAATATCTTCAGTAGAGAACATGCAATCTACTGGGGTTTTCGATGTTAAATTTAAAATTTAACTTAAGCCAAGAAATATTGAGACTTCATTTAATCCTCTTAGATATGATTATTGTGGTAATTTCTTTAACTCCCTCAACAGTTGAGATATTGTAAAGCAAATTTGAAAGCTCTTCCCTCGTCCCAGCATGAACATGCACACACATGTCGTACTCTCCAAGAACCTCATATAAATGCAAGACGCCTTTCATTCTGGATATTTCATCTTCAACAGGAACCTGTCGATTCTTAGGTTGAGTTTTTATAAAAAGAAATGCCATGATCCCCTTCACTCCGATCACCCCTCACCTACAATAACTTGTCAAACTTAATTCTGTAATTCCTAATTATAAGCAATGTCTGAGTTGATATAATTCCCTCCATCTTAGCCAAAGTGATTGCCAGAAATTCTCTTAACTCCTCCATGTTTCTGACAACTATTTTGGCCATAAAATCACATGTCCCTGTGACCTCATATAGCTCTATAACTTCCTTACGCTTTTGCAGTGCCTCTGCAACCTCTCTTCTCACTCTTGCTTCCACACTTATTTCAACAAATGCCATGATATCATACCCAAGTCTCGAAAGGCTTATATTTGCCGAATATCCCTCGATTATGCCCCTTTCTTCAAGCTTCTTTATCCTGTTTTTAACCCCCATCACACTCAGCCCAACTTTCTTGGCAATATCTGTGAGTGACATTCTTGCGTTATCTTTTAATAAAAGTAAAATTTCTCTATCTATCTCGTCAAGGTCTGGCATTCGATTCCACCCCCAATAATACAATAATTTTTAAATTTTTAAACTACCTTGAGAGTTATCACCTCATTCGCTCCGACTTTTAATTTAATGATATTTCCATTGGTTTTGATCTTTTTGATTGGTTTCTCTGCCATGTTTGCAAGCCAAACCTCTTTAGGAGCCCATCCCAGTTTTACAGTTGCATTAACATCCATGTCTTTCACATTATAAAATCGAATTATAGTACCATCTCCATCTTCGGATACTTTAAATGAACTCAAAATAAGGCATTCTGGCTCTAAACTTAAAAGTGAAATCTCCGTTTCCCTTATTCCTCTAATGGAAAATACCGGAGGAAAAATCTGATACCTTCTGGAAAAATTGTAAGCTTCAATCAAGTCATGCTTATATGTAAACCATACTGAAAATTCTGCAATATGGTTTCCCAGACATTGTGCCTCAGGTGTTAAAAATGAAGGACCTGCATCCTCACTCCGAGTTAGTAGTCCTGGTCTGGAGAGCATACCAACGCTTCTCAGTAATGTAAGAGCAACTTCAACTTCTCCATCTTTCTGTATTGTTTCATATTCTTTAAGTCCTCTTGTAGATATACCAGCCCCACCAGTATCATCCGCGATGTAAACAAAGTTCTGCATTGGGTACCTTGACTCAGGGACTTCAGAATACTGAGAAAGATCCTCCGAAATCTCAATCTTGTTGGGCCTTGTCACTATACCAAAGTAATCATCTGATATATTTGTTTCCACATGCACTGGAAGTGGAATATGCACCCTCAGTCTGTGATCCTTTGCGATATTCTCAAATTCAATTTTAATGTCAACCCTTGGACTCCTCTTGTAAATTACGTATGTAATATTAACAGGCATTGAGACTTTCTCCTCAGATCTTCTTTCCCTCTCAAAGTCAAAAGATTCTGGCAGTCTAAGTTCATGTTCAACCTCCACGGAAAATCCAATAGAATCTTCCGTTATGCGTTTAATTTTAGCCTTCTGTCCAAGAGTTGTTACTATTTCAGGATTTTTTGAGGGAGAGTAGTTGTACTCGTCGCCTACATCTTCTGCATCTTCAAGGAAGAAGAGGTTTCTGTACATCCTACCTGTTCTCCTGTCTTCAATTGTTAACGTGCCATCTTCATTAACGTTAACTTTAAGGAATGCTGTTTCTATGACATTCTTTGATACCTCCTCTGGTCTAAGGATTCCGCTGTCAAATTCAATATTAAATATTTTAAAGCCCATTGGCGGAAGCTCCACCTCAAATTTGATTTTTACAACTTTTCCCTTTTTCAGCTGAGGAGGTGCCTCCTCCGTGAGAAATCTTGCAATGTACTCTTCCTCAAATGTATTACTCAAAACCTGTATTCCATCAAAGACCCTCTCTTTTATGTATTCAACAACTGTCGGCAGTTTTTTCCCCTTTTCCACAACCACTAATCGTTCAAGTAAATTCTCAGGAAGCTCTTCAGGCATGTAGAGTTCTTTCTCAACTACCGTTCTTGTTTTCCTTTCAAAGGGTGAGAATACAAAAAGCTGAAGATTTCCATTTTCTGTCCCATTTTTCACTAATGTCTCTGCTATCTTATTCACGAGCTCTAATTTTATGACTTTAATGAGCTGAAGAACCTGATCTTGGAGCACCTCCATTTCCTTGTGAACCTGGTCAATGCTGCATCCACATATGTCATCATGGGGAAGTGTTTTCAAAAAGAGCTTCCATGCATAGAACAATAGGTTCAGAACTGAACCCAGTGGCAGACTATAAACATATGCAATGGCACTCAGTGGTTCGACGATACTCACAAGTTCTTTTTCTATTAGATGACTCCTCTGCTCAAGATGGATACGAGCTGAAGCAACATCCTTAAGTATTGGGGCATATTTCGAATCACGCATTTCTCCCTCTATCTTCTTCAAGCTGAGTTCCATTCTCTGCAAAATTTGAGCATATTCATCGAGGGTTACGATTTTACACTTTAAGCCCTCTGAATTCAACTTTCTAACGAAGTCTGGTAACAGGGGAAAGGGGAATCTATGATCGTTCCCTGCCATTAAGAGTATGTGACCGCTCGGAGAGTGCTTGAACAGAAACTCAACTTCCTTTTCCACCATTCTCTTAAATTCATGGTAATCACTGGAGGGAACTCCTAAATTCCAATAACCTCTTATTATGTTTATGCAAAGAACCTCGCTTCCATCTGGTCCCTTCCATATAAACTCTGTATCACGACATTTATCTCCCACACCACGCCATATAAGAACGGAATCCATCCCAAGCCCTCTTATTAAAGTCGGCACATACGCAGAATGCCCAAACATATCAGGGAAATACGCAACTTTCATTGAAGGTAAAGACAGTTCCTCCAAAACTCTTTGTGCAATGAGGAAGTTTCGGATAAAGGTTTCCCCAGAAATTAGGAACTCATCTGGAAGAACATAAAATGGCCCTACTGAGATCCTTCCATTGCGAATCATTGAAAATAAGGTTTCAGTTTTCTGAGGATCCTTTTCGATCTCCAAGTAGTCCTCAAGGGCTATTACCTGACCATCCAGGTTAAACTTGAATTCTGGAAATTTCTCAAGCATCTCTAAAAGCACGTCTATTACATGAAGGAGTCTCGCCCTAAATATCTGAAAAGGCAGATACCATTCTCTATCCCAATGTGTGTGAGGAAGAAAATAAATTACCTTTTCTTTCATGACAACCATCTCCTTTGCTTTATAGGCTTCCAAATGCTTAATTTTCACTTTTACAAGTCGATCGATATGTTTTTCAGAGAGTCCCTCCAGTTTAAAAGCTTTTCTACGATTAAAAGAGTTTTGACATCTCCAATTAGCATAACAGAGAGCTGGGATATTGATAATGGAAAGACTCATGGTATAAAGTTTTGTATAAAGTTTTAAAGGTCTATCCATGGTGAGGAGAATGCAACAGGAACGATGATGACAGAAGAAGGCATAAATTATAATTTTTAATTATTGATGGGCCTGAAGAAATAATTCTCCTCTGTGGAATATGTAGGGAAGTTATTAGTCGCTACGATACTGAAGACGTCACAATTTTATGTGCTGATATATCTCTCAAAATAAAGAAATTCACGCCCCCCGAATTGTATCCACACCCCTATAAAAGAGACATTTGAGTGTGCACTTCCTGAATTTCTAAACGCTAATCCAAACTACAAGGACACATATAGAGCATGCTTTTCATACATCAACTATTTCAACAGAAAAATTAAACACATGTGTGTTGAGAAAGGTTTATTAGGTAATGAAAGGGCTTAGCATATGATAAAGGCGTTTAAAGCCCATCATAGGAACTATCAAAGGAGGATTTTCCGAGAGGTGGGAATATGGACCCAAAATTGGTAGAAATGCACAGAAAGTTGTTTAGCAATAAACTCCAGAAAAGGCTAATTTTAGATGAAAGAGAAGGGGTGGTCTTTAATCCAGGAATATACCGCTCGGAAGATGGAAAATACTATCTGTATGCAAGAACATCAACCCACCATGTTAATTACACTTCCTGGATACGCCTCTATGAATCAGAGGATGGCATTAATTTTAGGAAGACAAAGGAATTTTTCTTATATCCTCCATACACCATTGAAGAATACATCTACGGATTTGAAGATGACAGATGTTCTAAAATTAATGAATGGTGGGTTCATACCCATTCAACATTGCTCGCAAACGATACAGAGTCTCCATCAAGAAAGAACTACAGTGATTATATCGGAGTTTCCCTTGGAAAAAAAGCTGATGAAGCTTATTTTGTCGGAATAGTGGATATCTCAGATGATAAAAACTCGGCACTGGTTGGAGATAAACCCTGGCTAATCCACAGACCGGTAACATGGAGCAAACCGCCGTGTATATGGTATGGGGATTTTGGCGAGGGGTTTAAACAAGCCCAGGCTCTCTATCCCAAAGCTAAAGAAAATAAACTACCTTATGAAAGGCTTGTAAGGATAACTCCCCCAAAAAACAACAGAATTCTGCTCGCCCCTCTTGATGAATGGGAGGTTTACAAAATTGGACTTGGTGCACAGCCAATTTACATTGGAAACTCAAGATACCTTTTCACAGTCCACGTGAGAAGTATCCCCTATCAGTATTGGGTCACAGTGGGTATCTTAAAAGTAAAAGATGAGCCAAAGATTGAAAAGTTATTGCCAATACCTCTCTGCATTCCCGATACTCCCTGGGAGATAATAGGCGATGTTCCAAAGGTATGCTTTATTTGTGGAGTAACCTTGGCAGATGGGAAAGTTGAAGGGTGGTATGGAGCTGCAGACACAAGGATAATGAAGTTTGAAATTGACCTTGACTATATACTTTCAGTTATTGAGGAATATGGCATTACCGAGGAAAAGATAAATGAAAACATTGAAAAATACGTAAAAGAAAACAGAGACAAGCTGATAAATAACGAGCTTATTGATCAGGAATGGTTGCATACAATTCTCCAATGATCTCTTCCTTTTCTATTTTGCACACTGTTTTCCGGGACTTATTATGAAAAGCTCAGCATTTCCCTCAACTACAAATCTACCAATCGAGCCGGGAACAAGCACATGCTTTGTGCTGTCTATGTAGGTTTTTTCCTGCTTCCCCGTAATGTTTGCTTTTCCGGCAGTGCATACAATAATTACAAATGAATCAACTAAGAACTCCTTAGACCCCCTCAAATGCAGATACTCAATTCTGAAAAATTCTGTATTCAGAGGTTTATCCCTTATTGAGCCCAACAGCAATTCATCCAGGCTTCTTTTCTTTACAACCTTTTTCGCTTTGTCAAGATGCAGCTCCCTTCCCCTGCCAAAGTCATATACCCTGTATGTGATGTTCGAGTTTGTAGATACCTCAAGCACTTTTGTACCTGCACCTAATGCATGCAATGTTCCGGATGGGATGTTTATTGAATCCAGCCTTTTAACATCCACCCTGTGCATCTTTTTGATGACATCCCCTTCCAGTTCAGAAAAATCGCCCTCAAAACCTAAGTATACAAAACCCCTGTCCGAAAGAACTACCCACGCTTCTTCCTTTCCATGATCATTTTCTCCAAGCTTTTTAGCGTCTTCCTCCGATGGATGAACCTGAACGCTTAGAGTTTCATTTGGATCTATTATTTTTACAAGAATTGGGAAATCGGAGCATTCAATATTTCCAAGTATGTACTCTCTATGTTTTCTCAATAAATCCAGAAAATTGTACTCCTCACCTCTCACCTCAACAACCGATGGGTTCTCTGGATGTGCTGAAAAAATCCAGGTTTCAGTACCCCATACCTTTTTTATAACGTCTCCAGAGTGCTCTATAAACTCGAACATGATTTTCACCAAAAGTTTTATAAAAATTCAGCTTATATAACTTTCGATTTCATTTATGGAGGGAGCACCATGCTCATATACGACATACCGGAAGTTAAAAGGGAGAACAAAACCACAGATATTGTAAAAAGAACTGGAGTCCTATCTGCAAACAACATACATCTCACCAACTACCCGGGAAAACCCGCGGCTATCTTTAACCCAGGACTGCTTATTGAAGGGGACACACTAACTGTATATGCAAGGATGGTTACCGGATATTACATGCATCCGTATTCAAGTGCAATTGTTGAATTTAAAATACCTGTAGATGACTTGGATGAAGTCCCCAGAAAAAGGTACGAAGGCAAGTTAATAATCATTCCAGATACGGAGTACGACATGTGGGGAGTAGAAGACCCACGGGCTACAATTGTTAATGGTGAAAAAGTTCTTGTGTACTGCGGACTGACCAAAAGATATTACACCGAAGAACTATTCAGGAATCTCCCAGTGGCTGCTGTTTATAGAGATGGGAGTTGGAAAAAGATAGGGGCATTCAAAGTTAAAGGAGCAAAAGTCGTTGGGGATAAGGATGCATTTCTTGCCGAAATGAACGGATTAAAAATGTTTCAGAGACCAACAATTAGGGAAAACGGAACAACCAAAGATTTATGCGTAATCAGTGAAGTTCCAGAAGATATTTTTGAGACTTCTGAACCAAGGGAGATTGAGACATACAACGGAATTGTTCCAATAGACAAAGAAAAATTCGAATACAAAATTGGCTGGGGAACCCCACCTCTTAAAGTTGGAAAAGATGAATACCTTTTAATTCTCCATGCTGCAGACATGGATGCTGTATATAAGGCATTTGCAGTTCTCATGAACAGCAACGGAAAGATAACTGCAGTCACTCCCCACTATATAATGGAACCCCGAGAAATCTATGAAAAATATGGAGACAGACCCCACGTTGTCTTCCCCACAGGAATAGCCCGGCTCGATGACGAAATCCTTATAGCATACGGTGCCGCTGACAGCTTCATTGGAATTGGAAAAATAGACTTCAGTGAGATAATGTCAATTCTGGACTCCAACAGAGTTTATTGATATTTCTTTATTTTTCTATTTCTCGCATCTTTGTATTGAAGAGCAGATATCCCAATTATGAACAATAGCAATAGAGACATCCCTATAATGTTGGCATAAAACGCAGGTTCACCTCGTTTAAGGAAAGGCATTGCAATAAGACCCAGCACTAAAAATAAAAGTGCAGAAGCTAAGAGGGATCTGTATAGCATTGGATGCATGAAATCACCCCTGATACAGATGACATGCTACATAGTGTCCAGGGCTGACTTCCTTTAATTCTGGTTCCACCTTACTGCAAATGTCTTTTGAATATGGACACCTGGTATGAAACTTGCATCCGCTTGGTGGATTTAATGGGCTTGGGATATCCAGACTTTTGAGCTTCAATGGCTTCCTTTTTCTTGAGAGTTCTGGATCCGCAACAGGAACCGAGGATATTAGAGCCTTGGTATATGGATGCAATGGATTCTGAATAACTTCCTCAGCCGCCGCTACCTCTACGATTTTTCCGAGATACATGACAGCAATTGAGCCCCCTCCCTTTGCTGAAAAATAGCGAGCTGCCCCAAAATCATGTGTTATAAAGAGATAGGATGTTCCAACTTCTTCCTTCAGCTTTAGTAGCAGATCCAGTATTCCAATTCTCAGCGATACGTCAATCATTGTGATAGGTTCATCCGCCACTATAACATCTGGATTGACACTAATGGCCCTTGCAATAACAACCCTCTGCCTCTGACCACCACTGAGCTGGTGTGGAGATAAAGTCTTACAAGCCAAGCTTGAGCAGTGTTTCAGAATGATTCTCGACAATTTTAATCCATTTTTTGTCATCAACATCTTTAATTGGGGGCATTATAATTGGCTCTGGAGGTTCTTCATTTTCTCCGATTATATTGTGCATCCTTAAGTCCTCAATTATCTTTTTCCTGAGTCCATCTGAAGCCAAGCTCGAGTGATAAATCGTCGCCAAAGACATCAAAATCATTTCCTTCACATGCCTCTGCCCCTTGTCTTCATGGAAGTGCGGATTAAGGGTCTCAATCTGAAATATCTCTATTCCCTGATCAAAGACATCCTGATACTCCTCCACTCCCTCCCATCTGCCAAACCTCTCAAGAAGATAGACTATCTCATATGGCTCTATTGAGTAGCCAGTTGAGAACGGCATTATCTCAGCAAGCTTCATGGTCATTGCATGCTCCCCGGCATTTCCAGTTACCATTATTGTGGTTTCAAATGCAGTCTGCTCGCTTATGAGCTGATTTAGGTAGCGGTTTGTTATCTCGCTAACCCTTCCCCACTTCTTGAAGTACAAGCTACCTTTTGTAACTTTGGGCTTGTGCCTCCAGTGAAGGCGAACCATCGTATATTCGCTCTCGCTCATGAGAAAGCCAGCAGCATAATCTTTAACGTACTCGTTGACAGCCCCTGGGATGTAGTTATCTGCATCAACAAATCCTACATATTTTGCACCAATAGCCTTTGCAAGCAGAATTCCAATGACCATACCTTCACCTTTACCGCTTCTAACATTTCCGTTCTCGTCAAGTATTGCAGTGTAGCCCACTTTTTCAAATGCCTTAGCTATTCCAGCGTCTTTTTGATGAACCATGATAATCCTTGAATGGGTTAGGTTGTAAAAATGCCTAACCAAGTCAACCTCCTGCCTGTATCTATTAGGACCTTCCCTCTTGCTGTTTGAAACTATTATGATGGGACACTTGTGGGGTATTGCCTTGAGGACGCCATCCACCAAATGCAGCTTTTCGTTTTTCATTGGAACAACAACTGCCATTTCTCCCAGTGTACGATATATATCCTCCCTTGGGATGTTTGTGACTGTGAACATAGGTACTTCCTCTGTCTCGGTGTCCATTTTGAGTAACTTTTGCAATTCATAAATCTTAACAGCTCCAAATATCTCCTTGTAAACGGGAGCCTCTAAAAGCATATTATCACCTCCAGATGATTAGAATGAAGGTTAAACCTTTGAAAATCACTAAAGAGCATCAAGTCCTTAAATGAAACTCCATGAATTATTAGTAAATTGGCGTATATAAAATTTATCAAAAGGAGAAAAGATCAGCGCTTCATTGCAAATTCACTCACAAAGGCTGAGCTTGAGATTGTATCCCCTATTCCAACAGTGCTCTTAGGTGATGCAACTATTTTCGTTGGTATAAATGCTAACTGTCTGTCAGTCATGTCGATTATCCCATTTTCAACTTCACCAAACTCCTTCTCAAGCTCCTCTTCAGTGAGGAAAGCCCTTTCATTTGTGGGCACACTCAAAGCGTCTCTAATCTGGCTCAAGTTTTCTATGCTACCATACATTGCCTTGGCTGCAGCAGCCAATGCGGCAAATAACAGGGCATCTCTGACTTCCTCACCCCTATACTGGGTCAATGCAACGTAATAACCATAGGTATGGAAGTGGATTCTCTTAATCCCAGTTTCATCCATGAGGAGGTGCATCGCATCTATAACCGAGAATACGTTGCCCTCAAGCACTTCTCTCGCAAGCTCCTCATCCCCGATTATTTCCATTAAGGATGCCAGTTCAACTTCATTCAGCCCAACACTCGTGAACTTTGGCAGCAAATTAATTAGAGCTCCCCTGACTTTCTTGTTTGCAGTGTAAGCAAACTCAAAATGAATTTTCACATTTCTTTTGTTAAGCATATCAAGCTGAGCTTCAACTTCATTAAGCACATCCCTGTATGTAGTCCCGTCTTCGTAGGATTCTTTTAAAACTTGCAGACCGCTTATTATTGCCAGATCAACATTCTTAACAATTTTATTGAAGTGCTCCTTGAACTCATCCCTTATATACACCTTAGCATTGTAATCGTCAGCATTTGCTATGAATCTGTTTTCCCTTGGAGCAACTATGTCAAAAACATGGAATCCCCTTGGAAATTCGAAGATGTAGTGAATAAGTTCCTCCTCGTTTTCTTTCACAGCTTCTTTAGGATGAACGAGCTTAAATTCTCCATCAAAAACTGGAACATAAATTGGACCGTCAACAAACAACTCGGCTTGGAGTTTTGGGTTCTGAGGAACATGAACTATAGTTGGTATTCTGTAAACTCCACCCAGCAAATTTGCCATTATTCCTGCTTGTCCACCAATTCTGAGCTCATCCCAGCCCCACTCTCTCAAATAATTGCGCACGCCTCTGTCTTCGACAAACCACTCCATGGCTTTTCCAAGCTTGATGCTCCTCAAAATTCCAGCGAAAAGCTCTTCAAGGGAAGTGACTTTCTCAGGAGGATTTTCCATCAGCTCAAAAACTCTCTTTTTTCCAACTTTCTCAATTCTCTCCTCAAGGTCTTCTTTGTCAAGATATTTTAGTGCATCAATGTTGGTGTTGTAAGCCAAGAGAACCCCCCTAACCCCCGGCAGTGCGTTTGTTGCATTCTCAAACGCATTAACATAAAGACTCTTCCAGATCCTAATTTTCTCCTTTAGGCTTTCTTTCATTGAAATCACCCCAAAGTAGATATCAAAAATTAAAAACAAACAATCGGATAATTTACTCCTTCCACTTTGGATTGTCCTTAACGACTACTTTCCCATCTTCTTCGACGACTATCTTTGAAAAACCCTTCTCCTTTATCGTTCCGTAGTCGTGACCAGCATCAGCTGGGTAAACAGCTAAGAATATGAAGGGCTCATTTCCAGTATTAACTGTTCTGTGAGCCCAGTAGGGTGGAACGTAAACTACTGTCCCGGGCACCATTTCAATAAACTTCGCTTTTCCTTCAGGTGTCTGCAAGAGCATACCACCTCTTCCTTTCAAGGCGAAGTATATTTCCGCCCTATCTGCCTTTGCATGATAGTGACCCTTTGTGAAGAAGAATTCCTTTCCAACCTTCCCTGGATAGAGAACAGTTGTTGCAAAGTTCAAATCCCCATCTTTTTCCTCCTGCTCAATTGCATAGACCTCATAGACAACTGGGTCTTCCTTCTCTACGAGCTCTTTCCATGCCTGCTCATCAAGGAAATATCCCTTCATGTCGCTCAGCTTTCTCACCAGCTTTTTGGCATTTTCAATTATTCCCGTTTCAAAATCAAGTTTAACACCAAATGGCTCTTTGTACATCAGCATCACCCCTAATATAGCCTAATGCAGCAAGTATTTTAACTTTTCCCCTGTGTATCACTAAAGGTGTTAAAAGAATCAGACCAGAGACCTTAGAACATACGCTATCCCAATTGCAACAGCCCAATAACCAGCGTTCCACTTGAGAACTTTGTAGCCATCAAGAGGTGGAAACGGCAAAAGGTTGAAGAACGCTATCCAGAAGTTCACTATTGCGGTGTAGAATAAAGATATCAGTGCATGAAGCGGAAGCGACAACGTCTTCAGCAGAATTAGAGCAACTATTCCAACTATTATGTTTGTTAATGGTCCAGATAGGCTTATCCACCCTTCTGCTTCCTTATCTTCCCAGTACTGGTAAGGGGCATAGATGTAAACAGCTCCCAATGCTGCAAAAAATATCGCATGACCGAATATTATCTTCCCAGCTATGCCAAGCAGGAGAGCTATTACAATCCCGGTGTCCCACCGCTTGTAGAACGCTATGTACCCATACTTCTTCGCAACCTGCCTGTGAGCCAGCTCATGGAAAACAAAAGCTGTCAAGACAGCCAAAGCCACGTATGGCATGTTCTTTATCTCGAAGTTCGAAAACAGAATCAGCAGGACTATATATGAGATCGCTAAGTCTTCAAGCTCCTGCCTTTTAAAATCTTTAATCAAAACTATCTCCCCCTGATTTCAATCTTTTTTCCTAAGACAAGCTCCGCAGCTTTTACAGCAGAACCTCCACTTCCAACAGCAATTCTAACCTGATCCTTCGGGACATACACTATAATCCTGTCCCCGGAGTATTCAACATCTATTACCTCAACCCGGAGCATCTGCTTTAAGCGTTCAATCATTTTTCATCCCCAGAGTACATTAAAGTGTCCAAATATAAACCTTAACGCTTGTTTTAATCAAAATCCCAGATGGTTCTCCCTTTGTAGAAAGGG